>NZ_SRRP01000001.1 GCF_004785935.1 Streptococcus rubneri | reverse complement strand
TAGTTATAGTGCCCTGCACATTGGTTCGTCTTGTTCAGTTTTCAAAGGTCTTTGTCGCTCTCGCGCGACAACTATATTAGTATATCACGCATCTTTTGGACTGTCAACACTTTTTTGAAATTTTTTTATTTTTTTGAAAGTTCCTTTCATCTTTTCTTATTAAATATACACAAAAAATGGGGATAGGTACATGCTCCTATTTTTATCCTATCCCCCTTTTTATTGTCACAGGTGATGATCTTTAAAATCCTTCAAATGAATTTGTAGTTTTCTTCTTAGTTCCGCTCTGCCTGAAAAACGTTCATTCATTAGTAAGCGTTCATAATTTTCTTTTTCTTGGCTAGTTAAATTTTTTCGAAATTCCTTTAAGGCTTCTCTAAGGACTACTAATTCATCTAGGAACAATTCTTTAGAGCGAAGTTTATGGCTGACTTCTCCAATCTCTGTATAAGGAACCTTGTTCAGTTTTCGCTTGTCGCTTTCCTGCTTTCGTACTTTGTCCTTTATATGATTTCGAAACTTCGTCTTGAAATATTTTAAAAGTTTTTCTTCATTTTCTTCTACCTCTGGGCAGTTTAGTTGTAGTTCATATAGAATCAATCTTCCTTCTTGTTCCCAATCTGCATGTTCCCAAAGATGAATATAAAATTCTTTTTCGCATTTCCACACAATCCATTTAACTTTTTCATACGTTTTTTTAAAGTTCATTGGACCTCCTTTCTATACGTATTATTTTAAAGGAGGGGCTTTCTTTATGTATGGATTGTTTTTATTCGTCGGATTTTACCATCTATTTGGTCTTTTTTTCTTTTTTAATTTCCAAATATATATTTTTTAAAACAAAAAAAAGTTGTTACCTAGTAACAACTTTTTATGATAGTCCGTACGGGATTCGAACCCGTGTTACCGCCGTGAAAAGGCGGTGTCTTAACCCCTTGACCAACGGACCATTTTTACAACGTAATCTATTATATCAGTTCTTTTTAATCTGTCAACACTTTTTAAAAAAAGAGCCAAAAATTTTTGGCTCTTGTTTAAATATTTGGAAGTTTAAAAAGTTAAACCTTATTTTTCTTCCATTTTTGATTTAATTTCATCGTAAGATAATGGTTTAGATTCTTTTTCTAATTCTAAATCAGCATCTTCTGGCATTTTACCTGTTTCATACAAAGACTTGATTTGAACGCTGTCCAAAGTTTCATATTTCAATAAGGCTTCTGCAATTAATTTATGAGTTTCACGATTGCCTTGGATAATTTCTGCTGCTTTATTGCGAGCTTCATTCAAGAGGCTTCGTACTTCTTCATCAATTTCATAAGCAGTTTGTTCCGAAATAAATTTTTGAGTCGTTTGGGCACCGAACATAGCATGGTTTCCCTCATACTGAACAGGTCCAAGCTTTTCACTCATTCCATATTCAGTTACCATTGCACGCGCCATTTGGGTCGCTTGCTCAAAGTCATTGGAAGCGCCTGTTGTTTGGACGTTGAAGATAATTTCTTCAGCAACACGTCCTCCCATCAAACCAGCTAATTGCTCTTTCATATCTTCTTTAGAGAGAAGCATTTGATCTTCTTTAGGAAGGGCAATCATATATCCACCTGCACGTCCTCGTGGAACAATCGTTACCTTGTGGACAACACGAGCATTGGATAAGACTAAACCAACAATGGTATGACCGGCCTCATGGTAAGCAACCAATTCGCGTTCTTTTTGAGAAACTGTCCGGTCTTTCTTAGAAGGACCAGCAATCACACGATCTTCCGCTTCATCAATATCAGCTGCATCAATGACTTTTTTATTGCGACGGGCCGCTACAAGGGCTGCTTCGTTCAAGACATTTTCTAAATCAGCTCCGACAAATCCTGGTGTCTGTTGGGCAACTAATTTCAAATCTACGTCTTTAGCCAATGGTTTATTTTTGGCATGGACGCGCAAAATAGCTTCACGCCCTTTCACATCTGGACGACCAACTAACACTTTCCGGTCAAAACGACCTGGACGGAGAAGGGCTGGATCCAAAACATCTGAACGGTTGGTCGCTGCGATCACGATGATTCCTTCATTTCCTTCAAATCCATCCATCTCAATCAAGAGTTGGTTGAGGGTTTGTTCTCGTTCATCATTTCCCCCACCAAGACCAACACCCCGTTGGCGCCCGACAGCATCGATCTCATCGATAAAGATAATGGCTGGCGCTGCCTTTTTGGCATCTTCAAATAGAGAGCGAACTCGGCTAGCACCAACTCCGACAAACATTTCTACAAAGTCTGAACCGGAAATACTGAAGAAAGGAACACCGGCTTCACCAGCGACTGCCTTGGCAAGTAAGGTTTTACCTGTTCCGGGAGGCCCTTCTAAGAGGACACCAGCTGGAATCCGAGCTCCTAACTTGGTGTAGCGTTTTGGATCTTTCAAGAATTCAACCACTTCGACTAATTCTTGTTTTTCCTCTTCAGCACCCGCTACATCTGAAAAACGAACCTTAATATCTTCTTTATTAGTAGCACGTGCTTTATTCCGACCAAAGTTCATCGCACCACGGGCACCCCCGCCGCCACCTTGGTTCATCATGGAGAAGAAGAAGAACATCACGATTACAAAAGGAACGATAGAGGTCAGAATGGTAATCCACATTCCACTCGAGCTTTCCCGTTTGATAGTAATTTCAGCCTTGTGTTCAGATGCTAATTTTTGTAGTTCATTAACAGTTAAATCTGATGGTAGAATGACACTGGTAAATCGCGTTACCTTACTTGGACTTGGGGTAAAAAATTGAATTCCTGTATCATCCTTAGTTGTTTTTGCCTTATTATAAGTTCCAGCAATTTCAATAACACTGCCATTTGGTTGGTAGCTAATATCCTTGACATTGTCTGCTTTAATTTCCTTGACTAATTCAGTGTAATTGATTTGCTGGCTTTGTCCAATACTATTTCCAGCGAAGAAATACTGGAAACCTGTGACAGCAGCCACAATAATTAATAGGTATAAAAAGGGATTTCGAACAAAACCATTGTTTTTATTATTTTTCATCTAGTTTCCTCTATTTTGAATACACTTCCTCTTTTAAAATTCCGATATAAGGGAGGTTTCGATAATTTTCGTCATAGTCTAATCCATAGCCTACGACGAATTCATTCGGGATGGTGAAACAAGTGTAGTCTGCTTCAATATCTACTAAACGACCTTCTGGTTTATCCAACAAGGTAGCAATTTTAACCGATGAAGGCTGACGACCTTCAAACAATTCTTTCAAACTCTTAAGGGTTTTTCCGGTATCAATAATATCTTCGACAAAGAGAATATCACGCCCCTTAATGTCTTGATCCATATCCTTAATAATATTGATGACACCTGAGCTAGACGTTCCCCCATGATAGCTAGAAACCAACATAAAATCAAGCTCAATATGAGTATCAATATGCTTGATTAATTCTGCCATAAAAGGCACAGAACCTTTTAAAATCCCTACTAAAATGGGATTTTTCCCTTGATAGTCAACTGTCAATTTTTGACCAAGTTCACGGGCTGCAACCACGATTTCATCGTGGGAAATCATAATTTTTTTAATGTCTTGTTCTAACATGTTTCTTACCTATCTTTTTTTTGGATATAAAGTTTACCCTTCATTATATCATTTTTTAAATCCTTACTCAAATCACTGATTGCAATTTCGGGAATAGCAAGAATTTCTTGATCTTGTTCAATAAGAACTGCAGATTTTCTTCGTTTCAAGGGTATTTTCTGGTTAATGAATAACCTGCTTATTTTTCGATGATGCCCGTTAACTAAGATACGATCTCCCGTTTTAGGTGACCTCAAACACACCGGATTGGTCGTTGGAAGATTAACTGACTCTATATAGGGTTCTTTCGGTTCTATTCCAAAAGAAAAACAATAAGAACCAACTATCTTCATAGTACCAAATTGTAACAAATCTTCGAAGGCCTGGTCATCCGCCTTCCGACTGATTTTCCGAATTTCAAAAAACTCATAGTCTTTATAGACTTCATAGCCATTTTTTAAAGCTTGTTGAGTATTCGCTTTCTTTGTTAAAATTGCATGTAATTGCTCAAATTGAGCCCGGTTCAATTGAAGATCTGGAAAGCTAGTTAAGTATTCTTCTAACAAATAGAATTGAACAGAGTTTGTTTGTTCTTGGTATTGAATGACATTTTGAGGGTCCAAATCTTTTGTTAACTCTTTTAAAGCCTGATGCCAATGATCAAGATCTTTTCCTAATCGAATGAGAGCTGTTGAAACTTGTGGATTTTCTTCTTCGAGCAGGGGAAGATAGCGGTGACGGACCCGATTGCGGAAATAAGAAAGAGAATGATTGCTTTCATCTTCATAATGAAAAGTATCTGGAAAATCCTTTTTTTGAAAAGGTAAGAGAGGACGAATCAAACTACCTGGTCCAAATGGCTGAACCAGTGGAATCCCTCTTAAATGACGGGGACGAGCTCCCCGAATCAAGCGCATCAAAACTGTTTCTGCCTGATCGTCCGCATGATGAGCCGTGACGAGAGCGCTACAGTTCTCTTCTTCCATCACTTTTTTGAAAAAGTCATAACGAAATTTTCTAGCCCGACTTTCAGAAAAAGGACCAGAGAAATGAGCCACTCGAAGGGGAATCTTCTTTTCTGTGGCCAATGCTCTAATCCCTGCTTCTTCTTGATCAGACTCTAGGCGTTGGTGATGATTGATGTGGACAAGTACTAGGTTGATGTCCAGCTGATCTCGGTAAGTATACAAGAGATCAACCAATGTCATGGAATCCAATCCTCCGGATAAAGCCAAAAGGACCTTCTGATGGGAATCAAACAGTCCCTGCTCCATACAGAATTGGAGAAATGTATCTTGTATCACTTTAAGACCTCATAAATATCTTTTGCAATTTCTGAGATAGTGTTGTAATCTGAATGATCTGTAAAAATAGACAAAATGAACGGTGAATCCGTATAAACAATAGCTACATCATGGCGGAAATCATAGGCATCCCCAATTTTATGCGCTACTTTAACAGGAATATCCTTGGGAATTCGTTGGTCATCGTAACGAGTTTGGGAGAGAGCTTCAATGATTCCACCGTTTTGTTGGTAAATAGCCTCCATGACATTACCAGCCATCTGAGCAGAAGCATTTTTTTCCTTCACGTCCCAAGTTTTTCCAGCAATGCGATTGCTCACTTTTTGGAAGTCCTGATCTGACTGATGGGCAACATAATAACCTAAGAGGTTATGCCCAACATTGTCAGATTCTTTGGCAACTTTATTGATTAAATCTCCCACAGTGTAATCTTTATCATCCGGAATTTTCGAAATACTGCCACTCCCGTCCGGATCATAAGATCCCGGAAAATTACCAACTTCTTTTGTATATTTTAAGGGGGTCTGTAAATCTATGTGATGGGCATCTATTTCTTTTTGAGCATAATACAAATACAAGAGCTTGGTTACACTCGCCGAGTACATTTCCTGATCTGCATGCACACCAGCTGTTTTACCTGTATCTAATTGCTTCACATAGATTCCAATGCCATCTTTATTATATTTCTGGTTCAAGAGTTCTTGGACTTTTTCCATCCGATTATCTGTTGTGGAAAATTCCTCTTTCGAAATCCATCCTTGGTCAGCAATTTCCAGATACGTTCCTTTTAAAGTTTTTGCAACTTTAGTAACTTCTACCTTACTGTAGGGAGTCAAACTTGTTTTTTTAACTTTTGCTCCATTCATCAGAGGTTTATCATAGACTGTGAAATCTCCAGTTAACCACAAGGTCTTCTTTTCTTCTGAAATTTCTAATACATTATCCTCAAAGATTTGATCCTGGTCAGCTACGACATACTGTTTATTGCCCAGTTTAAAAACAGACTGTCCTTGTTCGTTGACAAAGAGTTGTTCTACAGTAAAAGGAGTATCTGGTTTAATTTCTCCAGCTTTTTGACTCAATTCTGGGTCTGTATAGGTTACAATCGTCTGGTAGACATTTGGGTTAGAGGGAAGAGACACAAAATAATGTACATTTTCTCCATTCTGAACAGGATAGGAAGAATCTGAAACTAAGGGAGTGACAGGCGTTTTTTGATCTGACAAGGGTTTGGTCACCAAAAAACTAGGAAGAAGGAAGAAATAAATTAGTTTATGCATCCTCGCTCCTTTCTTTGCTGTTTTCTTGTAGTTTTAGTGATTGATTTTTTTTAGCTAATTCTTCTAATTTCGCATCAGAATGCTCTAAAAATTGTTGAACAGTTTTAATAATATTTTCCATTATTTTGGTAATAAATTAGGGATTGTATAGACATATTCGCCATCTTTAGAGAAGGAGTACTTGGCGCGTGCATATTTTGCAGCATACTCATCATCCTTTAGCTTGGCAGCAATATCTTTTTGGTACTCTTTTTCCTCAATGGTTTGCTGGTATTTTTCTTGCAATTGAACATATTGTTGTTTGCGTTCTTGCAAGGTCTGGTAACTCTGCGCTAGATTGTAAGTTGGTAAGATGAACAATAAAATAATCAAAATAAGAACCCAGCCCATGAAGCGATTCCGTTTTTTACGTTCTTCATCATGGTACTTGCGACGCTGGTGTTCATCCTGAATGTACTGATTGTTCATTTGAACTATATTTTTAGGCATTTTCTTCTATCCTTGTTTCACGAATGATTTCATACATTTTAGATGCATCTTCTTTTTTAGTGCTATCTAACATTTCCAAAACTTTCACCGTTAATAACTTATTCCCAAAGCGAACTTCAATTTCGTCATTTACCTTCAAGTCGGTTGAACTTTTCGCTAAAACGCCATTAACTTTGATGCGCCCCTTGTCAGCTACTTCTTTAGCTACAGGGCGTCTTTTGATAATGCGGGAAACTTTTAAATATTTATCTAATCTCATCGTATCACCTCTAATGTATTATTGTACCATTTTTTTAGAAAGAGCCTAGTAAAATCTTTCTTCCTAGTCTTGATTTTCCATTTTTTCCTGCTTGATGGCCAGTAATTTTTCCCCAAATTGTCGCAAGCCTGCTAAAATTTCGAAGTCTTTTTTATTTTTCACATCAAAGATTAATTCAATCAATCCTTGGCTTTCTGCAATACGAGCTTTTAATTTAGTTACTGATAAGGCAGCAAAATAATCTTGAGTCAAGAAAAGTTGCTTGGTAATTGGCTCAAATTTCACTGTTAGTTGCTGGTCTTTTCGATCGACTACTTTAACAAAGACCTGGTCCAGATAAGATTTGATAAACCCTATTTCTAGGAGATAAGCTACCACATCTGGGTATTCTCCGAATCGATCAATCAATTCGTCTTGCAAGAGCTCATAATCTTCTTGAACTTGAATTTCTCGAATGCGTTTGTAAATTTCAATTTTTTGACGTTCATCGGAGATATAATAACTTGGAATGTAGGCATCAATTTGGAGATTGAGCTCTGCATTTCCTTTTTGGCGTTTTTTCTCTTTTCCTTGTTTCTTCTCAATCGCAGCTTCGAGTAACTGTGAATACATTTCAAATCCGACAGAATCAATAAAGCCAGACTGAGAAGCTCCTAAAATATTTCCTGCACCTCGAATAGACAAATCTCGCATGGCAATCTTAAAACCAGACCCCAACTCAGTGAAACCTTTGATGGCTTCTAGGCGCTTTTCGGAAACTTCTGTCAAGGTTTTGTCCGGCCGGTACATCAAGTAGGCATAGGCAATGCGATTGCTTCGGCCGACACGACCTCTCAATTGGTAAAGGGTAGACAAGCCCATATGGTCGGCATTCTCAATGAAGAGGGTGTTGGCATTTGGGATATCCACCCCTGTTTCAATAATGGTTGTTGTGACTAAAATATCATACTCACCTTCAATGAAATCCATCAAGGTGTTTTCCAACCGCACTTCACTCATCTGTCCATGGACAAACCCAATAGAAGCTTCTGGAACTAATTCTTGTAGTTCTGAAACCTTTTGTTCAATGGTATCTACCTTGTTGTAAAGATAATAAACCTGACCTCCCCGATCCATCTCCCGACGAATGGCATCTCGGATAATGGTTGGATTGGTTTCTAAGACATAAGTTTGAACAGGATAACGATTAGTCGGCGGGGTTTCAATAACGGACAAATCCCGAATCCCCAACATAGACATGTGGAGGGTACGAGGAATGGGCGTTGCAGTCAAGGTTAAGACATCGACCTTTTTCTTTAATTCCTTGAGGGTTTCCTTGTGTTTGACACCGAACCGTTGCTCCTCATCAATCACGATGAGCCCAAGATCCGAAAATTCCACATCTTTAGACAAGAGACGGTGGGTTCCAATCAAAATATCGACCTGGCCTTTTTTAAGTTTTTCCAAAGTTTCTTTTTGCTCAGCACGACTCCGGAAACGACTCAAGACATCGACTTCTACTGGAAAGGCCTCGAAGCGTTCTTTAAAATTGGCATAGTGCTGTTGAGCTAGGACCGTTGTCGGAACTAATACAGCTACTTGTTTGTGGTCTTTGACAGCTTTAAAGGCTGCTCGCATGGCTACTTCTGTCTTCCCAAAGCCCACGTCACCGACCAAGAGGCGATCCATAGGACTTGAAGACTCCATATCCTTCTTAATTTCTTGGATAGAACGAATCTGATCATCTGTTTCAACATATGGAAAGGCCTGGTCAAAAGCTTCTTGGTCCTCATCGTCTGGAGTAAAGGCAAAGCCTTGTAATTGACTTCGCTCTGCATAGAGTTGAATCAGATCATCTGCAATATCCTCTACTTCTTGACGGACCTTTTGTTTGGCCTTTTGGAAGCGACCATCGTTGAGTTTGTTGATTTTAGGAGGCTTGCCATCACTCGCAACATATTTGGACAGCATCTGGATTTGATCCACAGGAATGGAAATCCGGTCCCCATTTTGATACTGGATGGAGACATAATCTCGGTGAACACCAGAAATTTCAATGGTTTCTAGTCCTAAATACTGACCGATTCCATGAACCTGGTGAACGACGTAGTCTCCCTTTTCCAACTCATTGTAGTTTTTTAACCGCTCCGCGTTGGAAATGGTTTGCCGACGGATCTTTCGTTTAACCTTTTTCTGGAAAATTTCTGTCTCTGTAATGAGGACAATCTTCTCATCCACAAAATGGAATCCACGCGCCAAACTACCGATGATCAACTGGCTCTGTCCTGGATGAAGTTGATCGGGTGCAAGATAATCCAGTTGGATTCCATAGTCTCTCAAGTGTTCTTGTAACTGTTGGAAGCCTTGTTTACTCGTCACCTGAAGGATAACTGTGTAATCTTGTTTACGGAAACGGTCAACCTCATCTTTTAAGAGAGTAAATTGACTGAAGAATTCCTGCATGGGGTATTGGTTAAAAGAATAGAGAGCATCGAATCGCAGATTTCCCAAGCCTTTTTGGAAATTTGAAAAATAAGAAGCTGGTTTATAAGTGCGTAAGAGCGCGCTATTGTCCGCAAAATACTGGGCTTCAGAAAAAGAGCGACTCTTTTGTAGGTCCTCTGTCAAAAGGTTAGCAACTTCTACATCAAACCGCGTTTCCTGATCCATGATTTTATGGTAATCATCCAAAAAAACAGGAGCATGTTTGGGCAGGTAATCAAAGAGAGTGTAGGTTTGCTGATAAAAAAGAGAGAGAAATTTTCGACTATCTGCATGGAGACGTTGGTGATGCACTTCTGTGAGAACCTCAGTCAAATAGGATTTGAACTCTGGATGAGGACTTTTTTGAATCAGATTTTCTAGGTTCTTCTGTCCTCTTAGAAAATCATCTTTAGTTAGTAACATGTCACTAACTGGATGAACCGTTATCGCATCTAGATTTTCTAGTGAACGTTGAGTCTCTGGAGAAAAAGTCCGAATGCCATCAATCTCATCTCCAAAAAATTCTAGGCGATAAGGGAAATCTTGACTGGCTTCAAAAAGATCTACAATATCCCCTCGAAGACTAAACTCTCCCTGTTGGCTTACCTGTGAAACCTTTTGATAGCCCATGGCCAGTAGGGTATCTTTCAATTCTGTCAGATTTCGTTCTGCTCCAACAGAGAAAGATTGAATCATAGAGCTGACAGTCTTTGGATTGGGTAAGAGCAAACGACTACCACTTACATTGGCAATAACGATTCCTTCTTTTTCTGGAGCTAGGAGAAAGTCCAGAGCTTCCAAACGAGAAAAGATCCGTTCCTGGGAAGCAAAGACAAATTCTGCCAAGGGATTGTCATCTCCAAGGAAAAGATAGACCTTTTCTTCGCCTAATAATCCCAATAGATCACTAGCGAGCCGTTCTGCTTCATTTTGAGAGGAGGTCAAGACCAATACCTTGTGTCCGTCTTCGACAACTGTCGCCATGGTAATAGCTTTCGTAGATGAAGACAGTCCTAGTAGTAGAGAGCGACTTCTTTTTTGCTGGTCCTGTTGCCATTTTCTGATATCTTTATTCTGTTGAAATAAATCAACCAGTGTCTTATATTTATCCATTGTATTGTTGCATTGTTTTTTCAAACTGACCTTCTTTTAAATAAAAGCGAAGGGCTTCTTCTGATTTGTCGATAGCAAGGAGGATGGTAGCATAATCATCCTGATCGAATTTCCCTAAGACATGGTGGACTACTGACATGCCATGCTTGGGTCTCCCGATTCCAATCTTGATGCGATTAAAGGTCTGAGTTCCAATATGGTTGATAATTGATTTGATTCCGTTGTGGCCTCCAGCTGATCCTTTGGCCCGAAGACGAATCTTGCCAACTTCCATATCCAAGTCGTCATAAATAACGACCAAATCTTCCACCTCTAAGCCATAATAGGTCAAAAGCGCGTGCACGGCCTTGCCACTCTCATTCATAAAAGTGGTTGGCTTGACCAAAAAGACCTTTTCTCCATCTATAAAGGTGGATGTCACATCTGCTTGAAAAATCTTATCATGTGAAAAGGTGAGGTTGAGAGACTTCGCCAGCTGATCCACTAACATAAACCCTACATTGTGTTTGGTTTCCACATATTTATCTCCCGGATTTCCCAATCCGACGATTAATTTTGTCATTTACTTTCCCTTTCAAAAGCCAAAAGGGCTGGAATTTTTTTCCAACCTTTTGGTTATTTACTTGTTTTCTTTATACATTGAAGCGGAATTCCATGATGTCCCCATCTTGGACAACGTATTCTTTTCCTTCTTCACGCAAGCGTCCAGCTTCTTTTACGGCCTTTTCAGATCCATATTTAATCAAATCATCATAAGACATAGTCACTGCACGAATAAATCCTTTTTCGAAGTCAGAGTGGATGATACCAGCAGCTTGAGGAGCTTTCATACCACGTTTGAAAGTCCACGCACGAACCTCTTTTTCACCAGCTGTGAAGTAGGTTCCAAGTCCGAGTAAATGGTAAGCTGCACGCGTCAACTTGTCCACACCTGATTCTGTCAAACCAATGGCTTCGAGAAACTCTTTTTTATCTTCATCGTCTAACTCAGAAATTTCTTCCTCCGCACGCGCAGAAATCACCACTACCTCTGCATTTTCTGTTTCTGCAAAGTCACGAATTTGCTTCACATATTCGATAGAGTCTGGGTCTCCAACAACATCCTCATCCACATTTGCTACATACAGAACTGGTTTAGTAGTCAAGAGGAAAAGACCTTTGACAACTTTTTGTTCTTCATCTGTAAATTCAATGGTACGTGCTGATTTACCGTCTTCAAGAACTGGTTTAATCTTTTGAAGAACATTAAACTCTGCAACTGATTCCTTGTCTTTTTGTGTACGTGCCATCTTTTCCACACGCGCATAGCGTTTATTAATAGATTCTAAATCAGCAAGAATTAATTCTAGATTAATGGTATCGATATCTGCTAATGGATCCACAAAGGCATCTTCACGCCCTTGTTCCCGCATGACATTTTCATCATCAAAAGCACGTACCACATGAACAATCGCATCTACTTCACGAATATTGGCCAAGAATTTATTACCAAGACCCTCTCCTTTAGAAGCCCCTTTTACAATCCCTGCAATATCTGTAAATTCAAAGGTTGTTGGAACTGTCTTCTTAGGAGTAATCATTTCCGTCAATTTTTGGAGGCGTTCATCTGGAACTTCTACCATCCCAACATTAGGGTCAATGGTCGCAAAGGGATAGTTTGCAGCCTCTGCTCCTGCTTTTGTAATTGCATTAAATAGGGTTGATTTACCAACGTTTGGCAAACCCACGATACCTGCTGTTAAAGCCATTTTTTCTTCTTCTCCGTTCCCATTTCAATCTTATCTATTATATCATAATTAAAAGAACAAAGGGATGAAAAATGGATTCTGAATTATTACTAAACTGTAACGTTTACTAAAGAAAAAATATGGTATAATCAAACCATTAATGATAAAGGAGTTTTTATTATGAAAAAACTAAATTGGAAATCAACTCTTCTGACTCTTCTAGCAGTCTTTTCTCTCTTTCTTCTAGGAGCTTGTGGACAAGCACCGAAGAAAGCATACTACCAAGCTATTAGCCAAGAAAAGAAGACCGATATTCATCTCACCTTAGAATTCAAAGGTGATAAAATGATGAGCAACAAATCTGAAAGCACTATTTATTATAAAGAAGCAGGAATTACTAAGGAACAATTTGAAAAGATTGTCAGCCAATATAAAGAACTCTATAAAGGGATGAAAGGGATCACTTATTCTGTAGATATGAAGGATGACTATGCTGTTGAAACATCTACTACAGACTATACAAAAGCTGACTTAGACGAATTGATTAAAAACAAAATCGTTACGGCACCAGCTAATCAAAAAGTGAGTTATATTAGCTACAAAGAAACTACTAAATTGTTGAAAGAAAATGGCTTCAAAGAAGTAAAAGATGGAAAATTTGAAGAATTAAAATAATACAAAAGGTTCAGTCATTCTCATGACTGAACCTTTTACAATACTTTTTTCATTTTTTGATCAAAGTCATGCCGACTCATCATCACGATATGATCACAGTTACTACAACGAATTTTAATATCTGCCCCCACGCGTTTGATTTCCCAATGATTAGCTTTTTTGCCTGTTGCTTTTATCACACAGGCATGGGGTTTTTTCATCTCAACAAAATCACCAACCTGATACATAAGAACTCCTTTCCTAAGAATAGAAGAGCAAAAGCTAGCCATATTTTATGCTAGCTTTTCCTGCTTAATTGGTCCGAACTGGTGTAATCAATTGAATAAAGCGCTCTGCTTCCTCAGCTGGCACTAAGGTGAATGGGCGAACTGCTGAAATAAAGCGAATCACTACTTTTTCACTCTCAATAGCCTTCAAAGCATCAATCAAATAGGTCGGATTAAAGCTGATGCTCAAATTTTCTCCTGAAACAGCCTCTGTATCAATTTCTTCATTAACACGGCCAACTTCTGGAGAGTTTACGTGAGCTGAAACAACTCCTCCTTCAATTTCCAATTTTACTGTTCCATTTTGTGTCGCATTGGATAAAAGACGGGCCCGTTCCATTGCTTGACGAAGATGAGCAACTTTAAAGGTTACTTCTGAACTGAAGTCTGTTGGAATGAGACGATCCGTATCGGGATAATTTCCTTCAAGCAGGCGTGTATAGAAACTGATATGTTCACTTCTAAATAAAATTTGGTTATTGGCAAAGAACACTTCAACCTGTTCAATATCATCTGAAAATACGGCAGTCAGTTCACGTAGAGAACGGCTTGGAATCACTACATCAAAATTATCTCCATTTTTCTCAAGAGTGATATTTTTTTGGCTCATTCGATGAGAGTCTGTTGCCACTGTTTTTAATTCTTTATGATCAGATAAAACAAAATGAACTCCTGTCAAAATAGGACGACTTTCTTGCGTACTTGCTGCAAAAGCTGTTTCTGAAATGATTTTTTTCAAGGTTTGGATTGGTAAAATCAAAGGATTGCTAGTTGCAATTTCTTGAATCCGAGGATATTGTTCCGCATCTTTTCCTTTTAAGGTAATTTCAGATTTCCCACTGACTAAAACAATTTGTTTTTGTTCAATCTCTTTAAAGTCCACCACAACATCTGGAAGACTAGAAACAACGTTAATAAAGAAAGCTGCTTCTAAGAGGATGGCTCCTGGAGTCGTTACTAGAAGTCCAGCATTTTCTTCTTTTACAGAAATAAAATGTTCAATTGAGATTTGCCCATTAGATCCAATGAGAGTAATTCCTTCTGTTGTGACATCAATTTTAATGGTAGATAAGATTGGAATAGCATTTTTAGAACTAATAGCTCTTTTGGTCGTATTTAAAGCTTGTAAGAAATAAGCTTTGTTAATTGAAAAATTGATCATGAGATCTCCTTTTATTCTTTAAGTATTAATAAGTTAATAGTAATAGTAGAGAGTGTGGATCCTGTGGAAAAGTCTGCTAAAGCTCCTCGAATCCTAGATAGATACTTGTTAAAAATATGTGGAAAAGTTGCCCTAGTTTCTCTGATTTTATCCACATCTTATTTTAATTTTTTTTTGATATTTTGGATTTCTAGTTGAAGATTGTCATCTGATTCAATCATTCCTTTGATTTTTTCATAGGCATGGATGACCGTTGTATGATCTTTTCCACCAAATTCACGTCCGATTCGAGGAAGACTGTTGTCTGTCATCTCTCTTGAGAGATACATAGCCACTTGACGTGCGAGTACAATGTTTTGAACCCTTCGAGATCCCTTCATTTCTTTGACACTAACCCCATAAAAATTCCCAACTTCTGTTTGGATTTTTTCTATTGGAATGACAGTCATTTGGGAAGCTTCATTTTTACGGGCTCGAATGGCTTCTGCAGCAACATCAATTGTGATGTCTTTTAGTTTTTTGACGCGAGCCATGAGGGAAATATCATTTAAAGCCCCTTCTAAATCTCGAACATTAGAGTCAAACTGACCAGCTAGGTATTCAATGGTGTCATCTGGAAAAGTAAAATCTAAATCTTCGATTTTATTTCTTAAAATGGCAATTCGAGTTTCAAAATCGGGAGGTGTGATGTTTTGAGTTAATCCCCACTTAAAGCGCGTGACCAGACGTTCCTCAAGGCTATCCAAATGGTCTGGACTACGATCACTGGTTAAAACAATCTGCTTATTATCATTGTGAAGAGCATTAAAGGTATTGAAAAATTCCTCTTGAGTCGTAACTTTTTTCCCTCCAAGAGACTGAATATCGTCAATTAGAAGGAGGTCTAAATTCCGATACGTTTTCTTAAAGGTGTCCATATCGTTGAGACGTAAGTGCTCTAGAAACTCATTAATAAAGGATTCCGCAGGAATATATTTGACGCGGGCATCTGGAAAATTTTCAATAATCTGATTCCCAATAGCATTGAGTAAGTGGGTTTTCCCAAGACCAGGTCCACCATAAATAAATAAAGGATTGTAGGTCGTAGCTAAATTCTCAGAAACAGCCAAGGCTGCAGCTAGGGCCCATTGATTTCCATCTCCTCGTACAAAATTATCAAAGGTATATTTCTTTTTTAATCCTGTTTGAATTGGAGGAAGAGTGATAATGGGAGAGATTTCATAGTTTCCTCGTGTCTCTGTTAGAGGGATAAAGAGTTTCTCCTCAACTTCCTCTTCTAGTGAAAATTGATAGACGGGTTTTAATTCGATGGCATAGATCTCAAAACCAGCAGTTAGGATGACGTCTGTCATATTTTCTTCCCAGAACATCTTTTTTACTTCGGCATCTAAATAGATTATCGCCTGTTGGTTTTCAACTCTGAGAAGTTTTGAAGCAAGGACAAAATAGTCAAAAATTTGCTCTTTAAATCTTTTCTTACTCAATTCGAGCACACGATTCCAAAATGTTTGTTCTTGTGACACGTATTCTCCTCCCATTAATTTTTCCTCGATATGTTTTTCTTATTTTATCATAAAAAACGGGAGTTTTCCACAAGTTATACTAAGGGGATAAAAACGATTTATCCACAAGTTGTGGATTATTTTCCACAATGTGTGCAAGACTTATCCACAACTTGTGGGAAAAAGAAGGAAAAACAAGCAAATCAAGGAAGTCTAAAGGCTTATCCAGTGGATAAATCTGTAGGTTGTTCTATTAAAAATAACAGCTTCATTTGAAGCTGTTAATAATTCGTTGGTATTCATCAAGATTCTTAAAAGAGATGTGAATAGTCCCTTTTTCTTCATTGATCATACGAAGTTCTACATCTGTTCCTAAGAGTTTTTTGAGTAGCTCTTCTTCTTGTGCTACAAATAGTTCTTTCTCTTTTTTACTAGGCGTCTTCTTTTTTTGACAGACCTTTTGTTCTAAGCTTCTAACACTGAGACCCTCCTTTAGGGTTCGTTCTAGCCAGTAAAGTTGTAGTTCTTCTTTTAAAGGAACTAAAATTCGGGCGTGTCCTTGAGATAGTTTTTCTTCTTTAATAGCCTCTTTTACAGCTGGAGAAAGATGCAATAAGCGCACTAGGTTACTGATATAAGGGCGAGATTTCCCCATAAAATTCGCAATTTCTTCATGGGTTGCACCTCTATCAATGAGATGTTGATAGGATTCTGCTTCTTCAATTGGATTGAGGTCTTCCCTTTGTAAATTTTCAATAATAGCCTGTTTCATCATGTCATCATCCGTTAGGTCCCGAATAATGGCAGGAATTTGTTCAAAACCAGCTAATTTTGCTGCCCGGTAACGCCTTTCTCCTGCAAGAAGTTCATAACCGAAGATTGGAGACTTTCGAACAATGATCGGCTGAATTAAGCCATTTTCTTTTATAGAGGCAGCTAGTTCTTCTAATTTTTCTTGTGAAAAGACTTGACGGGGTTGGAAGGGATTAGTTCGAATCTGATTAAGATGAATAATGTCAATTTTTTCCATGATGTATATAGCATAACACACCTTTACAATTTCGTAAAGGTGTGTTGACAGTTCTGTAAATAAGATTAATTTCCAAGATTCTCAGTAGATTTAGTTAGCTTTAAAGTAGCCGTTTTTTGTTTTCCATCTCTATAGAATGTGATGGTAATTTCATCGCCAATTTGATGAGAATAGAGAACAGACTGTAAATCTGCTGTTGATTCAATGTCCGTATCATCAATCTTTGTGATAATATCTAAACGTTGTAAGTGACCGGATGCTGGCATGCCATCTTGAACTGTCCGAATAAGCACTCCTCCTTTAAGTTTACTTGGTAGATTTAACTGATTGAGGTCGTAAGTAGACAGGTTAGAAAGATCCATCATCTGAATTCCAAGTGCTGGACGAATGACTTTGCCATTTTTTTCTAATTGTTCAATAATATTTTGAACATCATTGACAGGAATAGCGAATCCAATCCCTTCTACAGATGTTTGGCCGTTTGTAGAAATTTTACTTGAAGTGATTCCGATGACTTGTCCTTGAATATTGATTAAAGGACCACCAGAATTCCCCGGATTGATGGCTGCATCTGTCTGTAAAGCTTTGGTCGAGATATTTTGTCCATTTTCTGATTTTAATTTAACATCACGTCCTAGACTAGATACAATTCCTTGGGTTACGGAGTTGGCATATTTTGTTCCTAGGGGACTACCGATTGCAATGGCAGTTTCACCGACTGTTAATTTAGATGAATCACCAAATTCAGCAACTGCTGTGACTTTATCTGCACTTATTCTCACAACTGCTATATCTGAGAAGGTATCTGAGCCAACTACTTCTCCAGGAACCTTGTTTCCATCTGCTAAAAGAATATCAGCTTGTGTTGCGCCCATTAAAACGTGTGCGTTTGTTACTAAGTAAGCGTATTTCTCATCTTTTTTATAGATGACGCCTGAACCTTCACTAGCTACTTGTGGATCAGAATCAGTATCTTCAGTTAGAAATCCTTTTTCAGAGCTTTCAGCATAGGTAATTACTGATACAACAGCATTTTTTACCTTATCTACTGCCTCACTAGTTGAAGTAGTGTTTTTATAAGCACGACTCACAGTCGTCGATTTTACTTCTTGGCTAGAATTTGTCGAGTTTCCTTTATTTACCTGTAGAGCCGTCAGAGTCCCTAAAATTCCTCCAGCAAAGCCAATAACTAAAATGAGGACGAGTTGCACTAATTTTCTAAGAAAATTTGATGGTTGTTTCATATTTTCCTCCTAAAGTTCCAATTATGAAAAAAGTATAGGTCTTCTTCCTTAATTATAACTTAAATCAAACTAGTTATCCACAAATTGTGGATAACTGTGAATAAGTGTGAAAAAACAGGATTAGTCAGCAAAATAGGAAGAGAGAATTGAAGGATAAATTTGTGGATAACTTGTGAATAAAAACATTTGTGATAGAATAGAATTATGAAAATAAAGATTGTAACAGTTGGAAAACTTAAAGAAAAATATCTAAAAGATGGGATAGCTGAATATACCAAACGCTTGGGACGGTTTACTAAGGTAGAAATGATCGAATTACCTGATGAGAAAACGCCAGATCGGGCTAGTGACTTAGAAAATCAGCAAATCCTTGAAAAAGAAGGGAATCGTATTTTATCTAAAATTGGTGATCGTGATTTTGTCATTACCTTAGCGATTGAAGGACAACAATTCCCATCAGAAAGATTTAGTCAAGTTCTTGAAGAGGTTACAGTCAGGGGCTACTCAGATATTACCTTTGTCATTGGTGGTAGTCTTGGTTTGTCTCCTGCTGTCAAAAAACGATCTAATTTACTCATGAGTTTTGGAAAACTAACTCTTCCTCATCAGTTGATGAAGCTGGTTTTAATGGAACAAATTTATCGAGCTTTTATGATTCAACAGGGAAGTCCTTACCACAAATGAATCTTGACGCTCTTTCTATTTTTTGTTAGAATAAAAGAGCATATGGTCTCATAGCTCAGCTGGATAGAGCATTCGCCTTCTAAGCGAACGGTCGCAGGTTCGAATCCTGCTGGGATCAAAAGATGACGTGATTTTTTCATAAAATCACGTTTTTTTTTATTCAAAATATGAATTGATTATAAATGAAAAAAGGAAAGATAGGTTAACAAGTAGAAGATTCACTCCTTATTTTGAACCGAATAGCTGAAAAAATCGACCGAATAGCGGAATTTTCTTAAATAATTTTGATTTTATATTAAAATTTGTGTATATTAAATTTAATAATTTAATAGTCAAATAAATTATAAGGAGTTTTTTTCTATGAAAAACAATCAATCTACTACTTACACGCGCTACCAAATTCTTTCTGAAAAAGAATTGCAACAGATTAGCGGAGGAGATAAACATACGAGAGTTATTATTATTCGTGATATATTTAAAAGAGGTAAGAAGTAATGGCAAGTTACTATTTTCAACTAGTCATTATTGCTATTCCTTTAATTTTATCCTATCCGTTAATTGATATACAACTAAAACATAAGAATTCAAATTTTTACTATGTTTTATTTATTTCAAGTTTACTTTATACAGGATCTGTTATTCTTGGATATTATGAATTAGAGCTGTTATATGCATTATTGACTTTAATATATCCATTATTTTTCTATTTTTACTATTATCATTTTTCTAAGTTTAACAAACTAATTTCCATTTTCTATTCTCTATTTTTATATTTAGCATTTGAAACTACTGATACATTTTTATCAGTTATCTTATCATCCATAATTGGTGATAGTTTAGTTAATCAATTTTCTTTTCTATTTGTTTTAACTGTTTCGGTATTATCTATACTTATCATAATTAAGATAATATCTATTTTTGAAGTTGATCTTCTTTACTTTAAAGAGCGAATTTTTAAGAAATTTGTTCAACAGTTAATTGGGGTTTATCTTATTATAACTCTAACTTTGAATACTTCTCATTGGTTGAGTAATATTGCCCATTTCAATAGTTTTGGGAGTATGATAGCAACCATTTGTTTCTTGATTTTCCTTGGGACCTTGGTTCAAATGAAGACGGTTCGGGACCGGTATGAGAAAAAAATGGAACTGAAGCAGAAAAAATTTGAACAACGTCAGATGGAACAATATATGGATAAGATTCAAGATCTCTATGCAGAATTAAAGGGATTCCGTCACGATTTTGGAAATATCATAACCTCTTTGAATCTAGCGATTGAGGAAAGGGATTTAGAAGATATTAAACGGATAAAAAGAGATGTTCTTGAAGAATGTTATGGAGAACTTCAGAAGGAAGAATATACAGGATTTGACCTTGGTAATATTCGGGATTCTGCCTTACGAAGTATTCTAAGTAGGGGATGGATCTATGCTGAGAAATTAGGCGTTAAATTGACTTTTGAAACCGGAGAGGTTATTGAAAAACTTCCAATGAGATTGCTTGATTTGGTACGAACGGTTGGAATTTTGGTAAATAATGCTATTGAAGCTGCAAACTCTAGTGTAGAGAAGGAAGTCCATATTGCCGTTTTTAATATGCCAAACGGGGTTCATTTGATTGTTCAAAATTCTATTGCTGATCAACCAATTGATTGGAATAAATTATTTGATAAAGGATTTTCAACCAAGGGAGATCGGCGAGGCATGGGACTTGGTATTGTCAAAGATATTGTTGAAGGCTATTCTTCCGTGTTTTTGGAAACAGAATTAATCAATGGAAAATTTACACAAACCTTGGTTGTTGGAGAGAAAGGAAATTAAATGAATATTATATTATTAGAGGATGAAATTTCACAACAGGTTCGAGTTGAAAAACATGTGAAAGCGATAGCTGAGGATGAAGGTTTACGGCTAAATATCATTTCAACGAGTAAAATTTCGGAACTTAAGGAACATTTGACCAAGGGTGATTTTCATCAGCTATTCTTTCTTGATATTGATATTAAAGGAGATGAAAAAGCTGGTATTAAAGCTGCACAAATGATTCGTGAGGTTAATCCTTTTGCAATTATAGCCTTTATCACGACAAAGTCGGAGTTTGCTACGATTACCTATCGTTATAAGGTATCAGCTCTAGAATTTATTGAGAAGACCTTAAATGAGGATTTATTCAAGGAAAAAATTCGAGAATGTATCCTTTATTTAAAGAACAATGTTATTGAAAATAAAAATATTGTTGATTTCTTTGAATACAGCTTTAAAAATAGTGATATTCGAATTCCTTATAGAGATATTTTATACATTGAAACGACTGGAGTTTCTCATAAGTTACGAATCGTTGGAAAGAATTTTCAAAAGGAGTTTTCAGGTACTATAAAAGATATTCTGAAAAAAGATATTGGAAATCATTTCTATAGTCCCAATCAATCTTATCTAGTGAATCGAAAAATGATAGTGAGTTTTAATCGTCGTGAGAGACTCTTGATTTTAGAAGAGGAAACGACTTGTCCAGTTTCTCGAACTCAGGTTAAAAAGGTAGAAGAATTAATAAAAAAATTACAGAAAAAGGGTTGACATTTTTTTAATCGATGGTATAATGGGATATGTTCTGTTAATGAAATGGTCCGTTGGTCAAGGGGTTAAGACACCGCCTTTTCACGGCGGTAACACGGGTTCGAATCCCGTACGGACTATATCTCATTCCGCCATAGCTCAGTTGGTAGTAGCGCATGACTGTTAATCATGATGTCGTAGGTTCGAGTCCTACTGGCGGAGCTAAGTTAGCATCCTAAGGGATGCTTTTTTTGTGCAAAATAAGTAGCCCCTTCAATTGAAGGGGCTTTTATGATGAATCTTTACTATTTTTTTGAGGACTGAAATTTATTTCGAAAAGTATTGTAGCAAGCGAAGGAAAAAATCCCTAGTAAGAAAGCTATCATACCTTCTTTCAAACCATGTGGAATAAACCGTAGAACAACTTGCCCCTTCCCTTTAGGGACATCAACGGTCATAAAACCTTTTTGTGCTCTTCGAATAGGGATAGATTGATGATTCATTGTTGCTGTCCATCCTTTATCATAAGGAAGGGTGAAGAAGAGACTAGCTGCCTGCTCTGCCTGGTAATCAGCAATGACTGTATTTCCTTTGTTTTGGACTTTTACCTTTTGTTTTTTGATGCTATCAAAAGCTTCTTGATAGGATTGGAGATCTAAGGCAAAAAACTCGGGAGCTTGGAAAGTTACAGTAGAGTTTTCAGGGAAAGCAATGCGAATAGTGACAGTCTCTCCTGATTTGAAATTACCAACTGTAAAGAAGGGAAAAACATTGTCAGTTGAATAGCGGTTGACATGATCATTTACCATAATTTCAACCTCTTCGTGGTCTTCATTATCGAATTCGAGTGAAGGAAGATTAACATAGAGTTGAGCGTCTTTTGGAATAGATACTTGATACTCAACACTTGCATAGGATAAAAGACTGTCTGCTTCGATGTGAGCTTTCTGAGGACCTTGAGGACTATCCTGTGAACTCGCTGTTTGAGGATAGATCCGTTGGTAATACTTAAGATTTTTTCCAGTAATCCGATTGAGAAAATCTCTCTGATTGTCTAATGTTAGATTAGAGAATCTAAGATCTTTATAGGGTTCCTTTGTTAAAAATGCTAGAGAGAGGGCGTGATTATTTTGATACAGACTGAGAGTTTCGTCTGATTTGATGACATAAAATCCATATTTTTGAGGATTTTTTTCTGCTAGATTGTATTTGACAGCAAAGAGGCTGTCCATAAGTAAGGTATTATTTTGATAGCGAAGATTTAAGTTTGTTCCATCAGATTTAAAACCAAGTTTATCCAAAGTTGAACTAGTATCTGTATTTCGAACGGATGAAAACTGTGAAATTCCATGTAGGTTGTACTTCATCGTATCATTTCCTGTTTGAGGACGTAGGATTTCTGTTCGGTAAAATTCTTGATTGTCCTGTAAACCAGCTGTCAATTTTTCAATGGCTGGAATATTTCTTTGATAGGAAGATCGAGCCGCAAAGACCCATTCAGTTGCTATTCCATCCATCTGAAAATAACTGTTGATACTCAATTCAAATAGAGTAAAAAAGAGAATAAGTCCTGAAAAAATGGAGAGAGATATTTTACGAATTGTGAAGGCAAGTGCTACAAAGAAAAAAACGATAAAGAATTCTAATGTTAGAATGTAATGGCTAGTCGTTAAGAATTCGTAGTGCTTACGGAATAAAAAGGTTAGAATAAAACCGCTACTAGCAAGGATAAGACCAAGTGATAGGCGCATCCAATTTATTTCTTTCAAACGATTAAGGACTTCAGCCGCCATCAAGAGAATAATAAGAGAAAAAATCCAAGCATAGCGATGGAGAAACATATTTGGAGCGTGCATTCCTTGCCAGAATAGGTCTAAGGCTTGTAAATAAAAACTAGCCACTAGAAAAGTTAGTAGAGCTAGATAAGCTAGTTTCACTGGAATTCGAATCGAT
Organism: Streptococcus rubneri; assembly: GCF_004785935.1. Lineage (GTDB taxonomy): Bacteria > Bacillota > Bacilli > Lactobacillales > Streptococcaceae > Streptococcus > Streptococcus rubneri. Next base: position 1,678,485 of record NZ_SRRP01000001.1, on the reverse strand, counting down.
TTGACAAAGAAAAATAGAATAGCTAATAAAAACGGAAATAGTCCAACATAGATCATAGGAATTGCCCCATACTTTGTTGTATCGAAACTTCCTATAAAGTTTTTTGCAAAAACATCAAAATACCAACTATTTTCAGTAAAGGTTCTTGTAATCTTAGTAAAGTTTTCCCCATGAGTTCGTAAATCTAAAACAGTGGGGTAAATCATGATTAAGCTCGTAAACCCCGACAAAATTGACACAACTGTAAAATCTAAAAAGGAAGATATTCTTTTTTTAAAGTGCCAAGAAAGCTGTGTACAATACCATAAAGTTAAGAAAATAGCCATCATGAAGCCAAAATAATAATTTTGAATAAAGAGGATGGTCAAGCTTGTAAAGTAGAGAACTCGCTTTTTTTGAGTTATCAAACGGTGTAAACCTAACAGAATAAGAGGAGCTAAAATAAAGACATCGAGCCATGTTTTGATTTCAATCTGGCTGATAGAGAAACTCATTAAAGCGAATGAAGTTGACAGAGAGACGATCAAGAGTTTTTCTAATTGAGGATAGATTCCCTTAATAGAATGATACGTTGACAATCCTATCAAGCCTATTTTTATCAGTGTAAAGAGATAAACAGAATCAACCATAGATAAGCTATCAAAGAAGAAGACAAAGGGAGATAGAAAACTGCCCAAATAATAGCTAGAAAGAGCGTAAAAATTCAATCCGAGTCCACTTGTAAAGGTGTAAAGGAGGCTGTCTGTACCGTGTAAAATATTTCGAAGTGTAACATCGAAAATAACGTATTGATGAAAGCCATCTCCTAATAAAGGGGAGGTTTCACTACCCCAATAAATACCATGACTGAGGTAGACAAAAAATAGAATTGTAAAAGGCAGTAAAAATGCTACTAAGTAAAAGATAGCGGGATGTGATAAATATTTTTTAAATTTCATATGGTCTATTGAAAGACCCTGAAACAAAGGTTTCAGGGTTTTTAATTGTTTGGAGCGGTTTCTTAATCTTTCCAAAGTTCTTTGACTTTTGCTTGAACTTCTTGGTTTTCTAAGAATTCGTCATAGGTTTCATCGATCCGGTCAATGACACCATTTTTTGAAAGAACAATGATATGGTTGGCAAGAGTTTGAATAAACTCATGGTCGTGACTGGCAAAGATGATGGATTCTTTGAAGTTTTTCAATCCATCGTTCAAGCTTGAAATAGATTCCAAATCCAAGTGATTTGTAGGATCGTCAAGTACAAGGACGTTTGACTTCAAAAGCATGAGTTTTGAAAGCATCACGCGCACCTTTTCTCCCCCTGACAAGACGTTGACAGGCTTGTTAACCTCGTCTCCAGAAAAGAGCATTCGTCCGAGGAATCCACGAAGGAAAGTATTGTCGTCTTCTTCTTTACTTGCGAATTGACGGAGCCAGTCAAGAATAGTTTCACCTCCGGCAAAGTCAGCTGAGTTATCTTTTGGTAAGTAAGAGCGACTAGTTGTAACTCCCCACTTGACAGTTCCTTCATATTCGATTTCACCCATAATGGCGCGGATCAAGGCAGTTGTTTGGATGTCGTTTTGTCCGATAAGAGCTGTCTTGTCACCTGGACGCAAGATGAAGCTGATGTTGTCAAGAATAGTTTCACCATCAATCTTTACAGATAAGTTCTCTACTGTCAACAAATCATTCCCGATTTCTCGTTCCGCTTTAAAGCTGATAAATGGGTATTTTCGGCTAGATGGGACAATTTCTTCTAACTGAATCTTGTCAAGCATCTTTTTACGTGAAGTTGCCTGTTTAGATTTTGAAGCATTGGCAGAGAAACGAGCCACAAATTCTTGTAATTGTTTGATTTTTTCTTCTGCTTTGGCATTCCGATCTGCTAACAACTTGGCAGCCAGTTCAGATGATTCTTTCCAGAAATCGTAGTTACCGACATAGAGTTTGATTTTTCCAAAGTCTAGGTCGGCCATGTGAGTACAGACTTTATTCAAGAAATGACGGTCGTGGGATACGACGATAACGGTATTCTCAAAATCAATCAAGAAATCTTCTAACCAGGTAATGGATTGAATATCAAGACCGTTGGTCGGCTCGTCCAAAAGAAGGACGTCTGGTTTACCAAAAAGAGCTTTGGCTAGGAGGACTTTCACTTTATCTCCATTTGCTAGTTCACTCATATTTTGGTAGTGGAGCTCTTCGGGAATATTTAGATTTTGAAGGAGTTGTGAAGCTTCACTTTCTGCTTCCCAACCACCTAGTTCAGCGAATTCTCCTTCAAGCTCTGCTGCGCGGACTCCGTCTTCATCTGAAAAATCTTCCTTCATATAGATAGCATCTTTTTCCTTCATGATGCTATAAAGTTTTTCATTTCCCATGATAACGACGTCAATGGCACGCTCATCTTCGTAGTCAAAGTGATTTTGACGAAGAACAGAAAGACGTTCGTCTGGGCCAAGCGAAATATGCCCAGTTGTTGGTTCAATATCCCCTGCTAAGATTTTTAAAAAGGTTGATTTTCCAGCACCATTGGCCCCAATCAAACCATAGGTATTTCCTTCTGTAAATTTGATGTTGACATCATCAAAAAGTTTACGATCACTAAAACGTAGTGAGACGTCTGTAACTGTTAACACGTATATTTCTCCTCTTTTTCTGTCTATATAAGCCTATTTTACTAGAAAACGCTTGATTTTTCAATGAATACCCTTAAGCATTTGAGGGAGATGATAATGGATGATAAAAGAGGGAAGAACTTGACTTTCCCTTGATGTCATTATATAATGAAAAGCAATCAGAAGAGTAATTTGTATTCGTTTTTTAGAGAGCTTATGGTTGCTGAAAATAAGCAACGAAACAGAATGAAATGGACTGATGTTCAAATAGAATCTTAACCAATAGAGATTCGGCTAGCAGGCCTTATGTGCAGCTCATTTGTGATGAGTCAGAGGGAACAGCACATGTTGTTCTAAGTGAGGTGGCACCGTGTCTCAGACGCCCTCGCATAGTTTTTGCTATGCGTGGGCTTTTATTTTGTACTTCAGGGAGGAAGAAAAATGACCAAGCCGATTATTTTAACTGGAGATCGCCCGACAGGGAAACTCCATATTGGACACTATGTCGGTTCATTGAAGAATCGAGTTCTTATGCAAAACGAAGACAAGTATCAAATGTTTGTCTTTTTGGCTGACCAACAAGCCCTAACGGATCATGCTAAAGACCCACAAACTATTGTGGAATCCATCGGAAACGTTGCTCTAGACTATTTAGCAGCTGGATTAGATCCAAATAAATCAACCATTTTTATTCAGAGTCAAATCCCTGAGCTAGCGGAATTGACCATGTATTACATGAATTTGGTCTCTGTTTCACGTTTGGAACGCAACCCAACTGTTAAGACAGAAATTGCCCAAAAAGGGTTCGGTGAGTCTATTCCATCTGGTTTCTTGGTGTATCCTGTTTCTCAAGCTGCAGATATTACCGCCTTTAAAGCCAATCTGGTACCTGTTGGGACAGACCAAAAGCCCATGATTGAGCAAACACGTGAAATCGTCCGTTCTTTTAACCATGCTTATCATTGTGATGTCTTGGTTGAACCAGAGGGAATTTTCCCAGAAAATGAGGCAGCGGGTCGTTTGCCTGGTCTGGATGGGAATGCCAAAATGTCCAAATCTCTTGGCAATGGTATCTATTTAGCGGATGATATGGACACCTTGAAGAAAAAGGTGATGAGTATGTATACAGATCCTGAGCATATTCGTGTCGAAGATCCAGGAAAAATTGAAGGAAATATGGTTTTCCATTATTTGGATGTTTTTGGCAAAGAAGAAGATCAGGCGACCATTCAAGACATGAAAGACCATTACCAACGGGGTGGTTTAGGGGATGTTAAAACCAAACGCTATCTTTTAGAAATTCTTGAGAGAGAGTTGGGTCCTATTCGCGAACGGCGGATTGAATTTGCTAAAGATATGGGTCAAGTCTATGACATGCTTCAAAAAGGTAGTGAAGTAGCCCGTTCGGTTGCAGCAGAAACGCTTGATCAAGTCAAGTCTGCCATGGGATTAAACTATTTCAAGTAAGTTCTTGATATTGAGATGATTCAATAAAATAAATGATTCAAAAGAGGTACCAACACCTCTTTTTGAAATATTGTACAAATGATTGACAAATTATCTTAGAATGGTATGATATTATCAATCAAAAAAGACGAGCTTGGCTCAAAAAGAAAGAAAAGAGGAAAATGGGAATGTCAAATTGGGACACTAAATTTTTGAAAAAAGGTTATACCTTCGATGATGTATTGCTCATTCCAGCTGAAAGTCATGTATTACCAAACGATGCAGATCTTCGTACAAAATTGGCGGATAACCTTGTGTTGAATATCCCAATCATCACAGCTGCGATGGATACAGTCACTGAAAGCCAAATGGCTATTGCCATTGCCCGTGCTGGAGGACTTGGGGTTATTCACAAAAATATGTCCATTGCCCAACAAGCAGATGAAGTTCGTAAAGTAAAACGCTCTGAAAACGGCGTTATCATTGACCCATTTTTCTTAACACCTGAACATACCATTGCTGAAGCCGATGAACTCATGGGACGGTACCGTATCAGTGGTGTTCCTGTGGTTGAAACCTTGGAAAATCGTAAACTAGTTGGGATTTTGACCAACCGCGATTTACGTTTTATTTCTGATTATGATCAACCAATTTCAAATCATATGACTAGCGAGAATCTAGTAACTGCACCAGTCGGTACTGATTTAGAGACCGCTGAACGGATTCTCCAAGAACACCGCATTGAAAAATTGCCGTTGGTAGATGAGAATGGTCGTTTGTCAGGTTTGATTACCATTAAAGATATCGAAAAAGTTATTGAGTTTCCAAATGCAGCTAAAGACGAATTTGGTCGTCTTTTAGTAGCAGGTGCTGTCGGAGTTACATCTGACACTTTTGAGCGTGCGGAAGCATTATTTGAAGCTGGTGCGGATGCCATTGTCATCGATACAGCCCATGGTCATTCTGCAGGGGTTCTTCGTAAAATTGCTGAAATTCGTGCTCATTTCCCAGATCGCACCTTGATTGCAGGTAATATTGCTACAGCTGAGGGAGCGCGTGCTCTCTATGATGCAGGTGTTGATGTTGTTAAGGTTGGGATTGGGCCAGGTTCTATCTGTACGACTCGTGTGATTGCAGGTGTTGGGGTTCCACAAGTTACTGCGATTTATGATGCAGCTGCTGTTGCGCGTGAATATGGCAAAACCATTATAGCGGATGGTGGTATCAAATATTCAGGTGATATCGTGAAAGCTTTGGCTGCGGGTGGTCATGCAGTTATGCTTGGTTCCATGTTTGCCGGAACAGACGAAGCTCCAGGGGAAACTGAAATTTTCCAAGGTCGTAAATTTAAGACATACCGTGGTATGGGATCTATTGCAGCAATGAAGAAAGGTTCAAGTGACCGCTACTTCCAAGGTTCTGTCAATGAAGCTAACAAATTGGTTCCAGAAGGAATCGAAGGTCGGGTTGCTTATAAAGGATCAGCAGCTGATATCGTTTTCCAAATGATTGGTGGTATTCGTTCTGGTATGGGCTATGTTGGAGCTGCCAACCTTCAAGAATTGCATGAAAATGCGCAATTTGTTGAAATGTCCGGGGCAGGTTTGAAAGAAAGCCATCCACATGATGTTCAAATTACCAACGAAGCACCAAACTACTCCGTTCAATAAAAAAGAAATAGTGTGAAATCCTCTGATTTCACACTATTTTTGTGTCAAAAATATGTAAACTTAATTTTACAACTCTGTCAATTATTCGTCAATTTGACCTGAGTGAATATTAAAGACTTTTAAGTCTTCAGGCAAGTCTTTTAGGTGATCTAAGGTAGTAGTTGTGATAAATGTTTGGATGTCACGAGAGATAACTTCTAGTAAATGTAGTTGACGATTATTGTCAAGTTCACTCATTACATCGTCTAAGAGTAAAATCGGCTTTTCCTTCGTCAAGGATTCAATTAATGAAATCTCTGCAAGTTTTAACGAAAGAACAACACTGCGGTGCTGGCCTTGGCTTCCAAAGGTAGCATTCATTTCATTGATATAAAAATTGATATCATCTCGGTGAGGGCCGACACTGGTTGTTTTTTTGATGAGATCCTTTGTCCGATTTTCTCGAAGTAATTTGATAAAGGTTGGGCGAAGTGTCTGTTCATCTTGAAAAGGAACAGAGGAATTATACCGAATGGTGAGTTTTTCAGTTTGATTGGAAATTTCAAAATGTTTTTCCTGGCCAAAATCCTCTAATTTTTTAAGAAAATCTTTTCGATGGATGCAGACCCGGCTACCATAATCTGCCAATTGCTCATCTAAAACATCCAAAAAGGTGGGATCAACTGTATTCGCTGTTTTCAAGTAACTGTTGCGTTGCTTTAAAACGTGATGATAGGCTGTTAAATCGGATAGATAGACAGGTTTCATCTGTCCTAAATCAATATCGATAAACTTTCTACGAAGAGCGGGTGCACCTTTTACAAGTTGTAAATCCTCTGGTGCAAAGAGAACCACATTCATGTTGCCGACATATGTTGATAACTTACTTTGTTTTAAGTGGTTCACTTTAGTGATTCTTCCTTTTGAAGATAAGGAAATTTCTAAAGGTAGGGAACCAGTCTTTCTTTCTAAAATACCAGAAACGGTAAATTGCTCCTGTTGGAAATGAATTAAATCTTTATCAGAACGGGTACGATGGCTACGGGTCAAGGCTAAAAAGTAGATGGACTCAAGGAGATTGGTTTTGCCTTGAGCATTTTGGCCTAAGAAAATATTCAAACCGGAGTGGAATTGGAGATCTACTTCTTTATAATTTCGAAATTTTTGAATATGTATGGATTTAAGCCACATATTATGTTCCTGGGAAACGAATAGGCTTCCGCTTATTCTCTTCTTTTTTGGTTTTAGAATGTTTTTTTTGTTCTTGGTTTAATTTCTTCACCAATTGAGCAACACGTTCTTTTTCTAGTTTGTCCGCTTGGTGTTCTTTGATTTCTTCAGGACTAGGTTGAAGAATCGTTATAACATCTTCAGTACCAATGACTTTGATTTCATCTCCAACTCGTAATTTACGTCCTCTTCTTGCTTCAGGCTCATCATTTACAACTACTTGATTTTCAAGTAAAAAAGTCTTAATAGCTCCTCCACTATGGATGATTCCAAGTTCTTTAAATAGGGCTTGTAATGTGATAAATTCATCAAATAATTTATAATTCATAGTTCACCTCAATGATAGCTATTATATCATAAAACCCTCAAAAAATGGGATCGATGGGATAGACTGTAAACGTTTTTTAATCAGTCTAGGAAAGATTTTGGGGGGATTTCATGATATAATGAAGAGTAATATTAGTTAGAATGAGGATGATAATGGAATTAGTTACTGGTGTCAACATCCATTTTATTAAATCAGGAAAATTCAAGACCAACCAAATTAAAGTTCGTTTCTCTGCTCCACTGTCTGAGAAAACGATGGCTGGTCGTGTTTTAGCTTCGAGAATGATTGAAACAGCTAATCAACTATACCCCACTTCTCAACAATTTAGAGAACAATTGGCTAACTTATATGGAGCTAATTTTTCAACATCTGTTTCAAAACGGGGACAAATGCATTATATTGACATTCATCTGTCCTATGTTCGGGATGCCTTTTTAAGTAAGAAAAATGTGTTAACAGACCAAATGTTGGAGTTACTTAAGGTATCATTGAATGCCCCTCTTGCTGAAAATGATCGTTTTGACTCAGAGACCTTCTCGGTAGAGAAAAAAAATCTAATCACTGAACTAGAGGCTGAGATTGAAAATCACTTCTATTATGCCCATCAGCAATTGAATCATTTGTTTTATGATCAAGCAGATATGAAATTAAGTAAATATGCGAGTGTTGAGCATATAAAAGATGAGGATGAAGCAACAGCTTATCAAGCTTTACAAGATATGTTAAAGTCAGATCGAATTGATTTTTTCTTTATGGGTGATTTCAACGAACTAGCAGTGATTGAGAAATTAGAGAAACTTCATTTACAACCTCGTCAATTAGATGTCAATTTATTTTATCAACAGCCCTTTTCAAATGTTGTCAGAGAGGGGTTGGAACAAAGAGACATCCACCAATCAATTTTGGAATTAGGCTATCATTTTCCAGTTCGCTATGGAGAGAGGGAACATTTTGCTCTGATTGTTCTCAATGGATTACTTGGTGCTTTCTCTCACTCTAAATTGTTTACTACTATTCGAGAAAAAGAGGGATTGGCTTATACGATTTCGAGTCATTTTGATATTTTTTCAAATTTTTTGCGAATCTATGCGGGCATTGATCGAAAAAATCGAACTCGAACGATGACCTTAATGAGTAGACAAATTAACGATCTCAAAAGAGGTAAGTTTACAACTGAAGAAATAAACTTGACAAAGGAAATGATTATTAATGCTGCTAAGTTGTCCCAAGATCGACCAGGTACCTTACTTGAGAGAGCCTATTTACAAACTGTATTAGGGAAACAATTCTTGTCAATTGAGGACTGGATTCAAGCAATTGAAGAAGTGACAAAGGAAGAGATGACGACGGTTGCGAAATCCCTTAAGTTGCAGTCGGTATACTTTATGGAAGGAAGAGAATGAGTAGTACAAGATTAGAAAAAAAAGAATACCCTGCTGTAGGAGAATCTGTTTATCAAACAACTTTACAAAATGGGTTAAAACTTTATCTAATTCCAAAAGATGATTTCAATGAAACGTATGCAATGATTTCTACGAAATTTGGATCGGTTGACACCTGCTTTACAATCGGTCCTTCGAAAGATAAAAAGGAATACCCAGCTGGAATCGCTCATTTTTTGGAACACAAATTATTTGAGGATAAGGATGGGAAGGATTATTTACAGCACTTTGTTCGTTTAGGTTCGGAAAGTAATGCTTTTACTAGCTTTACACAGACGAGTTATCTATTTTCGACGACCTCGAATGTATCTGAAAATCTCAGATTATTGTTAGAAATGGTTCAAACCCTTCATCTTTCTGAAGGTTCACTTGAAAAGGAACGCTTGATAATTCAGCAAGAAATTGAGATGTACCAAGATAATCCTGATTATCAATTGTTTTTTAGAGCACTTGCTAACTTATACCCCAATACTCCTCTATCACAAGATATTGCTGGATCCGTTCCTTCTCTTTCCAAAATTGAAAAGTCCTCTTTACAGGAAAATTTTGATTTGTTTTACCAACCGTCAAATATGAATTTAGTAGTGGTTGGTAAATTTGATCTTGACGATATTGTCAAGGTTTTTAAAGGTTTTGAGAGTGTCACTTCCTCGAATTCTTTGCCAAATATTTCGCCTGTTATATTACATCCTGTGATTCAGAATGAAACGAGTCGGATGGAGGTTGCTTCTCCAAAATTGGCGATTGGAATTCGAGGTAGAAATTTAGTTCCTTCCCCTTTTCAATATCGTTATAAGATCATTATTAAATTACTCTTTGCTATGATGTTTGGCTGGACCTCTACACGGTTTCAATCTCTTTATGAAGTTGGAAAGATTGACAACTCCTTGACACTGGAAGTAGAAGTTGAATCTTCTTTCCACTTTGTCATGTTAACGATGGATACCATAGAACCAGTTAGTATTTCTCATCAATTTCGAACAGCTATTAAGAATTTCGAAAAGGATCCAGATGTGACACAAGAACATTTAGATACGATTAAAAGTGAAATGTTTGGAGACTTTCTCCATGGATTGAATTCTTTGGAATATATTGCGACCCAATTTAATCCACTTAAATCAGGTGAAAATCTCTTTGATCTACCAAAAATTTTACAGAGTATTTCTTTACAGGATGTTGTCAAAATTGGTAGAGAGTTTGTCAACTCCTGTGATATGACGGACTTCATCATTTTCCCTAAATGATTATATAACAGTTGTTTTGTTATTTTTTCGATTTAAATCAACAAAACTACTTGTCAAGTAGTTGTAACTTATATTGTAAACTAGTAAGGAGACTAGAATGAAAAAAGAAAATATTCCTAATGCTTTAACATTTATTCGTATTGTTTTTATTCCTATTTTTATTCTCATATTAATGTTTGGCAAAAGCTATGCTTGGCATGTGGTAGCAGCCATTGTTTTTGCTGTTGCCAGTATTACAGATTACTTAGATGGTTACCTGGCTCGTAAATGGCAAGTAGTCAGTAACTTTGGTAAATTTGCAGATCCTATGGCCGATAAGCTGTTAGTTATGTCTGCCTTTATCATGATGATTGAGTTAAAAATGGTGTCAGGATGGATTGCAACTGTCATTATTTGTCGTGAATTAGCTGTTACTGGTCTTCGTTTATTATTAGTGGAGACAGGGGGAGTTGTTTTACCAGCAGCTATGCCTGGAAAAATAAAAACTTTTTCTCAAATGTTTGCCATTATCTTCCTTCTCTTGCATTGGAATTTATTGGGACAACTAACACTATATGTAGCACTCATCTTTACAATCTATTCTGGATATGAATACTTCAAAGGTAGTGCCTACCTCTTTAAAGATACCTTTAGATAGATGAATAATATTATTGAAGTTCGAAACCTTTCTTTTAAATACCAAAAATCAGAAGATGTTTATCAGCTAAATGAGGCATCGTTTCACGTGAAACAAGGGGAATGGTTATCTATTATTGGACACAATGGAAGCGGAAAATCAACTGTGGTCCGCTTGATTGATGGTCTGTTAGAGCCAGAAGCTGGTGAAATCTATATATCAGGAGATTTGTTAACGTCTGACAATGTTTGGGATAAACGAAGCGAAATTGGAATGGTGTTTCAGAATCCTGATAACCAGTTTGTTGGGGCTACAGTAGAAGATGATGTAGCCTTTGGGTTGGAGAACCAAGGGATTCCTAGAGATCAAATGGTTCAACGAGTACACGATGCTCTAAAAATGGTCCACATGGAGGAGTTTAAAGATCGTGAACCCGCTAGATTATCCGGTGGACAAAAGCAACGGGTGGCGATTGCAGGAATTATTGCCTTACGACCCAAAATCATTATTTTAGATGAAGCGACTAGTATGTTGGATCCTGAAGGACGTTTGGAACTGATTCGAACGGTTCGAGAAGTCAAAGAACGATACGGATTAACGGTTATTTCTATTACGCATGATTTAGAAGAAGTATCCTTGAGTGACCGGGTTATCTTATTTGAAAAAGGGAAAGCAACCTTGGATGTTACTCCAAGAGAGCTCTTTTCCAGAGATGACTTAGAAAAAATTGGATTAGAAGAACCCTTTGCCAATCAATTACGAAGCATGTTACATCAAAAAGGTTTTCCAGTTGGAGAAACCTATCAGACTGAAGGAGAGCTAGAAAAACGATTATGGGAATTGCTTTAAAACAGCTTAGTTACACCTATCAAGAAGGCACTCCCTTTGAGGGGGCCGCTCTTTTTGATGTGAATATAGAAATACCGAGTGGTTCTTATACAGCTCTAATTGGACATACTGGAAGTGGAAAATCGACTATCCTCCAGTTATTAAATGGTCTTCTTTTACCCAGTCGCGGGGAAGTCCAAATGAATGATTTGTCCATTAGTTCAGAGTCTTCTCAAAAAGAGTTAAAAAATCTTCGAAAAAAGGTGGGCCTTGTTTTTCAATTTCCAGAAAGTCAACTCTTTGCTGAAACCGTGGTAAAAGATGTTGCATTTGGTCCACAAAATTTTGGAGTGGACCAAGAGTCTGCTGAGAGACTTGCTAAGGAGAAATTGCAACTAGTTGGACTCTCTGAAGATTTATTTGAACGGAGCCCTTTTGAATTATCTGGTGGTCAAATGAGACGGGTTGCTATTGCAGGTATTTTGGCGATGGAACCTGAAATTTTGGTACTGGATGAGCCAACGGCTGGATTAGATCCACTTGGGAGAAGGGAACTGATGAAGTTGTTTGCATCGCTTCATCGTGCTGGTATGACCATCATTCTTGTCAGTCATTCTATGGAAGATGTAGCGGAATATGCAAATTTTGTATATGTTTTGGAAAAAGGACGGATTGTGATGTCTGGACATCCAAAGGAAGTATTTCAGGATGTAGAAGGATTAGAACAAATTCAATTGGGTGTACCGAAAGTAACAAAATTTGCTTGGCGCTTGCGCAATAAAGGATTATCCTTTCCAACTTTACCGATTACATTGGAGGAATTTAAGGAGTTAATTGGACATGAATAGTATGATTTTAGGAAGATATGTTCCAGGGAACTCGGTTCTTCATCGTATGGATCCAAGAGCAAAATTATTGGGCCTCTTCTTGTTGATTTATATCCTTTTTTGGGCTAATAATGGTATGACCAATATTCTTTTATTCCTACTCGCATTCAGTTTGATTTTCATTGCTAAAATCCCCCTTCGTTTTTTTATTAATGGCTTTAAATCAATGGTTTTTATCATAGCTTTTACAACCTTTTTTCAGTTGTTTGCAAGCACTGACGGGACCCTCCTATTCCAATTTCATTTCTTTAAGATAACGGACCTAGGATTGGTTAGAGCAGGAGTAATTTTCTGTCGCTTTATTCTTATTGTTGTCTTTTCTACCATCTTAACCCTGACTACTACTCCATTAAGCTTAGCCGATGCGGTGGAAAAGCTCTTAACTCCCTTTAAACTGATAAAAGTTCCAGCTCATGAAATTGGTCTCATGCTTTCGATGAGTCTCCGTTTCGTTCCAACTTTAATGGATGATACGCAAAGAATAATGAATGCTCAGAGGGCTAGAGGAGTAGATTTTGGAGAAGGGAACCTACTACAGAAGATTCGATCCTTCATCCCTATTCTAATTCCACTATTTGCTTCTAGTCTTAAACGTGCGGATGCTCTTGCGATAGCTATGGAGGCAAGAGGGTACAAAGGTGGAGAAGGAAGAAGTCGTTATCGCCAATTAAAATGGAAGCTTGTAGATAGTCTAGCTATTTGTTTCTTGTTTTTAGTAGGATATCTTATTTTTATACTAAAAAGTTAGGATAGCACCACTATATAATGGGTCTTTTTAGTCAAAAATCATAAAAAAACGCTAGTTATAGCGTTTTTTGCATCAAAAATACATTCATTTGTAATCTTTGTAATATAAATTATAACTAACTGTAACAATTAATGTGTAAGATAGTATTATGTTCGAAAGGAGAATGTATTGATGAACACAAAAAAAGTCCAATGGACATTGACTTCTGTCGTATCAGCTCTATCACTTTTTGTTACAAGTTTCGTAGTGAATGCTGAAACATATGAAGTAAAAACTGGTGATACTTTATCACAGATTGCTATTGAAAATAACACAACCGTTCAAAAACTTGTTGAATTGAACCAATTGAGCAATAAAGACTTGATTCATGCTGGTCAAATTATTGAGCTTGGTGAACGTTCAAATTCACTTCTTAATACAGTGAAACCTGCTACTGCTAGTCAAGCACAAGCAACACAGGTGACACAAGCGACAACGGCACAAGTCCAAGCAGGAAATACAACATATAATGCAGCGCCAGCTGTTACTTCTAGTAATGGGATTGTTCTTGCTAATGGGAATACAGCAGGTGAAACAGGAGCATACGCAGCTGCTCGGATGGCAGAATTGACTGGCGTACCAGCCTCAACATGGGAAGCTATTATTGCTCGCGAATCGAACGGTCAAGTAAATGCAGCAAATGCTTCAGGTGCTAGTGGTCTTTTCCAAACTATGCCAGGTTGGGGATCAACAGCTACAGTGGATGATCAAATCCAATCAGCTTACAATGCCTATTCTAACCAAGGACTTTCAGCTTGGGGATATTAAAAACAAAAGAGGGATTCCCCTCTTTTTATTTTGTTTCTTACCTTGACAAGCATGGGAAAGACTTGTAAAGAAAAATAACTGTGTTCGTCAACCTTGCTGAAGCATGGCTACTCTTATCCATGCGTGATTTCATACGTAAAAAAGGTTTACAAATTTGTAAACCTTTTTTATTAACTTAAATGACTGAGTAAATCTAGGGGAGAGTCTATGATGATGTCAGGAGTCTCCTCTTTTAATTGATCTAGAGGTGCAAACCCCCAACTGACTGCGATCGTATGGATACCAATGTTTTTTCCACCAATAATATCAAACTTAGTATCCCCAATAATACAAGCCTCTGCTGGAGGGATCTGATAATCTGTCATGACCCGTTGGATGATATCTGCCTTGTGCATAGATCCTGGGATAGAACCATAAATCCCCTCAAAGTAATCACTAATTCCTAGTGAATGGGCTATTTCGTGACTCACTTCCTGATTCTTAGAGGTGGTAATGAATAAGTGATAACCCAATCCCTTCAATTGATGAAGGAGTTCTTTGATAGATGGGTAGAGATAGGTTTGTTGTTGGCCAGTTTCTTTGTAATAAGTACGATAGAGCTCGACAGCTTTTGACTGTAGCTCCTTTGGGACATGGTTTGCAAAAGTAACTTCCAGGGGTGGACCGATAAAGGTTCGAAGGGTTTCTTTGTCAGGAGCCGGAACTCCTAGTTGTTTAAAAGTATGTAGAAAGGTTGTTTCAATTCCTTCTGCGCTATCGACTAAGGTTCCATCCAAGTCGAAACATAGATACTTCATAGATTACTCTCCAAAAATTTCTTGTTGCAGTCGTTTTCCAGTCGGAGTAGCTGCTAGACCGCCTTCAGCAGTTTCTCTAAAGGCAGTTGGTAGGCTTGATCCGACCTGATACATAGCATCGATGACTTCATCAACAGGGATTTTGGATTCAATTCCTGCCAGAGCCATATCCGCTGCAATATAAGCATAGCTAGCTCCCATAGCATTTCGTTTCACACAAGGAACCTCCACCAGTCCTGCAACGGGATCACAAATCAATCCTAACATGTTTTTGATGACGAAACAAATGGCTTGACTAGCTTGGTAGGGACTTCCTCCCGCTGCTAGAGTTAAAGCTGCTGCGCTCATAGCAGATGCTGACCCAACCTCTGCTTGACAGCCTCCTTCGGCTCCAGAAATAGATGCATTATTGGCAATAACGAGACCAAAGGCCCCTGCGGCCAATAAGAACTCCAATTGTTGGTGTTCATCTAAATGTAGTTTCTCAATCGCTGAAGTAAGAACAGCAGGTAAGCAACCAGCTGATCCAGCAGTGGGAGTAGCACAGACCAAGCCCATTTTTGCATTGTGTTCGTTGACAGCAATAGCATTTTTGGCAGCGGTTAGGACAGTATAGTCAGAGAGGGCTTTTCCAGATCGAATATAGCGATCTAGTTTTGCAGCATCTCCTCCAGTCAAGCCACTTCGAGAAAGTTGGTCATTGAGTCCAAGATGAACGGATTCTTTCATGACTTCGAGGTTTCGAGTCATAAGGGTCAGAACTTCTTCACGCTCGCGACCAGTTAGTTCAAACTCAGTTGCAATCATTAATTCTGCGACATTTCCTTCATAGTGGAGGGTCGCTTGCTCAACTAGTTCGGTAATTGAATAAAACATGGGGTCTCCTTATTGAAAGAAATTCACATTGTGTAAATGAGGAATTTGACGGATTAACTCAATCGCTTCGTCACAATTTCGAGAATCTACTTCAATGATCATAATAGCCTTTTCTCCGGCTTTTTCGCGGGTAACGTTCATTTGAGCGATATTGATATCATAGCGAGAAAGGGCTTCTGTGACATGGGCGATCATCCCAGGAACGTCTTGGTGAACGATAATAATTGTTGGGGTATTCATGTTTAGAGAAATTGCAAAGCCATTTAACTCGGTAACTTGTATGTTTCCCCCACCAATGGAAATTCCTGTGACGGAGATGGTTTTGTGCTCATTTTTCACCGTTATGGTCGTTGTATTTGGATGAGGAGCATTGCTCTCCTTTTGAATGGACCAGACGATTCGAATTCCTCTTTCATGTGCAATTTCAAGACTATTTGGGATTCTTGGATCATCTGTATCCATGCCTAAAATTCCAGCTACAAGGGCCAAGTCTGTCCCGTGACCACGATAGGTTTTGGCAAAGGAATTAAACAACTGAAATTCAACTTCTGTTGGATCCTCTCCAAAAATTGAAGAGACAATTTTTCCAATACGAACAGCTCCAGCAGTATGGCTACTAGAAGGTCCAATCATAACCGGTCCAATAATATCAAATACAGATTGGAATTTAAGCGAATTCATCAGTCAGCTCCTTAGGGTTTCTTTTCTTTCATTATAACAAATCTAGGGCATGTTTTCTTCTATTTAAGAGGGAAATTTTGTTTTAAACTTAAAAGATACTTAAAACTAGTTTATTTGAGGTTTTTTATTCTTACTAACATATTGTTGAAATATTTGACGTGATTTCATAAAATTTCTGAAACATTTCTTCTGTAAGATAAAGAACATACAGAAAAGGAGTGTAAAACTATGAATATAAAAATGTCTGTAAAACGTGTTATCGGACTGAGCTTATTATCAGGAATGTTTATTCCCGTCCTCGCCAGTGCAGAATCTTACACTGTAAAGTCAGGTGATACCTTATCAGCTATTGCTAAAGAGAAGAATACAACGGTTGATGCGATTGCTAAGAAAAATAAGATTAGCAATGTAAATCTCATTACAGTTGGTCAGGTTTTAGAGATTGAAGATGAGAAGGCAACAACTAATACTACAGAGCAAGCTGCGACTAGTAAAGCTAACACTACACAAGCAACAACTACGGTATCTGCTTCAGATGGCTTGAGTTCCGAAGATGCAGCGGCTAAAGAATGGATTGCCCAGAAAGAATCAAGTGGCAGTTACACAGCGCAAAATGGCCAATATTATGGTCGTTATCAGTTATCCCTTTCTTATTTAAACGGTGATTTATCCGAAGCAAATCAGGAAAAAGTAGCCAATCAATATGTTGTCAACCGCTATGGTTCATGGTCGGCAGCTAAAAACTTCTGGCTGGCCAATGGTTGGTATTAAAGTAGATGAAAGAGTTCAGCAATTGGACTCTTTTTGATTTACATATTTGTAAACGTCTAGATACAATAGTCAATAAGTAGAATGGCATGATGCTTGTTTTCTACTATAAAGCGTGTTACAATTGATAATGCTCAAAACGACCTTCAATCGTTGAAGCAAACCACGACCTTCAATCGTGAGAAACGAAAAGATGGGAGAAACCTATGAGTGATAACTCGAAAACACGTGTTGTTGTTGGTATGAGTGGCGGTGTCGATTCATCTGTAACGGCTTTGTTGTTAAAACAACAGGGCTACGATGTCATTGGCATCTTCATGAAAAACTGGGACGACACAGACGAAAATGGCGTCTGTACAGCTACGGAAGATTACAAAGATGTAGCAGCAGTTGCAGACCAAATTGGCGTTCCTTACTATTCTGTCAACTTTGAGAAAGAATACTGGGATCGCGTCTTTGAATACTTCCTTGCAGAATACCGTGCAGGCCGCACACCAAATCCGGATGTCATGTGTAATAAAGAAATCAAATTTAAGGCCTTCTTAGATTATGCCATGACACTTGGTGCCGATTATGTAGCCACAGGACATTATGCACGCGTGGCGCGTGATGAGGATGGCATTGTCCATATGCTACGCGGCGTTGACAATGGAAAGGATCAAACTTATTTCCTAAGCCAGTTGTCACAAGAACAACTTCAAAAAACCATGTTCCCATTGGGACATTTGGAAAAGCCTGAGGTTCGTCGTTTAGCAGAAGAGGCAGGATTAGCAACAGCTAAAAAGAAAGATTCCACTGGAATCTGCTTTATCGGAGAAAAGAATTTCAAAGAGTTTCTAAGTAACTACCTCCCTGCCCAACCAGGTCGAATGATGACCGTAGATGGACGGGATATGGGCGAACATGCCGGTTTAATGTATTACACGATCGGTCAACGGGGTGGTCTTGGAATTGGTGGTCAACAAGGTGGAGACAATGCCCCTTGGTTTGTCGTTGGTAAAGATCTGAGTCAAAATATTTTGTATGTCGGTCAAGGTTTCTATCATGAAGCGCTGATGTCAACAAGTTTACAAGCTAGTCAAGTTCACTTTACACGAGAGATGCCAGAAGAGTTTACACTGGAGTGTACAGCTAAGTTCCGCTATCGCCAGCCAGATTCCAAGGTGACGGTTCATGTCAAGGGTGACAAGGCTGAGGTTATTTTTGCAGAACCTCAACGGGCCATTACGCCAGGTCAGGCTGTTGTCTTTTATGATGGTGAAGAGTGTCTCGGTGGTGGACTAATTGACAATGCTTACCGAGATGGTAAAGTTTGTCAGTATATTTAAATTGACAAATATTCTCAATTTGCTACAATAATAAAAGCAATAGAAGTGATGGTCAAAGCTCATGGATGTTGCAGGCTTTTTTGTCCTGCGCTTCTCAGAGTTTTGACTATTTTTGTGTCGTTTCGAAAGGATGTAAAATGCAAAAACGGGATTTTCGGACCAAGTTGAATCAGACAGTTTTTGGTGTGAGAGCGACTGCTTTGATTGTAAAAGACAATCGCTTGTTAGTCGTAGAAGATGAAGACGGTTTTTATACAATTGGAGGTGCCATTCAAGTGGATGAAGCTACTGAAGATGCCGTAGTTCGAGAAGTAAAAGAAGAACTGGGTGTCGCGTCTAGAGCTGTTCAGTTAGCTTTCATTGTTGAAAATCGCTTTGAACAAGCTGGAATCCACTACCATAACATTGAATTTCATTATTTGGTGGACTTGCTGGAAGATGCACCGTTAACCATGCAAGAAGATGCGAAGTCATTACCTTGTCGGTGGCTTGCTTTAGATGATCTACATACTGTTAATCTGAAGCCAGCATTTTTAAAAACGGCCTTACCAGATTGGGACGGACAATTACGACACATCCATCTTAAAGAATAGGAGAAAAAATGACTTATAATTTTATAGAAGAATACGATATTATTGTAATCGGAGCGGGGCATGCTGGGGTAGAAGCCTCCCTTGCTGCGAGCCGGATGGGTTGTAAAGTTTTACTTGCAACCATCAATATCGAAATGTTGGCATTTTTGCCATGTAATCCTTCGATTGGTGGTTCTGCAAAAGGGATTGTGGTACGTGAGGTAGATGCTCTCGGTGGAGAGATGGCCAAAAATATTGATAAATCCTATATTCAGATGAAGATGTTGAATACAGGAAAGGGACCAGCGGTTCGTGCGCTTCGCGCTCAAGCAGATAAAGAGCTCTACTCTAAGGAAATGCGTAAGACAGTTGAGAACCAAGAAAACTTGACCCTTCGCCAAACCATGATTGATGAAATTTTGGTAGAAGATGGGAAGGTTATTGGTGTTCGAACTGCGACCCACCAAGAATATGGGGCCAAGGCTGTTATTGTCACGACTGGAACAGCTTTACGTGGAGAAATCATCATTGGGGATCTCAAGTATTCATCTGGCCCAAACCATAGCCTTGCTTCTATTAATTTGGCTGACAATCTCAAAAATCTAGGACTTGAAATTGGTCGTTTCAAAACGGGTACGCCACCACGTGTAAAGGCATCGTCAATCAATTATGAAGAAACGGAAATTCAACCTGGTGATGAAAATCCAAATCACTTTTCTTACAATTCGCGTGACGAGGATTATTTAAAGGATCAAATCCCTTGTTGGCTAACCTATACCAATAGTCAAAGTCACGAGATCATCAACAGCAATTTACATCGGGCCCCTATGTTTACAGGTGTTGTAAAGGGTGTTGGCCCTCGTTATTGTCCATCTATTGAAGATAAGATTGTTCGCTTTGCTGACAAGGAACGTCATCAGCTTTTCCTTGAACCAGAAGGACGCAATACAGAAGAAGTCTATGTCCAAGGCTTATCAACCAGTTTACCAGAGGATGTGCAACGAGATCTTGTCCATTCTATTAAGGGATTGGAAAATGCTGAGATGATGCGAACGGGTTATGCGATTGAGTATGATATGGTTCTTCCACATCAATTGCGGGCAACTTTAGAAACCAAGAAAATTTCAGGTCTCTTTACAGCAGGCCAAACCAATGGAACATCTGGCTATGAGGAAGCAGCTGGCCAAGGAATTGTGGCAGGGATTAATGCTGCCCTAAAAATTCAAGGAAAACCAGAGCTCATCTTGAAACGTAGTGATGGTTATATTGGAGTCATGATTGATGACTTGGTAACCAAAGGGACAGTTGAGCCCTATCGTTTGTTAACAAGTCGTGCTGAATATCGTTTGATTCTTCGTCATGATAATGCAGATATGCGTTTGACAGAAATCGGTCGCGAGGTTGGTCTAGTTGACGACGAACGTTGGGCACGTTTTGAAACCAAGAAGTATCAGTTTGAAAATGAAATGAAGCGCCTTGACAGTATCAAGCTAAAACCTGTAAAGGAAACGAACGAGAAGGTTGCAGCGCTAGGCTTTAAACCATTGACAGATGCTGTCACAGCCAAAGAATTCTTGAGGAGACCAGAAGTATCTTATCAAGATGTTGTTAACTTTATCGGACCAGCTACTGAAGAGTTAGATGATAAGATTATCGAGCTGATTGAAACAGAAATTAAGTACGAGGGCTATATCTCAAAAGCTTTAGATCAGGTTGAAAAAATGAAACGAATGGAGGAAAAACGAATTCCTGCCAACATTGACTGGGATGACATTGACTCTATCGCAACCGAAGCTCGTCAAAAGTTTAAATTGATTAATCCAGAAACCATCGGTCAAGCTAGTCGGATTTCGGGTGTCAACCCAGCTGATATTTCTATCTTGATGGTCTATCTTGAAGGGAAGAGCCGGAGTATTTCGAAGAATCAAGAAAAAGAATCTTGATGACACTAGTACTAACAAACAAGTGATAAAAAGTGACACCTCCGTCACTTTTTATTCTATACAGGAGTATTTTTGAGAGAGAATGTTAGACTCTTCTTTATTGTTTACAGTTGTGTCAATATAGTTTACACAGTCGCAGTACAATATCGAGGTATAGTTGCAAAAAACCAGAAGTTTCAAGCGTGGAAGAAGCTTTGTTACCTCGCATTTTCTAGTATTTTGTGGTATAATGGCCCAATAGAGGTTTATAATGAAAAAATTTCGTATGACACCTATTCATTATTGGATGGTAGGTTTGTTAGCTTTTATTATTTTATCCATTACATCGAGACTATTTGGTGGAACACTAGCGAATTTAGTGGTCTTATTTTTAGTGCTTTCAGGGATAATCCTTCTTTTTCTTCATCAATTAGAACAAGTTGAGTTAGATGAGTTAGAGCAGATCCAGTATATCAACCACCAGGCTGAGAATGGACTTGCTTCCTTACTGGATAAAATGCCTGTTGGGGTTATTAAGATTAATAGTGAAACTAGTGAAGTAGAGTGGTTCAATCCATACGCAGAGTTAATCTTTTCGACAGAGGATGGTCAATTTGATGTGGAAGAGTTACAAAAAGTATTAGCAATCCCTTTTGAGAATAAGGGTCACTATGCAACAATTGGAAATAAAAAATACTCCGTCTATCTAGATTCTCAAGCCAGCGTTGTTTACTTTTTTGATGCATCTAGTGAATACGAGGCCAACGTTGGTCTGGTGACGACGAGACCAGTCATTGGAATTATGTCAGTAGATAATTATGATGATCTAGAAGATGTTGTTTCTGATTCAGATATCAGTAGTATTAACGGTTTTATTGCAAATTTTGTTGAAGAGTTTTCTGAAAAGTATCATATGTTTTACCGTAGGGTTGGTATGGATCGTTTCTATCTCTTTACAGATTACACCGTGCTTGAGCAATTGATGGGCTCCAAGTTTTCCTTGATTGATCAGTTTCGTGAAGAAGCTAAGAATCGTGAATTACCTATTACTGTAAGTATGGGCTTCTCCTATGGAGATGGGAATCATGATGAAATTGGGAAAGTTGCCTTGTCGAATTTGAACTTAGCAGAAGTTCGAGGAGGGGACCAGGCAGTCGTCAGAGAAAATGATGAAGGGAAGAATCCAGTTTTCTTTGGTGGAGGGACTGCTTCTGCAATTAAGCGTACTCGTACTCGTACACGTGCAATGATGACAGCTATATCTGAGAAGATTAAAGCAGTTGATCAAGTCTTCGTCGTGGGTCACAAAAAATTGGATATGGATGCCTTAGGCGCATCTGTAGGAATGCAATTGTTTGCAAGTAACATTAATGAACGCTCTTATGCTGTCTATGATGATGGGTCTATGGCACAGGATATTGAGCGAGCTGTTCAACGAATTGAAGCAGATGGATCGACAAAATTGATTACAATTTCGGACGCTTTGAGAATGGTGACGGATCGTTCACTCTTGATCATGGTCGACCATTCGAAAATTGCCTTGACCCTGTCTGAGGAATTCTATTCGAAATTCCACCAAGTAATTGTTATTGACCACCATCGACGGGATGAAGATTTTCCAGAGAACGCTATGATTACTTATATTGAGAGCGGTGCAAGTAGTGCTAGTGAGCTGGTCAGCGAATTAATTCAGTTCCAAAACTCTAAGAAAAATCGTTTAAATAGAATACAGGCCAGTGTTTTAATGGCTGGTATCATGTTAGACACCAAGAATTTTTCAGCTCGCGTTACGAGTCGTACCTTTGATGTA
Organism: Streptococcus rubneri; assembly: GCF_004785935.1. GTDB lineage: Bacteria > Bacillota > Bacilli > Lactobacillales > Streptococcaceae > Streptococcus > Streptococcus rubneri. The sequence goes on along the minus strand of NZ_SRRP01000001.1, from coordinate 1,655,904 downwards.
GCAAGTTACTTACGAAGTCGAGGAAGCGATAGTGTTGTCATTCAGGAAATTTCAGCGATCAACTTTGATGAATATCGCGAAGTCAATGAATTGATTTTGAGAGGGGAAGAGGTCTTCCCTCACCTAATCGTAGCAACTGGATCAAATGACGCATCGTACGGAACTGTTATAATTAGTAAAGCTGCAGATAGTATGCTCTCTATGTCTGAAATTGAAGCAAGCTTTGTGATTGCTCACAATCCACAAGGTAGCATCTCCATTTCAGCCCGTAGCCGAAGTAAGATCAATGTTCAAAAAATCATGGAGCAAATGGGAGGTGGAGGTCACTTTAATTCCGCTGCTTCTCAAGTAACAGACATGTCAATTGATCAAGTCCGTAGTCGTTTACTCGATTGTATCCAAGAAGAAGTTCAAAAGATTAAGGAGGAAGAAGAATGAAAGTTATCTTTTTAGCAGATGTTAAAGGAAAAGGAAAAAAAGGGGAAATTAAAGAAGTCCCAACAGGTTATGCTCAAAACTTTTTGATTAAGAAGAATTTAGCCAAAGAAGCAAATGCTCAAGCAATTGGTGAACTTCGAGGAAAACAAAAATCCGAAGAAAAAGCGCATGCAGAAATGGTAGCAGAAGCAAAGATGATCCAAGCTAAATTGGCAGAGGAAGGTACTATCGTGCAATTTACAGAAAAAATTGGCCCGGATGGTCGTACTTTTGGATCAATCACTAATAAGAAAATTGCTGAAGAATTGCAGAAACAATTTGGAATCAAGATTGATAAACGGCATATTCAAGTTGCTTCCCCAATTCGTGCGGTTGGCTTGATTGATGTTCCTGTTAAAATTTATCAAGATATCACTGGTATTATCCAAATTCGGGTAAACGAAGGCTAAGTAAATCGTTAGAAAGGAATGACTATGGCTGAGATCGAAGAATTAAGAGCCCAGCCCCAAGATATCCAAGCAGAGCAGTCTGTTTTAGGAGCCATCTTTATTGATGAGGGGAAACTAGTCTTTGTTCGTGAATTTATTGAGCCAGCAGATTTCTTTAAATATGCCCATCGCTTGATTTTCAAGGCGATGATTGATCTTGCAGACAGGGGAGATGCTATTGATGCAACCACTGTTCGCAACATTTTAGATAATCAGGGTGACTTACAAAACATTGGTGGTCTTTCTTATCTTGCAGAAGTGATTAGCTCAGTTCCTACATCTGCCAATGCAGAATACTATGCAAAAATTGTTTCTGAAAAGGCTGTACTGAGACGCTTGATTTCTCGCCTTACGGATAGCATCAATCTAGCCTATGATGGGTCCAGACCGTCAGATGAGATTATTGCAGGGGCGGAAAAAGCACTGATTGATGTCAGTGAACATGCTAATCGTAGTGGTTTTAAAAATATCAAGGATATTTTAAATATTAACTTCAGTAGTTTAGAAACTAGGTCATTGCAAACATCAGATATCACAGGGATTGCGACTGGCTATCGAGACTTGGATCATATGACGACAGGCCTTCATGAAGAAGAGTTAATTATTCTTGCAGCCCGTCCGGCAGTTGGGAAAACAGCTTTTGCCCTGAATATCGCTCAAAATATTGGAACTAAACTAGATAAAACTGTCGCTATTTTCTCCTTGGAAATGGGGGCAGAAAGTTTGGTTGACCGGATGTTGGCGGCTGAAGGGTTGATTGAGTCTCATTCTATTCGTACCGGTCAGTTAACAGATGATGAGTGGCGTAAGTATGCCATTGCTCAAGGAAACCTTGCCAATGCTAGTATCTATATTGATGATACGCCAGGAATCCGTATCACAGAAATTCGATCTCGATCTAGAAAACTTGCAAAAGAAACGGGCAACTTGGGACTCATCCTTATTGACTACCTGCAATTGATTACAGGAACTGGTCGGGAAAACCGTCAACAAGAGGTCTCAGAAATTTCTCGGCAATTAAAGATTTTGGCCAAAGAATTGAAAGTTCCGGTTATTGCCCTCAGTCAGCTATCTCGGGGTGTTGAGCAACGTCAAGATAAACGTCCTGTTCTGTCGGACATACGGGAATCAGGATCTATCGAGCAAGATGCAGATATCGTTGCCTTTCTATATCGTGATGATTATTATGAGCGGGCGGGTGAAGATGAGGAAGGCTTGCCAAATAACAAGGTTGAAGTCATTATCGAAAAGAACCGTTCGGGAGCGCGTGGTACAGTTGAGTTGATTTTCCAGAAGGAATACAATAAATTCTCAAGCATTTCAAAGAGAGAGGAAGTATAAAGAATGAGTGATGCATTTACAGATGTTGCTAAAATGAAAAAAATCAAAGAAGAAATCAAGGCTCACGAAGGACAAATCGTGGAAATGACATTGGAAAATGGACGCAAACGGCAAAAGAATAAGTTTGGACGTTTAATCGAAGTTTATCCATCCTTGTTTATTATTGAGTACACAAGCGAGAATAGACTGCCAGGTGAACCAGCAACGACCTATGTTGAATCTTACACCTATTCAGATATTTTGACAGAAAAAAATCTGATTCATTATTTGGACTAACCCAATTCTATAAATCAGATGAAGTATTTTGACTTAAGTTTAGACCGTTTCCAAGTTTGGGACGGTTTTTTTGTAGGTTTCTTGTCTAGAGTAGTTATTTCACCTTTCATTCATGTTGTAAAAATACTTTACAAAACTGTCACTAAATTAAGAACGGATGTCAAAAATATAAGATAAACTAGATTTCGAGAAGGACTCATTTTATTTGAATATATTGAGTTTTTGGGGGATATAAAGAGGGAGATGGTGTTTACAAGTTGTCAATTAGATGTAAAGGAAACTGTAAACACCCCTGAATTTGCACCTGAATGATCTTTTTCAACTGTATTTCGGAATAAACTAGAAAGTATAGTATGGTCAATTAGTAGAGGGAGTTTTTTTCTAGCTTAAGAGAGCTTTAAAAAGTAGTCAAAATAAGGAATAGAATATAAAAATAAGAATTCCCCTTTACATAGCCTCGTCCTCATGGTATAATGGACTTTGTGCGAAATGACAGCAGGACAAAATGAAGCTCGTCAACAGGAAGCCAGCTAGAAAAGTAACCTTTGCTGTTTGGGCGAAGGCTTTCTGAACGAATCAGGTTTGTCTAAAACGTTATTTCCTACAAAAAATTATTTTTATAGGAGGACATTTCATATGTCACGTTATACAGGACCATCTTGGAAACAATCTCGCCGTCTTGGCTTGTCACTTACAGGTACAGGTAAAGAATTGGCACGTCGCAACTATGTACCAGGACAACACGGACCAAACAACCGTTCAAAATTGTCAGAATACGGCTTGCAATTAGCTGAGAAACAAAAACTTCGTTTCTCTTACGGACTTGGTGAAAAACAATTCCGTAACTTGTTCGTACAAGCTACTAAAGTTAAAGAAGGAACTGTCGGTTTCAACTTTATGCTTCTTTTGGAACGTCGTTTGGACAACGTTGTTTACCGTCTTGGACTTGCGACTACTCGTCGTCAAGCTCGTCAATTCGTTAACCACGGTCACATCCTTGTTGACGGAAAACGAGTTGATATCCCTTCATACCGTGTAACTCCAGGTCAAGTGATCTCAGTTCGTGAAAAATCAGCTAAAGTTCCAGCAATCCTTGAAGCTGTTGAAGCTACTCTTGGACGTCCAGCATTCGTATCATTTGATGCTGAAAAATTGGAAGGTTCATTGACTCGCTTGCCAGAACGCGATGAAATCAACCCAGAAATCAACGAAGCACTTGTGGTTGAATTCTACAACAAAATGCTTTAATTTTACGATTATGTATACAAAGAGCCCATTTCGATGGGTTCTTTTTTGTTCCCTTTTTCCATAATGAAGCCCTGAAGACTCTTTCTAATGTGATGGCAAGGGCTGTTGGTAAATGAGGGTGCTCTTTGTTGATGTAACTAACTAGTGTGGAATTAGCGGCAAAGAACTTTTTAATAGCTTGATTAACTCGCCAAAATGTACGAATTAGTAACATAATAGAGTCTTTCTTTGAAGCCTCTATTTTCTCTTTCTTTTTACTTAGCCTTTCTAAATGGACATGGAGGAGGCTTTTTTCCTCCTGCTTATTGACCGAATAAGAAGGATAAACGACCGAATAGGCAAATTTCCTTCTCTCCATTTTTATTTTTTGCTATGATTGGTAAAAATAACTAGAAAGGAATTCTATGAGATTTAAGAAAAAACACTATAGGCAGCAAGTTGACATGAGAGACTGCGGTGCTGCAGCTTTAGCTATGGTTTTTGGCTATTATGGATCCTACTACTCTTTAGCTAGTTTACGAGAAAAAGCAAAAACGACTGCAGATGGAACGACAGCCTTGGGTTTGGTTAAGGTGGCAGAAGAGTTAGGTTTTGAAACACGCGCCTTTCGAGCAGACCGCACCCTTTTTGACTTGGAAGGAGTAACCTATCCCTTCATTGCCCATGTGATAAAGGATGGTCGTCTTCCTCACTATTATGTAGTTTATAAGAAAGATAAAAAGCATCTTTACATAGCAGATCCAGATCCAACTGTGAAGATGACCAAGCTGACAATAGAGGAGTTTGAAAAGGAATGGACAGGGATTATCATCGCTTTGGCCCCGACTCCAGCCTATCAACCGAGCAAAGAGAAGAAAAATGGGCTCCTAGATTTTGTCCCTCTTTTGTTTAAACAGCGACAATTGGTTCTGCATATTGTTCTTGCAACGTTATTGGTAACCCTCATCAATATTGTTGGTTCTTACTACCTACAATCGATTATTGATACCTATGTGCCTGATCAGATGAAGCAGACGCTGAGTGTGATTTCACTAGGTTTAATCGTGGTTTACATCTTACAGCAGGTCCTGACCTATGCGCAAGATTACTTGCTTCTTGTTTTAGGTCAACGTTTGTCTATTGATGTCATTCTGTCCTATATTAAGCATGTTTTTCAGTTGCCTATGAGTTTCTTTGCAACTCGACGGACAGGAGAAGTGGTGTCGCGGTTTACAGATGCCAACCGGATTATCGATGCTCTGGCTAGTACGCTACTTTCAATCTTTTTGGATCTGTCCATAGTCCTGATTTTATCAGTAGTCCTGTTTAGCCAAAATGCTCATCTCTTTTTCTTGACCATTCTCTTACTGCCGATTTATGCGGTCATTATTTTTGCCTTTATGAAGCCTTTTGAGCGCTTAAATAATGAAACCATGGAAGCCAATAGTGTCTTGTCTTCTTCTATTATCGAAGATATCAATGGGATTGAAACCATCAAGTCTCTTACCAGTGAACGCAGTCGGTATCAAAAGATTGACTCAGAATTTGTGGATTATCTGAAGAAGTCCTTTGCCATGAGCAAGGCGGAGAGTCTGCAAAAGGGGCTCAAACACTTGGCCCAGTTGATTTTGAATGTCTTGGTCTTGTGGTTGGGAGCTCATTTGGTCATGAAGCAAGAATTGAGCTTGGGCCAACTGATCACCTACAATACTCTCCTTGTTTATTTCACAGGGCCTCTAGAGAACTTGATCAACCTCCAAACTAAACTGCAAGCAGCCCGGGTGGCCAATACCCGTCTGAATGAAGTCTATTTGATAGACTCTGAGTTCGCAGAAGAGAAGCCCATTCAGGAGTTAGAGGCACTCGATGGTGATCTGGTTTTTGAGGGAGTAGACTACAAGTATGGTTTTGGGGCTAACGTTCTTACCGATATCAGTCTCACGATTAAAAAAGGGAGCAAGGTAAGTTTTGTCGGTATTTCAGGTTCTGGAAAAACCACGCTAGCAAAGATGATGGTGAATTTCTACCAACCCAATAAAGGGACGATTCGTCTGGGAGGAACGGACATCCAACAAGTGGACAAAACCTTGCTCCGCCAACAAGTCAATTATTTACCCCAGCAACCCTATGTCTTTAATGGCACAATCTTAGAAAATTTGTTACTGGGAGCGCGGGAAGGTACCAGTCAGGAAGATATTTTGCGCGCTATTGAAATCGCAGGAATTCGAGAAGACATTGAGCGCATGCCCCTCAATTACCAAACGGAATTGACTACGGATGGCATGGGAATTTCTGGTGGTCAACGGCAACGGATTGCTTTGGCGCGTGCCTTATTAACGGATGCTCCGATTTTGATTTTGGATGAAGCGACCAGCAGCCTGGACATCTTGACGGAGAAGAAAATTGTGGACCGCTTGATGGCCTTAGATAAAACCATTATCTTTATTGCCCACCGGTTAACGATTGCAGAGCGTTCTGAAAAAGTCTTCCTCCTGGACCAAGGTTGTCTTAAGGAGGAAGGAAGTCATGAAGAACTACTGAAAAAGAATGGCTATTACAGCCATTTGGTTACTTGTTAAGAGAGGACTAGGAGAAAAAAAGAGAGTATGATGAACGAAAAATATTTTGAAAGTGCAGAATTCTATCAGAAACGTTTCCATAATTTTGCTAGTTTGTGGGTAGTCCCTTGTTTTCTTTTACTACTGTTTATTGTGGGATTCTCTGTCTTTGCCAAGAAGGAAGTGACCTTGTCTAGTCGTGGGACGATTGAAGCTACGCGCGTGGTGGACCAAATCCAGTCAACCAGTAATTCTCCCATTCAAGTCAATCATTTGAAGGAAAATAAAGAAATTAAAAAGGGAGAAATCTTGGTAGAATATCAGCATGGGGGAGAGCAAGTGCAAGGAGATACTTTGGCGCACCAATTACAATTACTGAAGCGACAAGAAGAACAATTAAAGCTCCTAAAATGCAGTATTGAAAGTGGAAAGAGTCAGTTTACAAATGGAGAACACTTCGGTTATGACCAAGTTTTTAAGGATTATCAGGAGCAGAGAGCCACTTTACGATCTCAAATCCAGCAGCAGAATGCTACACTGGCTTCACAAAATGCAAGTGCCAGTATGACACGAGCTGAAATTGGGCAGGCCCTCCAAGAGCAGGCAACTAAATTATCGGATTACCAGAGTTTAAGAAGTGCCTTGGCAGAAGGGGCAAGCTTGGAGTCCAATCATCCCCTTTATTCTCTCTACCAAACCTATGCTCAGAAAGAAGCGGGAGAAGAAGCTTCTCATCCACCACATCAATACCTAAGCCAGATTGATCAGCAAATTGATCAACTGGAATCTACTTTATCTGGATATCGGATTCAATATGCTGGTGCTGGGAGCCAGCAAGCCCTCTCAACTAGTCTAGATAGTCAATTGGCTTCTCTGAAATCTCAACAGTTGAGTAAAATCGGGCAAGAGCTCTTACTTCTCGCACAACAAATTATAGAGTTGGAAGCCAAGGAGAAAGCTCAAATGGCTTTTCTACAAAAGTCTCGTATCAAAGCGACAGAAGATGGACTTCTTCATCTAAATGAAGAAACAAAGGGGAGCAAGATAGTTGCGGAAGGAACACCTCTAGCCCAAGTTTACCCCCTTATCCAGAAAGAAAAAGAGGTGAAAATTGTTACTTATATCGCTTCGAAGGACATCGCCACCATCCGTTTAGGAGATAAGATTCGCTTTAGTACGCAAGGAAGTAAACAGAAAACCATTCAGCTTGAATCACGCATTACCTCGATTGCCTCAAGTGCTACTAGGACGGAGCAAGGGAACTATTTTAAGGTCGAGAGTGTGACGCGGCTGAGGGATCAAGATGCACAGATGATTCGTTATGGTTTAGAAGGGAAATGTGTCATGATTACAGGAGAAAAGTCCTACTTTAGCTTTTTTGTGGATCAGTTTTTAGGAGTAGGTCACTAAATCGCCTTGATACAAAATAAAAAGAGACCAGGGTCTCTTTTTCATTACAGCATTTTTAATAGAAAGTCCGCCATTTGTTGGGGACTTTCTTTTTGTCCACGAGCCACCCACATCTGGCAGACCCCAAAGAAGGCATTAGTGAGGTAGACAGAACTATAATCTCGTTCGATTTCTGTCAAAGATCGATGGCCGTAGAGTTCTTGCAGACTGTCAACAAGCAAGACCTGTAGCTTGTGGCGCAAGAAGGTCTGGATTTCTCTCGTTCCATTTTCGGTCAGAAGGACAGCAAAGAGGGGTTCCCTGGTTAGAAACTCGAAAACTTCAGTAACAGCTTGGTGTTTATCATCTTGTTGTTTGTCAAAAATATATTCTACCTTGTGGAAAAATTCCTGCTGGTAGCGTTCAATCATATCATATTTATCCCGATAGTGGGTGTAGAAACTACTCCGACTAATCCCTGCTTCTTTGGCTAATTGGACAGTTGAGATGTCATCGAAGGATTCTGTTTGGAGGAGGCGGACCATAGCTTCTTGAATGATTCCTTTTGTCTTCAAGCGTTTATTACTTTCAGTAACCATTCTATTTCCTTTCATTTATAAACAAAATTGTACATAGTGTACAAAAAGTTAGTCTTTTGACTTGAACTTTAAAATAAGAACTGTATAATCTATTATATCAAAAATTTAGACAACGTGTATAAAAAGGAGACAAAAAATGTTTAAGGAATGGAAAGCTATTTTTAAAAAGCCTACATTTATCATTGTGATGATAGGTGTTGCCTTGATTCCAGCACTCTATAATGTTATCTTTCTATCCTCCATGTGGGATCCCTATGGGAAGGTTTCAAATCTTCCAGTAGCTGTCGTCAACCAGGACCAAGCAGCTAGCTATCAGGGAGAGGAAATGACAATTGGAAAGGACATGGTGTCCAATTTTGAAAAAAGTGACGCTCTGGATTTTCATATTGTAGAGGAAAAAGAAGCCAAAGAAGGGCTAGAAAAGGGGGATTATTATATGGTCATCACTCTTCCAAAGGACCTTTCGAAAAAGGCGGCTTCTATTTTGACCCATCATCCTGAGCAATTGATGATTGACTATCAGACTTCAAGTGGCCATAGCTTTATTGCCGGAAAGATGAGCGATACAGCTATGACCAAGATCCAGCAAACAGTTGCTGATAATGTAACTCGGACCTATACAAGTGCTCTTTTTGAAAAGATGGGGAGCTTGAAGACCGGAATGGGAACAGCGGTAGAAGGAAGTCAAAAGCTGGCTAATGGGACTCAACAGTTAAAAAATGGTAGTCAAACTTTAACAGATCATTTGACGACCTTGTCTCATTCTAGCTTGACTTTCTCAAATGGCGTTCGGACTCTTAGTTCAGGCCTATTGACCTATACAAATGGAGTTGGCCAAGTAGGAGATGGTCTCCATCAGATGGCAGAAAAAGTTCCGGCTTTAGTATCTGGGGTTAGCCATTTGAATGATGGTTTCACTACTTTTCATAGTGGTTTGACGGCCTATACATCTGGTGTAGTGGAATTAGGATCTGGATTGAATCAGATGGCGAGTCAAACGCCTCAGTTGGCCTCAGGAGTTGGTCAATTAATGGCTGGAATGGGGACACTCAATAACGGGCTTGGAAATTATACTAATGGTGTGGGCCAATTAAACTCAGGTTTGTCAAACTTATCAAGTGGTTTAGTGAGCTATACAAATGGGGTTGCTTCTTTATCAGAAGGAGTAGGTCAATTAAGTAGTCAATCTGAGACTCTTCGAAATGGGGTTTCTCAATTAGAATCCGGTATTCAAACTTTGTCAAGCCAACTACAAGCTTCGACCAGTCAAGCTGCTCAGATTGATCAATTGATGGCTGGTTTGAACCAATTAAATGCAGCGATTCAAAATGCTTCAGTAGACACCAGTCAACTCTCATCTGGCTTGACAAGTATTGCAAGTTCAGCCCAATCAATCCTTACTTCAGCTCAAGCAGATCGGGCCAATACCCTTACAAGTGTACAAGGAACTACAGCTTACCAAGCAATGACAGCTGATCAACAAGCGGAAATCAGTGCAGCAATCTCCTCTAGTCCAAGCTCCAGTGAGACCGCAGCTCAAGCTATCTTGACAACTATTCAAACGATACAAGGGAGTTTGAATACAGGAAATAGCTTGACACAACTGCAAACTGCAGCAAATCAAGTTTTACCAACAGCCTCTAAGGCCTTGACAGACTTGTCAAGTGGATTGTCTAATATGCAATCCGCAGTTACCGGACAACTACTCCCAGCGAGTCAAATCATCAATCAAGGGATTAGTACTTACACAGATGGTGTGGATAAAATCGCAAGTGGGGCCACGCAACTTCAGACCAATAGTAGTTCCTTAACTGTTGGTGCTCATCAGTTAGCGGTTGGAGTTGCCCAACTAGATAGCAAGTCCTCCGAACTGCTCGCAGGCAGTAATCAATTAGCTTCTGGTCTCGGTGAGTTAAATGGCAAAATGCCTGTCTTGACATTGGGTATGAATCAACTTGTTTCAGGCGCAACACAATTAACAGATAAGTCTGGTGAATTAGTTGCTGGGGCTGGGAAATTAGCAGACGGGGTTGGACAATTGAATAGTAAGACTCCTGAGTTGGCAGGTGGTGTCAATCAACTTGTCACAGGTGTCAATCAGCTGACTGAAAAATCAGGTCAATTAGTAGCTGGTGCTGACAAATTGGCAGACGGTGCAAATCAGATCTCAGATGGGTCTAGCAAATTAGCTACAGGGGGACAAACATTGACAACTGCTTTGGGTGAATTAGCAAGAGGAAGCCAAAACTTGAGTCAAGGATTGTCTGACGCTAAGGAACAATTGAAGGTTGCTACAACTGAAAAAGAAAATGCTAAGGTCTTATCAAGCCCTGTCACCTTGACTAAAACAGACCATGATCATGTACCTGTTAATGGAGTGGGCATGGCTCCTTATATGATTTCAGTCGCCCTCTTCGTCGCAGCTCTTTCTACCAATATGATTTTTGCGAAGTTGCCTTCAGGTCGTCATCCAGAAAGTCGTTGGGCCTGGCTAAAAGCTCGTATAGAGGTGAATGGGATTGTCGCTATTTCAGCAGGAATCCTGGTTTATGGAGCGGTTCATATGATTGGTCTATCGGCTAACTATGAAGGTTTGACCCTCTTCCTTTGTGTTCTTGCAAGTGTGACCTTTATGTCCGTGGTTACCGCCTTGACAACTTGGAATAACAAAATTGGAGCCTTCTTCTCACTCATTCTCTTGCTTCTCCAATTGGCTTCTAGTGCGGGGACTTATCCGTTGGCTTTAACCAATAGATTCTTCCAGGTGATTCATCCACTTCTTCCAATGAGCTATACAGTATCCGGTCTTCGGGAAACGATTTCTTTAACAGGTGCGATTGGTGGGCAAGTAGCCTTCCTTCTGACAGTTTTAGCTGCCTGCACTGGACTAGGAATGTTGGCTTATCGTCCACAGAAGTACGAGGATGATTAAGGCTTCCTTTGGTTTGTTTCACGTGAAACAAAATCCCCTTCTTTTGATAGAAGGGGATTTTTTCATAGTTTGAAATAAAGAACATCCGGATCTGGTGTGACATAGATGAGCTGATCTTCTTCAAATACTAGCTGAATTTTACCCTTTTTATAGGTGAAAATTGTATAAGTAGATCCGAAGTTTAGAGCTTGTGAGAGATCGACTGCACTCATGAAAAAGGCTTTGGCTTCTTCCTCGGTAATTTTTCCATCTTGGTAGAGGGCCTTTACATTTTCGAGTTCCCTTTCTTTGAATGTCTCTTGCAGGTATTTTATTGATTGTTGTTTTTGATCGGGTTTTCCAAGAATCTTCTGTACAATTTTCTTTGTATAGCCTTCGAAATAAGGGATTTGGGCAGAGATTGTATCCCCTTCCTTGTAGTAGAAAACGATTGAACCTCTAGTTGCATATATTTTATCCTGAGGGGCCTCACTGGCATGGAGTGGAAGTTTTTCCAGAGGTTTTGTCACTTGGCTAGAGCTAGGGATCGTTTCAGAGTGGCTCTCTTGCTCACTAGAGTGATCACTACTAGAGTTTCTTTTAGATGTTTCGCTTTCGCTAGTTTCTCCCTTGCGAACAGAAGAACTAGAGCTCGGGTGATCTTCTTTAAAGTCGAACTTGACATCTGGTATACAGGCAGTTAGGGACAAAAGGTTGAGTGTCAGTAGGCAGAGGAGGATTTTTTTTCTTTTGATCATGGCATCTTCCTTTCTAAAATATAAGTATCTTTCTTCTATTTTATACTAGAAAGAGTGGGACTGCACGAAAAAAGAGAGTGGGATAGAACGATTTTTATCCAATATTCGTTCATCATCCCACCCTCGTGAGTTTCCAATAATCTGGGAGAGTATTGGAGCTTGTAGCTGGAGGGAGCATCGTTTCCTATTGTAAATTAATGACCTCCGCCTTGAGGTCCACCACCAGGTCCACCGCCTTGAGGTCCGCCACCGCCTGGGGCCCCACCTCCTCCAGGCATGGAGTTGACAATTTCCGTTTGTTTTTCACCATTGATATAGATGTCTCCGCCAGTGTAGGTGGCCGTTCCATCAAAGTCGAAGCCGGATTGCCCCGTCAAATGGATGGTTCCTCCAGCCACAGTGACGTTGCCGTTAGAGTCGATTGGATCGGTATCGCCTTGGCCAACTTCAACGTTGATGGTTCCACCATTCATAGTGAAGAAAATTTCATCTTGGTTGGCATTGGCATTGGCCGCATTGACACCGTCATCGGTTGCGTAGATGGTGATATCCCCTCCGTTGATGGTGATCGATTTTCCTTCAAGCCCTTCGACAGACTCAGTCACCTTGTAGGTACCGCTATCGATGACCAGATCACCAGAAGCATGGATACCATCGTCCCCTGCTGAAATGGTCATGGTATTGTCAGACAGATACATGGTTCCGACAGATGTATCTTCATCGTTATCCACCTTGACCGCATCTTCATCTGCATCGATGGTCATCGTCGTACCGGTGATATTGAGCTCATCATTGACGTTGAAGGCATCTCCTACAGCCGTGATCTTATAGGTTCCACCTGTGATGTGGAGGGTATCATTGGCCTTGATCCCGTTGTTCTTCTTGGCATCAATGTTGAGCGTACCCGAACCATTGATGGTGAGGTCGCCTTTAGAGAAGACCACAGCATCGGCATCTTCATCATTGTTTGAACTTGAATCAGACAAGGTATTGGTCGTGCCATCTGCTAGAGTCAGGTAAACATGCCCTGCTTTCGTAGCAGAGATTGGTGCGTTGGTGTTGGTCATGGTAACCCCTTTTAAGACGATGTGAACATCATCTGAGTCACCTGCTTCGACCTTGATTTGAACCCCATCGGATTCACCAGAGATGACATAGGTTCCGGCCTTAGAGATGGTCACAGTGGATCCAGAAACAGTTACGCCGTCACCCGATACACTTGCAGAAGATCCAGACAGTTTGACAGTAGAGGCGGTACTTTCATCATAAGAAGTGTCCTTGTCCTTATCTGTAAAATAGTTGGAGCTATCGGTTTTACTATTTGAAGTAGAAGTAGCAGTTGTTTGGGAGGTATTGTTTGTTGTAGCTGATTGTGATGACGCTTGGGTACAAGCTGTCAGTAAGGTGAGGGTCGCAGCCCCCGTTAGTAAGAATTTCCATTTGTTTGATTTCATGAGCTTTTCCTCTCGTTCCATTGATATGCTCCTAGTCTAAAGTTGCTAGCTGAAAGTTTCCTGAAGTTTTTCTGAAAGGAATCTTAACTTTAGTTTTCTTTAAGTTTGGCTTAATGAAAGCTTAAGAAAAAGCCACTAAACTAAGGAACCAGTAAAGCGACTTGTGGCTTTGCAACAAAAAACGATAAAGAAAATGCCCAACTTTTTTTATAGAACAAAAGAAGAAAAACATGAAAAAAACGGTAGAAACAAGCTTCAAGCGGATTGAAACCAAATATGTGGTGAATAAAGAAGACTTGGATGACTTATTGAAAGATTTGAAGAAATATGTGGTTGAAGACGATTATCCCATCTCCACGATTTCGAATGTCTATTTTGATACCGAAGACTTCGATGTGATCCAAGATGCCCTTGCTAAACAGAACCGTCGTGAAAAGATCCGGATGCGGACCTATATAGAGCATCCAACAGTAGATAGTCCAGCTTTTCTAGAAGTAAAATCAAAGGATGCAGAAGGAATTGGTCACAAGTTCCGCCTGGTCTCGAACCTCTCCTCTATTACCCGCCTCATGACGGATGGACTAGTGGATCAGACCATTCAGGATCTGGACTTGGTGCAAAAAATCCAAGCTCTGCGTCAGCGCTATGATCACCGACTACAGCCTCAGATGTACATCTATTATGATCGTTTGTCCTTAAAAGAAAAGAAGAGCATCCAAAGCTATCCTTACAATAAGATTCGGGTCACCCTGGATCAAAACTTGGTCTATCGAGATCAGCAGGTCAGTCTCCTTCGTGGGAAAGCTGGAGAGCCTTTATTAGAAGAAAATACCATCATTATGGAAATCAAGGCCCCAGGTGAAGAACCTCAGTGGCTGAAGGACATTCTGGATAAGTACGGACTGGTCAAACAGAAATTTTCGAAATACAGTTGTGCCTACCATAAGTCACAAGGCTTAGATTATGCACCAACGCCAATTCAAGAAAGGACAGGTGCTGCCTATGTCTAATCTATTTAATTCTATTTTTAACAATGCTACGGCAACCGTAGATCCGGTGCGCCTGATGTTGGCCTTACTCGTCAGCCTGGTGCTCGGGATGGCCCTGTCCTGGACTTACAAATACCGTACCCTCTATACGCGTGAATTTATCGTCAGTCTCACCTTGCTTCCCTGCATGATGACCCTGGTGATTTTCCTGGTGAATGGGAGTCTGGGGACTTCGATTGCAGTAGCAGGGACCTTTAGCTTGATTCGATTTCGTTCCGCTACCAGCGGATCGAGAGAATTGATTGCGATTTTCCTAGCCATGATCATTGGTTTGGCGGCGGGATCGGGCTACCTCTTATTGGCAGTTTTGTTTACGGCCTTTCTGTTAGCTATCTGGCTCTTGCTGGAAACCAAGCAAAGTAAGACTGACCACCAACGGCGCCGTCACCTGACGATTCAAGTAGAAAATCAAGAACGGATTGCCGACAAGATCAGCCGTTTGCTGGATCGCAATTGTACAGAAGTCGACTTGATTTCGGTCAATACAAGCCAAAATGGGGAAAAGCTTACCTTGGATTATGAAGTAGATCTGAGACCAGAAGTTGACGATTTTGCCATGACGACCCTCCTAATAGAAGAAATTCATCATTGCGATGTATCCTTGACCAAGAAGGCTAAGAAAAGAAAGAATTTATAGATGAGAGTGGGACAGAAATCGGTAATTCGTTAGAATTCGATTTCGTCGTCCCACCTCCGCACAGTTGAGTAGGGCTGTAAAAGCTGATGAAATCAGCGTAGTAGAGCCCACTCAACCACTGCGTCTTGCTCGACAATCCAAAGACAATTGAGAGGCTAGGACCTTTGTCCCAGCCTCTTTTTAGGCTTTTAAGAACTTTTTAAGGAAAAGTGGTATACTGTTTCTAAAAAATTTAAGGTTATCTCGAAGCGAAATCGTTAAGAGAAAGAAAGAAATTTTCAAATCTGAGGACTGAATCATTTTCTTTATAAAAGATGGAATGGTCCGTCGACTCGACCAGGAATGCAAACAATCCAAGCTCAGCACTCAATCGTCTCTTATGGTAACGTTTTCTAGTATTTTTTCCTTGTGTTTGGATTGCTATGACTGAACAAAAAATGGTAAAATAGTCAGTGAAAATCAAAATGAAGAGTGAAAAAGATGAAACATAAAACACTTTATAAATTTATAGGGCAAACAATCTTGTATTTCGCTATTTTCTTAGCCCTACTTTATTTCTTTAGTTACCTTGGTCAAGGTCAGGGTGGCTTTATCTACAATGAATTCTAAAGGAGATCCCTACCGTGTCAAACCAACCAATTACTGATATGATCGAGGCGATTGAGCGCTTCGCCCAACTGCAACCAGACTATCCTGTCTACAATGTCCTTGGAGAAGAGCATACCTATGGCCAATTGAAGGCGGATTCAGATAGCTTAGCAGCCTATATTGACCAAATGGGACTTCCTGAAAAGTCACCTGTTGTGGTCTTTGGTGGCCAAGAATATGAAATGTTAGCAAGCTTTGTGGCCTTGACCAAATCTGGCCATGCTTATATCCCAATTGATAGCCACTCTGCCTTGGAGCGCGTGTCTGCCATTGTTGAAGTGGCTGAGCCAAGCTTAATCATTGCTATCAACGAGTTTCCTATTGAAAACCCAGCTGCTCCAATCTTGACCTTGGAACAAGTGCGTGGAGTTTACGCGGCTCAGCATGCCTATGATTTGCAACATCCGGTCAAAGGGGATGATAACTACTACATCATCTTTACTTCAGGGACAACTGGAAAACCAAAAGGGGTGCAAATTTCGCATGATAACTTGCTCAGCTTCACCAACTGGATGATTACAGACAAGGAATTTGCGACGCCAGAGCGCCCGCAAATGTTGGCGCAACCACCCTATTCCTTTGACTTATCTGTTATGTACTGGGCACCAACTTTGGCTCTTGGAGGAACGCTTTTTGCCCTTCCATCAGCCATCACTCAAGACTTTAAACAACTCTTTGCGACCATCTTTTCTCTCCCGATTGCTATCTGGACTTCGACACCATCTTTTGCAGATATGGCTATGCTGTCTGAAGATTTCAATGCTGAAAAGATGCCAGGTATTACCCATTTCTACTTTGATGGGGAAGAGTTGACCGTTAAAACGGCTCAAAAACTGCGCGAGCGTTTCCCAAATGCGCGCATCATTAATGCCTATGGGCCAACGGAAGCAACGGTTGCTTTGTCGGCGGTTGCTATCACAGATGAGATGTTGGCAACCCTGAAACGCTTGCCAATTGGTTATACCAAAGAAGATTCTCCAACCTTCATCATTGATGAGGAAGGAAACAAATTGCCAAATGGAGAGCAAGGAGAAATCATCGTGTCTGGACCGGCTGTTTCAAAAGGTTATATGAATAATCCAGAGAAAACAGCAGAAGCTTTCTTCGAATTTGAAGGACTTCCAGCCTACCATACGGGAGATGTCGGAACCATGACAGATGAAGGTCTTCTTCTCTATGGTGGTCGGATGGACTTCCAGATCAAGTTTAACGGCTACCGCATTGAGCTAGAAGATGTTTCTCAAAACTTGAACAAATCTCAGTACATTGACTCGGCTGTTGCAGTACCGCGCTACAACAAAGATCATAAGGTGCAAAATCTCTTGGCCTATGTCATCTTAAAAGATGGGGTCAAGGAACAATTTGAGCGCGAAATTGATATCACGAAAGCCATTAAGGAAGATTTGGAACACATCATGATGTCTTATATGATGCCTTCAAAATTCCTTTACCGTGATAGCTTGCCGCTAACTCCAAATGGGAAAATCGACATCAAAGGGTTGATTAGCGAGGTTAACAATCGATGATCGAGTTCTTGAAACAGCTCCCTCATTTAGAACCCTATGGCACCCCGGTCTACTTTATTTATCTGATTGGGGCCTTATTGCCTATCTTTGTTGGTCTCTTCTTTAAGAAGCGTTTCCCAGTCTATGAGGCCTTGGTTAGTCTAGCCTTTATTGTTTTGATGTTGACAGGGACGGATTTGAAACAAATCTATGCGGTTCTTTTCTACCTCTTTTGGCAAATCCTTTGGGTCTATTCTTATAAAATCTATCGAAGCCAGCGTGATAACAAGTGGGTCTTTTACCTTCACTCTTTCTTGGTCGTTTTGCCCTTGGTTTTTGTGAAGGTGCAACCAGCCATTGATGGGACCCAGTCTTGGATGGGCTTCCTTGGGATCTCCTATCTGACCTTCCGAGCGGTAGGGATGATTATCGAGATGCGAGATGGGACCCTCAAAGAATTTAGTCTCTGGGAATTCTTGCGTTTCTTGCTCTTTATGCCGACTTTTTCAAGTGGGCCGATCGACCGCTTCAAACGCTTCAATGAAGATTACCTAACGATTCCAGATCGGGATGAGCTCCTCGATATGCTGGAACAGAGCGTCAAGTATATCATGCTTGGCTTTCTCTATAAGTTTATTCTAGCTCATATCTTTGGTCATCTCTTGCTAGGTCATGTCAAGACTTATGCCCTTCTTCAAGGGGGCGTCTTTAACCTAGGAACCTTAGGTGTGATGTATGTCTTTGGTTTGGACCTCTTCTTTGACTTTGCAGGCTATTCCATGTTTGCCCTTGCGGCATCTAATTTGATGGGAATTAAGAGCCCAATCAACTTTAACCTTCCTTTCAAATCACGTGATTTGAAGGAATTTTGGAATCGTTGGCACATGAGCTTGTCCTTCTGGTTCCGTGACTTTGTCTTTATGCGTCTGGTCATGGTTTTGATGCGAAACAAGGTCTTTCAGAGTCGGATTACAACGTCAAACGTTGCCTATATCATCAACATGTTGGTCATGGGCTTCTGGCATGGAGTGACCTGGTATTATATAGCCTATGGGCTTTTCCACGGACTTGGTCTTGTGATCAATGATGCCTGGCTTCGGAAGAAAAAAACAATCAATAAAGAACGTAAAGCAAAAGGACTAGAGCCCCTACCAGACAATCGCTGGACACAGGCTCTTGGAATCTTTATTACCTTCAATACCGTTATGCTGTCCTTCCTGATCTTCTCAGGCTTCTTGGATCAGCAATGGTTTCCAAAAATAAAATAAGAAAAGGAAAAATGAAAAATGGATGTAAAATCACAAGTAATTGAAATTATTGACGAATTGTTTATGGAAGATGTCTCAGACATGATGGATGAGGATCTCTTTGATGCTGGTGTCCTTGATAGCATGGGAACCGTTGAGTTGATTGTGGAATTGGAAAACCGCTTCGATATTCGGGTTCCAGTATCTGAATTTGGTCGTGATGACTGGAATACAGCCAACAAAATCGTAGAAGGCGTCATGGAGCTTCAGAATGCTTAAACGATTGTGGCTGATTCTGGGTCCTGTCTTTTGCGCCATGGCTCTTGTCGCTACTCTTCTCTTTTTCTATCCGATTAACCACAAACACAATCTGACAGAAGAGAAGAAAGCAGCGGTCAGCTTGACAGCAGAAGGCTTTAAAAGTCGCGCCCGTAAGGAAGAAGCACTCGGGGATCCCAACTATCGTTTTGTACCCTTCTTTGGTTCCAGCGAATGGCTGCGATTTGACATCGTCCACCCAGCAGTACTAGCAGAGAAGTATGATCGCTCTTATCGTCCGTACTTTTTAGGACAACGAGGGGCGGCGTCCTTGAACCAATATTTTGGGATGCAGCAAATTCTTCCTCAACTAGAAGGGAAAACGGCTGTCTATGTGGTATCTCCCCAGTGGTTTACGAAGGACGGTTATGATTCATCGGCCTTCCAACAATACTTTAACAGCGATCAATTAACTAGTTTTTTGGCTAACCAAGAAGTTGGACCAGCAAGCCAGTATGCAGCAAGCCGTCTCTTGCAACAATATCCAAATGTTGCTATGCAGAGTGCGCTTGAAAAGCTATCAAATGGGAAACCTTTATCGGGTTTTGAAAAAGGGCTTAATCAGACCTTTATGCGGTTTGTTCGTCGAGAGGATGCCTTCTTTAGCACCTTTATGGCTATGAATAATAGCAACTATGAGAAAAAAGTTCTGTCCCGCCTAGATCGCCTACCGGATAGCTTCTCTTATGATGCCCTGAAAGAGATGGCGACAGCAGAAGCTAAGAAAAAAACTAGCAATAACAAGCTGGGAATCAGTAATAGTTTCTATAAAAGTCGAATTGCTAGAAAGTTAAAGAAACTGAAAGGATTTCAAAAGAAAGAATCTTATCTCCAATCGCCTGAATACAATGATTTGCAATTGGTCTTAGATCAGTTTGCTCAATCGCGGACCAATGTTCTTTTTGTCATACCCCCTGTTAACTCCAAATGGATGGCTTATACTGGGCTGAGCAGAGATATGTACCAAAAGACGGTTGAAAAGATTCGCTACCAACTAGAAAGCCAAGGTTTTACCAATATTGCTGACTTTTCTAAAGATGGAGATAAGCCCTACTTTATGCAAGATACCATCCATATCGGATGGAATGGTTGGTTGGCCTTTGATAAGGTTGTTGACCCCTTTGTTTCCAATCCTCAACCTGCTCCTGAATACAAGATTAATGAACGATTCCTGAGTAAGGATTGGGCTGTCTACAAAGGACAACCAGATCAATTTCAGTAAGTAAAAGTAAAGAGGTTGAGCAACTCTAAACTCAGCCTTTTTCCTATGATTTCCCAACTTATTGACAGATGTGGATAAGAAGGAATCTGGATTTTAGACGAAAATCATGGATTTTAAGCATTTTTAGTCTCCTTTTTCCCCATATTATTCAAGTTATCCACAATTCTGTGGACAACTTGAATAAAAATTGTGGATAAGTAAGGATTCTCTTAAATTTTTGTGATATAAAAGAGAGGAGTTTAAATTTTTAGAGATGAAGAAAATTACTTTATACGCCTTGGTTCAAGGACTAGCCATCTTTCTGATTACAGGACTTCTGACCTTGCTGGTTAAAGGGGATTTCTTTTTTCGATTCCTGGCCCCAATCTTTGGGATCTTGGCAGCTATTATGCGCTTTGGCACTGCTTCTTTAATGAAAGTGTTCGTTCCGACACTTTATGAAGGAAGCGCAAATAAGAAAAAGGGTGATGCGAGCAAAGATTCTCATCAGTAAGACCATCTGAAACGGGGAAATTTTATGGAAAAAATCCTGAAAAGTACTTATCTTTAAAGCCTTTATGGTAAAATAGAAGGAAGAATATTAGTTTGGAGAGTAAAAATAGAATGAAACGTTCCATGTATGCTGGACGTGTTCGTGAGGAACACATTGGACAAGAATTGACCCTCAAAGGTTGGGTTAGTCGACGTCGGGATTTAGGAGGATTGATCTTTATTGATTTGCGTGACCGTGAAGGGATTATGCAATTGGTCATCAATCCAGAAACCGTTAGTCAAGAAGTGATGGCAACGGCCGAAAGTCTTCGTAGCGAGTATGTGATCGAAGTGACAGGTCAAGTTGCTGCCAGACAGCAAGCCAATGATAAAATTGCAACAGGTAAGGTTGAAATGCATGTTTCTTCTTTGACTGTCCTTAATACGGCAAAAACCACGCCATTTGAGATCAAGGACGGCATTGAAGCTAACGACGATACCCGTCTACGCTATCGATATTTGGATTTGCGCCGTCCTGAGATGTTGGAAAATTTGAAGTTGCGTGCCAAGGTGACTCATTCCATCCGTAACTATTTGGATGAGTTGGAATTTATCGATGTGGAAACACCATTCCTTTCTAAGTCAACACCAGAAGGGGCGCGTGACTATCTAGTTCCATCTCGTGTCAACAAAGGACACTTTTATGCCTTGCCACAAAGTCCCCAAATTACCAAACAGTTGTTGATGAATGCTGGCTTTGACCGCTATTATCAAATCGTCAAATGTTTCCGTGATGAAGATTTACGTGGGGACCGTCAACCTGAGTTTACACAGGTCGATTTGGAAACGTCCTTCCTGACAGAGCAAGAAATTCAAGATATCACAGAAGGCTTGATTGCCCGTGTCATGAAAGAAACTAAAGGAATTAAAGTGACACTACCTTTCCCACGTATGAAGTACGATGATGCGATGGCTCTTTACGGTTCTGACAAACCAGATACTCGTTTTGACATGCTCTTAATAGACTTGACAGAACTTGTAAAGGGTGTAGACTTCAAGGTCTTCTCGGAAGCACCAGCTGTAAAGGCCATTGTAGTGAAAGGAGCAGCTGACCAATACTCTCGTAAAGATATTGACAAGATGACTGAAGTGGCTAAGCAATATGGAGCTAAGGGCCTTGCTTGGGTCAAGGTAGCTGATGGTGCTTTAAATGGACCAGTTGCCAAGTTCTTGACAGATCTGACAACTGAGTTGACAGATGCTTTACAATTAGAAGAGAAGGACTTGGTTCTCTTTGTAGCAGATACCTTAGAAATTGCCAACGCAACACTTGGCGCTCTTCGCTGCCGGATTGCAAAGGACTTAGACCTCATTGATAACAGTCAATTCAACTTCCTCTGGGTAGTAGATTGGCCGATGTTTGAATGGTCAGAAGAGGAAGACCGTTACATGAGTGCCCACCATCCCTTTACACTCCCGCAAGCAGATACAGCTCATGAATTAGAGGGAGACCTTGCCAAGGTTCGTGCTATTGCCTATGACATCGTCCTCAATGGCTATGAACTCGGAGGAGGAAGTCTCCGGATCAACCAAAAAGCTTTGCAAGAACGCATGTTTACAGCACTCGGTTTTTCAAAAGAGGATGCGACAGAACAATTTGGTTTCTTGCTAGAGGCTATGGATTATGGCTTCCCTCCACATGGTGGATTGGCTCTTGGTTTAGACCGTTTTGTTATGCTCCTTGCTGGGGAGGAAAATATCCGTGAAGTCATTGCCTTCCCTAAAAATAACAAGGCTACAGATCCGATGACACAAGCTCCATCTGCAGTAGCTGATAAACAACTGGAAGAGTTAAGTCTTCAAGTAGAAGTAAAAACTGAGGAATAAGGATAGTAAAAGCGGAAAATCCCCAGAAGTTACTTGTGGGATTTTCCCTTTATTTATGAATTGAGAGATAATCATGAAAAAAACTCACTTAGGCAAAATCTTGCGTTATTATATACGAAGAATGGCCTATAACTTTAAATTACTAAGGGTCTTAAAAAGTATTTCCCGAGAGAAGTATGATGAAAAGATTTCGGCTTCTTTGGTCTATGGCTTCTTGTCTGCGGTTGCCGTGAACTTCTTTTTCCAGCCTGGAAGAGTGTATTCCAGTGGTGCGACAGGATTGGCTCAGATTATATCCGCCCTTAGTGATCGATTTTTAGGCTTTACCATTCCAGTTTCGCTATCCTTTTATGCCATCAACCTCCCTTTGATGATCATCGCTTGGTATCAAATTGGCCATAAGTTTACTATTTTCACCTTTATCACGGTGTCTATGAGTTCCTTCTTTATCCAATTTATGCCAGTGGTTACTCTGACCAATGATCCTATTATGAATGCTCTCTTTGGGGGGGTTGTTATGGGGACAGGGATCGGATTTGCGCTTCGGAACAATATCTCCAGTGGGGGAACCGACATTGTTAGTTTGACCATTCGAAAACGAACGGGTAAGAATGTCGGGAAAATATCTCTCATCGTCAATGGGACCATCATGTTGATTGCCGGGATGACCTTTGGTTGGAAGTACGCTCTCTATTCGATGATTACGATTTTTGTTTCTAGTAGGGTGACAGATGCTGTCTTTACCAAGCAGAAACGGATGCAGGCTATGATTGTCACCAGCCATCCTGAGGAGATTATTGAGAAAATTCATAAACGTTTGCATCGTGGTGCCACCATTATCCACAATGCGGAAGGAACCTACAATCATCAGGAAAAAGCAGTCTTGCTCACCGTTATTACACGAGCAGAGTTTAATGAGTTTAAACTTGTCATGAAAAAGGCTGATCCTCAAGCTTTTATTACCATATCTGAAAACGTTCATATTATTGGACGCTTTGTCGAAGTGGAAGATTAAAAAATTCCTGCAAGAAGTTCTTGCAGGAATTTTTTTATGCTTGTTCTACCAAGATCCAACCATGGGTTGGAATGGTAAATTCTTCTTGAGAAAGTTCTTGCTCTCTCCCATACACATGAGGGTAGGAAATCGCTAATTTTGCAGATTGTTTGAGTCGATAAGTCCATTCTTGATCCCCAAGGTTGACCAGGATAAGAAGCTTACGCCCATCTTTCTCGATGCTGTATGAGAAGGTGTTCACCGAAGTCCAAGTAACTTGACAATAGTCACGAATGGCTTGGGCATTCACAAGGCGGAGGAGCTCTTCCTTTTTACGATAGGCAATCAATTCGCGCAGGAACTGAATGTCTGTCTCGTAAGACATAGAGGAAAGCCAATCTAGCTGGTTTAGGCTATCTGGCAGATTATAGGTGTTTTCTTCTAGTCCTTTACTTCGATAGAATTCTTGGCCAGCATGAAGGAAAGGGACTCCTTGAGCTAAGAGAACCAAATGCAAGCCAAGACGGGCTTTAGTATGACGAAGTTCTGGTGAAATGGTAGGATCTTCCACTTTGAGATAATCATAGAAGGTCGCATTGTCATGGCACTCTACATAGTTAATCGCCTGTTGAGGACGAACAAAGTGAGGGGCTCCTTTACATCCAATATTAGCTGTCAAGACATTAGCAAGATCATTGGCCTGATAAGGACTGTCTACTCGCCCTTCATTTAAGATACTACGTTTAATGGTATCACGGAAATTGTCACTAAAGAAACCATAAGGACGGAGTTGCTCTGCGTTATATTGATGAGCGAGGAGATCTGGCTCCAGTCCAGTATCCATCTTCCAACCCTCCCCATAGAGGTAAATATTGGGATAAATAGCGGTTAATTCTTCTTGAATTTCCATCATGGTTTGATGATCGAGGATTCCCATGAGGTCAAAGCGGAAGCCATCAAAGCCGTAGAGTTGGACCCACTGTTTGACAGATTGTTTGATGTAGTTGCGAACCATAGCTCGTTCACTGGCTACATCGTTGCCACAGAAGGTCCCGTTGGTTCGCTGTCGGTTTTGGTCATAACGGTAGAAATAGCCAGGGACAATCCGCTCAAAGGCAAAGTCATCAGACAAGTAGACATGGTTATAAACCACATCCATGATGAGACTGATATCTGCTTCATGATAGGCATCAATCACTTGTTGCAACTCGATGATCCGTTGATAAGGATCGTTTGGTTGGGTGCAAAAACTTCCTTCAGGGACATTGTATTGCACAGGATCATAACCCCAATTATAGCCGGCAGCGGGATTGGTTTCATCTACGCTACCAAAATCATAGAGGGGCAAGAGCTGAATATGAGTAATGCCCAGGGATTTCAAATAGTCAAAGCCAAAGGTCTGTTCTCCATGCTTAGGAGATTCTAAGAGGGCTGGGAAGGTTCCAGGATGATGGAAACCAGCTTCTTTTTGCATGGAGAAATCACGGACACTCAGTTCATAAATAATGGCCTCAGTCGGATCCAATTGCGTCGCTGCACGCTGAATGGGGCGTTCAATCTTGTGTCGGTCGATGACATAGCTAGCTCCTGAATTGGCTTCAGAAGAAAGAGCATAAGGATCATGAACGATATGGGTTACACCGTTGACTTGATGTTGGTAGTAGTAAGAGGCTTTTTCCCAATCTCCCTCAAGTTCTAGACGCCAAACCCCTTTTTCTGTCCGCTCCATCGGGTAGGTAGTTTGGTTGATCAAGAGCTCAACCTCTTGAGAAATGGGAGCCCAGAAGGCAAAGGTCGTTTTTTCTTTTGAGTAATGAGCTCCTAAATCCTCTCCATCATAAGCATATAGCTGATCAAAGATGGGTTGGCGGACAATATCCCGGTAGTGGAGGAGGCAGGTTTCTCCTTTAGCGTTGGAGAGAGTATAGCTTTGACTCATGTCGATGGGAAGGGGGCTTCGAAGAGTTTTTTCTTCCTCTGTCGGCAAGAGTTCAATCGTTTTCGAACCAGACGTCAATGTAAAAGGAAGAAAGGCCGTTACGTTCTCTCCTCCTTCCATGCGAATCAAGTCTTGGTCATCTAAATAAGCTGCAAAGTGTGTGGTCATAGGTTCTCCTAAAGTTCAATAATCGAGTGTTCAATGAGTTGTCTGTAGCAAACAGTTTTGTTTTCCTTATTGTCTTTAATAATTTGGAGTAAGGTTCTGACAGATTCACGTCCTAGTTCTACCGTATTGATATCAATATAGGCGTCAATAGGAATCCGTGGTTTAATGGAGTCAAAGGAGATGATTGGAAGATCGACCTGTTTGTCACTCAAGTATCTCCGAACCCCTTCAGCAACCAGAATATCTGTTGTCATAAGTGCCTCTAGTTCTTCAAAAGGCAGGGTATCCATGATTTGATAGGAATTCTCCTCTAGCAAGAAACCGAAGGAGAATTTGACCAATTCCTCACGAAGTGGGATTTGGTGACTGGCAAGAGCTTCTTGGTAGCCCTTGTAACGGTCTTGGGATACGGCTAATTCCTTATTTCCTCCAACAAAGGCGATGTGTTGGTATCCCTTATTGATAAAATATTCGGTCGCATCAAAAGCTGCTTTAATATTGTCATTATCAACTAAGGATACGAACGGTGAGGTTGCTTTTCCTAAGATTAGGAAAGGGAATTTATCTTGAATACAGAAGTCAACCAGTGGATCCCCCAACTTAGAATAAAGGAAGATCAGTCCATCCACCCGTTTTCCATAAATCATCTGCTTAAGCTGTTCTAAACGGTGGGTTTCATCCGTTCCTGTGCAGATTTGGATAGCATAGTCATAGTCAGAAGCAACTTGGCTAATTCCCCGGAGAACCGTTGGGAAGAATGGGTTTTGGAAAAACACATCACTTTCATCAGGTAAGACCAGGGCAATCACCTGACTGGACTGGCTCACTAAGCTACGAGCATTAAGATTTGGGTGGTAATCCAGTTCTTTCATGGCAGCGCGAACCCGTTTTTTGGTTTCTTCACTAATAGTAGATTTGTTTTGAATCACTCGTGTAACGGTAGATGGTGCAACGCCAGCATGTTTGGCGACATCTTTGATGGTGACACGCATAAAAGACCTCCTTAAGGTTTATAATCAGGATCCCGGAAATGAGTCTTATAGAAGGCGAGCGCTAGGAATAAGACAAATAGGATATTTTGGATCAAGATGGTTGTTGTAAAGACTTGGTGGAATACTAAACTAACCAAAACACTGGCGAGAATAGGAAAACCTAGACAGTTGATGGTGAAATTGAAGCATTCTTTGAAAGTCTTTAAAGAGAAGAGACGCGACTTTCTTGTTAGATAGAGGAAGAAAGAAGCACCGAATACTAAAATTGCAAAATTCACAGCAGATAAGAAACCTGAAAAGAGGACGAGGAAGAGACTAACTGCCAATCGATTGGCTTGGAACCAATCTTTGGAAATGGCTTGGCTTAAAGCATCTTTGTTTTCAAGACTCTTTTGATTGATTGCCTGATAAGGAATGCTTGCAAGTTCTTTATTTTCTCTGCTGATCACTAGTTGGGTCTTATCGAAATAGAGGGTTAATTTTTCACCTAATGGAGTCCCTTCGTGATGACCAATGATCACATGGCCAGCTTTGTTCTTATGAACTCCAAAATGACTGGTATAGACTAGTTCATGCTGTTCAATACGGACATTTTCTTTCAAGTCTTTCATAACATCCTCTGTTAAGGGATCAAAGACATCGCTAACAAAGGTGGTTAAGGGGTAGGTCTGTAATTCCGCATTTTGAACGGCAACAGGAATCAGGGTCAAGGATAGAAGAAAGAGTGAGGTAAAGATCATTTGGAACCAGTTGAGTTGTTTGCGGTTCGCAAATGCTTTTCTTACCTGAAAAAGGCTGGAAAAATAATTAAATGGATAGGGCATGAAGAGACCTTTCTAATCTCCGGGATGGATTTCCCTTGTATGGAGAGCATAACAAGATTTTATCCTTAACCAAAGATGGGAGGAAGACCGGTAGCAAATCAATCAACTTGCTATCCTTGTCCCACTCCCATCCTTTCCTTAAAGATAAAATTTATGTGACTGGGAGAAAAGCACGAGAGAAAATTTCGTTCTTTTCATCATTGCTGGAAGGTTATAGAAAAGTTCATTTTATCCTTTATCCCCACCAGCTGTCAAGCCTGAAACAAAGTTCTTTTGAAGGAAGAAGAACAGCACACAGATTGGGACTGCAATCAGAATCGCACCTGCCGCAAAGAAGGCAATCTTTTGATTTTTTTGGTCGCTGATAAAGGTCTGAAGACCAACAGCTACCGTGTAATTGATTTCATCGCGAAGCAAGAATTTAGACAAGATGTAGTCTCCAAAAGGTCCCATGAAGGCCCAAAGAGCTTGGACCGCAATCATTGGGCGAACCAATGGAAGGACGATTTGCCAGAAGCGACGGAAGTGTCCAGCACCATCCAATTTTGCAGATTCATCAAGTGAAATTGGGACTGTATCGAAGTAACCCTTCATCAACCATGCGTTCATTGGGATTCCCCCACCGACATAGAGGAAGATCAGGAACCAACTGTGGTTCAAGGCATTCAACATAAGAGCCATAACGAAGAAGGCAGTCAAAGCAGCCATGGTAGGGACCATTTGGATAATCAAGAAGAAGACCAAACTTTGCTTACGAGCCAAGAAGTTATAGCGGCTGTAAGCATACCCTGCCAAGGTAATGATGGATGTTTGAGCAACCATGGTAATAATGGCGATAATCAAGGTGTTGAGATACCAAGTACCATATAGGGTATCCGTAAAGAGTTTTTGGAAGTTATCAAAGCTGAGACTGCCACTGAAATCAAGCGTAAAGGCACTGACGTTACCCGTTTTGAAGGCTGAAAGAACCGTGATCAACAAGGGATAGATGATGATGATGGAAAGGACAACCAAGTAGAGGTAAGTCAAGAAATGATTCAGGCGGCGTTTAAATTGAACTGAATTTTTCATTTTACACATCCTCCATATCAAATGCGTGCAGTTTCTTGAAGGCAATCATCGAGATCGAGATCACAATCAGAGAGATAATCAACGTAACCGCAGCAGCCATTGAGTATTGAGGTGATGAGTTCGTTGTCAATTTATAGATCCAAGAAATCAAGATATCTGTCGAACCAGCATTTCCTCCAACAGATCCAGGACCACCATCGTTAAAGAGGTAGATAATGGAGAAGTTGTTAAAGTTGAAGGTGTATTGGCTGATGAGCGTTGGTGCCGCAACCGCCAAAATCATTGGGAAGGTAATGTTGCGGAATTTTTGCCAAGCGTTGGCCCCATCAATATAGGCTGCTTCGTAAAGATCGTTTGGAATAGATTGCAAGATTCCGAGTGTCAAGACGTAAATGTAAGGGAAGCCGAGCCAACCTTGCATCATAATCAAAGCAATTTTCGTCCAAGTAGGATCTGTTTTCCAAGGAATGAGAACCCCATCCAAGAATGGGAAAATCTTCGCAAAGAGCGGAAGGACTTGCGCATTGATGGCCCCGATACTATCGTTGAACATGTTTGAGAAGGTCAAGATCGTGATGAAGGCAGGAACCGCCCAAGGAAGAAGGAAGATAACACCGAAGATGCGTTTTCCTTTAATGAATGGTTGGTTGGAAATAATGGCTGTCAAGATACCAAGAACGATTTGAAGAGTTGAAGCTGCCAAAGCCCAGATTAAGGTCCAGCCCAATACAGATGTAAAGGCAGAACGGAAGGTACTCAAAGTCCACATGTTGGTGAAGTTTTGAAGTCCGATCCAATCAAGGAGCGTAAAGCGAGCTGTATGCTTAAAGTCGTAGTTGGTAAAGGCAATCATCAAGGTAACCAAAACAGGGAAGATGATTGCAAAGGTCATGGCAATATAAGAAGGGATGATCAAGAGATAGGGGAAGCCATTTTCATAGATAGCATTCACCATCTCTTTGAGTGTCATCGGCACTCGAATACCGTTATTAATCCGCTTAGCTACAGTACCCGCATCTTTGATATTTAGAGCGTAGAACATCAAATAAACGACGGTGATAATTAAGTGGAAGGCACCACGAATCAAGATAAAAAGAGAATTATCTTTTCCACGGACAGTACCGAGAGTAACGAGTTTGGACAATTCCTCCAAACCAATACCGAAAAAGTAAGCGAGAAAGACAAGGGTTACAC
Source organism: Streptococcus rubneri (assembly GCF_004785935.1). Classification (GTDB taxonomy): domain Bacteria; phylum Bacillota; class Bacilli; order Lactobacillales; family Streptococcaceae; genus Streptococcus; species Streptococcus rubneri. The sequence goes on along the minus strand of NZ_SRRP01000001.1, from coordinate 1,626,299 downwards.
CAAGGAAGATGTATCCTTTTGCTTTCTGTTTGTTATAGATTTGTCCCAAACCAGGAATGAGGGATAACCACATTGCCTTTTTTGGGTTTTGTTGTGTTTCCATATCGACTCCTTATAAGTGAGCGACCAGAGGCCACATCACAATGAAAGGCTGGGAAACTTTCCCAGCCCCTTGGGAACTGTATTACTTGCCACCGAATTTTTGTTCGATAGTTTCTTTGATTAATTTAACAGCATCGTCAGCGGCATCTTTAGCAGATTTCTTACCACTTACAGCGTCGAAGAGCATAGTTGCAGCTGGATCCCAAACAGTACTCATTTCAGAGATGTTTGGCATTGGTTGTGCATTTTCAAACTGTTTAACAACGGCAGCAGTCAACTCATCGTTTTTACCAACAGCGTATTCACGAGCTTCTGTGTTAGCTGGCACTTCGTTAGTCTTATCGTATAAGGCTTTTTGTTGATCAGTTGTAGTCAAGAAGTCAACGAATTTTTGGGCTGCTTCAGGGTGGTTAGCACCTGCAGGGATAACCCAAGCTTTACCACCACCGAAGGCAGAGTAAGCTTTTCCGTTTGGAAGGGTAGGGATAGTTGCTACACCGTAGTTTACTTTTGCTTCTTTCAATGAAGCTGCTTTCCATGGACCATCGATGATGGCAGCTGTCTTACCTTCTTGGAATTGAGTTTGGATGAAGTTTGCAGCACCTTTAGTGTCTTGCAATCCTTTAGGCCATTTAGCATACCAAGTTTTCGCGTATTCGATACCATCGATAGCACCTTGGTTGTTCAAACCAATGTCTTTTGGATCTGTACCACCTTTACCGAAGACATATCCACCGTTACCTGAAAGGAGTCCGTATGCATAGTAGAAGTTAGTCCAGTCGGCAAGGAAGGCAGTATTTTTACCAGCTTCACCAGAGAAGTCATACTTGCTGTCTTTTGCTAATTCTTCAAGTTCACCAAATGTTTTTGGAGCTTCTTGGATGAGGTCTTTGTTGTAGTAAAGAACCAATGTTTCGATAACTGCTGGTGCACCATATACTTTACCACCGTTTGTTACAAGTGATTCAGTTGTTTTGTCAGTCTTGCTGTCTTTGTTCAATGTCACTTCAGCCAATTGACCGTCGTTACCAAGGCCACCTACGCGGTCGTATGGTGCCATCATAACGTCTGGAGCTTTACCTGATTGGTTGTCAAGAGACAATTTGTCCAATCCACCAAGAGCGTCACCTGTCTTGATAGTTACTTTTGTTCCACTTTCTTTTTCAAAAGCTTTCGCAGCTTCTTCCATGTAAGCTTTGTAACCATTGTCAACGTATACTGTCAACTCGTTTTCAGAAGCAGAAGTGTCGTCTTTTTTGCCTCCACAAGCTACCAAAAGAAGTGATGCGAATCCAACTGTACCAAGTACAGCAGCGCTTCGAAGAATTGTGCGTTTCATGATTTATTCCTCCTAAAGAATAAAAATAAGATTATTAGTTGAAAACGTTTTAGACAAACGTTTTCCTTAACACGAATAGTATATCACAGGGAGAAAACGTTTGCAAGCTCTTTGTGCAAAAATTTTTAAAATTTTTTTATCTTCTATATATATACACACAAATAGTTGACAAGAGAATAAGAAAGGGTTAAACTAGGCATGGGATGAACCTGCAGAAAAAATCATAAAAGTTTAGGAAATCTCTTGCATAAACTGCAGGAATACTTTATAATGGACACGTAACGCAAACGTTTTCCTTGGACGTTGCATAAAGATGACCTAGGGTCATTTATAAATAGGTTAAATTCCGTTCTATGTCTGATGGCTGGGCTTCTTCTATTCTTTCTGAGAGTCGGAGTTGGATCAGAAACAGTGTAGAAGTCTAGTCTATTTTTTCTTTGAAACAAAAAATATTAAACTAAAGGTGGTACCCTCAATGAAAAAACGCCAAAGTGGTGTCTTGATGCACATTTCATCCTTGCCTGGGAAGTATGGAATCGGTTCGTTTGGTCAAGTAGCTTACGATTTTGTGGATTTCCTGGTTCGGACTAAGCAACGGTATTGGCAAATTTTGCCTCTCGGAACAACCAGTTATGGAGATTCTCCATATCAATCCTTCTCAGCTTTTGCAGGGAATACCCACTTTATTGACTTCGATCTCTTGATCGAGCAAGGGCTCTTGGATGTATCTGATGTTGAAGGTGTTGATTTTGGTCAAGATCCAACAGAAGTAGACTATGAGAAGATCTTCGAACAACGTCGTCCCCTTCTAGAAAAAGCAGTTAAAGCTTTTATCGAAAACGGTGATTGGGATGACTTCAGCCGTTTTGTTGAGCAAAATGCAGCTTGGTTGGAATTGTTCGCAGAATACATGGCTATTAAAGAGCACTTTGAATTAAAAGCATGGACAGAGTGGCCAGATGCGGCGATTCGTGCACGTCAACCAGAAGCTCTTGCTTCCTACCGCGCTCAATTGGAAGACAAATTGACTTACCATCGAGTAACACAGTATTTCTTCTTTAAACAATGGTTGAAATTGAAAGCATACGCTAACGACAACCACATTGAAATCGTAGGGGACATGCCAATCTACGTAGCGGAAGATTCAAGTGATATGTGGGCAAATCCACACCTCTTTAAAACGGATGAAAATGGGAAAGCAACCTGCATTGCAGGATGCCCACCAGATGAATTCTCAGCAACTGGTCAGCTTTGGGGGAATCCAATCTATGACTGGGATGCAATGGACAAAGATGGTTATAAATGGTGGATTGAACGCTTGCGTGAAAGCTTCAAGATCTATGACATCGTGCGGATCGACCATTTCCGTGGTTTCGAATCTTATTGGGAAATCCCAGCTGGTTCTGATACAGCAGCACCAGGTAAATGGGTCAAAGGTCCTGGCTACAAACTTTTTGCAGCTGTGAAGGAAGAACTCGGTGACTTGAACATCATCGCAGAAGACCTTGGCTTCATGACTGACGAAGTTATCGAGCTTCGTGAGCGCACAGGCTTCCCTGGCATGAAGATTCTTCAATTTGCCTTCAATCCTGACGATGAAAGTATCGACAGCCCTCATTTAGCGCCAAACAACTCTGTTATGTACACAGGAACGCATGATAACAACACGGTTCTTGGATGGTACCGCAATGAAATCGACGATCCAACTCGTGAGTATCTTGCTCGTTATACCAACCGGAAAGAATACGAATCTGTTCCACATGCGATGCTTCGTACCGTCTTTGCTTCTGTCAGCTTTATGGCCATCGCTACCATGCAAGACTTGCTCGAGTTGGATGGTTCAGCACGGATGAACTTCCCATCTACTCTTGGTGGGAACTGGGCATGGCGGATGACAGCGGATCAATTGACGCCGGCTGTTGAGCAAGAATTGCTTGATTTCACAACCATCTATCGTCGTGAAAATACTGACTTGGTGAAAGAAGAAGCGAAAAAAGCAGAAAAATAATCGTTTTAGAAAGTTTGCTGATTTCAGCAAACTTCCCCCTATTAAATTGTTGAAACAAAGGAGATACCCAACATGGAATCATTACAAAAATATGTGATTGACCATCATCAAAAAACAATTGCAGAATGTTCAAACGAAGAATTGTACATTGCTTTGCTTAATTACACCAAGCAAGCAAGTGCCCAAAAGAAATTAAACACTGGTAAGAAAAAAGTTTACTATATCTCAGCTGAGTTCTTGATTGGTAAACTCTTGTCTAACAACTTGATCAACTTGGGTCTTTACGATGATGTCAAAAAAGAATTGGCTGACGCTGGCAAAGACTTGATCGAAGTCGAAGAAGTAGAATTGGAACCATCGCTTGGTAACGGTGGTTTGGGACGCTTGGCAGCCTGCTTTATCGACTCTATCTCTACTCTTGGATTGAACGGAGACGGGATCGGTTTGAACTACCACTTTGGTTTGTTCCAACAAGTCCTTAAAAACAACCAACAAGAAACCATTCCAAATGCATGGTTGACTGATCAAAGCTGGCTCGTTCGTTCAAGCCGTAGCTACCAAGTGCCATTCGCACATTTCACATTGACTTCAACACTTTATGATATCGATGTACCTGGCTACAAGATCGATACTAAGAACCGTTTGCGCTTGTTTGACTTGGAATCAGTTGATTCTTCCATCATCGAAGAAGGTATTAACTTTGATAAGACAGATATCGATCGCAACTTGACCCTCTTCTTGTACCCAGACGATAGCGACAAACAAGGGGAATTGCTCCGTATCTTCCAACAATACTTCATGGTTTCAAACGGTGCACAATTGATCATCGACGAAGCCATCGAAAAAGGAAGCAACTTGCATGACCTTGCTGACTACGCAGTTGTACAAATCAACGATACTCACCCATCAATGGTCATCCCTGAATTGATCCGTCTCTTGACTGAGCGTGGTATTGAAATGGATGAAGCGATCTCTATCGTACGTAGCATGACAGCTTATACCAACCACACGATTCTTGCGGAAGCCCTTGAAAAATGGCCACTTGAGTTCTTGCAAGAAGTGGTTCCTCACTTGGTTCCGATCATTGAAGAATTGGACCGCCGTGTTCGTGCTGAATACAAAGATCCAGCTGTTCAAATCATTGATGAGAATGATCGCGTACACATGGCCCACATGGATATCCATTATGGATACAGTGTAAACGGGGTTGCTGCTCTCCATACTGAAATCTTGAAAAACTCTGAGTTGAAGGCCTTCTACGACCTTTACCCAGAAAAATTCAACAACAAAACAAACGGGATCACCTTCCGTCGTTGGCTCATGCATGCCAACCCAAGCTTGTCTCACTACTTGGACGAGATCCTTGGACGCGACTGGCACCATGATGCTTCTAAATTGGAAGACCTTCTTTCTTACGAAGACAAGGCTGCTGTCAAAGAAAAATTGGAAAGCATCAAAGCTCACAACAAACGGAAATTGGCTCGTCACTTGAAAGAACACCAAGGTGTGGAAATCAATCCAAACTCTATCTTTGATATCCAAATCAAACGTCTTCACGAGTACAAACGTCAACAAATGAACGCTTTGTATGTCATCCACAAATACTTGGACATCAAGGCTGGTAACATCCCTGCTCGTCCAATCACAGTCTTCTTTGGTGGTAAAGCAGCTCCTGCCTACACCATCGCTCAAGACATCATCCACTTGATCCTTTGCTTGTCCGAAGTGATTGCAAACGATCCAGCAGTAGCACCACACTTGCAAGTAGTAATGGTTGAAAACTACAACGTTACTGCAGCAAGCTTCTTGATCCCAGCATGTGACATCTCTGAACAAATCTCATTGGCTTCTAAAGAAGCTTCAGGTACTGGTAACATGAAATTCATGTTGAACGGAGCTTTGACGCTTGGTACTATGGACGGGGCTAACGTGGAAATCGCTGAATTGGTTGGCGACGAAAATATCTACATCTTCGGTGAAGATTCAGAAACTGTTATTGATCTTTACGCAAAATCAGCTTACAAATCAAGCGAATTCTACGCTCGAGAAGCGATCAAACCATTGGTTGACTTTATCGTGAGCGACGCTGTTCTTGCAGTTGGTAAGAAAGAACGCTTGGAACGTCTTTACAATGAATTGATCAACAAAGACTGGTTCATGACTCTTCTTGACTTGGAAGACTACATCAAAGTCAAAGAGCAAATGTTGGCTGACTACGAAAACCGTGACGCATGGTTGGATAAAGTCATCGTCAACATTGCTAAAGCAGGATTCTTCTCATCTGACCGTACTATCGCTCAGTACAACGAAGACATCTGGCACTTGAACTAATTTGCTTTAGACTTTCTAGAGGAAATACAGTGATAATGAAAAAGCTCCTTTTGAATCATAGTTGGATTCGCTGGGAGCTTTTTTGCTGACAGAGAATCCGTCAGCTATCCCCTTGCACTTCCCATCGGATAAAGATATAATAAATAAGATAGATAGTAGAAATGAGGAATACGATGAAGAAAAAACCGATTTACATGTATGTTTTGCTGGTCCTTTCGTCTATTGGGACCATGTTGACCTTTCAGTCTTTCTTTGGAGAGAGCAAAGTGACGCTAACTGATGAAATGGCTACGGCCTTGAATTTGACAACTGCTTTAGAAAAAAAAGAATATGTATTCTTCCTAGAAAAGCTCATCCCCGACTTACGCGGTCCGGTCGCTTGGCTCCTGCTATCTCTGTTGATTGGAGCTTTAATGGCTGTAGCCTACTTCTTATTGGGTAAGGAAGACCTCATCAAGGCTTCTTATGCCTATTTTGGTCAAATTGGAGCCTTTGTCCTCATCAGTTTGCATACTCTCTTGGCTTATCGATCTAACACGTCAGTTTTTACTTCAGAAAAGTTACGGACCTTGATGCTCGGGTCCAGCATGCTGACCTTCCTTTTAAGTGTTGTGGTAGCCCTTGTTTATGTAGCTATTATCTACTTTAAACTACGAAGCTATCGAGCAAGTAGAGAAGGAAAAGAGTAGGACCTTCCTTGAAGTTTGACCAACATCATTTCTCTGGCCTTGGGGCGGGGGAAAAGCTTGTTTAACTGGAGTATCCAATGAAAGTATGTTTTGTTTATATCAGTTTGAGTGGCAATACCGAAAGTTTTGTCTGTCGTTTAAGTGAGTATTTAGTGGGACAGTATCCAGACCTCATGATTGAAAAAATCCATGTCAAAGAGCTCGTCAAGGAGGGCAAGCCCTTTTTTGAAGTGGACACTCCCTTTATCACCTTTTTACCAACCTATTTAGAGGGTGGAAATGGGGTAGACAACGGGGATGTGGAGATTTTGACGACCGATGTAGCAGACTTTATTGCCTATGGAGACAATGCTACTAAATGCTTGGGAGTTGTAGGATCTGGAAACCGCAACTTCAACAATCAATATTGCTTGACTGCTAAGCAGTATAGTCAGCGCTTTGGCTTTCCAGTCCTTGCGGATTTTGAGATGCGAGGGATGCTAGGAGATATCAAAAAGGTAGCTGGCATTATTGAAGACCTGTATCATTTTTAAACTGAATGAGGCTGGGTCAGTACAGTACTCTGCAAATACAAAAAGGACTCGAGATGTTTAATCTCGAGTCCTTTTAAAGCTTATTTGAGCTGGTCAGTGATTTCTTTAGCAAGTAACAGGCCTAGCCGGTAGGTCTTATTGATATCATCAATGACATCGTTCATATTTTCAGTTGTACGGATTTTTTCTTTGATGGAAGTTTTGAACTCCTCATCTTTTAAGAGTTGTTCCTGTAAGATTCTTTGGAGCTTTTCTCTTTCGTATTTGTTAATCAAAAAGAGAAAGACTAAACTAAGTAAAACAAGAATGTAAACCGTTTGATTCATGGGTTCTCCTGGGGATAAAATATTATGTAAAAGTAAAGAGATGATTCTTCCTGAAAATATAGGTGTGCCCGACATGAGAAAAGGAGTGAGATGGAACTAAATAAGGTTTATTTAGTTCCTCCTCTCACCCCCGAAAGGGATGCTTCTCTGCTTACCAAAAGACTGGTAAGGAATTACATTTTTTCAGGCGCATCGACACCCAATAGACGAAGGGCTTCTTTCAAAACAACTGCTGTTGAGTAGCTAAGAGCAAGACGGCTATCGCGTTCTGGGCTTTCATCCAAGATACGAGTGTGAGCATAGTACTTGTTGAAGGCTTGAGCCAAGTTGATGGCATATTTTGCGATCAAGGATGGATCATAGTTTTCAGCGGCACGTTTCACGACACGAGAGAAGTCTTGGAGAAGTTTGATGATTTCCCAGCTTTCTGGGTCGCTCAAGCTGTAAGTTGCATCTGCTGATGGTGTGAAGTTGGCTTTGCGAAGGATGGATTGGATACGAGCGTATGCGTATTGAACGTAAGGTCCAGTTTCCCCCTCAAAGGATACCATAGCTTCAAGGTCAAAGTCATACCCGTTGCGACGGTCTGTCTTCAAGTCGTAGAATTTAACCGCACCGACACCGACTGCACGTGCCACTTCTTCCTTGTTTTCAAGTTCAGGGTTCTTTTCTTCGATCTGAGCTTTGGCACGAGAGATGGCTTCTTGAAGAGTTGGTTCGAGTAGGATGATATTTCCTTTACGAGTTGACAGTTTTTGGCGGTTCTTTGTAACCAAACCAAAGTCAACGTGGATCATATCGTCGCTCCACTCAAATCCCATTTTCTTCAAAACAGCTTTCAACTGACGGAAGTGGTTGGATTGTTCTTGCCCCACAGCATAAATGTTTTTCACAAAGTTGTAGGTCCGTGCACGGTAGATAGCGGTTGCGATATCACGAGTGATATAAAGAGTGGCACCGTCTGATTTCTTAATCATAGCTGGTGGAAGGTTGACATCATCCAACTCGACGATGCTAGCTCCCTTAGACTCTTTCAACAAGCCTTTTTCTTCAAGGATTTGGACAGCTTCATCCATCTTGTCATTGTAGAAAGCTTCTCCGTTTAAGCTATCAAATTCAACACCGAGTAGTTTGTAGATACGGTTGAATTCTACCAAACTCTCGTCACGGAACCATTGCCACAATTCAGTCGCTTCTGGATCTCCATCTTCCAATTTCTTGAACCAGAGACGTCCTTCCTCATCCAAAGCAGGATCATTTTCAATTTCGGCATTGATGCGGACATAGAGTTTCAACAATTCATCGATTGGATTGGCTTCGACAGCTTCCTTGCTACCCCATTTTTTATAAGCCACCATCAAGAGACCGAACTGTTTGCCCCAGTCTCCCAAGTGGTTAATTTTAATGGTATTGTAGCCCATTTTTTTATAGATGTTTGAAATAGCATCCCCGATAACGGTTGAACGTAAATGACCAACTGAGAAAGGTTTTGCAATATTTGGACTAGAAAGGTCGATGGTCACGTTCGCTCCTTGACCTTCTTCTTGTTGTCCATAGTCGGCACCCGCTTGGATAACAGATTTGATGACTTGGTCAGAGATTTGTGATTTATCTAAGAAGAAGTTTACGTAAGGACCAGTAGCAACGACTTTTTCAAAGTGAGAGGCATCGATTTTTTCCGCAATATCAGCAGCAATCGCTTGAGGAGCTTTGCGTTCGATTTTAGCCAAAGAAAAGGCAGGAAAGGCGATATCTCCGAGGTCTGAAGATTTTGGTTGCTCTAGTAAATTTAAGATAGTTTCTTGGTCTAAGCCTTCAATGACTTTTGCCAATTCACTTGCAATAAGTTCTTTATGATTCATAGTAGCTCCTTTGGTCTTTTGTTACTATTCTATCACAAAATTCGGCCTTTCTTCAAACTTTTTGGTATAATCAAAGTATAATTATTCAAAAGTGGAGCAAAAATGAAAAAAGATGAACGTCAGCTTTTGATTCGAGAGATTATTCAAAATGAGAAGTTATCGACGCAAAAAGACATTCAAGACCGCCTAGATCAGAGAGGGGCGGGAGTAACCCAGACAACCTTATCCAGAGATCTGCGAGAAATTGGTCTGATCAAGGTGAAAGAAAAGGGTGGGCTCTATTATAAATTAGCCGATGAACCGGATCGAACAGATATTTTTAGACTGATTGCTCAATATGCACAAGTAGTTTCGAGAGCAGAGTTCACACTGGTTGTTCGGACGGAGCTTGGAGAGGCGGCCATTTTAGCCAACGCAGTCGATGAGATTTTGGATGATCAAATCCTTGGCACCGTCGCAGGAGCCAATACCCTCTTAATTGTTTGCAAGGACCAAGAAGTAGCACAAACGGTCCAGCAGACTATTCTCCAACATTCTAGTCACTAGTCAAGGGCGAGGGACCAGTCCAGAAAGGGATCGGCCCTCCTTTTATGTCAGTTTAGAGTTGGAGCAAACTCTCAGAATGAATGCAATGATATAGAAAAGGAGCGATATGGTAGCAGAAAAACTATCACCTGGCATGCAGCAATACCTAGATATCAAAAAAGACTATCCGGATGCTTTTTTGCTCTTTCGGATGGGAGATTTTTACGAGCTCTTTTATGAAGATGCCGTCAATGCAGCACAGATTTTAGAGATTTCCTTGACCTCAAGGAATAAAAATGCAGAAAATCCGATTCCCATGGCTGGAGTTCCCTATCATTCGGCCCAGCAGTACATCGATGTCTTGATCGAAAAAGGCTACAAGGTGGCTATTGCAGAGCAGATGGAAGATCCTAAGCAAGCCGTCGGTGTGGTCAAGCGAGAAGTGGTCCAAGTCATTACTCCAGGGACCGTCGTCGATTCGACCAAGCCAGACAGCGCCAACAACTTCCTGGTAGCCTTGTCCCACGATGAGACGGATTATGGCCTTGCCTATATGGATCTAGTGACTGGAGAGTTTCAGGTCACTAGCCTGAATGATTTTGCCATGGTCTGTGGGGAGATTCGTAATCTACGGGCACGGGAGATTGTCCTGACCTACTCCTTGTCAGAAGGGGAAGAAAGAGTCCTTCTTGGCCAAATGAACCTTTTGCTCTCCCCTATCTCAGAAGTGGCGGAGGATGTCCAGCTTTTAGGGGCTGAGTTGACTCATTTGGAGAGAATAGCGGCAGGAGGCCTGCTCCAATATGTACAGGACACCCAGAAGCGAGAACTCCACCATATCAAGCCTGTCCATCACTATGAGGTCCGCGATTTCTTGCAGATGGATTATGCGACCAAGGCAAGTTTGGACTTGACAGAGAATGCTCGGACGGGCAAAAAGCATGGCAGCCTCTATTGGCTCCTAGATGAAAGCAAGACAGCTATGGGAGGGCGTCTCTTGCGGGCTTGGATCCAGAAACCTTTGATGGACCGTCATCGGATCGAGGAGCGCCAAGAGATTATCCAAGTCTTCTTGGACCATTTCTTTGAGCGAAGCGATTTAGCAGATCGTCTTAAGGGTGTCTATGACATCGAGCGCTTGGCCAGTCGGGTTTCCTTTGGTAAGACCACTCCCAAGGACCTCTTGCAGTTGGGTGAAACCTTGCGCCATGTTCCCTTGATCAAATCGCTCTTGGTCGAGATGGGAGAGCCGGTGCTAGACCTCCTCATTGCCCAGTTAGATGAGCTACCAGAGCTTTGCCGTCTCATCGAAGCGGCGATTGATCCGGATGCCCCGATCGTTTTGACAGAAGGCAATATCATCCGTACCGGCTTTGACCCAACTCTGGATCAGTACCGTGTCGTCCTCCGGGAAGGGACCGGCTGGATTGCAGAGATTGAAGCCAAAGAACGTGAAGCCAGTGGCATCACCGGACTTAAAATTGACTACAATAAAAAAGATGGCTACTATTTCCATGTGACCAATTCCCAATTATCCCGTGTGCCAGCTCATTTCTTCCGCAAGGCGACCTTAAAAAACTCTGAGCGCTTTGGAACAGAGGAGCTGGCTCGGATCGAAGGGGAAATGCTAGAAGCTCGGGAACAGTCGACTAGTTTAGAGTATGCGATTTTCCTACGGATCAGAGAGGAAGTCGGCAAGTACATCCAGCGCTTGCAGTCACTAGCTCAAACCCTAGCAACGGTGGACGTCTTGCAAGGCTTTGCCTGTGTGGCTGAAAGGCAACAACTGACCCGGCCAGTCTTCCAAGAGGCGCGTGATATCCGGATTGAAAAAGGGCGTCACCCAGTTGTTGAGAAGGTGATGGGAGCTCAAAGTTATATTCCCAATAGTATTTCCATGGATGAGACTTGCCAGATCCAGTTGATTACGGGGCCCAATATGAGTGGGAAATCCACCTATATGCGTCAGTTGGCCATCATTGTCATTATGGCCCAGATTGGTTCCTTTGTACCGGCTCAAGCTGCGACCCTCCCTCTCTTTGATGCCATTTACACCCGGATTGGGGCAGCAGATGACTTGGTATCCGGTCAGTCAACCTTTATGATCGAGATGATGGAGGCCAACAATGCCATTCGCCAAGCGACTCCAGCCTCACTGATCTTATTTGATGAGTTGGGACGGGGAACAGCGACCTATGATGGAATGGCTCTGGCTCAAGCCATCATCGAATACATCCATGACCGGACAGGGGCCAAGACCCTCTTTGCTACCCACTACCATGAGCTAACCGACTTGGAGCAGACCCTATCTCGATTGCGCAATGTCCACGTCGCCACCTTGGAGAAGGATGGGCAAGTGACCTTCTTGCACCGGATCGAAGAGGGACCAGCGGATAAATCCTATGGGATCCATGTGGCTAAGATTGCAGGCCTGCCAAGCGATCTCTTGCAGCGGGCGGATGCTATCTTGAGCCAACTAGAAGGCCAAAGCCAAGAAGTGCCGATGGCCCACCCAACACAAGAATCCTCTCCACAGGTCGGAGAACAGATGTCCTTGTTTGAAGCAACTTCCTCCCACCCTGTCTTAAAAGAATTGAAGAATCTCGATATCTACAACATGACCCCAATGGAAGTCATGATGACAGTTGCTGAGTTGAAAAAGAAATTATAAAACAAGATCTCCCCGCGATGAGTTTCACGGGGAGATTTTTATATGAGGATTGCTTTTTTAAGCTTTACCTTGCAACTGTTGGTTGATTTCTTCTACTTTTTTCTTGTAGATGTGATAAGAAGCAGCCCAGATGACCAAGTAGACAAGACTAAATTCTATAATGACGGAGATGTAGAAGCTGATTTGGACTGGGAACCAGCCTCCTAGGGTTGCTAAGGGTAGAAAACCAAAGAGCATCAAAAGGTAGTGGCTGAGGGTCGCACGGAGCAGGCTCCAGTCTTTAGCGAAAAGGACAGTTCCAAAACTAAAGAGGAGACCGATAGAGGCCCAGATAAGCATGCAGTAGAGCATCACGAGGGCTCCATGAATTTCGTGGGCTTGCATCCACTGGCCGACAGCCGAGCTAGGGCTGAGTGGCATATAAGTTGAAGGTGAGTTTAAGAAAGAAAAGACGATAGAGAGGATAAGGCCGATGAAGATGCCTTTAGAGGCATTCGATAGATGAGTCTTTAGCATGATAATTTCTCCTTAATAGCTTTTAAATAGCGACGAGACGAATAGGTGATGGTCCCATTTTTTAGATTGATTTGGACCGATCCGCTGGTAGTAAAATGCAGTTGATCGATTTCTTTGGTATTGATAATCTCAGATTGTGAAATCTGTAGAAAGTAGGGTGGTAACTCTTGAGAGAGTTGATAGAGGGGGCCTGTGAGAATAAACTGGTCTGACTCGCTTTCCCCAATCACCTGGCGATTTTCAATATAGAAACGGTGAAACAAGTGAGGTTCTACCAAGAAGGCTTCTCCCTCTTTTCTAGCGCGCAAGCGTTCTTTTTGATCCAATTCTTCGATGAACTGTTGGACTTTCTGGATGCGTTCACTAGGTTGTGGTCCTGTGATAGCTACATCTTCTTCTTGAAAATGGGGGTCAATGGTAACTGTTACTTTCATACAAATCCCTTCTAACTCTATGATTTGAAGTCAGATGTCCGCTAGCAGGACCTCCTCCTTACAAGTCTATTAAACACTTTTTCAGAAATGAAAACAAGGTTTTTTGTCTATTCGGTCTTTTTATCGGTTTATCCGGTTGAAAGTTGAAGATCAGCCTACTATCATTATGAAAAAACTTGATGAGAAAGCCTCCTGTGAAAGCATACTATGGAGGGGGCTCCTTGCTTTTAGAAGGGCCTTCGTACTCTATTTACTTGGAAAAGGGAGACAAGTCCGTCCCGCCTTCTGTAGCGGTAGCCTCCTTGTCGTCCCACTCAATCTTTATTTCTCTCTAAGAGAGGAGGAAACAGTCATTCAGGAGAGTCTGACTCTAATCCGCCCTAACCTTAGTCCTAGACTGTTTTAAGATCAGGCCTTCCTTGGAGATATGGTATAATAGTTCTACCTATGCGCGTATATAACATAAGAGGGGAAGCTATGTCACAGATTATTGAATTGCCAGAAATTCTAGCCAATCAGATTGCTGCTGGAGAAGTCATTGAACGCCCAGCCAGTGTGGTCAAAGAGTTGATTGAAAACTCCATCGATGCGGGGGCCAGTCAGATTGTCGTAGAGATCGAAGAAGCCGGTTTAAAGACCATTCAAATCACGGATAATGGACAGGGGATTGCCCATGAGGAAGTGGAATTAGCTCTTCGTCGCCATGCAACTAGTAAGATCAAGAGTCAAGCCGATCTCTTTCGGATTCGGACCCTAGGCTTCCGTGGCGAGGCCTTGCCATCTATTGCCTCTGTCAGTGTCATGACTATCCTGACAGCTCAGGAAGGAGCTAGTCATGGGACCAAGCTAGAGGCTAAAGGGGGTGAAATCACTTCTCTTGAGCCGGCGACCAGTCCTGTGGGGACCAAAATTAAGGTCGAGGACCTCTTTTTCAATACACCAGCTCGCCTCAAATATATGAAGAGTCAACAGGCAGAGTTGTCCCATATCGTTGACATTCTCAACCGCTTGAGTCTAGCCCATCCAGAAATCGCCTTTACCTTGATCAATGACGGCCATGAACTGACCCGGACGGCAGGGACGGGAAATCTCCGCCAAGCCATTGCAGGAGTCTACGGGCTCGCTACTGCCAAGAAAATGGTTGCCATCGAGACAGGTGATTTGGACTTTGAAGTGTCCGGTTTTGTCTCTTTGCCAGAACTGACCAGGGCCAATCGCAACTACATCAGCCTCTTTATCAATGGCCGTTACATCAAGAATTTCTTGCTCAATCGGGCCATCTTGGACGGCTATGGCAGTAAACTCATGGTCGGACGCTTCCCAATAGCGGTCATCAATATTCAAATCGATCCCTATCTAGCTGATGTCAATGTCCACCCGACCAAGCAAGAGGTGCGTATTTCTAAAGAACGAGAACTGATGGCCTTGATCTCCCAAGCGATTGTCTCCGCTTTGAAAGAGCAAGATCTGATTCCAGATGCTCTGGAAAATCTGGCCAAGTCGACGCTTCGTCGAACAGAAAAGCCAGTCCAGACTAGCCTCCCTCTAAAAGAAAATAGCCTCTATTACGACCGAGACAAGGGAGATTTCTTTGTCCGCCCAGAGGTCGGGGAATCCCAGCCAAATGGTGAAATGTTCCCAGAGCAAACGCTTCTCTTTTCACAAGATGAAGGAAAGGAGGTCAAACCGACAGCCATCAAGTTTGCAGAGCGAAAGGCACCTCAGTATGACCAACTGGATCACCCAGAGTTGGATCTGGTTAGTCTAGACAAGGCTTATGATAAGTTGGAAGGGGAAGAGACATCAACTTTCCCAGAGTTGGAATATTTTGGTCAGATGCATGGGACCTATCTCTTTGCCCAAGGCAATGGGGGCCTCTACATCATTGACCAGCATGCAGCCCAAGAGCGGGTCAAATACGAAGAATACCGAGAGAGCATCGGGGACGTGGACGGCAGTCAGCAGCAACTGCTGGTGCCTTATATCTTTGAGTTCCCTGCAGATGATCTGATCCGCCTACAACAGCGCAAACACCTTCTAGAAGAAGTGGGCGTCTACTTAGAAGAATACGGAGCCAACCAGTTGATCTTACGGGAGCACCCAATCTGGATGAAGGAAGAAGAGATCGAGTCGGGCATCTATGAGATGTGTGACATGCTCCTATTGACCAAGGAAGTGTCCATCAAGAAATATCGGGCTGAGTTGGCCATCATGATGTCCTGCAAACGGTCCATCAAGGCCAATCACACCCTGGATGATTACTCCGCACGGGATCTCATCTACCAACTGTCCCAATGTGACAACCCTTATAACTGCCCCCACGGCCGTCCCGTCTTGGTTAACTTTACCAAGTCCGACATGGAAAAGATGTTCCGACGCATTCAGGAAAATCACACCAGTCTGCGGGAATTGGGCAAGTATTAAATAAAGAATAAAGGAATCTTATGTACGAATACATTAAAGGAATTTTAACGAAAATCACTGCTAAATACATTGTGGTAGAAACAGCTGGAATCGGCTATCTCTTGCATGTGGCCAATCCCTATGCCTACTCTGGAAAAATGAATCAAGAGGTGCAAGTCTATCTGCACCAGGTGGTTCGGGAAGATGCTCATCTTCTCTATGGTTTTGCGACCGAAGAAGAGAAAAAGCTCTTTTTGAACTTGATCTCAGTCTCTGGAATTGGCCCAGTCTCAGCTCTGGCCATCATCGCTGCAGATGACAATGCAGGGCTCGTCCAAGCCATCGAAAGCAAGAACATCACCTACTTGACCAAGTTTCCGAAGATCGGCAAGAAAACAGCCCAACAGATGGTCTTGGATCTAGAAGGTAAGATCAATCTTGATCTAGAAGATGCACCGGCTCAATCCAAAGTTAAGTCAACAGAAGAAAACCAAGCTCTCGAAGAAGCTATGGAAGCCATGTTGGCATTGGGCTACAAGGCAACGGAACTTAAGAAAATTAAGAAATTTTTTGAAGGCACGACGGATACAGCAGAAAACTACATCAAGTCGGCCCTTAAGATGTTGGTGAAATAGGAGATTTCTATGCCAAAACGCTGTGGTTGGGTTAAAATGAACAACCCGCTATATGTAGCCTACCATGATGAAGAGTGGGGCCAACCCCTCCATGATGATCAAGCATTGTTTGAGTTGTTGTGTATGGAAACCTATCAGGCAGGCCTGTCTTGGGAGACGGTGCTCAATAAACGCCAAGCCTTCCGAAAAGCTTTTTATGGCTATCAAGTCCAACGAGTCGCAGAGATGACCGACTCGGAACTGGAGGCCTTGCTAGATAATCCGGCAATCATTCGCAATCGAGCGAAGATCTTTGCGACACGGGCCAACGCCCAGGCCTTTTTACAAGTCCAGAAGGAGTTCGGCTCTTTTGATGCTTATCTCTGGTCTTTTGTCGGTGGGAAAGCCATCAACAATGATGTCCCGGATTACCGGCAGGCCCCTGCGAAGACAGCTCTTTCCGAACAACTTGCCAAAGACCTCAAAAAGCGTGGTTTTAAGTTTACAGGCCCCGTTGCGGTCCTATCCTATCTACAAGCTGCAGGTCTGGTCAATGATCACGAGAATGATTGTGACTGGAAGGGTCTTAAATGATGTCTAATAAAAATAAGGGAATCCTTGGTTTTGGTATTCTCTATACAGTTTTCTTTGAGTTTGATGGCGATAAATTGCTGGCTTCTTTGATGCCATCTGTCATTGAGAATTATCTACAATATCTAGTCTATGTAGTATTAGCTCTATATGGCTCTTTCTTGTTCAAGGATAGATTGATTCAACAATGGAATGAGATTAGAAAGACGAAAAGAAAATTCTTCTTTGGCGTTTTAAAAGGCTGGCTCTTTCTCATTCTGATGACTGTTGTCTTTGGTTTTGTATCAGAGATGTTGAGGCAGTTTTTGGGGCTAGTCGGACAAGGTCTAAACCAGTCGAATATTCAGAGCACTTTTCAAGAGCAACCATTACTGATAGCAGTTTTCGCCTGCATCATCGGACCTTTGGTGGAAGAATTATTTTTCCGTCAAATTCTATTGAGATATCTGAGAAAAAGTCTGGCAACTTGGCTGAGTGTCTTTTTGGTCGGCCTTGCCTTTTCGCTTACTCATATGCACAGTTTGTCTTTATCAGAGTGGGTCGGTGCAGTCGGTTACCTAGGTGGTGGCCTTGCTTTTTCAATTATTTATGTGAAAGAAAAGGAGAATATTTACTATCCCCTACTTATTCACATGTTAAGCAACAGTCTCTCCTTGATCATTTTAGCTATCAGTAGTATGTGATGAAAATGCCAGTAATGATAATGAGAAAAAGCTGAGAAATTCATCTCAGCTTTCTTTGTTATAGTCAAAGCGAATGACTTGCTCCGTTGCGTCTACATACGCGTGGACTCCAAAGGGAACAATTGCTCTTGGTGTAGCATGGCCAACGTTTAGATTATAGACAATCGGGATATTGCTATCAATGGTGTCTATTAAAGCCTCCTTATAGTCGTCATAGAAGGTTTCATCCATAGGTTTTCCGACCAAGAGTCCACTGATGACTTCGAATATCCCAGTTTCTTTTAAAGCCTGCAACATTTTTTTAAAATCATCAGGTTCAGGCTTTTCTTGACTTGTTTCTAGCAATAGAATCTTTCCTTCCCAGTCGGATAAGTCAGGGAAAAGTTTGTATTTTTGGCAGAGGTCTGTGCTATCTGCGTGTAGAGAGTTGTCAAAAATATCATAGAGAGACTCAAGACAACCACCGAGGATTTCTCCCTCAAACTGAGCATTGCCTTGTAACAAGTCAAAACCTGTATTTGCATGGCTGACACGAGGTGTTCCCAAGGCTTTGGGACTAAAATCAGTCCGTTCCTCATACCAAACGTCACTAGGTCGAATTTCTGAGATTATTCCCGTCTCAATCAATTCTTTGAAGTAGTGGAGGCTATATGGCAACATTTCTTTGTCTAACTCACAAATGTCTGCTAGAAAGGATTGGCCGTAAAAAGTCTTGATTCCTAGTTTATACAACATGAGATGGTTCATGGTCGTATCCGAGAAACCGAGAAAAATCTTTTTTTTGATAACCTTTTGTAGTTGGTCATTTTCAAAAAGATAAGGTAGCAAGCGATAGGTATCGTTTCCACCAATGGCGCATAGGATTATGTCGATGCTATCATCAGAAAAGGCCTGAATCAAATCCTCTGCACGAGCTTCAGGATGTTCTTTGATAAAATCTAAGCCTTTTAGCGAATGAGGTAGAAAGATAGGATTGAGTCCGAGGTCCTTGAGACGTTGAATACCCAAGTCCACTTCGTGCTTGACAAAGTCTTCACCCATAGTCCCACTAGATAAACTTATAATACCAATAGTAGAAGTCATATATTATCCTCCTAAAAATAAATTGATGCTATTGTATCATAAAAAATGATAGAAAAATATAAGGAATAGCATTAGAGATACGATTCTATGTCAATAAAGCAATAGAAAAATAATCGCTCGATGTGCTTACTTCAGAATATAGGCAAGCCCTTTTAGAAGTTGGTTACCACGTAGTTAAATCTCTTAGGAATATTGATGTAACGGAATTTATAAGAGTTTTTTTACTTTATAATACTCTAAAAAGAAAAAGATTGAAGAAAGTTACCTAAAATGAACTTTTTCTTCAATCTGTTTTTAAAATAATTTAGGAAATTGTGTTACAATGAAGAAAAAATTACGAATAGTATAAGTGGAGGCGTTATGAAAGCAGAGATCATTGCAGTGGGGACCGAAATTCTCACAGGACAGATTGTCAATACCAATGCGCAGTTCTTATCAGAAAAATTGGCCAGTCTAGGGATCGACGTTTATTTCCAAACTGCAGTTGGAGATAATGCTGATCGTCTCTTGTCTGTTCTTGCGATTGCGCGTGATCGAAGTGATCTCGTCATCCTCACGGGAGGCCTCGGACCGACCGAAGACGATCTGACCAAGCAGACCCTAGCCCAGTTTTTGGGTAAAGATCTGACATTTGATTCAGAAGCCATGGCCAAGTTGGACCGTTTCTTTGACAGTCGGCCAGACCATGTTCGAACTCCCAACAATCTGAGACAAGCTCAAATAGTAACAGGCTCAACACCGCTCCAAAATCTGACCGGTTTGGCAGTGGGAGGACTAATCGAAGTAGAGGGCGTTAGCTACGTGGTCTTGCCTGGTCCCCCTAGTGAATTGAAACCTATGGTCAATGATGAGTTAGTGCCTCTTCTAGCAACAGGAGAAAAGCTCTACTCACGCGTCTTGCGCTTCTTTGGGATTGGGGAAAGCCAGTTGGTAACCGTCCTAGCGGATGTGATTGATGGCCAATCAGACCCGACGGTGGCCCCTTATGCTAAGACAGGGGAAGTCACTCTGCGTTTGTCGACCAAGGCTTCGTCACAAGAGCAGGCAGATCAGAAATTGGATCAGTTGGAGCAAGTGATTCTCCAGCATGAGACCTTGGATGCCCAACCCTTGAGGCAGCTCTTCTATGGCTATGGAGATGACAATTCCCTAGCCAAGGTTGCTTTTGAACTCTTGTGCGAGAGAGGCTTGACCCTAACCGCAGCAGAGAGCTTGACGGCCGGGATGTTCCAGTCGACTCTGGCTAATTTCTCAGGAGCCTCAGCAGTCTTGCCAGGAGGCTTTGTCACCTACAGCATAGAGGAAAAGAGCAAAATGCTCCAAATCCCCCTAGCTGAGTTACAAGAACATGGAGTGGTCTCTGCCCATACAGCTGAGCGGATGGCGGCACAAGCCCGTCTCTTAACAGGGGCTGACTATGGAGTCAGTCTGACAGGTGTTGCTGGTCCAGACAGCCTAGAAGGGCACCCAGCAGGGACTGTCTTTATTGGAATTGCGGGTCCAAAAGGAGCTCGATCGATCAAGGTCAATATCGCTGGTCGGAGTCGTATGGATGTTCGTAAAGTCGCAGTCCTTCATGCCTTTAATCTGGTACGCAAGACTGTATTATTAGATGAAAATTTGCTATAATAAAAAGAAGGTGTAAAACACTACGCTTTGAACATAGGAGAAAAGAATGGCGAAAAAACAAAAAAAGTTAGATGACATTTCGAAAAAATTTGGGGACGAACGCGAAAAAGCCCTCAATGATGCCTTAAAATTGATTGAAAAAGACTTTGGTAAAGGTTCCATCATGCGCTTGGGTGAACGCGCAGAGCAAAAAGTTCAGGTCATGAGCTCTGGATCTTTAGCTCTTGACATTGCCTTGGGAGCTGGTGGCTATCCAAAAGGTCGAATCATCGAAATCTATGGTCCAGAATCATCAGGTAAAACAACCGTTGCTCTCCATGCGGTAGCGCAAGCCCAAAAAGAAGGAGGAATTGCTGCCTTTATAGATGCCGAGCACGCCTTGGATCCGTCTTATGCTGCAGCTCTTGGGGTCAATATTGATGAACTCCTCTTGTCTCAACCAGACTCAGGGGAACAAGGACTTGAAATTGCGGGTAAATTGATCGACTCTGGTGCTGTTGACTTGGTCGTGATCGACTCTGTTGCTGCTTTGGTACCACGTGCAGAAATTGATGGAGATATCGGTGACAGCCACGTTGGTTTGCAAGCGCGGATGATGAGCCAGGCTATGCGTAAGCTTGGGGCTTCAATCAACAAGACTAAGACCATTGCCATCTTTATCAACCAATTGCGTGAAAAAGTTGGGGTCATGTTTGGGAACCCTGAAACCACACCTGGTGGTCGTGCCCTTAAATTCTACGCTTCTGTTCGTCTAGATGTTCGTGGGAATACCCAAATCAAGGGTACTGGGGACCAAAAAGATACCAACGTTGGTAAGGAAACAAAGATCAAGGTTGTGAAGAACAAGGTGGCCCCACCATTCAAAGAAGCTATGGTTGAAATCATGTATGGAGAAGGAATTTCACGTACAGGCGAATTGCTGAAAATCGCGACAGACCTCGATTTGATTCAAAAAGCAGGTGCTTGGTATTCTTATAACGGTGAGAAGATTGGCCAAGGTTCTGAAAATGCCAAGAAGTACTTGGCAGATCATCCAGAAATTTTTGATGAGATTGACCACCAAGTGCGCGTGCGCTTTGGCTTGATCGAAGAGGATGCTCCACAAGCTACACTAGATGAAGTAGAAGAAAAACCACTTGTAGAAGAAGTAACACTAGATCTTGATGATGCTATTGAAATTGAAGAGTAACTTTTTTTCAAAATAGGTCGAAAGACTGATGGTTTTTGTGGTATAATATACTATAATGTTATTATCGTGTGGCGAAAGGAGTGCATGCATGATCAAAATTTATACAGTCTCAAGTTGCACCAGTTGTAAAAAAGCTAAAACGTGGCTTAATGCTCATCAGTTAACCTATAAGGAACAAAATCTAGGTAAAGAAGGAATTAGTAAAGAAGAGCTACTCGATATTTTAACCAAAACAGAAAATGGAATTGCTAGTATTGTTTCTTCCAAAAATCGATATGCAAAGAATCTAGGAGTGGATATAGAAGACCTTAGCATGAATGAGGTCATCGATATCATTATGCAAACTCCCCGTATTTTGAAAAGTCCCATCTTAGTAGATGATAAACGCTTGCAAGTCGGTTACAAAGAAGATGATATCCGTGCTTTCCTACCACGTTCCGTCCGAAATGTTGAAAATGCTGAAGCGCGTTTACGTGCAGCTCTTTAATTACTAAGAAGAAGTGATAGATAGTCAAATAGACTGATTAAGTCGAGATTCTAAGATCTCGACTTTTTCTTTCCTTACAGAAAGTAGCGAAAAAGTAAGGGACAAGAGTACCTTTGCTTGTGAATCTGTGGTACAATACTCCTGTAGGGGAAAGAGAATTTCCCACCTATCAGGAAAATCATAGGAGATTTTATGAAAAAGAAATTGATGTATTTAGGACTTGTCCTTGTAGCCTTAACAGCTTGTGGACAAAAGAAACAAGGAAAAACCAACTCTTCTAGCAATCAAAAGGCCAACAGTGCCAAGATTGAACAATTCAATAAAGAGAATCGCAATGTCTTGGAAAAAGCAGAGGATCAACAAATCTATACCAAGACCTTTGCTATGCCCAAAGATGAAAAAGGCATGCAACAAACTCAAATGATTACCTATCAGGGAGATAGTTTTACAAAATTGGTTATGGTCAATACAATTCCGACGAGTGATGAGATCAAACAAGCGATTCAACAAGCAGGAATAGAAGAGGTTCAAAAACTATTGGTTGAATCGATGGACAAGGATGAGGCGGCCAAACAGGCTCGGGCTCTCCCAGGTTTCTCCTTGGAAATCAAGTTGCTCAACGAAAACGACTACCAGACAACGATAACCTACGACTTTACGACCTTAGATGTCAAAAAGGCTGCTACAATGGAGTACTTCAAGTCTTCTAATCTTGAAGCGCTCTTGAAATTAACCCCAACTCAATATATGAACAACCTTCTTCGAAATGGAGCTAAAGAACAATCCTAAGGGGTGTGTGATGAAAAAATTATGTTTGACCTTCCTTTTGGCCTTGTTGGCCCTAGCAGGGTGTGGAGAAGCCCAATCTTCAGGGACAAGCACCCAATCCACAGATGGAACGATTACTCGGACCTTAGTCGATGAATTGCAAATGGAATCGGAAGAGGATGGAACTGGAGTTTTCACCCTCGTGTTGACTTACTCGGGAAAGACCTATAAAAATATCAAACTAAACGTGACCAGCTATTTGACCGATGAACGGAAAGAAGAATCTGCCCAGCACTTAAAAACTGTAGAGGATGAAGAAACGGCCAAAAACGACATGCTGTTGGCCTTTGAGTCAGAGTGGGCGACCGATCAGCTCAGAGAGTTGGATGGGGTAACGGTGACGTCTCATATGACAGAAGAAGCCTTTATCCTTGATATATCGATCGATCCGGAAAAAGTCGATCTTGAGGAAGCCAAACAAAACGAATTTTATGGAGACCTATTTGAGTCTATAGAAGATTATTCCCCAGAAAGCTGGATCAAGGAATTGAAGTCGATTGGCTATAAAGAACTGGGAGAAAAAGGCAAATGAAAAGCAAGTGTCCGATTTCTGACTTTGCTTTCAAAAAAAGCTGAAAAAGTACGGAGAAAGCCCGTGAAATCAAGATTTTTCGATTGAGAATGCTTGAAAATTATGATATAATCGAACTAATATAAAGAAAGAGGGTGTTATTGTGGGATTTACAGACGAAACAGTACGTTTTAATCTTGACGATTCAAACCGTAAAGAAATTAGTGATACATTAAAGGATGTCTACTTGTCTTTGGATGAGAAAGGCTACAATCCAATCAACCAAATCGTAGGTTATGTGCTTAGCGGGGATCCTGCGTATGTACCTCGTTATAACAACGCTCGGAACCAAATCCGAAAATACGAACGCGATGAAATTGTAGAAGAATTGGTTCGCTACTACTTGAAAGGGCAAGGACTCGACCTCTAATGAGAATTATGGGACTAGACGTTGGCTCTAAGACAGTAGGAGTGGCTATCAGTGATCCGTTAGGTTTTACGGCTCAAGGTCTGGAGATTATTCAGATTAATGAGGACAAGGGAGAGTTTGGTCTTGACCGCCTTGCTGAGTTGGTCAAAGAATACAAAGTGGACCGCTTTGTCGTTGGATTACCCAAGAATATGAACAACACAAGTGGACCGCGAGTAGAAGCTAGCCAAGCTTATGGCAAGCGAATTGAAGACTTGTTTGGATTGCCAGTTGAGTACCAGGATGAGCGATTAACAACTGTCGCAGCGGAGCGCATGCTGATTGAACAAGCCGATATCAGTCGAAACAAACGCAAGAAAGTCATCGACAAATTAGCTGCCCAGCTGATTTTACAAAATTATTTGGATCGAAAATTTTAGAAAAAGAGGAAACAACATGTCACACAACCATGATCATGACCACAACCATGACGAACGCGAATTGATTACATTGGTGGACGAACAAGGAAATGAAAGCTTGTTCGAAATCCTTTTGACCATTGATGGGAAAGAAGAATTTGGGAAGAACTATGTTCTTTTAATCCCTGCCAATGCAGAAGAAGATGAAAACGGCGAAGTTGAAATCCAAGCTTATTCATTTACAGAAAACGAAGATGGAACAGAAGGCGACCTTCAACCAATCCCAGAAGATTCAGATGACGAATGGAACATGATTGAAGAAGTTTTCAACAGCTTTATGGAGGAGTAAAAACGTCCGGGGGACGTTTTTAGCCTTGCGTTAGAAATGAAGACCGCAAGTAAGTCTGGGAGACTGTATCACCCCAACTCCAAGAAACTAGAGAGAGTTGGAAGGTCCGGGGGCGTTTTAACCCCTGCACTAGCAATTGCCTATCAGTCCTAGAGGCTGATACACACCAAGAAACTAAAAGAGCGCTAGCATCTATCCAAGCTTAGTCGCTCTTTTCTGTTAGGAGAAGAGAATGAATCAAATTGAAGAATGGATGAATAGTCGGATTGGACTGAATTTCCGTTCAGGCTTGGATCGGATGAAGCGGGCGGTTGCTCTGCTGGGGCATCCTCAGGAGGCTTATCCTATTATTCATGTGACGGGAACAAATGGGAAGGGCTCGACCATCGCTTTTATGCGCCAGCTGTTCCAAAAACATGGGCAGAAAGTCGGGACCTTTACCTCGCCCCACATGATTAGTATTCATGACCGCATCTGTATTGGAGGGGAGCCCATCTCAGACCGAGACTTTATCCGCTTGGGCCAAGTCATCCAAGCCATGGAAGTCCAATTACTAGAAACTCAGGATCAACTTTCTTATTTTGAGATTATCAGTTTGATGGCCTTCTTGTATTTTAAGGAGCAAGAGGTGGATCTGGCGTTGATCGAGGTAGGGATTGGTGGCCTGCTAGACACGACCAATGTTGTGACGGGTGAGCTTGCAGTCATTACCTCTGTCGGTCTCGATCACCAGGAAACCTTAGGAGATACGCTTGAAGCTGTCGCAAGTCAGAAAGCTGGGATTTTTAAAGCAGGGAAACCAGCCATTATCGGTCCTCTAGCTCTTGAGGCCAAGAGGGTTTGCCAGCTTGAGGCAGAGGAAAAGAACTGTCCTCTTCTAGCTTATGGGGCGGATTTTCACTTGGTCGAGGGCATCTTTCAAGACCAGAAGCACCGCTTTGAGCATCTAACACTGGGACTCAAGGGAGCCTATCAGGAAGAGAATGCTGCGGTGGCCCTCGAGGCCTTTCTCCTCTTCATGGAGCAAAGAGGTCAGCAGGTAGTGGCAGATCTGGTGGCAGAGGGCTTACAAGAAACTCGCTGGCCAGGTCGTCTGGAAGCTTTTGCTGGCGACGTCTATTTGGATGGAGCTCACAATCCTCATGCAGTTCATCGCTTGGTCCAATACGCTCAAACGTTTACGGATCAGAAGGTCAAAATCCTCTTTGGTGCCTTGAAGCGCAAGGACTACAAGGGGATGCTAGACACCTTCTGTCAAGAGTTGCCTCAGGCTGAACTGACTGTGACAACCTTTGCCTATGGAGAGGTCGTAGAAGAGGAAGCAGGTCTGGCTTATCCTTATGTGGCGGACTTCCGTGATTACTTGAAAGACTTTTACCAAGAAAATGAGGGGCAAGCTGTTCTCTTTGTGACGGGTTCTCTCTACTTTATCGCTGAAGTCAGGGCCTATCTGATCCAAATAGGAAAAGGATAACATTGACCTCAGGTAGGAAATGTCCTATACTAGGAGTAAGGCAAGGCCCTAGGGTTGCCTTTATGAATAAGGATGGCGAGAAAGGAAGAAGATCAATGATTAAAAAAATAACGACTTTACTAACTATGGCTACCGCCCTTTTGCTGGTTGCCTGCGCTAAGCAAGATACGCCAAGCCCTGCTGCTAGCTCGCAAGAGAGCTCTCAAGTTAGCTCGTCTATGGAGAAAGGGACAAGTTCCTCTAGTCCAGCCTCGTCCAGTTCTCAAGTGGCTGAAGGGACTATCGGTGGCACCTATAAAGGAACCGATGAAACCGATCAAGTGACCTTAGTCATTCAAGGAGATAAGGGGACTTGGACTGCTGTAGAAGCAGATGGGGAGACGGAAAGCAAGCCTGTCCAAATCGATGAGGTTAACCAGTCTATGGTCATCGGAGATGATACCTACCGCTATCGCATAGATGGTCAACAACTCACACTGGAGGATCTAGATCAGGAAATCGATGATCATGGAACCATTGTTCTGACGAAACAGTAAATAGCTTACTTGAGAGTGGGACAGAAATCGGTAATTCGTTAGAATTCGATTTCGTCGTCCCACCTCCGCACAGTTGAGTAGGGCTGTAAAAGATGATGAAATCAGCGTAGTAGAGCCCACTCAACCACTGCGTCTTGCTCGACAATCCAAAAACAATTAAGAGGCTAGGACTTTTGTCCCAGCCTCTTTTTTTCTTGACCTCTAGTTTGCACTGCTCTTTCAGAATTGGTATACTAGTAGGGATTAGAAAAGAAGGAGGGTTCGGGTGAGTTTTCGAAAAATACGATTTTTGATGTCCAAGTATGGTTTCAGTATTCTCTTTATGGGCTTTGAGCTCTGGTTCTCATTTGCGGCTTTCTTTTGGCTGAACGAATGGTTCCCCAATTGGCTGTCTGTCACCATCATGGTCCTCTTGTATATCTCGACCATCTTGGCTATTGTTAACCGCAATATGCCTCCTGAAAGCAAGGTGACTTGGCTCTTGATCGCGGTTGTTCCTGTCTTTGGCTCCTTGCTCTACCTCATGTTTGGTGAGCGGCGTCTCTCCAAAAAAGAAATGAAACAGTTGGAAAATATGGAGTCTATGGAGTTCCGCGAGGACAATAGTCGGGAGCTCCGTCTGAAGCTGAAAGAAGAAAACAAGGCGGTCTACGGCATGGTCAAGTCCCTGCTTTCTATGGACCACAATGCAGACCTTTACAATGGGACAAGCTCGACCTTTTTCCCTCTGGGCGATCAGATGTTTAAACAACTCTTAGAAGATTTGCGCTCCGCCAAGAAATTTATCTTTATAGAATTCTACATTATCGATGAAGGCCTGATGTGGGATAGCATCCTCGAGATTTTAATTGAGAAAGTCAAGGAAGGAGTGGAAGTCAAGCTTCTCTATGACGACATCGGCTGTATGGCGACCCTAGCGGGGAATTATACCAAACGCTTGCGAAAGTTGGGGATCGATGCTCACAAGTTTAACAAGGTGATTCCTCGATTGACTGTAGCTTACAACAACCGAGATCACCGCAAGATCTTGGTCATTGATGGTCAAATTGGCTATACTGGCGGGATCAATCTAGCAGATGAGTATATCAATCAGATCGAACGATTCGGCCATTGGAAGGATAGTGCGGTACGCATAGAGGGGCGGGCGGTTAAGGCGCTGACCCGACTATTTCTCATGACCTGGTACATCAACCAAGGGGAAATCGAAGATTTCGACAAATACCATATGGAGAATAGAGCTGTAGACGGTGAGGGCCTCTATATTCCTTTTGGGAGTGGACCCAAGCCCATCTACAAATCTCAGGTCGGGAAGGCTGTCTATCAGAATATGATCAATCAGGCCACAGATTATGTCTATATCACCACCCCTTATTTGATCATTGACTATGATTTGACAGAGGATATTCGCAATGCGGCCCTTCGAGGTGTCGATGTGCGCATTGTGACGCCCTTCATACCAGATAAGAAGTTGATCCAGATCGTTACTCGCGGGGCCTATCCAGATCTGATGGAGGCGGGTGTGAAGATCTACGAGTATCTACCGGGCTTTGTCCATAGTAAACAGGTCTTGGTAGATGATGAAATCGCTGTAGTCGGAACGATTAATTTTGATTACCGTAGTCTGGTCCACCACTATGAAAATGCCATCTGGATGTATGAAACTCCGGAAATTCCTAAGATCCGAGCAGACTTTGACAACATCTTTGCCGTCTCGAGAGAAATCAAACTGGAGACCTTCCGCGTGACCTGGTATCAGCATCTGGTCAAGGAAATCATGCAGTTGTTCGCCCCAATGTTATAAGAAAAAAGTAGTCCTAATTTGATAAAAAGGACTACTTTTTATTATGAGCATTAAAAGCGGGCAATTACGCAGGATACCTATGCATTTGATCACAATTGCATTTCTGTTTGTTGGCATATATATAAATGCTCGATCTTCAAACTAAAGTCCTTTAAGATGAATATAAGAAAAACTACAAGTGACGATTCACTTGTGCTTTTTGTAAAATCTATGGGGATTCCCCCTATTTTAAAAGTAATGGTCAATTTATCATATTCTAAGCAATAAAACTTATCCCTTACTAACAAGTTTTCCCTTAAAACAAAGTGCATGTTAAGGGAAAAAACAATTTTTAAGGGAAAAGGTTATAAAGAAGGAGAGGACCAAGATTTATTTCTAGCTATTGTCTACTGGCCTTAGTTTGTCCATATTGCCTTTTAATGTTTTGAAACGAAGTCTCCTCCTCTTCCAATCTCATTCTGTCATTCCTACAAATAATCAGGCGGTTTTTCTGCCTTTTTTGTTTCCTTGACCTATCTGGGGGAAAGGTGGGTTCTCCATTGCCTAGCTAGCCTCCTTTTCTTCTGTCATTCTCCTTCCCATATTTCTATACAGTGAGGCGAAAAAATTATATAATTATTGTAGAATTAGGTATCGTATGCAATTTTTAGGAATTATTTATGTTATAATATTTAAGAAATTAGTATGGGGGATAAAATGAATCAAAGTCGTAAGCGGACACGCTCTAATGGAAATAGTAATTGGGATCATTTACGGGTTGTCAATAGTGGTCTCTGGGTCTTGACAGCTCTGGTTGTAGGCCTCTTTCTCTATACCATATTTCGGTATAATATCCTTGCTTTTCGCTTTTTGAACGTCATTGTGACCCTTCTTTTTATCTTGGGTCTGCTTCTGACTTTGGGGCTGATCTTGGGCAACAAAGCTAAGAAAACGACTCTAGGTCTGCTAGTTGTGGGGCTTTTAGCAAGTTCGGTATCCATGTTTGTCACCCAGCAGTTGGTCGATGTGACAGGTAATGTCAACCGCAACTCCGACTACACAGAATACGAGATGGCGGTTTATGTGAAAGCAGATAGTGAGATCAAGGACATCAAGGACCTGACCACTGTCACTGCTCCGACGGGCAACAACAATGCTGGCGATGTCCAGGCCCTCGTTGATGAAGTCAAAAAGATGCGCAATCATGACTTGGCCGTGGAAAATGCAGACTCCTATGTGGCGGCCTATCAAGCCCTTCAAGAGGATAAGACTAAGGCGATCATACTCAACAATACCTTTGAAGATACCCTCTCTAGTGTAGATGAAGGCTATGCCAAAAAACTGAAGAAAATATACTCCTACAAGATTCGCCGTCAGGTCGAAAGCAAGGCGAAAACAGATGCTAATGCCGATACCTTTAACATCTATGTCAGCGGGATCGATACCTACGGACCGGTGACCTCTGTGTCGCGTTCGGACGTCAACATCATCATGACGGTCAATCGCAAGACCAAGCAAGTCCTCTTGACCACCACTCCTCGGGATGCTTATGTACCGATTGCTGATGGGGGCAACAACCAAGGAGACAAGCTGACCCACGCAGGGATCTATGGGATTGATGCTTCCATCCATACCCTAGAAAATCTCTACGACATCAAGATGGACTACTATGTCCGCTTGAATTTCACTTCCTTCTTGAAGTTGGTCGATTTGGTCGGTGGGATTGATGTCGAAAACGACCAAGAATTCACTAGTCTCCATGGCAACTACCATTTCCCAGTTGGTAAGGTCCACCTGGATTCAGAGCAAGCTCTAGGCTTTGTCCGTGAGCGCTACTCTCTCCAAGGCGGGGACAATGACCGTGGGAAGAACCAAGAAAAGGTCATCGCAGCCATTATCCAGAAGCTGACTTCTACCAAGGCTTTGACCAATTACAATAAGATTATCTCAGGCTTGCAGGATTCCTTGCAGACCAATATGCCTCTGCCAACTATCATGAACTTGGTCAATACCCAGTTGGAGTCTGGTGGTAGCTACAAGGTGACTTCTCAAGCGGTAACTGGTACAGGTCGCAACGATCTGCCATCTTATGCTATGCCAGGTTCTGCCCTCTACATGCTGGAGTTGAATGCGGACAGTGTGAGCCAAGCCAAAGAAAAGATAAACCAAATCATGGAAGGAACAAGTAATGATTGATATCCATTCACATATCGTCTTTGATGTGGATGATGGACCGAAAACAATCGAGGACAGCAAAGTACTCCTCGAAGAAAGCTATCGTCAGGGCGTGCGGACGGTCATCTCGACCTCTCACCGCCGTAAGGGCATGTTTGAAACTCCAGAGGATAAGATCTACCAGAACTACCTAGCTGTCAAAGAGATGCTAGCTAGTCATCTGCCAGATATGACCTTGCACTATGGGGCAGAGATCTACTATACGCGAGATGTTCTAGAAAAGCTAGAAGCAGGAACTATCCCTGTGCTTGCGGATACAAGTTTTGCCTTGATCGAGTTTAGCATGTCGACGCCTTACAAGGAGATCCATCAAGCCTTAAGTTCCGTCTTGCGACTAGGGATTACCCCAGTAATCGCTCATATCGAGCGCTACCATTGCTTAGAAAAGAATGAAAAGCGCGTGCGAGAGTTGATCCGGATGGGTTGTTATACCCAGATCAATAGCTCGAGTGTCCTCAAAGCCAAGCTCTTTGGAGATCGCTACAAGTTTATGAAGCATCGGGCTCGCTACTTCCTAGACAAGGATCTGGTTCACTTTGTTGCGAGCGATATGCACAATGTAGACAAGCGTCCGCCCTACATGCAGCAAGCCTATCAGATCATTGAGAAGCGCTATGGAACAGAGCGGGCTCAAGCCCTCTTTAGCAAGCATCAAGAATACTTATTAAACAACGAATTATTTTAAGAAAAATCAGTCTTATGGACTGAAAAGGAGATTATACACATGAAAAATCAAGAGAGCAAAGAGATTGAATTGGACGTCATCTCCCTCTTTAAGACCTTATGGCGCCGGAAGTTTTCGATCCTATCTACAGCCTTGATCTTCGCACTGGCTGCGCTAGGATATAGCACCTTTGTCGCGAAAAAAACCTACCAAAGTACCAGTCGGATCTATGTGGTCAGCCGTCAAAATCAAGAAAACAATGCCTTGACCAACCAGGACCTCCAAGCGGGATCCTATCTGGTAAAAGACTACCGCGAAATTATCCTTTCTCAAAATGTACTCAGCCAAGCTATTGAAGAATTGAAATTGGATATGACTCCTGGGGAACTGTCTAAGAAGGTATCCGTTGCAGTTCCGACTGACACACGGATTTTGTCCATTACAGCATCGGATGCAGACCCTAAGGAAGCTGCACGAATTGCCAATGGTTTGAAGGATGTTGCGGCAGAAAAGATCATCGCAGTAACCAAGGTGTCAGATGTAACAACCTTGGATGAGGCAGTAGTTCCGCAAAATCCTTCTTCACCGAATATCAAACGTAATGTCTTGCTTGGCTTTGTCGTTGGTGGAGTTTTTATCTCAGCCTTGGTGATCCTCTCAGAAGTCTTGGATGACCGCGTGAAGAAACCAGAAGATGTCGAAGAAGTGATGGGTGTGACCCTTATTGGTGTGATCCCAAGCATTAAGAAATTGTAAGAGGGAGAGTTCATGGCTACCTTAGAAATTGTAAAAACAAAATTAGAAGCAATGCACGATGCTGAGGAGTACTTTAATGCC
The DNA here is from genome assembly GCF_004785935.1 of Streptococcus rubneri. Taxonomy (GTDB): domain Bacteria; phylum Bacillota; class Bacilli; order Lactobacillales; family Streptococcaceae; genus Streptococcus; species Streptococcus rubneri. The sequence goes on along the minus strand of NZ_SRRP01000001.1, from coordinate 1,594,242 downwards.
CTCAGTACCAACATCCAGTTAAGTGGATCAGACATCAAGGTTGTGGCGATCTCATCTGTCCAACCCAACGAAGGAAAATCAACTATTTCCACGAATTTGGCGACAGCTTTTGCGCGTGCGGGCTATCGTACCCTCTTGATTGATGCCGATATTCGGAACTCTATCATGACAGGGATCTTCAGGAGCCAAGGTCGCGTTGCAGGCTTGACCGAAGTTCTATCAGGCAAAGATGAACTAACCCAAGCGATTGCGACGACAGACTATCCAAAATTGGATGTTCTCTTGTCTGGGCAGATTTCACCCAACCCAACGGGACTTCTTCAAAGTAAGAATTTTGAAATCATCATGAATGCCCTTCGCAATCATTATGACTACATCATCGTGGATACACCACCGATTGGGATGGTCATTGACGCAGCCATTATCGCGCAACGATGTGATGGGAGTATCATCGTGACAGCAGCGGGTGCGGTCAGCCGAAAATCCGTTCAAAAGGCCAAAGAACAATTGGAACAAACAGGAACACCTTTCCTTGGTGTAGTCCTCAATAAATTTGATATTGAATTAGAGAAATATGGTTCGTATGGGAACTATGGGAACTATGGAAACTACGGGAAAAAGAAGAAAAGATAAAGAATAGGATAGGTCCGGGAGATGATGACAGAAAGAAGGGGTTTTCACAAATTAGCTTTAGCCTTTGTGCAAAGTGCGCCAACCTTAGTGGTAGCCTATTTGTTGAGCTTTGTAAAGGAGACAGAGATCCACTTCAATACGATGCTCTATCTCTATATGCTCCACTATGTGGCCTTTTACTTCAGTGACTATAATCATGATTTCTTCAAGCGGGGTCAATTATCTGACCTCATGGAAACCTTGAAGTATAGTTTGTTCTTCGCCTTGTCGATTAGTTTTTCGAGCTTCCTTTTGGAGGAGAAGTTTTCGATTTCCAGGCGAGGAATGGTTTATTTCTTACTGTTGAGTGCTCTACTCTTATACCTTGAAAACTATGTCATTCGGAAATACTGGAGACGTTTCTACTACAAGCTCAAGGGAAGTCACAAGATCCTTTTGATTACAGCGACATCTCGCATAGACAAGGTGCTGGAACGTCTCCTTCTATCCAATGATAGTGGCGGAGAGCTGGTGGCAGTGAGTGTCCTAGATCGGCCGGACTTCCGACACGAGAAGGTTCGGGTCGTTGCTGAGAAAGACTTGATGGCCTATGCCACTCATGAAGTGGTGGATGAAGTCTTTATCAACCTACCGAGTGAAAAGTACGATATCGGGGAGTTCGTCTCCAAATTTGAGACCATGGGGATTGATGTAACGGTTAACCTCAATGCCTTTGACCTGAACTTTGCTGGTAATAAGCGGATTCGGGAAGTAGCTGGGCTCAATGTTGTGACCTTCTCGACCAACTTCTATAAGCCGAGTCATGTGACAGCCAAGCGGGTCATTGATATCTGTGGCTCCTTAGTGGGCTTGCTGATTTGTGGGCTTGTGGCTATTGTCCTCGTTCCTCTCATCCGTAAGGACGGAGGTCCGGCTATTTTTGCCCAAAAACGGGTCGGTAAGAACGGTCGCTACTTTAAGTTTTATAAATTCCGCTCCATGTATGTCGATGCAGAGGAGCGAAAGAAAGAATTGATGGCTCAAAACACCATGAAGGGTGGTATGTTTAAGATGGATAATGATCCTCGGATTACTCCGATCGGTCGCTTTATCCGCAAGACCAGTCTGGATGAATTGCCTCAGTTCTACAATGTGCTCAAAGGAGATATGAGTCTAGTAGGGACTCGTCCGCCAACAGTGGATGAGTACGAACAGTACACTCCAGAGCAAAAACGTCGCTTGAGTTTCAAGCCAGGCATTACGGGACTTTGGCAGGTGAGTGGACGTAGTGAGATCACAGACTTTGACGAAGTCGTCCGCCTGGATGTGTCCTATATCGATGGCTGGACTATCTGGTCAGATATTAAGATCTTACTGAAGACAATCAAAGTTGTGTTTAAACGAGATGGAGCGAAGTAGGAAATGAGTAAAGTAAGACAGATTCAATTAGGAGAGTTGTCCTTATTAGAAAAGTATATTGAGATTTGTTCTAAGTACAATCTCCGCTATTATGCTTTAGGTGGAACTCTATTAGGAGCTATTCGTCACAAAGGATTTATTCCCTGGGATGATGATATGGATTTAGGAATGCCTAGAAAAGATTATGAAAAATTCCTGGAAATTTGCGAAAAGGAATTACCGGATCATGTTATCCTAAGAATCCATGATGATAATTTGGGTAACACATCCATCATGGATACTTCCCTTCAAATTGAATTTGGTGGGGTTGTATGTAGTCCTTTTATCGATGTATTTCCTTTAGATGGTTATCCATCAGATGGTTTCCACTATTTCTTACATACCAATAAAATTAAGTATTACCGTGCCCTTTCAAAAATATCTGTTATCAATCGACTGCATAATCGCGACCGAGGTTTCTTTGAAAATACAATTGTGAAGGTCTCTAAGATTCTTCACTTAGACAAGTTACTAAATACTGAAAAAATCAATCAGAAGTTGCAAAATACGATTAAAAAATATGACTTTGAGACAAGTGATCTCGTGGGGAATGTATTAGGATCCTATCGCGAGAGAGAATTGGCCTACAAAGAGGTATTTGGGGAGCCACAACTCCTTGATTTTGAAACCATTAAAATCAGTGGTCATGCCGATCCGGATGCATATCTGACAAAGATTTATGGCGATTATATGAAGCTACCTGAAGAATCAGAGCAAAAAGGTCACTTTGAATCCACTTGGGGAGAATAAGCTTGAAAAGTTTTACAATGATGGGGGTCAGAATTGACCCTTTAACAATGGCTGAAACCGTTGCTGCTACAGAACAGTTTGTCCGAGATAAAAAACCGCTCCATTTGATGGGGGTCAACGCAGACAAACTTAATCAATGTGCGACAGATGAGGCTATCAAGAAGATTGTCAATGAGTCTGAAATCATCAATGCAGATGGTGCTTCTGTTGTTCTCGCTGCGCGCTATTTGGGCTATTCTGTGCCAGAGCGCGTGGCAGGCATCGATTTGATGCAGGAATTGCTCCATTTGGCCAATGAAAAAGGTTACTCTGTCTACTTCTTCGGGGCAAAAGAGGAAGTCTTGACAGATATGCTAGCCATCTTTAAAAAGGATTATCCGAATCTCCGAGTAGTAGGTCATCGCAATGGCTATTTCTCCACTGAAGAAGAGGAGACTATCCAAGAAGATATCCGTGAGAAGAATCCAGATTTTGTCTTTGTCGGGATTACCTCTCCTAAAAAGGAGTACTTGATCCAGAAGTTTATGGACAATGGAGTGAACTCTGTCTTTATGGGAGTGGGAGGAAGCTTTGATGTCCTATCAGGTCATATCAAGCGGGCGCCTTTGTGGATGCAAAAAGCCAATCTGGAATGGTTGTTCCGTGTGGCCAATGAACCCAAACGGCTCTTTAAGCGCTACTTTGTAGGAAATGCCACTTTTATTAAGAGAGTAGTACATGAAAAACGGAAAGCAAAAAAATAATATTCTTCACATTTCGAGGACCATGGATATCGGTGGGGCTGAACGTATTGTCTATCAGTTGGCGACAGATCTTAAGGATGAATTTGACCAGGTTCATGTCGCATCAACTGGTGGATTGTGGGAAGAAAAACTAGCAGAGAATGGGATTCAACACCATCGCATTTTAGACGTTGATAGCAAACAGCCAGCTACTGTACTCAAAATTCTCTCTAGTCTCTCCAAAATCATCAAAGAAAATGAGATCACTCTTGTCCACACCCATCACCGGATGGCTGCATTCTATATTCGTTTGTTGCAACTGCGTCATCCGAACTTGATTCATGTCTACACAGCCCATAATGTTTTTAAGGACAAATTGCCACTTTATAAATTTGCCCTAGGAAAGGCTCGAACGGTTGCTGTCAGCCAAGCTGTCCAGGAAAATATCTTTAATGATGTAAAGTCAAAAAACTCTGTTGTGATTTATAATGGAGTGAAAATGCAACACAGTGAACATACAGTAAATGAAATTACTAAGTGTGACGGTATCAAAATAGGCTGTATAGCTCGCTTATCCGAACAAAAAGGCTTGTCCTACCTGATCCAAGCCATGTCACTTGTGACAAATCCAAGTGTCTCCCTGTTTATTGTCGGTGACGGAGAATTGAGAAATGATTTGATAAATCAAACAAAAGAACTAAATCTGGAAGAAAGAATTCATTTTTTGGGCTACCGAAGCGATGTCGTAGAGTGTATCAATAGCTTTGACTTTTGTGTTCTTCCGTCAGTCTTTGAAGGATTTGGATTGGTTGCAATCGAGGCCTTTATGAACGGTAAAACGATGATTGCAACAGATATTCCAGGTGTGAATGAAGTAGTGAACTCTAAGAATGGGATCCTCGTTCCAGCTGAGGATCCGCAAGCCCTGGCTCAAGCAATTAAAGAGTTGGCAGGAAATCCTGAGAAAAGAGCCTCTTTAGCTGTTCAAGCAAAGAGGGATTATGATACCAAATTTAGCTATTCTATCTTTTTAGACAACTATCGCAACTTTTACCAATCGATGAGGAAGGGTTCAAAATGAAAAAAGTAATGTTGGTGTTTGGGACGCGTCCAGAAGCTATTAAAATGTGTCCTTTGGTGAATGAACTCAAGCAGCACAATACGATTGAAACTGTAGTCTGTGTAACAGGGCAACACAAGGAAATGTTAGAACAGGTCTTGGATGTCTTTCAAGTCACTCCCGATTATGATCTTGGTATCATGAAGACCAACCAAACCTTGTTTACCATTACGACATCAATCTTAGAGAAAATCCAACCGGTCCTGGAGCAGGAGCAACCTGATATTGTCCTCGTCCATGGGGATACCACTACCACCTTTGCGACAGCTTTGGCGTCCTTTTATATGGGGATTAAAGTGGGGCATGTGGAAGCAGGTTTACGGACTTACAACCTTCAAAGTCCTTATCCAGAGGAGTTTAATCGTCAGGTTACCTCTATTGTGGCAGACTACAACTTTGCTCCGACCCAGGTTTCAAAAGAGAATCTTCAAAAAGAAGGGCGTAGTAATATCTTCGTTACGGGAAATACAGTAATTGACGCCTTAAAGACAACGGTGAAAGAAGACTACGATCATCCTATTTTAGAATGGGCAAAAGGAAGTAAACTCATTATGTTGACGGCCCATCGTCGCGAAAACCTTGGGGAACCTATGGAGCACATGTTCCGTGCGGTCAACCGGATTTTGGAAGAGTTTGAAGATGTCAAGGTGGTTTATCCCATCCACAAAAATCCTAAGGTCAGAGAATTGGCCAGCAAGATTTTTGGAGAGAATGAGCGAATGAAAATCATTGAGCCTTTGGAAGTGATTGATTTTCATAATTTCATGAACCAAAGTTATATGATCTTGACAGACTCAGGTGGCGTCCAAGAAGAAGCGCCTTCTTTAGGAAAGCCGGTCCTTGTCATGCGCGATACGACAGAACGTCCAGAAGGTGTGGCCGCAGGGACTCTGAAATTGGTTGGGACAGAAGAAGAAGCCATTTATCGCAATTTTAAGCTCCTTCTGGAAGACCAAGACGAATACAAAAAGATGAGCCAGGCAAGTAATCCTTACGGGGATGGGACGGCTTGCCGACAGATTGTAGAAATTATCATGAAGGGATTAGCATAATGGAAAAGGTTTCGATTGTCATACCGGTCTATAATGTCGAGGAGTATTTACAGTATAGTGTCGGTAGTCTTAGACAGCAGACCTATTCAAATATTGAAATCATCCTGGTCGATGATGGATCAACCGATCGTTCAGGAGAAATTTGCGACCAGTATGCTCAGGAAGATGACCGTATTCGAGTGTTCCATCTTCAAAACGGAGGGTTGTCTAATGCTCGAAATACAGGAGTGAAAGCTGCGACAACTGACTGGATTATCTTCCTTGATTCTGATGATTATTATGACATTAGAGCAGTCGAATATTTGGTTGGCTTAAAAGAACAGTATAAAGTTGACCTTGTATCGACACCGGTTATTGAAGTAAGAAATCATGAGGACAAAGATTTTTCGGGTGATGTAGATGAAAAAAGTTCAAGGAAATTAGATCGTCATACAGCCCTCAAAGAAATGTTCTATGGTCACCACGTTGGGACCCATTCGGGTGGAAAGCTATATAAGAAAGGGATCTTGCTCCAACACCCCTATCCAGAAGGAATGATCTACGAAGATTTGGCTGTTGCTTATGAACATATTGCTTGTTGTGATGAAATTGCAGTCAGCGATCTAAATCTTTATAAATACTATCGAAGACCAGGGAGTATCGTAAATTCTTCTTATAGCGATCGGCTTTTGGATTTTTACAAGGCCATGGACTGGAACAGAGCCTATGTCGAGAGAGATTATCCTGATGATCAGGAAATGAAAAAAGCGGTCAATACCCGCTATGTCTTTAATGGCTTGCATGTGGTCCATGCCTTATTAGGTTCTCAAATGTATGACCAAGTCAATAAGATTCGCAAAGAGTATCGTCGCTATTGGAAAGATATTCTAATCAATTCACATATTACAAGAAAAAACAAACTCAAATACCTTCTTTTGCTCCTTTCTCCTCATTTGTATCAAAAGGTGAGAGCAAAACTAGGCTAGATTGCTAATAGCTATGTTTTAAAGAAGGAAACTGAGACAAAACAGGAGGTTTAGGATGATTTATGCAGGGATTTTAGCGGGTGGAACAGGCTCACGGATGGGGATTACGGATATGCCCAAACAATTTTTGGATTTGGGTGGACGTCCTATTTTAATCCATACCGTTGAGAAATTCTTATTAGTCCATGAAATTCAGAAAATTGTATTGGGAATTCATCCGGACTGGGTGACTTATACGGAAGACCTGGTCGACAAATACTTGGCTTCTTATAAGGAACGGATCTTGGTTGTAGAGGGAGGAAGTGACCGCAACTCTACCATTGAAAATATCATCTTGGCTATCGATAAGGTGCAACCTTTAACAGATGAGGATATTATCGTCACTCATGATTCCGTTCGTCCCTTTGTCAGCCTAAAAACCATTCAAGAGAACATTGAATTGGCCAAGAGCCATGATGTTGTAGATACAGTCGTTGAAGCGACCGATACCATTGTTCAAAGCTTAGATAATACCTTTATCACCGACATCCCAGAGCGTCAATATCTCTACCAAGGTCAAACCCCTCAAACCTTTAAAATGAAAGATTTCCTTACCTTGTACCATGATTTGAGTGACCAGCAAAAAGAAGTCTTGACAGATGCCTGCAAGATCTTTGTCATTAATGGCAAAAAAGTTGCCCTTGCAAAAGGGGAATATTCCAATATTAAAATTACGACGATTACAGATTTGAAAATTGCACGCGGTATGATTGAGGACAATTAATATGTTGAACCAAATCTTTCAGCTGACCCAGCCGAAAAACATCACCATCAAATACCAAGAAGAAGACATGAGCCTTGGAGACAAGGTGTTGATTCGCCCCTATTACATGGCCATTTGTCATGCGGACCAGCGCTACTATCAAGGGAAGCGGGATCCTAAGGTGCTCAAAAAGAAATTGCCCATGGCCCTGATTCATGAGTCATCAGGTATTGTGGTAGCGGATCCTACAGGGACCTTTCAACCAGGACAGATCGTGGCTATGGTTCCCAATCAGCCTCCCCATCAATCAGAGGGTGTCTTCTTTGAAAATTATTTGGAGGGGACACACTTCTTATCTAGTGGATTTAATGGCTTTATGCAGGAAGTGGTTGCCTTGCCGCTGGATCGTGTAGTGGCTTATCCAGAAGAAGTTCGGGGCCCTGTGACAGCTTTAGCGGAGTTTAGCAGTGTTGCTATGCATGCCATTCATCGCTTTGATCTCATTGCCCACCAACGAAGAGAATCCGTTTTGATTTTAGGAGACGGAAGTCTTTCTTATGTGGTTGCGACTTCTTTGCACTATCTTTACCCAGATTTGAAAATTACGGTCGTAGGGCGTAATAGTGATAAACTGCAATTGTTTAATTTTATCCATCAGGCAATTTTAACCAGCGAATTGACAGAAGACCAACGGTTTGATCACGCTTTTGAATGTACCGGTGGTCAAGGAAGTGAACCAGCCATCAATGACATTATTGATCATATCAAGTCCCAAGGAACCGTGATGTTGATGGGGGTTAGTGATAACCGGGTCGCAGTTAATACAAGAGATGTTCTTGAAAAGGGATTGACCTTTGTGGGGTCTTCTCGCTCAGGTCGTGAAGATTTCGAGCGGGCTGTAGAGATGCTGGCTAATCGTCGGGTCCAAAGTCGTTTGAAAAACATTATTCACGTTGATGGAGAAGTTCAAACCATCCCAGATATTCACCGAGCTTTTGCGACAGATTTGATCACACCGTTTAAAACGGTCTTTAAGTGGGGATTGTAGCCAATCATGAAAGTTCTTAAAAATTACGCCTATAATCTCTCCTACCAGTTACTGGTGATTATCTTGCCGATTATCACTACCCCTTATGTAACACGGGTTTTTAGCTCGAATGACTTGGGGACCTATGGCTATTTCAACTCCATTGTCACCTATTTTATCCTTTTGGCGACCCTAGGAGTGGCTAACTATGGAACCAAAGAGATTTCAGGACACCGGAAAGATATCCAAAAGAATTTCTGGGGGATTTATACTCTCCAGTTGGGGGCTACGATTTTATCCCTTACCCTCTATGTTCTTTTATGTGTAACCCTATCTTCCATGCAAAATCCTGTGGCCTATATCTTAGGTCTTAGTTTAGTATCAAAAGGCCTTGATATTTCTTGGCTCTTTCAGGGGTTAGAGGACTTCCGCAAGATTACGATTCGGAATATCACGGTCAAACTGGTTGGAGTCATCTCCATCTTCTTGTTTGTCAGATCTGCCAATGATCTTTATCTCTATGTATTCTTACTAACGATCTTTGAGCTCTTAGGTCAGCTCAGTATGTGGTTACCCGCTCGTGAATTTATTGGGAAACCCCATTTTGATTTGGCTTATGCACGGGTGCATTTAAAACCGGTCATTTTGCTCTTTTTACCGCAAATTGCTATTTCCTTGTATGTCACTTTGGACCGAACCATGCTGGGGGCTCTCGCATCTAAGATGGATGTGGGGATTTACGATCAGGCCTTAAAATTGGTCAATATTTTGTTAACCTTGGTGACCTCACTGGGGAGCGTCATGTTGCCTCGGGTATCGAGCCTTTTATCCTCGGGGGACCATAAGGCGGTCATTAAGATGCACCAAATGTCCTTTTTGATTTATAATTTGGTCATTTTCCCGATTATTGCCGGTATGCTGATTGTCAATGATGACTTTGTTCAATTCTTCCTAGGGAAGGATTTCCAGGATGCGCGTTATGCCATTGCCATCATGATTTTTAGAATGTTCTTTATCGGATGGACCAATATCATGGGGATTCAAATTCTAATCCCTCATAATAAAAACAAAGAATTTATGATTTCGACAACTGTTCCTGCCATTGTCAGTGTCGGATTGAACCTGATCTTCCTACCAAAACTGGGCTTTATTGGAGCTGCAATTGTGTCAGTGTTGACGGAAGCTTTGGTATGGGGGATTCAACTCTACTTCACACGAACCTATCTTAAAGAAGTGCCGATTATGGGCTCAATGATAAAGATTGTGTTCGCTTCAGGCCTCATGTATGGTCTCTTGCTACTAGTCAAGTCCATCGTCCACCTTTCGCCGACGCTGAATGTCGTTCTGTATGCTGGACTTGGCGCAATCATCTATGGGACCTTGATTTTGCTCTTCAAGGTGGTAGATGTGAAAGAGTTGAAACAGCAGTTTACGAAACGTACATAGAGCAAGACTCTTCCATAATGATGGAAGAAGTACTTGCTAGACGAAATAATTGTAACTATGAAAAGAGAGGCCGAGAAAGGAAAGATAAAAGATTCTTGATCAGCTTGGATATAAATAGTGGGATGGACACTTGTGTTTGGCACAAGACGAGCCTGCCTCTTGTTATCCTTGCTTTCATGTTTTTTATCAATGTATTATCAATATGTTAAAAATGAAATTTGACGACCTCCTCGTAAGTGTTGTCGTAGCTATCGTCATATTCTTTAATACCCTATCAACAACAATGTTGAATAAAGGGATTTTTCACATGAATGCAAGCACTCTTTTGTTAGTAGTCTTGCTATTAGCAGTGCGATTTTGGAACAAGATCAATGTTTCTTATACGTACTTGCTATTTTCATTAGCCTTACTATCAATTGGTGTCCTCGTATATGTGAGAACTGGGAGACTCAATTTTTTAGTCTATTCCTTATTGATGTCCTTGTTAATAAGTGCAGATAGGAAGGTTGTTTTACGGACCTATATCTTTGTTGGTGGAAGTGTTCTTGTATCAGTCTTCTTCTTATCTCTTTTAAAAGTCATTCCGAACTTGCAATATAGTCGGGGAGGCGTTATTCGGAATTCCTTTGGGTTTATCTATCCTACGGATTTTGCTTCGCACTGTTTTTATCTTTTCGTAGCGATTTCTTATCTATTGAAGAATCGCTATATCTGGCTACGGACCTTTGTTGGTCTCTTCTTGGCCGTCTTTCTCATCAAGTTTTGTGACGCTCGGATGAATGCTTACTCACTGCTTGTGGGAACCTTGGTTTTTGTTTTCTTTTATTTAACCAAGGAAAAGAAAATTGGGCTCTATGCCCTCATGCCCTACTCAGCTGCGCTCTTTTCTTCCCTCATCCTCTATCTGACTTATCACTTCTCATGGACTTCGCCTTTCTATGTAACAATCAATCAATTGATTACAGGGCGCTTAGCCTTAGGGAAAAATGCCTTTAATTTATACGAACTAAATTGGTTTGGCACCAGAGGCGTTCAATTTATTGGTTCAGGGGGAAGTACAGAGTCTGTTCTCAGCTACAACTACGTCGATTCGTCCTACGTTCAAATGCTCTTCACTTATGGCATTATTCCGGTACTCACCCTCATTTTCATTTATATTCTAGTATCTAGGGACGAGTATAAGAGGGGGAGATATCTTTATGTTGCTATTCTTTCTTTGATCACTGTCAACTGTATGATTGAAGCCTTTTGGTTTGTACCTTCTTATAATATTTTTATGTTTATCCTCTTCACTCAAAACACAGTGGATGCTAGCCCATCGGCAATAGTCGGTGAGCAAGCAACTGGTTAGTGACAAGCTCAGTAGAAGCTGGAGAAATTTCATCCTAGGACAAAGGGATCACTCTTATTGGACATGTTATTTGTATCAGTCAGAGGCATGCTAAGTTAAAAACTGATGACCATCTATTAAAAGGGAGACAACTATGTACGATTATCTGATTGTTGGTGCTGGTTTATCGGGGGCAATTTTTGCTCATGAGGCGACCAAGCGTGGCAAAAAAGTAAAAGTCATTGATAGACGAGATCACATTGGTGGCAATATCTACTGTGAAGAAGTGGAAGGGATCAATGTTCACAAGTATGGAGCACACATTTTCCATACCTCAAACAAAAAGGTTTGGGATTATGTCAACCAATTTGCTGAATTTAACAACTATATCAATTCACCAGTGGCTAACTATAAGGGGAGTCTTTACAATCTTCCTTTCAACATGAATACCTTCTACGCCATGTGGGGGACCAAGACTCCTCAAGAAGTCAAGGACAAAATTGCAGAACAAACGGCAGATATGAAGGATGTTGAGCCTAAGAACCTTGAAGAACAAGCGATCAAGTTGATTGGTCCAGATATCTATGAAAAGTTGATCAAGGGCTATACGGAGAAGCAATGGGGACGTTCTGCGACGGACCTTCCTCCTTTCATCATTAAGCGCCTCCCAGTGCGTTTGACCTTTGATAATAACTACTTTAACGACCGTTACCAAGGGATTCCAATCGGTGGCTACAACGTCATCATTGAAAACATGCTAGGTGATGTAGAAGTAGAACTTGGGGTTGATTTTTTTGCCAATCGTGAAGAGCTGGAAAGCTCAGCGGAAAAAGTTGTCTTCACAGGAATGATTGACCAGTACTTTGACTACAAACATGGGGAGTTGGAATACCGCAGCCTTCGTTTCGAACACGAAATCTTGGATGAGGAAAATCATCAAGGTAATGCCGTGGTCAACTATACAGAACGTGAGATTCCTTATACTCGGATCATCGAGCACAAGCACTTCGAGTATGGGACTCAACCGAAGACGGTGATTACCCGTGAATACCCAGCTGATTGGAAACGAGGCGATGAGCCCTACTATCCAATCAATGATGAAAAGAACAACGCCATGTTTGCTAAGTATCAAGAAGAAGCCGCTAAAAATGACAAGGTCATCTTCTGTGGACGCTTAGCAGACTATAAATACTACGACATGCATGTGGTTATTGAGCGTGCTCTAGAAGTCGTAGCAAATGAATTTGATTGAAAGAAACAGTGATTCATGAAGTATTTTCTAAAAGAAGAGTTTTTAAAAGATTCTGGAGCTCGAAACGCAGGGAACAAGGCTAGAAATGATGTCGAGGAGATCGTCAAACGCGAAGGCTATCAGCCCTTGTTGTTAACAGTTGAAGATTGGTACCAAATGGGAACCGTTAAAGCCCAACAGCATAAGGCGAAAGCGTTGGCTCAAGCTTTTTCTCAGTTGAAATCAGGGGATCAATTATTGATTCAATTTCCCATGCTCCATCATAGTTTTTTCACCACTCGCTTGGTAAGAAAAATCCAGCGAAGAGGGGTACAAGTCTATTTTATTATCCATGATTTGGAAGCTTTGCGCTATGCCAATCTGGATACAGTACCTTTGAAACATAAGATTCGAGTTCATCTTCAAGAATCGAGTCTATTGAAGGTAGCTGATGGAGTGATTGCTCATAATCCGATTATGAAATCAGTATTGGTGGAGAAGGGGATCCCAGAGCACAAACTAGTTAGTTTAGAAATTTTTGACTACCTCATTCCGAATTACCAAGAGAAAGATGGTCTATCAAAGGATCAACCAATCATTGTAGCAGGGAATTTAGCCCAAGAAAAAGCAGGCTACCTTTATCAATTGCCTGCTAGACCGGCCTACAATCTCTATGGTGTCGGCTTTGACGAGAGCAGAGCACTTGCCAACGAGACCTATTTTGGCTCCTTCCTACCTGATGAACTCCCTGCAGCCCTTGAAGGTGGCTTTGGTCTTGTCTGGGACGGGGATAGCGCGGAGACCTGTAGTGGCGTTTTTGGAGAATATCTTCGCTATAATAATTCGCACAAGGCTTCGCTTTATTTAGCGGCAGGTTTTCCTCTAGTGGTTTGGAAACAATCTGCTCTCTCGCATTTTGTCTTAGAGAATAGGTGTGGAATTGCAGTGGAATCACTACATGATCTCTCTCAAGCGATTGAACAGTTAGATGATAAGGACTACCAAGACTTGCTTGTCACTGCAAAAAGGATTGGCCAAAAGATTCGTGAAGGTTTTTATTTGACCAAAGCCTTAAGACAATTGAATATGTAATAGAAGAAAGAAGTCTAAAACTTCTTTCTTCTATTGATTGTCACTAATTTTTAAAATTTGCCTCATAAAACTTTTCCTAGGAGACTTGGTATGGTAGAATAGGGAAAGCATAAAATAAAGCAATAGGGAATAACAATGAGAAAAAAAGATTTGATTTATGTTGCAAGTGCAGCTGTCTTGATGGCTGCTTCAACACAGGTAGCTCAAGCAGATGAAGTGACTGGTAAAGATCCAGCCCAAGTTGAAAACGAACAAAGGTTAGCTTCTCCAGATCTTTCAGCTCCAACAGTAGAAGATACTACTAAGGAGACAAGCCTTAGTTATCCTGCTCCAGCGACGGTTACGGAGCTTTCTAATGAATCAGGAGTAAGCGAAAAAACTCAAGATCAAGGGACAGGAGCTTCAGTAGGGAAAGAGGAAGCAAGTACCCCAACCTCTACAGAAGAGGTTGCCAAGCCTGAAACACGAGCTGGAAGCACCTTCTTCACTGCTTCTTCACAAGCTCCAAATGGTCGCTCGACAGATGTAGCAGTGCAGCCTAAATCCTTTGTCGATGTTAGCAGCCACAATGGCTACATCAGTGTCGAAGACTATCAGGTCTTGGCTAGAAAAGGCGTGGGAGGTGTCGTTGTCAAGCTGACAGAAGGAACGACCTATACTAATCCCTATGCGGAAGGCCAAGTTCGAAATGCACAAACAGCTGGCCTCCAAGTGTCTACCTATGCTTTCTCACGCTATACAAGCGAGGAGCAAGCTAAGGCGGAAGCCCGCCACTATATCTCAGTTGCCAAACGCTTGAACCTGCCTACGACAACTGTCATGGTCAATGACATGGAAGATGCTAAGATGCAGGCTAACATCAACCGCAATACTCAAGCCTGGACAGATGAGATGCGTAAGAATGGTTATACCAATCTCATGTACTACACCAGTGCCAGCTGGATTGATGAAAACAATCTTCGCAAAAAAGGTCCTGTTTCGACTGCTCAGTTTGGCCTGAAAAACTTCTGGGTGGCTCAATACCCATCTCCAAAACTCTCTGTCAATGATGCAAAGAACTTGCGTTACAACGGTGGGGCAGGAGCTTGGCAGTTTACCTCTCAAGCAGAATTATTGCCTGGTAAGCACGTCTTTGACCAAAGCGTCGACTATTCTGGTCGCTTCACGACCAATGCCAAACCAATTGCTGATCCGACTAGAGGAAACTTAAATGGTAAGATCAGCATTGAAAACAAAGATGATGCAACAGGGCGTTTTGATGTCCTAATTTCAAACGTAACCGCTCCAAATGGGGTTCTCACAGTTTCTGTCCCTGTCTGGTCAGATATCAATGGCCAAGATGATTTGGTCTGGTATACTGCTACCAAACAGGTAAATGGAACCTACAAGGTCAGTGTCAAAGCTAGTGACCATAAAAATTCACGGGGCAAGTACCACGTTCACCTTTATTACAACCAATTAAATGGCCAATCTGTCGGTGTAGCTGCAACGACAACAGAGTTAGCTACCGGCAAGGACCGTACTGTTGAAAGTCCAAGAGGATCTGTCTCGGCTGAGTTAACGATTTCAACTAATCAGAACTTAGGTACTTTCAGGATTACGGCTAAAAACCTTCAAGGCTTCGATGGTTATAAGGAAGTAAAGATTCCATTCTGGTCTCATTCTAATGGGATGAAGGATATCGTCTGGTATACACCGACACGCCAAGCAGACGGTTCTTACACTGTAACTGCTAAAGCTAGCGACCACGAAAACGCTGATGGTAAGTATGAAGCTCAAGTCTTCTATGTGGATTCCCAAGGACAAAATAAGTTTGTTAAAAAAACCTTTATCGATTATACAGCAACGAACCCAGTCACTGCTGATGCAGTTGATCTGACTATTACCAAGTCAGAAAAAGATGGTACTTTCACGATTACGGCCAAGAACCTTCAAGGCTTCGATGGCTATAAGGAAGTGAAGATTCCATTCTGGTCTCATGCCAATGGAATGAAAGACATTGTCTGGTACACTCCGACTCGCCAATCAGACGGTTCGTATACAGTGACCGCAAAGGCAAGTGATCACGAAAACGCTGACGGCAAGTATGAGGCGCAAGTCTTCTATGTGGATGCCCAAGGAAAAAACAAGTTTGTTAAAAAAGCTTTTATTGATTACACGGCAACCAAACCATCAGCTGATCTGACTATTACCAAGTCAGAAAAAGACGGTACTTTCACGATTACGGCCAAGAATCTTCAAGGCTTCGCTGGTTATAAGGAAGTGAAGATTCCATTCTGGTCTCATGCTAATGGGATGAAGGATATCATTTGGTATACACCAACGCGCCAATCAGACGGTTCATACACCGTAATCGCTAAAGCTAGTGACCACGAAAAAGCCGATGGTAAATATGAAGCTCAAGTCTTCTATGTAGATGACAAGGGTCAAAACAAGTTTGTGAAAAAGGCTTTTGTTGATTACCAAAATCAAGCTCGTCAAACTGGCACTCTGACTATCCAAAATAATAATAAAGAGAAGGGAACCTTTGATGTCATCGTATCAGATGTCTTCAGTCCGAAAGGAGTGAAGACGGTTCAAGTACCGATTTGGTCTGACAAGGACGGTCAGGATGATATTATCTGGTACAATGGCAATCGTCAGACAGACGGGACTTATAAAGTCTCTGTCAAGGCTAGCGACCATAAGAATTCGACTGGTAAGTACCATATCCATCTCTACTATATCCAAGAAGATGGGACCAGAGTGGGTGTTGCGACTAGTGCAACAGAAGTGACTTATCAAAATCTCACCAATAAAACCAAAGCCTATATCACCAACGTCAATGTCTCTGCAGGGACCTATACAGTAGCAGTCGACCAAGCTCCTCAAGGTCGTCGGATCAAACAAGTCCGTGTGGCAGTCTGGTCTCAACCGAACCAAGAAAACCTTTACTGGTACTCCACTGCTTCTAGTGGTACGCACACAGAAGTGGCGGTTTCGGCCCTTCACCATGGCAATCAAAAAGGTGATTACACGACCCACGTTTATGTCGATTATACGGACAACACAGTAGAAGGCTTTAACCTTGGTAAGACCAGTCTATCCCCTCAGAATCAGAAGGTAAATCCTAAAACGACCTACTATTCTCAGCGGGATCCTCGTTGGGGTTCTAAGTGGTATGGAATTAGTAACATGGACCAATCTGGCTGTGTCCCAACCTCGTTAGCCATGACCTTTACGGATATCTTGGGAGTTGGAGTGACTCCGACAGCAGTAGCCGATTATTTGTACAACCAAACGGATACATTTAATAAGACATCTGGGGCTGGTACAGATGCCCAGGGAATTGTTTCAGCAACACAAAAATGGGGACTCAATAGCCAAATGTTGACAGGGGCTTCTACTATTGCGGCTTCCTTGCAAGCTGGGAAACATGTCCTTGCAGCAGTCGGACCTAGTCGTTTTATCAATGCTCCATATACCCATGAAATTGTCCTTCATGGCTACGATAATGGTAAAACTTATGTCAGAGATCCATTTAATGCAGCCAACAACGGCTGGTATGGTATTGATTATATCCATTCATTGAAGAGTACAGATCCGATGGATACAAAATTAGGATCACCTTTCTTCTCAATCTTTGCCTAAAGTCTATCTATCTCATAGACATCTTTCAATCATACAAGTGAAGCTGATACATTGAGTTAGCTTCACTTTTTTATTATTCGGAAACTCCTTATTTTTGATAGAATTTCTTTTTAGATTGGGCTCTCCTGTGGTACAATAGGAGAGTATAAAATGGGGAAGCATCGCTCTTTGATAGAACTCAGAGAGAGGCTTTTTCAAATCTAAAAAGGGAAGTTTCATGAAAAAGAAAGATATTATCTATTTTGCTAGTGCAGCAGTCTTGCTCGGGCTCACGACGCCTTCAGTTCTCGCAGATGAACAGAATAGCCCAAGTGTTGATGCTTATGGACCAACAAATGTTCTCTTGAACAATTCCACACCTACAAGCTCCAGTCCAACAGATGGACCAAAGGAAGAGAGTCCCGTGACACCTCAACCAGAACAACCAACTGTCCCAGAAGTACCTAAACAACCAACGCCAATCAACGATCCACAACCAAGTAACCCAAGCAAACCTGATCAAGAAAAGCCTACAGATCCAGTAAATGAGAATGTCAATCAAAAACCTAGTGGAAATTTGGTGATTAATACTAACGAAGAAAGTAGTTTCACAATTACAGTGAGTGAACTACAAGGTTTGTCAGGTTTTAAGGAAATTCAGATTCCATTTTGGTCTCACGCGAATGGTATGAAAGACATTGTTTGGTATACTCCGACCAAACAACAAGATGGGTCTTATTCTGTGACTNTTTTAAGGAAATTCAGATTCCATTTTGGTCTCACGCGAATGGTATGAAAGACATTGTTTGGTATACTCCGACCAAACAACAAGATGGGTCTTATTCTGTGACTGTAAAAGCAAGTGATCATGAAAATGCATACGGGACATATGAGGCGCAATTGTTCTATGTTGATTCAAAAGGCAAGAATCAATTTGTAAAAAAAGCTTTCGTGAATCGAGATCAACCTAGCGCTGATTTAACGATTACAAAGTCGGAGTCAGATGGCAGTTTCACAATCAGAGCTACCCGTTTAACAGGACTGTCTGGATTTAAAGGAATTCAGATTCCATTTTGGTCTCACGCGAATGGTATGAAAGACATTGTTTGGTATACTCCGACCAAACAACAAGATGGGTCTTATTCTGTGACTGTAAAAGCAAGTGATCATGAAAATGCTTATGGGACATATGAGGCGCAATTGTTCTATGTTGATTCAAAAGGCAAGAATCAATTTGTAAAAAAAGCTTTCGTGAATCGAGATCAACCTAGTGCTGATTTAACGATTACAAAGTCGGAGTCAGATGGCAGTTTCACAATCAGAGCTACCCGTTTAACAGGACTGTCTGGATTTAAAGGAATTCAGATTCCATTTTGGTCTCACGCGAATGGTATGAAAGACATTGTTTGGTACACTCCGACCAAACAACAAGATGGGTCTTATTCTGTGACTGTAAAAGCAAGTGATCATGAAAATGCTTATGGGACATATGAGGCGCAATTGTTCTATGTTGATTCAAAAGGCAAGAATCAATTTGTAAAAAAAGCTTTCGTGAATCGAGATCAACCTAGTGCTGATTTAACGATTACAAAGTCGGAGTCAGATGGCAGTTTCACAATCAGAGCTACCCGTTTAACAGGACTGTCTGGATTTAAAGGAATTCAGATTCCATTTTGGTCTCACGCGAATGGTATGAAAGACATTGTTTGGTATACTCCGACCAAACAACAAGATGGGTCTTATTCTGTGACTGTAAAAGCAAGTGATCATGAAAATATAGATGGGACATATGAGGCGCAACTCTTTTACCTTGATGCGAAAGGGAATAAAGAATTTGTAACTAAGTCCATGGTTGAGTATCATAAACTTCGTCCGACTGGTACCCTAACCATCCAAAACAACAACAAGGAGACCGGTACTTTTGACGTCATTATCTCTGATGTCTTTAGTCCAAAAGGTGTTCAATCTGTCCAAGTGCCGATCTGGTCTGACAAGGACGGCCAGGATGACGTTATCTGGTACAGCGGGCATCGTCAGTCAGACGGTAGTTATAAAGTCTCTGTCAAAGCAACAGACCATAAAAATTCGACGGGACGCTACCATGTCCATCTCTACTACGTCCAAGCGGACGGAACTCGGGTTGGTGTCTCTACGGCAACGACCGATGTAGAATTCCGCCAAGCCAAGACTAAGACTCAAGCTAAGATCAAGTATGTCAATCCGACCTCTGGGACCTTCACAGTCGAAGTAGACCAAGCTCCTCAAGGGCGTCAAATCAAGGATGTCCGTGTGGCTGTCTGGTCGCAAGCCCACCAAGAAAACCTTCACTGGTATACCACTCCTTCTGTGGGTGGTCGTACAGAGGTACAGGTGAATGCTGCCAACCATGGCTACCGCCAAGGAGATTACACCACCCATGTCTACGTGGACTATACCGATGGTACTGTCGAGGGGATTAACCTGGGGCAAACAGGCTTGTCTCCAGTTGTAGCCAGAGGGCAACGAGATCGTGTCCTCCGTGCTGCAGCAAATCTGGTCGGTGTGACCGCAGGTAGCGCAGCCCATCGCCAGTTGGTCTCAGACTATAATAGTGTCAAACCTCTCCCTGTAGGTTATACTGTCAAAAACTCAGACGACTGGTGTGATGTCTTTGTGACTACCGTCTTCCAGCGGGAAGGTTTGAGCCACTTGATCGGTCGCGAATGCGGGGTTGAACGCCATATCCAGATTTTTAAGCGCTTAGGGATCTGGAATGAGAATGGCTTGACGACGCCAAAGGCAGGGGATATCATCACCTTTAACTGGGATCAAAATAGCCAACAAAACGACGGTTGGGCAGATCACATCGGGATTGTTGAAAGTGTCCAAAATGGCATAATCCATACCATCGAAGGAAACTCCAATGGTGCCGTCCGTCGCCAGGTCTATCGTGTCGGCCATGGCAATATCCGTGGATTTGCAACGCCACGTTATTATTAAAAGAAGAGCAGTTCCTAGCAAGCTAGGGACTGTTTTTTTGTCGTTTTTTCTCCTGAGGCCAGCTTAGATTAGAGGCAAGCGAGTTGCTTTTGGAAAAGCTTGGGAAAATAAAAAACTAATTAGTGATAGGTTCGGGTTTCGTTTATGATTAACTAGTGTAATTTAAAAAACGTTAGCCACGAATCGGAATTAATCAGACAACTCAAAAAAAATCATTCGGAAATACTACTAGTTTGAAGTTCTTTTTAAATTAAATGAACGTAAAAAACATTTTTTTGAAAATATTGCATCTATTTTATTGAAATTGGTTTAGAAAAGTATTATAATGCAAAGTGTATAAAAGGTTTTATAGGGAAAATAATTTGAGGATTAGTTCCATTTAAATCCAACTATACTGTGTGGGATGATTTTGCGAACCATGCGAAAGAAGAGAGGAGAATCATATGAAAAAGGAAAGACAAATGAAGCAATTCATGTCAAAATTCCTAAATGCAGCAAGTCTATTCTTGCTGGTGTTTTCGATGTTTTCGACCCCGCTTGTCACCATAGCAGAGACAAGTGAAGGGACGACGCCTAGTACCGAGGCTGTTCAGCCAGAGTCAGCAACAGAGGCATCTAGCAGTGCGACGGAAGCCAGTGCGACAGAAGCAGCTAGTAGTGCGACTGGGGCGCTAGCACCATCAGGAGCCGATCGAGCAGCAGCACCTCGCGCTCCAAAAGCTGTAGATGATGTTATCACGAGTATCAAATATACCAACAATGAAGGCGGAGAACTGAACTGGTCACTCGAGCCCTGGGCAACCTTTAAGATCAATGCGACCTTTGCCTTGCCAAATAATAAAATTCACGCAGGGGATACTACAACAGTTTCAGTTCCATCTCAGTTGATTATCAACAGTACGGACTTTGAATTAAAAGGGAAAGACAAGGATGGCAAAGAACAAATTGCTGCTTATGCTCATGTCGACCCAACCTACAAAAAGTTGACCTTGACCTATACAGACTTTGCTGAAAAGAATTCAGATGTCAAAGGTAGTTTCTTCTTCTATGTTCGTGTGGACCACCTGCTCGTTCCAAATGCAGAGAAGATTCCAATTAGTATAACAGTAGAAAATAAGGTCGTTCCAAATGAACCTCCTCAACCACCAGTAGACTACATTGGGGTTAAGAAACCTGACACTTATACCCTCAACAAGGTTGGTTCTTATAACCGGGAAGCAACCACTCCAACCCTTAACTACACCATTGCCATCAACCGCAAACCACTCAATATCAAAAATGCGGTTTTAAAAGATACCTTACAATTCACCAATGCCCACTACGATCGGAATTCCTTCATCGTTGAAAAAGGGCAATGGGTATGGGAAAATGCCACTTGGGTTTTCAAAGATGCTGAGCCAGCCATCTATGAAATTGATTTTCCAGATGATAAGTCTTTTGTGATTAAGATTGCAAATATCACAGACAAAGAAATGTACCGTATCCGCTACAACGTTCAGCTAGGTTATGTTCCTCGAGATAATGAAAAATTTGTCAACAATGCTACGTTAAACGGTGAAGATTCGATTGTGAAGAAAGCCGAAGCGCGTGTTCTCTGGCAAAAAGGTGGAGGTAATGTAGAAGGCTATGCCTACCATATCAAACTCCACAAGCAAAATGAAGCTGGTGAGCCACTTCAAGGGGCTCAATTCAAGATCGTCCGCAATGCCAACAAACAAACTCTTACTCATACAGTGGATGGAAAAGAAACCGATATCTTTACTTCAGATGAGAATGGGGATTTGAATGTACCAGGCTTGCTCAAGGATGATTACACCGTTACAGAAGTAGCAGCTCCAAATGGTTACCAATTGCTCAAAGACCCGGTGACCATCTCAGAGAATGATTTTGCCCAAGGTAATCCGAATTTCGATGTGACTAGTAAAATCTTGACAGTTGTGATTAGCAATAAGAAACAAAACAACCGTCAACTCAAGGTAACTAAGAAATGGAATGATAAAAAGAATCAATACAAGACTCGTCCAGCATCTGTGACTGTCAACCTCTTGAAAGACGGTGTCGTCGTCGAAGGTAAGAGTCTGGTCTTGAGCGAGGACAATCATTGGACAGGGGCCTTCACAGATCTAGATGAAACTGGCAATTACTCAGTCCAAGAAGTCGATGTAGCTGGCTATGTCGCAACTGTTGAATCAGAAGCAAAAGATAGCATCCGACTTGTCAATAGTCTTGAAACAAGAGAAGTCTCTGGTAGCAAGACCTGGAAGGACGACAACAACCGCGATGGAAAACGTCCAAGCCAGATCACTGTCAATCTCCTTGCAGATGGAGAAAAAGTAGACAGCCTAAAAGTGAAAGCTGACAAGGATGGGAATTGGACGTACAGCTTCAAGGATCTTCCAAAATACAAGGATGGAAAAGAGATTGTCTATACGGTATCTGAGGAAGCGGTTGAAGGCTATACCAGTCAGCTAGAGGGAACTAACCTCACCAATACCTACACTCCAGCCACTGTTTCTATTGAAGGAAGCAAGACCTGGAAGGATGACAACAACCGTGACGGCCTTCGTCCGAGTCAAATCACTGTCAACCTTCTTGCAGATGGGGAGAAAGTGGACAGTGCTACTGTTAGCCCAGATGCAAGCGGTAATTGGACCTACCGTTTCCAAAACCTTCCAAAATACAAAGATGGTAAGGAAATCACCTACACAATTTCGGAAGGAAAAGTTCCGGGATACAGTAGCAAGGTAGAGGGGACCAACCTCATCAATAGCCATACACCGGCCACTGTTTCCGTTAAAGGAAGCAAGACTTGGAAGGACGCTGACAACCGTGATGGACTTCGTCCAGAAAAAATCACTGTTATCTTGAAAAAAGCTCTAGCTAGATCAGAAGCAGTAGAAGTCGCTCGTAAAGAGGTCACAGCAAAAGACAAGTGGGCTTATGAGTTTAAAGATCTTCCAAAATATGAGAATGGACAAGAAATTGTTTACTCTGTAGATGAAGAAGCTGTTCCGGGTTATGAAACCAGTGTAGAAGGAACCAACCTCACCAATACCCATACTCCTGAACGGACTGCCATTCCATTCAGCAAGGTATGGCAAGACGATGGCAACCAAGACGGTCTTCGTCCAGAGTCGATCGTAGTGAACCTGTTGGCAAATGGTAAGAAGGTAGCTAGTCAGACCCTCACAGCTGAAACTGGCTGGGCAGGAATCTTTGAAAACCTTCCAAAATACGAGGCTGGAAAAGCCATTGTCTACACCCTTGAAGAAGAAAAAGTAGCCAATTATACAGCTGACATCGATCAAACCAACTATGTCATTACCAATACTCACAAGCCAGGTGAAACTCACCTAACCGTGACGAAACGTTGGGATGATGAAAATAATAAAGCGGGCATCCGTCCGAAGAGCATCAAGGTTCAACTCTTTGCAGATGGTAAGAAAGTTGGAAGCGAAATTGAGCTCAGTGAAGCCAATAAATGGACCTATACTTTCTCAAAACTTCCAGAGAAAGCAAAAGGAAAAGCCATTGTCTATACGGCAAGTGAAATGGTGGTTCCAGCGGGTTATGAAGGGACAAAAGTGCAGGAAGATCCAAGTAATGTGATCTTGACCAATAAGCACAAACCAACAGTGCCACCGTCAACACCGCCATCGACACCACCGTCAACACCACCGTCAACACCACCGTCAACACCGCCGTCAACACCACCGTCAACACCGCCATCGACACCACCATCGACACCACCGTCAACACCAGAAAAACCTGGACGTCCAGTTCAGAAGAAATTCTTGCCAAGTACGGGTACGGTTGTTTCGATTGTAAGTATTGTCTTAGCAGTTGTCTTAGGTGGACTTGCTCTCTATATCTTGAAGAAGAAAAAAGACTAATTCCAAACGAGGAGTTTGGCCACAGATCTAGGAATCATTCCTAGATCTTTTTTGATACCGACATCAAGTTCATACCAAGTGATGACAAGTCCTGGTCAGAAGGGGCTAACAGGCCTTTCTTCGAGTAAAGATCAGAACCTATGACGGGACAATGGACGAAAGTAGAAAAATGTTGAAAAAAGTGGAGAATTCTCACAAACTTTTTTAAAAAAGTTCCTTTTCTTGGATAAAAAGACCTAAAAAGCCACAAAAATGGTATTATAAACCGATATAATTTATTAAAAAAATGAACTAAAGAAACTAAAAAGGGAAAAAATATAAAAGCAAGAGCTTTGCCACCGGAATGGTATAATAAATATATTTTAAATGATTCTTTGGACATTTAAATGAAGGTACAGAAATGGCGCTATTACAATGGAAATAGACAATTGTCAGACGATTTAATGTATGTTGAGTTTCAATAGATAAAAAACTAAAAAATAAATACACAGATTCGTCTAAACTTGTTGAACAAATAACAAAAAAGTGATAGAATGTTAAAAATGTGTCATTGTCTTGTAATCTACGTAATATTTTTGTCGAATTATTTCGTATTCATTTCGAACTATATCAATCATTACGAAGGCAGCTAGACAAGATAGATAAAAAATGGATCTCCAAGGAGAAAGGTACATATGAGAGTGTATCGGAGAACATTTTTAACAAGGGAAACAAGGAGAATATATGAAAAGAGATAGATGGTGGCTCCCCTTCCTAGCGGTGGGAGTCATAGTAGTGTCTGGAATAGGTTTGTTGTATTACAACAGTCCTGTTCGGAACAAGAGTTCAGGTCCATTGGATAGTGCAACGACGACAGCGAGTAGTAGAGAGAATACAGCTCTTGAACTAGTTGGTCAACAACTACCAGAATTTAAAATGACGGACCAGAAGGATCAAGAACTGAAAAGTTCCAACCAGTATGAGAAACCGATGCTCGTTGTAGAGTGGGCTAGTTGGTGTCCGCACTGCCAACAGCAACTTCCGATTGTTCAGCAGATGTATGAGAAATATGGAAAGAAGATCAATTTTGTGATGCTGAACATGATGGAAAAGGGTAAGGAGACTAAAGAGTCCGCCGATCAGTATATAAAGGATAAAGGTTTTACCTTCCCTTACTATTACGATCGCGACCAATCTGCTGCAGATGCTCTGCAAGTCCAAACGATTCCTAGTATCTACTTCGTGGACAAGGATCAAGAAGTCACCCGAGTGGCTGTCGATCACTTAGACCAAGAGGAGTTTGAGGAAGCGTTAGAAACATTACTAAACAATTAACTTCTATAGAAGAGAAAAATAAAAAAAGGAGGACGGAGCTCCGAAAAGCTCCAAGGGAATTATGAAAAATTTTTGTAAAAAGATTTTCATGTTGTTTGCAATCTTGTTCATGTCCTTGCCTGCAAACTTAACAAGTGCTCTTGTAACTCACGCCCGAGCGGAAGAGAACATTGTTACCACGCAAGGAAACAAGAACACCAAGATCACACAAAACGGATGTTCGCGCAAGATTGAAAAGACAGAAGAAATTCACTGGCGACTCCCAAGAAAACCAATTGACTTGGTCATCTTGCAGGATGCGAGTGGATCGTTCAAAAATACCATCCCAAGTGTTCAGAAGGCATTGAAGGCCTTAACGACATTTGTTAGTGAAGAAGACTACAATGAGAACAATCCTCGTTTGGTCAAGACTAATGATCCGGATACATCAGACCGTGTCATGATGACCACCTTCCAAGGTGTGGATGGCTACAACTATTACAACAACGATACCTTTACAGGTAAGCCAACTGTATATCCGGGTTGGGGACCAAAATATGATTATCAATACAAATCAACAGGTCTTACAACTGATCAGAATGCAATCCATAACTTTATCAATAACATCACAGTAAACGGAGGAACTCCAACAGTTCCAGCCATCGAAGATGCTATCAAACAGTATAACGCTAATAAAGGTAGCATGGCCAATGGGCGCAAGACCGTCTTCCTCATGATTACCGATGGTGTTGCCAATGGTAAACGTGATGCTGATGGTAAGGTTCGAATTGACTATAGTGGCATTCGAAATCAAAAACTCCAACGTGCATGGAGTTATAACCAACTTTCTGAGGCTTCCCAAGACATCATTGGTCGTGTAAACGAAGTAAAAGATGCTGCGAACACTCTTAAAGGAGTGGTTGGGGAAAACGGAACTGTAGTTGTAGGTTTCTGGGAAGACGTAGCACTGTTTAACAATGATAAGGCTCAGTACTACGATGTCTACAAAAATGGTTTCTCAAAATACTTTGATATCGGAGACAACCGTTCCGTTCAGGAAATCTTCCATGAAGCCCTTCAAGGGATGGCTTCTCCAGATAAAGAAGTAAATGGCAAAAACGTTTCCTTCTATGTTAATGAACAAGACAATATCGACAAATTCTCAGCTCGCGTTTTGGAATCTGTTGGGGCTGCCTTGGTCAAGGAAGATATCAAGGGTGAATTTACGGTCACTCCAGGCTACAAGGTAGATGCTGTTCGAATCAATGGGAAGAAGATTGTCTCTGAAGTCAAAGATCCTGACAAGGAAATCCGTGGTAAGATCGAACAGGATGGTGACAATGTTACTATCTCTGTACCAGAAAGTGTCTTCAACCCTGGTAAGAACAACTTCGACTACGACTTGAGTAAAGAAGCTCATGCTGAGCAAGTGGACGAAGATGATGAACAAGATCCTCCTGCAGGTTACCAACCAGCTAAAGAACAAGTTCAAGTTCCTGAGTTGACTGGTAAGTTTAAGGTTGGTGACTTCGAAACTCAAACAATTGGGGGTCACAACGAAACAGTAGAAGTTCAAAAACTTGAATACTGTTACCCAAGTGCAACCAAGAAAATCGAAGACCAAGATCTTAGCAACGATACAGGTACCATTGAAGACCCACTTCAATTGACTAAAAAACCAGCTTATGCAGCTAACTTGTCAGATAAAGCTGAAGAATTTACGTATACAGTAAACTACAACTTCAACAACGTTCCTTATGAATTCAAGAAGAATGTTATGTTGACTGACCCATTGGACTACCGCTTGGAAGTGGTTCGTAGCTCAGCGACTGGTCCTAATGGTTCTCTAACAACTCGTGTCGTGAAAGGTCAAGACAGCGCTGGAAACGAACGCGACATCGTCGTGGCAGATGTGCCAAGCGACGGGACAAACTACAACTATTTGGTCTTGAAACAAGCAGAGCTCAAGATTACGGTTAAATTGAAAGAAGAATTCCGCAAGGATCAAGCAAGTAAGAATTACTTAGCCCTTCTTCAAGATAGCAACGGCTTTGGTTTGGTCAACCAAGGGAATATCATGTGGAATGGCGAAGATGATTCTCCAAACCCAGACCCTCACGCTAAGACAGCAGACAAGCCAAGCACCATCCGTCGTTCAAACCCTGTTTATGTAAAACCTCCATTGTCAACTGACATCGAGAAAAAAGTAAACGAAAAAGAACATGCGGACCTTGCGACAGAAGATGAACTCTTCGAATACAAGGTATCTGTTCCATGGCCAGGTACTGCTGACAAGTTCACTGTAACCGATACAGTCGTTCCAGAATTGGAAGTTCAAGAAAGCACCATCAAAGCAACTATTGATGGAAAAACTTATTCGGCTCTCACTAAGGCGACGACCCTAAAAGATCAAACTGTTGAAATCAGCTTGGATAAAGCTGATATGGATCGTTTGGCACGTTTGGTCAACCGTCGTGGTGGCGACGAAGTTAAAAAACTGGACTTAGTCTTCCAGGCTAAGATCCGTCCAAATGCTGACTTGAGCAAGTACAAGAAGAACGGAACCATCAAGGTGCCTAACAAGGCAGACGTCGCTTTGAACGACATCAAGAAAACTTCTAATGAAGTAACCGTTACTCCGCCGAAACCAAAAGAACCAACGGTAGAGAAGAAAATCAATGAAACCTTAGAAGATTACCAAACCTTCGAAGGTCAACCATATACCTACAACATTTCAACAGCTATCCCAGCAGATGTTTCTTCTTATAAGAAATTTGTCATCAGCGATACGCTTGATAACGATTTGGAATTTGATGGAGAAGCAACTATTAAGGGAGATGCTGCGGATCTCTTCACAGTAGAAAAGAACGGTCAAACTGTTACAGCTACTGTGAAACCAGGCAAGTTCAAAGACCTTGCTAACTACTCAACTGTTGAGTTGATCATCCCTGCCAAAGTGAAACAAGGCGTGTCAGGTAAAGTCATCGACAACAAAGCGAAAGTTGAGTACACAAACAAGAGCAATGTGGACAAAGAAGTAGAATCAACTCCAGTTCATGTTACTCCTCCTCCTGTAACTAAGAAGATCAATGAAAATCTTGATCACTTAGATATCCCGACAGGAGAACAATACAAATACAACGTTAAGACAAAACTTCCAACAGATATCAAAGATTACAAGAAATTTGTGATCACAGATACCTTGGAAAATGAATTGTCTGTCATCAATGAAGGTGAAACAAAACCTGTCATTAAAGGTGCAGCAGCAGCCTTCTTCGATGTTGAAGTTCAAGGTCAAACAGTAACGGCTACGATGAAGAACTTTGCAAATGCTGCGGATCTTGCAGGTCAAGAAGTTGAACTTGAAATCCCTGCTAAGATCAATGATGGTGTAACTCGCGTTAAGATTCCGAATACAGCGAAAATCAGCTACACTGATAAGAACGACCACAGTGGTGAGAAAGAGACAAAACCAGTAACGGTTACTCCTCCATCAGAACCAACTGTTAAGAAGAAAATCAATGAGAAGCTGGATACAGCCGTAATCGGAGCTGAAACAGACTACACTTACAACATCAAGGCTAAATTGCCAAACGATATCACTTCTTACAAATCATTTGTAATCACGGATACCTTGGATGAAAATCTCCAAGCTGGTGAAGCAACAATCGCTGGTGAAGCTAATAAATTCTTCACGGTAACAGTAACTGGTCAAACAGTAACGGCTACGATGAAGGACTTTGAAAATGCTGGCGACTACGCTGATAAAGAAGTTGAACTTGTTATCAAGGCGAAAGTGAAGAAAGAATCAACTGCTGAAGCAATTGAAAACAAAGCTAAAATCACTTACACTAACAAGAGCGATCAGCAAGGTGAGAAAGAGACAAAACCAGTAACGGTTACTCCTCCACCAATCACGAAGAAAGTGAACAATCAAGAACACGCTGACTTGAATAAATTAAGCGAAAGCTTTACTTATACAGTCGATACGAAAGTTCCTGAAGTTGCTGATAAGTTTGAAGTATCAGACCAACTGGTTAATGAATTAACCTTTGATGGGGATGCAACTGTCGAAGTGGATGGCCAAAAAGCAACAGACCTCACTGTTCAAACCAACGGTCAAACACTCACTGTAACCTTTGATAAAGACCAAGTGAAGAAATATGCTGGTAAAGCTGTTCATATTACCTTCAAGGCTAAGATCAAAGACAATGTCTCATATGATGCCCTTCTAGCTGCTTATCCAAATCCAGCTGGAGACAAGCCTTTAGTGCCAAATACTGCAAGCTTCATCATTAATGACAACCCAGATTCTAAGAAAGAATCAACTCCTGTAACCGTAACTCCTCCTCCAACCACAACACCTGAGTTGAAGAAGAAAGTCAACGGTCAAGAACGTTACGAATTAGCGAAACGTGATGAAGAGTTTACCTACACTCTTACAACAGAAATGCCTGCTAATGCATCGATCTTTGAAATCACTGACGAATTGAAAGATGTCTTGCAATTTGTAGGTAAAGATGGATCTGCAACTGTGAAGATTGATGGAAAAGCCGCTGGTAAGAAAGCGACTGTAACAGTCAAAGATCAAACCATCAAGATTGCCTTTGCAGAAGCTTCTGTGAAAGCAGATGCTGGCAAGTCTATCGAAGTAACCTTCAAGGCTAAGATCAAGGATGGCGCAAACCTTGCAGCTTACATCACCCCTGCAGGTACAACTGAAATTCCGAACAAAGCTTCTTATGATATTGACAACAATCCGAAATACCATAAGGACTCTAACGAAGTTCCGGTAACACCTCCAACACCAGGTGAGCCAGGTATCAAGAAAGATGTCAACGGCAAAGAAGCTGAAACATTGAAGACAGCTACTGAAGAATTTACCTACAATGTAAATACAGAAGTACCAGCAGATGCAACAGCCTTTGCGGTCAAAGATACCTTGGTAGATGTTCTTGAATTCGCAGATCCTACAGGTCGTGCAAGTGCAAGCCTCAACGGCCAAGCAATTCCAGCTGAACAAATCAAGGTTGAAGGTCAAACCATTACCTTGACCCTTACAGAAGACCAAGTCAAAGCTAACGGTGGTAAAGCTGTTAAATTGACCTTCTCTGCTAAGATTAAAGCAAATGCAGACCTTTCAGCTTACATCACTAAAGATGGTAAGACGGAAGTTCCAAACAAGGCAAGCTACACTGCTAGCTTCCCTAACAAACCTGAGGTGAACAAAGACTCCAACGAAGTCCCAGTTACTCCTCCAACACCAAATGAGCCAGAAATCAAGAAAGACGTTAACGACAAAGAAGCTGCGACTCTTAACAAACGCGATGAAGTCTTTACTTATAATGTAACGACAGAAGTGCCTCAAGCAGCAACAACCTTTGAAGTCCACGATACCTTGGTAGATGTTCTCGAATTTGCTGGTTCTTCAAGTGCAAGCTTGAACGGCAAAGAATTGAAGGCTGAACAAATCAAGATTGACGGCCAAACCATTACCTTGACCCTTACAGAAGACCAAGTCAAAGCCAACGCTGGTAAAGCGGTGAAATTGAGCTTCACAGCCAAGATCAAGGATGGCGCAAACCTTTCAGCTTACGTCAAAGATGGTAAGACTGAGGTTCCAAACAAGGCAAGTTACGTTGCGGACTTCCCTAATAAACCAGGCTTT
This sequence comes from Streptococcus rubneri, assembly GCF_004785935.1. Lineage (GTDB taxonomy): Bacteria > Bacillota > Bacilli > Lactobacillales > Streptococcaceae > Streptococcus > Streptococcus rubneri. The sequence goes on along the minus strand of NZ_SRRP01000001.1, from coordinate 1,563,253 downwards.
AGAAAAGATTCTAATGTAGTCCCAGTTACTCCTCCAACTCCGAAAGAACCAGAGATCAAGAAGGATGTCAACGAAAAACCAGCTGAAACCCTTGTAAACCGTAACGATACCTTCACTTACCACGTCAACACAAGTGTTCCAACAGATGCGACAGCCTTTGAAGTTCACGATACCTTGGTAGATGTTCTTGAATTCGCAGGCGCATCAAGTGCAAGCTTGAACGGCAAAGAATTGAAGGCTAACCAAATCAAGGTTGACGGACAAACCATTACCTTGACGCTTACAGAAGAGCAAGTGAAAGAAAACAGCGGTAAAGCAGTGAACTTGACCTTCACAGCTAAAATCAAGAAGGGTGCCAACCTCGCAGCTTACCTCACACCTGCTGGTAAGACCGAGATCCCTAACAAGGCAAACTACAAGGTAGACTTCCCTAACAAACCAGGCGTAACCAAGGATTCCAACACGGTTCCAGTAACACCTCCAACACCAGGTGAGCCAGAGATCAAGAAAGATGTCAACGGCAAGCCAGCTGAAACGCTTCAAGCTCGTAACGAAGAGTTCACTTACCATGTCAACACTGAAGTTCCAGCAGATGCGACAGCCTTTGAAGTCCACGATACCTTGGTAGACGTACTTGAATTCGCAGATGGTACTGGACGTGCAACTGCAACTCTTGGTGAAGAAGCTCTTGCTCCAGAACAAATCAAGGTTGACGGTCAGAAGATTACAGTCACATTGACTGAGGACCAAGTCAAAGCCAACGCTGGTAAAGCAGTGAACTTGACCTTCACAGCTAAGATCAAGGATGGTGCCAACCTTTCTGCTTACGTAACCAAAGAAGGTAAGACTGAAGTTCCGAATAAGGCAAGCTACAAAGCAAGCTTCCCTAACAAACCAGGCGTAACCAAAGACTCAAATGAAGTCCCAGTTACACCTCCATCACCAGAACTTCCTCCAATCGAGAAGAAAGTAAACAACGAAGACCAAGCAACTTTAGGAGCACGCGATGAAGTCTTCACTTACAAAGTGACTACTCGAGTTCCTCAAGATGTTACAGGATTCGCAGTATACGATACGATTGAAAAAGTTCTTGAATTTGCAGGCGAAAACGCTGAAGCTGTCGCAACTCTTGACGGCCAAGCTTTGGATGCCAGCCACATCAGCTTCAAGGGTCAAAAGATTACAGTGAAATTGACTGAAGAAGAAGCGAAAGCCAATGCTGGTAAGACAGTTGAATTGACCTTCAAAGCGAAGATCAAAGATGGTGCAAACTTGTCAGAATATGTGAACGAAGATGGCGTAACCCGTGTACCAAATACGGCTAAGTACAACTTCAACAACGATCCTGGCACAGAGCAAAAATCTAAACCAGTCCCAGTTATCCCACCAACACCAGGTGAGCCAGAAATTAAGAAGGATGTTAACGACAAACCTGCTGAAACACTAGCTAAACGTGATGAAGTCTTCACTTACCACGTCAACACAAGTGTTCCAACAGATGCGACAGCCTTTGAAGTTCACGATACCTTGGTAGATGTTCTTGAATTCGCAGGCGCATCAAGTGCAAGCTTGAACGGCAAAGAATTGAAGGCTAACCAAATCAAGGTTGACGGACAAACCATTACCTTGACGCTTACAGAAGAGCAAGTGAAAGAAAACGGCGGTAAAGCAGTAAACTTGACCTTCACAGCTAAGATCAAGAAGGGTGCCAACCTCGGAGCTTATATCTCTGCTACAACGAATCAAGTAGAGATCCCTAACAAGGCAAGCTACAAGGTAGACTTCCCTAACAAACCAGGCGTAACCAAAGACTCGAACACAGTCCCAGTTACACCTCCAAACCCAGGTCAGCCTGAAATTGAAAAACAAGTCAACGGTACAGCTGAAGCCCTTCTTGGAGACCGTGATGAAGTATTTACATATACGATCAACACAGTGATGCCAGAAGATGCAACAGCCTTCGCAGTAACCGATACTCTTGATCCTGTATTAGAGTTTGAAGGAACTGCAAACGTAACTCTTGATGGTAAAGCAACTGATGCTACTGTCACAACTGACGGACAAACTCTGACAGTTAACTTCCCAGAAGCAACAGTGAAATCAAGCGCTGGCAAGAAAGTACAAGTAACCTTCAAGGCCAAAGTCAAAGCCGACGCAGATCTTACTCCTTATCTGACAGATCGTGGCTACACAGTACCAAATACAGCATCTTACATCCTTAATAACAATCCAGGATTGAAGAAAGACTCTAACACCGTTCCGGTTGTTGTACCGAAAGTACCAGAACCAGAAATTTCTAAGAAGATCAATCGTACCTTGGATCACTTGGATGTAGACTACGATGCTGGCTACATGTACAATGTCAACACGAAATTGCCTGCAGATATCGACAAGTATAAAGAATTCACTGTAACAGATACCCTTGAACCAGTATTGGAAATCGCGGGTACACCAGTGGCTTACGTCGATGGTTACGATGCCAAAGAAGCTCTTGAAACGAAAGTGGAAGGTAACACTGTTACCGTGACAGTGAAAGACTTTGCTCGCCTCAAAGGCTTCAAAGAAATTCAATTGTACATTCCATCTAAACTCAAATCAGGTAGCGATTTGACACCTTATGCAGAACAACTTGTTCCAAACAAGGCGACTGTATCCTTCAAGGACCGCAATGGTCAATCAGGAAACAAGGAATCTAAGCCGGTGACGGTGAAACCACGTGATCCTGAAAAACCACGCGATCCAGATCCAAACAGACCACAAAAAACTGTTGGTCCAGAGGATGGTTCAGCACCAGGCTCTGTTTACCGCTTGAAGACAGCTGGCGAACTCTTCCGCTTCGACATCACTACTCCAGTTCCAACCGATCCAAAAGATGAGAACGGCAATCCAGTCAAAGACCAATACGGTCGCGACGTCAAGACGAAATTGACCAACTTGACCTTCTCAGATGAGATCGATAAGGCTCTGAAAGTGAAGAAAATTGCCCTCAAGGTTGAAAATGCTCAATTTGCTTCTATCCAAGCAGCGCTTCAAGCCAAGCTTGATCAGGCAAAACAAGAGTTGAAAGACCTTGCTGGTCAACCAACTACTGGTTCAATTGCAGAACAAGTAGCTGCAGCAGAAGCTAAAGTCGCTGACTTGACAGCGCAAGTAGAAGCTGCCAAGACTGCAGCAGCAGAAGATGCAGAATCAGCAGAAAAAGCAGCAGCTGTGACAACACTTGAAGCAAGCTTGAAAGCGGCTCAAGATGAATTGACAGCTCTGAAAGAAAACGCTGATAAGTCAGGTGGACTTCCAACATCAGCTGATCAAAAACAAGCTCAAGAGAAACTTGAACAAGAAATCAAGAGCCTAGAAGAAGCGAAAGCGAAACTTGATAAGGCAGTTGAAAATCTAAGCAAAGTTTCTAATGAACGTGGTGAAATTACTGGTTCTGACTTAAGTGCCTTTGCAACTGTCACCTATGATGAAGCAACAAATCTAGTAACTGTTGAAATCACAGATGAAACTATTCTAGATGCCCTCAAAGGAAGCACCCTCCGTCTTGTCTTGTACACAAGCTTCAAAGATGGCGTCGATGTTAGCAAGTACGTCGACAATGGTGTGCCAAACGTTGCAAAAGTAAGCTTCAACCATAAACCAAAAGAAACTTACGAAGTGAAGGTATTCCCACCAGCACCAAATACACCACCACCTGGTCCATACACACCTCCAACGCCAGTGATTCCACCGGCACCGAATGGTGACTTGCCACCAGCTCCAATCCCAGATAAACCAAAACCTAAGAAACCAACACCGAAGGTCCCAGAACAACCACAACCAATCTTACCGAAGACAGCAGCAGTTGATTCTCCAGTAATGAATCTTGTGGGTGGCCTCATGTTGGGAATGACTAGCCTTCTTATCTGGAAACGCAAGAAGGAGCAATAACACATATTGCTAGAAGAGGGTAAAATATTTTACTCCTCTTCTTGCGGTATTGTTAGTATAATTTTAAAGGAAATTATCATGAGTAGAAAAAAGTTAATTAAATTAGGGATTTCAGTTCTTGCCTTAAATGCTTTGGGAGTAGCAGCGCATTATACAGTCCCAAACTTTATCCCAACCGTTTTGGCTGAAACACCAGGAGAAGATGAAGAAATTCCAGATGCAGAAGAACGGAAATTGGTTGTTAATTTCACTAATAAATTGAATGAATTTGAAGGAGACATTCAAGCCTTTGAGGACGATCCTTCTGATGAGGATATGAAGGGTTTGCTAGAGGATAGCATCAATGAGCTAGCTACTGGACTTGCCGTTGTTAAAAACGGTGTCAAAAGTCCAGAAGGTCAAGCTTCTGCTACTAAATTAGAAGCTCGTTACAACGCCTTGGTTGCTCGAGCAAATGCTGCCTTAGGTAAGACTACCCCAACTGAAACGACGAAAGAAGTGACAGAGACGGAAGAGATTCCATTCACCAGCCGAGAGGAAAAGAATGCAGATCTTCCAGAAGGCACGCGCAACGTCAAGACTCCTGGTCAAAAAGGTGAAAAGACCATTGTCTATACCGTTACTTATGTCGACGGTAAAGAAACGAAACGCGAGAAGAAGAGCGAAACTGTTACGAAGCAACCAGTTGAAGAAGTGGTTGAAGTGGGCACCAAGAAGGCTGCTGTTGTGACAACTCAGGAACTCACAGTTACAGAACCAATCCCTTATGGAGAACAGACCGTAACCAATCCTGACTTGCCAGAAGGTACACGTAACGTGAAGACTCCAGGGGAAAATGGTGAGAAGACCGTTGTCTACACGATTACCTTGACCGATGGTGTCGAAACCAAACGCGAGAAGAAGAGCGAAACGGTCACTAAACAACCGGTTGATAAGGTCATCGAAGTCGGCACTAAGAAAGCTGCGGTGATCACAACTAAGGAAGTGACAGAGACGGAAGAAATTCCATTCACAAAACGTGAAGAAGAGAACCCTGCTCTCCCAGAAGGTACTCGCAATGTAAAAACTCCAGGTGAAAAAGGTGAAAAGACTATTGTCTATACCGTAACTTACACAGACGGAGTTGAAACAAAACGTGAGAAGAAGAGCGAAAGTGTCACCAAACAACCAGTTGAAGAAGTGGTTGAAGTGGGCACCAAGAAAGCTCCAGTTGTAACCACTTCTGAAGTGACAGAGACGGAAGAAATTCCATTCACAAAACGTGAAGAAGAGAACCCTGCTCTCCCAGAAGGTACTCGCAATGTAAAAACTCCAGGTGAAAAAGGTGAAAAGACTATTGTCTATACCGTGACTTACACAGACGGAGTTGAAACAAGCCGTGTCGTGAAGAGCGAAAGTGTCACCAAACAACCAGTTGAAGAAGTGGTTGAAGTGGGCACCAAGAAAGCTCCAGTCGTGACGACTCAGGAAGAAGTAGAAAAACATGAAGTTCCATTCACAACCCGTGAAGAAAAGAATGCAGATCTCCCAGAAGGCACGCGTAACGTGAAAACTCCTGGTCAAAAAGGTGAGCGGACTATTGTTTATACCGTTACCTACACAGACGGAGTTGAAACAGATCGTATTGTGAAGAGCGACGACATAACCAAACAACCAGTTGAAGAAGTGGTTGAAGTGGGGACTAAGAAAGCTCCAGTTGTAACAACTTCTGAAATCACAGAGAAGGAAGAAATTCCATTCACAAAACGTGAAGAAGAGAACCCTGCTCTCCCAGAAGGCACACGCAATGTGAAAACTCCAGGTGAAAAAGGTGAAAAGACCATTGTCTATACCGTGACCTATACAGATGGAGTTGAAACAAGCCGTGTCGTGAAGAGCGAAAGTGTCACCAAACAACCAGTTGAAGAAGTGGTTGAAGTGGGCACCAAGAAAGCTCCAGTTGTAACAACTTCTGAAATCACAGAGACGGAAGAAATTCCATTCACAAAACGTGAAGAAGAGAACCCTGCTCTTCCAGAAGGCACTCGCAATGTGAAAACTCCAGGTGAAAAAGGTGAAAAGACCATTGTCTATACCGTGACTTACACAGACGGAGTTGAAACAAAACGCGAGAAGAAGAGCGAAAGTGTCACCAAACAACCAGTTGAAGAAGTGGTTGAAGTGGGTACTAAGAAAGCTCCAGTCGTGACGACTCAGGAAGAAGTAGAAAAACATGAAGTTCCATTCACAACCCGTGAAGAAAAGAATGCAGATCTCCCTGAAGGCACACGGAATGTGAAAACTCCTGGTCAAAAAGGTGAGCGGACTATTGTTTATACCGTTACCTACACAGACGGAGTTGAAACAAAACGCGAGAAGAAGAGCGAAAGTGTCACCAAACAACCAGTTGAAGAAGTGGTTGAAGTGGGCACCAAGAAAGTTCCAGTTGTAACAACTTCTGAAGTGACAGAGAGGGAAGAAATTCCATTCACAAAACGTGAAGAAAAGAATGCAGTTCTCCCAGAAGGCACACGCAATGTGAAAACTCCAGGTGAAAAAGGTGAAAAGACCATTGTCTATACCGTTACCTATACAGACGGAGTTGAAACAAAACGTGAGAAGAAGAGCGAAAGTGTCACCAAACAACCAGTTGAAGAAGTGGTTGAAGTGGGGACTAAGAAAGCTCCAGTCGTGACGACTAAGGAAGTCACAGAGACGGAAGAAATTCCATTCACCAGCCGTGAAGAAAAGAATGCAGACCTTCTGGAAGGCACACGCAAGGTCAAGACTCCGGGTCAAAAAGGTGAGCGTACTATCGTTTATACCGTGACCTACACAGACGGAGTTGAAACAAAACGTGAGAAGAAGAGCGAAAGTGTCACCAAACAACCAGTTGAAGAAGTGATTGAAGTAGGGACTAAGAAACCACATGTACCGGTTGTTACAACCAAGAAAGTGGAACAAACTCTTGAATTACCATACAAGGTCATCCGTAAAGAAAACCCAGCACTTGCTAAGGGTGAAGAACGTCGCGTGACAGTTGGTAAGAAGGGACAAGCCCTGATCGTTGAAGAGATCACCTATACAGATGGTGTTGAAACTGGACGTAAAGAACTAGAACGTAAGGTGCTTGTTGCGCCAGTTGATGAGTTTATCTACTACGGTGTAGCAGAAAACCCAGTCAAGCCAGTGAATCCGGTTAACCCGGTGAATCCAGTTAACCCGGTGAATCCAGTTAACCCAGTGAATCCGGTTAACCCGGTGAATCCAGTTAACCCAGTGAATCCGGTTAACCCAGTCAAACCAGTTAACCCAGGTAAACAGGAAGAACCTGCTAAACCAGCTGGCAAGGTAGTAGCATTGGATCGTCCAGCCACTAGTCCAGTGGTTGAAAACAAGCAAGCTCTACCAAATACAGGTGAACAAGGTACAGGGTTCTTAGCCCTCCTTGGTGCAACTGTCTTGAGCATGTTCGGATTCCTTAGCCACAAGAAGAAAGAAGACTAAGAAGTGGAAGACTCTACTATAGAGAGGAAAACCCAAAACTAGTCGTAAGAGAAGGTCCTAGACCTTCTCTCTTTTTTTGAAAGAGGGCTAGAGGTTGCAGGTGCTTGACCTTCCCTCTCTGTCAGCTCATTACGAGGGAAAGCTTTCTGGAGGTGTACGATGTCAGCTTCTTCCCCTAGAGGGGTCATGATTCCTTTAGAAATAGAAATAAAGAAACGATAGAAAACTTCTAAAAAATGAGTATAATACTATCCTATTGTTTTATCCTTTATATACATACTATTGCAAGTGTAAAGAGGCAAAGAATAACCAGACAGTAAAAAGAATGAGTATAATTTGATGAGTAAAATATGTTTGGTTTCAAACTATTTGCATTTAAAAATTTTGTGTGCTATAATGCAAATGAAGGGTGAAAAAATATTAAAAAACTGCGTTGTTACTGAATTTTCGACAGGGTAATTGTAGATATCAGAACGAAGCATTCATTTTTTAAAAAGGCCTTACTAATTAGTGAATGCAAAAAATAAGACCCCTATATACATGTTGAACCCAGTGGTGACACAAAATACACTTATGCATAAGGAATATTGTCGCTTTTCATATAATACTATCCTAAGGGAGTTGTTTTAATGGAAAAAAAATATAGATATGTAACGCGAGCTGTTTTGGCTTCTGTTGCAGCTGTACCTGCTTTTGTTGTATCCAATGCGCAAGCTGATACAATTGGATGGAATACCAACCGTTATAGTTACACGGTTTATAGTCCAAGCTACTCTAACTGGGGCACTAGCTATAACCTTGGCCGTGTCTTGAATAACCTTGGTTTGAACTATGGTTACAATTATGGTTGGAATAACTATGGCTATAACAACTGGAACAATAACTATGGTTATGACTACGGTTATAACTATGGTTATAACAACTGGAATAACTACAACGGCTACAACAATTTAGCCAATGATGAAAACTATGTTTATTGGAACGGGAACCACTACTACCGTATGAACGATGGAACTTACCGTATCTACCGCGATGGTCAGTGGAAACCTCTAACAAACCGCAACAATAATAGTAATAACTTAGAGAATGATCCTCATTACCGTTATGAAAATGGTTACCATTACTACGTTTTAGATAACGGTGACTACTACTATTACAAAGATGGCAAATGGGTCTTTGTCAAGGATTCAACTCCGGAAGCACCGACTCCAGATCCAACTCCAACTCCGGAGCCAACGCCAACACCAGAAGAACCAAATCCAACTGATAAACCAGATCAACCGGTAACACCATCACAGCCTTCTGATCTTGATAACATTGATAGTTTGGTCTTCCCAGAGAACCCACCATTTGTAGGAGCTGATGGAGAGTTTAATCCTTTTGAACCAAGTCCAGAAAATCCAAGTGAACCAACACCAGAGGAACCTGTTCAACCTGAGGTACCAGGAAACGAAGGTTTGGTAACAACAGATGAGCCAAGTGAAAACCAAATCCCTCCATATGTGGAAACACCAGCAGAAGGTTTGGAACATCTCCCATGGGCTCCAAATGGACGTGCACCTAAGTTGGTCTACCCTCCAGGTAAGCCAGGTTCTGAAGCATTACGCCGAGATAAGAACTACTACTTTGACGGTTCTACCCACTATTACTACATTCCATCTGATACAGAAGCAACTGGTTATTCTGCTTATTGGAAATGGATTGATGGTAAATGGAAGCTTCAAGGAATGACAGATCCTAACGATCCTGTCATCGATCCAAAATTCCACGAAGATGCAAAAGATGACGAGTATGCATACAGCGATCGCGACTCAAGTGTGAAACTTTACTCTACAAACGTGGTAGAAACAGCTCAAGCTGGTAAAGCTCTTCCATTCAAGAACGTAGAAGAATTCAAGAACTATGTCATCGAAAAGATGCATCCTACTTTCATTGACAATGCTGGATGGGATGCTAAAGTAGAATGGGAAATCGAAGACCCAGAACTCTTTGAGAAATCAAAGGAAAACCCATGGGCGAAAGACTATGTCTTGATCGCTAACTTGAAGAGTGGCGTAGATGATAAAAACTACAAAGACGTTGAATTTGGTTATGTGAAATTCGTTTACCGCGTTCAAGCGACAGACGACACAAACTATGTCTACTTAGAAAAAGCCAAAGAAGCCTTTGCGAAAATCAATCAATTGAGAAAAGCACAAGGCATGAAAGAATTGACTTGGTCTGATGATGTCTACAATTCACTTAGCTTGCCAAAAGCTAACCAAATTTCACGCCAATATGATAGCACAGGCTTCGTAGCTCGTCGTGAAGAAGATGCAGCAACAGTTGCAAATAAATGGTACAACAGTGGTTTACGTGAATTGCTGCTAGATCCAAATGCGACAGAAGGTGCTGTAGCAGCAGTCGTAAATGGAGACGGTAACTATTACTGGGCTTACAATTATAAATAATCGATTGATCCAGATCATGTCCTATTCAAACTGAATAAGGAAGGGACTAAAAGAGGAGCTTATCCAACGGATAGCTCCTTTTTTTATGCACAAATCTTGGAGGGGCAGTAGTAATGCTATGGCAAGACGGAAAAGGAGGGGGACAAACTGCCCTGTGGATGATAGACTTGGTTAGTGATAGAGAAAAAATTACAATATGAACTTGACAAAAAAATAGAAAAAGAGTATTATTAACTGGTTAAACAACCGATTAAATAACCGGTTAAGAAAACAGAAAGAAGGATTCTATGAAATTTTGGAAAAAAATGGAAGGTCTAGGGCTCTTCCTGAGTCTTCTTTTCCTTCTAACAGCTTGTGGCTCCAAGGGTAATCCGACTCCTACTAGTTCGAAACAGGGGCTCAAGATTGTGACCAGTTTTTATCCTATCTATGCTCTGGTTAAAGAAATTTCTGGTGATCAGAACCAAGTGTGGATGGTCCAGTCAGGAGCGGGCATCCATGACTACGAACCTTCTGCCAAGGAGGTGGCCCAGATATATGATGCGGATGTCTTCGTCTACCATTCCCAAACCTTGGAATCCTGGGCGGGGCGGCTAGATCCGAATCTGCAAGGATCCAAGCTTCAGGTCATCGAAGCGAGTCAAGGGATGACCTTGGATAAGGTGACTGGTCTAGAAAACCTCAGTGAGGAAGAAGGAGAAGGGGCTCAGAGTTTGTATGATCCTCATAGCTGGGTGGATCCCCTTAAAATAGCAGAAGAGGGTCGCCTACTAGCCCAAAAGCTAGGAGAGATAGACCCAAATCATCGGAGCCTCTATGAGGCCAATGCCAAGAAACTAGAAAAACGCTGCCAAGATTTGGTTAGCAACTACCAGCCTCTCTTTGAGAAAGTTAAGCAAAAGACCTTTGTGACTCAACACACTGCCTTCTCTTATCTAGCCAAGCGCTTTGGCTTGAAGCAGTTGGGGATTGCAGGAATTTCTCCTGAGCAAGAACCGACGGCTCGCCAACTAGCTGAAATCCAGCAGTTCGTGAAGGACTATCAGGTGAAAACCATTTTCGTCGAGAAGCACACTTCCTCCAAGGTGGCGGATAGTATCGCTCGGGCAACGGGAGCGCGTGTCAAGGTTTTGGATCCTCTAGAAGCAGATCCTCAGAATAACAAAGATTTACTAGAAAATTTAGAAGAAAATTTGGCTGTCTTAGCCAAGGAATTAAAGGAGTAAGAAGCAAGAATGAAGAAAAAAGGAACCATTGCGATTGTCTCAGCATTAGGACTTGGGTTCTGTGCCTATGCCCTTCGTCAACCAGCACCTGTTAAAGAAGAAAAGAAGAATCAGGTTCAATACTTACAGGGAGATAAAACTAAGAAAGCCTCAAGGGCCAGTAAGAAAGAAGAAACTATTGATTCGGTTAATTCCAAGGAAAATACGCAGGCAGAACAGATCGTTGTCAAAATTACGGATGATGGTTTTGTGACCTCCCACGGGGATCACTTCCACTATTACAATGGGAAGGTCCCTTATGATGCTATTTTTAGTGAGGAGCTCATTTTACGAGACCCGTCTTATCAGCTTCAAGAAGCAGATATCGTCACCCGTGTCAAGGATGGCTATGTGATTAAACGAGCTGGGAAATACTACCTTTATCTGACAGATGCCCGCCATACAGTTAATGTGCGCTCGATTGAAGAAATTGCCGAGCAGAAAAAAGGAGGGATCGTCAAGGAGCAAGGAGAGGAAGGTTTGGGAGCGACTGGCTCCTCTCGCAAACTTACTAAACTGCGAGATTTTAGCCAACCAAGTCAAGCCTTGAAGGAAGGCAAGACTCTTGAAAGTCTCACCTCAGGAACTCGTCCTAGCAAAGGTGGCTACCAGACAGATGATGGCTATGTCTTTAGTCCTGGGGATGTGATTTCAGATACAGGTGATGGCTTTATTGTTCCACACGGAGGCCATTATCATTACATTCCAAAGAGTGCCCTATCAGCTGGAGAGTTGGCGGCTGCTCTGTCCGTCTTACATGGTCAGTCTAGGAAAAATGAAGAAAAAGTCCTAGCAACAGGCTCAACAGAAGATAAGAGAGGTGGCCAAGCTTCACAGGGACAGGCCACTCCATCCCTTGAAAAGGAAACTCCAAATCCATTCTCCCCTAGTCCTCTGACTCCAATTCCTACAGGTCCGACTACCGGGTCAACAGAGGGGCATCAGACCTCAAGCCTTGCCAGACTTCTTGCAGAGTTGCAAAAGACACCTCTGACTTCTCGTCATGTGGAGTCGGATGGTTCAGTCTTTGACCCAAGTAAGATTAGCAAATGGACAGACCAAGGGGTAGTCTATCCTCACGGAGATCATTTCCACTTTATCCCTTATCAGGAACTTTCGCCTCTAGAGCGCGAGCTAGCGCGGCACTATCAATTTCTCCGTGCCCAAGGAGGCAGTGCTGCAACTGAAGAGACACCAAATCTTCCTTCGATTCCAGAGCCAGAGGGCCATGCGCACGATCACGATCATGAGGGTGAGCATCACCATCACCATAAGCAGGAAGAGGAGCACGATCATGGCTTTCATGCGGATCAAGTCATCAGCAAGGATGATGAGGGCTATATGGTCGCTCACGGGGACCATGCCCATTATTTCTACAAGAAGAATCTCTCTTCTCAAGAAATTGCTGCAGCAGAGGCTGTTCTGGCTGGTAAGCAACAAGAAGACAAAGGAAAACCACTGACAGACGACGTGACCACTTACTCTCGTGATGCTTCTGATGAAGAAAAGATTCAGTACATTAGCCAAACCTACGGAGTTCCTCGAGAAGCAATCAAGATTTCGAACGGCTTCTTTGTCTTTAACAATCCAGACCAAGAATACGATCCGACCCATATCCATCCTTATGCCGTTCGGAAGGAACATGTCCGGATTCCGCTTGAAACGGGCAATCCGGAACTAGATTTCATTAACGAGCTCTATACGACTGCCCTTCGTTCAGGAATTTCTCCTTATAGCTTACAGATTGAGAATGGTCAGTTCGTCATCCCACACGGAGACCACAACCACTACATCAAGGTTCGCTCGGCTGGCCTAGCCGCTTACTTAGCCCACCGCCTACCTACCATCCAATCTCCTTATCAAAAAGGAGACTTGGACCAGAAGGTTGTAGAGGCCAAGGTCAACCAACTCTTAGCTGAAAGTCGCACTCTTTATGCTTCCGATCCTCTGCAACAAAGACGGATTGAGTTGATTTTGGGGCACTTCTTGGAGAATGTCAAGAGCTTCCCAAGCAACTCGACAGCAGGTTATCTGGCTAGTCTCGACCAAGTTGATCAACAGTATATCCATGCTACCCAAGCGGTTAAGCCAATAGAAGAAACGGTCTTGGATCGTCGTTACCAAGAGTTGCTAGAGCAGGTTCGTTTGTTGGATACAGAGGCCTTCCAGCTTAAGAAGGAAGAACTGGTGGCTCAACTACAAGAAGCTTATGCAACTAAGAATGGTCAGTTGCTAGAGGGGCAAGGGCAATTGCTACAGGCTATTCAGGAGATGCAAGATCGAACTGGGGTGACTTCAGTGGACTACCTCAAGTATTTCTACCAAAGCTTGAGTGATGCGCGTTTGACACCAGAATTACGCACTCGAGCTGCAGATCTGGCTTTGAAACTTTATCGTGCTCAAGCCTTTGAAGAAGCCTGGGATTCAAAAACCCACTTTATGGAACTTTACCAAACCAAGCAAGCCATTGATCAGCTCTTTTCTCAAGAGCATGCTCCAATCTACCCGATTGAAAGGACTGTTTTGGATCAAAAAGGAGGTGAAGCCCCTTCTTATAACTTAGCTGTTTACGAGTTTCTTAAAGGGGTCTATGGGGAGCTGGATAAGGCGACAGAAGCTCATCAAGAGGCCAACATGCTAACAGCTCTCTTGAACCAAATCGAGAGCCTCTTACCTCAGGTGGAAGAAGGTCAGCGAACAGGATTTGAAGAGCATTTGGCTCAGCTACGCCAAGAAGAGGAAACAGGCAAGGCTCTATTCAGCGGTCAAACCCTACTTCGGCAAGTGGGGGAAGCCATTGAGAAGCAAAAGCAAAAGAAAACAGACACCCCTCAGATTGATGATCTTGCTCTTTACCAACAGCTCTACAACCAGTTGATGGCCCTGCACAAGCAATTGCTTGAAAAAGGAGCGAGTGATGCAAGTTTTGAGCGCTTGGAAGCTCTATTTGATCAACTAGCTAATCCTAAGAGTGACAAGACAGCCTTGCTTCAGGCCATACTAGCCTTTCAAGCAGAGTTAGCCTCTCCATCAGCAAGTGCCACAGTGGAGGGCTCCTCAGCACCTCTTGCTAGCGAGACGCTAGCTTCTGATTCGGCTACTGCATCCGTTACGCAAGCAAGCAATCCAAAAGAAGAAACCAGTTCGGAAGAACTTCCGACGGTAACTGGGGAGAAAGAGAATGCTCCAGCAAGTCCTGTAGAAGGAGAGACTCAGGAATAAATCACACTGTAAGAAAAAACACCGAATCGTATGGATTCGGTGTTTTTATCGGTCATTTCCATTTTTTTCTTGGGCCAGAATTTCTTCAAATCCTTGGGATAAGGCTTCGACCTGGATGGGCTCTAGAGTAAAGGGATGAACCAAGGTGAGGCGGTGGGCATGGAGCATGAGACGGGATCCTCTTTCTGGGTTGTAGAGAGGATCTCCCATGATGGGATGCCCATGATGAGAGAGATGGACACGGATTTGATGCGTCCGGCCAGTCTGGAGTTGGCACTTGACCAAACTCGTTCGTTTGAAGACCTTTAAAATCGTCACGTGGGTTTCCGCATAGAGTCCTTTTTTAGGATCGACGATGCGCTTACGACGATCATGACGATCACGACCTAGCTTATCTTTATAAACCACCTGTTTCTGGGGGAGCTTCCCTTGGATGAGGGCCCAGTATTCTCGCTTGATTTTCCGATCCTCTAGCAAACGGTTGAGGATGGGGAGGACAAAGGGATTCTTGGCAAAAAGAAGGGCTCCACTGGTCTCCTTGTCCAAACGATGAACGACATAACAGGTCCCCCCCACGTAACTAGAGACGTGATTCAGAAGGGCGACTTCGTCTGGTTGATTGGCGTGGGTTTTCATCCCTTCTAGCTTATTGACGATGATCAGGTGCTCATCCTCGTAGAGGACCTCAACCAGACTAGGGTCACCAGCTAGGAGAGACTTTTCTTCATAGTCTTCAGGGTCAAAGGTCAGGGTGAGGTCATCTCCTGCCTGAAGAGTGCACTGCCAGTGGACTGCTTGACCATTGACTTGGACGTTTTTTTTGGTCCGCAAAAAATGGCGAATTTTTCGTGGGATGAGGAAATAGTCTTCTAGAGCTTCCTTGACCGTCATAGTTGGAAAGGCTTTTGGGATGGTAATCGTGTATTGCATAGTGCTATTGTATCAGAAAGCTAGGGGAAAGAAAAGACGAGACCAATCTTGCTCGGCAGAAGAGAAACATCCTCAGATTAGCTAAGAATTGGAACTTGGCAGAAGCTTAAAGAAATCTAAAAGAGAAGCTACCTTCGGAGGTCTTTCTTGTCTAGTCGTGGGGAAGGTGATAAAATAAAGATTATGAACAAATTAAAAGAATTGATGGAGGGAATGATTCGTCATTTCCAACGAGACAAAAAACCAACCAAGATTGCAGAGGAGGTGGAGTTGCCGACGGATGGTGAGGAGTTAGCTCCGACCTATAGCCGTTCAGACAAGAAACACAAGAAACCTCTGTCTCAGCATCCTTTTAGACGCTTTTGGCGTAAGTACCACTTGACCAAGATCTTCTTGCTCATTGGCTTGATTTTCAGTTTGGTGACAGGAGGCTATCTCTTTTATCTTGCCAAGACGACCAATGTGGCAGATTTGCAAAATGCCCTCAAGGCGACCACCATTATTTACGATAAGGATGGGAACCAGGCCGGGAGTCTGACAGGTCAAAAGGGAACTTATGTTGAGCTAGATGCCATTAGTGAAAATCTGCAAAATGCAGTGATTGCGACAGAAGACCGGACCTTCTACAAGAACAGTGGGATCAACTACGGCCGTTTCTTTCTAGCTATCCTGACAGCGGGGCGCTCTGGAGGAGGATCAACCATTACTCAGCAGCTAGCTAAGAATGCTTACCTCTCTCAAGACCAGACCATTGAGCGTAAGGCTAAAGAGTTTTTCCTGGCTCTCGAGATCAATAAAAAGTACAGCAAGAAAGAAATTCTGACCATGTATCTCAACAATGCCTACTTCGGCAATGGGGTTTGGGGGATTGAAGATGCTTCTAAGAAATATTTCGGAGTGTCGGCTAGTCAATTGACTCTCGATCAATCAGCGGTTCTTGCAGGGATGCTTAAGGGACCAGAGATTTATAATCCCCTTTATTCTGTCGAAAATGCGACCAACCGTCGGAACACTGTTTTGCAGAATATGGTGGCTGCTGGCTATATCGATCAGGCCACAGCAGACCAATCTGCTACGGTAGATATTCACGGTCAGCTCATCGATGCCTATGAAGGCAAGTCAGAAGATTATCGCTATCCTTCTTATTTCGATGCGGTGATTAATGAAGCCGTCAATCGGTATGGCCTGACGGAAGAAGACATTATTAAAAATGGCTATCGGATCTATACAGAAATGGATCAGAATTACCAGGCCAGCATGCAGGTCATCTATGACAATGTGGATCTCTTCCCCCTTGCAGAGGATGGCACCCGGGCAGAATCCGGTAGTGTGGCCTTGGATCCAAAGACAGGAGGAGTTCGTGCTATTGTCGGTCGTGTCGGAAGCGACCAAGGAGTCGGCTTTAGAAGCTACAACTACGCGACCCAGTCTGCAAGAAGTCCTGGTTCAACCATTAAACCGCTTGTGGTCTACAGTCCAGCAGTTGCCAAGGGTTGGTCGACCAACATGGAATTGGATAACACTACAACCACCTATGGAAATTACACCGTAAACAACTATGGGGGAATTCAAACTAGTCCAACGGTTCCGATGTATCAGGCCCTGGCGGAATCCCTTAACCTACCGGCAGTTGCCACAGCTAATGAATTAGGTCTTGACACAGTCTTTGATTATGGGAAGAAGTTTGGACTTAATATGGACAAGGTTCATCGTTCTCTTGGTGTGGCTCTCGGATCTGGTGTTGCGACCAATCCTCTGGAGATGGCCCAAGCTTATGGGGCTTTTGCTAATGATGGAGTCATGAACGATGCCCACCTCATTACCAAAATTGAAAATGCGAGTGGCCAGGTCGTCAAGAGTCATAGTCAGAAATCTACCCGGGTCCTCAGCACCTCTGTTAATCGAAAAATGACCAATATGATGCTAGGAACGTTCTCCAACGGGACAGGGGTCAACGCAGCTCCTTATGGCTATACCATGGCTGGGAAGACAGGGACAACAGAGACCGACTTCAACCCAGATTTATCTGGGGACCAGTGGGTAATCGGTTATACTCCAGATGTAGTCCTCAGCCAGTGGCTAGGTTTCCCTAAAACAGATGAGACCCATTACCTGACGGGGACCAGTGCGGAAACGGCCTCGATCATCTTCCGCAATGTCGCCAACAGCGTCCTGCCTTATACGGAAGGAACCAGCTTTGACGACGAGAAGAACTCCTACGCGGAAAATGGGATTGCGCCAGTCGGCCAAGAAACAGAAACTGACGCTCAGACAGATGACAAAGGCTTCTTTGATCAGGTAAAAGAGCAAGCTTCCAATATGGTAGACCAAGCCAAGAAGGCCATCGATGAAGCAGACCTTCCTGGTAAGGCCAAGAATGCTTGGGATACCTTTAAAGGTTGGTTTGGCTATTAAAAGGAAAGTCCTTCAATATGAAAGCTACCAAAAAGCCTTCAGAGTATATCTGAAGGCTTTTTGACTAGAGTGTTAGAGGTTTGCATCAGAAACACTAAAGGTATCACCGTGCTCAAAGTCTCCGTACTGGTATCCTCGCTTGAACCAGCGCATGCGTTGCTCGGAGCTTCCATGGGTGAAACTATCTGGGACAGAGTAACCATAGGCCTGCTCTTGGAGAGTATCGTCCCCTACTGCATGGGCAGCATTGAGAGCTTCTTCGATGTCACCTGTATCCATGAGACCTTGCTCCTCGATATAGCGGGCCCAAACACCAGCATAGTAGTCTGCTTGAAGCTCCAAGCGAACATTCAGGGCGTTTTTCTGTGTTTCAGATTTCCCCTGGGTGGCCCGTTGGTAACTTTGAAGGGTTCCTAATTCGTTTTGGATATGGTGGCCGACCTCATGTGCGATAACATAGGCCATGGCAAAGTCACCGCTGGCCTTGTATTTAGTGGTGAGCTCTTTGTAGAAGCTAATATCCAGATAAATTTTTTGATCGCTAGGGCAGTAGAAAGGACCTGCTGCTGCTTGCCCCACTCCACAGCCTGTTCGCGTTTGACCGGTGTAGAAGACCAAGGTCGGTTTATGATAGGTTCGACCTTCTTTTTGGAAAGCTTGGCTCCAAAAGTCTTCTGTCGTCCCCAAGACTTGGCTGACGAACTTGGTGTCTTGGTCGCTAACTTTGGTTTGCTCTTGGCGCGTGACTTGGCTGGAGTTGTAGTTCTGAGTGGCTTGCTCCGGATTAAAGATGCCACTCAGGCCAGCTCCCCCACTCAAAAGAACCAACAGTAAAATCATAATGATCTTGCTCTTGAAACTTCCTGGAGAGAGGAGGATTTGGAGGATACCCCCTCCTATATTGCCACTCGAGCGTCCAGATGAGTAAGCGCTCCCGCTCTGTCCGCGCCGGTCTTCAATATTTTTACTTTCTTTCAGATGATCGCTTTTCATAATTTCTCCTTTATCTACTATATTGTATCAAATCATGGGGAAAAGCCAAATAAAATGCGTCTCTATAAAGCAGAAGTTCTTGTCAAAAAAGTGAAAACTTGCTATAATGGTGTGAATGGAGGCGTTATGGCATTAAAAAAAGCAAGTCTAGCGTGTACGGTTTGTGGGTCACGCAACTACTCAATCAAGTTGAGTGCGACGCCAAAACCAAAACGTCTAGAAGTTAACAAGTTTTGTAAACATTGTAGTAAATATACAATTCATAAAGAAACCAGATAGGAGATTGTTGTGAAATTTATCAGAGATATTTTTGTCTTACTTAAGAACACGACTTGGCCTACTCGCAAAGAAAGATGGAAAAACTTTATCTCCGTGATTGAGTATACTGCTTTCTTCGTAGTCTTGATTTATTTCTTCGACCGCGTAGTAGCGAAAGGTATTTTACAAATTATTGATTTGTTCTAAGAAGCAAGAAAAATCGCGTCCCAAGAGGATGCTTTTTTTCTTACTGGAACAGAAAAAAACAAAGAAATTACTTTGCTTTCTCTAGTTTTATGTTATAATGGACCTAGGAAAACGAGAGCCGCTAGGCTTTTTTTAGTATCGTGATGAAGCGATGACTTCTATCAGATCAGAAAGGAAACTCAAATGGATAGTTTTGATAAAGGCTGGTTTGTCTTGCAGACTTACTCAGGCTATGAAAATAAAGTGAAGGAAAATCTTCTTCAACGGGCACAGACCTACAACATGTTGGAAAATATCTTGCGGGTAGAAATCCCTACTCAAACTGTACAAGTTGAAAAGAACGGAAAAACAAAAGAAATCGAAGAAAACCGCTTCCCTGGTTATGTCTTGGTTGAGATGGTCATGACAGATGAAGCTTGGTTTGTCGTTCGGAATACGCCAAACGTAACGGGCTTTGTTGGCTCTCACGGGAACCGTTCAAAACCGACTCCTCTCTTGGAAGATGAGATTCGCAATATCTTGATTTCTATGGGACAAACTGTACAAGACTTCAACATTGATGTCAAGGTAGGAGATACCGTTCGGATTATCGATGGAGCCTTTACTGACTACACTGGTAAGATCACTGAAATTGACAATAACAAGGTGAAAATGATTATTTCCATGTTCGGAAATGATACAGTTGCTGAAGTTAACCTCAACCAAATTGCTGAATTATAAGATAAAACTCTGGTTAAGATGAATCGTCTTAACCAGAGTTTTTATAGTAGCCTTCAATTGCTACTTCAAAAAACAAAAAAGCCCTATTTCTAGGGCTTTACGATATAAAGGAATAAACCAATATAAAGTTTTATCATCAAGGCGGTAGACGGATTTGAACCGACGATCAAGCTTTTGCAGAGCCGTGCCTTACCACTTGGCTATACCGCCATAACATATACTATTTTAACCTAAAAATCAGATTTGGTCAAGAAAAAGTTTTTCACAAACTTTACAAAAAGAGACAAGAATAAATAAGGAAAGTCCTTGTTGACAGGCTCAACATTTTTAAGGTAAAGGGGCTGAAAATATGATGATCATTAGTTGATTCATGATGGAGAAAGAGTGTGACTGAAAAAGTTTGCGAGCAGAGGAGTTTCATCGAAACGAGGACCTAGATTTTCTCTTTGCAAGTAGTGAGCAAGGAGGATTTGATTAGCCAGGAAAATCTCTCAAATGACTTGCAAAAAGCTTCTAAATCTGCTATACTTATAAAGTTGCGTAAAGCAATAAATACTCATCCTGGATCCATTGTGGCACCGTTGCCCTTGTGGTCGTGTTGCAAGCTGACGTCTGGGAGAGGAGAAAAAAACAAAAAGGAGAATTTACTCATGGCAGTAATTTCAATGAAACAACTTCTTGAGGCTGGTGTACACTTTGGTCACCAAACTCGTCGCTGGAACCCTAAGATGGCTAAGTACATCTTCACTGAGCGTAACGGAATCCACGTGATCGACTTGCAACAAACTGTAAAATACGCTGATCAAGCTTATGACTTCATGCGTGATGCTGCTGCAAACGATGCAGTTGTATTGTTTGTTGGTACTAAGAAACAAGCTGCTGAAGCTGTTGCTGAAGAAGCTGTTCGTTCTGGTCAATACTTCATCAACCACCGTTGGTTGGGTGGTACCCTTACTAACTGGGGAACAATCCAAAAACGTATCGCTCGTTTGAAAGAAATTAAACGTATGGAAGAAGAAGGAATCTTCGACGTTCTTCCTAAGAAAGAAGTTGCACTTCTTAACAAACAACGCGCTCGTCTTGAAAAATTCTTGGGCGGTATCGAAGATATGCCTCGTATCCCAGACGTAATGTACGTTGTTGACCCACATAAAGAGCAAATCGCTGTTAAAGAAGCGAAGAAATTGGGAATCCCAGTTGTAGCGATGGTCGACACAAATACTGATCCAGACGATATCGATGTTATCATTCCAGCTAACGATGATGCAATCCGCGCTGTTAAATTGATCACTGCGAAAATGGCTGACGCAATTATCGAAGGTCGTCAAGGTGAAGACGCAGTTGCAGCAGTTGAAGCTGAATTAGCAGCAACTGAAACTCAAGCAGATTCAATCGAAGAAATCGTTGAAGTTGTAGAAGGCGACAACGCTTAATTCATAATCGTAATTACCTAGGAGGGCGGGGCTTAGCCCGGCTCTCCTATTTTTAAAAAAATATAGGAGAATCAAAATGGCAGAAATTACAGCTAAACTTGTTAAAGAGTTGCGTGAAAAATCTGGTGCTGGTGTCATGGACGCTAAGAAAGCATTGGTTGAAGTTGATGGTGACATCGAAAAAGCGATCGAATTGCTTCGTGAAAAAGGGATGGCAAAAGCAGCTAAGAAAGCTGACCGTGTTGCCGCTGAAGGCTTGACTGGTGTTTATGTTGATGGAAACGTTGCAGCAGTAGTTGAAGTGAACGCTGAGACAGACTTCGTTGCGAAAAACGCTCAATTCGTTGAATTGGTAAACGAAACTGCGAAAGTGATTGCTCAAGGGAAACCAGCTAACAATGAAGAAGCTCTTGCTTTGACAATGCCTTCAGGTGAAACTCTTGAAGCAGCATACGTATCTGCAACAGCTACAATCGGAGAAAAAATCTCATTCCGTCGTTTTGCTTTGCTTGAAAAAACAGATGCACAACACTTCGGTGCATACCAACACAACGGTGGACGTATCGGTGTTATCTCTGTTGTCGAAGGTGGAGACGAAGCACTTGCTAAACAAATTTCAATGCACATCGCTGCAATGAAACCAACCGTTCTTTCTTACAAAGAATTGGATGAGCAATTCGTGAAAGATGAGTTGGCACAATTGAACCACGTGATCGACCAAGACAACGAAAGCCGTGCAATGGTTGGTAAACCAGCTCTTCCACACTTGAAGTATGGTTCTAAAGCTCAATTGACTGACGAAGTGGTCGCTCAAGCTGAAGAAGATATCAAAGCTGAATTGGCAGCTGAAGGTAAACCAGAAAAAATCTGGGATAAAATCATCCCAGGTAAAATGGATCGCTTCTTCTTGGACAACACGAAAGTTGACCAAGCTTACACACTTCTTGCACAAGTCTACATCATGGACGACAGCAAGACAGTGGAAGCTTACCTTGAATCAGTAAATGCTTCAGTTGTTGAATTTGTTCGCTTTGAAGTTGGTGAAGGTATTGAAAAAGCTTCAAATGATTTTGAAGCAGAAGTTGCAGCTACAATGGCAGCAGCTCTTAATAACTAAGATAGGCTACAAAAAGAGGTTTCAACACAGAAACCTCTTTTATGCAAGATGAAAAGGACTGAAACAACTGTTTCAGTCCTTTTGTGCTTAATGAGCGAAGGTATCCAGTCCAAGTAAAAGAGAAAGAATCCCCATGATAAGACCTGCTAGAATAACCCCTAACATAACTGCTAGAACACTGCGTTTGAAATCCCAATCTAGGATGGAAGCGGCGAGGGTTCCTGTCCAGGCTCCTGTTCCTGGGAGAGGAATCCCAACAAAGAGAAGAAGGGCCCAAAAGATTCCTTTATCTCCTGCAGCTTTTTCTAATTTTTGACCGCCCTTATGGCCCTTATTCAAACACCAGGTGAAGAAGGAACCGATGATAGGTTTATCTGCTCCCCAGGCGAGAATATGACGAGCAAAAAAGAAGATAAGAGGAATCGGAAGCATATTGCCGATAACCCCAATCGTGAGCGCCTGCCAGAGGGGAATTCCTCTTGAAATAGCAAAGGGAACAGCTCCACGGAGTTCCACGAGAGGAACCATAGAGATTAAAAATGTAAGAATGTATTTCATTAGATTTCCTTTTTAATTGATCCTTTCCATTCTACTCTATCTTCGTTAAATTCACAACCATTCAGACTAAAAATTCTGCAAATCTAAAACAGAAGCAGTAACTTCCGGCTAGTTTGTGAAAAAAGCAAGAGGAATTTTAGTGCTCTTCAAGTTTTCAGAAAATAATTTGGAAATTTACCAAAATCTATTAAATAGTTAAGCTTCATCCAAATTTTGTATTTTTCGGTAAAAAAGGACGATTTTCTTTGCTCTACAAATTATAGTTCTTTTTAATCAAACTAAAGACACTCGGATTCTTCTCTTGTTTAAGTAAGATTATTTGGTATAGTTATTAGGTGAGATTCTCTACTGTTTACCCAGTATTGAAAGCGCTTACGTTATCACATGATCCCAAGAGGAGGTTATTTATGGGAAAGTCATTTTTTGAAAAGCGCAGTGTGTTTAGTATTCGCAAGTTAGCGGTTGGAGCTTGCTCCGTGTTAATCGGTGTTTCCTTCTTTGGTGCTCCGTCTGTCTTAGCTCAGGAGGATGGAAAAGCTCTAGCAGAAGAGGAGGTGACACCATCTAGTGAACAACCGCTTGTGACAGAAGGCGCAGTTGAAAGAACTACTATAGAGGCTCCAGCTGTCATTACTCCTGAAAAGAAAGAGGAAGTGCAAGTAGTGCCAGCAGGAGAAAAACAAACTCTTGCTGAGCAGAGTGGTAGGGATCGTGCAGCGGAAGCTGCTCAAGTGAGCTCTCAAGAACAAAGCAAGGGAGCAGAGGATATGGTGCAAGATCGCGAACGAGATTTTAATAAAGATTGGTATTTTAAACTCAATGCAGGCTCTGGTGCGGAAGGGAGAAATGTCGATGTCAAGGATTGGAAGAAACTGGATCTTCCCCATGACTGGTCTATTTTCTTTAACTTTGACCACAACTCACCTGCTCAAAACGAAGGAGGCCAACTCAACGGTGGAGATGCATGGTATCGTAAAACCTTCCGTCTAGAGGATCAGGACTTAGATAAAAAAGTACGCCTCGACTTTGGTGGAGTCTATATGGATTCCAAGGTTTATGTCAACGGTCAATTTGTTGGACACTATCCAAATGGTTACAATGCTTTTTCTTATGATATCACTCCTTATTTGAATACAGACGGTAGTGAAAATAGTATTGCAGTTCATGTAGTCAACCAACAACCAAGTAGTCGTTGGTATTCAGGTAGTGGAATCTATCGGGATGTGAAACTAACAGTCACAGATAAGGTCCATCTGGCTAAGTATGGTACTACTATCACTAGTCCAAAATTAGAAGAACAAAAGAATGGGGCTGTCGATACCCTCGTTAAGAGTCGCATTGTCAATCAAGACGATCAAGCCCATGAGATCTATGCGGAGTACGAAATCCTAGACCAAAATGGTCAAGCCGTTAGTCAAAAGGTCCGTAGTGAAGCTCAATCTGTCTTAGCTGGTCAAGAAGTCCACCTATCTCATACTCTTCAAGTGGAAAAACCGACCCTCTGGGATGTGAAGACCAATAACCCAGCCCTCTATACTTTGTATACTCGTGTTTATCGAGATGCACAATTAGTGGATGTTCAAAAAGAACGCTTTGGCTACCGTTATATGAACTGGACACCAGAAGGAGGTTTCTTCCTGAATGGTGTGGCTACGAAATTCCACGGGGTATCCCTTCATCATGACCATGGGGCCCTTGGAGCTGAAGAAAATTATAAGGCGGAGTACCGTCGTCTGAAACAAATGAAGGACATGGGAGTCAATTCTATTCGGACGACCCACAACCCAGCAAGTGAGCAAACCTTGCAAATCGCAGCGGAACTGGGCTTGATGGTTCAAGAAGAAGCTTTTGATACCTGGTATGGCGGTAAAAAGCAATACGACTATGGTCGTTTCTTTGAGCAAGATGCCACTCACCCAGAAGCTCGGAAAGGGGATAAGTGGTCAGATTATGATCTGCGAACCATGGTGGAACGCGGCAAGAACAATCCAGCCATTGTTATGTGGTCAATCGGAAATGAAGTCGGCGAGGCAGATGGTTCAGACAAATCTGTTGCAACTGTTCGTCGTTTGGTCAAGACAATTAAGGAAGTCGATGCGACCCGCTATGTCACCATGGGAGCAGATAAGTTCCGTTTTGGCGATGGAACAGGTGGCCATGAAAAGGTAGCAAATGAGTTAGATGCTGTTGGTTTTAACTATTCAGAAGCCAACTATGAGAGCTTGCGTGCTAAGCATCCAACATGGCTCATCTATGGTTCAGAGACGTCCTCTGCAACACGGACACGGGGATCTTACTATCACCCTGAAAGAGAATGGGTGGGTAGCAACCAAGAAGACCGTCATTATGAGCAGTCAGACTACGGAAATGATCGAGTAGGTTGGGGAAGAACAGCCACGGATTCTTGGACTTTTGATCGCGATCATGCTGGCTATGCAGGGCAATTTATCTGGACCGGTACCGATTACATTGGCGAGCCAACTCCATGGCATAACCAAAACTCAACCCCTGTAAAAAGCTCTTACTTTGGTATCGTCGATACAGCAGGAATTCCAAAGAACGATTATTACCTCTACCAAAGCCAGTGGTTGTCAGCTGACAAACATCCGATGGCCCATCTCTTGCCACACTGGAACTGGGAAAATGAAGAACTGGCTAAGAATGTCATGGATGAAGAAGGTCGGATCCCAGTCCGCGTTTTCTCCAATGCCCACAGCGTGGAATTGGTTGTCAATGGAGAATCAAGAGGAGTTCAAACCTTTACCAAGAAGACAACAGCTGATGGTCGAACCTATCAAGAAGGGGCAAGTCCAGACCAACTCTATTTGGAATGGTTGGTGCCTTACGTGCCTGGTAAAGTAGAAGCGATTGCTCGGAATGAAGCTGGTGAGCAAATTGCTTACGATAAGATCGAAACAGCTGGGAAGCCAGCAGGGGTTCGTCTGGTCAAAGAAGAACATGCCATTGCAGCAGATGGAAAAGACCTGACCTACATTACCTACGAGGTGGTCGATGATCAGGGGCGTGTCGTGCCAACAGCTAACAATTTGGTACACTTCCACCTTCATGGACAAGGTCAAATCGTCGGAGTAGATAATGGAGAACAAGCTAGTCGCGAACGTTATAAAGCCCAGGAAGATGGGTCATGGCAACGTCGGGCCTTTAACGGCAAAGGGGTTGTCATTGTCAAGTCAACTGAGCAAGCAGGCTCCTTTACCCTATTTGCAGACTCCGATCGTTTGGATTCTGATCAAGTGAGCCTCTTTACTGGTAAAAAAGACCAAGCAGAACGCTCTGTTTTGGGAGTTGAACCGGTTCGAACTCAGGCTTACTTGGGAGAAAGTCCTATGCTTCCAAGCCGTGTATCTGTAGTGTATAGCGATGGCCAAGCCCAAGAGGAAGCCGTTGAATGGGAAGCGGCAGACTATAGTCGTGCTGGCCAAGTCCGTGTGAAAGGCCATGTCCAAGGACAAACCGTTGAAGCCCTTGTCAATGTGATTGGAGTCGATCGAGTCCTTCCTGTCATCAAACAAATCCCTCAGGGAGCGGATCTATCCACTGTGGACAAATCCGTTCAATTGGTCTTCACAGATGGCCAAACTGCCAGCTATGAAGTCGACCAATGGACCTTAGAAGCAGGCCAAGAAGCTGATCTAGAGACTCCAGGAGCCCGCTTGAAAGCAACCGGTCAGTTAGGAAATGGAGAGATTGTTGAAGCAACTCTTGTTGTCGCAGGTAGTGAAGCTTCAAAAGTGAAAAAACCAAAAGTTCATCTGGATGGCCAAGAACTTCCTAAATTTGGTAGTGGCAACCGGACTATCTTCCGTCCACTTCCCTATGGTCAGGAGCCGGGTCTGGTAACTGCGACAGCTGAAAATGGCGAAGTAACAGTGATTCAAGCCAATCGTGAAAATGGCTTGAAGGCTCAGATTTTTGTGACGGCTAAAGATACTGGAGCTGTGCAGACCTATGCTGTTCAATTCCAAGAAGAAAGTCCAAAAGTTCAAAAAGTAGAATTGCGCTTGCCAGAAGGCCAGGACTTCAAGGAAGATCAAACACTTCCTTTGGAAGTCGTAGCTCATTACCAAGACGGTAGCAAGGCTTATCTAAAAGCAGATCAAATTGATATTGCGACAGCCTCTGGTAGCCAAGGGAAGGCTGTAGTAACAAAAAATGGTCTTGAGCTGAGAGAGCCAGGTGCAGTCCGCCTTGAAGCTCACTATCAAGGACAAACAGGGCATGTAGACTTTACGATTGCTCCAAACCAAGAAGAAAAATCAGTCGTAAAAGTTCGTCCAGTACGTGTGAGCACAGATCGAGCTGTATTGCCAACTCTTCCAGAAACAGCTTTAGTGGAATATGACAAGGGATTCCCTAAAGAAAAACCAGTGACTTGGGAGCCAGTGTCAGCGGATCAAGTGGGTCGTTACCATACCTTTACCGTCAAAGGCCACATTGAAGGAATCGACCAAAAAGCTGAGGCAAAAGTAACTGTAGAAGGCATTATTGCAGTGGAAGAGGTGAGCGTGACGACGCCTGTCGGAGAGCGGCCAGCGCTTCCAGAAAGTGTTCGTGCGTATCACTCTAACGGGAAGTCCTTCGCAGCAAAAGTCGTTTGGGATCAAGTTAATCCACAACAATTTGCCCAAGAAGGGGAATTTGTTCTAGCTGGGAAAGTGGAAGGAACAGACCTGCCAACTCGTTTGCATGTTCGTGTTTCTCAAGATACCGTTCAAGGTGCAAATGTAGCAGAACAATGGACAGGTTCTGTCTTACCATTAGCCTTTGCAAGTGATTCCAATGATGCAGACCCGGTTGCTAAGGTCAATGATAAAGTGATTTCCTTTACAGATGCTCCTGCCAACCGTTGGACCAACTGGGGTCGCAACAATGCCGAAGATTCAGTCGGAATCTTGTTTGGGGATTCTGGTATCTTGACCAAGCGTGCTGTGGATAATCTCCACGTTGGTTTCCATGAAGACCATGGAGTCGGTGCTCCTAGTGAGTATGTGATTGAATACTATGTGGGTGAGCAAATCCCAGCAGTACCAAGCAATCCAAATCGCGTCAAAGACGAAACAGACCATCCATTTAACAACCCAGCTAACTGGAAAGAAGTGAGCCACTTAACCGTTGAAGAACCTGTAACAGCTGGAAAGATGAATCATTTTGCCTTTGACAAGGTAGACACTTACGCAGTTCGGATTCGTATGAAGACTCCAGAAGACAAGCGTGGAAGCTCTATTTCAGAAATGCAAATTTTTGCTAAGAAAGTAGCAGCAGAATCCAAGAGTCAATTAACCATTCGTGTCAATAACCAAGTCTTACCAGGTATCAATCCAAGTGTGACTGATTATTATATCGATGGGCGTGGTCCACAAGTGGATGCAAGCGCTAGTCAACACGGCCTCGCAACAGTGGTTCCAAGCGTCCACGAAGGTGAGCCAATCCGCGTCATCCACAAAGCAGAAGATGGCACCATCTTACAAGAATACCGCCTCCATCTCACAAGCGATGCAGAAAAACTGAAACAATCTGCTCCAGTAGCAGTGGAAGCAGGTAGCCGTTTTGTGAAGGTTGGTCAAAATCTAGTTTTACCATCTACCGTAGGCGTCTACTTCAAAGGGGCTACAGGCTATGAACGCAAGGAACTGACGGTGAACTGGCAAGCTGTACCAGCAGATGCTCTTTCTCATGAAGGGACCTTTACCTTACAAGGCAAAGTCATTGGCTATGATCTCACCGCTCAATTAACGGTTCGAGTTTCAGAGAAAACAGGGGAAAATCTATCTGTGAATCCGAACTATAATGGAGAGGATACCAGAGCATTTGCCAGTGAAACCAACGATCTCGATCCAAATCAAATCGACTATATCGATTACATCAATGATGGTGGCTACAACGAGTACTATCGTTGGACCAACTGGAAGAGAGAACCAGATCAAACAGAAGTGTTTGCCGGTCTCATCTTTAAGAAAAATGGTCAAGTAACAGAGCGCTTAGTCAATAAAGTAGCAGTCGACTTCTTTGCAGATCAGGAAACAGGTCTGCCAACCAAGACGGTTCTTGAACGCTACATTGGACCAGACTTTGATGTTCCGGATGATTATGGCAATCTAAAAAACCTTCCAGATCATCCATTTAACCAAGCCTCTAACTGGGAAGAAATTCCTTACAGCTTGGATTATGACTTTGAACCTGGTTATATCTCCAACCTTAGCTTCAATGAAACCAGAACCAAAGCCATCCGCTTAAGAATGGTTCGAAATGAGAATCTAAAAGGGATTGGAATTATTGAACTGAGTGCCTATGCACCAACGGAAGAAGCTAATGCAACGACAGATGTCTCTATCCAAGTAAATGGCAAAGACTTGGAAGGGTTCAACCCAGATGTGACGGATTATCATCTAGAGTATGAGGGAGAACGTCCAATAGTTTCAGCACAAGGTAAGAATGGGGCAGCTGTTACAGTTGTTGATGCTAAAGGTTCTGATACACCTGCTCTTGTCAAGGTTGTATCAGAAGATGGCAAGCTCGAAAAAGTATATCAAATCTCACTCATAGCAAAAGCACCAACAGGAACAGCTATTCCTGAAGATGGTGTGAAGAATCTGGTTCATACCAAACCAGAGTTGGTGATTGAGCCAGAAGAGAAGGACTTTGAGCGCCTAGAACGTCCAAATGCGGATCTTCAGAAGGGTGAGAAACGTGTGGTTCAAGAAGGTCAAAAAGGCCGCAAATTGCGCTTGGTGGAAGTCTCTCAAGAAAATGGTGTGGAAAGCCGGAAGGAACTGGATGCCTTTGTCGAGGTGGAACCAGTAGCAGAGATCACAGAAGTCGGCACCAAGGAAGTTCCAACGGAAAATCCAAGTGACAAGCCAACGCCACAGCCAGAACCACAGCCACAGCCGCAACCACTTCCGAACCCAGAAGTTCCTCATGCGCCAGTTTCAGAAAGACCAGTGCAGGCAGCTACTCCTAAGCCATCTCTTGAGGTTAAAGGGGTGCATCATGAAGAGACAAATGCAGCAGGGAAGGAAGTCGAGAAAACAGCTCAAACACCAGCAGTTTCAGCTGCTCCAGTTTCCGAAGGGACTTTACCGAATACGGGAACAGAAGAAAGCGTCGCAAGCCTCGTTGCAGGTCTCCTAGCAGCAGGACTTGCCGGTGCTATGCTGGATGATAAGAAAAAAAGAGCCGATAAGGCCAAGTAAAAAGCTGGACAAGCCAGCAACTATACGGTGAAAAGTTCACAGGTAAAAAAATGAGGATGGGGAAAGTCTCCACCCTCTTTACCTGATGACATAAAGGAATGGAATATGGGAAAAAGATTATTTGATAAGAGAAATCGATTTGGTATTCGCAAGCTCTCAGTAGGCGTCTGCTCCGTAGTGGTAGCGACTTGTTTTTTAGGAGTCACTACCAGTTATGCAGAGGAACAAGCTGAGAGGAGTGAGACTCGTGAAGAACGAGTCGAAACGAGCGATGCAGGGGATCAAGGAGAAGAACGGAAATCGGAAAATAGCGAACATCTAACAGAATCTGCTACAAGAGAAACGAATACCATTACTTCTGTTGAACCCGTTGCTGCTCAAGAATATAGTCGTTTTATAAGACGAGGAGAGTCTCTGAATTTGCCGACGACGGTTCCTGTCTATTCTCCTAAGGGAGACCAGTTTGAAGTAAAAGAGGCGGCAACGGAGTGGGAGCCAGTCAGTGAAACAGATCTGAAAGTAGCTAAAGAATTGGTTGTTAAAGGTAAGGTGGTGGGGACCCCGCATACAACGACTATGAAGGTTCGAATTTCAGATAAAAAAGCTGAAAACCTCTCACTGAATGAAGAGTACGATGAGCAAGGGAATCGTTCTTTTGCAACGGAAAGCAATGATATCACATCGAATCCAAAGGATTATGTTGATTACATCAATGATGGCTATACTGATGAGCGCTATAGATGGACGAACTGGAGTTCAAATCCGGAAGGTAAGGAAGTTTCAGTTGGAGTCATTTACCAAAAAGATGGGAACATTCTTGAAAAGACATCGGATCATGCCAAGGTCCAATTCTTTGCTGATAAGGAGACGGGAACTCCGTCTAAATTGGTTTTAGAAAAATATATTGGACCGGATTTTACGATTCCAGAATACTATTCGAATCTTCGCTACACACCGGAGCATCCTCTTTATAAGGCTGAAAATTGGGAAAAAGTTGACTATAGACTCACTTCACCTATAGTATCTGGTGCAAAAGCGATCCTCGAATATGAACCAACGTCTGCAAAGGCTATGCGTTTCCGAATGGAAAGACAGGATGATAAGAAAGGAATTGGCATTGTCGAATTAGGTTTTTATTCTCCTGAAGAAAATGCGGATAAGGATATTGAAGCAGACATTTCGGTAGGTGGTAGCCCTCTCAACAATTTCCGAATGGCGCAGCAAGACTACACTATTTCTTACAAGGATTCGTTGCCAAAGGTGACAGCTCAAGCAAAAGGACGAGCAGCAGTGACGGTGGTTCAGGCAGATGATCCACGCTTGCCTGCACTGGTGAGAGTGACTGCAGAGGATGGAAGTTTGACGCGAGAATACCGTCTTCATTTTACAAAAGATGCAGTTCCAGATGATCCAGCACCGATTGAGCGTGATGACGTGGCGCGTAGACCTTTCGTAAAAGATGAGCTTCTTGTCTATAAGGACAAGGAAACAATCCATGCAGAGGATAAAAAAGTTGATCTGAGCGCGGATCTTGAAGTGGCGAAGCAATTAAGCGAAGCAACTATTCATATCGAATATAAGGCAGATTCCCAAGCTCCAAATTTCTATAATCTATTTTCAGTATCATCGGCTAGTCATAACAATGAATATTTCACAATTGCAGTGAACAATGGTGTCCCTATTGTCGAGGGCCGAGATAGCAATGGTCATCAGTTCTACGATTCCTTTAACGAAGCGCCATTGTCTGTGAAGAAGGGTGAATGGAATTCTATTACCGTAACAGTAAAACGTCCGGATAATAACAGTCCAGAAGGAGAAATTGCCTTATATGTGAACGGTATGCTTTCTAAAGTAAGTTCTAAATCAGGTCGTTTCTTACTCGATCAGCCAGATGTGACCAATATGCAAATTGGTGCTACTCGTCGAGGATCTGAAGAGGTCTGGGGTAGTCCGCTTGAGGTTCGGAATTTAACCATTTATAACCGTCCATTTACAGCAGAAGAAGTAGCAAAACGTTCCCAACTATTCCTGCGCCAACCACTTCCAGATAAAATGCCGGAGGGCGGAGTCTTGACAGATAAGGTGGATGTCTTTACAGGAGGTAAGGATGGGCAAACCAATCCAGATGGGATTGCTAGCTATCGTATTCCTGCTTTGTTGAAGACTGACAGAGGAACCTTGATTGCTGGAGCTGATGAACGTCGATTGCACCACTATGATTGGGGTGATATCGGTATGGTTGTCAGACGAAGTGAGGACAATGGACAAACATGGGGCGATCGGATTACAGTTACGAATTTGCGAGACAATCCAAAAGCGGACGATCCAACGATTGGTTCACCAGTCAATATCGATATGGTCTTGGTGCAAGATCCGGAGACTAAACGAATTTTTTCAGTCTATGATATGTTTCCAGAGGGCAAAGGTATCTTTGGAATGTCTTCTGAGAGAGAAGTAGCTTATAAGGAAATCGATGGCAAGACCTATCAAATCCTCTATCGCGAAGGAGAAGAGGGAGCCTATACGATTCGTGAAAATGGCCTTGTCTATACACCAGATGGGCAGGCAACGAATTACCGAGTTGTTGTAGATCCTGTTAAACCATCCTATAGCGATAAAGGTGACCTTTATCAAGGTGAGCAGTTGCTAGGAAATATCTACTTTACAAGCAATAAAACTTCTCCATTTAGAATTGCTAAAGACAGCTACCTATGGATGTCTTACAGTGATGATGATGGGAAAACTTGGTCTGCACCACAAGATATTACTCCAATGGTCAAAGCTGACTGGATGAAATTCTTAGGTGTGGGACCTGGAGTGGGAATTACCCTCCAGAATGGACCTCATAAAGGTCGGATTGTCGTCCCTGTCTATACGACAAACAGAACCAACCACCTCAACGGTTCTCAATCATCTCGCATCATCTATTCAGATGACCATGGTAAGACTTGGCAGATGGGTGGCGGTGTCAATGACAACCGGACCCTTTATGATGGTAGAGTGATTGATTCCAGCACTATGAGTGACTACTATGCTCAAAATACAGAGTCCTCAGTCGTACAACTCAATAATGGCCAGTTGAAACTCTTTATGCGAGGTTTAACCGGCGACTTACAAGTAGCAACAAGTCATGATGGTGGGCTAACATGGGATAACCATGTAGACCGCTATGATGTGCCAGATGTCTATGTCCAGATGGCAGCCACTCATACTGTCCAGGATGGCAAAGAGTATATCCTTCTAGCCAATGCCAACGGTCCTGGTAGGAAGAATGGCTACATTCGCGTAGCTCGTGTCGAAGAAGATGGTCAGTTGACCTGGCTTCACCATTACTTGATCCAAGACGGAGAGTATGCCTACAATTCTCTTCAACAAATCGGACCGGATGAGTTTGGGCTCTTGTACGAACACTATGATTCTGGAGGAAATCCTTACACTCTTTCCTTTAAGAAATTCAACTGGACCTTCTTAACCGGAGCTCACCATGATACAAAAGTTCTTGCTACAAAGGTGGAAGAAACGGAAGAAGGACTGTTGGCAGTAAGCTTCAACCACGAAGTCTTGGTAACAGAGCCAACGACTCTTACCCTTTCAAATGGAAATAGCCTTTCCTTTGTAACGCAAAAAGACGCTCATACCCTCCTCTTTAAGGCTGGTAGAAATGATGCGGGTGCAAGCGTGATAGGACTTGGTTCAGGATCAATAGCCAGTCTGCATGGTCTTCCAGTAGAGGTGACTTCCCTCACATTACCAGGAAGTCCGCTTCCTACAGGCTCGGCCATTCCTGAAGAAGGGGTTAAGAATCTGGTTCATACCAAACCAGAGTTGGTGATTGAGCCAGAAGAGATGGACTTTGAACGCCTAGAACGTCCAAATGCGGATCTTCCAAAAGGTGAGAAACGTGTGGTTCAAGAAGGTCAAAAAGGCCGCAAATTGCGCTTGGTGGAAGTCTCTCAAGAAAATGGTGTGGAAAGCCGGAAGGAAGTCGATGCTTTTGTCGAGGTGGAACCAGTAGCAGAGATCACAGAAGTCGGCACCAAGGAAGTTCCAACGGAAAATCCAAGTGACAAGCCAACGCCACAGCCAGAACCACAGCCACAGCCGCAACCACTTCCGAACCCAGAACATCCTCATGCCTCAGAAAGACCAGAGCAGGTAGCGACTCCTAAGCCATCTCTTGAGGTTAAAGGGGTGCATCATGAAGAGACAAATGTAGCAGGTAAAGAAGTCGAGAAAGAGGCTCAAACTCCAGTGGTTTCAGTAACTTCAGTTTCCGAAGGTAGATTACCAAATACGGGAACGGAAGAAAGCGTCGCAAGCCTTGTAGCAGGTCTCCTAGTGGCAGGCCTTGCCAGTGCTGTGCTGGATGATAAGAAAAAAAGAGCCGATAAGGCCAAGTAAAAAAACTGGATAAACAAGTAAACATACGGTGAAAAGTTCACAGGTAACAGAAAGAGGATGGGGAGAGTCTCCACCCTCTTTACCTGATGACATAAAGGAATGGAATATGGGAAAAAGATTATTTGATAAGAGAAATCGATTTGGTATTCGTAAACTCTCAGTAGGCGTCTGCTCGGTAGTCGTAGCGACTTGTTTTTTAGGAGCTACTACCAGTTACGCAGAGGAACAAGCTGAGAATAGTGAACCGCGTGAAGAACGTGTCGAAACGAGCGATGCAGGGGATCAAGGAAAGGAGGAGAAAACTGTGAACGAGCACCAAGAAGAATCAGAACAGTCCTCATCAGCTACTAGTGAGAAAGAAAATCGCGCAGTTAGCCAAGGGACAGAAGCAAGCCAACCAGCCACTTCTCTAGATGAGGAGCCTGAGATTGCGGATTATGGACCACTTCCAAGCAAGGCTCAGATGCAATACCACCGCGAAGAACTAGCAGCTTTCATCCACTTTGGGATGAATACTTACTACGATCGTGAGTGGGGAGATGGGCAAGAAGACCCTTATTATTTCTATCCAGAGCATCTGGATACCGATCAGTGGATCAAAACCCTGAAAGACGCGGGCTTCAAACGAACCATCATGGTCGTCAAGCACCACGATGGCTTCCTCTTGTACCCATCCAAATACACCGACCATACCATTGCTAAAAGCGGTTGGAAGGAAGGGAAAGGCGATATCCTAGCCGAGGTTTCTGCTTCTGCCAGCAAGTATGACATGGATATGGGGGTCTACCTCTCCCCTTGGGATGCTCACAGCCCGCTCTACCATGTGGATACAGAGGACCAATACAACGAATACTATCTCAACCAGCTCAAAGAAATTCTTGAAAATCCAAAATATGGAAACAAGGGCAAGTTCGTGGAAGTCTGGATGGATGGAGCGCGTGGCGATGGGGCTCAAAAAGTCACCTATACCTTTGATAAGTGGTTTGATGCCATTCGTAAGGCCCAAGGAGATATTGCCATCTTCTCAGCTGAGCCAACCAATGTTCGTTGGATCGGAAATGAAAAGGGGATTGCCGGAGATCCAGTTTGGCATAAGGTCAATCCAGATAAGATTCGCAACAATCCATCCAACAGTTACCTCAATCACGGGGATCCGGAAGGGAAGCAATACTCAGTGGGAGAAGCCGATGTTTCTATTCGCTCCGGCTGGTTCTACCATGACAATCAAGAGCCTAAGTCTTTACGCGAATTGATGGACATTTACTTCAAATCGGTCGGCCGTGGAACCCCGCTTTTGCTCAATATTCCACCGAATCAAGATGGGAAATTTGCGGATGCCGATGTAGCCCGTTTGAAAGAATTCCGCCAGACCTTGGATCAACTCTACAGCGTGGACTATGCGGCGGGCGCTTTGGTAGAAGCTGACTCGACACGGCGCAATTCTCATTACTCAGCCAGCCATTTGACGGATGGAGATGAGAAGACCAGTTGGGCACCTGCTGATGATGCCAAGACCGGATCTTTTGTCCTCGATCTTGGAAAAGAGCAACATTTTGATGTGGTAGAGCTCAAAGAAACCATCGAGAAAGGCCAACGGATTTCCGGTTTCACCATCGATGTAGCGGTGAATGGGCAATGGGTTCCTTTTGGGGCTGGGTCAACCGTTGGATACCGCCGTTTGATCAAAGGGCAACCAGTTGATAGTCGCTACCTCCGGGTGTCCATCACCGATGCCCAAGCCACTCCAATCTTGAACGGCGTCTCTGTCTATAAGACGCCAGCTAGCATTGAAGAAACGGATGGCTATCCGCTTGGTTTGGCCTATCATTCTGACCGGACTGCTGACCGTGCCAATAGCCAATGGAATGAAGAGGGAGAAGGCGTTCGAGGCACCTCTATGTGGACCAAGGAAAAGGGAGCTTCTGCAACCTACCATTTTGAAGGGACCAAAGCCTATGTCGTCGCAACTGTCGACCCTGGTCATGGGGAAATGGATGTCTATGTCGATGGCCAAAAACTAGCGACGGTTAATACCCAAAGTCCAACCCGCAAACGCAGCCAAAAGGTTTATGAAACACCGGATTTGAAAGCAGGAGCCCATACTTTGACCTTGGTCAATAGCAAGGGAGATGCGATCGCAACGGAAGGGATTTATGCCCTCAATAACCAAGAAAAGGGTCTCTTTGAGTTTGCTCAGCCAACCCTAGCCGTTAAGAAAGGCGACCCAGCGCAAGTCGTCGTCAAGAGAAAAGGCGGTTCTAAAGGAAGCGCTAGTCTTAAATTAATCACAGAACCAGGAACAGGGGTTCATGGCAAGGTTTATAAAGATACCAATGTCACTCTCGAGTTTGCAGATGGAGAGACAGAAAAAACAGTCCAAGTCCCAACCCTTGATTTCGCAGGCAAGGCGACAGATGTCTATGACTTTAAGGTCAAATTGTTGCATCCGGATCAAGGAAGTCTGGTCGGCTTTATTCCAGAGCTGACAGTCCAAGTGATGAACGAGGACCTGCTTCCAGAAAATCGCAAAGAAGTGGATGACCAAGATCCAAAACTGCACTACAGCCAAGGCTGGCATCATGAGACAGATAATCAAAACTTCTCAAATGGAACAGAATCCTGGTCTAGCTTTAACCAAGTGACCGATGAGGAAGGCAAGAAACACATTGATGTGACCATCACCTTTAAGGGAACTGGTGTGGAGGTTCGAGGAGTGGTTGATCCAAGCCATGGTCTCTACAGCGTCACCCTAGACGGAAAAGAAATCGCCTTTGAAGAAGGGCGTGGTCATGATTATGAGATTGAAGGCGATCATTACTTCAGTGGCTATGGAGACCAACGCAAGCTCGATCAGAGTTTGGTCAATCTGCAAGGTCTAGCAAAAGGATACCACCAGCTACGCTTGCACCTAGATCCAGCCCTCAATGATCCTCAGTCATCTAGAGCCATCCAGGTAGACCGGTTTGTCCTATCAGGAAAAGATAGTCAGTTGCTCAGTCAAGAAGAGTTACAACAGATTATCAAAGAAGGAGTAGAAAAGATCAAGGCTACTTCTCTCGATCGCTTGAAAGCAGACCTCAAACCGACTATTCAACATCAATTGACTCAGTTGACTCAGTTGTTGAATCAAGAGCAACCAGATTTGGTTGCTGCA
This sequence comes from Streptococcus rubneri, assembly GCF_004785935.1. Lineage (GTDB taxonomy): Bacteria > Bacillota > Bacilli > Lactobacillales > Streptococcaceae > Streptococcus > Streptococcus rubneri. Next base: position 1,525,500 of record NZ_SRRP01000001.1, on the reverse strand, counting down.
GCGAATCAAGTGGAAGCCCTTGAAACCATCTTAGAAAATGTTCAAAATTATGAACCATTAACACAAACACGTCCAGACGAAGGTGTTCGGGACTTGATTCTTGAAAAGCCAGAGCTTCTCATAGAAGCAGAGGAGATTCCATTCAATCTTCAAACGCGTGAGAACAAGGACTTAGCTAAGGGGGAAAGCCGGATCCTTCAAGCAGGGCAAGTAGGTCGTAAATTGAAGTTGATCGAGGTTCGACAAGAAGAAGGCAAAGAAATTCGGACAGAAGTCGATGCCTTTGTCGAAGTGGAAGCCCAGGACCAAATTACAGAAGTCGGAACAGGTGAGGTAGAAGAAAGACCTGTGACACCTGATCTGCCGACTTCAATAATCCCTGCAACTTCAAGCAAAGACTTGCAAGTGCAGGCCCCTCTTTCGCCAATAGAAGATAAAAAAGAGAAAGAAACTCCGGTTCTTCTGAAAGAGACGACTCCGGAAACAACTCCTGCTTTGACTGCCGAGCATCCAGTAGAAGAAGAGGGTGAAAGTCCTTCTCTACAAGCGGAAGGTAAACTGCCTCAAACTGGTACAAAAGAAAGTGGCATGATTGCGTGGCTAGGAGTTCTTAGTTTAGGTCTCTTAGGCGGAAGAGTGAAATTCGCTCGTCGGAAAGAGTAGTTGATTCTTCTCACAAGAGGTTGGGATATCCCAGCCTCTTTTTTGAGGCTTTTTCCCTCTTTCATTGACAATCCTCGTCTTCTCTAACAGTTCAATAGTGTAATTGCTTTATTTACCGTCATAAAAATTGTATAATAGTCAAATAAGGTCAATCTTGAGAAAATAGGTTTGTCGTCCGACTTTTCCAAGTCAAGACATCAACAGAAAGGTATTGGAGTACCAATTACAATCATCGAAAAGGGAAGGGAGAGTTATGGGAAATAAAAATACATCTGATAGTATTGAAGCCTATATCAAGGCCTTGCTATCGCAAGCAGGAATTGCAGAGATCAAGCGAAGTGAATTAGCTGATGTTTTCAAAGTTGTCCCAAGTCAAATTAATTATGTCATTAAGACCCGCTTTACTGAAAGTCGAGGCTATATTGTAGAGAGTAAACGAGGTGGCGGGGGCTATATCCGCATTGGAAAGGTTCAATTTTCAGACCAACATCAAATGCTGAAAGAACTTCGTGACAGTATTGGAGAGCACATTAGTCAGACGATTTTTTGGGATCTGTTGCAAATGCTCTATGAACAAAAACTCTTAACTCAAAGAGAGATTGAACTTCTTTTTGTGACGGCAACAGATGAAGTTCTAGGAATGGAAGCTGATCGCATTCGATCTAGCATCGTCCAAAAGATCATCCAACAAGTTGATAGAAAGGGACTATAATTTTCTGATGAACTATTCAAAAGCCCTATTAGAAAGTATTGAAGCTGCACAAGTCTTAGCAGGCCATTTTACAGGCCAGACACTCGATACTTGGCATATCTTAGTCGCTTTGGGCAATAATCCATACAGTGTAGCTGGTTCCGTCTTAAGCGACTATCCACTACAAATTGATGAGTTTCAAGATGCAGCGGAACATATTACAGGGCAACTGTATCAAGAAGAGGGGCGCTATGATGTCTTCCCTTTTTCTTTCCGTGTCGAAGAAATCATGAATCGTGCGCAAGAGATTGCTCAAGCAGTCCATGCCAAAAGTCTTGGAACGGAGCATGTCCTCTTGGCGCTCTTACTAGAGCGGGGAACCTTGGCTTCTCAAGTATTGGAGTATGTTGGCTTCCGCTATGATGATCAGGAAGAGGGCATTAAAATCGTCGAGCTTCGTAAGAGCTTGGAACAACGAGCAGGTTGGGACAAGGAAGCTGTGAAAGCTATCCGTTCGCTCTATCGTGCCCAGCAACCAAATCGTCAAACCATGGGAAATATGATGGGCATGCCAGCCTCTACCAGCGGTGGTTTGGAAGACTACACCCGAGATCTGACAGAAATGGCTCGCAATGGCAGTTTGGAACCGGTGATTGGCCGGGGTCAAGAAATCTCGCGGATGATTCAGATTTTGAGCCGCAAAACGAAAAACAACCCAGTCCTTGTCGGTGATGCCGGTGTCGGAAAGACCGCTCTAGCCTTGGGCTTGGCCCAACGGATTGCCAGCGGCGATGTTCCAACGGAACTAGCTAAAATGCGGGTCCTAGAATTGGACTTGATGAATGTTGTCGCAGGGACGCGGTTCCGTGGAGATTTTGAAGAGCGGATGAACAACATCATCAATGATATCGAAGAAGATGGTCATGTCATTCTCTTTATTGATGAGCTCCATACCATTATGGGGTCTGGCTCTGGGATTGACTCTACCTTGGATGCGGCCAATATCTTGAAGCCGGCCTTAGCTCGCGGAACTCTACGGACCGTAGGAGCCACTACGCAAGAAGAATACCAAAAACACATTGAAAAAGACGCTGCTCTTTCACGCCGCTTTGCTAAGGTCTTGATTGAGCAACCCTCTGTTACAGATAGCATCGCGATTTTGCAAGGGCTCAAGAAGACCTATGAGCGTCACCACCGCGTCCATATTACGGATGCAGCTATTGAGACAGCTGTTGTCTTTGCCAATCGTTATTTGACCAGTCGCCTCTTGCCTGATTCGGCCATTGACCTCTTGGATGAGGCGGCAGCAACCGTGCAAAACAAGGGGCCTCAAGCGGGGCTTCAGTCCGATTTGACAGCTGCTGATCAAGCCTTGCTCAAGGGGCAGTGGAAAAAAGTTGCTCAGTTGCTAAAAGAAGACGCTAGTCCGAAAGGCTACCAGCTAGAAGTCAAGGAAGAGGATATCCTGAAGACGCTCAGTCAATTGTCAGGCATTCCTGTGGAGAAACTAACCCAAACAGCGGCTAAGAAATACCTTGAATTGGAAGCAGAACTTCATAAGCGCGTGATTGGTCAGGATCAGGCTGTCTCAAGTATCAGCCGAGCGATTCGCCGCAATCAGTCGGGAATCCGGTCTCACAAACGGCCAATTGGTTCCTTCCTCTTTCTCGGTCCGACTGGGGTCGGGAAAACCGAGCTAGCCAAGGCCCTTGCAGAGGTCCTCTTTGATGATGAGTCTGCTTTGATCCGCTTTGATATGAGTGAATACATGGAGAAATTTGCGGCCAGTCGTCTCAACGGAGCTCCTCCAGGCTATGTCGGTTATGAAGAAGGGGGCGAGTTGACGGAAAAAGTCCGCAACAAACCTTACTCAGTCCTCTTGTTTGATGAGGTGGAAAAAGCCCATCCGGATATCTTTAACGTTCTCTTGCAAGTTCTGGATGATGGGGTCTTAACTGATAGCAAGGGACGCAAGGTAGATTTCTCCAATACGATTATTATCATGACCTCAAACTTGGGAGCTACCGCTTTACGAGATGATAAGACAGTTGGTTTTGGAGCCAAGGATATTCGCTTTGACCAAGCCAATATGGAAAAACGCATCTTCGAAGAATTGAAGAAGACCTATCGCCCAGAGTTTATCAACCGGATTGATGAGAAGGTTGTCTTCCATAGCTTGACCAGTGACCAAATGCATGAGATTGTCAAGATTATGGTGAAACCGCTGGTTCAATCTCTAGCAGAGAAGGGCATTGCTCTGAAATTTCAAGCGTCTGCCCTTAAATGGTTGGCAACTCACGGATATGATCCAGAGATGGGAGCACGTCCTTTGCGCCGGATCATCCAGACCCAAGTGGAAGACCATTTGGCAGAGATCCTCTTGAGAGGAGAAGTGGCTGAAGGGCAAACCCTCAAGGTAGGTGTCAAGTCTGGTCAGCTTAACTTCACGATTGACTAGGAGGATATGCAGTGCCTCTCAAACGCTTGACCCGAATCACCCTCTTAGCAGCCCTCTGTGTGGTGCTGAGACAAGCCTTTGCCTTCTTGCCCAATGTCCAACCCATTAGTGCCATTTTCTTTTTACTGGTGCTATTTGAAGACTGGCAATTTGCCTGTTTGGCGATGGCGGTCACCATGTTTACCTCGGCTTTTCTCTTGGGGATGAGCCCAGTGGTGCTCGCTCAGATACTGGCCTTTAGCCTCCTCTTGACTCTTTGGCGGGGACTTTACCGCCACTTGTCTTTGCAAGTCCAGACTCTAGTGGTCGGCATTTTATCCTTTCTTTACGGGATAGTGATTGACAGTCTTTATGCTGTCCTCTATCATATGCCCTGGTGGACCTATGCCCTGGTGAATGGCTTTAGCTTTAACCTGGCCCATGCCTTTTCCACCGCCTGTTTTTACCCTCTACTTTATGTAGTATTTAGGAGATTGTATCATGAAAAAAACACTTTATAGCTTGTTTGCTGTCCTAACGGCTCTTGTATTGGTCAGTTGCGGACAAAGCACACCATCGACCACGGAAAACTCAGCTTCTAGCTCACAAGTAGCTAAAGAAAAACAAATTACCATTACGGTCAGTATCGCCCCTGAAGGTCAAGAAGCTCAAAGCAAGACCTTAAAGGTTGCAGAAAAATCTAACCTGATGGAAGTCCTGAAAGCTAACTACAAAATTGAGGAGAAGAGTGGACTCATCACCTCGATCGATGGCGTAGCCCAGGATGAAAGCAAGGGGCTCTATTGGATGTACAAGATCAATGGAGAGATGGCACCAAAAGGGGCAGCAGAAACGACTGTCCAAGATGGAGATACCATCGAATTTTATCAAGAAGTCTATCAATAAGAAAAAGAGTGAATGATTGGAGGACTCTCCAGGAGTTCACTCTTTTTTTGAAACTAGTTTCTATTTTGGGAGATGGATAGAAAATTCACTTGACTTACTCATAGATTATTGTTACAATTATATTACAAAATGTAACAAATATTACAAACACGAGGTGTGATCATGAAAACGAAAGGAATCCTCTTTAGTCTATCAACCCTTGCTTTAACCGCTGCTCTTTTATTAAGCGCCTGTGGATCAGAAAAGAAAAAGGAAACCAGTCCATCTTCAACTAGTAAAATTGAGCAAGTGAAACAAAGCTCTACGAGTAAAAAAGAAGAGAAAAAGGCTACAGGCAAAACCACACAAAGCCAACAAAGCGCAGAAGTGGCAAAAACTCCTGCCATCGCTTCGAGTGAAACACAAGCGAGCCAAGAGACTCCGTCAACTCCGGTGACACCAAGAGTTCCAGAAGTCAGTCAAGGCCTGGCCCCAACTCCTTCCAAAGAAACACATCCAGCAGTGACCCCAGCACCTGAAAAACCAAAACTACCTAGCTTGGAGGAAGGTCGCACGACTGCAAAAGAGCAAGCCTCTAAGACAGAGAACCCACGCTATAAAGGTGTATTAACTTATGCCTCAGGGGATTATTCTGGAGCAATAGGTAGTTGGACCGACGGTCGCGATACAGGTGTAACGATCGGGCAAGGAGGCCAAGTGACCATACAAACTCCAGGTGGCGATGCAGTGGGCTATACGATTGGAAGCTATGAATACAACTTGGATCAAGGTCATTATCATGCTGGCTTGATTTCCGCCCAAGATGGATCTGCAGCTAGCTTGGATATAGTCGTTGGTCAAGATGGACAACTGGCAAGTGTTCAAGTGACAGAAAATGGCCATGTGCATGCCTTGCTTCGGGAATAATAGCTCGTCACTGAGAAAATTAAAAAAATGATTGAAATCAGAGATTCAATTCTGTATAATAACATACAGAGTTGAATCTTTTTAATTTTTGTTTTATAAAATTATATTTTTTTATAAAAAGGTATTGACAGATTGAAATTATAGTTTATAATAAAATCATAAGTAAAACATGTTTTGACATTATGATAAAGGAGCCAGTTAGATGAAAGAAAGAGTGGCAGTGGTATTTGGAACGTTTGCCCCCCTTCATCAAGGGCATATTGATTTAATTCAACGGGCAAAACGCCAATGTGACCGCGTTTGTGTGATTGTCTCTGGTTACAAAGGTGACCGAGGAGAAGAAGTTGGCCTTCCTTTGCAAAAACGTTTTCGCTATATTCGAGAAGGTTTTTCAAATGATGAACTCACTCAGATTTATAAACTCGATGAGACAGAACTTCCTCGCTATCCCTTGGGATGGGAACCTTGGTTAAAGACAGCTCTTGAAACAATCCAATATAATGAAGCCAGAGAAGAACTCATCTTCTTTGTTGGAGAAAAAACGTATCAAGAGGAGCTTGAAGCCAGAGGATTTCAAGCTCACCTACAAGAACGTCAGTTTGGCATTTCAGGGACCCTCATCAGAGAGAACCCGAGCAAGTATTGGAAATACATTGCCCAACCCTTCCGCCGTCAGTTCACGAAGAAAGTCCTCATCATGGGGAGTGCTAGCAATGGGAAAACGACCTTGGCAAAAGATTTGGCCCGCTTCTATGATGCACCAGTGAGCTTAGAATATGCTCGTGAGTACCAGATTAAAAATAATGTGAGGGATGATGAACTGACACCCAAAGATTATTATTACCTCTTGTTGGGGCAATACGATCAAACCTCTAAATTGATTGATAGTAGTGCCAATCGAGGCCTGGTCATTGCGGATACCAACTCTCTGGTAACGAAGGGCTATTACGACTACTATATGGAGGTAGAAGGCCCAGAGACCAGTATGACGGATACCTTTGACAATCTATTTGTCAGTATCTTAGCTAAGGAAAAATGGGACTTGATCTTATTTGTTCAACCGATTGGATCCTATGTCAATGATGGCTTCCGTGATATGACCATGGCAGATGACGAAATTCGTAACAGTTTTTCAAATCACCTGGATCAGCTCCGCCACCAATACCTCTCAGATATTCCAACAGCTTATCTCGGGCAAGACTACTTGGGGAATTACGAAGAAGCGAAGCGTGTCATCGATACGATTTATCAAGCTGATTAAAGGAGAAGCAGCATGAAACGACTACAAGAAAAAATTCAAACATTTGGGGAGCATTTAAAAAATGTTCATCGAGAAGCTGGCAAACTTGGCTTCGTAGGGATTATGAAACTCCTTTGGAAAGACCTATTCGCTGGTCGCACTTTGACACAATGGCTCTATTTGCTTGCTTTATCTAGCGTGCCCTTTGTCCTAGAGTTTACCAATCAGGAAGCAAGTCACGATTGGTTAGGGCTCTTTGCCTCCTGGACAGGAATCGTTTGTGTTATACTAGTAGCAGAAGGTCGGGCTAGTAACTATCTCTTTGGAGCAGTAAACTCAGCAATTTACCTCGTCCTAGCCTTGAACAAAAACTTCTATGGAGAAGTTCTGACGACTCTGTACTTCTTCGTGATGCAACCAATTGGTCTCTATGTCTGGTTGTCGAATCGGATCAATGATCAGGGGGATGCAGAAGAATCTCACTTTGAGGCCAAGAAATTAACCTTAATGGAATGGATCAAGTATCTGGTCCTAACCGCTCTCATTTGGATCGGGATGGGCTATGCCTATAAAAGCATCCACAGCGCCCGACCTTTCCGGGATAGTGTGACAGATGCGACCAATGGAGTCGGCCAACTTCTCATGACCGGTCTCTATCGCGAACAGTGGATTTTCTGGATTGCGACCAACCTCTTCAGTATCTACCTCTGGTGGGGAGAAAGCATCCATATTCAGGGAATGTATTGGGTCTATACTCTTAATAGTTTGGTTGGTTGGTACCAATGGAGCAAAGCTGTGAAAAAGGAGGTTGCTTAAATGATAGCAACAAGCATTCCGGAAGGAATGAACGAAAAGGAATACTACGAAACGATCGTCAGCGAGGAAGAATTTCTCCGCTGGTACAAGGAGCAGGATCAACCTACCTATGAAAATCCAAGTGTGACAGCAGATATGGTGGCCTACTGCTTTGTGGAGGGGCGCCTAAAACTCTTAGTGATTCGTCGGAAAACGCATCCTTGTCAGCATCGGGTGGCCTTGGTTGGAGGATTCTTGCAAAAGCATGAAGATGCTATCCAGGCTTGTATCCGTGAAGTCCAGGAAGAAGTTGGACTAGAATTGACCCCTCAAAAGGTAGAGCAACTAATGACAGTCTCTACTCCTGGTCGGGACCCTCGGGGTTGGGTCATTACCATTGCTCACTTGGTTTATTTGCCAGCTGTAGCAGTAGATATGGTCCGAGCTGGAGATGATGCCAAAGAAGTTCTCTTTCTCGATGTGGACTTCAAACATGGGGAATGTTCCCTAGACGGACGTGTCTTGACGGCTGAAGATTTTGCCTTTGACCACTATGAGATTGTCCAAGAATCCATCAAGCGGATCCAAGGGCGCTTGGCCTGGAATCCAACATTCCTCCATCTCCTAGAAGAGCCTTTCACCGTATACGAAGCAACCGAGTTGGTGAATCTGATCCATCCAGATAAAGAAATTTTGACCAATAATTTCCTTGTGACCTACGGTTCCTATGTTGAAGAGGTAGGAGTCAAGCGGGTGCCTAAGAAAAAACCACGCAAGACCTATCGCTGGAAAGAAAGCGAAGCTCAAGAGGAAGAATAATAGACAAAAAACAGCATCAAAGTTGATGCTGTCAGATGGAGTTAAGTTCTTCTAAAAACTTTCCTTAAGTGAGAACGGACGTCAGCGAACTTCTTCAAAGTTCCATGACTAATCATTGAGCCTAAGGTCTCAATAATTCCGAGTGCCTGAAACACAATTGTTTCAGGCACTTTTCTCACAGCGGAAAGTTTTAGATTTACTTAACTGACTCAAAAAATTTAAGTCAGTTTTTTGAAAAACCAGCTAGCTAGTTTATGTTAAAAATAAGTTGTATATATTTTAAACAGCATCAATGTCGATGCTGTTTTTGTCATTAAGATTTTTCAATTTGTAAGAGTTCTTCAATTTCAGCTAGGCTATTTGCTTGCGAAATGGCTCCGCGTAGTTTGGCAGCGCCAGATGTTCCACGGAGGTAGTGAGGGGCCAGTCCACGGAATTCGCGGACGGCAATGTGCTCGCCCTTGAGATCAATCAAGCGTTTCAGATGCTCATAAGCAATCTTCATCTTGTCTTCGAAGGTTAAATCAGGCAGGATCTCTCCTGTTTCAAAGTAATGATTGATTTGATTGAAGAGGTAAGGATTGCCCATAGCGGCACGGCCAATCATGACCGCGTCGGCACCGACTTCTTCGATGCGTTGTTTCGCTTCTTGAACCGTACGGATGTCTCCGTTTGCAATAAATGGAATCTTGGTCAGAGCTTGCGCAACCTTGTGAAGGGTCTCAAGATCCGCATGCCCCGTATACATTTGTTCCCGAGTCCGTCCATGCATGGCAAGGGCAGAGACACCTGCGGCTTCAGCTGCGAGGGCATTCTCAACTGCTAGAGAAGGGTCTGACCAACCTGTCCGCATTTTAACAGTGAGGGGGATATCAAGGACAGACTGAACCTTATTGATAATGGAGTAGATCTTGTCTGGGTCTTTGAGCCACATAGCACCCGCTTCATTTTTCACGATTTTATTGACTGGGCAGCCCATGTTGATATCCACGATATCGGTCTTGGTGTTTTCTTGGATGAATTCTGCCGCGCGTGCTAAGCTATCTTCATCGCTACCAAAGAGCTGGATCGATACAGGATTTTCTCCCTCATCGATATGGAGCATATGCAGGGTCTTTTCGTTGTTGTATTGGATCCCTTTGTCAGAGACCATTTCCATGACCACAAGCCCTGCTCCGAGTTCTTTCGCAATCGTCCGGAAAGCTGAGTTGGTCACTCCGGCCATAGGTGCTAGGACCGTCCGGTTTGGGATCTCGACGTTCCCAATCATAAAAGGTGTATTAAGATTTGTCACGAATGAGTTCCTCCAAGTCGTTTTCATCAAAGTGGTACGTTGTCTGACAGAATTGGCAAGTAATTTCAGCGCCATGGTCTTCGTCCTTCATTTCTTGAAGGTCTTTGACTGGTAAGCTAGCCAGGGCATCCATGAAGCGTTCCTTGCTACAGTCGCATTGGAAACGAAGTTCATCTTCAGAGAGACGTTTGTATGGCTCTTCGCCATAGATGGCAGCAAGAAGGGATTCAATATGGTCGTCAGAGGCTAAAAGAGTAGAAATGGCTGGCATTTCTTGGATCCGTTTTTCGAAGCGGACAATTTCTTCTTCCTTGGCATTTGGCAAGACCTGGACCAAGAAACCACCCGCAACCTTGACCTTGTCTTCTTCATCAAGTAGGACATTGAGTCCAACTGCAGATGGGGTTTGTTGGCTTTCAGTCAAGTAATAAGCCAGGTCTTCACCGATTTCTCCAGTGACCAGGGGCGTCATGGAGTGGTAAGGATTGCCTGTGCCATAGTCGGTAATCACTAAGAATTCCCCATTTCCGACAAATGGTCCGACCACAACTTCACCGGTCGCTGTTTTCTTGATATCCACACCAGGATTTTGCACGTAGCCTTTGACGTTTCCTTGTGTATCTGCCACAGTGATAATAGCACCCAGTGAGCTAGTACCGAGGATTTTCACCGTCATCTTGGTGTTTCCCTTTTCGTTGGCTGCCAGAATTTGACTAGCGATGAGGGTTCGACCGAGGGCCACTGTTGAGCTTGCTTGTGTTTGATGGTATTCTTGGGCTGCTCGCACGGTCTCAGTACTGTCTAGTACAAAGGCACGGAAGGAGCCACTTTCTGAGATAGTTTTAATAATTTTGTCCATAGCTTCTATTTTAGCATAAAAAAGGAAAAGAGGTGAAGGGAGTAACTTGATTTATTTAGACGGTGAAGGGATAAAATCTTTCAGGGGAGAGCTTCGCTTAGAAACTGAATAGAATAGGATCTGTTTTAGGAAGTAAAGAAGGCAAAAGACGAACAATCATTCTTTAACGTTAAAAATGACGATCAAAAGATGGATGTTCGGAAAATGAGAAGCGGATTTTAAGGGTAAAAAACCAAGCAAAGAAATAGCCAACCTTGAAAAAAACGAGGAAATTTCTTATAATAGAGTGTAAGACAAACTTGCAGGTGAGACTCCTGCCCTTAGTTTGAAGAAAGGCATAGATAGGCAACTATCTATGGTATATGAAAAAGAATTATGACATCAGTTGTTGTAGTAGGAACCCAATGGGGTGATGAAGGAAAAGGGAAGATTACAGACTTCCTATCAGCCAATGCAGAAGTCATTGCTCGCTACCAAGGTGGGGACAATGCCGGCCACACCATCGTGATCGATGGCAAAAAGTTCAAGTTGCACTTGATTCCTTCTGGTATCTTCTTCCCTGAAAAGATCTCTGTGATTGGAAATGGGGTAGTAGTCAATCCGAAATCATTGGTCAAAGAGTTGGCTTATCTTCATGAAGAAGGGGTAACAACAGATAACCTTCGAATCTCTGACCGTGCCCATGTCATCCTTCCTTACCACATCGAATTGGACCGTCTCCAAGAAGAGTCTAAAGGCGACAACAAGATTGGAACGACCATCAAAGGGATTGGACCAGCCTATATGGATAAGGCTGCACGTGTGGGAATCCGGATCGCGGATCTTTTAGATCGCGATGTTTTTGCGGAACGCCTTCGCATCAACTTGGAAGAAAAGAATCGTCAATTTACTAAACTCTATGATGCAGAGGCTCTTTCCTTTGACGATATCTTCGAAGAATACTATGAATATGGTCAACAAATCAAGCAATATGTAACCGATACTTCTGTCATCTTGAACGATGCTTTGGATAACGGCAAGCGCGTGCTCTTTGAAGGAGCCCAAGGGGTTATGTTGGATATCGACCAAGGAACCTATCCATTTGTAACCTCTTCAAACCCAGTCGCAGGTGGGGTGACTATCGGATCAGGTGTCGGCCCAAGTAAGATCGATAAGGTTGTCGGTGTATGTAAAGCCTATACCAGCCGTGTCGGTGATGGCCCATTCCCTACGGAGCTCTTCGATGAAGTGGGTGATCGGATCCGTGAAGTCGGCCATGAGTATGGGACAACAACAGGTCGTCCTCGTCGTGTTGGTTGGTTTGACTCTGTTGTCATGCGCCATAGCCGTCGTGTATCAGGAATTACCAACCTTAGCTTGAACTCCATCGACGTTTTGTCAGGCTTGGATACGGTGAAGATCTGTGTGGCCTACGACTTGGATGGAGAACGCATCGACCACTACCCAGCAAGCTTGGAGCAACTCAAACGTTGCAAACCAATCTATGAAGAATTGCCAGGTTGGTCAGAAGACATCACTGGTGTCCGCCACTTGGATGAGCTTCCAGAAAATGCCCGCAACTATGTCCGCCGGATCGGTGAATTGGTTGGTGTGCGCATTTCGACCTTCTCAGTCGGACCAGATCGTGACCAAACCAATATTTTGGAAAGTGTCTGGTCAAGTAAATAATCAAATAAAAGTTGGGAGTTCTCTCTCAACTTTTTTCTTCTTAAGATTACTTTAAGTCCTGTGGTTTATACTAGGATCATAAACAAATACCTCCTAACTTTGTTTAGAATCCAAACTTTTTTTCATAATACCTCCCTATAAGAAGTCACCCATAGGTGGCTTTTTTTGTGTCTTCATCATATAATAGAACTAGAAATGAGGAGATTGAGAGGAGACAGGGTGAGAGACTACACGATTGAGGAGAAAGAATCCTTTATGCGGGAGGCACTGAAAGAGGCAGAAATCGCCTTGGCCCATGAGGAAATTCCTATTGGCTGTGTCATTGTCAAAGACGGCGAGATCATTGGACGTGGCCACAACGCGCGAGAAGAATTGCAGCGGGCCATCATGCATGCAGAGGTGATGGCGATCGAAGAAGCTAATCAGCAGGAAGAGAGTTGGAGATTGCTGGATACGACTCTTTTTGTGACCATTGAACCCTGTGTCATGTGCAGTGGCGCCATTGGACTGGCTCGAATTCCCCAGGTGATTTATGGTGCGACCAATCAGAAGTTCGGTGGAGCAGGGAGTCTCTACGACATTTTGACAGATGAACGTCTCAATCACCGAGTCGAAGTAGAAACAGGAATCTTGGAAACAGAATGTGCAGCCATTATGCAGACCTTTTTCCGCCAAGGGCGGGAACGAAAAAAACAAGCTAAGCTCGCAGCCAAGACTGAAACACAAGAATAAAAACCAGTCCTTTGCAAATCGACTAAATTATGATATAATACCTATCGGAGCAACAGTTCTGCGTGAAGCGGGTCAGGGGAGGAATCCAGCAGCCCTAAGCGAAGTGAACTGTGTGCTCTTTTTCTATGTACCTTAGTGAATCAAGTCCAACGGACGCGGATGAACTTAGGTACATTGACGCAGTTCGAGCAAAGCGAGAACTACGTTCCGAAATATCTATAGAGTCAAGTTCAAGGGATGTAGACGAATCCTAGAGCAATGGATGGGAGTGAAACAGAACGTTTGTTCGTAGTTCCATCCCCGCAAAGCTGATTATGTTTTCTTCTGAGCTTAAAAAGCGAAAGAAGAAACAAATCAGCTACTGCGTTAAATTGCTTAACTAAAATTTATTTGGGGATGAACGATTAGTCGCCGATAAAGTACCTTAACGAAACAAGCCTGCAAGTCTTATCCGCTACCTCAAAGAAATGCTTTGAGCAAACAGCTACTGTTTTAAACTGCTTAACTGAAATTCATTAGCGGTTTCAAAGAATAATAGCGTGAAAATGGAGCTTCGGAAGAAGCTTCTTTTTTTGTCTGTTCCGCTTAAAATAAATCTGTATATGCAAACGATTGCTATTGCGTCGTTGCTTGATTTATGAAAATAAAAAAATTAGCAAATGAAAACGTTTTACAAGACGGTTTCCCTTGATTAAATCCCTGTAAAGCGATATCATAGAGGAGAAGAAATATTGGAGGAATACTATGTCACATATTAAATTTGATTATTCAAAAGTATTAGACAAATTTGTTGCCCCGCATGAAGTGGAATACATGCAAGCACAAGTAACAGCAGCAGATGAATTGATCCGTAAAGGAACTGGTGCTGGTAGCGACTTCTTGGGTTGGTTGGACCTTCCTGAAAACTACGACCGCGAAGAATTTGACCGCATCTTGAAAGCTGCTGAACAAATCAAAGCAGACAGCGATGTTTTGGTCGTGATCGGTATCGGTGGATCATACCTTGGAGCGAAAGCTGCCATTGACTTCTTGAACCACCACTTTGCAAACTTGCAAACAAAAGAAGAACGCAAAGCACCACAAATCCTTTACGCTGGGAACTCCATCTCATCTACTTACCTTGCTGACTTGGTAGAGTACGTTGCAGATAAAGACTTCTCAGTAAACGTGATTTCTAAATCAGGTACAACAACTGAACCAGCTATCGCTTTCCGTGTCTTCAAAGAACTTTTGGTGAAGAAATACGGACAAGAAGAAGCTAACAAACGGATCTACGCAACTACTGACCGCCAAAAAGGTGCTGTTAAGGTTGAAGCAGATGCTAACGGTTGGGAAACATTTGTGGTTCCAGATGACATTGGTGGACGTTTCTCAGTGTTGACCGCAGTTGGATTGCTTCCAATCGCTGCATCAGGTGCAGACATCAAAGCCCTTATGGAAGGTGCTAATGCAGCTCGCAAAGACTACACTTCAGATAAGATTGCTGAAAATGAAGCTTACCAATATGCAGCAGTTCGTAACATTCTTTACCGTAAAGGGTATGCAACTGAAATCTTGGTAAACTACGAGCCATCCCTTCAATACTTCTCAGAATGGTGGAAACAATTGGCTGGTGAGTCAGAAGGGAAAGACCAAAAAGGGATCTACCCAACTTCAGCTAACTTCTCAACAGACTTGCATTCATTGGGTCAATTTATCCAAGAAGGAACTCGTATCATGTTTGAAACAGTTGTACGTGTTGACAAACCACGTAAGAATGTGATCATCCCTACTTTGGAAGAGGACCTTGACGGACTTGGATATCTTCAAGGAAAAGACGTTGACTTCGTTAATAAAAAAGCGACTGACGGTGTTCTTCTTGCCCACACAGACGGTGACGTGCCAAACATGTACGTGACTCTTCCTGAGCAAGATGCCTTCACTCTTGGTTACACCATCTACTTCTTCGAATTGGCCATCGCCCTTTCAGGTTACTTGAATGCCATCAACCCATTTGACCAACCAGGTGTTGAAGCATACAAACGTAACATGTTCGCCCTCCTTGGTAAACCAGGATTTGAAGAATTGAGCAAAGAACTCAACGCTCGCCTTTAATCAATAGAAAAAACGATCTCACAAGAGGTCGTTTTTTTGTTTACCAAGATCTTAAAAGAGGAGGAGGTGGCGACCCTTAATGATTTATGGTATAGTAAGGAGAGATCTACTATGAATAGAGAGGTAAGAAGAGGGAGTACAGTCTCTAGGTAAGAGGAATGGATAAAACAATCGAAAAACTAAGAGTTGCTTGGGAAAAAGTAGGGGCTCTTACAGGGAAGCGGGGGTTTTATATCCTCCTTCTTGGGTTTGTTATTTTGGGATATGTCCTGGCTGGTCTGGGAAGGAAAGAGAACTGCTTGAAAGCAGACCAACAAGTTAGCTTTGCCAGTGAAGAAAAACAGCTGAGAGACCTAGTCGCTACGGATGCTACTCCAGAAATGGAGGTCCAATTAGAAGAAATTTTATTTCTGAAGCTTGTGGAGATGCCCCTTGAAAAAGCAGAGAAGGGGATGACACCGAATGAACTGGTTAAGATGCTAGGCTGGGCTAAGCAAGCACGTCTTGAAACAACACCTATTTCTCAAATCCTTCGTTTGACTTATGGGACGACAGTGGATGGGCGCGACCAATACCAATTTGAATTTACCTCCATTAATGGAACTTATCTCCTCACAGCCTTACAGGCTTATCAACCAGTATCGACGAATTATTCACAGATGCATCCACTGAAAAAAACGGCTTTTGGTAGTTTTACAGTTGGGAAAGAGAATCAAAAAACTGGAACCGGACTAGAAGAAATTTTGAAGCAAGTCGGATTGCCACAATCACTAGGCCTCAATAGAAAGGAAGGAAAGACTTTTTTGACGCTGACCTATCGGACCCAAGATGGAATGGTCTTTCTTACCTTACAGGCACAAGCAAACAAGGCGTATCAGCTCAGTAAAATGGGATAGAGGTTAGGGATGATAGATAAGAACATAAAATACATAAAAGTGGTCATTCTCTTGCTCGCATCTCTTTTCATGGGGTGGGGCCTCCAGGTTCTGACCCATGATCAGGGGAGTCCCAAAGAGCAGGCTGAAATCAATCGTTTATCGGCTTTTCAGGTAAAAGAGTTTCAAGGAGATCGTTTCTTACAAGGAACATCGACTAAGAAAACGAAATCTTGGACCTTGGATCAGCTAACTGACCTAGAAATTCTCCTTCGGGATCGCAATGGTAAGGTGAAACAAGTCGGAAATTGCTTAGAGACCATCTTAATGAAGATGGGACATCCCCAGGAAAAGATCCTGATGCAGTCTAATACTGATCCAAAAACCACTCTGTCCTTACTTTATCGTCGAGAGACAGATGGTGCTCCTTGTGCTCTTCGTTTGTTGTTTACCAAAGGAAGGGATGGTAGCTATCTACTCTCTGAAGTGGATGCCAGCCAAGCCCTAACCAAAAAGGAGAAGCAAGAGGTCTTTTCTGAAAAAGTATTTAATGGGATTGAAGTAGGAGAAGAGATGGATCTTGCCAAGCTCCTCCAGTCCTATAAAGGTCTTCAGACTCTTATCTTGCGTCAGGTTGAGACCGACCAAGCGGGTTTCCACCTAGTCTATCGGGACGAAAAGGCTCAAGAATATGTGTTAGAAATTGAAAAAGTTGACGGATCGTATGTTTTGTTGAGAAAAGGCCAAGTCGGCGTGGCACCAGCTAGCCGTTTAGGTTAATGTTTGGGAGGAGAAGAAATGGGAAAAGGAAGAAAAGTTCAACGAGAATGGTCAAAAGTCCCAGGTGGAAATAACAGCTCTTCAGAGGTCTCTCCAAAAAGTGATCTTCAGAGTGATAGGACGGAACTACCAAGCAGGGTAAAAGAAGCAAGAACAGGGACTCGAAATGGTGGAGAGAATCTTCAAAAAAGTGTGCTTAAGAAGTCCTACTTAGCTCGTTTTGCTACTTTATTCAAGCTAGCGATAGGAGGTCTCATCCTCTTGTTCCTTTTTAACCTAGTTACTCGATATGTAAAATCACCTATGAATGATTCTCACTCTGTAAAATTAAGCAAGGGAACAGAGACTCGTTTATCAGATAAGGAGTTTAAAAACCTTTTTAACGAAAACTCCCCCTATAAAGACCGAAATCATAAAATTGATATCGATATAGAGGAGGTTGTCGCTTACATTAGAAAAATTAATGATGCTAACCTTACTATGGATGATATTGTCAAGCAATTAGGAAAAGCAAAAGATGGATATGTGAGTATAGACCCTGATGGTAGTCGAGGAAGTATATTGACGTATATCCTTACCGATAATAGAGCAGTAGTGGACTTTAATTTTAGTGAAAAGGAGAATCGCCTCCTTCTACATTCGATTCAGTATTTTACCCTAGAAAGTCAGAGAAAACCAACTACAAAAACCAGTGATGAGTATAGTGCTCTTATTCCTCAGCCAGGACAAGAGGGGATGGAGTTGATGGAAGCTATAAAAGAATTGGGAGTACCAAATTGGCTCTATTCTAGTTTTTTACCTGGGACGGAGGCTCAAATTGCCATCTCCTATAAAGCAAGTGATGAGATGCGAGTCACCTTGTATTTTGATCAAGATGGAGAGGTTTTCCGTTTGGGAAATATGACGAAAATAGAGGATAAAGAAGAATAACTAAGGGGAGAAGGAGGAGTCTCGCTCAGATTTTTTTACATCCTGAGAAACGAGAATAAGAGAGAGTGAAATGAGAAAAGGTAGAAAAATTCAACGAGAGTGGTCAAAAGTGCCAGGGGGGAATAAAAAAGTACCGGAGGTGTTTTCAGAAGGTCAACCACAAGGAGAGGTATTTGAATCCAAAGATCAATTTGAGGAAGAAAAATATTCGAAATCAGATCGAGTATACGCAGCCCAAATAGGCCAGTTCAAAGAATCCTGGTTTTCTCGTCACAGTGGTCTTCTGAAGGTTGGGATAGGTCTTGTCGTCATTGTGTGTCTTTTTCGTGGGGCTCTCCACTATGTAAAATACCTTTCCCATCAAAGAGATTCCTATTCAACCACTAAAAAGACTGGGAAGGTCCCAACAGATTCATCCGTAAAAACTGAATTTACATTTTTTGGAGCGGATTCTCCTTATATTGACAAAGAACATAGAATCGAACTGTCCATAGAGGATTTCATTTCTTTAGTGAGAAAAGCGAATGAACCTAATGTAACGCCAGAGCAGATTGTCGATCAGATTGGAAAAGCGGTCTCTGGTCACCTGTCCTCTAGCTCCGACGGTAGCCAGAGAATCGGATTAGAATATGATCTCGTCGGGGATACAGGTCACCTGTCTCTTAATTTTCAGAAAGAAAAAGATCGTATGGAACTCAGTAGTGTAACCTATTATACTAGGAAAAGTCATAGGAGAGAAGTCACGAAAACAAGTAAAGACTATGAGGCCATGCAAGCTTCGTCTGAAGAAGGTCTAGAGTTGACAGAAGCTGTAAAAGAATTAGGAACTCCTGACTTTATGCATAATAATTATGCTATTGGGGGAGTCAAACGAATTACAATCGTCTATACTACAACGGATAAGATGAACGTCTTCATGTCTTTTGATGAAACTGAGGGAAAATTTCGTTTGAAAAGTATAAGGAGTGTTGAGGATAAATCATAATCAATGAAATCATCTTAGATTACCTATTTAGAGGTTGTCAAAAAAATCTAGCCTCTCTGCTTGTCTCTATTGGTCCAGAACGCTCCCCTGTGATGAAATCTTTGGATGAGAAAGAAATATCACAAATTATGCTATAATAGTAAAATCAAAGAGTTTAAAAGGAGCCTATCTTCCTAGAGGACTGACTACATAGAACAAGAGGTACTGACATGACTGCACAAAAAATGACTGCACAAGAGATTATCGCCTTTATCGGCAATGCAGAAAAGAAAACAAATGTAAAAGTAACCTTTGAAGGGGAATTGACAGGAGATCTTCCAGCATCCGTTGTAAAACTAGGCAATATCCTATTTGGAGACTGGAAAGAGATTGAGCCCCTTCTTGCCAACTTAACAGAAAATAAAGATTATATCATAGAGCAAGATGGGCGTAATTCGGCAGTGCCTTTGCTAGACAAGCGCTATTTGAATGCCCGGATTGAACCTGGTGCGATCATTCGAGACCAGGTGACCATTGAAGACAATGCGGTGATTATGATGGGAGCGGTCATCAATATCGGGGCTGAAATCGGTGCGGGGACCATGATCGATATGGGAGCTATTCTTGGTGGCCGTGCAACGGTTGGTAAAAACAGCCATATCGGAGCAGGAGCAGTCCTTGCCGGTGTGATTGAGCCAGCCTCTGCAGAACCAGTTCGTATCGGGGATAATGTCTTGGTGGGTGCCAATGCTGTCGTCATCGAAGGGGTTCAAGTTGGCAATGGCTCTGTCGTAGCGGCAGGGGCTATTGTAACGCAGGATGTGCCTGAAAATGTTGTGGTAGCAGGTGTGCCTGCGCGCGTGATCAAGACGATTGACGAACAGACGCAACAAAAAACAGCACTTGAGGATGCCTTGCGTAACCTATAATAGAGGAATAAGAAAAGGAAGCTGGGGGATACCTCGGCTTCTTCTCAAAAGAGGAAGACTGATATGACACTTGATTTAGTAAAAATTCGGCGGGACCTGCATCAAATCCCAGAAATTGGACTAGAAGAATTTAAAACACAAGCCTATCTCTTGGAGCGCATCGCAGAAATCACCGAGGGAAAAGAATTCGTCGAGCAACGGACCTGGCGGACGGGGATCCTGGTTTTTCTGAAGGGATCCAATCCCGAAAAGACCATTGGCTGGCGGACGGATATCGATGGACTGCCCATTGTTGAGCAGACTGGTCTTGACTTTGCCTCCCGCCACGAAGGTCGGATGCATGCCTGTGGCCATGATGTCCATATGACGCTGGCCTTGGGCTTGTTGGAACAACTGGTCCAAGTACAACCGAAGAACAATCTCTTATTCCTCTTTCAACCGGCCGAGGAAAATGAAGCTGGAGGCATGCTCATGTGTGAGGATGGGGCCTTTGGAGATTGGTTGCCTGATCAATTCTACGGTCTCCATGTCCGTCCAGACCTAAAGGTAGGTGAGATTGCGACCAATCGTGGGACGCTCTTTGCAGGGACCTGTGAAGTGAAGCTGACCTTTAAAGGAAAAGGTGGACACGCCGCTTTTCCCCATGAAGCCAAGGATGCCTTAGTCGCTGCCAGCTATTTTGTCACCCAGGTTCAAACCATTGTCAGCCGAAATGTCGATCCTATCGAGGGAGCGGTTGTAACCTTCGGTTCCATGCATGCGGGAACGACCAATAATGTCATTGCGGAGACGGCCTTTCTGCATGGGACGATTCGGACTCTGACCATGGAAATGAACCTCTTGACCCAGAAGCGACTCGAGACGATTGCGAGAGGGGTTGCAGCGACTTTTGATATGGATATAGACTTGGAACTCAAGCAAGGGGGCTATTTGCCGGTGGGAAACAATCCGGACTTGGCAGATGAACTGATGACCTTCTTTGATCAAGCAGAAGATGTGACTCTGATTGATATCCTGCCCGCGATGACCGGAGAGGATTTTGGTTATCTCTTGTCAAAAGTGGATGGGGTCATGTTCTGGTTGGGAGTGGACAGTCCTTATGCCCTCCACCATCCTCAGATGAGTCCCAAGGAAGAAGCTCTGCACTTTGGGGTCAAAGCCATTAGTCCTTTCTTACAAATGAAAGCCAACCAATAAAGAAAGATGGAAATGAAAGCAAGTATTCGAAAAAGTGTGTTGAAGAAGATGAAAGGCTTGGAGCCGGAAATCAAACGGGTTGCAGATCAAGCCTTAATCCAGCGGTTGCGCTCTTTGCCAGCTTACCAAGAAGCAAGCGTTATGGCGACCTATTTGTCCTTCCCGCATGAAGTGGATACGAGTTTTCTGATTGACGCAGCTCAAGCCGATGGCAAGCAGGTCGTCATTCCGAAAACCTATCCAAAAGGACGTATGGAATTTGTGGCCTATGATCCGCAGAAGTTGAAACAAACATCCTTTGGCCTCTTGGAACCAGAGGAGGGGAGTCCAGCAATAGATCAGTCGGAGATTGATTTGATCCATGTTCCTGGAGTAGCCTTTCAAAAGGATGGCTACCGCCTGGGCTATGGAGGAGGCTATTACGATCGCTATTTGGCAGATTTTGACGGAGCGACTGTCAGCACCATCTATGCTTGCCAAGAAGTAGACTTTTCACCTGCTTCCCATGATATTCCAGTACAGGAGGTTCTTGTGGATGAATCAACTATTTGATAAGAAATACCCAGTGACCAGTAGCTTGCTTCTATTAACAACCGGCGTTTTTCTATCCATGATGCTGGTTCGTGGCTTTGATTATGAATCGGTCCAAACTGTCTACGATTTTGGAGGAGTATTAGGCGCTCAAATCCAATTCAATCCCAGCCAAAGTTGGCGTTTATTTTCTGCCATCTTTGTTCATATCGGATTACAACATTTTGTTTTAAACATGGTTACCCTCTATTTTATCGGAAGAATCGCAGAAGATTTATTTGGTTCGAAGGCTTTTTTAGCCCTCTACCTCTTGTCTGGGTTAATGGGAAATCTCTTTGTGATGATTTTTTCACCTCTTGCTGTTGCAGCTGGAGCTTCTACCGCCTTATTTGGTATCTTTGGTGCCATTGCCAGTTTACGTTTTATCGCTCGGAGTCCCTACCTTCAGTACTTGAGCCAAAGCTATACTTCCTTGATTCTGATCAATATTCTCTTTAGCTTTATGCCGGGAATTAGTCTAGCAGGTCACCTAGGAGGTTTGGTAGGAGGAGGGATTCTAGCCTTTGTCTTTCCAGTATATGGGGAGCGCGACAGTGTGAAAAAGAATTGGCGACGGACTGCTTTTCTCTTCTATGTCCTCCTCGCTAGTCTCTTATATGCCTCCCCAATTCTTTTTGGAGTCACTTATTAAAACGTAGTGAAAATGTAATAATTCTGAAAACTGAGTGAAGTCTCAGTTTTTTTGTATATATTTCCAAAAACATGCAAAGGAAGTCAAAAAGTTGCTAAAAAGCTGTATAAAGATACCGTAAGAAAGCGCTTGCAAAAACGATAAAAAAGGAGTAAACTAGCAATTGTAAAAATCTTTCTTATCCTTTCATAAAAAGGATAAAATATTATATAAAAGGAGATTTGCAATGAAAAAATGGTTGGTTAAGCTATCGTTAGTATCGATGGCTCTCTTGCTTCTTCCGATTCAAGCTGTTGAGGCTTGCTGTGGTTTCATTATTGGAAGACAGTTGACCAAGGATGGCTCGACCTTGTTTGGTCGCACGGAGGATTATCCTTACTATCCAAACGGCGGAAAACACAACAAAAACTATGTTGTTGTTGATGCCAAGAATTATAAGGAAGGGGACCAAATTCAGGACGAATCCAATGGTTTCACCTATCCTCATGCTGCCAGCGAAATGAAATACACAGCTGCTTATGATTCCGCTCGTGGAGATGGTAGCAATGGTGCTTTCGGGGAACATGGCTTCAACGAAGCTGGTGTTTCAATGACTGCCACTGTTACAGCAATCCCAAATAAAAAAGTATTGGAAAAAGATCCTCTAAAAGCAGATGGTCTCCCAGAAGCTGCTATGCTCGATGTGATCTTACCTCGTGCAAAAACAGCTCGTGAAGCCATCGAATTGCTTGGTAAGGTTATTGAAGAAAAGGGGTCAGCTGAAGGAAATACAGTTGTAGTAGCAGACCAAAAAGAAACCTGGTACATGGAAATTCTATCAGGTCACCAGTATGTGGCTGTAAAAGTACCAGAAGATAAATATGCAGTCTTTGCCAATACTTATTACCTCGGTCATGTGGATTTGAATGACTCTGAAAATGTTATTGCTTCAAAAGATGTTGAAAAAGTAGCCAAAGAATCAGGAAGTTACAAGACTGATAAAGATGGCAACTTCCATATTGCTAAATCTTACGGACCTGAAAAATATGCAGAAGGCGACCGCTCTCGGACTTATGCAGGAATTACAGTACTTGATCCAAAATCTAAAGTAACTTACGAGGATGATGAATACGAACTATTCCGTTCTCCAACTGATCCAAATAAGAAATTTACTTTAGAAGATGCCTTTGCTATGCAACGGAATCGCTTTGAACACTTAAATGGTCGCTTCGTACCGGACGATCAAATTGGAGTGAAAAAACAAGGTGACAATGGCGCAAACGACACGGTTCGCAAGGATCAATACAAATATGCACTAGGTAATGAAAACGTTATCGATGCCCATGTCTATCAAATCAATCCAAAACTACCAAAATCATTTGGTGGTACAGTTTGGTTAGGAATGGGGCCATCACGGAACACTCCATATGTCCCATTCTATGGAAATGTGAAAGACACTCATGAAGTCTTTAAACCACAAACAGAAACCTATGATCCAAATTCTTGGTATTGGACTGTTTGGCACATTGACAACATGGCAATCAACAATCAAGATATATTTGGAAAAACCGTCCAAGAACACTGGAAAGCTCTTGAAAAAGGATTTATTGCTGATCAAGAGAAGAAAGATATTGAATATTATGCATTGAAAGATCAACCTGAAGCTGCAAAAGCTGCTGAAGATAAGGTAACTAAAGATGCTCTTGAATTGTCTGATCGTCTTTTCCAACACTTCAAAGATTATGAAAAATTAATGGAGAAACAATTAGAGGCAGCTGGACGGAAGTCTGATCCATATCGTGCTTCTAAACCAGATAATTACAAAGATCCTGAAGAACCTAAAAAGCCAGATACACCAACAGTTCCAGAAAAACCACAAATCCGTGAAGATGCGAACAAAGTTTACATCCCAGCTCCAAATTATGTAGCAAGCCCTTCTACACGCGATATTCCTGCTAATGCAGAAGGAAATCCAAACAATCGCTTTGGCTATGCTGCTAACAAGGATAAACAACCAGTTGTATCTCCTAAAGTAGAAACTCCTGTGAAGCCAGAAGAAAAAGTTCAAGCTCCAACTGAAGCTCCTGTAGCAGGAAATAGTGTCAATAACAATAATCGCTTCGGATCTAATTTCAACCCAGGCGAAATTGAAACTTACCCAAATACAAATTATTCTTTTACTGTTCGTTAATAAGAGAATAGTTTCCTTAAATGCTTAGAATCTTTCTGAGCAAAAGAAAAGCTTAGAATCACGTTCGTAAAAACGTAGATTCTAAGCTTTTTTAGTTATGACTAGGACAGTTATTCAAAAATCCCCAGACACAGGATTCTCTGGTTAATCCATAGAGGAGAGCTGAATAACTGGTTGGATATTAATCTGTTGAAGTTCCTTCCAATTTTTTTCCAAGATCAATGATATACTGTTTGAGATCATCTTTTACTTGCGGATGTTTCAAAGCATAGTCAATAGATGTTTTCATGAAACCAAACTTATCACCAACATCGTAGCGTCTGCCCTTAAATTCACGGGCAAAGACTCGTTGGGTCTTGTTTAAGGTATCAATCGCATCTGTTAATTGGATTTCATTTCCAGCACCTGGTTTTTGGTTTTCCAAAATTTGGAAGATTTCTGGGGTAAGCAAGTAGCGTCCGATAATGGCAAGGTCACTCGGAGCCTCCTCAGGTGCTGGTTTTTCGACAAAGGTTTCAACGCTATAAAGTCCGTTGATCCCTTCGCCTTGCGGTGCAATGACTCCGTAAGCAGAAACCTCTTCATGAGGAACTTTCATGACAGCGATAGTTGAAGCATGCGTTTCGTCATAGTCATTCATCAATTGTTTAGTGAGAGTAGTGGCTGTATCATCTGTGATATCCATGAGGTCATCTCCTAGCATCACGACGAATGGCTCATTTCCAACAAAAGCTTTAGCTTGTAATACCGCATCCCCAAGGCCACGTGGGTGAGTTTGACGAATGAAGTGGAGGCGCATTCCTGTTGTTTCATCCACTAATCTCAAAAGGTCATTTTTCCCTTTTTCCTTGAGGTTGTATTCTAGTTCGAAGTTTGAGTCGAAATGGTCTTCGATCGAACGTTTTGACTTACCTGTTACAACCAGAATATCCTCGATACCAGATTTGAGAGCTTCCTCAACGATAAATTGAATCGTTGGTTTATCTACGATTGGTAACATTTCCTTTGCAAGAGCTTTGGTCGCTGGTAGGAAACGCGTTCCAAGACCTGCTGCAGGAATGACTGCTTTTCTAACTTTTGGCATAATACTTCCTTTCTAAATGAAGTGTAATTTCTTATTAAGAGACTGGAAAAGGAGAATGGCTCCTAGTTCCATTCATTTTCTTCCTTAAATTCGTTGTTCATCATGAAGTTGATGGCTTCACGAATTTCCTTGCCCTCGTAGATGACTTGATAAATAGCTTGAGTAATAGGCATATAGACATCCAATTCTTGAGCCAGCTCATAGGCTGCCTTAGTGGTTGAAATCCCTTCGATGATCATACCCATGTTGGCTTCGATATCTTCTAGTTTTTCACCGCGACCGAGGGCATCCCCCGCTCGCCAGTTACGAGAGTGGATGGAAGTGCCTGTCACGATCAGATCCCCAACTCCGGATAGTCCACTATAGGTCAAGGGGCTAGCTCCAAGTTTCACTCCTAGACGGGTAATCTCAGCTAGTCCACGCGTGATAATAGCAGCCTTGGCATTGTCTCCGAATCCAAGTCCGTGGAGGGCCCCAGCTCCGACTGCAATGATGTTTTTAAGAGCACCAGCAGTCTCTACCCCAATCACATCTGTATTGGTATAGAGGCGGAAGTAGTGGTTACTGAAGAGCTCTTGAACGTAACGAGCTGTTTCTAAATCTTTAGAAGCTGCTGTGATCAGAGTGATGTCGCGAACAATGGTTTCTTCAGCATGACTTGGACCAGACACGACCACAATCTCGCTACGTAGAGAAGCAGGGATTTCCTCTTCTAAGATTTGAGAAATCCGTTTGTGAGTATTTGGTTCTAATCCTTTGGACGCATGCATGACCTTAACAGGATGGTCTAAGAGTTCGGCCACTTGCTTGGCAACGAGTCGTGTTACCTTGGTTGGGACGACAAAGAGGACAGCATCTGCTCCAGAAAGGGCTTCGTTCAAGTTGTGGTAAGCCTTGATCCCTGGATCTAGCAGGACATCCTTAAAGAAGCGTTTGTTGGTATGTTCGTGATTGATTTCGTCGATTTGTTCTGGGACGTTTCCCCAGATCCGCACTTCATGGCCATTATCATGGAGGACTTGAGAAAGGGCAGTTCCCCAAGAACCAGGACCGATGACCGCAACGATTTGTTTATCCATAGTATTCTCCTTCGTGAAGATTTCATTTCTATTTTACCATACTAAAAGGAAAAAAACTCACTTGACATAGGAAGATTTTAAGGGAAAACAATTATGATTTCGGTGATAAAAAATATTTATCAGGCCCTTAAAAAATACATATTAGACGCTCTTGAAGTGGGATGATAAAATAGGGAATAGAAATATCAAAGGAGGGAAGGTCATGTGTAGAACGATTGTTGGAGTCTCTGCCAATCTATGTGCAGTGGATCCAGATGGGAAAAATATCCATTCGTCTGTATCTTGTAAGTTTGCGGAAACCATTAAGCAAGTAGGTGGCCTTCCAATGGTTATCCCAGTGGGAGACCCATCTTTTGCCAAGGATTATATCGAAACAGTGGACAAGCTCATCCTCAGTGGGGGGCAAAATGTTCATCCTAGATTTTATGGAGAAGAGATCGCCATCGAGAGTGACGACTACAATCTCGAGCGCGATCAGTTTGAATTGGCCTTGTTAAAAGAAGCAGTCCGTCAAAACAAGCCGGTTCTAGCCATCTGCCGAGGGGTTCAGTTGGTTAATGTCGCCTTCGGTGGGACTCTCCATCAAGAAGTGGAAGGGCACTGGCAAGGCCTTCCTTTTGGTACTTCTCATTCGATTGAGACCAAAAAAGGCAGCGTGGTGGAGCGCCTCTTTGGACAAGCTAGCCAGATCAATTCTGTTCATCGCCAGAGCATCAAGGACTTGGCGCCTAACTTTCGAGTGACAGCCATTGACCCACGCGACCAGACCATTGAAGCTATCGAAGCAGTGGATGGTCATCGCATCATTGGCTTGCAGTGGCATCCAGAGTTCCTAGTCAAAGAAGAAAAAGGCAATCTCGAACTCTTCCGCTATCTGTTACAAGAATTGTAAAATCTTTAGGTTTTTTTAAGGAGAAAGAGGTAAACTAGTCTCATCAACAAAGACCTCCTAACTTTGTTTGATACAGTTTACTTTTTTTATATAATCTCTTGCAAAAGTCTCCTCCTTTGAGGGGGCTTTTGTGTGTTTGTCAGAAAAAATACGAATAGTAGTAGAGGGGGGACGCTAGGGCAAAGTGATGGTATAATAGAAGAGATAGAAACTATTTAGATAAAAGAGGAATGATGATGACAAAAATTCGTGGATTTGAACTTGTATCAAGCTATACCAATCAGGACTTGCTACCAAAACGGGAGACAGCACACGCAGCTGGTTACGACTTAAAGGTGGCAGAACGCACGGTGATTGCTCCTGGGGAAATCGTCCTAGTCCCAACTGGGGTCAAGGCCTATATGCAACCAACTGAGGTGCTCTATCTCTATGACCGTTCCTCTAATCCTCGCAAAAAAGGCCTGGTCTTGATCAATTCTGTTGGGGTAATTGATGGGGATTACTATGGCAATCCAGGAAATGAAGGCCATATCTTTGCTCAGATGAAAAACATCACGGACCAAGAAGTCGTCCTTGAAGTCGGGGAACGTGTGGTTCAGGCTGTCTTTGCTCCTTTCTTAATTGCAGATGGAGATGAGGCGGATGGCGTGCGGACTGGTGGATTTGGGTCGACAGGGAAATAGAGGAATAAAATGGCAGACTATTTATTAGTTGTAGACATGCAGTCAGATTATGTTGCTGTAGGAAAAGCATATCATGAAGAACTGACTACAGCTGTAAATGACAAAATTGCTACCTATCCTAGCGACCGAGTTATCTATATTCTCAATCGTTTTTTCTGGGAGAGAAAAGATAGAAAGAAGAAATTTGCGACCGACTTGCTGGTTGTATCTTCTCGTATTTTTGAAAAGCGTCGGGCTTCTTGCTTTACTAATCCAGATTTAAAAAATTTTTTAGAGGGAAACAGTGCTAAAAGTATAGAGTTTGTAGGGGTAGATGGCAATGGCTGTGTCAAGGCTTCCGTTTTGGCAGCTGTCAAGGAGAATTATCAGGTTTCTGTCGATTTGTCTGCTGTCGGAGTTGCCAACCAAAAGAAATTCTCTAAAACACTGAAGCAGTGGCAAGATTGCGGAATCAAGATTGGATAGTTTTATGGGGATCTTAATATGAAGATTATCTTTGTCCGTCATGGGGAGCCAGATTATAGTATGCTTGATAAACTTGAAAATCCGCGACTCTATAGTGGTTTTGGTCGTGATTTAGCACCATTGACAGGAAAAGGTCGCAGTCTGGCAAAAGAAGTTGCTAAAACTGCATGTTTTGGAAAGGCAGAGATTATTATTTCATCGTCTGTGACGAGGGCTTTAGAAACAGCACATTATATAGCAGTTGAAACAGGATTGGACTTGTTTGTGGAGCCGTTTTTTCATGAGTGGCGTCCAGACATAGATGGCACTAACTCTGATTTAACTAGTGTATTGGTAGCTCATGAATATTATCTAAAACATCAAGGAGCTTTATCTGAAGATTCTCCTTATCGCTATGAAACTGATCTAGAGATGCGTCATCGTTTTTTAAGAGCTTTGGAAAAATATAAAAATTATAAAACTATTATCATTGTAACTCACGGAATGCTCATGCGCCAGTTTGTGCCAAATGAGAAGATTGATTTTTGCCAAGTGATTGAGTGTGAGATAGAGATTTAGAAAGAGGTTTATCATCGCTAAGAAAAAAACGACTTTTATTTGTCAAAATTGTGCCTATAATTCACCCAAATACCTAGGGCGCTGTCCTAACTGTGGTTCTTGGTCTTCTTTTGTTGAGGAAGTTGAGGTCGCTGAGGTTAAGAATGCGCGTGTGTCCTTGACGGGTGAAAAGACCAAACCCATGAAACTGGCGGATGTGACCTCTATCAATGTCCATCGGACCAAGACGGAGATGGAGGAATTCAACCGCGTCCTTGGTGGCGGTGTGGTACCAGGAAGTCTCGTCCTCATCGGTGGGGATCCAGGGATTGGGAAATCGACCCTTCTCTTACAAGTATCAACCCAGTTATCTCAAGTGGGAACGGTTCTCTATGTCAGTGGAGAGGAGTCAGCCCAGCAGATTAAGTTACGAGCAGAGCGCTTGGGTGATATCGATAGCGAGTTTTACCTCTATGCGGAAACCAATATGCAGAGCGTGCGAGCAGAAGTAGAGCGTATCCAGCCTGATTTTCTGATCATTGACTCCATTCAGACGATTATGTCTCCTGAAATTTCAGGGGTGCAGGGATCAGTCTCTCAGGTGCGAGAGGTAACGGCTGAGCTCATGCAGTTGGCCAAGACCAATAACATCGCCATCTTTATTGTTGGCCATGTGACCAAGGAAGGAACCTTGGCAGGGCCTCGGATGTTGGAGCACATGGTGGATACAGTGCTCTACTTTGAGGGCGAGCGCCATCACACCTTCCGGATCCTGAGAGCGGTCAAGAACCGTTTTGGCTCCACCAATGAGATTGGGATCTTCGAGATGCAATCAGGTGGCTTGGTCGAGGTCCTCAATCCGAGTCAGGTCTTTCTGGAAGAACGCTTGGATGGGGCAACTGGATCGTCCATCGTGGTCACCATGGAAGGGACGCGTCCGATTCTAGCAGAAGTGCAGGCCTTGGTGACACCGACCATGTTTGGTAACGCCAAGCGGACGACAACTGGGCTTGATTTCAATCGGGCCAGTCTCATCATGGCAGTGCTAGAAAAACGCGCAGGCCTCTTGCTCCAAAATCAGGATGCCTATCTCAAGTCTGCAGGTGGCGTCAAATTGGATGAGCCGGCTATCGACCTAGCGGTTGCAGTTGCTATTGCCTCAAGCTACAAGGACAAACCAACCAACCCGCAGGAGTGTTTCGTCGGAGAGTTGGGTTTGACCGGAGAAGTTCGTCGAGTTAATCGGATCGAGCAACGAATCAATGAGGCGGCGAAACTTGGATTTACAAAAATCTATGTACCAAAGAATTCCTTGACAGGTATCAAACCAGCTAAGGAAATTCAGGTGATTGGAGTGACAACTATCGGCGAAGTCTTGAAGAAGGTTTTTGGCTAGGCGGATTGGAATCGGCTGACAATCTGGAGAAAAGATGGTAAGATAGAGGGTGAATAATTTGGGATTCAAACTATTTTACCAACCAGAAAGGAAGTTGTATGTCCTATTTTGAGAATTTTTTAAAAGCCAATCAAGCCTATGTTGATTTACACGGAGATCTCCATCTCCCTATCAAACCGAAAACGCAGGTGGCGATTGTGACCTGTATGGACTCGCGTCTCCACGTGGCACCAGCGCTGGGGCTTGCCCTGGGGGATGCACACATTTTACGGAATGCTGGAGGGCGTGTGACAGAGGATATGATTCGATCCTTAGTTATCTCTCAGCAACAGATGGGAACCCGCGAAATCGTAGTTTTACACCACACTGACTGTGGAGCGCAAACCTTTGAAAATGAAGCCTTTCGTCACCATCTAAAAGAGGAACTTGGAGTTGATGTTGGGGATCAAGATTTCCTTCCTTTTCAAGATATTGAAGAAAGTGTCCGAGAGGATGTCGCACTTTTAAAAGCCTCCCCCCTAATTCCAGACGATGTGATTATTTCAGGTGCAGTCTATGATGTGGATACAGGATTTATCTCGGAAGTTCTTTAAATAGGAAGAAAGATTAGAAGCAAATGGCAACAACTTCGGTTGAAAGCGATTTGCTTTTTTTTCTTCCTTTTAAAAAAATGTGTTCTGCAAGGAAAAAAAATGATAAGAGGTGTTAAATGGTTCGGAAAATCAAACAAAAAAGCGTATTCAAGGAGTAAAATTGTAACATTTTGACACACTGTGTTTTTATAGTCGCAACAAATTGACACACTATGTAGCATTTGTTACAATTTTGTCTGTATCATGTTATCATGAAATATAAATGAGGAGATCCACTTTAAATGAAGGATATTTATAATCGACGCCAGCGATTTTCCTTACGGAAATATAGTGTTGGTGTCTGTTCGGTATTGTTAGGGACAGCCCTCTTTGCGGCGGGAGCAACATCAGCTTCTGCGGAAGAAGTTGCATCTACATCTGAATCTGCTGAAGCGACTGCAGCAAGTGAGTCGCAAGCAGAACCGGAGTCTGCGAAGGAAGAAGAGGCAGCATCGACTGCTCCTAGTACCTATGCAGAAGGTGCACCTGTGGCACCGAAGGTTGACCTATCTAACTCATCTCTTGCTGCTGAAGTTAAGGAAGAGGTGGCACTCACACCTTTAGAAGCCCTTGCTAAAGCAGGAATTGCTGTACCATCAGAATCCACTAGCAAGAAAACAGAGGAAGAGGCAAAAGCGGCTACGAAGGCAGAGGCATCTGCTAAGTCTGAGAAAGCAGCTTCCACTACAGCAACTAGTGAGAACGCTGATCTTGCTGAAACAAGTGAAGTGGCACCGACACATACACCAGAAGTTTCTGCTACTTTGGATGCCATTCGCCTTGATGCAACAGCTAATAATGAAACAGCTGTGGCACAACCACGTGTCAATCGTGCAGCGCTTTACTCTGCAGCAACAGACACTGTAAATGCAGGTGCTTTAGCTACTAATGGTGGACGTCGTCGTAGCCGTCGTGCTGTAGACGATCATAATGTAACGCCAGTAGAAATTACTACCTATTTAAAACCAGGTGAAACTGCAAATCCAAGCATGGTTGATGCCAACGGTGCAAGTGTTCGTTCACAAACAGTACCATCAGGATATGCTGCTAAAGAAGGCGATGTCTACACCTATAGTATTGTAGACCTTACTCGTTTCAATGAACGGTATCATACAAACTACTACACACGTGCTTATAAGAGATTTGATGCTTCGACAGATACGACTGTTGAATTGATCGATAAAAACACTGGCAATGTAGTAGAAACCAGAAAGATTACTGCCTCTAGTGGTATTCAAAAATTCACTACTACTGCTACTGCATCTAGAGGAGAATTAACTTGGCAAGTTGATTTCGATAAAGGATTAGGTACAGGACCTGGAAAGACAGACCAACCATTCATCCAATTAGGGTATGAAGTTGGGGCAAGTATCCAAGCTTTAGTAGCTCCAGGACATAACCTTACTCCGGATGAGAAAAAATTATACGATGATGTTTATGCTGCTCGTACATCAACAGATATTATCAATGTTGTAGAACCAGCTTATAACGGTCGTACGATTACAGATACTAATGCCAAGATTCCAGTATCAGTTAATAAAACAACTTACTATAAAGTAGTTGATAAAAACAATCCAACATTTAACGCAAATAAAACGGATGTAACTGTTCAAGATTATAAAGAAAATGGCAATGAAGTTGATTTAGCTTCATACACTCTTAAAGCTATGGAAGGGCAAAACTTCACAGCATCTGGAGAGCGTCAATTTGATGGTTACAAATTGTATCAAGCAGCTGATGCAAATGATCAATCAGGTTATGTAAGTCGCCCTTACAAAGTTGGAACTAAATTCATGGACGCTGAGCGTGCAGGAATTAAACGGATTAAAGAAATCGTAGGGGAAGATGGAACTGTAGTCGTTCGTGTTTACTTACTAGATCCAAAACAACAAAGCAAACGTTCTGACGGTACCTTGAGCACTGATGGCTACATGTTGCTAGCAGAAACCAAGCCTATTAAACCTGGTGATTATAACAAACAAGAATTAAATGTTAAGAAATCACCTCTTAACACCATTCCTTTCACAGATAGTAAAGGTGTAAACTATCCAAACGGTAAAGAAGTTCCATTTGACTTCCAAAAAGCTGGAGGATATATACCATATAAAACTGTATTCGTACCATTCTTAGGAGACAATATTGGTCACCTTTCTCCAAATGAACAATTGGTTCGTGGAGTAAATGGTATCGGTACAAACGTTGACTTGCTTAACTCTTTGACACCGTATAAACAACCGGTTTATTACTATGTCAAACAAGAGCCAGTTGAAGTCACTCCAGAAGTTGAAAAACAATTGGGAGGACGTGTACTAGTTGATGGCGAATTCAACTTCAAGATTAAAGAAAATCAACAAAACAAATCGCTTCCTGGCTATGAAGAAACTGTCACAAACCAAAACGGTAAAGCGACCTTTAGTAAATTAACGTTCAATAAAGTCGGGACCTATACATACACTATCACCGAAAATGCAGGTTCAGACAAAAATGTTGACTACGATGAAATGACTGTTACCATGACGGTTACTGTCACAGAAAACGCTAAAGGTGATTTGCAAGCATCTGTTAAGTACAGTGCGGAAGGCGGATTCAAATCAAGTGCTGACGATAAGGTCTTCAATAACTACGTTGTCGCTCCAGTTAAGACCAAGTTTGACTTTACGAAAGCTCTTGCAGGTCGTGAGTTGAAAGAAGGCGAATTTACATTTGTATTGAAAGATTCAGATGGTAAGACTCTTCAAACTAAGACCAATACCAAAGCAGGTGTTATTGCCTTTGATGACTTGACCTTTAATAATACTCAAGTTGGTACTCACAAGTATACTGTAGAAGAAGTTCAAGGTTCTGAAGCAGGTATGCAATATGATACGATGAAGGCAGAAGTAACGATCACTGTTACTAAAGAAGGTCACGTTCTGAAAGCAACCAACACACTTCCTTCAGATACAGAGTTCAACAATACTTTCACGCCTGCTGCTACACAAGCCCAATTCAAGTTTACTAAGAAATTGGAAGGGAAAGAGCTTACTAAGGATGCTTTCACATTTGAATTGGTTGAAAATGGTAACGTCATCCAAACCAAGAAAAATGCGGCTGATGGAACTATCCAATTCGACGCGATTTCTTACGATAAAGAAGGTTCTCACACTTATACTGTACGTGAAGTAGCTGGAACAGATACAAACATCGACTACGATGATATGAATGCAGTAGTAACTGTTAACGTTACTAAAGATGCTGCATCTGGTATCTTGACTGCTAAGGTTACAATGCCTTCAGATACAGAGTTCAACAACTTTGCGGTTGCTCCAGTTAAGACTCGTTTCGACTTCAGCAAAGCTCTTGCAGGTCGTGAGTTGAAAGCCGGTGAATTTACCTTTGTTTTGAAAGATTCAGATGGTAAGACTCTTCAAACCAAGACAAATACTAAAGAAGGTGTTGTAGCCTTTGATGACTTAACCTTTGATAATACTCAGGTTGGTACTCACAAGTACACTGTAGAAGAAGTTATTCCAGAAAATAAAGAAGCTGGTATGACTTACGATACAATGAAGGCTGAAGTGAGCATCACTGTTACTAAGGAAGGACATGTCCTTAAAGCGACTAACTCGCTTCCATCTGATACAGAGTTCAACAATACCTTCACACCTGGTCCTACACAAGCTCAATTCAAGTTCACTAAAAAATTGGAAGGTAAAGAGCTTACAGCAGATGCCTTCACATTTGAGTTGGTTGAAAATGGCAATGTCATCCAAACTAAGAAAAATGCGGCTGATGGAACTATCCAATTTGACGCGATTTCTTACGATAAAGTAGGTTCTCATACGTACACTGTACGTGAAGTAGCTGGAACAGATACCAACATCGACTACGATGATATGAATGCAGTCGTAAAAGTTGATGTAACGAAAAATGCAGCTACAGGTCTTTTGAGCGCATCTGTTACAATGCCAGAAGATACTGAATTCAACAACTATGCAGTAGCTCCAGTAACCGCTCAATTTGACTTCAGCAAAGCTCTTGCAGGACGTAAACTTAAAGATGGTGAATTTAGCTTCGTATTGAAAGATGCTGAAGGAAATACCCTTCAAACTAAGACAAACGATGCTGATGGTAAAGTGAAATTCGATGCCTTGACATTTACCAATACTCAAGTGGGTGTTCATAAGTACACTGTAGAAGAAGTAGCTGGATCAGAAGCTGGTATGGAATATGACCAAATGAAGGCTGAAGTAACGATCACAGTTACTAAGTCAGGTCATGCTCTTACAGCAACAAAAGCTCTTCCAACCGATACAGAGTTCAACAATACCTTCACTCCTGCTGCAACCAATGCTCAATTCCGATTCACTAAGAAATTGGAAGGTAAAGAGCTTACTAAGGATGCCTTCACATTTGAATTGCTTGAAAACGGCAATGTCATCCAAACTAAGAAAAATGCGGCTGATGGAACCATCCAATTCGACGCGATTTCTTACGACAAAGAAGGTACTCATACATACACTGTACGTGAAGTAGCTGGAACAGATACAAACATCGACTACGATTCAATGAATGCAGTCGTTACAGTGAATGTAACTAAGAATGCAGACACAGGTATCTTGAGCGCGGCTGTTGCTATGCCAGAAGATACTGAATTCAACAACTATGTGGTCTCACCAGTTGTGACCAAGTTTGACTTCACTAAGAAGTTGGCTGGACGTAAATTGGCAGCAGGTGAATTCAGCTTCGTATTGAAAGATTCAACTGGTAGAGAAGTTGAATCTGTGCAGAATGATGCTGACGGTAATGTTACCTTCTCAGAATTGTCATTTGATAACACGAAAGTTGGTACTCATACTTATACTGTAGAAGAAGTTATCCCGGCAGACAAAGAATTTGGGATGACTTACGACCAAATGAAGGCTACAGTGACTGTTGAAGTTGCGAAGAACGGTCATTCATTGACAACTGTTACAAACGTGACATCAACTGGTGGTAAAGATGCCAATGGTAACGCTACTGATGGTACTGCAGATAAAGAATTCAACAACAAAGTTACTCCTCCAGAAACTCCAGAATTCCAACCAGAAAAATTTGTCGTTTCTAAAGAGAAATATGACATCACTGGTAACAAGTTGATGGATGACGACGATGAGTTGAGCAATGAGTACACTGAAACAAATGCGGATCCATATGTAGACAAGACAACTAACAATGAACCAGAAAACTTAAATACTAAGACAGTTAAACGTGGTTCTAAATTGGTTTACCAAGTATGGCTTGATACTACGAAATTTACTGAAGCTAACAACATCCAATACGTTGGTGTATCTGATACATACGATGCAGAAAAATTGGACGTTAACGCATCTGACATCAAAGCGTACGATTCAGTAACTGGTGCAGAAGTGACTGCTAAATTCGACATCAAAGTTGAAAATGGCACCATCACTGCAACTTCTAAGGAAGCATTTATCAAGGATAAAGTAAACGCTCCTGTTATCGATACCACTAAGTTCGAATTTGGACGTTACTATAAATTTGATATTCCAGCAACTGTGAAAGAATCTGTTAAAGCTGGTGCTGATATTGAAAATACAGCCAACCAAACAGTTCACGTTTACAACCCAGTAAGCAAGACAGTTGAAAAACCAGAAAAACCTACACAAAAACGTGTCAACAGTGTTCCAGTTCCAGTGGAAATGAACTTCACCAAACGTTTGGAAGGCCGTGAACTTCAAGAGAACGAATTCGAATTCGTATTGAAGAAAGACGGTGTTGAAGTTGAACGCGTGAAGAATGACGCAGCTGGTAAGATTGTCTTCAAGACTCTTGAGTTCGGTCGTGATGATCTTGGTAAGACATACAACTACACAGTTGAAGAAACTCCTGGTACAGATGCAACTGTCACATACGACACAATGGTTGCTACTGTTAAAGTTGTGGTATCACATGATGGTACTGCTAAAGCGATCGTTGCGAACGTAACGGATGCTGCTGATAAAGAGTTCAACAATACAGTAACACCACCAGAAGAACCTAAGTTCCAACCAGAGAAATACGTTGTTTCTAAAGAAAAATACGATATTACTGGTGACAAGCTCGTTGACGATGATAGAGAGTTGGCAGACAAGTACGCAGATACAAATGCGAACCCATATGCGGACGATGCATCAAACAACGAAGCAGAAAACTTGAATACCAAGACTGTTGAACGTGGTTCTAAATTGGTTTACCAAGTATGGTTGGATACAACTAAATTTGATGCAGCTAACAAGGACAACATCCAAACAGTAGGTATCTCAGATAACTATGATGAAGCTAAATTAAATCTTAATACAGCTGACATCAAAGCCTATGACTCTGTAACAGGCGCAGAAGTAACAGATAAATTCGATATTACTGTGAACAACGGTGTGATCACTGCTAACTTGAAAGCTGGCTTCACGAAGTCACTTGGCGATGCAGAAAACACACAAGTGATCGATACAACTAAATTCGCATTTGGACGTTACTACAAGTTCGACATTCCAACAACAGTGAAAGACGATGTAGTAGCTGGTGCAGATATCGAAAATACTGCGGCTCAAGTTGTTAACTACTACAACCCAACGACTAAGAAGGTTGAAAAACCTGAAAAACCAACTGAAAAACGTGTAAACAATGTTCCAATCTCAGTTGAATTTAACTTCACTAAGAAATTGGAAGGTCGTGAACTGAAAGCTAACGAATTCACATTCGAGTTGAAAGACAGCGAAAATGTTGTGATCGCGACTGCAACCAACGACGCAAACGGTAACTTCAAGTTCACTCCAGTTGACTATACAAACAAAGCTGGTAAAACTGTCACTGCCCTTAAATACCAGAAGGGTCAAGAAGGTACGTACACTTACACTGTAACAGAGGTTAAGGGTACAGATTCAACTGTCACTTACGATACAATGGCTGCAGTGGTAACTGTTAAAGTCAGTCATGATGGTACAGCGAAAGCCTTGATCACAAACGTGACAGAACCTGCCGATAAAGAATTCAACAACCGTGTAACTCCTCCGGAAGAACCTAAGTTCCAACCAGAGAAATACGTTGTTTCTAAAGCGAAATTCGATATCACAGGTACTAAGCTCGTTGATGACGATTCTGAATTGACAGATAAATATGGCGAAACAAATACAAACCCATATGTCGACACAACTGCCAACAACGAAGATGAAAACTTGAATACGAAACCAGTTGAACGTGGTCAAAAACTTTACTACCAAGTATGGTTGGATACAACTAAATTTGACGCAGCTAACAAAGACAATATCCAAACAGTAGGAATCACAGATAACTACGACAAGGATAAATTGACTGTTAATGCTTCAGATATCAAGGTTTACGATTCAGTTACTGGTGTAGATGTTACGACTAAATTCGATATCTCTGATAACAATGGTGTTCTGACAGCTAACCTTAAGGATGGCTTCACTAAGTCACTTGGCGACGCTGAAAACACTCAAATCATTGACACGACTAAATTCGAATTTGGACGCTACTATAAATTTGATATCCCGGCAACAGTGAAAGACGATGTTGTAGCTGGTGCAGATATCGAAAACAAAGCAGCACAAGTTGTTAACTACTACAACCCAGTAAGCAAGACTGTTGAAAAACCAAACAAACCAACTGAAAAACGTGTAAACAGTGTTCCAATCTCAGTTGAATTTAACTTCACTAAGAAATTGGAAGGTCGCGACCTTAAAGCTGGCGAATTCACATTCGAGTTGAAAGACAGCGACAATGTTGTAATTGCAACTGCAACCAACGATGCAGCTGGTAAGATCAAGTTTGCTCCAGTGGATTACACCAATAAAGCTGGTGAAACTGTCACTGCCCTTAAATACAAGAAGGGTCAAGAAGGTACCTACAACTACACAGTAGAAGAAGTTAAAGGAAGCGACGCAACTGTTACATACGATACAATGAAAGCTGTTGTTACAGTTGAAGTTCGTCATGATGGTACAGCGAAAGCCTTGATCACAAATGTGACAGATCCTGCTGATAAAGAGTTCAACAATACTGTTCGTCCTCCAGAAGAACCTAAGTTCCAACCAGAGAAATACGTTGTTTCTGAAGAGAAATTCGATATCACAGGCGACAAGCTCGTTGATGATGATAAAGAGTTGGCAGACAAGGTCGCAGATACCAATGCGAACCCATATGCGGACGATGCATCAAACAACGAAGCTCAAAACTTGAATACCAAGACTGTGAAACGTGGCGACAAGTTGGTTTACCAAGTATGGTTGGATACAACTAAATTTGACGCAAGCAACAAAGACAATATCCAATCAGTAGGAATCTCAGATGACTACGATGAAACTAAGTTGGATCTTGATTCTACTAAGATCAAAGCTTACGATTCAGTAACTGGCGATGATGTAACAGCTAAATTCGATATCGCTGTGAACAACGGTGTGATCACTGCAACCCTTAAAGATGGCTTCACTAAGTCACTTGGCGACGCAGAAAACACACAAATCATTGACACAACTAAATTCGCCTTCGGACGTTACTACAAGTTCGACATCCCAACAACAGTGAAAGCTGATGTTCCTGGTGGTGTGGATATCGAAAATACTGCGGCTCAAGTTGTAAACTACTACAACCCAACCACTAAGAAAGTTGAAAAACCAAGCAAACCAACTGAAAAACGTGTAAACAACGTACCAGTTGAAGTGGAATTCAACTTCACTAAACGCTTGGAAGGCCGTGAACTTAAAGCGAACGAATTCAGCTTCGTACTTAAAGATTCAGAAGGTACAACTCTTGAAACTGTGAAGAACGATGCATCAGGTAACGTTAAGTTCTCTAAACTTGAATTCAAGAAAGGTCAAGAAGGCGTACACAACTACACAGTAGAAGAAGTTAAAGGAAGCGACGCAACCGTTACATACGACACAATGAAAGCGAATGTAACAGTTACAGTGAAACACGACGGAACAGCTAAAGTTCTGATCGCGACTGTAGGCAACATTGCGGATAAAGAATTTAACAACCGTGTAACTCCTCCAGAAGAACCTAAGTTCCAACCAGAGAAATACGTTGTTTCTGAAGAGAAATTCGATATCACTGGCGACAAGCTCGTTGATGATGATAAAGAGTTGGCAGACAAGGTCGCAGATACCAATGCGAACCCATATGCGGACGATGCATCAAACAACGAAGCTCAAAACTTGAATACCAAGACTGTGAAACGTGGCGACAAGTTGGTTTACCAAGTATGGTTGGATACAACTAAATTTGACGCAAGCAACAAAGACAATATCCAATCAGTAGGAATCTCAGATGACTACGATGAAACTAAGTTGGATCTTGATTCTACTAAGATCAAAGCTTACGATTCAGTAACTGGCGATGATGTAACAGCTAAATTCGATATCGCTGTGAACAACGGTGTAATCACTGCAACCCTTAAAGATGGCTTCACTAAGTCACTTGGCGACACAGAAAACACACAAATCATTGACACAACTAAATTCGCCTTCGGACGTTACTACAAGTTCGACATCCCAACAACAGTGAAAGCTGATGTTCCTGGTGGTGTGGATATCGAAAATACTGCGGCTCAAGTTGTAAACTACTACAACCCAACCACTAAGAAAGTTGAAAAACCAAGCAAACCAACTGAAAAACGTGTAAACAACGTACCAGTTGAAGTGGAATTCAACTTCACTAAACGCTTGGAAGGCCGTGAACTTAAAGCGAACGAATTCAGCTTCGTACTTAAAGATTCAGAAGGTACAACTCTTGAAACTGTGAAGAACGATGCATCAGGTAACGTTAAGTTCTCTAAACTTGAATTCAAGAAAGGTCAAGAAGGCGTACACAACTACACAGTAGAAGAAGTTAAAGGAAGCGACGCAACCGTTACATACGACACAATGAAAGCGAATGTAACAGTTACAGTGAAACACGACGGAACAGCTAAAGTTCTGATCGCGACTGTAGGCAACATTGCGGATAAAGAATTTAACAACCGTGTAACTCCTCCAGAAGAACCTAAGTTCCAACCAGAGAAATACGTTGTTTCTGAAGAGAAATTCGATATCACTGGTGACAAGCTCGTTGATGATGATAAAGAGTTGGCAGACAAGGTCGCAGATACCAATGCGAACCCATATGCGGACGATGCATCAAACAACGAAGCTCAAAACTTGAATACCAAGACTGTGAAACGTGGCGACAAGTTGGTTTACCAAGTATGGTTGGATACAACTAAATTCGACGCAGCTAACAAGGACAACATCCAATCAGTAGGAATCTCAGATGACTACGATGAAACTAAGTTGGATCTTGATTCTACTAAGATCAAAGCTTACGATTCAGTAACTGGCGATGATGTAACAGCTAAATTCGATATCGCTGTGAACAACGGTGTAATCACTGCAACCCTTAAAGATGGCTTCACTAAGTCACTTGGCGACACAGAAAACACACAAGTGATCGACACAACTAAATTCGCCTTCGGCCGTTACTACAAGTTCGACATCCCAACAACAGTGAAAGCTGATGTACCTGGTGGTGTGGATATTGAAAATACTGCGGCTCAAGTAGTTAACTACTACAACCCAACCACTAAGAAAGTTGAAAAACCTGAAAAACCAACTGAAAAACGTGTAAACAACGTACCAGTTGAAGTGGAATTCAACTTCACTAAACGTTTGGAAGGCCGTGAATTGAAAGCGAACGAATTCAGCTTCGTTCTTAAAGATTCAGAAGGTACAACTCTTGAAACTGTGAAGAACGATGCATCAGGTAACGTTAAGTTCTCTAAACTTGAGTTCAAGAAAGGCCAAGAAGGCATTCACAACTACACAGTAGAAGAAGTTAAAGGAAGCGACGCAACCGTTACATACGACACAATGAAAGCGAATGTAACAGTTACAGTGAAACACGACGGAACAGC
This sequence comes from Streptococcus rubneri, assembly GCF_004785935.1. Taxonomy (GTDB): domain Bacteria; phylum Bacillota; class Bacilli; order Lactobacillales; family Streptococcaceae; genus Streptococcus; species Streptococcus rubneri. The sequence goes on along the minus strand of NZ_SRRP01000001.1, from coordinate 1,483,634 downwards.
TAAAGTTCTGATCGCGACTGTAGGCAACATTGCGGATAAAGAATTTAACAACCGTGTAACTCCTCCAGAAACTCCAGAATTCAATCCAGAAAAATATGTTCTGAACGAAAAAGAATTTGATTTAACTGGAACTTCATTATTAGATGATGATAAAGAGTTGGCAGACAAGGTCGCAGATACCAATGCGAACCCATATGCGGACGATGCATCTAATAACGAAGCAGCGAATATCAATACTAAATCAGTTAAACCAGGTCAAAAACTTGTTTACCAAGTATGGTTGGATACAACTAAATTTGACGCAGCTAACAAGGACAACATCCAATCAGTAGGAATCACAGATGACTACGATGAGGCAAAAGTCGACGTTGAAGCTTCAGCTATTAAAGCATACGATGGTAAGACTGGTGCGGATGTAACAGCTAAATTCGATATCGCTGTGAACAATGGTGTGATTACTGCAACCCTTAAAGATGGCTTCACTAAGTCACTTGGCGACGCAGAAAACACTCAAATCATTGACACAACTAAATTCGAATTCGGACGTTACTACAAGTTTGATATTCCAGCAACTGTTAAAGCGGATGTTAAAGGCGGAGTAGATATCGAAAATACTGCGGCTCAAGTAGTCAACTACTACAACCCAGTAAGCAAGACTGTTGAAAAACCAAACAAACCAACTGAAAAACGTGTAAACAGCGTACCAGTACAAGTAGAATTCAACTTCACTAAACGTTTAGAAGGACGTGAATTGAAAGCGAACGAATTCAGCTTCGTATTGAAAGATTCAGAAGGTAAAGTTGTTGAAACTGTAAGCAACGATGCATCTGGTAACGTTAAGTTCTCTAAACTTGAATTCAAGAAAGAACAAGTAGGCGAACACAAGTTCACAGTTGAAGAAGTCAAAGGTACTGACGGAACGGTCACTTATGATGCGATGAAAGCAGTAGTAACTGTAGAAGTTAAACATGACGGAACAGCGAAAGCTCTCATCACTAACGTAACAGATCCAGCGGATAAAGAGTTCAACAACCGTGTAACACCTCCAGAAACTCCAGAGTTCAATCCAGAGAAATACATCTTGAACGCTGAGAAATTCGACCTTACTGGTAAGTTACTCCTTGATGATGATAAAGAGTTGGCAGACAAGGTTGTGGATACAAACACAAATCCTTACGCTGATAAAGCTGATAATAATGAAGCAGCGAACATCAACACCAAGACAGTGAACCGTGGCGATAAGGTTGTTTACCAAGTATGGTTGGATACAACGAAATTCACTGAAGCTCACAATATCCAATCAGTAGGAATCTCAGATGACTACGAAGAGGATAAGGTGGATATCAATGTTGCAAACATCAAAGCTTACGACTCTGTAACAGGCGAAGATGTAACAGCTAAGTTTGATATCAAGGTTGAAAATGGTGTGATCTCTGCAACTTCTAAAGCGGACTTGACTAAGTCACTTGGAGACGCAGAAAATACTCCAGTCATCGACACAACTAAGTTTGCCTTTGGACGTTACTACAAGTTCGACATCCCAGCAACAGTGAAAGAAACTGTTAAAGGTGGTGCGGATATTGAAAACACTGCAGCTCAAATCGTACACCAATACGATCCAACAAGCAAGTCAGTGAAGAAACCAAACAAACCAACTGAAAAACGTGTTGTGAATATCCCTGTTTCAGTTGAATTCAACTTCACTAAACGTATGGAAGGCCGTGAGCTTAAAGCTAACGAATTCAGCTTTGTTCTTAAGGATAAAGATGGTAAGACTCTTGAAACTGTGAAGAACGATGCATCTGGTAACGTTAAGTTCTCAGCTCTTGAATTCAAGAAGGGTCAAGAAGGTACTTACAACTATACTGTAGAAGAAGTTAAAGGAACTGATGCAACAGTTACTTATGACACGATGAAAGCAGTTGTAACAGTTGAGGTATCTCATGATGGAACAGCGAAAGCTCTCCTTACTAAGGTAACGGATCCAGCAGATAAAGAATTCAACAATACAGTTCGCCCACCAGAAACTCCAGAATTCAACCCAGAGAAATACATCCTGAACGAATCTAAATTCGATCTTACAGGAACTAAACTTCTCGACGATGATAGTGAGTTGAAGGATAAGGTTGCGGATACAAACGCAAATCCTTATGCGGACGGTACTGCAAACAACGAAGCTCAAAATATCAATACGAAGACACTCAAGAAGGGTGATAAAGTATACTACCAAGTATGGTTGGATACAACTAAATTCACTGAAGCACACAATATTCAATCTGTTGGTGTTACAGATAAATATGACAGTGCAAACTTGAATGTCAACGGAGCTGATATTAAGGCATACGACTCTGTAACAGGAGAAGATGTAACAGCTAAGTTTGATATCAAGGTTGAAAACGGTGTGATTACTGCAACTTCTAAAGCGGACTTGACTAAGTCACTTGGAGACGCAGAAAATACACAAGTCATCGACACAACTAAGTTGGCCTTCGGACGTTACTACAAGTTTGAAATCCCTGCAGAAATTAAACAATCTGCTCAAGAGGGTGTGGATATCGAAAATACAGCTTCACAAATCGTACACCAATACGATCCAACTAAGAAGTCTGTAGAAAAACCAGAAAAACCAACTGAAAAACGTGTAGTCAACATTCCAGTTAAGGTTCAATTCCAATTTACTAAGAAATTGGAAGGTCGTGAGTTGAAGGCTGGTGAATTCAGCTTCGTTCTTAAGGACGAAAAAGGAAATGTGATCGAAACCGTAACCAATGATGCTGCTGGTAAGATCCAATTCTCAGCACTTGAATTCAAGCGTGGTGAAGAAGGAACTCATCTCTACCATGTAGAAGAAATTCGTGGCACAGATTCTAGCGTTGAATACGATAAGATGGTTGCTACTGTGGGTATTATGATTAATAAAGACGGTAAAGTATTGACGGCTGTTACTCAGTTGCCAGAAGATACAGAGTTTAACAACACTGTTATTCCGCCAACACCACCAACAACACCGCCAAATACACCACCAACACCACCAACAACACCGCCAAATACACCACCAACACCACCAACAACACCACCAACACCGCCAACACCGCCAACACCAACAACTCCACCAGCTCCAGCACTTCCTGAAACTGGTGAGGAACAATCAGTTACTGCTGCCTTGTTAGGTGCTGCCCTTGGTATGGTTGGACTTGCAGGTCTTGCAAGACGCAAGAAAAATGAAGACTAATTTGAAAGTACTGGCGTCTTTCTAAGGGTTTCCTCAGAACAATTTAGACTTCATTAGAAAAAGACTAGAATAAAATCACATTTCTTAGATCAGAAAGCCGAATGAGAGTGTGATGAAAATGATTCGCTCTTTTTAGCAGTCGGGATTTTCCCGGCTGCTTTTTTGTATTGATGGGCGAATAGCTCCTATTTTTCAAATAATTGAAGTTTTTCTTTTGAGAAACACAGAATCCCTATTCCTTCTCTTCCTATTTAACAAACAGAAAAGGAGAACAAGCTGCTCCCCAGCTAGACGAGAGAAATGGAAAGAGGTCTGTCTTTGCCAAAATTTTCGTTCTTTCAGAATAAAGTTTTGTTTTAGAAAGAGTTTTATTTTAGATCGATAACTAGGCTTTTCTATAGGTGGAGTCAGAAAAAAACTAGAAATCACCAATTCATGATAATAAGTATTAGTAAAAAAAAGGGGATATTCTAAAAAGTATAGAGAAATGGGCAAAAGGATTGTTATAAAATACATGTTTAAAAAAGGTGAACTCAAAGTGCATAAATGAAAAAAATCACAAAAATCGTTCGTATTTTTAGCGTTTTTTTGCAAAAAAATGACGAAAAAAAGACAATATTACGACACATTTCGCGATATTTACGACACAGTGACATTTGAAGGTTTATTTTTGCTAAAATTATCTTGGAACAAAAATATTTTTTAAAAAGGAGTTTTATGGATATGAGGGATATATTCAATCGACGCCAACGATTTTCCGTAAGGAAATATAGTTTTGGCGTTTGTTCGGTTCTTTTGGGGACCGCGCTGTTTGCAGCAGGATCCCCAGTGGTTTCAGCTGATGAAGTAGCGCCTACTACAGATGCAACCTCAAATACAGTTTCTGATACACTAGACCAGGAAACTAGCAATGATCAGTCAGAATCTCGTAGTGGAGAATCTTCTGTTCCTTCCTCTTACGATGTTACTGCGGCGATTCAACCGTCTTCTTCAGTTCCAGCTGTAGAATCTACAACTACAGAAAGTAAGGAGAGTGTTGAGGACAAAGTGGAAACAGAAAAAGAAGTAGCAGATACAAATGTAGCGCCTACAGAAGCAAATAGCTCGGCAGGGACTACAGGCTTCCGTAATGGTGGAGAAGTGACTTCTCGTGTTGTATCCAACTGGAATGGATTCGTATCAGCGCTGAATGATAGTTCCATCAAGAACATTACGATTTCTGGTAATGTTGTTGCAACTGGGGACAATGGTAATGTAGATAATGGTCGGGTAAATTCAGTTGACCGTACAGTTACGATTGCTTCTCAAGGTCGGAATTTAGTTATTCAAGGACGCAATGATCAATCTAGCTTGGATCTTTTGTCCAATACCTTGAAGTTTACTGGTTCAAGTGCTTGGAATTTGGTCTTTAAAAACCTTCAATTGGCAACTGGGAACTCAAAAGGGACTGTGGATCTTTCGTCAACAAGTGGAGCCAATACCGTTACATTTGAAAACGTGAAAAGTCAAGGTTCTTCCCTTTATGGTGGTGGCGGGAATACTGACGTCATTGTAAAAGGAACAACCACTTCTACTGTTAGCGATAGCTACCGTTCTGCAAACGGTCAGACTCAGTATGTGCAACGGAATGTTGGATCTGCTGGGCACTCAGTATTGCGTCGTGAAGCAAATATTCACGATGCTAAATCTGTCACAGTTGCTGACGGAGCGAGTTTGACCTTGAATCGTTCTTCACAAGGGGACGGTATCAACCTTGCAGGTGGTTCAACTGTTCGTGTGAATGATGGAGCAAGCCTCACCATTAACATGAATACGAACAATGGAACGGAAAGTGCTCGTTACCATAATGCTGGGATCTTCATGGAACATGGTGGTACCGTTGTAACCGGCAGAGATTCAAAACTAAACTTGAATACAAGCATTGGTCAGGCGATTTCTTTAGGGATGGCCCGTCCATCTGATGGAGCGACTCACCTTGACCGTTGGGGAGGCTATGGCACAGTTAATGCCTTCCGTCGAAATGGAAAGAGTAGTCTTACCATTGGAGAACATGCTACCTTCAATTTCACAGGACGTGATGGACTAGTCTTTGGTAACAATGCGACCTTCACAACTGGAACGAATGCAAAAGTTCGGTTTGAAAACAAAGGTCGTGGGACTGCGATTGACTTTGGGGACAACTCACGTGTTGTATTTGGTAAGAAATCAACCAATACCTTCCACTCTGTAGGAAAAGGTCCGAAGAGTGGTGGAGGTCCTTCTGGTAGTTACAATGCATATAACTATATCGGTTTGAACGAAAACGGTTCTATTTTAGTAGATGACTATGCGACCTTCCGCGTTCAAATGGACAACCGTGGAGCTAATCCATGGGACGATGTAATCAACTTGGATTCAAAACATGGTTGGAAAGATCATCCATTATTCCAAGCGAATAAGGGATCTATTGTCGATATTCGTGATGATAATACGGACTATTACGCAGAGTTGATTTCTGTGCCACTCGGATCAAGTACCAATGTTGTCTTCCAATTTAACAATCCTCTCTACGTTTCCTTTATGCGTTATACCAATTCAGAAGGACGCTCAGCTGGAGAGATCACAGGTAAACTTCCGGTGGGAATTGCCCAAGGAAATAACCCGGAACATATTGGACACGGAAATATTCTATATATTGCCAACGGATCAAGACGATCAGGGAACCATATTGAGTTTAATGGACCAACTGGTACTCGTGTAAATCCAGGTGCTGGAAGATACACCGTATACTCACTCAACCAAGATGGTAGAAATGTAGTCAGCAGAAATAAAATGAGTTCTGTATGGACAGACATCCAAGGTGGTGCGATGAGCATTGCTGGTTTCCAACCGGGGTCTACTCCAGAAATCAATCCAAGAAATTCACTTTCTGTTCGGACACTTTCCTCTACAGGTGGCGTTCTTGCAACAGATAAGACATACGGAATTGACCCAGTAGTATCGAACCGCCAAAACATTTGGGTATCTAACGGAACCAGCATTAATCCACATGCAACTCATACCAATACCATCCGTTATGTTTACGAAGATGGCTCTCCTGTTTTAGATGAAAATGGAAAACCAAAAGTAGTTGTTCAATCATCTGATTGGAAACGACTCCTTGAGGTCGCAATTGATCACTGTCAATTTAGAGAAATCTTGAAAAAATCTAGTGTTGCAAATGGGGATGAATTCCTAGCAGCATATGCCAAGGCAGAATATGCCATTCAAGATATTGACGGAGATGGCGTTGCAGATACTGGATGGAAACTTGCAGGTACTAAGAACAGTAAAGCAACGTATGATACAGTTGTATCTCCTGAACTTCAGGGCTATAAAGCGGAAATTCTTTCTTCCAACGTACCTGGTTTAGCAGTTGGAACAAAAGCATCTCGTGTATCCGTAACCTTCAATCCTAGTGAAATTAAAGATGAGATTGTTGCCTCTCATGGCGGACGTCGTACGGTTTCAGAAACATACTGGCGTAACATTGTAGACAATGTTAAATTGACCAACTATGAGACCGTCGTTGTTTACAAACAAGATAAACAAAAAGCGGTTGTCAAATACGTGAATACAACTTCTAATGTCGATCTTGCTAAAGATGAGTTGGAAGGAAGTAGTGGCGCTCTTATCGACTACAGCACAGCTGATAGAATCACTACCTATAAGAAGGCTGGCTATAAGCTGATAGAAGATGGCTTTACCAATGCTGCAGATAAGCATTATGATTCAAATCCATCTGTGGATCAAGAGTTTGTCGTTTCTCTAGAAGAACGGATTGAACCAGTTACTCCACAAGATCCAAAACCAGTACCTGGCATCCCTGTAACACCAGAAGATCCAGCGAACTGGCCAGAAGAAGTCAAGGATATGAAAGAGTTGGAACGTACAGCAACTCAAACCATCCGCTTCAGAGAAGAAGAAAGTGGTAAAGAAGTCTTCAAGACCATTACACGTCAGATAACCTTTGAAAGAACAGCTTATATCAACTTAGTAACAGGTAATATTACATACTCTTCATGGAGAATTGGTAAAGTTGTAGACGTTGATACTCCGGTTCAGCCAGTCAATGGAGCAGCAGCTACTGGAGATGCAGTAGCTAACCGTCGTGTAAGAAGAAGTCTACCAGCAGAATACGAAGTTGCTTCTACTGAGGATTACGAAGATCTTCCAGTTGAGTCTCCTGCTCCTGTAGCAGAAGAGCCAAGACCAGCAGCAACAGTTGAAGCAAGTGTAGAGCGCCTACCTGAAGAGCCAGTAGCGACTCCAGTGGCCCCTCAACCAGAGGTTTCAACAGAAGTTAGCCCTCAACCAGTGGCTCCTACAACTGCGATTCGTGTTAACACGCCAAAAGCAACTGCAACTGTCACTAATCCAGTCTATACTGGAAAACGTGTCTTGACTCGTGGTCGATTCAGTCGTCGTCCACCGAAAATTTAGTAAAGTTTGGAACTAGGTAAATGGCATAGTTGTACTCTTTTTGATGGGGAGTTACAGCTATCCATTTGCCACTATAGAAATAAAAAGGAGAAAGAAATGAGTTTTGATCGAAAACAACGATTCTCAATTCGTAAATATTCTGTCGGAGTAGCCTCAGTTTTGATTGGTACTGTTTTGGCAGGAACTACGATTGCAGCTGCTGACACAGAAGTGAAAGTGGACGAAGCTTCTTCATCTTCAACATCAGTTGCCTCAGAAAGCCTAGTAGAGGAAGCTGCCCCCGTTGCGGAGACCGATAAAGTTGCTACCTATACTGCTGAACCAGCAATTCCTTCCCCAAGCTTGACTCCAGTAGAAAAGAATGAAGAAGCAGTTGCTTCTGAAAAAACTACTGAAGCACCAGCGAAAGAAGTTGCTGAGGTAGAGAAAAAAGCGAATGTAGTAGAAGCTAAAGTTGAGGAAGCTAAAAAAGAAGCTAAAGTCGACACCAAGGTAGAAGAAGCGAAAAAAGAAAGCCAGTCTGCCCCAACTGTTGAAGAGGCTGAAAGCAAAGCAGTAGTTTCAGAGAAAGCAAAAGTGGAAGCTTCTGAAGCAGTAGAAGATAAAGCAAGCGAAACAGCGGCACCTTCAGTTAAAGATAAGATTGTTGTAGATAAAAAAGTCCCAGGTTTGGACTTGGAAAATGCAACCGTCAATCCAAATGGAGGATATGATATCCAGCTTACAAAGGAAGCACAAGAAAAATTCCGTGCTTCGTTAGAAGCTTATATCGCTCGTCGTCGCAATTACAATCGCAGAGGTAGCTTCCGTGCTGCAGGGGATGCGACATCAACTGATCCTGACTATGAATTTAAGAAGGTCATGACACCAGTTCTTCCTGGTTTTTATGCAGACAAAGCTAGTATCGAAGCTCTTGTTGTTGATCCGACAAATATTGACGACTATGTCTTCAATGTCTGGTATAAAAAGCTTGGTTATGTTACTTATGTAGATGAACAAGGTAACTATATTACTCCAGCGGGTGAAGTAACTTCTAAACAGGAAGAATCTGCTAGAAAACAATACGCTAACGACCCATCTGATCCAACTCGTGCATGGTTCACAAATGTACCATCTGTACCAACAGGTTGGGAAATTAAACCAGGTCAATCCATTTATGGATATGACGAAACTCGTAAAACGGTTAATCCAAACCATAAAGATGACCTAGATGCAATTGGTCGAGATACTAAGATTGTCATCACCAAGCAAATTCAAAAAGCCATCATTAAATATGTCAATGAAAAAGGCAACACTGAATTGAGCCGTGATCTAGTTTCTGGTAAATCAGGCGAGCTAATCAACTACAGCACAAACGATAAGATTTCATCTTACCGTCGCCAAGGATATGAATTGGTCAGCGATGGCTTCTCAGATGCAGCGGACAAGAACTTCGATTCTGATACCAAAGTAGACCAAGAGTTTACAGTTACCCTTCGCGAACGCATCGAACCAATCGATCCAGACAAACCAAAACCAAATCCAGATCAACCAGTTGATCCAAAAGATCCAGATACACCAAAATGGCCAGATCCAGTTAAAGATTTGGTGAACAAAGACGATGTTACACGTACTGTGAAATACGTCTACGAAGATGGCTCTAAAGCGAAAGATGACGTGAAAGAAACCCTTCACTTCAAACGCTTCGCATACGTTAACTTGGTAACTGGTCACATCGACTACCGTGAATGGACTACAAGTGATGATACTTTCGATGCTGTGACTTCACCAGTCATCAAGGGCTACACTGCTAATAAATTGGTAGTACCAGAAGTCACAGGTGTCAAAGCTGGAGCGGCAGACGTTGAAGAAGTTGTAACATACGTGAAAGATGCTCAAAAAGCGATCATCAAGTATGTCAACGAAAAAGGTACAGCTGAATTAAGTCGTGATGAGGTCAATGGTAAATCAGGTGAAGCAATTGATTACAGCACAGCTGATAAGATCGCAGCTTACAAGCGTAAAGGTTATGAACTCGTTAGCGATGGCTTCTCAGATGCAGCCAACAAGAACTTTGACTTTGATGCCAAAGTAGACCAAGAGTTCACAGTTACCCTTCGCGAACGCATCGAACCAATCGATCCAGACAAACCAAAACCAAATCCAGATCAACCAGTTGATCCAAAAGATCCAGATACACCAAAATGGCCAGATCCAGTTAAGGATGTAGTTAACAAAGACGATGTAACACGTACTGTGAAATACGTCTACGAAGATGGCTCTAAAGCGAAAGATGATGTGAAAGAAACCCTTCACTTCAAACGTTTCGCATACGTCAACTTGGTAACTGGTCACATCGACTACCGTGAATGGACTACAAGTGATGATACTTTCGACGCTGTGAAATCACCAGTGATTTCAGGCTACACTGCTAATAAATTGGTGGTGCCAGAAGTCAAAGGTGTCAAAGCTGGAGCAGCAGACGTTGAAGAAGTTGTAACATACGTGAAAGATGCTCAAAAAGCGATTATCAAGTATGTCAATGAAAAAGGCAACACTGAATTGAGCCGTGATGAGGTCAATGGTAAATCAGGTGAAGCAATTGATTACAGCACAGCTGATAAGATCTCTGCTTACAAACGTAAAGGTTATGAACTCGTTAGCGATGGCTTTACAAGTGCAGCTAACAAGAACTTTGACTTTGATGCCAAAGTAGACCAAGAGTTTACAGTTACTCTTCGCGAACGCATCGAACCAATCGATCCAGATAAACCAAAACCAAATCCAGATCAACCAGTTGATCCAAAAGATCCAGATACACCGAAATGGCCAGATCCAGTCAAAGATGTCGTTAACAAAGATGATGTAACACGTACAATTCATTATGTTTACGAAGATGGCTCTAAAGCAAAAGATGATGTGACAGAAACTCTTCACTTCAAACGCTTTGCTTATGTCAACTTGGTAACCGGTCATGTGGATTATCGTCCTTGGACATCAGAGGATACTACTTTTGATACTGTTTTAACTCCAAAAATCCAAGGCTATACTGCTGATAAAGATGTAGTTCCAGCTGTAACAGGAGTTGAAGCGACAGCACCAGACTTTGAAGTTACAGTAACTTACGTTCGTGATGCTCAAAAAGCGATTATCAAGTATGTCAATGAAAAAGGCAACACTGAATTGAGCCGTGACCAAGTCGTAGGTAAATCCGGTGAAGCAATTGATTACAGCACAGCTGATAAGATCGCAGCATACAAACGTAAAGGTTATGAACTCGTTAGCGATGGCTTTACAAGTGCAGCTAATAAGAACTTTGACTTTGATAAAGCATTTGACCAAGAGTTCACAGTTACCCTTCGCGAACGCATCGAACCAATCGATCCAGATAAACCAAAACCAAATCCAGATCAACCAGTTGATCCAAAAGATCCAGATACACCGAAATGGCCAGATCCAGTTAAGGATGTAGTTAACAAAGACGATGTTACACGTACCGTGAAATACGTCTACGAAGATGGCTCTAAAGCGAAAGATGATGTGAAAGAAACCCTTCACTTCAAACGCTTCGCTTATGTCAATTTGGTAACAGGTCACANCCAGATCAACCAGTTGATCCAAAAGATCCAGATACACCGAAATGGCCAGATCCAGTTAAGGATGTAGTTAACAAAGACGATGTTACACGTACCGTGAAATACGTCTACGAAGATGGCTCTAAAGCGAAAGATGATGTGAAAGAAACCCTTCACTTCAAACGCTTCGCTTATGTCAATTTGGTAACAGGTCACATCGACTACCGTGAATGGACTACAAGTGATGATACTTTCGACGCTGTGAAATCTCCAGTCATTACAGGTTACACTGCTAATAAATTGGTGGTGCCAGAAGTCAAAGGTGTCAAAGCTGGTGCAGCAGACGTTGAAGAAGTCGTAACATACGTGAAAGATGCTCAAAAAGCCATCATCAAGTATGTCAACGAAAAAGGCACAGCTGAATTAGGTCGTGACCAAGTTGTAGGTAAATCAGGTGAAGCAATTGATTATAGCACAGCTGATAAGATCGCAGCTTACAAACGTAAAGGTTATGAACTTGTTAGCGATGGCTTCACAAGTGCAGCCAACAAGAACTTTGACTTTGATTCCAAAGTAGACCAAGAGTTTACAGTTACCCTTCGTGAACGCATCGAACCAATCGATCCAGACAAACCAAAACCAAACCCAGATCAGCCAGTTGATCCAAAAGATCCAGATACACCGAAATGGCCAGATCCAGTTAAGGATGTAGTTAACAAAGACGATGTTACACGTACCGTGAAATACGTCTACGAAGATGGCTCTAAAGCGAAAGATGATGTGAAAGAAACCCTTCACTTCAAACGCTTCGCTTATGTCAATTTGGTAACAGGTCACATCGACTACCGTGAATGGACTACAAGTGATGATACTTTCGACGCTGTGAAATCTCCAGTCATTACAGGTTACACTGCTAATAAATTGGTAGTGCCAGAAGTCAAAGGTGTCAAAGCAGGGGCTAAGGATGTTGTCGAAGTCGTGACTTACGTGAAAGATGCTCAAAAAGCGATTATCAAGTATGTCAACGAAAAAGGTACAGCTGAATTAAGTCGTGATGTGGTCAATGGTAAATCAGGTGAAGCAATTGATTACAGCACAGCTGATAAGATTGCAGCTTACAAGCGTAAAGGTTATGAACTTGTTAGCGATGGCTTCACAAGTGCAGCCAACAAGAACTTTGACTTTGATGCCAAGGTAGACCAAGAGTTCACAGTTACCCTTCGCGAACGCATCGAACCAATCGATCCAGATAAACCAAAACCAAATCCAGATCAACCAGTTGATCCAAAAGATCCAGATACACCAAAATGGCCAGATCCAGTTAAAGATTTGGTGAACAAAGACGATGTTACACGTACTGTGAAATACGTCTACGAAGATGGCTCTAAAGCGAAAGATGACGTGACAGAAACTCTTCACTTCAAACGCTTCGCATATGTCAACTTGGTAACAGGTCATATCGACTACCGTGAATGGACTACAAGTGACGATACCTTCGATGCAGTGAAATCACCAGTGATTTCAGGCTACACTGCTAATAAATTGGTGGTACCAGAAGTCAAAGGTGTCAAAGCTGGAGCAGAAGATATTGTCGAAATCGTAACATACGTGAAAGATGCTCAAAAAGCGATCATCAAATATGTCAACGAAAAAGGTAATGTGGAAGTAACACGTGATGTGGTCAATGGTAAGTCAGGTGAAGCAATCAATTATAGTACCTCAGCTAAAATTGATGACCTCCACCGCAAAGGTTATGAATTAGTTAGCGATGGCTTCACAAGTGCAGCTAACAAGAACTTTGACTTTGATGCCAAAGTAGACCAAGAATTCACTGTTGTGGTTCGTGAGCGTATTGTTCCAGTAGGACCAAATGATCCAAATCCTACTCCAGATACTCCTTACGATCCAACTGATCCAAAAACACCAAACTGGCCGAAGACAGTAGATAAGATTCAACCTCGTCGTATCACTGGTACACGTACAGTATACTACTACGTTGAAGACGGTGATGGAGTACCTGTACCAAAACCAGTTCGTGAACGTGTTGTATTTGAACGGATTGTTCTCGTTAACTTGGTGACTGGAGAAATGACTCCACAAGCTTGGAAATTTGTTAGTGCAACTCCAATCGAAGATGACGCAGCGAACAGACCGGCTGTTCGTACACGTCGTGCTTTGACAGATGCAATTGCTCCCCGTGGTGTAGAAGCAAGTCTTGCGAGTGATACCCCGCGATTTCGCGCACGTAGTGCACGTTTAGAGGATGAAGAAACAGAGGTAACTGCTTTGGCTACTGATGTAAGTTCAAATTCAGAAGCTGTACTCCCTCCGATTCCATCTCCGGTGGTTCCAGGACACTACACACTTGTAAAAGAAATTGAATCTACCACAATTGATCCTGATGGGACCTTGAATTACAAGTTTGATGTTTATTATAAGAAGCTTGGTCGCATTCAGTTGGTGGATAAAGATGGTAAAGTACTTTCAGAAGTGGTTTACAAGAACAATCTAACGGATGCATCAAGAGCTGATGTAACTCCGGTTCCAGAAATTCCAGCAGCTTACAAAATCAAAGACGGTCAAAAAGTTTTTGGTTATGATACAACAGCTGGAACAGTAGATCCAAATGATCCTGCAGATCCAAATGCAATTGGACGCAATACAACGATTGTAGTGGAACAGAAGTCAGTTGCCCGTCAGGAAACAAAAGTGGTTACTGAAACAATCATCTACAAGGATGCACTTACAGGAGAAGTACTAGCTCCAGAACACAAGGACCAAGTAACCTTCCATCGTGAAGTAGTGGTAAATCCTGTGACAAACGAAGTGTTGAGCACAGGCGAATGGACAGCAGTAAATGCTGATACTACTTTTGATGCAGTAACATCACCTGTCCTTGAAGGCTACACTGCAAATCCACTGGTTGTAGAAGAAGTGACTGGTTTGACAGCAGAAAGCAAAGATGTTGTAGCAACTGTTCTTTATACGAAGAAACCAGCTCCAACTCCTGAGCCAAAACCTCAACCTCAACCTCAACCTCAACCACAGCCAAGACCACAACCTCAACCGGAACCTGTAAAACCAGAACCGGAAAAACCGCAACCAGTCAAACAAGAACCAGCTAAGCCAGAAGCTCCTGTGACACCACAAGCTCCAGCGCTTCCTGAAACTGGTGAGGATCAATCTGTTTCAGCAGCCTTGTTTGGTGCGGCACTTGGTATGGTAGGACTTGCGGGTCTTGCAAAACGCAAAAAACAAGAAGATTAAACGGAAGGTAGACTACAACTTCATTCGTTGAAGAAACTGATTCGTTTCATATTCATAGATAGAATCCCTGCTTGAAAAAGCAGGGATTTTTTTAAAAAATTTCACAGTTAATGAAAAAAAATGATAAATAACTAAAATATAGCGATACAAACCTAAAAAATTAGCCTCATATGTCATTTTTTTCGTTTTATGACAAAATGATTTCAATTTGTTGACATTAGTATATCTTGAGAGGTACAATATAATGGTATCATGGAAACATGAAATGAAATTATAGGAGATTTTTGACAATGAAAGAAATGTTTAATAAACGTCAACGCTTTTCATTGAGAAAATACAGTGTCGGAGTTTGCTCCGTACTTTTGGGAACGGCACTTTTCTTGGCTGGAGCACAGACTGTTTCAGCTGCGGAGAACGAAGCCGATGCAGAAGCAGTATCAGCAAGCACCCATGTGCCGGCAACGGATGATAGTGCTACTGTCAACACAGAGAGCACAAATGCTTATGCAGCAACAGCAGCCCTTCCAACAAGTGAAGGTTTGTCTACAGAAACCCCAAGTGAACAGGGAAATGCAGAAGCAAGTCAGTCTAGCTCAGACTCAGAAACACCACGCGTCCGTTCACGTCGTGACACCTCTGCTCAGCCAGCTACAGCGGAAGCTTCAAATGAACTAACTGCCTCTATTGAAGCCGGTGATGAATATGTGACTATTCGTACAGATGCAGCATCAACTGTAACCGTTACAGTAGATGGTCAAGCAGTATCCATTAGTGGATCAAATGGTGTATATACCTTCAAACGTCCATCTTCTGGTGGAACCGTTGTAGCAACTGTTACAGATGCTTCTGGTAAGACTGTTACCAAACAATTGAATGTTTCTCCAAGTACAGTAAACGGTGTGATTAAACCAACCGATTCATCTTTGACAATTTCAAATAAATTTGACTCAACAGGGATTACAACTGATAAAGAAGCTCCTTATGTTGTGAAGAATGCCGGAGTGGAATTCAACAAGGTCAATGCTGATGGAAGCATCTCCTTGACAGGAACTTCTTGGACACGATTAGCAGGTGGATGGGCTAAAGATAAGAAGTACCCATTTGGCGCTCATATGATTATGAACTTCCAAAATCCAACCTTCTATGAAAACATCGAGAAGATTACCATCAAACCAACTTATCAAGGTGCTGCACAAGAATTTACTAAATATGAAAATGGTTCTGTTTGGTCAGTTCCAATTCAAAATAACACAGTTGCATCAGGTGGGATTGGTGCGGCTTATGACCACCCTATCACCATTACTTTGAAGAACGGGAAAACCTTGGATGATCTTGGTCTTTCTAACACTCCAATCTCCTTCTCTTCTGCTTGGGTAACTGGTAAGGATTATGGTAAAGTTATTCCAAATAAATTAGTCCGTGAAAGTATTGATAACTCATGGTTTATCGCTTCTAAAAATGATAAGAAGACTGCTTCTGACAATGGATTAAGCAACGCATTTACTGGTACACCTGGTACTGGGGTTAATACGCAGCCAACTCTTAAAGTTCTTCCTCGCTTTACTAGTGATGGAAAAGCGGATTCTATTGAAGTGGTCTACACCATGAAAGTCTCTGCAGCAATGGGGGTTGTGAACCTCAGTTCAAATACTTTCCAGTCGGTACCTTATATTGAACAAGTGATTCCAAGCAATCTCTTGCCTTACTTAGATCTCAATGAGACCTATATTTATAAATCAGATGCAGATGGTTCTGCAGTAAAAGGTGTCAATAAGATCAAATTGACAATGGATTCATCTGGAAAACTGGATACACGAAAAACAGATGAAATCAGTATTGCAACCAAGACTAATCCGAGTCAAAAAGATGTTGATAAAGTTAGAAATAACATCGACAAAAATATCTTGGGAACAGCTTCAGGACAACTTGGTTCATACACCATTTCGTACAAATTCAAAGATACAATTGATTCAGTTGAATTAGCTAAGAAATTGAATGAAGAAATCAAGAAGAACAACGGCATGCTCCTCTTTGAACAATGGATGGAGCGTGGCGTCAAACCTACCTTGAATGCGATCGAACGTTCTTGGAAAGGGAATACCGAGGGGGTTCACCGAGGATCATATGCGAATGCCTTCTTAGATACAAACCTCTTAGTGATCAATGCACCTAAGAACCAAACCTATGACGTTAGCTATGAAAAAGCAGTTGTGACTGCAGGTGAAACTACTCAACCTCAAATTCCTATCGTTCGTGATGTTGAAGGAAAAGTTGTTCCAGTTCCAGCAGGTACAAACTTCAAGGCTGGCACACTACCTACAGGTGTTGCATCAGTATCTGTGGATGAGGCTTCAGGGTCTATCACAAGTAAGATTGCGGATAATGCAACCAGTGGTTTGGTCAACGTCCCAATGGAGGTGACCTACCCAGATGGTACAACTGAAACCATCAATGTCCCAATTGAAATCAAGGCTAAACAAACAGACGCAGATAAGAACGATCCAACAGCTAAAGATCAAACTGTTAATGTTGGAGATACGCCAGACGCTAAGAACTCAATTGGCAACGTAGGAGATCTTCCAAGTGGTACTACATTTGAATACAAGACACCAGTAGATACAACAACCCCAGGTGAAAAATCATCGACAGTAGTAGTGACTTACCCAGATGGATCTAAGGATGAAGTACCAGTTAAGGTTACTGTGGTTGATCCACGTACAGACGCAGATAAGAACACGCCAACACCTAAGGACCAAACAGTCAATGTTGGTGAAACTCCAGATCCTAAGAAATCAATTGGTAACGTAGGAGATCTTCCAAGTGGTACTACATTTGAATACAAGACACCGGTAGATACAACAACCCCAGGTGATAAGAGTACAACCGTCGTAGTGACTTACCCAGATGGATCTAAGGATGAAGTTCCAGTAACTGTTAAGGTAGTAGATCCACGTACCGATGCGGATAAGAACACGCCAACACCTAAGGACCAAACAGTCAATGTTGGTGAAACTCCAGATCCTAAGAAATCAATTGGTAACGTAGATGATCTCCCAAGTGGCACTACATTTGAATACAAGACACCAGTAGACACTACAACCCCAGGTGAAAAAGACGCAACAGTTGTAGTAACTTACCCAGATGGATCTAAGGATGAAGTTCCAGTTAAGGTAACTGTTAAAGATCCACGTACCGATGCGGATAAGAACACGCCAACACCTAAGGACCAAACAGTCAATGTTGGTGAAACTCCAGATCCTAAGAAATCAATTGGTAACGTAGGTGATCTTCCAAGTGGCACTACATTCGAATTCAAGACACCAGTAGATACAACAACAGAAGGTGAAAAAGACGCCATTGTTGTGGTAACTTACCCAGATGGATCTAAGGACGAAGTACCAGTTAAGGTTAATGTAGTCGCAAATCCAACTCAAGCGGACAAGAACACGCCAACACCTAAGGACCAAACAGTCAATGTTGGTGAAACTCCAGATCCTAAGAAATCAATTGGTAACGTAGGTGANTGTTGTAGTGACTTACCCAGACGGATCTAAGGACGAAGTACCAGTTAAGGTAATCGTTAAAGATCCACGTACAGACGCAGATAAGAATACACCAGTAGCGAAAGATCAAACTGTTAAACCAGGAGATCAACCAAACGCTAAGGATTCAATCGGCAACGTAGGTGACCTTCCAGAAGGAACTAAGTTCGAATACAAGACACCGGTAGATACAACAACAGAAGGTGAAAAAGATGCCATTGTTGTGGTAACTTACCCAGATGGATCTAAGGATGAAGTACCAGTTAAGGTAATCGTTAAAGATCCACGTACAGATGCGGATAAGAATACACCAGTAGCGAAAGATCAAACTGTTAAACCAGGAGATCAACCAAACGCTAAGGATTCAATCGGCAACGTAGGTGACCTTCCAGAAGGAACTAAGTTCGAATACAAGACGCCGGTAGATACAACAACAGAAGGTGAAAAAGATGCCATTGTTGTGGTAACCTACCCAGATGGGTCTAAGGATGAAGTACCAGTTAAGGTAATCGTTAAAGATCCACGTACAGACGTTAACAGACCGAGTCAAGATCGACCATCAACACCAATCCCAACACCAAACCCAGTTCCAACTCCACTGCCAACTCCAAATGTTGTGCCAGAAGAAGGCAAGTCAGATTCATCAAGTTCAGAAAAACAACCTGTTGCTCAAACTGCAACATCAGTTGCAACTGGCGATCAGAAACAAGCATTGCCACAAACAGGTGAAGTTGCATCAACTTCTGCAACCTTGTTAGGTGCGGTACTTGGTATGGTAGGACTTGCAGGTCTTGCAAAACGCAAGAAACATGAAGACTAAAATTGTTCTAGAGTGCTATTTTAGTAGCGGAATTAGGAGATAATTCAGTCTTCCATCAAAGAGGCTTTACTCAAAAGAGTGAGGCCTCTTTGTTAGTTTCTGAAAACAATGGAAACCTATTCTTCATTGTGTTACAATAGAAGATATTTATAATAGTTAGGACAACATCATGCTTATTTCGATTATTTCTCAAGGCTTGATCTGGGCCGTTCTAGGGTTAGGAATTTTCATGACTTTCCGAATTTTGGATTTCCCAGATATGACAACGGAAGGTTCCTTTCCACTGGGCGGAGCAGTAGCCGTGACTCTTATTACCAAGGGAGTTCACCCTTTATTGGCAACCTTGGCAGCCATTGGTGCAGGTTGTTTGGCAGGGCTAGCGACCGGCCTTCTCTACACCAAGGGGAAGATTCCGACTTTATTGTCAGGGATCTTAGTGATGACCTCTTGTAACTCTGTCATCCTCTTTGTCATGCAACGAGCTAACTTAGGACTTCTGGGATATAAAAAGATTCAGGATCTGGTTCCAATTGCAAGTGGGGTTAACGAGATTATGATCGGTCTCATCTTTGTTACCGTGGTCATCGCCTCTATGCTCTTCTTTTTAGATACCAAACTGGGGCAGGCTTATATTGCAACGGGGGACAATCCAGAAATGGCGAAGAGTTTTGGCATCCATACCAGTCGGATGGAGTTGATGGGATTGGTTGTATCGAATGGGATCATCGCCTTATCCGGTGCACTAATGGCTCAACAAGAGGGGTATGCAGATGCTTCTCGGGGGATTGGAGTTATCGTCGTCGGATTGGCTAGTTTGATTATTGGAGAAGTCCTCTTTTCGAATTTGACCTTGGCGGAGCGCTTGCTTAGTATCGTGATCGGGTCTATTATCTATCAGTTTTTGATTTGGGCCGTCATTGCTATCGGGATTAACACAAGCTATATTCGTATTTTTAGCGCTATGATCCTTGCCATCTGTCTCATGATTCCAACCTTCAAAGAAAAAATGTTGAAAGGAGTCAAGCTCAGCAAATGACCGCAATTGTAGAACTAAAAAATGCCACGAAAGTGGTCAATAATGGGATGAATGAAGAAAAAGTCATCCTGGATAATGCCTCTCTCGAGATCTATGAGCATGACTTTATTACCATCCTCGGGGGAAATGGAGCCGGTAAATCCACCCTTTTTAATACCTTAGCAGGTACGCTCCCTCTCACCAGTGGTCAGGTCCTGATCCAGGGGGAGGATGTGACGCATTATGGTCCAGAAAAACGGGCTAAATATCTGTCTCGTGTCTTTCAGGATCCCAAGATGGGAACAGCTCCCCGCATGACTGTTGCTGAAAATCTCTTGATTGCAAAATTCCGTGGAGAAAAGCGAGGCTTGGTCCCTCGTCGCTTGGCCCAATACAAGGACGAATTTAAAGAGGTCTTGAGCCAAATTGGGAATGGGCTAGAAGGTCATATGGATACAGCCGTTGAATTTCTTTCAGGAGGCCAACGCCAAGCCCTCAGTCTTTTGATGGCAACCTTAAAACGTCCCGAACTCTTGCTTCTCGATGAGCACACAGCAGCGCTGGATCCAAAGACCAGTCAAGCCTTAATGGAGTTGACGGACCGTTTTGTCAAGTCTGATCAGTTGACGGCTCTTATGATCACCCACCATATGGAAGACGCTCTCAAGTACGGGAATCGCTTGATTGTCATGCAAGATGGAAAGATCATTCAAGACCTCCATCAGGAAGAAAAAGCCAAAATGACCTTGGCAGATTACTATCAATTCTTTGAGTAAATTTAGAAACTAGTTTCAGCCTGTAATCGCTTGCAATAAGAATATTAAAGGAGTATACTATAGGTAAAGATAAGGAAGAAGGGATTGATACCAATGCCTTACAGATATTTACTTTAGGTTACTTCGTTTTTGGTCCGTTTTCGCTGACACTTGTTCATACTCTTTTGAAGGGGAGTAGTAACGTTGGAAATGTTAGATCGGTTGAGCCGTCAGGTAAGCCTGCTTAGCTTATCAAGTGACATTGAAATACGTGGAAATAGTAGTGGAAGCTTTAGATGGTTTTCGAACTTCAATATGCTCAACTGAGTGCTTTGTGAAATTAACTGGAAGAGAAATTGCAAAGAAAACCACTGGTATGTGACTCATACCATGAAAATAAATGAAAATCATAACTGTTGTTTTCGTTAGCCTGCATGGTTAATCGCGCCTCGTCAGTGAAACAGACCAGACCTCTAGTCCCGTAAGACTGGAGGTCTTTTTCGTTGGTAAAATCTTAAAGGGATGATCTGGAAAGGAGGATTGTTTCCCTATCTTGCAAGATATGCCTACCTTTGTTTCTAGTAGAAAGAATCATAAAATCACGACGTTGAAGCAACTTCGTCCGATTCCCCTTATAAACTAATGAAAAGGCTCCTTCCTGTTAGCAGGGAGGAGGCCCTGTTTTTGATCTGCCTTTTGAAAAAATCGTGAAAAAATAGTATAATGTTCTAGATATGCAAGAACTTTGCAAAACTGTAATTCGACTTGGTGAGCCAAGGACCGTAAGTATGAACCATTAACAAAAAAGGAGAAAACATGAGTAACATTAAGTTGATTACTTTGGGTGGAGTCCGTGAAAACGGGAAAAATCTCTACGTAGCTGAAGTAAATGACTCAATCTTTGTTTTGGATGCCGGACTTAAGTATCCAGAAAATGAACAACTAGGGGTCGATGTCGTGATCCCCAATATGGACTACCTCTTTGAAAATAGTGATCGAATCGCAGGGGTCTTCCTAACACATGGACACGCGGATGCCATTGGAGCCCTTCCCTATCTACTAGCAGAAGCCAAGGTACCAGTTTTTGGATCTGAGTTGACCGTCGAGTTGGCTAAACTCTTTGTTAAAGGCAATGACAGTGTGAAAAAGTTCAATGATTTTCATGTCATTGATGCCAACACTGAAATCGATTTTGGAGGCACCGTCGTTTCCTTCTTCCAGACAACCCACTCCATTCCAGAAAGTTTGGGAGTTGTCATCAAAACACCTGAGGGGAATATCGTCTACACAGGAGATTTCAAATTTGACCAGACAGCGAGTGAGTTTTATGCGACAGACTTTGCTCGTTTGGCAGAGATTGGACGCGAAGGCGTGCTAGCTCTCTTGAGTGACTCTGCTAATGCTGACAGCACTGTTCAAGTGGCTAGCGAGCAAGAAGTTGGAGATGAAATCCTGGATACAATTGGGGACTGGGATGGCCGTGTCATTGTTGCTGCTGTTGCTAGTAACCTATCACGGATCCAGCAGGTCTTTGACGCAGCTGCAGAGACAGGGCGTCGGGTTGTTTTGACTGGATTTGACGTAGAAAATATTGTCCGGACAGGGATTCGTTTAAATAAGCTTTCTTTGGCCAACGAAAAATTATTGATCAAGCCAAAAGAAATGTCTCGTTTTGAGGACCATGAATTGATTATTCTTGAAACTGGACGTATGGGTGAGCCGATCAACGGACTTCGTAAGATGTCCATTGGCCGTCACCGCTATGTCGAAATCAAGGATGGTGACTTGGTCTATATCGTAACAACTCCATCTATCGCCAAAGAAGCGGTTATGGCACGTGTAGAAAACATGGTCTACCAAGCAGGAGGAGTCGTCAAACAGATTACTCAAAGCTTGCGTGTATCAGGACATGGAAATGCGCGTGATTTGCAGTTGATGATCAACCTCCTTCGTCCCAACTATCTGTTCCCAATCCAAGGGGAATACCGTGAATTGGATGCCCATGCAAGAATTGCTATGGAAGTGGGGATTTTGCCTGAAAATATCTTCATTCCGAAAAAAGGCTCCATCATGGAATATGACAATGGGGACTTCGTCCCAGCTGGTAGCGTCCCTGCAGGAGATGTTCTCATCGATGGGAATGCCATTGGGGATGTTGGGAATGTCGTTCTCCGTGACCGGAAAGTCCTTTCAGAAGATGGGATCTTTATTGTAGCAATTACGGTTAACCGCCGTGAGAAACGCATCATCTCAAAGGCAAAAGTTCACACCCGTGGCTTTGTCTACGTGAAGAAGAGTCGCGATATCTTGCGCGAAAGTGCAGAAATTGTCAACCAAAGTGTGGAAGAATACTTGGCTCAGGACAGCTTCGATTGGGGTGAGCTCAAGGGTGCTGTTCGCGATAGTTTGGCCAAGTACCTCTTTGACCAGACCAAACGTCGACCAGCTATCTTGCCAGTTGTCATGGAAGTACGCTAAGATTAACATAAGAGGAAAAGTCGATCGTCGGCTTTTTCTTGTCAAAGAAGAAAGAAATGGTGAGGAAAGATAGATGGCAGTAATGCAGATTGAATATTATTCAGAAGCGCTCGCAATGGAGTGGGGGATCAACGTCCTCTATCCAGATGCGTCTCGGGTGAAAAATCCGGATGATCAAGATATCCCGGTCCTCTATCTCCTTCATGGGATGAATGGCAATCAGTACTCCTGGTTGAAACGAACGCATGTAGAACGGATCCTACGTTCGACCAATTTGATTGTCGTTTTGCCTAATACCAATAATGGTTGGTATACAGATACAAAGTATGGTTATCCCTATTACACAGCCATCGCAGAGGAATTGCCTAAGACCTTGGCACGTTTCTTCCCAAATATGACTAAGAAGCGGGAGAAGACCTTTATTGCTGGTCTATCGATGGGGGGCTATGGCTCTTTCAAACTGGCTCTTCAAACCAATCGCTTCTCGCATGCCGCTAGCTTTTCTGGTGCTCTTAGCTTTGAGGGGCGTCAACTGGCAAACACCGACCTTGGAAGTGCAGCTTATTGGCAAGGGGTCTTTGGAAAGCTAGAAGATTGGACGACAAGTCCTTACTCCTTGGAAAGCATTGCGGAGAAGTACTCAGATAAAAAGACGGTCTTATGGGCTTGGTGCGGAGAGCAAGATGCTCTGTATGAGGCCAACAATATAGCTGTGGATCATCTGAAGGACCTCGGCTTTGATATCACCTACAGCCATGGACCAGGAAAACATGAATGGTTTTATTGGGAGCGGGAGTTGGAACATTTCTTAGCAACCCTGCCGATCAATTTTGAACTAGAAGAACGACTCGATTAGGAAGCTACTCATGCAGAGATATGCTATAATAGAGTGAAAAGTACCTGGGTCAGTTAGATAAGAAGCCCAGAATCAATGAACAATTAGGAGAAACATACGTGACTAAAGATATTCGTGTGCGTTATGCACCAAGTCCAACTGGACTACTACACATCGGAAATGCTCGTACAGCATTGTTTAACTACTTGTATGCACGCCACCATGGTGGAACCTTTATCATCCGTATCGAAGATACGGACCGCAAACGTCATGTCGAAGACGGAGAGCGTTCCCAGCTTGAAAACCTTCGTTGGTTGGGCATGGACTGGGATGAAAGTCCAGAGACACATGAAAACTACCGCCAGTCTGAACGTTTGGAATTGTATCAAACATACATCGACCAACTCTTAGCTGAAGGAAAAGCCTACAAGTCTTATGTGACAGAAGAAGAGTTGGCGGCAGAACGTGAACGCCAAGAAGCAGCAGGTGAAACACCTCGCTACATCAACGAATACCTTGGGATGAGCGAAGAAGAAAAAGCAGCTTACGTTGCAGAACGTGAAGCAGCGGGCATCATCCCTACGGTTCGTTTGGCAGTGAATGAGTCTGGTATCTACAAGTGGCATGATATGGTCAAAGGCGATATCGAATTTGAAGGTGGCAATATTGGTGGTGACTGGGTCATCCAGAAGAAAGATGGCTACCCAACTTACAACTTTGCCGTTGTCATCGATGACCACGATATGCAAATCTCTCACGTTATCCGTGGGGATGACCACATTGCCAATACACCAAAACAGCTCATGGTTTATGAAGCACTTGGTTGGGAAGCACCAGAATTTGGTCACATGACCTTGATCATCAATTCTGAAACTGGTAAGAAGTTGTCTAAACGGGACACCAACACCCTTCAGTTTATCGAAGACTACCGTAAGAAGGGATACCTTCCAGAAGCAGTCTTTAACTTTATCGCTCTGCTTGGTTGGAACCCTGGTGGGGAAGACGAGATCTTCTCTCGTGAAGAACTCATCAAGCTCTTTGATGAAAACCGCCTCAGCAAGTCTCCAGCAGCTTTCGACCAGAAGAAGCTAGACTGGATGAGCAATGACTACATCAAGAATGCAGACCTTGCGACCATCTTTGAAATGGCCAAACCATTCCTTGAAGAAGCAGGTCGTTTGACAGACAAGGCTGAAAAATTAGTGGAACTCTACAAACCACAAATGAAGTCAGTGGACGAAATCGTTCCATTGACAGACCTCTTCTTCTCAGACTTCCCAGAATTGACAGAAGCAGAACGAGAAGTCATGGCTGGTGAAACGGTTCCGACTGTACTGGAAGCCTTCAAAGCAAAACTCGAGGCCATGTCAGACGATGAGTTTGTGGTAGAAAATATCTTCCCACAAATCAAAGCAGTCCAAAAAGAAACAGGTATTAAAGGGAAGAACCTTTTCATGCCGATTCGTATCGCTGTTTCTGGAGAGATGCATGGTCCAGAATTGCCAGAGACCATCTACTTGCTTGGACGCGAAAAATCCATCCAACACATTGAAAAAATGTTGGAAGAAATTGCAAACTAAGAAATCAAACGGAACACAAAAATGTGTTCCGTTTTTTTTAATTTTTATCAAAAAATTTTCCCGGATGGTCACGAAATTACACATTGAGTCACTGAAAATTAATGAAAACGTAATATTCTAATATATTGGTAATTTTTTGTATCAAATTGCTTGAATTCGCAGAGTAAAGGTGTATAATGATAGATGGTAAATTATGAATAAAGGAGAACCAAATGTTTTTTAAGCGTTCAAACGGAGATTTCCGTGAAACCGATCGAGTGACTCGTTTCAAATTGATCAAGTCAGGTAAGAACTGGTTGCGTGCAGCTACTTCTAGCTTTGGCTTGCTCAAGGTGATTCGTGGTCAAGTCGAAGAGACTGTTGTAGCTGAAGTGCGTGAAGACGCAGTGTCAGTTAAGGAGATGACAAGCAGAGGCTTGTTAAAAGGGATTGTAGCGGCAGGGGCTGTCCTCGGGGCTGCATCTATTGCGAACACAGGACATGCTGACGAAGCAGGTAATGATGTTGCGACTGCATCAGAATTGAATGATCAAGCTCTTGCTGAAACAGATAGCTTGGTTCTTGGTTCTGTATCTACATCTGATTCAGTATCTGTATCAGAAGAAAAAGTAGAGTCTCAGAGTGAATCAACTACTGAATCAACAACAGAATCAGCAAGTCTTTCAACTTCTGCAAGTGCCTCTATCTCTGCATCAGTATCTACTTCATTGAGCGCACAAGGTTCAGCTGAACTTTCTGCAGCTCTTAGCGAATCTACTGTAGCAGCTGGCTCTGAAGCAAGTGTAGAAAGCACTACAACAGTAGCGAAAGCTGAAGATAAAGTTGTTTTGGAACAAAACACTTCAGAAGCAGCATTGTTGAACAAGATTGCAGGAGACTATTCAGCAACTATTTCAGCACCAGAGAAGAAAGCATTACTTGATGCGGCCATCGCTAAAGTTCAAACTGAATTGACAGCAAGCAACAGCTTGATCAACGCCAATGCATCAGCGCAAGCATACGCAGACCAACGCGAACGCTTGAGCAAGTCAGTAGATGACATGATGGCAACTTTGACTGCAGCAGGCTTTACTGGTAATACAACAGTGAATGGTGCTCCAGCAGTCTATGCACAGTTGGCACCGATTTCAACAAGCACTAATGGAACGACAGTTCCAGTCATTACAGATCCTAATGGCGCAAACATTGAAGATGCTGCTTTCAACAAGGCTGGTTACGCCTTGGATCCAAACGCAGATCGTTATACCTTTGGTGTATGGCAATTCCTTAAGACAGATCATGCTTCTGGCAATAAGACTTATTTTGATTACTACGCTACTCTTTCAGTAGACCGTTCAGCCATTACTGGTAACCTTTCAGCTAACCCAGATGTACATTTGCGTATTGTGAAGAAATCTGATGGTACTGAAGCTTATACACGTACCATTCGTGCTGGAGAAAGCAATATCTCTCTTCCAAGCTACATCACAAACAACAACTCTGATGTAACCAATACTTTGACTTACACAGGTGCTAACGGAACTGATCCAGGTAACGTGACCTTCTCATTGGTCAACGCTAACCTTGAGTATGAAACTCTTCAAATTCGCGACACCAACTACCCAGGTAACGAAAATGAAGACAAGCCAAACGTTCAAACTTCGGTTCCTTATGCAGTTGCTGAGCAAACAACTCACTATAAGCTTATCCAAGGTAACTCTACTCCAGGTCAACTTTACAAACCTACTGGAAGTGAAACAGATCTGGCAAGCTATACGCAAAAAGGTATTGCAGGTCAACAATTTACAGCTTCAGACAACCGCGATATCCCTGGTTACAAACATGTAGCAGCAACAACTGACTCAACTCAAAAAACATCAGGTATCCTTGGTAAGGGTGTTGTCGGTCAAAAACTGGTCGAACTTCAAGGTGGCGCAAACCACTACTATGTGAAACGTATTTCTGAAATCGTTGATACGGAAGGTTCAACTGTAACGAAATTCTACGCCCTTGATCCATCTCAAGTTAATAACTTTGCTACATCTGATATTGGTACAGAAGATGTATCGAAATACACACTCATCTACACAAGTAAAGTTAATAAGGCTGGTGAAGAGTGGAAAGCTGATGAGACAAAAGTTACAAAAGTAAACAGCAAAAATGCTGACTACTATATTGAAGTCAACGAAACAGCTGGAAGTAAATCACTCATTATCACTGGTTGGCAGTCTGCTACTGAGACAGATACTTATAAACAAATGGACGGAACTCTACACACTTATCCACGTCCATTCAAAGGTGCTCCAAGCACATCATTGACACCTGCCGGAGCTGGTAATAACAGTTACAACGTTATTGCTGGTAAAGTTCCAGAAATCCAAGCAGAAGGATCTGTTGCGAATGACCCAACAGCACCAAATGGTAAAGTATACTCTGATTTGAAGGGTTATTCATCATTCTCAAACAACTACTCAATTCCAACTGCGATTAAACCATCAACTGATGTGAACTATTACTTCGAGAAGATGAATGATTCAGAGTCTGCTTCTCAATCGCAATCCTTCTCAAACTCTGCATCACAATCTGAATCAGAAGTGGTATCTAAGTCACAATCTGTATCTCAATCACAGTCAGAAGTAGTGTCTAAGTCACAATCACAATCTGAATCAGAAGTAGTATCTAAATCACAATCAGTGTCACAATCTGAATCAGAAGTAGTATCTAAATCACAATCAGTGTCACAATCTGAATCAGAAGTGGTATCTAAGTCACAATCTGTATCTCAATCAGAGTCAGAAGTAGTGTCTAAGTCACAATCACAATCAGAATCAGAAGTGGTATCTAAGTCACAATCTGTGTCACAATCAGAATCAGAAGTAACCTCTAAGTCAGTATCAGCAAGCCAATCAGCTTCAGCATCTGAGTCAGAAGTAACATCTAAATCAGTATCGACTTCACAATCACAATCTGAATCAGAAGTAACCTCTAAGTCAGTATCAGCAAGCCAATCAGCTTCAGCGTCTGAGTCAGAAGTAACATCTAAATCAGTATCGACTTCACAATCACAATCTGAATCAGAAGTAACCTCTAAGTCAGTATCAGCAAGCCAATCAGCTTCAGCGTCTGAGTCAGAAGTAACATCTAAATCAGTATCAACTTCACAATCACAATCTGAATCAGAAGTAACCTCTAAGTCAGTATCAGCAAGCCAATCAGCTTCAGCGTCTGAGTCAGAAGTAACATCTAAATCAGTATCGACTTCACAATCACAATCTGAATCAGAAGTAACCTCTAAGTCAGTATCAGCAAGCCAATCAGCTTCAGCGTCTGAGTCAGAAGCAACTTCTAAGTCAGTATCAACTTCACAATCACAGTCTGAATCAGAAGCAACTTCTAAGTCAGTATCAACTTCACAATCACAGTCTGAATCAGTATCAGCGAGCCAATCAGCTTCAGCATCTGAATCAGTATCAGCAAGTCAATCAGCTTCAGCATCTGAATCAGTATCAGCAAGCCAATCAGCTTCAGCATCTGAATCAGTATCAGCGAGCCAATCAGCTTCAGCGTCTGAATCAGTATCAGCGAGCCAATCAGCTTCAGCGTCTGAATCAGTATCAGCAAGCCAATCAGCTTCAGCATCTGAATCAGTATCAGCAAGCCAATCAGCTTCAGCGTCTGAATCAGTATCAGCGAGCCAATCAGTTTCAGCGTCTGAATCAGTATCAGCGAGCCAATCAGTATCTGAGTCAGTAAGCACATCTATTTCACTTTCTAACTCACTTTCAACTTCGGTATCTGAGTCTTCATCAAACTCTTCATCAAATTCTGAAAGTGAAACACCTAAACAAGGTGAAGTTATTATCACTTACGTAGATACAAAAGGTAAAGTGCTTAAAGACCCTCGTCAAGATACACCAAACTCACCATATGACACACCATATAACACTACTGAGGAAGGTGAAAAACCTGACACCATCAAGACAACAGATGGTAAGACATACAAGATCGTACCACAAGGTGACTACCCAGTAGGTAAGGTCGATGGCGATGGCCACTTGGAATCATCTGATCCAATTAAAGGTAAAGTTGATAAACCTAAATCAATCATTACTTATGTATACCAAGAAGTGGGTAATGTTTTCGTTCATTATAAAGATACTGAAGGCAATACTATTAAAGATTCCGTAAAAGATGAAGAAGAACAACCAGTAGGTAAAGATTACGATACAGTAGTAGACAACCGTCCACAAGAGATCGAATTCCAAGGTAAGACTTATGAGTTGGTACCAGCAGGTAACTACCCAGTAGGTCAAGTCGACGAACAAGGTCACTGGACAGGTGATGATAATACAACAGGTAAAGTGATCGAAGGCGATAAGAATGTAACCTATATCTACAAACTTAAAGAAGAGCCAGCACAACCTAAGGGTAACGTTTATGTTCACTATAAAGATACTGAAGGAAACACTATCAAACCATCAGTAACAGATGAAAAAGCACAACCAGTAGGTAAAGATTACGATACAGTAGTAGACAACCGTCCACAAGAGATCGAATTCCAAGGTAAGACTTATGAGTTGGTACCAGCAGGTAACTACCCAGTAGGTCAAGTCGACGAACAAGGTCACTGGAAAGGTGATGACGCTACAACAGGTAAAGTGATCGAAGGCGATAAGAATGTAACCTATATCTACAAACTTAAAGAAGAGCCAGCACAACCTAAGGGTGAAGTTATCATTACTTATGTAGATGAGAACGGTAAAGAGCTTCAAAAACCACGTCAAGACACACCAAACTCACCATATGATACTCCATATGACACAACTGAGGAAGGTGAAAAACCTAACACAATCAAGACACCAGATGGTAAGACATACAAGATCGTACCAAAAGGTGACTACCCAGTAGGTAAAGTCGATGGAGATGGCCACCTTGAATCATCTGATCCGATTAAAGGTAAAGTTGAAAAACCAAAATCTGTTATCACTTATGTCTACAAAGAAGTGAAAGAAGAGCCATCTAAGCCTAAGGGTGAAGTTATCATTACTTATGTAGATGAAAACGGTAAAGAGCTTCAAAAACCACGTCAAGACACACCAAACTCACCATATGATACTCCATATGACACAACTGAGGAAGGTGAAAAACCTAACACAATCAAGACACCAGATGGTAAGACATACAAGATCGTACCAAAAGGTGACTACCCAGTAGGTAAAGTCGATGGAGATGGCCACCTTGAATCATCTGATCCGATTAAAGGTAAAGTTGAAAAACCAAAATCTGTTATCACTTATGTCTACAAAGAAGTGAAAGAAGAGCCATCTAAGCCTAAGGGTGAAGTTATCATTACTTATGTAGATGAAAATGGTAAAGAGCTTCAAAAACCACGTCAAGACACACCAAACTCACCATATGATACTCCATATGACACAACTGAGGAAGGTGAAAAACCTAACACAATCAAGACACCAGATGGTAAGACATACAAGATCGTACCAAAAGGTGACTACCCAGTAGGTAAAGTTGATGGAGATGGCCACCTTGAATCATCTGATCCGATTAAAGGTAAAGTTGAAAAACCAAAATCTGTTATCACTTATGTCTACAAAGAAGTGAAAGAAGAGCCATCTAAGCCTAAGGGTGAGGTTATTATTACTTACGTAGATGAAAATGGTAAAGAGATTCAAAAACCTCGCCAAGATACACCAAACTCACCATATGATACACCATATGATACAACTGAGGAAGGTGAAAAACCTAACACAATCAAGACACCAGATGGTAAGACATACAAGATCGTACCAAAAGGTGACTACCCAGTAGGTAAGGTCGATGGCGATGGCCACTTGGAATCATCTGATCCGATTAAAGGTAAAGTTGAAAAACCAAAATCTGTTATCACTTATGTCTACAAAGAAGTGAAAGAAGAGCCATCTACACCAACTGGTAACGTCTATGTTCACTATGTAGATGAATTTGGTAACACACTTAAGAATTCTGTAACAGACGAATATGCACAACCAGTAGGTAAATACTACGATACAGTAATCGATAACCGTCCGAATACAATCATCACACCAGATGGTAAGATCTATGTATTGGTACCAGCAGGTAACTACGCTGTAGGTAAAGTTGACGTTGATGGACATTTGACAACAACAGATTCAGCTACAGGTCAAGTCATCAAGGGTGATAAGAATGTCACTTATGTGTACAAACTTGTGAAGACTCCAACACCAAATGTACCAGTGGATCCAACTCCTGAAAAACCAGTGGATCCAACTCCAAACAAACCGGTAGATCCAACTCCAAACAAACCGGTAGATCCAACTCCTGAAAAACCAGTGGATCCAACTCCGAATAAACCAGTAGATCCAACTCCAGTTAACCCTACTCCAGAGCAACCAGCTAAACCAGCTCCAGCTCTTGAGCAACTTCCAAATACTGGTGAAGCTCAATCAGTAGCTACTGGCGTACTTGGAGCAATCGCAGGTCTTGCAGGTCTTGCAACACTTGGTCGTCGCAAAAAAGAAGATGAAAAATAATTCATCTTACTAGAGTGAATGACTAGCTTCCGTTTTGGAAAGAAGAGTCGTCGCTTTTGACAGCTATAGTAGCTTGTAAAACCTAAAAAAGAGGGAACAAATCGTTCCCTCTTTTTATTTGTATAAGGCAAAAAACTGTGAGAAGTGAAAGAAGAAGTGATCGAATAAGCTTCGGATGAGTCAATCTTCAGGATGCAAAAATTTGAAGATCTATAAGACTACCTTTAAAAAATTGATAAATTAGGATTGAAAACGACTTCGTATTTTTGGAAGAAAAAGCAATTGAAAATAGTTTAAATAAAGTAAATTATCAGAAATTTGACAAATTCAAAATATGAGTTACTTTAAGTTACATTTAAACTTAAAAAGTGTATAATAATACGTTAGTAAAAATCATAGGAGTAAATCGTTCATGTTTTTTAAACGTTCAAATGGATCATTTCGTGAAACCGATCGTGTAACCCGATATAAATTAATCAAATCCGGGAAAAATTGGCTTCGTGCAGCAACTTCCAACTTGGGTCTTTTTAAAGTAGTCCGTGGTCAAGTTGAAGAATTAGTCGTAGCAGATGTAGTTGCAGAATCCATGACAGTGAAAGAAGCCTCAAGTCGGACCTTGTTGAAGGGGATCTTAGCAACGGGGGCTATTCTTGGTGGGGCTGTCGTGACGACAGCGGCTCAAGCTGATGAAACAGGTGCTGAAACAACGACAGCATCTGAATTAGATACTGAGGCACTTGCAGAAGCAGATAGTGTGGTTCTAGGTACAACTTCTGTATCGGAATCGGTATCAGAGCAGAATGTTGAATCTACATCAGTTTCTGAGAGCACATCTGTATCATTGTCAGAGTCTGTATCAAGCTCTATCTCACTTTCATTGAGTGAACAAGGTTCTAAAGAGTTGTCCTCAGCTCTTAGTGAATCAACTGTTGCTGTAACTGAGTCAGAAGGTACGGAAGAAACCAAGCAGTCACCTGCTACGACTGATGAAAGAACTGTCTTGGCACAAAATGTTTCAGAAGCAGAAATTTTGAACAAGTTAGCTGGAAATTATTCATCGAATTTGACGATTTCAGAGCGTAAAGAAGCCCTTGAATCAGCGATTGCCAAAGTCCAAACAGAATTGACAGCTAGCAATAGCTTGATCAATGCCAATGTTTCTGCACAGGCTTATGCTGAGCAACGCGATCGTTTAGGAAAATCGATTGATGAATTGATGGTTACCTTGAATGCAGCAGGTTTTACTGGCAATACAACTGTCAATGGTGAAACGGCTATCCAGGCGACTTTGAACGTTGCAACTGGGGAAACCAAGCTGCATGTAGGATCAGGAGTAGATACCAACTATAAGATTCCAATTTACTATAAGCTAAAAGCTTTTAACGATGGAACAACAGTGACCTTTACGTATACGGTCACTTACGATAACCCTGAAACACCTGGTGTAGAGAAACCAGCAGCTTTATCCTATGGCTATTCGATCTATAATTCAGGAACCTCAACACAAACGATGTTTACCTTAGGCAAGGGCTTTGGATCTCCTTCTAATGTAACAAGTTATATTACGGATTCACAAGGGAATAAAATTAGTAATCTGAAGGCTAATACGACACCGATTGTGAAGAAAGATGATGGCTTTACTTGGGCAAATGGACACCAAATGAACGGTTATCAGGCTAAGCAAGGGTACGGCCTCACATCGACTTGGACGGTTCCAGTCACTGGAGCTGATACTTCCTTCACCTTCTCTCCTTTTGCAGGTAAAACAGATAACAATAAAATCAATTTCTTTAGTGGTAGTAAGGTTATTGAATCTGAGGTGGATACGACCAGTCAATCGATGAGCCTATCAAGTAGCCTTTCGGAGAGCACATCAGAAGTGGTATCAGAATCCATCTCTCTCTCTGAAGAAGCATCCGCTTCCTTATCGGAAGAAGCCTCATCCTCACTTTCAGAATCACAATCAACAAGTGCTTCAGAGTCAGAAGAGGCCTCTGCTTCATTAAGTGAGTCAATCTCAGAAGAAGCGTCTGCATCACTTTCAGAATCACTATCAATGAGCGCATCTGAATCAGAAGAAACATCTACCTCATTAAGCGAATCAGCGTCAGAATCTGTTTCAGAATCACAATCAGTGAGTGCATCAGAGTCAGAAGAAACATCTACCTCATTAAGTGAATCAGCGTCAGAATCCGTTTCAGAATCCCAATCAGTGAGCGCATCAGAGTCAGAAGAAGCCTCAACTTCACTAAGTGAGTCGGCATCAGAGTCAGTCTCAGAGTCACAATCAGTGAGTGCATCAGAGTCAGAAGAAACATCTACCTCATTAAGTGAATCAGCGTCAGAATCCGTTTCAGAATCACAATCAGTGAGCGCATCTGAATCAGAAGAAACATCTGCCTCATTAAGTGAATCAGCGTCAGAATCCGTATCAGAATCACAATCAGTGAGCGCATCAGAGTCAGAAGAAACATCTACCTCATTAAGTGAATCAGCGTCAGAATCCGTTTCAGAATCACAATCAGTGAGCGCGTCTGAATCAGAAGAAACATCCACATCCTTGAGCGAATCAGCGTCAGAATCCGTATCAGAATCACAATCAGTGAGCGCGTCAGAGTCAGAAGAAACATCTACCTCATTAAGTGAATCAGCGTCAGAATCCGTATCAGAATCACAATCAGTGAGCGCATCAGAGTCAGAAGAAACATCTGCCTCATTAAGCGAATCAGCGTCAGAATCTGTTTCAGAATCACAATCAGTGAGCGCGTCTGAATCAGAAGAAACATCCACATCCTTGAGCGAGTCGGCATCAGAATCTGTGTCAGAATCACAATCAGTGAGCGCATCAGAATCAGAAGAGACATCTGCCTCATTAAGTGAATCAGCGTCAGAATCCGTTTCAGAATCACAATCAGTGAGCGCATCAGAATCAGAAGAGACATCCACATCCTTGAGCGAGTCGGCATCAGAATCTGTGTCAGAATCACAATCAGTGAGCGCATCTGAATCAGAAGAGACATCTACCTCATTAAGTGAATCAGCGTCAGAATCCGTATCAGAATCACTATCAATGAGCGCATCAGAGTCAGAAGAAACATCTACCTCATTAAGTGAATCAGCGTCAGAATCCGTATCAGAATCACAATCAGTGAGCTCATCAGAGTCAGAAGAAACATCTACATCCTTGAGCGAATCAGCGTCGGAATCCGTTTCAGAATCACAATCAGTGAGCGCATCTGAATCAGAAGAGACATCTACATCCTTGAGCGAATCAGCGTCAGAATCGGTCTCAGAATCACAATCAGTGAGCGCATCAGAGTCAGAAGAGACATCTACATCCTTGAGCGAATCAGCGTCAGAATCCGTATCAGAATCACTATCAATGAGCGCATCAGAGTCAGAAGAAACATCTACCTCATTAAGTGAATCAGCGTCAGAATCCGTATCAGAATCACAATCAGTGAGCACATCAGAGTCAGAAGAAACATCCACATCCTTGAGCGAATCAGCGTCAGAATCCGTATCAGAATCACAATCAGTGAGCGCATCTGAATCAGAAGAAACATCTACTTCCTTAAGTGAGTCAGCGTCAGAATCAGTCTCAGAATCACAATCAACAAGTGCATCAGAGTCAGAAGAGACATCTACCTCATTAAGTGAATCAGCGTCAGAATTTGTTTCAGAATCACAATCAGTGAGCGCATCTGAATCAGAAGAAACATCCACATCCTTGAGCGAATCAGCGTCAGAATCCGTTTCAGAATCACAATCAGTGAGCGCATCAGAGTCAGAAGAAGCCTCAACTTCACTAAGTGAGTCTGCATCAGAATCTGTGTCAGAATCTGTGTCAGAATCCCAATCAGTGAGCGCATCAGAGTCAGAAGAAGCCTCAACTTCACTAAGTGAATCTGCATCAGAATCTGTGTCAGAGTCTCAATCAGTGAGCGCTTCAGAATCAGAAGAGACATCTACCTCATTAAGTGAATCAGCGTCAGAATCCGTTTCAGAATCCGTTTCAGAATCACAATCAGTGAGCGCATCAGAATCAGAAGAAACGTCTACCTCATTAAGTGAGTCGGCATCAGAGTCAGTCTCAGAATCACAATCAGTGAGCGCATCTGAATCAGAAGAGACATCTACCTCATTAAGTGAATCAGCATCAGAATCCGTTTCAGAATCACAATCAGTGAGCGCGTCTGAATCAGAAGAAGCCTCAACTTCACTAAGTGAATCAGCATCAGAATCTGTGTCAGAGTCTCAATCAGTGAGCGCTTCAGAGTCAGAAGAAACATCTACATCCTTAAGTGAGTCGGCATCAGAATCTGTGTTAGAATCACAATCAGTGAGTGCTTCAGAATCAGAAGAGACATCTACCTCATTAAGTGAATCTGCATCAGAATCTTTGTCAGAATCACAATCAGTGAGCGCATCAGAGTCAGAAGAAGCCTCAACTTCACTAAGTGAATCTGCATCAGAATCTGTGTCAGAGTCTCAATCAGTGAGCGCATCAGAGTCAGAAGAAGCCTCAACTTCACTAAGTGAGTCTGCATCAGAATCTGTGTCAGTATCAGCATCAGCAAGCGCGTCAGTATCAGCGTCTGAATCAATGAGTGCATCAGCATCAGCATCAGCATCAGAGTCTGCATCAGCATCAGAATCAGTATCAGAGTCTGCATCAGTTTCAGAATCAGTATCAGCATCTGAATCAGCATCAGCATCAGCAAGCGCATCAGCGTCTGAGTCAGCGAGCTCGTCAGCATCAGCATCAGCAAGCTCGTCAGCGTCAGCATCTGAGTCTGCATCAGCATCAGAGTCTGCATCAGTTTCTGAATCAGTATCAACAAGCGCATCAGCATCTGAGTCTGCATCAGCATCAGAATCAGTATCAGCATCAGCAAGCGCATCAGCATCTGAGTCAGCGAGTGCGTCAGCATCAGCATCAGAGTCTGCATCAGCATCAGTATCAGTATCAGTATCAGCGTCTGAATCAATGAGTGCATCAGCATCAGCAAGCGCGTCAGCGTCTGAGTCAGCGAGCGCGTCAGCATCAGCATCAGAGTCTGCATCAGTTTCAGAATCAGTATCAGCATCTGAATCTGCATCAGCATCAGCAAGCGCATCAGCGTCTGAGTCAGCGAGCGCGTCAGCATCAGCATCAGCAAGCTCGTCAGCGTCTGAATCAATGAGTGCGTCAGCATCAGCATCAGCGTCTGCATCAGTTTCAGAATCAGCATCAGCGTCTGAATCAATGAGTGCGTCAGCATCAGCATCAGCATCAGAATCAGAATCAGTATCAGCGTCAGCATCAGAGTCTGCATCAGTTTCAGAATCAGTATCAGCATCTGAATCTGAATCTGCATCAGCATCAGCAAGCGCATCAGAATCAGTATCAGCGTCTGAATCAATGAGTGCATCAGTATCAGCATCAGAGTCTGCATCAGCATCAGAGTCTGCATCAGCATCAGAGTCTGCATCAGCATCAGAATCAGAATCAGCGTCAGCATCAGAGTCTGCATCAGTTTCAGAATCAGTATCAGCATCTGAATCTGCATCAGCATCAGCAAGCGCATCAGCGTCTGAGTCAGCGAGCGCGTCAGCATCAGCAAGCTCGTCAGCGTCAGCATCTCAGTCTGCATCAGTTTCAGAATCAGTATCAGCATCAGAGTCTGCATCAGCATCAGAATCAGTATCAGCGTCTGAATCAATGAGTGCATCAGCATCAGCAAGCGCATCAGCATCAGTAAGCTCGTCAGCGTCAGGATCAACAACGACTTCAGTAAGTACATCAAGTTCTGAATCGACAATGACGTCAATAAGTGCGTCAACTTCTTATTCAGCTTCAATGAGTCAGTCTAGATCACAATCTGAGTCATTGTCACAATCTGAATCGTCAAGTTCTTCTCAAAAATATGAGGGGTCAGAAGTCGCTCTTCCAGAAACTGGAACAGCAACGTCAACAGATATGTTTGTAGCTGGAGCATCGGCGCTTCTTGCAGGTATTGCTGTCTTGGGTCGTCGTAAGAAAAAGGATGAGAATTAATCTATCAAAATCATTCTATTTCTGGCTACAGATGAACTTAGGATTTAAAAATAAGTGAAAGCAAGTCTCGAAAGAGATTTGCTTTTTTCTAGTGAAAATCAACTATGAAAGAATAGTCAAATATATTGAAAATGATTAATAATCCTGTATAATCAAAAGAGAATAATTTTTAGGGAGAAAATGTGTTATTTAAGAGGATGAGTAGAAAGTCCTGGAAGGGAGAGAGGATTACACGATTTAAATTGGTCAAAGCTGGGAAAATTTGGATGCGTGTTGCGTGCTCAAATATTACTTTTTTCCAACAGCTAGGGAAAGAAGGAGCTCCGACCTTGTCGTTTGTCAGATCAGGTCAAATGGCTCTCACGAGGGGATTGATTACTACAGGCGCAC
Source organism: Streptococcus rubneri (assembly GCF_004785935.1). Taxonomy (GTDB): domain Bacteria; phylum Bacillota; class Bacilli; order Lactobacillales; family Streptococcaceae; genus Streptococcus; species Streptococcus rubneri. The sequence continues at coordinate 1,445,138 of NZ_SRRP01000001.1, read as the reverse complement.
TGCTTGGAGCAGTATCCATTTCTCAGCCTACATTTGCGGATCAAGAAGACAAACAAAGTTTCGGCTCAGATTTGGATTCAGAAATAGGGCTAGTTGGAAAAGATAGCTTAGTTTTAGCGATTGCCGATGATTCACTAACTAGTGAAAAAATCAACTCTTTGGCAAGTGAAGAGAACCTCTCTTCATTAGCAGGAACCTCTGTTTCAGTTATTCCGTTAATGGCTAGTTCAGAAGCATCTACTTCGATAAGTTCAACCTCTTTATCAGAATCACTCTTAACGGAACCTTCTCCTATCCAATTGAATCAGCAAGAGGAAGAACTTAAGAAGTTAGCACAGGATATTTATACGTATATTGACCAAGCTAAAGCTCTAGAAGATGGAAAGGAAACAGTGTCCTTTGGGAAGCAGGCCTTGGAGGCTATTCGTTATCAATTGGCGAATCCTTCAGCTGAAGAAAGTCAAGTCGTGGAGCAAGCTAAGACTGCCCGAAATCGTCTGGTCAATCTTGTCCTGCGTGCTACTTCAGGAAGACGTGATTCTCGAAATGGGTATGCAATAGGCTCTGATCAAATGTTGCGAGCACCATTTGTTATGAGTGGGCCTGGCAATGGGCACCTCATTACGGCTTATAATTCAGATCCAGTGAGACTCCAGTATATTGTTCGGGAGCGAAATGGTGGTGTTGTCTTAACCTTTATGGGCTATGCCCCAAATAGTGAGCGGGTAGATGGTGTCTTGGTGCCGAATGCTACTTTGAAGACACCCTTTGCTCCCATGCTGATTGAGGGGAAAGTGGGAGACACAGAGGTTGTGGAACCAGGGGAAACATATACGATTACCGTTCGTTTTACCAACGCTCACAACCAGTTTATAGACCGTTCTTTCCGAATTAAAGTATTGCCTCAAAATGATGGGATTCGAAATCCTATTGTTGCTGTGAAGTCAAACACGCAAGTATCTGATCTTTCTCGTTTGACTGATACAGAAAAAGAAGAAGTGTGGCAAAAGTTTAAGGCTGTGAACCCTCGTCTCATATCTTCTAGGGATTTTAAGTCCTATTCGGTTTCAGCAACTGGAGAAGTTACCGTTGTTTTCAAAGATAATACGACAAATACTGTAATCGTTCCTTTGACAGAAGATCCTCGTGTTCGCTCTCTTTCTATGAGTGTTTCTTCGAGTCTGTCCAAGGTTGAAAGTGCATCTAGATTGGAGTCTGAGTCAAAGGAAATATTTGAGTCGAAGAGTTTGTCTGAATCTAAGTGGCTCAGTGATTCTCTGTCTAACTCGAGTGCTATCTCTGCAAGTGATAGCCGTTCTAGTTCAATATCGGAAAGCGAATCAGAAGAAAAATCAATCTCCTTATCAGAAGAGGCCTCCTCATCGCTTTCAGAATTAGAGTCTCAGTCAGAGAGTGTCTTAGAGTCAGAAGAAATCTCTACCTCTTTAAGTGAGTCTGCGTCAGACTCCGTTTCAGAATCACAATCAGTGAGTGCTTCAGAATCAGAAGGAGTGTCAACATCCCTAAGTGAGTCTGCGTCAGACTCCGTTTCAGAATCCCACTCAGTGAGTGCTTCAGAATCAGAAGAAAGGTCCAGCTCCTTGAGCGAGTCCGCTTCAGATTCCGTATCAGAATTCCAATCGATTAGTGTGTCAGAGTCAGCAGAAACATCTACTTCACTGAGTGAGTCTGCTTCAGATTCCGTGTCTGAATCTCAATCAACAAGTGCTTCTGAATCAGAAGAGACGTCCACCTCCTTGAGTGAATCAGCGTCAGAATCCGTATCAGCATCCCACTCAGTGAGCGCTTCTGAATCAGAAGAAACGTCCACATCCTTGAGAGAATCAGAGAGCGCTTCAGAGTCAGAAGAAAGGTCCAGCTCCTTGAGCGAGTCTGCCTCAGAATTAGTATCAGCATCCCAATCAGAGAGCGCTTCAGAGTCAGAAGAAAGGTCCAGCTCCTTGAGCGAGTCTGTCTCAGAATTAGTTTCAGAATCCCACTCAGTGAGCGCCTCAGAATCAGAAGAAATATCCACCTCCTTGAGCGAGTCGGCTTCAGATTCCGTCTCAGAATTCCAATCGGAGAGCGCTTCAGAGTCAGAAGAAAGGTCCAGCTCCTTGAGCGAGTCCGCTTCAGATTCCGTATCAGAATTCCAATCAGAGAGCGCTTCAGAGTCAGAAGAAAGGTCCAGCTCCTTGAGCGAGTCTGTCTCAGAATTAGTCTCAGAATCCCACTCAGTGAGCGCTTCAGAATCAGAAGAAGCGTCAATTTCACTAAGTGAGTCGGCATCAGAATCTGTGTCAGAATCCCAATCAGTGAGCTCTTCAGAATCAGAAGAAGTGTCAACTTCCCTAAGTGAATCTGTTTCAGATTCTGTATCAGCATCTCAATCAGAGAGTGCCTCAGAATCGGAAGAAATTTCTACTTCAATGAGTGAATCAGCGTCAGCGTCAGTATCAGAATCCCACTCAGTGAGCGCGTCTGAATCAGCAGAAACGTCCACATCCCTAAGTGCTTCTGCTTCAGATTCTGTCTCTGCATCCCAATCAGAGAGTGCGTCAGAGTCAGAAGAAGCGTCCACATCCCTAAGTGATTCTGCTTCAGATTCTGTATCAGAATCTCAATCAGTGAGTGCCTCAGAGTCACAAGAAACATCTACATCCTTGAGTGAATCGGCGTCAGACTCCGTTTCAGAATCCCACTCAGTGAGCGCTTCAGAATCAGAAGAAGTGTCAACATCCCTAAGTGAATCTGTTTCAGATTCTGTATCAGAATCCCAATCAGAGAGTGCGTCAGAATCAGAAGAAGCGTCAACATCCTTAAGTGAATCTGTTTCAGATTCTGTATCAGCATCCCAATCAACAAGTGCTTCTGAATCAGAAGAAACGTCCACATCCTTGAGAGAATCAGCGAGTGCGTCAGAATCAGAAGAAGTGTCAACTTCCCTAAGTGAATCTGTTTCAGATTCTGTATCAGCATCCCAATCAGTGAGCGTGTCTGAATCAGAAGAAACATCCACATCCTTGAGCGAATCAGCGTCAGAGTCCGTGTCTGAATCTCAATCAACAAGTGCTTCTGAATCAGAAGAAACGTCCACATCCTTGAGTGAGTCCGTCTCAGAATCCCAATCCCAATCAGAGAACGCTTCAGAGTCAGAAGAAAGGTCCAGCTCCTTGAGCGCCTCGGAATCAGAAGAAGTGTCAACATCCCTAAGTGAATCAGCGTCAGTCTCAGAATCCCACTCAGTGAGCGTGTCTGAATCAGCAGAAACGTCCACCTCATTAAGTGAATCAGCGTCCGTCTCAGAATCCCACTCAGTGAGCGTGTCTGAATCAGCAGAAACGTCCACCTCATTAAGTGAATCAGCGTCAGAATCTGTATCAGAATCACAATCAGTGAGTGCGTCTGAATCAGAAGAAACATCAACATCCTTAAGTGACTCTGCGTCAGAGTCCGTTTCAGACTCCCACTCAGTGAGCGCCTCAGAATCAGAAGAAACATCAACATCCTTAAGTGACTCTGCGTCAGAGTCCGTTTCAGACTCCCACTCAGTGAGCGCGTCTAAGTCAGAAGAAACATCCACATCCTTGAGCGAGTCTGCCTCGGAATCCGTTTTAGAATCACAATCAGTGAGCGAATCTGCCTCGGCATCCGTCTCCGAATCTTTATCCGAATCGGTATTGATGTCACAAATACTCCCTGTTTCCGAATCTGTTTCATCCAGTGTCTCATTGTCTGAAACTCGTTCACATTCAAGCCTATCTTCAGATTCGATCTCAGCGAGTGGATTGGCATCGACAAGTGTTTTCGTTTCTCAAAAAGAATCAAGGCATTCTTCAACTTCCTGGATCCCATCAGAGTCTATGGTCTCTTTACAAAGAAACAGTCAAGCAAAAGGAACACTTCCAGAGACTGGCATGGTCCCTTCAAAAGGTCATTTCCTTGCAGGAATAGCTGCTCTCTTTGCAGGTTTAACATCACTAGGTCATCGGAAAAAAGAAGAAAAATAGTCCTGTAATCAGACTGGAAAATGGTGCCATTCCAGATTACTAAGTACCAGCAAATCCTAAGATGGATCTGCTGGTTTTTTAATGGAGAAATTAGCTCTAGTGAGAGGATGAGAAATACGAAATTAGTTAAAGAATATGTTATAATGAATGAGGATGCACTTGTTCGGGAAATCGGTGCAAAAGTGATTAACTAGTGGTCTGAAAGTTAGTCACTTTGCAGCTCATCGAAGAATGCAAGTGCAGAAACTTTTAATAAACAAGTAGTGGAAAAAGAAGAGGCAAGAGATGAAAATCCATTTTACAAATCTATTTGGGCAATCTTCCAGAAGTGTAGCCTTAATGGCCCAGAATGATATTATGAAAATTGTCCGAGAACTTGGAGTCAATGAGCTTGGCATCTACTTTTATGATCAAACAGATGAATCATGGGGAGAGCTGAATTCTCGCATGGATGGCATCCTAGCCGGAGTTTCTTTTGGGGATATTGTATTCGTTCAATCTCCATCTTGGAATGGGATAGAATGGGACTCTCACCTAGTTCATAAGTTAGAGAGTCTTCAAGTAAAACTAGTGACCTTTATCCACGATGTGCCCCCACTCATGTTTGAAGAAAGTAACTATTATCTCATGCCGGCCTATATCGAGATGTATAATAAGAGTGACGTGGTAGTAGTGCCATCAGAGCAAATGTACCACAAGCTAGTGGCAGAAGGATTGACAGTTAAGAAATACGTTGTTCAAAAAATGTGGGATTTGACGCATCAATTAGACTTATATAGTCCACAGTTTGAGAGAAAACTGATTTTCTCTGGGAAACCTTCTCGTTTCCCTCATATCCTTGGTTGGAAGTACGATACACCTCTTCATGTCTATGCAGAAAGAGAAGATGGGGTTGACTATTCTAAAGTTCAACTGGAGGGATGGCGAACCCAACAAGAATTATTGTTGGAGCTTTCAAAGGGAGGCTTTGGCTTGGTATGGGGGAACTCTGAGAATCCTGCTGATGAGCGCGATTACTACAAGGGAAATATCTCTTACAAACTATCGACCTATTTAGCAGCGGGCTTACCAGTGGTTGTCCCTGATTATCTTTCGAATGCCGATTATATCCGCGAGAAAGGTCTTGGATTTGTAGTCTCTAGCCTGGAAGAGGCCAATCAAGTAGTGAAAGACTGTACAGCAGAACATTATCATCAGATGGCTCAGCAAGCCAAATATACGTCATTCTTAATTCGAAATGGTTATTTTACAAAAAAATTATTCGTCGATGCGATGATGACCTTGAATGAATGATAAAAAACTGAATGGTGGAAATATCAGTGAGTTAAAATTAAGTTCTTCAGATCCGATTCTGATGGACTTTTTTGATGGAAACATCCGATTTCTCAAGATAAAATAGGGAGAGAAAGAATCCAATTTCAAAAAGTGGTAAATGATTTCAGGAAAAGCTAAAATATGGTAAAATAAAAGAAGAATTAGTGTCTTTGATAGACCCTTTGTTTCATTGTAACAAAAGGATTTTTAGAAGATTCTAATAAGTCCGGAGAAAGAAAAATTATTTAAATTAACATGATGAAACGATCAGAAGTTGGGAAACGATTTTGTTGGACGATTTTATTCGTCTTTATTTATGTGTTTGGTAGTAAAATTGCATTGCCATTTGTTGATTTGTCACGAGCGCTTAATGTGAATGAAACCACTGCGACGGGCCTGCAACTATCCAGTGCCATTATGGGAGGAAATTTACGAGGAATGTCGATTTTTTCAATCGGCCTTTCTCCTTGGATGTCTTCGATGATTTTGTGGCGGATGTTTACCGTATCCAAACGCTTTAATCTCGAAAAGACCAGTGCAGATATTGTAGAGCGACGAAAAATGTATCTAACCTTGGTACTCGCCTTGGTCCAAGCCTTGGCTGTTTCCATGTATTTACCTCTACAAACCAGTCTAGATTCAGCACTTGTGATTGCTGTCAACACGATGATTATGATTGCAGGCACCTTCTTTTTAGTCTGGCTCTCAGATTTAAATGCCGCGCTCGGTTTGGGGAATTCAGTCGTTATCATGATGGCTGGGATGGTGATGTATCTGCCAGAGGATATTATGCGAACCTTATCTAAAATTGATATTCCAACTTATTGGTATACAATTGGTCTCTTTCTCATCTTAGTTTTTGTTTTTACAGCCGTCTTGATCGAGTATGCTCGGTATCGCATTCCAGTTAATAAGCTTGGGATTCACAACAACCTAAAAAGTTATACGTTTTTAGATATTAAGCTAAATCCAGCTGGAGGGATGCCGTTTATGTATGCCATGACCTTGGTATCGATTCCACAGTATGTGCTGTTGTTGGTTCTCTCAATGGATTCAAATGCTAAGTGGGCTGCTAAGCTTGCGAAAGAATTGGTGATGGGTGAGCCTGTCTGGATCCTCCTCTACGTGTTCATGATTGCCCTCTTGTCCTTTGCATTTTCTTTTGTCAATGTCAATGGAGAGGAAATCGCTGAAAAAATGATGAAAAATTCAGAGTATATCGATTCGGTTTATCCTGGTCCAGATACTCGAAAATTTATTAATAGGATTGTGTTACGCCTAACTGTTTTTGGGACCCTCTACCTCATTCTTTTTACTGCCCTACCGTTTTCAGTTTTACTTTGGGATAAGGACTTATTGCGCTTAACAATGATTCCAGGCACCTTCCTTATGTTTGTCGGAATGATATACAACATTCGGGAAGAGATTCATGCTCTCCAAGTAAATCAACGATATACAAGACTATTCTAGGAGTTATCATGTATTACTTTATACCAGCTTGGTACGGGTCAGAAAGGACCTGGCATAGCACCACCATCCCTTGGTACTGGATGAAGGATTCAATCGAGTTTGATGATACCATTAACCAGGTGCGCGTCTTCCAAGATGCAGGGATAGAGCGGAAGTTACTGATTCCACATTATGCTCCGCAACTACGCTATTTTTTACACCGTCAAGATTTGTTAGAAACAGACTATCTTTCTGTCTTTGATCACTTGCAGGGGGTCTCTCCAGATCAGGAAATGATGCCTGTCCAGATTGAGGATTTAGAGTGGCCTTCAGAGACCACTTTTGCCTACACCCCTTTTCAGGTAGTGGCTTTTCGTCGAGGGGAGATGATTGCAAAAATTGATGTGGGTGTAGATGGCAATATCCTCTCTATTACTCGCCTCAAGGATGGAGAGATTGCCTTCATTGAATATTTAGATGATCGTGGCTTCATTTCTAGTGCTATTTATTATAAAAGTGGGCATCCTTATTTCCAAGAGTATCTCAGTGTAGACGGAACTTGGGTTCTACGTGAAATGCTGACGGAAGATAATCATTCGGTTTTTGTGAATGAGCATGTTCAATCCTTATTTAAGAAAGAAGTCTACTCGGAAATCAAAGAAGTCATCATGGAGAAAATGAAGTTCCTGCTTGGGACCATCGTACCTCAGCAAGATCAAGCAGTTTTTGCAGCTCATCCTGCCAACTTGCCCTTCTTGCAAGAATTAGGATTTGGAGTTAAAAAAGTTCTGTCTTTTTATGGAAAACGCCAGCCCTTGTCTCCAGATGATTCCCTACTTCATTTTTGCTTAAAGGATGTCAAGTTGATTGTCACAGATAGTGAACAGACAAAAGAAGCCATTCTTGAACTTTCTCCAACCTTGCAGTCAAAAGTCCACCGGGTGACCTCTTTTGACTCTCGTTTACGATTAGGAAATAGTCAGGAACGCAAAGAATCAAAAATCTTTTTCTATGTGGGAGAAGACGGTTTTCTATCGAAAAAGCTCCTAAAGAATTTGCTGGAAATCTTGGCTAAGAACTCCTTGTTTGAGCTTGTTTTTGCCTTTTACAGTGCATCTGAAAATCATGTGCTTACCTTAAGAAGTCAATTAAATCAATTGATAAAAGAAGAGATTGCCTTAGCTTCAGTGCAACTAACAGTCACAGAGCAGGAACTTGGGGAGAATAAGATCCAGGATGATGAGTTAGCTGTAGAAGCGCCAGAATATCGTTATACAGTGAAGAACTTCTTTAATGAGAATGATATTATCAAGGAGTTGGAACAGACCCGCTTGATTGTAGACCTTAATGATGAACCAAATCTTTATACACAAATTGCGGGGATCTCAGCGGGGATTCCTCAGGTCAATCGAACCAAGACGGAATTCGTTGATCATCTAAAGAATGGCTATATCATATCCAAAGAAGGAGAATTAGAGAAGGCTTTGAAACACTACTTAACAACCTTGAAACCCTGGAACGAAGCTCTGGTTTACTCTGTCGATAAAATTCAAGAGTATACGGGTCCGCGTTTGATAGCCAAGTGGGAAGGATGGATGAAAGAATAGTATGGACAAACAGTCAAAAACAAGTCATATTCTTCAAATTGGTTCAGAAAATTGGCTGGAACAAGTAGAGATTCCAGAAGAAATGGGGTGGCATTATTTTTCAGGCCAAGATTTGCCCTCTTTAAAAGAGTATATGGAAGAGCAGGAAATCCAAAAATTCAAAGCCTTGCTACTAGATCGACCTGAAGATTTGTTGGCTCTAAAGGATCAGATGGACTTTTTTCAACCCTATACCATTTTTTACAATCACCATTTCCAACAAGAAGCCTTTCCGGAAGAAGTGAAGGAGTTGCTTCGGTTGAAACAGGTTAGGGCTTGGGATTTTTCAGACAAATCCCGTTTTCTTTATCAAGTCACTCGTTTCCTTTATGATGGTCAGTATGGGGATGCTTTTACGGCCTATGATATCCGCATTCGTCCTGATTTTCCAGGCTCGCAGACAGTTTTGGGGAAACACCTCTTGCAGCTGAAGGGGGCTTTCGGGAAAGATTTTACTCCCTTGGCTCAGTGGGTTTATAACTATGTTTACGATGGGATCACTCCTATTAATTTATGGTTAGAGTATGAAAAAGAGCCCTCTTGCCAACTTCAATTGCGCATTCAATTCTTCCAAAGTGGGGGCATTAGTGAGCTTGTAAAAGAGATTGTCTACTCTGAGGAAGACCTAAAAGAGCCAATCTTGTTGGATGATTTTGAGCGATATTATCTGTCCTTTTGTCTGGAAGCAAAAGGAGAAGGGGAGTTGAAGATTGGGGCCTTACACAAGCGTTTTTCTCATGGTCCATTCGGAGAAATGACCATTGGAGCTCAAACACTTCGGGACAGCAAGCGTCAGGAAATCTTTGCCTACTTCCATCCAGGAGACCTGAAACCACCTTTAAATATTTATTTTTCAGGGTATCGTCCGGCAGAAGGGTTTGAAGGATTTGTCATGATGCGAAGAATGGGAAGTCCCTTTATTCTCTTCTCAGATCCGCGCTTAGAGGGTGGCTCCTTCTATATGGGCTCTCAAGAACTAGAAGACCAAATAGTTGCTTACATTGATCAGCATCTAGACTGGTTAGGATTCGGTCCAAAAGAGATGAATTTTTCAGGACTTTCTATGGGAACCTTTGGAGCTTTGTACTATGGGGCCTCCTACTCGCCTCATGCCATTTTAGTTGGGAAACCGATTATTAATCTTGGGGATGTGGCAGCTAATTTGAAATTCAAACGCCCTGATGAGTTTGGGACGTCCTTAGATATGATGCAGTTGCTTGTCGGACAAGTCTCAAGGGAGGGCATTGATTTATTGAACCAACGATTTTGGAATCGTTTCAATCAAGCGGATTTGAAGGATACTATTCTGGCCTTGGCCTATATGAGAGATGATGACTATGATCAACTGGCCTACCCGAAAATTTTGGAAGCCCTCTATGATTACCCTGTGCGGATCATTAGTTCTAGTCGACCTGGTCGACACAATGATGCCACTGCACCGATTGTTGAATGGTTTTTAACCCAATACAAAGAAATCATGGAAAGAGATTTTGGAAGGATCGAATGATAACTATTAAACAACAAGAAGCCAGACGGCATTATTGGGGGCCCTTGTCTTCAGCAGACTATTTATGGGGATCGCTTATCCAAGGCTTTGCGAGGGATAAGGTTGTTTTTAAGAACCCCTTGATGCCTTCTGGTCAAATTTTAAAGACCTGGAAATCAATGAGCAATTTCAGCGACAATCGTTTGGCTCCTAGTCTTCCTCTCTTAAAAAGAGGTCAATCTTATGTATTAGATGTGAGCATGACTTCTACGCCTTCTCATACAGTGATGGTGGAGATTGTTTTTCAAGATCGTTTTGGTGTGGCTGTCAAACGTCAGGTAGCATCAGATGGGAGCTTGGCTTTTGTTTATCCAGAGAATGCCTACGCCTACGAAGTGCATCTCCTTAGCGCTGGCATGCAAGAATTTGTTTTTCATTATTTCACTATTACACCCAATTCGTCTGAGGGAGCAGAGGTTCTCGCATAGACGAACCAGACTGCTAGTAAAAGAGGATCACATTGGATTATTTTAAATTAAGAAAAATTAAAAAGATCTTGAAGGAAGTGAATAGCTGGAAAGATCATATGGCCCAATTAACGGATCTCCAATTGCAAGAAAAAACTATAGAGTTTCGTCAACGATTGGCCCAAGGAGAAACTCTGGATGATTTATTGCCAGAAGCCTTTGCGGTAGCTCGAGAAGCTGACCAACGGGTTTTAGGAATGTTTCCCTATGATGTTCAAGTCATGGGAGGGATCGTCCTCCACCAGGGGAATGTCGCAGAGATGAATACCGGTGAGGGGAAAACCCTAACAGCGACCATGCCAGTTTATCTAAATGCTCTAGAAGGCAAGGGAGTGATGGTGATCACGACCAACACCTATTTGGCTACACGGGATGCTGAAGAAATGGGGCAGGTCTATCGTTTTCTAGGTTTGAGCGTTGGGGTGCCTTTGAAGGCTTCTGAAGATGAAGAGCTACCTGCAGATGTTAAGCGCGAAATCTATCGTTCAGATGTGGTGTATACCACTAATACCAGCTTGGGATTTGATTACTTGACAGAAAATTTGACAGCTTCGGTAGATGGACAGTTCTTAGCAGACTTCAATTATGCCCTCGTGGATGAAATTGATTCTGTTCTCTTGGATAGTGCTCAAACGCCTTTGATTATTTCAGGTTCTCCTCGTGTTCAATCCAATCTCTATGGAATTATTGATACCTTGATTCAAACATTCAAAGAAGGGGAAGATTATAAGTTTGACGAAGATAAAAAGCGTGTTTGGTTAACACAAAAAGGAGCTAAATCAGCCGAATCCTTTTTAGCCATTCAAAACCTTTACGACCCTCAGCACAGGGATTTAGTCCGTCATATTAGTTTGGCTCTCCAAGCTAATAAAAACTATACCCGTGACAAGGACTATGTCATCCATCCTAATGCAAGAGGGGAGATGGAAGTCGTTCTCTTGGATCAGGCAACCGGTCGTCTCATGGAAATGACCCGTCTGCAAGGGGGACTTCACCAAGCTATTGAGGCCAAGGAAGGTCTTAGTTTAACGCAGGAGACCCGGGCTATGGCCTCCATCACCTATCAAAATCTATTCAAGATGTTTCGTAAGCTTGGAGGAATGACGGGGACAGGGAAGGTGGCAGAAGCCGAGTTTTTGGATACCTATGCCATGTCCGTCATCAAAATTCCGACTAACCGAAAAAAAATCCGAAAGGATTTGCCGGATGAGATCTATCAGACCCTGCCTGAAAAAGTGTTTGCATCCTTAGAATACGTCAAAGAAGTCCATGAAAAAGGCAATCCAATCTTAGTTTTTGCTGGTTCCGTTGAGATGTCCATCCTTTATTCCAATCTTCTATTGCGGGAGGGCATTGCACACAACCTCTTGAATGCCAATAATGCTCCTCGGGAGGCCCAAATCATTTCAGAATCTGGCCAAATGGGAGCAGTGACTGTAGCAACCTCCATGGCTGGTCGAGGAACCGATATTAAGTTGGGGTCTGGAGTGGCTGAACTAGGAGGGCTAGTAGTTGTCGGGACCGAACGGATGATGAACCAACGGATTGACTTGCAGATTCGAGGCCGTTCGGGTCGCCAAGGAGATCCTGGACGGACCAAATTCTTTGTCTCTTTGGAAGATGACTTGATGAAAAACTGGGGGCCAGATTGGATTCAGGATACTTACCATGACTATGATGTAGACGAGCGAATTGGTGCCACTAAGCCGTTGACCAAACGAAAATATAAGAATCTGGTAGAACGGGCTCAAAATGCAAGTGAAAGTTCGGGTCAGGCCAGTCGTCGCATGACGCTCGAATTTGCAGAAAGTATGAATATTCAGCGGGATATCATCTACAAGGAACGTGACCGCTTGATTAAGCAAGAAGGGCGTTTGGATGAAATTGTCGAACAGGTAGTTCGAGAAGTCTTTGTGAGAGTGGCAAAGAATAAAGATTACATAGAACCCATTGCTTTTTATCGTTATATTTTGGACAATGTGAGCTATCAGGTAGACCCGCAGACAGCCCATCAATCATTCCGTTCTAAAAAAACCAAGGCAAACTTCTTATGGGAAATTGCTCAAAGAGAGTTGGAAGCAAAATATGAGATTTTGGGGACCGATGAAGTAATTGCTCAATTCCAGCGGATGGCTATTTTAAAGGCCATCGATGAAAACTGGGTCGAACAGGTCGATTATCTGCAGCAACTTCGAGCTGCTTTGTCTGGTCAATATGCTAGCCAAAAGAATCCATTAGTTGAGTTTTTCCAGGAAGCCTATCAATCCTTTGAGCGGATGAAGGCTTTGTCTAAAGAACAGATGGTTCGTAATCTTTTACTCAGCCGGGTAGAAATCAATAAAAAAGGGGAAATTGTATTGCATTTCCCATAATAAGAGGAAGTTATGACAGTATACAATATCAATCTTGGAATTGGATGGGCGAGCAGTGGTGTTGAATATGCCCAGGCCTATCGGGCCAAGTTGTTACGAAATATCCAGCAACCAGCTAAGTTTGTTTTTATGGATATGATTTTAGCAGACAATATTCAGCATTTAACCGAAAATATCGGCTTTAAAAATGATGAGATCATTTGGCTCTACACTCATTTTACGGATATTAAAATTGCGCCAACCACTTATACGGTGGATCAAGTCTTGGCAGGCTTTGACGGTCATCCGACTCGAGAGGAAAAAGACGGAAAAGTGAAGCGCTTCTTCTATGAGGACCAGGATAGCTTTTTGACTTGTTATCTTCGGTCCCAAGATAGTCCTTATGTAGAGCGCTGTGAGTATGTTTCAAGAGGAATTTTAGTTCGAAAAGATTATTTCTCCTATACTCGTTACTGTACAGAGTACTTTATTCCTAAAAATAATCAGGCTAACTTGATTGAACGCCGTTTCTACAATGAAGATGGGAGCGTGGCATACAGTATGCAAATGGCGGATGGCCGGGAAATTTACCGTTTTCCAGATCGTTATCTCCTTGGTCGCCAGGAATTGATTCGCTACTTCATGCAAAGCCTCAACTTGACCAAACAAGATATTGTTATCTTGGATCGAGAGACTAATATCGGTCAACCCATCTTTGAAGAAGCTCAAAAAGCTCGACTTGGGGTGGTTGTCCATGCGGAACACTATAGTGTCAATAGTACCGATGAACAATATATTTTGTGGAACAATTATTACGATTACCAATTTACCAATGCAGACAAGGTGGATTTCTTTATCGTGGCTACTGATCGTCAAAAGGAAGTTTTGGCGGCTCAATTTGAAAAGTATACAAATCATTCTCCTGCTATCTATACCATTCCAGTTGGTAGTTTGGCCAGTCTACCACGTACAGACCAGCGCAAACCGTTCTCTATGATTACAGCTTCTCGCCTTGCGACTGAAAAACATATTGACTGGTTAGTTCGAGCTGTCGTGCGAGCCAAAGAAGAGATTCTAGAACTTTCCTTTGACATTTATGGAAAAGGGGGAGAAGAAGGGAAACTTCGTTCCTTGATTGAAGAGTTAGGAGCGGGCGATTATATCCACCTGAAAGGCCATGCGGACTTAGCAGAGATTTATAAGAACTATGAAGTTTACCTCTCGGCCTCTACCAGTGAAGGCTTTGGATTGACCTTGATGGAAGCGATTGGTTCTGGTCTGCCGATTATTGGATTTGATGTGCCATATGGAAACCAGACCTTTGTAAAAGAAGGAGAAAATGGCTATTTGATTCCGAATTTGGCCGACCAAGTCGTGGACCGGATTGCTTCTTCCTTTGCGGATAAGATTATAAACATCTACAAGAATCAGGATATCAAAGCCCTACGTCAAGCATCCTACGCGCGTGCGGAAGACTTTTTGACTAGCCGAGTGGAGGAAGCTTGGTCTCAATTGATAGAAGAGGTGACTCATGTTGAATTTATTTGATAGTTATTCCCGTGAAAGTCAGGATTTGCTCCATTCTCTCCAGGAAGCCGGCTATCAGCAACCGACAGTTGTATTAGAACCTAATGGATTTTTACCAGATGGTGTTGAATCTCCTTTTATCTACTTTTTAGGGAAGCCGTCTTCTAAGAAGCGAGGGCGTTTCTTCAATGAGGTGAAGGTTCCAGATTTCTGGGAAATTTCAGGAGACAACAGTATGGGACGGATCAGTTACTATGGCCAGGAAAAGGCGCGGATTTATTACCATGCGGAGTCTTATAAACGGATTGTCGAACGAGTGGAATGGTTAGATGCCAAAGGGCAACTAGTCTTGGTGGAGCGCTACGATCAGTACGGCCGTCATATTGCGACCACCACTTGTGGGGCTGAAGGCCAGCAACTCGTCACCACTTATTTTGAAGCGGGAGTTGAACGCTTGACAGAGAACCACCAAACAGGGGACTTAATTCTTACCTTGCCTAAGCAAGCTATGCGTATCTTTAAGAGTCGACTAGACTTCTATGTCTTTTATTTGGAATATAGAGGCTTTGATCTTGATCGGGTGATTTACAACACCTTGGCCATGTCCTTTAATGTGAGTCTTCGATTGGGCAATAAGGGATTAGCGGGTCAGGATCTCTTGGTGTGGCAAGAACCGTTGAATGATAGCCTTCCAGGAAACATGCAACTCATTTTAGGCAATGGAGCCGTTCGCACTAAGAAGATTTTGATTCCTCAAACAGATACTTACCATCGGGCCTTGCAGTTAACTCCGCAAGCACAACATGGTTATTTTGGTCCTCTCGGTTATATCTATGATTTTGTAGTCAAAGAGGATATTCGCAAAGACGCTTTTGTATTAACCAATTCAGATCAGATTGAAGCCTTAGCATTTTTGGTCGAACAGGCTCCAGATGTGACCTTCCGAGTTGCTGCTTTGACAGAAATGTCGCCAAGTCTCTTATCAATGGTTCGCTATCCAAACGTTGTCTTATACCAGAATATCAGTCAAGATCGCATCAAGGAAGTCCTTCGAATGTCTAGTATCTATCTGGATATCAATCATTATGGTGAGGTACAAGGTATTGTTCGTAAGGCTTTTGAGCACCAACAAGTGATTCTTGGTTTTGCCCATACTCTCCATGATAGCCGCTATATCGCAAAAGAAAATGTCTTTGATCAAGGAAAAGAAGCAGACCTAGTAGCTCGAGTCAAAGAAATTTACCAGTCAGTAGATAGCTACAAACAGGCTGTAGCCCAGCAAATCGGCCAGTCTAGTGCGATTGAACCAGCCGTTTTCCGTGCGCGTTTCCAAGAAGGGGTAGGTGATAGAAATGCCTGATCAGAAGAAAGATTTATTTTATAAAGAAGTAGAAGGGCGGATGAATGCACTGAAGAGACGTCCCCCTGAAAAAGAAAAAATAACACGCTCAGAAAGAATCAATGTTATCTTTAACGTGGTTATTGGGATCGTCATTTTACTAGGTGTGCTATTTACTCTTTTTAGAGTCTTAGGAGGATCATAAATGGATCTGATATTTGCGGTTGGGATTTTTATCTTGGCTCTTAGTTTGGTTGTTTTAATTACCCTTCAACCTCGCCAACAACAGTCCCTTTCGACCGATGCTACTAGCAATCTAGGCAAGCCTAACTATTGGCGTTCGCATCGAGGGCTTAAACTAGCTACGCTAGTAGTTAGCACCCTCTTTCTCTTATCCTTGTTTATTTATATGTTGCTGGTACAGGCATAGCGATTAGTGAGTCAAAAAAGCCAAGTGGGATGAAAGACCTTTTAAAAGATATTTGCTCTAGTCTATTCTTAGTTTCAGGATGAAACGTTTTTCCAGCCTGATTGTTCTTTCGCATGCCTAGTGAGGGATGCTTGTGTCACAAATCTGATTCACTACCTCAAGGTAGCGCTTTGAACAATCCGTCACAGTGTTAATTTGTGTTTTCAAGTATGGTTTCAAGAGGTCGGACAAAACGTCTGGTCTCTTCTATTTTTTATGACCTCCTCTTCTGTTTTATGTTATACTGATAGCAACCAAATGATTGGAGAGCACGATGAAAAAGATTCCCTTAGCATTTTCAGGTTGTCTGTTAGGATTGGCTGGTGTTGGTAACCTTCTGTCAGATACCTTCCCAGCTCTTGCTCATGTTTTTAGTCTGATGAGCTTGGTCTTATGGTTTTTCTTTTTGGGGCACCATCTGATTCACTGGCAAGAAACGAGGAAGGAACTACAAGAACCGACCCTTCTATCAGGAATGGCGACTTTTCCTATGGCAGGAATGCTCCTATCAACGTATCTCCTACGCCTATTTCCCACATTTGGCTGGCTAGCCCAGACAGTTTGGTGGTCTGCCTTTCTCCTAGATCTTAGCTTGATGCTATATTTTACGAAGACCCATATTTTGCTAGGACCAAGAGCCAAGGCTACTCCTAGCTGGACCGTTCTCTATGTAGGAATTGCAGTGGTTGCATTGACTTATCCTGTTGTAGGTGTGGCTGAGCTGGCCTATCTTACCCTCGGGTTTGGATTTGTTTTGGCTTTTTTTCTTTACCCCCTTATCTATTGTGATATGAAGAAAAATCCTTTACCTAGCCACTTGTTGGGGCAAGAAGGGATCTACTGCGCCCCCTTTTCGCTCCTTTTAGCAGCCCTCGTTCGTGTTGCTGGAGCGAGCTTACCAGTGTGGTTTTTACTCATCATGGTCATACTCTCTCAAGGTTTTTATTTCTTCGTTTTGACGCGTCTGCCCAGAATGTTAAAAGGAGGCTTCCAACCGGCTTTTTCAGCCTTGACCTTTCCGACCGTTATTACAGCTACTTCCTTGAAAATGGTGCAAGGTCTGTTACAAATTCCTCTTTTAAGCCCCCTTGTCTGGCTTGAAACAGTTCTTTGTCTGGTGATTCTTGTGTCTGTTCTACTAGGTTTTGTGGCCAATCTAAAAGAGAAGGAGCAGGTCAATCAATGACTGGATCCTGCCTATGTCGGGAGGAATAGCTAGAAGTTGGAGTCTTTCTCCCAACTTCTTTTTTTACCTCCCTCTCAATTGAATCCTTGGAGTGATTGTGGTAAGATGCAATAAATCATTTGTTATTCCGTTTGAAAGGATATTATGAAATTTTTTAAAAAAAAGTTCTCTTATTTCTATCCAATTTTATTGCTCATATTTTATACTTTTGTTCGTCATCAGTTTAGAGAATTGGCCCAAATCATTAGTAATCAAGTTGGACAAGCAACCAGTTATTTTTGGACTTTACTTTTTCTGGAATGTAGCTATCTCCTTCTAGTATTCTTTCTGGTTAAGAAGCATAGTCAGCGACAAGCTTTCCAATGGGCTAAAAAGAGGCAAGCTCTCCAAGCGATTTATGGAACGATTTTTGCAAGTTGTGCTGTCTACTGGCTGGATTATTTTATGAGTGGCTTTGTCCAGGGACGAGCTGCCATTTATCAAATTTTCCCACGAACCTTAAGTCCCCTAGGGATGCTTTTGCTCCTTGTTTTGGTGATTTTTGTACGTCCGGTAACGGAAGAGTTGATCTTTCGGGGTGCACTGGTTCAAGCTTACTTTAACTCCAGTTCCTTCTATGGTAGGGTCTGGGGACCAGCGGTTATTTATGGAGCTCTCCACCTGTTAGCCCATCCCTTTACTCCAGTCAGTTTTTTGATTTATATCCTTCCATCACTCGTTTTTGGTCTCTTATACGATAAGACGCGTTCTTTGTACTATCCTATTCTTGCTCATATCGGTTTAAACCTGATTTATACCCTACCCGTTCTTCTTGCCACCCTTCAGGGTCTTTCTTCATAAAGACCTGTACAGGAGACTAAGGGGCTCTAAACCAAGGACCAGAAGGTCATTGGTTTTTTTTGAAATTGTGGTATAATAGAATAAATTTAAAAGAGGGAGTGGGAGTTTGAGAAAAAGCTATCGTGTCAAGCGTAAAAAAGATTTTGATGCCATTTTTAAAAATGGTCAAAATTTTGCCAACAGAAAATTTGTCATCTACCGTTTGTCACAAGAGCAACCCCATTTCCGTGTCGGCCTATCTGTCAGTAAGAAACTGGGAAATGCTGTGACACGCAACCGAATCAAGCGTCTGCTTCGGCATGTCTTGATTAAACACCAAGATCGTCTGGTCAGTGATGATTTTGTTGTGATTGCTCGAAAGGGAGTTGAAGAGTTGGACTTCCACCAGGTGGAAAAAAACTTAATCCATGTATTAAAAATAGCGCAAGTCTATCGTCAGGAAGGGAAAATACGTGAAAAAGAAATTAAAAGTAGCTAGCTTACTAGGAGGGGCCCTCCTTTTATTAACAGCCTGTGGAACGTCTGAAGTGACTTCACAATCCACAGGTGCTTGGGAGAAATTCGTTTATTTCTTTGCAGAAGTGATTCGTATTCTCTCGATTGGTGGGAATACTGGAGTGGGGATTATTCTCTTTACCCTCTTAATCCGTACAGTTCTCTTGCCAGTATTTCAATACCAAATGAATTCCTCTCGTAAGATGCAGGAAGTTCAACCCTTAGTAAAAGAAATCCAAGCCAAATATCCTGGAAAAGATCTAGAAAGTCGGACGCGCATGTCGGAGGAAATTCGGGCGCTCTATCAAGAAAAAGGAGTCAAAACGTCTTCAGCCTTCTTGCCTTTATTGATCCAAATGCCCGTCTTGATGGCTTTGTTCCAAGCTTTGAGTCGAGTTGAATTCTTGAAAGTTGGGCATTTCCTTTGGTTGGATATGGGAGCGACAGACCCGACCTTTATCTTGCCCTTCTTAGCAGCTCTCTTCACTTTCTTTAGTACCTGGTTGAGCAATAAGGCCATGCCAGAAAAAAATGGTGGAATGACTGCTATGATGTATGCCATGCCCGTGATGATTTTCTTCTTCGCCATGTATTCAGCGAGTGGGGTAGCTCTTTATTGGGTGGTTTCCAATGCTTACCAAGTTGGACAAACCTATCTCTTGAACAATCCGTTTAAGATTATTGCAGCGCGTGAAGCAGAGCAACAGGCAGTCAAAGATTTAGAAAAACAAAAACGACGTGCATTCAATAAGGCACAGAAAAAGAAAAACTAAGAAGGAGTTTGTCAGATGGTCCAGTTTAGCGGAGTGAATGTTGAAGAAGCCATTCAAAATGGTTTGAATGAATTAGATATCCCTCGTATGAAGGCACATATTACGGTTGTTTCCCGTGAAAAGAAAGGTTTTCTTGGTCTCTTTGGCAAGAAACCTGCAGTCGTAGATATCGAACCAATTGCAGAAACTACGGTTACAAAAGCCAATCAACAAGCAGTCAAAGGGGTTCCAGAGGAGATTAATGCTCAGAACGAACCTGTCAAGAGTGTCAGTGAAGAAACAGTTGATTTGGGTCGCGTTGTAGCTGCGATCAAAAAAGTCGAAGAGAAGGGACAAGAAGTCTCTAAAGAAGTGAAGGAAGAAATTCTGAAACATGAAAAAGCTCCGACGACGATTCTTGAAGAGAAGGGACATGGAGCCATTTTAGATTCCACTCCAGAAGCCCCGGCTCAAACAGAAGCATCTGGATTTTCAGACCTAGGGATTGAAGTGGAAGAGAGTTATGACATCGAACAAGTCGTTGCCGAGGTCAGTAGCTATGTTCAAACGGTCATCGATGAAATGGATGTGGAAGCAAGTATTTCTAGTAGCTACAATCGCCGCACCATCAATATGCAAATTGATACTAATGAACCCGGTCGTGTGATTGGTTACCATGGGAAAGTTCTCAAGGCTCTTCAATTATTGGCTCAAAACTATCTCTACAATCAGTATTCTAAGAATTTCTACATTGCTATCAATGTCAATGACTATGTTGAACACCGTGCAGAAGTCCTTCAAAGTTATGCACAAAAATTGGCAAGTCGTGCTCTAGAAGAAGGTCAAGCACAACATACAGATCCAATGTCTAATAGCGAACGCAAGATTATCCACCGTATCGTATCGAAAATGGATGGAGTGACTAGTTATTCTGAAGGTGAAGAACCAAATCGTTATGTTGTTGTGGATATTGAAGGTTAATTGTCCGTTTGATAGGTAAAGGGGAGAGATGAGGAAAAACTTAGTCTCTCCTTTTTGTTTTTGTGAAAGGAATGTCAGTATGTATGATAAGATTAGAGAGTTTTTGAATTATCAAGGAATCAAATATGTAGCACCGACTAAGGTGGATGAAGATGCTGAGCGAATGTTGGCCTATCGAGCGTTGGGGCAAGAAGCTCGCAAGGAATTCACCCAATTGGTAACCGACTTTCACCAGCTATATCCACAGTTGAGACAAGATCGCACAAGTCAGTGGATGAATCAAGCTCAACTTCTCCGTCCTCATTTTTGGGCCTATCTTCAAGGCGAAGGAAGTATGGCCGATCCGATGTTTGCCTTGCGACTTTATGGGGATTCAAAAGATTTTGGGGTATCCCTTGAAGTAAGTTTTATCGAACGCAAGAAGGATGAGGAGAGTCTACAAAAGCAGAACCGCGTTTTAACTCTTCCGGTTTCTTCGCTAGTCTATTACTTCGCCCAAATAGAAGGTGTCAGTCAACGATTCCAAGGGACAGAAGCCAATCGCCTACGGCTTCTCAAAGGTGTGGAAACTGGCCAGGTCCGAAAGGTCTTGGTAAAAGTCGATGTAAATCTATCGCAAGCGACTAGTCGAGATGCCATTCTTGAGGAATTAAAGAAAGGAATGGCTAGCTTGCTTCCCTACTATGAAGCAACTCGTCAAAGGATAGAAGGAGATGCCCGATAAAAGCGGTATCATTGAACCCGACCCAACAAATTTTTCATAGCTATTGACAAACAGGCTTGAATCAGATAGAATAGTAAAGTATGTTTAGTAACTGATCACATTATAGCCGGCTAAACGAATACAAAATCTATGAGGAGGTATTCATCGTGAAACGTACTTATCAACCAAGTAAACTTCGTCGTGCGCGCAAACATGGTTTCCGTCACCGTATGGCAACTAAAAACGGTCGTCGCGTATTGGCAGCTCGTCGTCGTAAAGGACGCAAAGTTTTGGCTGCGTAATTCAGATAAAAACCTAAAAACCAGTAGAAACTCGAGACTACTGGTTTTTGTTTTGCCAAAAGTGAATTTAGAGGCTCTTTCTGCTATAATAGAAAGAAGAAAAACTCAGAAGAAAAGGAAAATCATGCAGATTTTTGATACCCATACTCACCTCAACGTTGAAGAGTTTGCAGGGAGAGAAGAAGAGGAATTAGAACTAGCAAAAGAGATGGGAGTCATTGCCCATAATATTGTTGGCTTTGACAAACCAACCATCGAACGAGGAATAGCCTTGGCAGACCAGCACCCAGAAGTTTATCTCACCCTTGGTTGGCATCCTACTGAGGCGGGCGATTATAGTCCTGAGGTAGAGGCCTATCTACTGGAACAGCTGAAACATCCCAAAGTCGTTGCCCTAGGAGAAATTGGTCTGGACTACCACTGGATGACAGCACCTAAGGAAGTTCAAGAGAAGGTCTTTCGCCGTCAGATCCAATTGTCTAAGGACTTGGACTTACCTTTTGTAGTGCATACGCGTGATGCGCTAGAAGATACCTATGCCATTATCAAGAGCGAAGGAGTGGGTCCACGCGGTGGGATCATGCATTCCTTCTCAGGAACCTTGGAGGAAGCGAAGGGCTTCATGGATCTGGGAATGATGATCTCTTTTTCTGGCGTGGTGACCTTTAAGAAGGCGACAGACATTCAGGAGGCAGCCAAAGAGTTACCTTTGGACAAAATCTTGGTTGAAACAGATGCACCCTATCTGGCACCAGTTCCTAAGCGGGGCCGTGAAAATAAAACAGCCTATACCCGTTATGTAGTAGACTTTATTGCAGAGCTTCGTGGAATGACTAGTGAAGAAGTAGCTCAAGCCACCTATGACAATGCGAGAAAGGTATTTGCCCTTGACTGAGAAAAGAAAAATACCAGAAGTGATTGTTGTTGAAGGCAAGGACGATACGGCCAATCTGAAACGCTATTATGAGGTGGATACCTATGAGACACGTGGATCAGCTATTAATCAGGATGACCTGGAACGAATTGCCAAACTACAGGAGTTGCGTGGAGTCATTGTCTTTACGGACCCAGACTACAATGGCGAGCGGATTCGTAAGATCATTATGCAAGAAATTCCACAAGCCAAGCATGCCTTTTTAAATCGTGGCGAGGCAGTACCCAAATCCAAAACTAAGGGCCGTTCCTTGGGAGTGGAGCATGCTAGTTTTGAAGACTTAGAAAAGGCCCTATCTGGACTGGTTGGCTCTTATGAAGATGAGTATTTTTTCGATATTACCAAGACAGACTTGTTGCGCCTCGGTCTGTTGATGGGCAGTGATAGTCGTAAACGACGGGAATATCTAGGAGAAGCCTTGCGTATCGGATACTGCAATGGCAAGCAGTTGCTCAAACGCTTGGAGTTGTTTGGAATTTGTTTGGCGCAAGTCGAAGAGACGATGGCCGGTTATTAAAAAAGAGATAGGGGTGGAAGATGGGATTATTCAACCTGTTTACAGATAAGAAAAAAGTGATAGGCTTTTCTTTAGAGAATGTTCACGCAGAACATCAAAAGAATCCACGACATTTTTTGATTCCTAGTCAAGAAGAAATCAACCAATTGAAGCTTGGGGACCAGGTTCGCCTTATCTTTGTGCTAGATACAGTCTTGGAGAATGGGTGTCGAGCAGAGCGTATGTGGGTCGAACTCACTGAAATCCGTGATGGGAAGTTCAAAGGACGTTTAACCAATCAACCCGCTTATATTACCTCCATCCAGCTTGGAGATGAGCTGGATTTTGCACGGGAACATATTGCAAGCCTGATGGTTCCCCCGCTGAATCTTGATACACAAAAAGGGGCGATGATTACCAAGGATTGCTTCCTACGACGTGAGATTAATTGGGCAATTCACGATGTCCCTCATCATCCACAAGATAGTGGTTGGCAATTCTTTACAGGCTTTGAGTCTCAAGAAGATCTGGACGATCCATCTAAGATCACCATCATTAGCCTTGAAGCGGCCTTGGACATGGAACCCTTGTTGGAGACGGTCTTAGACAAGGATGGGGAAGCTTATGTCTACCAAGCGGAGCAGAATGGCTTTGTGGAAGACTGTTAGACTAGCCTCTGGAGAAGAACAAGTGAGATTAAGTTTATTACTCCTCCTAAACTGATTAGAAAAGAGAAGATATGAGAATTGCAGATTATAGTGTGACCAAGGCAGTCCTTGAACGCCATGGCTTCACCTTTAAAAAATCCTTCGGTCAGAATTTCTTGACCGATACCAATATCCTTCAAAAGATTGTGGACACTGCTGAGATTGATAAGCAGGTCAATGTCATCGAAATCGGTCCCGGGATTGGTGCTTTGACAGAGTTTTTGGCAGAAAATGCTGCAGAAGTGATGGCTTTTGAGATTGATGACCGTTTGGTTCCTATCTTAGCGGATACCTTGCGGGATTTTGATAATGTAACAGTCGTCAACCAAGATATCCTCAAGGTAGACCTTAACCAGTACATCGCGGAGTTTAAAAATCCGGACCTTCCGATCAAGGTGGTAGCCAACCTTCCATACTACATCACGACTCCGATTCTTATGCACTTGATCGAGTCTAAAATTCCTTTCCAAGAATTTGTGGTCATGATGCAAAAAGAAGTGGCGGATCGGATTTCGGCCGAGCCAAATACTAAAGCTTATGGATCGTTATCCATTGCAGTCCAATACTATATGACCGCTAAGGTAGCCTTTATTGTGCCGCGAACCGTCTTTGTACCAGCGCCAAACGTCGACTCAGCCATTTTGAAGATGGTCCGTCGTCCAGAGCCAGCTGTGGAAGTTAAGGATGAAGATTTCTTCTTCTCTGTCAGCAAGGCCAGCTTTGTCCACCGTCGCAAGACACTTTGGAACAACTTGACCAGTCGCTTTGGCAAGACCGAAGAAGTGAAGAAAAAACTGGAAGCAGGAATTGAAGCAGCAGGTTTGAACCCATCTGTACGAGGAGAAGCTCTTAGCTTAGAAGACTTCGCACACCTAGCCGATGGTCTTCTAGAAGCAGGAATTAAATAATGGAAAAGACATGGGTGTAAAGTCCATGTCTTTTTGAGTAATAAAAGGAAAGGACGGGATTTGAACCCGCGCGTGAAGAAGATCCACTTGCCGGATTTCGAGTCCGGTGCCGTACCAAGCTGGGCCACCTTTCCAAGATGCGGAGAAAGGGATTTGAACCCTCACGCCCGAAGGGCACATGCGCCTGAAGCATGCGTGTCTGCCGTTCCACCATCTCCGCTTAGTTCTATTATACACTTTTTAAAAGAAATGCCAAGAAAAAATAGCATGTTTCTTTTTATAGAACCTATAGAGGAAATAGAAAAAGGCTGGGAAAATCCAGCCTTTTCTTTCTTTTACTTATTCATAACTCAGTTGAGGATAGAGTTCTTCTTGTTCTGCAGAGGTATCTTTGAGGATAAAGAAGGCCCATAGGAGAGCGAGAATACAGACGACCAATCCAGGAATCCCACCTTCGGGACCAAATTCCCCACCAGTGATTAGGGTTCTGTTAGAGGTAGTGAAGTACATAAGAGAGGATTCACTATCAAAGCCACTGACGTGGAAGCCGTAGACATTGCCCATGATGAAGTTCCAGGCGAAGTGGAAGCCACAAGGTCCCCAGATATTTCCTCTCTTCAAGGCATAGACAGCTGTGAAGAGGCCGAAAATAAAGAGGTGAACGGTTGAGAGCCAGGAAGCTCCGTTGTTGTTCAAGTGGAAGTAGGAGAACATGGTAGAAGAAATGAGGATGGCTAAGTAAGCATTCTTGTGGTAAGAAATAATCGGAATCAACCAACCACGGATATAAATTTCTTCAGCAGCTGTTTGGAAAATATAACCGATGAGCACTAGAATCCAAGACACAAGGAAAGGAAGACTAAACTGGATGCGGTCGAAACGGGCATCTCCTGTAATGAAAAAGACAATCAAGACCGTGGTAATCATAATGGCGCCGACCAAGACACCTTTAGCGAATTCGGAGAGCCCATTTCCTTTGGAAAAGCCCATGGTCCGAACCGGTCGTTTTTCAATGAGTTTCACCCAGAGGAAGAAGGCAATGATGGTGTAGAGGAAGGACAAAAGGTCTAGAATATTCCACCAGTCTGGAATCCAAGTTTGTTTGTTCAAAAAGAAATTCGTTGAAGCTGTACTAATCGGGGACATATATTGGGTAATGTAATACAAAATAAAAGGAGCTAAAAACCAAGGGGTTAAAAACTTCCCTTTTTTTACATTGGAAACGAGTGGGTTACTCTTGGAAAGAAATGAAAAGCTCATAAAGGACCTCCTTATAACTGGCGGGGATCAGGAATCACGTCAGAAATAGACCTTGGTAGAGGATGCTTCCTACTTTGATAGCTGATCTAGCAACTTTGAACGATAGATTGACTAGTCTCATTCACTTCCTTTCTGCAACTCTTTGTACTCACTTCCCACATGAGATAGGTTGCACCTTCTTGTCTTCTTCCTCTATTATAAAACTATCGGAAAGCGTTTACAATATCCTATCTTTATTTTGCTCAAAAATAGTGCTGAAACTAGTTCCTGTTTTTAAATTCCAAGTAAGTAAGCGCTATTTCCTATTTTTTGATATAATAGTAGTATTAACTTTAAAGGAGTGCTAGTTGCAAGGAACGATTGTCAAAGCCTTAGCTGGTTTTTATTATGTGGAGTGTGAGGGAAAAATCTACCAAACCCGTGCTCGAGGAAATTTCCGAAAGAAAGGCCAAACTCCCTATGTTGGGGATCAGGTAGAATTTTCAGCAGAAGAAAACTCGGTAGGTTATATTCTAAAGATTTTACCACGCAAGAATAGCCTAGTACGTCCCCCTATTGTCAATATTGACCAAGCAGTCGTTATCATGTCTGCTAAGGAGCCAGCATTTAATGTTAATTTATTGGATCGTTTTTTAGTTCTCTTAGAGCAAAAACTGATCCACCCAATCGTCTATATCTCAAAAATGGACTTACTAGAAAATTCGGCTGTCATGCTTCCTTTTCAGGAAGTTTATCGCCAAATTGGCTACGATTTTGTCACGGATAAAGATGACTTGTTGCCTTTATTAAAAGGTCAGGTAACCGTCTTTATGGGGCAAACAGGAGTGGGGAAATCGACCCTCTTGAATACCTTGGCTCCGGAGTTGGAGTTGGAAACAGGAGAGATTTCTGACAGTCTCGGACGAGGCCGTCATACGACACGTGCGGTCAGCTTTTATGATCTCAATGGAGGAAAAATTGCGGATACCCCTGGCTTCTCCTCTTTAGATTATGAAGTGGATAATGTGGAAGATCTTAATCATGCTTTTCCAGATATTGCCCAGGTGAGTCAGGATTGTAAGTTCCGGACTTGCACCCATACCCATGAACCATCCTGTGCGGTTAAACCTGCAGTGGAAGAAGGTAGGATTGCTTCTTTCCGCTTTGAAGATTACTTACAGTTTTTGAGTGAGATAGAAAATAGGCGAGAAACCTATAAAAAAGTATCAAAAAAATTACCTAAATGAGGAGACGGATGACATATGAAAACAATGAAATTAGCCCCATCTATTTTGAGTGCAGATTATGCAAATTTTGATAGTGAATTGAAAAAATTAGAAGCATCTGGTGCAGAGTACGCCCATATTGATGTCATGGATGGTCACTTTGTACCTAATATCAGCTTTGGTGCGGGTGTGGTTGCTAGTATGCGTCCGCACAGTAAGATGGTCTTTGATTGCCACTTGATGGTCACTAATCCTGAGCAACATATCGAAGAGTTTGCGCGTGCAGGAGCGGATATCATTAGCATTCACGTAGAAGCGACTCCACATATCCATGGAGCCCTTCAAAAAATTCGATTGGCAGGAGTAAAACCAAGTGTGGTCATCAATCCAGGAACACCTGTTGAAAGTATTCAACACATCTTGAACTTGGTAGACCAAGTACTTGTTATGACTGTCAACCCAGGATTTGGTGGGCAAGCCTTCCTGCCAGAAACCATGGATAAGATTCGTCAATTGGTTCAATTGCGTGAAGAAAAAGGCTTGGATTTTGACATTGAAGTAGATGGAGGAATTGATGATAAGACGATTCACGCTGCGAAAGAAGCAGGAGCAAACGTCTTTGTAGCAGGTTCCTATGTGTTTAATGGAGATGTGAATGAACGAGTTCAAACCCTTCGAGCAGCCATCCAAGACTAAGGTTGCCATTGTAGCTGGAGGCCGAGTGGAAGCCATTCCGCTAGACTTGGATGTTTATGTCGGAGTGGATGCAGGTTGCCTTTTCCTATTAGAGCAAGGATTGGAACTATCTTTAGCAGTTGGAGATTTTGACTCTGTTGATCCAGCAGAATTCCAGAGTATTCAATCTGCGGCTCACGAATTACGGACTTCGGTAGCAGAAAAAAATGATACGGATCTGGAATTGGCGATTAAGGAAGTATTAGCAGGTTGGCCTCAGGCGGATATTCTAATCTTTGGAGCTTTTGGTGGTCGCCTGGATCACCACTTGGCCAGCGTTTTTTTGCCGAGTGATCCAGAAATCGCACCGCATATGTCTATGCTTCACTTGCTGGATAGACAAAACCATCTTTGTTATCGCCCTAGTGGTCGTCATGTCATAGAAGCGATGGAGGGCTTTAATTATATCGGCTTTATGCCAGCAGAAGGAGCACGTATACGGATTGAGGGAGCCAAGTATCCCTTGTCTGAGGACAATTATTTTAAAAAAGCAATCTATGGATCAAATGAATTTATAGATCAGCCGATCGTTGTAACTGTCGATCGGGGCTATCTCATCATTATCTATAGCAAGGACAGGAACTAATATGGAGATTATCCTTATTATGATAGGATTGGGCAATCTAATCCTGCTCTTTCTTCTATACCAACAAGGACTTCATGAGAGTAAGGACTTGCGAGAGTTGTTAGAGGATCACGAGGATCACTTATCGGATCAATTGGATTACCGATTTGAGCAAGAGCGGCAAGCCCAGCAGATCACTGGCCAGCAGATTGAGATGGCCTTGAGTGATCGCCTCTTAGAGTTACGGACAGAGTTGCATCAGCAAAACACAGCTCTTAGAGCGGAGATGGTTGAAAATTTCAGTAAGAACCGAGATAAAACCGATGAGCGGATGCAACAGATTCAGGCTTCCAATGATTTGCGCTTGGAGCAGATGCGTCAGACAGTTGAAGAAAAATTAGAGAAGACTCTTCAAAGTCGCTTGCAGACCTCTTTTGAGACAGTGTCTAAACAATTAGAGTCTGTCAACAAGGGACTGGGCGAAATGCAGACAGTGGCCCGGGATGTGGGAAGTTTGAATAAGGTGCTTTCCAACACCAAGACTCGGGGGATTATGGGAGAGCTTCAATTGGGGCAAATTATTGAAGATATCCTGACACCTACTCAATACGAACGAGAGTTTGTAACAGTTCCCCATTCTAGTGAGCGCGTGGAATACGCGATTAAGATGCCGGGCCAGGTTAAGGGAGAGTATGTCTACCTACCGATTGATTCCAAATTCCCTCTGGAGGATTATTACCGATTAGAAGATGCTTATGAAAGCGGGGATAAGGAGGAAGTAGAGCGCTATCGCAAGGCCCTTTTGGCCAGTGTGAAACGTTTTGCCAAGGATATTCAACAAAAATACTTGTATCCTCCTGTGACGACAAATTTTGGGATCCTCTTTTTACCGACGGAAGGGCTCTATTCAGAAGTCGTCCGCAATCCAGCCTTTTTCGATCTCTTGAGAAGAGAAGAGCAGATTGTCGTGGCAGGTCCAAGTACTCTGTCTGCCTTGTTAAATTCCCTATCAGTTGGATTTAAGACTTTAAATATTCAACAAAGTGCTGATGATATTAGTAAGGTATTAGCTTCGGTCAAAACAGAGTTTCATAAATTTGCGGGGGTACTAGCTAAAACCCAACGACATTTAAAAAATGCATCAGGAAATATTGATGATCTTCTAACCCGAAGAACCAATGCCATAGAGCGGACTCTCCGCCGGATTGAAACCAGAGATTACGAGGGAATGGAGAATCTACTTGATTTAGAAGATGGAGAAGACGATGGTCAAAATTAATCAAATGAAAAAAGATGAACTCTTTGAAGGATTTTATCTTATCAAGTCAGCAGATGTTCGTCAGACCCGTGCAGGAAAGAATTACCTTGCCTTTATATTTCAAGACGATACTGGAACGATTGAAGGAAAATTATGGGATGCGCAGCCCCATAATGTAGATCAATTTCAGGCAGGGCGTGTCGTCCATATGACTGGTCGACGGGAAGTTTACAACAATACTCCCCAGGTGAACCAATTGACCTTGCGTTTGCCTCAAAATGGAGAACCGAAAAATCCAGCAGACTTTAAAGAGAAACCTCCGGTAGATCCGACAGACTTAAAGAACTATCTATCTGAGATGATTTTCAAGATTGAAAATCCGATTTGGCAACGCTTGGTTCGAGCTCTCTATGGTAAATACGATAAAGAATTTTATTCCTATCCGGCTGCGAAGACGAATCACCATGCCTTTGAGGCTGGCTTAGCTTACCATACGGCGACCATGGTTCGTTTGGCAGAAGGGATCGTCCAAGTCTATCCACAGTTGAATAAAAGTCTCCTTTTTGCGGGAATCATGCTTCATGATTTAGCGAAAGTCCTTGAACTATCAGGTCCTGAAAATACCGAATATACAGTTCGAGGGAATCTGATTGGTCATATCGCTCTGATTGATGAAGAGATTACCAAGGTCTTGCAAGAACTCAAAATTGATGATCAAAAAGAAGATGTCATTGTTTTACGCCATGTTATCTTGAGCCATCATGGCCTTTTAGAGTATGGAAGTCCTGTTCGTCCGAAAATTATGGAAGCTGAGATTATTCATATGATTGATAATTTGGATGCTGAGATGATGATGATGACCTCTGCCTTGGCTTTAGTAGGGCCAGGGGAAATGACCAATAAAATCTTTGCCTTGGATAATCGCTCCTTCTATAAACCACATCTCAACGATTCTTTATAAATGAGGAGAGTTGATAAATGTGGACATAGTCCACGACTTATTTCAACTATTAGAATAAAAAACGAAAAACGAATCTTGTTCAATCCGCAATGTTCGTTTTTTTGATACAATATGGTATAATAAAAAGAAAAACTACATGGTGAGAAAATGAAATTAAGAAGAAGTGAGCGGATGGTGGTTATCTCTAACTACTTAATCAACCACCCTTATGAATTAACCAGTTTAAATACCTTTGCGGAGAAATATGAATCTGCAAAATCCTCTATTTCAGAAGATATCGTCATCATCAAACGAGCTTTTGAAGAGATGGAAATTGGGAACATTGATACCATAACTGGTGCAGGTGGGGGAGTCATCTTTACGCCCTCTATCTCAGATGAAGAATCAAAAGAGATTATTCAAAATCTCTGTGATCAACTCTCTGAGAGCAACCGTATTTTACCTGGGGGCTACATCTATCTTTCTGATCTCCTCAGCAACCCGAAAATCTTAAATAATATTGGACGAATTATTGCCAAGGCCTTTCGCGATCAAAAGATTGATGCAGTCATGACGGTAGCTACTAAGGGAGTTCCGTTGGCTAATGCAGTCGCGAATGTTTTGAATGTACCTTTTGTGATTGTCCGTCGTGATTTAAAAATTACAGAAGGATCGACTGTTAGTGTCAACTATGTATCAGGTTCCAGTGGGGATCGGATTGAAAAGATGTTCCTGTCTAAACGGAGTTTGAAGGCTGGAAGCCGCGTTCTTATCGTTGATGATTTCCTAAAAGGGGGTGGCACCATTAGTGGAATGGTCAGTCTTTTAACGGAATTTGATTCTGAGTTGGCAGGTGTAGCTATCTTTGCAGATAATGCTACAGCCCGTAGTAAAGACTTATTTGATCACAAATCCCTGCTCAAAGTAACAAATATTGATGTATCATCCAATAAAATTGATGTTGAAATCGGGAATATCTTCGATAAGACGATTGTCTAGAGTAGGAGTTGGAAAGAATGAAAACAATTTTAGACCGTTTTGATCGTAGCCCCTTATGGATCCGTTTAACCACTATTCTGATCCTAACAGGTGTTCTTGTCGGAGGACTCTACACAGTCCGTAAAAATTCTGCAGAACAAGTTACCATCGTGAAACAGCAAACCAAGAAAACAGGATCACTCCCTGTAAAGAAAAAAGACCCTAAAAAAGAAAAAGAGGAAAAAGAAGAAGCACTCCTCACAGCAGCCGAAAAAGCAGTGTCTCAGTTTGAAACAACTGCGAGTCAAGAAACTCTGATCACTGCCCAAGCTGCTGTAGATAAGGTCAAGGATGAGACAAAAAAGCAAGCCTTTCAAGCTCGTATTCAGTATATTGTAGACTACTATGGCATGCAGACAACTCATACGACTCAGACAAATCAAACGACTCAGACAAATCAAACGACAGTTCAAACGGAGGTTCCTCAATACAATGAGACTCCTCAGTATAATCAATCTCCGCAAGTTCAAAATGGAGTAGATTCTACAACAACGGAAACCCCGGAACAGTAGAACCCCCTTCCATTTTGAAAGGTTTTATCTAATAAAAAAGAGAAAAATTTCTTGACAGTGAAAGTGCCGCTATGTTACAATAATAGACGGTACTTTTTACTTTTGGTCTCTCAAGAGTGTACAGGGACGTGCTGACAAATGTTGCAAAAGTACACACAGATGGTAGCTGTCACCAAGTGTATCATCACCAAAAATAAAAAAATACAGGAGAATGTAGATGCCTACAATTAACCAATTGGTTCGCAAACCGCGTAAATCAAAAGTAGAAAAATCTAAATCACCAGCTTTGAACGTTGGTTACAACAGTCATAAAAAAGTTCAAACAAACGTTTCTTCACCACAAAAACGTGGTGTTGCAACTCGTGTTGGAACAATGACACCTAAAAAACCTAACTCTGCCCTTCGTAAATTCGCTCGTGTACGTTTGAGCAACTTGATCGAAGTTACTGCCTACATCCCAGGTATCGGACACAACTTGCAAGAGCACAGCGTGGTGCTTCTTCGTGGTGGACGTGTAAAAGACCTTCCAGGGGTACGTTACCATATCGTCCGTGGTGCACTTGATACTGCAGGTGTTAATGATCGTAAACAAGGCCGTTCTAAATACGGTACTAAACGTCCAAAAGCATAAGGAAAGGGGATAAAGAGAAATGAGTCGTAAAAATAGAGCTCCAAAGCGCGATGTATTGCCAGATCCGCTTTACAATTCACAACTAGTTACTCGTCTTATCAACCGCGTTATGCTTGATGGTAAACGTGGTACAGCAGCTTCAATCGTTTACGGTGCTTTTGAGCAAATCAAAGAAGCTACTGGAAATGACGCACTTGAAGTATTTGAAACAGCAATGGAAAACATCATGCCTGTACTTGAAGTACGTGCACGTCGTGTTGGTGGATCTAACTACCAAGTCCCAGTTGAAGTTCGTCCAGAACGTCGTACAACACTTGGACTTCGTTGGTTGGTAACCATCGCTCGTCAACGTGGTGAGCACACAATGGTTGACCGCCTTGCTAAAGAAATCTTGGATGCTGCAAACAACACTGGTGCAGCTGTTAAGAAACGTGAAGACACTCACCGTATGGCTGAAGCTAACCGTGCCTTCGCACACTTCCGCTGGTAAGATCATGATGCTAGGAACGGTAAGGATGCAAGGTGAAAATAGGAAACTGACGCAGTATTCGACGAATACAAGGAAGTTTATCTTTTTCACACAGCATCCCGTTCCGGCTCAAATCGGCTAACTAACTTTAGCCCGAGTACAATTCAACTTACCATCTTGCAAGTTGAAACCAACCAAACAGGATAAACAATGAGAACGGGTAGGTCCTGCCTATCCGTTTTTGTTAAATCATGTTATAATAGTATAGAAATAAAAAATATAGGAGAACAAAACCTCATGGCACGCGAATTTTCACTTGAAAAAACTCGTAATATCGGTATCATGGCCCACGTCGATGCTGGTAAAACAACTACAACTGAGCGTATCCTTTACTACACTGGTAAGATTCACAAAATCGGTGAAACTCACGAAGGTGCGTCACAAATGGACTGGATGGAGCAAGAGCAAGAACGTGGTATCACCATCACATCTGCTGCGACAACAGCTCAATGGAAAGACACTCGTGTTAACATCATCGACACGCCAGGACACGTGGACTTCACTATCGAAGTACAACGTTCACTCCGCGTTTTGGACGGTGCTGTAACGGTTCTTGACTCACAATCAGGTGTTGAGCCTCAAACAGAAACTGTTTGGCGTCAAGCTACTGAATACCGTGTTCCTCGTATCGTATTTGCGAACAAGATGGATAAAATCGGTGCTGACTTCCTTTACTCAGTAAGCACACTTCATGATCGTCTTCAAGCAAATGCACATCCAATTCAATTGCCAATCGGTGCTGAAGATGACTTCCGTGGAATCATCGACTTGATCAAGATGAAAGCTGAAATCTACACCAACGACCTTGGTACAGATATTCTTGAAGAAGATATC
This sequence comes from Streptococcus rubneri, assembly GCF_004785935.1. Classification (GTDB taxonomy): domain Bacteria; phylum Bacillota; class Bacilli; order Lactobacillales; family Streptococcaceae; genus Streptococcus; species Streptococcus rubneri. The sequence goes on along the minus strand of NZ_SRRP01000001.1, from coordinate 1,411,209 downwards.
CCAGCTGAATACCTTGACCAAGCTCAAGAATACCGTGAAAAATTGGTTGAAGCAGTTGCTGAAACTGATGAAGACTTGATGATGAAATACCTTGAAGGTGAAGAAATCACTAACGAAGAATTGAAAGCTGGTATCCGTAAAGCAACTATCAATGTTGAATTCTTCCCAGTGTTGTGTGGTTCTGCCTTCAAGAACAAAGGGGTTCAATTGATGTTGGATGCAGTTCTTGACTACCTTCCAAGCCCACTTGATATCCCTGCAATCAAAGGTATCAACCCAGATACAGACGAAGAAGTAGAACGTCCAGCATCTGACGAAGAGCCATTTGCAGCGCTTGCCTTCAAGATCATGACTGACCCATTCGTAGGTCGTTTGACATTCTTCCGTGTTTACTCAGGTGTCTTGAACTCAGGTTCTTACGTATTGAACACTACTAAAGGTAAACGTGAACGTATCGGACGTATCCTTCAAATGCACGCCAACACTCGTATGGAAATCGAAACAGTTTATTCTGGTGATATCGCTGCTGCTGTTGGTTTGAAAGATACAACAACTGGTGACTCATTGACAGATGAAAAAGCGAAAGTTATCCTTGAGTCAATCGAAGTTCCAGAACCAGTTATCCAATTGATGGTTGAGCCTAAATCTAAAGCAGACCAAGACAAGATGGGTATCGCTCTTCAAAAATTAGCTGAAGAAGATCCAACCTTCCGCGTTGAAACAAACCCTGAAACAGGTGAAACAGTTATCTCTGGTATGGGTGAGTTGCACTTGGATGTCCTTGTTGACCGTATGAAACGTGAATTCAAGGTTGAAGCCAACGTTGGTGCTCCTCAAGTATCTTACCGTGAAACATTCCGCGCTTCTACACAAGCACGTGGATTCTTCAAACGTCAATCTGGTGGTAAAGGTCAGTTTGGTGATGTTTGGATCGAATTTACTCCAAACGAAGAAGGAAAAGGATTCGAGTTCGAAAATGCTATCGTCGGTGGTGTGGTTCCACGTGAATTCATCCCTGCAGTAGAAAAAGGACTTCAAGAATCTATGGCTAACGGTGTCCTTGCTGGCTACCCAATGGTTGACGTGAAAGCGAAGCTTTACGATGGATCATACCACGATGTCGACTCATCTGAAACTGCCTTCAAGATTGCTGCATCTCTTGCTCTTAAAGAAGCAGCTAAGTCAGCTCAACCAGCAATCCTTGAGCCAATGATGCTTGTAACTATCACAGTTCCTGAAGAAAACCTTGGAGATGTTATGGGCCACGTAACTGCTCGTCGTGGACGTGTAGACGGTATGGAAGCTCATGGTGCAAGCCAAATCGTTCGTGCTTATGTACCACTTGCTGAAATGTTCGGTTACGCTACAGTCCTTCGTTCTGCAACTCAAGGACGTGGTACCTTCATGATGGTATTTGACCACTACGAAGATGTACCGAAATCAGTACAAGAAGAAATCATTAAAAAAGCTAAAGGTGAAGCATAATTTTACCATCTAGCTAAAAGCTTTCCTCTTAGGAGGAGAGCTTTTTTGATTCGAAAAGAGTTCAACACCTCTTCCTCATAAGAGATAGTGAAAATGAATATGAAAGTTTGTGTAATATTTCTAATCCTAATGAAATCAGTTGCATTTTAGGGGAAGAAAGTATATAATAATATTGTTGAAAGATGATTTGTAACCTATCAAGTTACTCTTTTCACATAAAAATTTTTTGATTTTCATAAGGAGGAAATCACGAATGGTAGTTAAAGTTGGTATTAACGGTTTCGGTCGTATCGGTCGTCTTGCTTTCCGTCGTATCCAAAACGTAGAAGGTGTTGAAGTTACTCGCATCAACGACCTTACAGATCCAGTTATGCTTGCACACTTGTTGAAATACGATACAACTCAAGGTCGTTTCGACGGTACTGTGGAAGTTAAAGAAGGTGGATTCGAAGTTAACGGTAAATTCGTTAAAGTTTCTGCTGAACGCGATCCAGAACAAATCGACTGGGCTAACGACGGTGTAGAAATCGTTCTTGAAGCAACTGGTTTCTTTGCTACTAAAGCAGCTGCTGAAAAACACTTGCATGCTGGTGGTGCTAAGAAAGTTGTTATCACTGCTCCTGGTGGATCAGATGTTAAAACAGTCGTATTTAACACTAACCACGATATTCTTGATGGTACTGAAACAGTTATCTCAGGTGCTTCATGTACTACAAACTGCTTGGCTCCAATGGCTAAAGCTCTTCAAGATAACTTCGGTGTTGTTGAAGGATTGATGACTACTATCCACGCTTACACTGGTGACCAAATGATCCTTGACGGTCCACACCGTAAAGGTGACCTTCGTCGTGCACGCGCTGGTGCTGCTAACATCGTTCCTAACTCAACTGGTGCTGCTAAAGCAATCGGTTTGGTTATCCCTGAATTGAACGGTAAATTGGACGGAGCTGCACAACGCGTTCCTACTCCAACTGGATCAGTAACTGAATTGGTAGTTGTTCTTGAAAAGAACGTTACTGTTGATGAAGTAAATGCAGCTATGAAAGCTGTTGCTAACGAATCATACGGTTACACTGAAGATCCAATCGTTTCTTCAGACGTTGTAGGTATGTCTTACGGATCATTGTTTGACGCAACTCAAACTAAAGTTCTTGACGTTGACGGTAAACAATTGGTTAAAGTTGTTTCATGGTATGACAACGAAATGTCTTACACTGCACAACTTGTTCGTACTCTTGAATACTTCGCAAAAATTGCTAAATAATTCAATCGTATATTAGGAGGAGGGTTTCCTCCTCTTTTTTTGTACTTATTTTAGTTCCTCCTGTCATTATTATAGGACTTTTGAAAATGCATTGACACAAGCGCCTTCGAAGGGGTAAACTATCTTTGATTGATGATTTCTAATCCATAAAAATAAAAGCGATTGCAAAGATTGCGCTTGGGAAGGAGATTAAAGGAAATCCGTCAGATGTGTCAAAAAAGAGTCAAATAGGAGGTTAAGATGAAAGGTCATCTGTTTGAAAAGAAAAATAAGTACAGTATTCGTAAACTGAGTGTAGGTGTCTGCTCAGCTTTGATTGGCTTAGCCTTTTTAGGGGTAGGGGCTGTCTCAGCTGATGAGGAAACCACTAGTAGTGAAGTATCTCTCGAAAGCACAGTTGCTTCAGAAGAGGCGGTTAATGCTCTCATCAGTGAAGGGGGAGTCTATACAGCGGATGCAGTGCTCCCATCAAGAGAAACTACTAGTCATGCTTCAGAAACTCAACCCTCAAGCTCATTAGATTCTTCAGCATCCGATACTGTCCTAGACAAAGATGTTGAAAAACCAGTAGCAGAAAAGGTGTCAGATCTCCCAACCAATGAAGAAAAACAACTGAGACCAAAGGAAGTTAAATTTGATACTTGGGACGATTTGTTAAAATGGGAACCTGGTAAACGAGTGGACGATGACCTCAATCGTGCGAGTATCCCTCTTGCTAGTCGCTACCAAGGAAAACAAATAAATGAGCAAGCAAACCCGGATGCTAAGATTCAAGCGCTGTCTAATATGAACTCTAAAGCTAAGGACCATGCTTCAGTAGGTGGTGAAGAGTTTAAGGCCTATGCCTTTGACTACTGGCAGTATTTGGATTCTATGGTCTTCTGGGAAGGTTTAGTTCCATCAGCCGATGTGATTGATGCTGCTCATAGAAATGGGGTGCCTATTTATGGAACTCTCTTCTACAACTGGTCAAGTAGCATCAAGGATCAAGAGCGCTTTGCAGAAACCTTGAAAGAAGATAGCGAAGGGTCAAAGACCTTCCCGATTGCCCGAAAATTAGTTGAACTAGCTAAGTATTACGGCTTTGATGGTTACTTTATCAACCAAGAAACAACAGGGAACCTAGTAGAGCCTTTGGGGCCAAAATTAAGAGATTTCCTTCTTTATACTAAGGAGTATGCGAAGAGCCTCAACTATCCGATCAAGTACTCTTGGTATGATGCCATGACTTATGAATATGGTCGCTACCACGAAAATGCACTGGGTGAGTACAACTACAATTTCATGCAACCTGAAAATGGAGAAAATCCAGTTGATACCTTCTTTGCCAACTTTAACTGGGGCAAATCAGAAGTCGATTATTCCATCAGCACAGCCAAATGGATTCAGCGCAATCCTTATGATGTTTTAGCAGGACTGGAGCTCCAAAAAGGGGGCTCTTATAAGACCAATGTGGACTGGAATGCGATTTTAGATGAACATGGCAAGTTGCGCCTTTCTCTTGGTCTTTATGCGCCAGATACCATTACGGGTCTAGGAAAAACGGGAGAAGGTTATCATACTCACGAAGATCTCTTCTGGACAGGCTTCCAAGGGGATCCGACTAAAGGGAAGCCAGCAGACCAATCTTGGTACGGCATGTCCAATCTAGTAGTGGATAAAACTCCAATTACAAGTGCTGATTTTAATACATCCTTTAATACAGGCCACGGCAAACATTGGTTCGTAGACGGCAAGATTTCTAAAGAAGGCGAATGGAACTACCGTTCTGTCTCTGGCTACCTTCCAACATGGCGTTGGTGGGTGGAGCATAGTGAAGATAGTACGCCATTGAAAGGGCGCTATGATTTTGATCAAGCCTACAATGGTGGGAACTCTTTAACCTTTGAAGGGGATTTGAAAGCTAATAGTAGCCAGAATGTCATGCTCTATTCGACCAAGATTCCTGTGTCAGAAACGACAAAATTAAGTGTCTCTCACAAGGGTGGAGTCGGTGCAGCTACTTGGGTAGCAGCTGCTACAAAAGAAGACTACTCCGAATATGTATGGAAAGAATTGACGCCAAGCGCAGATTGGTCGACTCAAACCTTTGATTTGGGAGACCTGGCTGGCAAGACCATTTATGCGATTAAATTCTTCTTTGACCATGATGCAGATGTCAAAGACTACAAATTTAATCTCGGTCAGTTGTCGATTACGTCGAACCAAGAAAAACCAGCTGCGCCTTCTGAAGTAACCGTGCAAGGCAAACGCCTGCAAAATGCGCAAGAAGCAGAAGCAGTCCTAAACTTTAAGGGAGTTGCAGATGCAGATTACTATGAAGTCTATGAGAAAGATGGCGATAACTGGCGTCTCTTAACAGGTTCTTCAGCTACAACCGTCTATCTTCCAAAAGTTAGTCGTTCAGCAAGTGCTGAAGGGACCACCCAGGAACTCAAGGTTGTTGCTGTTGGGAAGAACGGTCAACGTTCAGATGCGGGAACTGTGGCCTTTGATTGGGGCATGACCGTGTCAGATACCAGTCTTCCAAAAGCCCTAGCACCAAACGTGGTCATTGGAGCCAAAGTCATCGGTTCAAGTTTCCCAGATGCAGATGGTAGTGAAGGCATCGAGGGGATGTTAAATGGTACCATTACCAGTCTTTCGGATAAATGGTCTTCGGCTCAATTGAGTGGAACTGTCGATATTCGCTTGACACAACCACGGACCATTGTTCGTTGGGTCATGGACCATGCCGGTGCTGGCGGAGAGTCTGTCGATGATGGCAAGATGAATACCCGTGACTTTGACCTTTACTACAAGGATGAAGCGGGTGAATGGAAGCTCGCTAAGGAAGTTCGTGGCAATAAAGCCCATGTGTCTGATATTACACTCGACCATCCGATCAAGGCCCAAGATTGGCGTCTTCATGTCATTACGGCAGATAACGGAACCCCATGGCAAGCCATCCGGATTTACAACTGGAAGATGTATGAAAGTCTGGATACTGAAACGGTCAACATCCCAATGAAACATGCTGCAGCGCAAAACTTAGGCAATCATTTTGTCCAAGTCGGCTTCAAAGATGTTCCGGCCAACACCACACTAACTCTTTATGCGGATAAAGAAGCCACTAGCCCAATTGCGACCATGACAGCTGATCAAGCTGGAAATCTGATCTTTAAACCGCTAGCTTTTGAATCCACCCCATCTCTTCTCTACTATCGTGCGCAAGAACCTGGAAAAGATATCAGTAATGTCTTGGCGATCGAAGTTCCAAAGAATGATAAAGAAATTAGTGGAGTTCAATTAGAAGAAGGGTTAGCTAAGAAGGTTTACCGGGAAGGGGATGCTCTTTCCTTGAAAGGAGCAACACTCCGTGTTCATTATAAAGATGGCCAAGCAGATCAACTAGTCAACCTCACCAACTCAGGTGTAGAGATTCTTGGCTTTGACAGTAGCAAGCTTGGAGAACAACACCTAGAAGTTTCTTACCTTGGTCAGAAATTGGATAAGACTCTCACTGTTTTTGTGGTCAGTGCAGAAGAAGCAGGTGAAAAAGCAGTTGCTGGACTTGAATTGACAGAAAAACCGAAGGTAGAATATATCGTCGGAGAAGCATTTGAAAAAGAAGGCGGACGCTTTACAGTCGTCTTTGAAGATGAAACGACTGAAACGCACGCCTTGAGCGATGAAGGGGTGGAAGTAACTGGCTTTGATGCGAGCAAGGAAGGCCGTCAAACCATCACCATCCATTACAAAGGAGCTAGCACAAGCTTTGATGTCCTCGTGAATCCAAAACCAGCTCTCAACGATGAATACCTTAAGCAAAAATTGGCTGAAGCTGAAGCTGCAAAAGCCAAAGTAGACTTTACATTTGCCACTCCTGAAGTCAAAGAAGCCTTGTTGGCTGGAATGGCTGCTTCTGAAAAAGTCTTGAAAGAGCATGATACCAGCACACAAGATCAGGTCAATGATCAGTTGAACCAATTGACCGCTCTCTTGAAAGCCTTGGATGGACAAGCTAATCTAGTCAAAGAGAAAGACGCTCTTTCTGCTCTGACAGAGGAAGCGACTGCTCTATTAGCAAGCAAGCCAAATCATCCTTCTGGTGATGCTTTGCAGGCACTGATTGAGAAAAATAAAGAGCTTTTAGCTTCTTCAGAGCTCACTCCTGAAGCGCTTGGGACTGCAAAAACAGGTCTAGAGACCTTGATTGCACTCCTGAAAGAAGATAAGCCAGCTGTCTTTGTAGACCCTGCGACTGGAGTCGAAGTTCAATTCTCCAATTTAGAGCCAACCGTTGTCAAAGGACTAAAAGTCGCAAAAGTTGAAGCCAATCAGACAGAAAAAGAAGAACTGAAGGGACGAGAAGCGACTATCTTTGATATCGAGGGAGTCGATGCAAGTGGCCAAAATGTCGATACGCAGCACCCATCACTTGTGAAGATCCCTGTGGATAAGGATAAAGAAGTGGAACAAGTCCTCTTCTTCCCAGAAGGTCAAGCACCTCAATCCTTGGCATTTGAACGAGTGGGAGATGTGGTTATCTTTACCGCCCCTCACTTTACCCACTATGCGATTGTCTATAAGACACCAAGTCCAGTCCTACCAGATCAACCGATTCAGCCAGAGGAACCATCTAAACCGGATCAACCGCTCCAACCAAATCAGCCACTAGAGCCAAGTGAGAATCCTAAGAAACCAGTTCAGCCAAGTCCAACTGAGCAAAAGACTTTATCAGTAGGCCATGCGGGCCTCGTGGATCAAAAGATTGACCAATTAGTAAGTCAACATCAAGAACAGACGCAAGAAGAAGGGGAAAGTCAAGAGGTCAAAGAGGAAAGTCACCCAACTTCATCTGATAAGTTGCCAACAACAGCAAGTTTAGAAGCTACTTTTGCAGCAGAAGCTGTTCTTTTAGCAGCGCTTGGAGGTTTCCTCTTGGCTGGTAAGAAGAAAGAAGAGTAACTTTTTAAGAGTCATTATACTGACTGAAAAGGTCACGATGAATCGTAAACCTCCTTTGTAAAAAACAAGGGAGGTTTTATGATGCGGATTCTAATAGAGGAGGATCACTCTAGACTTGCTAATAAGAGGTAGAAATCCACTATTTTTCTACCTCTTTTACAGCTTTTGTGATATAATTATCATGTATTAAAAATAGAAGGAGTCATATCCAATGGCAAAATTGACTGTTAAAGACGTTGACTTGAAAGGGAAAAAAGTTCTCGTTCGTGTTGACTTCAACGTTCCTGTAAAAGATGGCGTGATCACAAACGACAACCGTATCACTGCTGCTCTTCCAACAATCAAGTACATCCTTGAGCAAGGTGGACGTGCAATCCTCTTCTCTCACCTTGGACGTGTAAAAGAAGAAGCAGACAAAGAAGGAAAATCACTTGCTCCTGTAGCTGCTGACTTGGCTGCTAAATTGGGTCAAGAAGTTACATTTATCCCAGGTGTTACTCGTGGTGCTGAATTGGAAGCAGCGATTAACGCTCTTGAAGATGGACAAGTTCTCTTGGTTGAAAACACTCGTTATGAAGATGTTGACGGCAAGAAAGAATCTAAAAACGATCCTGAACTTGGTAAATACTGGGCATCACTTGGAGATGGTATCTTCGTAAACGATGCATTCGGTACAGCTCACCGTGCGCACGCATCTAACGTTGGTATCTCAGCAAATGTTGAAAAAGCTGTTGCTGGATTCCTTCTTGAAAACGAAATTACTTATATCCAAGAAGCAGTTGAAGCTCCAGAACGTCCATTCGTGGCGATTCTTGGTGGTTCAAAAGTTTCAGACAAGATCGGTGTTATCGAAAACTTGCTTGAAAAAGCTGATAAAGTTCTTATCGGTGGTGGGATGACTTACACATTCTACAAAGCGCAAGGGATCGAAATCGGTAACTCACTTGTAGAAGAAGACAAATTGGATGTCGCTAAAGCTCTTCTTGAAAAAGCAAACGGCAAATTGATCTTGCCAGTTGACTCAAAAGAAGCAAACGCATTTGCTGACTACACTGAAGTGAAAGACACTGAAGGTGAAGCAGTAGACCCAGGATTCCTTGGTTTGGATATCGGTCCAAAATCTATCGCTAAATTTGATGAAGCATTGACTGGTGCGAAAACAGTTGTATGGAACGGACCTATGGGAGTATTTGAAAACCCTGACTTCCAAGCTGGTACAATCGGTGTGATGGACGCTATCGTGAAACAACCAGGCGTGAAATCAATCATCGGTGGTGGTGACTCAGCTGCTGCAGCGATCAACCTTGGTCGCGCAGACAAGTTCTCATGGATTAGTACGGGCGGAGGCGCTTCAATGGAACTCCTTGAAGGTAAAGTTCTTCCAGGACTTGCAGCCTTGACTGAAAAATAAGACGGTTCCTCATGAACCATAGAAGAAGCACCGAAAGGTGCTTTTTTTAGAATGTATACAAACTAATTTTTATATAAGATAAGTGATTCTGTATCGAAATAAAATGTGGCTCTTTGTCAACTGTAGTGGGTTGATGAAAAGTTACAACCTGGAGAGGACCAAATTGGTTCTCTCCTTTTTGATGTTCAAAGCAATTAGAATTCTAGTTTTAAAGTTGTCAAAGTTCCGGAAGCCAAAAGCATTTCGCTTGATGACTTTGATGAGGTTATTTGTGGCCTCAAGTTTTGCGTTTGAGTAGGGAAGTTCCAGTGCATTCATGATCTTGTCCTTATCTTTCAAAAAGGTCTTAAATACAGTTTGAAAAATAGGATTTACAGAAGAAATTGTTTCTTCAATAAGACTAAAGAAATGGTCCGTCTGTTTCTCTTGAAAATGAAAGAGTAGGAGTTGATAGAGATCATAGTGCTGTCTAAGTTCTTGAGAGTATGAAAGCAACTTTTCTAGAACCTCTTTATTGGCCAAGTGTGACCGAAAAATTGGTCGATAAAATCGTTTATCACTGAGTTTACGGCTATCCTGTTGAATGAGTTTCCAGTAACGTTTCAGTGCTTTATATTCGTGTGATCTTCGATCAAACTGATTCATAATTTGGATGCGTACGCGATTCATTGCTCGACTGAGATGCTGGACAATGTGAAAGCGATCAAGAACGATTTTAGCATTTGGAAAAAGTTTTCTGGCAATATCGTAGTAGGGACTAAACATGTCCATAGTAATGACTTTCACGCAACTTCTCACTTGTTTAGAATAACGAAGGAAATGATTGCGAATAGTTGCTTGAGTCCGTCCATCTAGGATAGCCACGATCTTTCTTGTATCGTAGTCCTGTGCAATAAAGCTCATCTTACCTTTCTTGAAGCCGTACTCATCCCAGTTCATATGTTCTGGAAGGTAGTTAAGGTTAGTCTTAAATTTAAATTTATGTAACTGACGAATAACTGTTGAAGTAGAGACGGATAAACTTTCGGCTATGCTAGTCATAGGGACTTTCTCAATCAATTTTTGAGTGATTTTCTGTTTGACGATGGTTGCGATCTGGTGATTCTTCTTGACTAAGGAGGTTTCTGAAACTGCCATTTTCCCGCAGACTTTACAACGAAAACGTCGTTTTCTCAATCGAATGAGAGTCTTGTAGCCCGCACACTCTAGATAGGGAATTTTGGATTCTTTTTGGAAGTCATATTTAGCCATTTGTCCATGACAGCTGTGACACTTAGGTGTAGGGTAATCTAGCTTAGCGATGATTTCTTTATGTGTTCCAGAATCCAGATAATCCAAGATTATGATGTTCTTGTCTTTAATTCCGAGTATGTTTGTGATAAAATTTAATTGTTCCATAAGATTCTTTCTAATGATGGTTTGGTCACTTTTCATTATAGGTCTTATGGGGCTTTTTTTCTACAACAAAATAGACTCCATAATTCCTATGGTGGTTTTACCCACTACAGAAATTATAGAGCCTAAAATGTGATCTCATTTTTGAAATTAATCAAGAAAATCCCGAAACTTTCCGCCGTGAGAAAAGTGCTTGAAACATTTGTTTCAAGGACTCGGGAGTTTTGAGAGTAAAACAGTTTGGGAAACTGTTTTAGCCTGAGCCCGAAAATTAAAGAGCGAGGGGGTTCAAAACTAATTGAACACGGGCTGCGGATTGTGTCAAAAAGATAAGTTTTCCTAGAATCTAAAGATTCTGCGTCAAACTTCCTATTTTGACTTTATCCGCAGACGCCCTTTGTATCTTAATTAGTCATGGAGCTTCCTGGATTGCTGAAATCATCCACTGGATAATTTCACCTAACCTCCGTACTCACCTAAGGAAAGTTTTTAAGATGACTTTATAGATTAGAAGGAAGCTAGTCGATCTTCATTTCCCTGCTTGAACCTTTCTGGAAATATGTTAGAATAAAAGAGATAGAAAGATAGGGGACAATGGATTACTTTAAACGACATAAATTTGACCGTTCCAAATTTCGATTGGGAATGCGAACCTTCAAAACAGGGATAGCCGTTTTTCTGGTTCTATTGATTTTTGGTATCTTTGGCTGGCGAGGCTTGCAGATTGGGGCACTGACAGCTGTCTTTAGTTTGAGAGAAGATTTTGATAAGAGTGTTCACTTCGGAGCTTCGCGCGTGATGGGTAACAGCATCGGTGGTTTTTATGCCCTGCTGTTCTTTATGATTAAGATCCTCTTCCACGATGCTTTTTGGGTAACCCTGATTTTTGTGCCCATTGCGACCATGTTAACCATTATGACAAATGTCGCTATGAACAATAAAGCCGGAATCATCGGTGGTGTTTCAGCCATGTTGATCATTACTCTCTCGATTCCGACAGGAGAAACTTTCCTGTACGTTTTTGCCCGCATCTTTGAAACCTTTATCGGAGTCTTTGTTGCTATTTTAGTTAATTCAGATGTGGATCGAATTCGAGATTTTATAAAAGAAAAAAGGAAAACCATGTGAGATTATGTGACATTTTAATCTTGACATCGGTTTTTTTTGCGTTATAATAGAAGGGAAAGGAGGTCAGATATGAAAGAAAAGGAATTAAGACGAACGTTAGCGGTCTTTCCGATCGGTAGTGTTATGAAATTGACGGATTTAACAGCTCGTCAGATTCGCTATTACGAAGATCAGCAACTCATTACTCCAGATCGAACAGAAGGCAACCGTCGGATGTTTTCTCTCAACGATATGGATCGTCTGTTGGAAATCAAGGATTACTTGTCGGAAGGTCTTAATATTGCAGGGATTAAAAAACGGATTGCTGAGAAAGAAGCTAAACGCCAAGCTGCCAAGGTAGTCAGCGAGAAGGAAGTTCGCAAGGCCCTTCATCGCGACATTCTTCAGCAAAGTCGCTTTCATACGACCTCATCGCCATATGGTCAGTTACGCTGATCATTCTTTTTGCTTATTGTTTTATTCATAAGGAGACACACATGTCAATTACTGTTGAAGATATTCGTCGCGAAGTCAAAGAAAAAAATGTAACCTTTATTCGGTTGATGTTTTCAGATATCTTAGGAACCATGAAAAACGTTGAAATTCCAGCAACAGATGAACAGTTGGAAAAGGTCCTTTCAAACAAGGCTATGTTTGATGGATCTTCTATCGAAGGGTTTGTTCGGATTAATGAGTCAGATATGTACCTCTATCCAGACTTGGACTCCTGGACGGTTTTCCCATGGGGGGATGAGAACGGTAGTGTTGCAGGATTGATTTGTGATGTCTATACAACAGAAGGAGAACCTTTTGCAGGAGACCCACGTGGTAACCTCAAACGTGCCCTTCGTCACATGGAAGAAGTTGGCTTCAAATCTTTCAACCTTGGACCAGAACCAGAGTTCTTCCTCTTTAAGCTCGATGAAAATGGAGACCCAACTCTTGAAGTGAATGACAAGGGTGGCTATTTTGACCTGGCTCCGACAGACCTTGCCGATAACACTCGTCGTGAGATCGTTAATGTCTTGACTCAAATGGGCTTTGAAGTAGAAGCCAGTCACCATGAAGTAGCTGTGGGTCAGCATGAAATTGACTTTAAGTATGATGAAGTTCTTCGCGCATGTGACAAGATCCAAATCTTTAAACTCGTTGTCAAAACCATTGCTCGCAAACATGGTTTGTATGCAACCTTTATGGCTAAGCCAAAATTTGGGATCGCTGGTTCCGGTATGCACTGTAATATGTCCTTGTTTGATGCGGAAGGAAACAACGCCTTCTTTGATCCAAATGATCCAAAAGGAATGCAGTTGTCAGAAACAGCTTATCACTTCCTTGGTGGCTTGATTAAGCATGCCTACAACTACACTGCCATCATGAACCCAACGGTTAACTCTTACAAACGTTTGGTGCCAGGTTTTGAAGCTCCTGTATACATCGCTTGGGCAGGACGTAACCGTTCCCCATTGGTGCGCGTGCCTGCTACTCGTGGAATGGGAACTCGTTTGGAACTACGTTCTGTTGATCCAATGGCCAATCCGTATATTGCTATGGCTGTTCTTTTGGAAGTTGGTTTGCATGGGATTGAAAACAAAATCGAAGCACCCGCTCCGATCGAAGAAAATATTTACATCATGACAGCGGAAGAGCGTAAAGAAGCTGGAATCACTGACCTTCCATCTACCCTTCACAATGCTTTGAAAGCTTTGACGGAAGACGAAGTAGTTAAGGATGCTCTTGGTGAACATATCTATACCAGCTTCTTAGAAGCCAAACGCATCGAGTGGGCAAGCTATGCGACCTTCGTTTCACAATGGGAAATTGATAACTATTTAGATCTTTACTAAGCTGAGAAATATAAGATGAGCTAGGTGATGTTCTCTAGCTCATGTTTAGATAAACAGAAAAAGGAGGAGAGCCTTAGGTTCTCCTCCTTTTCTGGTTTCTTTAATCATCTTCATCCGGTGTCAAAATCATCGGGATAATGATTGGTTCTCGTTCCGTACTTTCGTAAAGGAAAGGACGGAGGGCGTTGACAATAGCACCGTGTACGGTTTGAATATTGGCATCTTTGTTCTTCAAGGCGATTCGGATTGCATTGAAGAGGATGCGTTGACTTTCACGGATTAGGTCACCGGACTCTCTCATATAGATGAAGCCACGGCTGAGAATATCTGGTCCAGCTAAAATCATCTTCGACTTGAAGTCAACTGTTGCGACAGCTAGAACGACTCCATCTTCCGATAAATCTTTACGGTCACGAAGGACAGTAGCTCCGATTTCTCCGATGCGATTTCCGTCGACATAGATATCTTGAGCATTGAAGCTTCCTGCGATACGAGCCGAGTTGGCTGTTAGGGCAAGGACATCTCCGTTACTCATGATGAAAATGTTATCCTTTTCTACTCCGCAATCACGCGCAAGTCCAGCGTGGATTTTCTGCATGCGGTACTCACCGTGGACAGGCATGAAGTATTTAGGCTTGATCAAACGCAACATGAGCTTTTGTTCTTGTTGGCCACCGTGTCCAGAGGTATGGATGTTGTTAATCTTACCGTGGATGACATCGACTCCTGCTTCAGAGATGATGTTGATCAGGCGGTTGACGCTAGTTGTGTTGCCAGGAATTGGACTAGAGGAGAAGATAACGGTATCACCCGGTTGCAATTGTACTTGGCGGTGGGTTCCATTAGCGATACGAGATAGTGCCGCCATTGGCTCCCCTTGGCTCCCTGTACACATAATGAGGATTTCGTTTGCCGGGTAGTCCTTGATCTCACTTGGTTCAATAATCGTTCCAGGTGGTACCTTGATATAGCCGAGCTCAATTCCGTTGACAATGGCTTTTTCCATCGAGCGTCCAAAGACAACAATCTTGCGGCCAGTTTTCACAGCGGCATCTGCAGCCTGTTGGAGACGGAAGATGTTGGATGCAAAGGAAGCGAAAATGATACGTCCATGAATGCCTTCAATAATCTTCATAATGGATTGGCCAACGACTTTTTCAGAGTTGGTAAAGGTTGGGACTTCCGCGTTGGTTGAGTCAGAAAGCAGACAGAGGACGCCTTCCTCCCCTAGAGCTGCCATCCGGTGAAGGTCGGCCGGCTCACCAACAGGTGTGAAGTCAAATTTAAAGTCTCCCGTGCAGACAATTTTTCCTTGAGGTGTGTGAAGAACGATCCCCAAAGGTTCTGGAATGGAGTGGGTCGTACGGAAGAAGGTCGCTTTAATATGCTTAAAGGTCAACTCCGTATTTTGGTTGATTTCATAGAGTTTGGCACCACGAAGGAGGCCATGCTCTTCCAATTTTCCACGAATAAGGGCTAGGGCCAAAGGTCCAGCATAGATTGGCACATTCGCTTGTTTCAAGAGGAAGGGAATTCCTCCGATATGGTCTTCGTGTCCGTGAGTAATCAAGACCCCTTTGACACGGTCGATATTTTCAACGATATAGGAATAGTCAGGAATCACGTAATCAATCCCTAACAAATCATCTTCAGGGAACTTAATACCAGCATCCACAATGATGATTTCGTCTTGGTATTCAATCCCATAGGTATTTTTACCGATTTCCCCAAGACCTCCAATGGCGAAAACACCAACTTCTTCAGGTTTTAAGGTATATGCCATGGATTAGAACTCCGTAATTTCAAATGCGCCAGACTCTTTTTCATATTCTAGATGTTGGTCTGACAAGAGGGTGATAAATTCGATGTTGTATGATGTATTTTCTTCAACGATGCGACGAGCTTCAATGCGTCCTTCCAACTCATTCTTAGCATCAATATCGAGATAGAGGGCATGAGTCGTTTCACGACGAGGGTTGCGTTCTTTTGTTTCTTGGTAGAAAACTTTGTAAATCATTTTCGTTTCGGTTCCTTTCGCTTGTTCGGACTGTAGCAGAAAAGAAACAGCTAGTAGCTAGCTGAGACTTCTATTCTTACTTTCTGTTGTCCTGATTCGATACAATTATTATTCATTATACCATAAATAAGCCTTTAGGAAAAGAAGCAAGCAGGGTCTGATGGCAGAAGGAAGCGCTTTTTTAGAAGGAATAAGGAACAGAAAAGTGAGGAGAGAATTTCATAGGCCGGGAAAGCTTCCTCTACCGTTTGGCGTCTATTTGTAGTATAATATGAAACAGACAACGAGGAGAAAATATGAAAGTATTAGCATTCGACACCTCCAGTAAGGCCCTATCAGTTGCTCTTTTGGAGGAAGAAAACTTATTAGCAGAGCTGACGCTTACGATCAAGAAAAACCACAGTATTACCTTAATGCCTGCCATTGAATTTTTAATGGCCAGCATTGATTGGAAACCGACGGATCTAGATCGCATTATAGTAGCAGAAGGCCCAGGATCCTATACTGGCTTGCGGATTGCGGTAGCAACGGCTAAAACCCTGGCCCAAACCTTAAAGATCGATTTAGTAGGGGTCTCTAGTTTACTAGCCTTGGTGCCAGAAGAGATAGAAGGTCTGGCCATTCCAGTAATGGATGCGCGGCGCAACCATGTCTATGCGGGCTTTTACCAAGAGGATCAGCTGGTCTACCCGGAGGCTCACCTTTCTTTTGAAGCGGTGTTAGAAAGAGTAAAGGGAGCTGAAAAGGTGACCTTCCTTGGGGAAGTGGAAGCCTTTCGTGAGCAGATACAAGAAGCCTTGCCACATGCTCAGATGGTAGAAACCCTACCGGATGCGGTACGGATCGGCCGATTAGGACTTAAAAAGGAAGCTGTCTCCGTTCATGGTTTTGTCCCCAACTACCTCAAGCGCGTAGAGGCTGAGGAAAACTGGCTCAAGGACCATCAAGACTCCGGTCAGTCCTACATCAAACGCCTATGATCCGAATCGAGAAGGAAGTAGGTCGACTAGATTTAGCCCCTCAGTTGATAGAAATCTTAGATGATGTCTATGGACAAAGTCCTTGGACCTTGAAGCAAGTCCTAGCGGATCTTGGTCAATCTCAAAACTGGTATGCCTTTGCCTATAGTGGCGAAGAATTGGTCGGTTTCTTAGCCATACAAGAAAACCTCTATGAGTTAGAAGTCGTCCAAATTGCTGTTCGAAAAGAGTGGCAAGGTCGCGGGATTGCTCGTCAGTTACTAGAAACTGTTTCTCAGGAGAAAGAGGTCTTTTTAGAGGTGAGAGAAGGAAATGTTCCAGCTCGGACTCTCTATCAAAAACAAGGATTTAAAGAAATTGGTTGCCGGAAAGGGTATTATCATGCACCTACCGAAGACGCTATTATGATGAAAAGGGAAGCAAATGAAGGATAGATATATTTTGGCATTTGAAACATCTTGTGATGAGACCAGTGTCGCCGTTTTAAAGAACGACACAGAGCTCTTGTCCAATGTCATTGCCAGCCAAATTGACAGCCATAAACGATTCGGGGGAGTGGTTCCAGAAGTCGCCAGTCGGCACCATGTCGAAGTCATTACAGCCTGTATTGAGGAAGCGCTAGAAGAAGCGGGAATTACAGAAGAAGAAATCACAGCGGTTGCGGTGACCTATGGACCAGGTCTGGTTGGAGCTCTTTTGGTCGGCCTTGCTGCGGCCAAGGCCTTTGCTTGGGCGCATGGAATTCATTTGATTCCTGTCAACCACATGGCCGGCCACTTGATGGCAGCTCAAAGCGTCGAGCCTTTAGAATTTCCGCTCTTGGCCTTGCTGGTCAGCGGAGGGCACACCGAGTTGGTCTATGTTTCGGAGGCTGGTGATTATAAGATTGTTGGGGAAACGCGTGATGATGCGGTTGGTGAGGCCTATGATAAGGTTGGCCGCGTCATGGGCTTGACCTATCCAGCCGGTCGCGAGATTGACGAGTTAGCGCATAAGGGTCAGGATATCTACGATTTCCCCCGTGCCATGATCAAGGAAGATAATTTGGAGTTCTCATTCTCAGGGCTCAAATCAGCCTTTATCAATCTCCACCACAATGCCGAGCAAAAAGGTGAGAGTCTGTCTAAGGAAGATCTATCGGCTTCCTTCCAAGCTGCGGTGATGGATATCTTGATGGCCAAGACAAAAAAAGCCCTAGAAAGATACCCGGTTAAAACCCTGGTGGTAGCTGGAGGAGTCGCGGCCAATCAAGGTCTTCGTGAACGCTTGGCTTCTGAGATCACAGATGTTAAGGTCATCATTCCTCCTCTGCGCCTCTGCGGTGACAATGCAGGGATGATTGCCTATGCCAGTGTCAGCGAATGGAATAAGGGAAATTTTGCTAGCTTAGATCTCAATGCCAAACCAAGTCTGGCTTTTGCTCCGATAGAAGAGAACTTAGATTAGTTAAAAAACGAACATAAAGGACGGGAGGACGATTCCCGTCCTTTTTTTGTTATAATAGATAGCATCAAAAAAGAAAGGAAGAAAGAGTGGAGAAGAATTTTCAGCAGGGGGTCAGAGATGCTCTTCCGACAGCTCTAGGTTATATCAGTATTGGCTTAGCCTGTGGTGTGGTGGCATCGCCCTATCTCTCGCCTTTAGAAATGGGATTGATGAGTCTCTTGGTTTACGCAGGAGCTTCTCAGTTTGCCATGATCTCTTTGATTGCGGTTCATTCGTCCATTATGAATATTACCTTAACCGTCTTTTTCATCAATTTGCGTAATATGCTTATGAGTCTCCATACCTCCCCCGATTTTAAGGAGGCTAGCCTGCTCCAGAATATTGGAATTGGTAGTTTGTTGACAGATGAAAGTTACGGGGTTTATTTAAGCGAAAAATTGAAAAATGACCGAATCACTGTTCCCTGGATGCATGGCAATAACGTGGTCGGTTATTTAGCCTGGGGCTCATCAACCATTTTGGGGACAGCGCTGGGTTCGCTCTTACCTAATCCTAGTGCCTTCGGCCTGGACTTTGCACTAGTTGCCATGTTTATTGGGATTTTTGCTGGTCAGTTTCAAGGGATGCGTTTGACGGAAAAGATGACAACCATGCTCCTTGTCTTAGGTGCAGTAGCTCTTAGCTTTTTCCTCTTGACCTTCTTTTTGACTCAATCATTAGCCGTTTTAGTAGCTACTTTAACAGGTTGTTTCGTGGGGGTGATGTGCGATGCGCGTGAATAGCTGGATTTTTTTGGTTATTTTGATGTCCGCAGTGGTCACCTGGATTCCACGTATTCTGCCCTTCGTTTTGGTCAAATACCGGGGTCTGCCAGATCCAGTTCTGCGTTTTCTAAAGTACCTTCCCATTGCCATCATTTTTGCCTTGATCCTTTCAAGTCTAGTAGAGGGGAAAGCGGGCCAGCTCCCTCAGGTTCGGTGGGTGGATCTGGTCGCAACCATTCCGACCATGATGGTAGCATTTCGCTACAAAAACCTAATGGGAACGGTTCTATTCGGGATTGTCTTGGTTGCCCTCTTCCGATTGCTAGTCGCCTGAATCTCCTGAATTTTTAGACAAATTACTATTTGTTGCAAATATTACAAAAATATTTCAAAAAAAACTTGACATTGTGTAATATTGTAATATAATAGCTAATATAAATTTTAGTGAGGTATCATGATCATGAAAAAATGGACAAGTTTAGCACTTTTAGGATTAACTTCTGCAAGCCTACTCGTAGCCTGTGGTTCAAAAAAAGAAGAGAGCAACTCTTCTGCAAAAGAAACACAGACTTCAATGTCGTCTAGTCAGAAAAAAACAAATCAGTCTTCTAAAAAGAAGAACACAAAAACAACTGAAGCGAGTTCAGAAGAGGCAGTAAACTCAAGTCAAACTGCTACAGCATCTGGCACGACAAATGATGACAAGGCTTCTCCGGCTTCAACTCAAATGGTTCCAGAAGAGCTTATAGGGACTTGGACTGGAACAACTGAAATTGCCAAAGATGTCCAAATGACCGTTGCTGCGGACGGAACAGTCACTACGACAGCAAACTTTTATCAAGCTGATGTGAACCCAATTCGCACAGCGACAGCTAGAGCCAAGGCAGTCCAAGCTTCTGGTAATGTCTATTACTGGGAAACAGATGAACCTGGAGCTTTTGATGCTCTTCTTCCAGGTATTGCTGGACTTGGGGGAGCCAATGCTAAGGTAAAAGCCGGTTTCATTTTGGAAGAGGGTCATTATACACCAATTGTATTTGTAACAGGGCTTAATGAAGACTTTGACTACAGCAAATACAATGATTTCCGTGTTTCCCTTACAAAATAAAGAAAAATCCACGAATCCCAGAGGGTTCGTGGATTTTGTTTTAGATAAATTGTGTAATAAAGACAATGAGGATGACGATTGGAATCACAAAGCGAAGCAAGAAAATCCAGAGCTTGAAGAAGAAGCGTTTGGATTTCTCTTCTCCCACCTTGAGTTCTTCTTGGGCTAGGACTTGATCAAAGAGATAGCCTGTAAATAAAGACAGGCAGAGAGCCCCAAAAGGCATAAGGAGGTTGGAAACCAAAAAGTCCATACAATCAAAGAAGGATTTTCCAAAGAGGGTCCATTTAGAGAGGATGCCATAGGAAAGGGCAGATGGAATCCCAAAGATAAAGGTCAGAAGGCCAATGATCTGACTCCATTTAGCCCGCTTTTTATTGTTTTGGTTGGTGACGTTCCCGACATTAATCTCTAACATGACGACAGATGAGGTAATGGTCGCAAAGAGAAAGAGAAGCAGGAAGAGCAGGTAGAAGAGGGTACCAAAAGGCATCTTGTCAAAGACTTGTGGAAGGACTACAAAGAGGAGGCCCGGTCCACTAGTAGAAGGGATTTGAAAGGCTGACATAGCTGGGAAGATCGCCAAGCCCGCCATGATGGAAACGGCAATATTCATGAAGACGACGGAAATCCCGGATTGGACCAGGTCAGTGTCCTTGTCCAAATAGGAAGCATAGGTCAACATGGCCGTTACCCCTAGGGAGAGGGCGAAAAACGATTGGCCCAAGGCATAGAGTAGACCTTGGCTGGTTATCTTGGAGAAGTTTGGCTTGAGGAAGTAGCTAACTCCCTCCCAAGCGCCAGGTAAGGTCAAGGAACGACCAATCATGACTAAGAAAATAATGAAGAGGAGAGGCATCATGAATTTTGAGGCCTTTTCAATCCCTTGTTCTACCCCCTTTGAAACAATCAAGACATTGAGGAAGATGAAGATGGCTTGGGCTCCTAGAGCCAACCAGGGATTTGAAATAATCTCCCCAAAGAGCTGGGTGTAGTCGTTAACTGAAAGAAGCTGGAATAACTCTCCCAAGGCGACCCCTAAATAAATCAGGATCCAGCCACCGATGACACTGTAGAAGGAGAGGAGGATGAACAGGGCAAAGGCACCGATCCAACCGATCCCATCATAAAGGCGACGGCCACCGAGTTTTCCAAAGGTCTTAATGGCAGAAACACCAGCTGCACGTCCTAGAGTAAATTCAGCCAGTAAGAGAGGGAAGCCGATAAGTAGAGTTGCTATCAAAAAAATAAGAAGGAAACTTCCGCCTCCATTAGCAGCGGTCATATAGGGAAACTTCCAAACAGCCCCAAGGCCAATTGCAGAACCTGCAGAGGCTAGGATGAAGCCAATTTTGGAACCCCATTGAGATTTTTCAGACATCTTTAAAACTCCGATCTATTTTTAAATAAGAAAAGGCTACTTGAGTTGTCAAATAGCCTTCTCTCAATGGCTCTTTAGGAGCCTTCTGTGTGATTGATAGACTTGATTATCCTATCATGATTTTTAAAGACTGTCAAGAAAGCGGTTTTCATGTTTTTATAGTTTTCTCAAAAAGTTAAAAATTTTCGCAAAAACACTTGACTCTAACCTAAGGGGAGGGGGTATACTATCATTGTAAGGAGCAAATCATGTACCAAATAAAAGAAGCTGCGCAGCTTTCAGGTGTCTCTGTCAAGACCCTGCACCACTATGACAAGATAGGACTCTTGGTCCCCTTAAAGTCGGAAAACGGCTATCGAACTTACAGTCAAGAGGATTTGGAACGCCTTCAGGTCATTCTTTACTACAAATATCTAGGGTTTTCTTTAGAGAAAATAGCAGAGCTATTAAAGGAAGAAAGAATAGATTTATTGCCCCATTTGACTAGACAGTTGGACTATCTAACTCGAGAAAGGCAACATCTGGATACCTTGATTTCCACCTTGCAAAAAACGATTCAAGAACAAAAAGGAGAAAGAAAAATGACCATTGAGGAAAAATTCACTGGATTTAGCTATCAAGATCATCAAAAATACCAGAAAGAAGCGGTGGAGAAGTATGGCCAAGAAGTCATGGATCAAGCCCTCGAACGCCAAAAAGGTCGTGAAGATGAGTCTACGGCTGCCTTTAACCAAGTCTTTCAAACTTTAGCACAAAATCTTCAAGCTGGTTTACCTGCAACAGCAATTGAAAACCAAGAGCAAGCAGCCAAGCTCTTGCAAGCCATTCGTACTTATGGATTTGACTGCTCTATTGAAGTCTTCGGACATATCGGTAAAGGATACGTCTATAACCCTGAGTTCAAGGAAAATATTGATAAATTTGGACCTGGAACAGCCCAGTACACATCAGATGTGATTGCCCACTATGTTGAAAAACAGAGCAAATAATCGACGGAGGACTCTCCGCCGACTATTTGCTATTTTAAATCATAAAGCCAGTCGTCACCGTCTTTATAGTAGAAGAATTCACTGAGATCATCTTCCAAAAAAACACGAAGCATATCAGACATATCATTGGTTGCAAGTTTTAGATGAGATAGATTTTCAAATTCTTCCCACCAGGCCTTTCCTTCGTCTGAAGACTGGAGCTCACCAGTAAAGTGTTCGGTCTTGTAAAAAAGGACGACATAACGGTAATCCTCATCATCGTACCAGTCCTTGATACCACAGAGTTGGGGTTTAGAAATGGTTAGACCCGTTTCTTCTCTCACTTCACGAATGACCGCAGCGACAAAGGATTCGCCACGTTCAACATGTCCGCCAGGAAAAGTAATGCCAGGCCAGTCAGGACTAACTCGATCTTGAACCAGAACCTTGTCCCCATTTTTAATCATGCACATGTTGACAAATTCAACTGACTCTCTTCTGTTCATTTTTCACAACCTTTGATATTTAATCATAATGCAGACTTCCTGCCACCCAACCAGTACAGAGAGCAGCTGTAATATTAAATCCTCCTGTATGGGCATTGATATCCAAGACCTCCCCAGCAAAATGAAGGCCAGGGACCAACTTACTTTCTAAGGTTTTGGGATTGATTTCCTTAAGGCTGACGCCACCTTTGGTTACAAAGGATTTGGCCAAGGACATCTTCCCTGTTATAGGGATTGGGAGTTCCTTTACTTTCTCTAGTACTACATCGATTTCTTTAGGAGAGAGTTGTTTCACCTTTTCGGGAAGATCCTGAGCAAAAAACTCAGCCAGGCGTTCTGGCAGATAGGCCTTCAGAACATTCTTTAAGGACTTCTCACGATTTTTCTCTAGGATTTCTGTGAGTTCTTCCTTAGAATAGTGAGGGACACTGTCCAGCGTAAGGATCTCTCCCCCCTTGACAAAGCTTGACATGCGAAGGGCAGCCGGGCCAGACAAGCCAAAGTGGGTAAAGAGGAGGTCATGGGTAATGTGGTGTTTGCCATAGTGGAGGGTCACATCGTCTAAGGAAATCCCTTGAAGGGCCTTGTGGGGGAAATCTGTGAGAAGGGGGCTTTCAGCAGCTTCTAGATCCGTAATAGTGTGCTGGAAGTGACGGGCGATATCGTGGCCAAAGCCGGTAGAGCCCGTCGAAGGGTAGGACTTTCCACCAGTTGTCACAAT
This sequence comes from Streptococcus rubneri, assembly GCF_004785935.1. Classification (GTDB taxonomy): domain Bacteria; phylum Bacillota; class Bacilli; order Lactobacillales; family Streptococcaceae; genus Streptococcus; species Streptococcus rubneri. Next base: position 1,387,862 of record NZ_SRRP01000001.1, on the reverse strand, counting down.
CAAGCGGTCTGCAGTCCAGGTCTCATCTTTTGATTTGATGACAAATTGTCCGTCAATTTTCTTCACAGAGGTCACCTCCACCTGGCAGCGGACTTGACCGCCGAGCTCGGCAATCTTATCTGTCAGAGCTTGAATAATCGTTTGGGAACGATCTGAAGCTGGAAAGACACGACCATGGTCTTCAACCTTGAGTTTGACCCCGTTTTCTGTGAAGAAGCGGACGATATCTTGGTTGTCAAATTGAGAAAAGACACTGTAAAGGAAGCGTCCGTTTCCTGGAATTCCTGCTAGGAGATCGTCTAGGCTTCCATTGTTGGTCACATTACATCGACCTCCACCAGTCCCAGCTAGTTTTTTCCCTAGCTTGCGGTTCTTTTCCAACAGGAGGGTTGTTTGTCCGTAGAAGGAACTGGAGATAGTAGCCATCATGCCGGCAGGTCCTCCTCCAATGACAATGGTATCATAGTGGTTCATAAGGTCTCCTTTTTCTTGTCTCATTTCATTTCCAGTTCATTGTAACATAAAAAATGGACCCTGTCCCCAGGCTCCACTTTTGATTGTTTAATCGTCTTCGTCCGGATTTTGACGGAGGTGGATGGAATAACGCTTAGGTGGGTAAATTCCGATTTGAGGTCCCCAGCGCGGGAAGAGCTGGTTTGGTTTCTTACCAGCAGCATATTTGGCTTCTGCAGCCATTTCCCAGAGTTCTTCGTAAAGGTCTCCTAGTAAAAAATCGAGCTCTTCAAAATAGACTTCTGGCTTTCCATAGTCACTGATACTCCGCTCCATCAAGCCATAGACTTGTAATTTGTGGTCCATGAGCCTGCGTCCGTCCACCTTGTTTGAATGGACAATAATGCGTCCATAGGGATCATTTCTCCGAATACGTTCGAGTTCTTTATAGGCATTAATTCCAGAGTCTCCATGACAGGAAAAGAAGTAAATGTTTTTTAAGTCATAATCGATATAGGCGATATTCCCATTATAGACGAGTTTCACTGGTAGATTGCGGACCCGCTTTTTTTCCAGATAGTTATTAATATGCTCGACTAACAGCTGGGAGGGATAATTGTATTCAATCACATAGATCATAGTGTGCTTCCTTTTCAGTTGTTTAAATTGACCAACCAGTCTTTCCAGAGTATTCTGACTTTTAGTCATGACTAGTATATAGGTTTCTGAAGTAAAAAAGGGGGAAAAATCTATTTGGTCGCTTTTAGCACCTATTTGGTTCATTTTTCATGGATAAATAAGAAGATGTTCCTGAACGGGTACGAAGAAAATTCCTAAATAGTTCATTCAACTTTATGCAAGAGCGAATTCAATAAGGTTATTTAAAGATACTGGGGAAGGCAGATAAAATTGTTCAACGGCCAGGTAAATAATCAAGATTCTACCTTTTTCGGAGAAGAAAAACATGCTATAATAGAAGAGAACTGTCCATCTTTTTACTAGAAAATGGGCAGAAGTGGGCAGTAACCATTAAACAAGAGGTCTAGCCCCTTGATACGAAAGGAATCTAGAAAATATTATGATGAATATGCAAGACTTAATTTAAGATTCTTAAAGTCTTGTTATTTATCAAAATACTGGTATTAAGGGATTTCGCATCCGTTTAAATCAATAAATTATAGATGTGTTACAGTATATTGGACAGTAAATGGACAGTGACAGAGTGTTTGAAGGAGAGTAAAAGAGGCCAAAGTGCCTCTTTTATTATAAGAAATTGATACTTTTATTGTATAACTTGTTATTTTTTAGTTTTATCATAAATTCATACTTTAATAACAGTCTCTATCCTTTAGGTGAAAATACCGATTTTATGGTATAATAAGGATAACTCTATATAAGGAGGTGTGCCATGACTCTTGATGTAAATAAAGAAGAATTAACAATTTTAGGGATTCCCTTTGATAACTTTTCGGATTTTGATACTGTCTGGTATGCTATTGGATCATCAATGATTGAAAATTATGAACCTACTGTTCAAGATGTGATTGATTTAAAAACTTATGTTGTCAATAGACGAAAGGAATTGAATATTGGTTAAAAATCAATACGAAGGCTATAAGTACATTGACCCTCATCACCAATATACCTATCCAAATTCCACAGTCTTAATCAACAAACAAAATGTTACAAATATTGAAGAAGCCTATCGAAATGAACACTTATTCGTTACTAAAAGACTTGCAGACTTGCGCTTGAAAGCCATTGAAGTCTATTCCATGAGTAATATTTTAGCCATTCATAACTATTTGTTTCAGGATGTTTATGCCTGGTCAGGACAATATCGCAAGGTGAATATCTCTAAAAGTGGTAATCCTTTTATGTCGATACAGTCGTTTAATGCTGCTGAAACTTATATAAATCATCTCATTCATTCCTATCATCAAACTGCCAACTCAAAAGATGAAATCATTAAACATTTAGCAAAAATTCTTGATAATCTTAATTATTTCCATCCCTTTCGAGAAGGAAATGGACGAACTCAACGAGAAGTTATTCGTTCCTTAGCACTATCAAAAGGATATTCTGCACAAATACGAGTGGAACAAGATGATGAAGTTTACAACCTTTATATGGACGGAACTGTATATGGAGACTTAGGGAAGCTAGAAGAATTATTTGGTAAAATATTAAAAGAAATATAGATTGTAATACTTGATAATTACAGAGGTGAAATAGGGATTCACTACACGTCAATAGATGTGAGAAACCTTGATTTTAAGCGATTCTTGAAATTCTAAATTTCACTACATTGCAATATAAATCAACCGAATCACTACCTTTTTCACTACCTTTTTTGAAATAAGAGTAATGATTCGGATATTTAAAAGAAGAGGAACTTTATTGTGAAGCTCCTCTTTTTGTTATGTGTTCTTTTTCTTACAAATCGTATGACCTGGTTTGAACAACTTTTGTTTAAATAAATCTCAAAAGCCTTTAATATCAAGTGCTTTTAGACTTTTCTGAAAGCGTTACTTCATTCAATTTCAACTAATTTCATCTGAATGGTGTGAATTTTAACCTTAAAATACACTAATTGAGCTAGAATTTTACCAAAAGTCCACACCATCTGGAGATATCATTCCCAAATTATCTTTAACTCTTTTACATCGGTTTCTGATAAGACATGAATTATTCTTTCAAAATTTAGAGGGGATTTTCTTGACTTTATTAAACCTTTAAATGGTTTACCAGGAGTTAAAATCCTATATAAAGTTCTTATAATCGCATTTATGTATTTACGCTCTCCATTAGAATAATTTTTGAATGCTTCTCCACTTCGAGTATATGTTATCGGTTCATCATATGGTATAACCTCAAAGTCATCAAAGGAGTTATTACATACAAAAGCAAAATCAACACTTTGTACACTAAACATTATTCCTTTTCAAGATCTTATTCCCAACTTAAGCCAAATCTACATAATTACTCACCATCTAAAATATTTTCTAACATTGGTTCGATAGAACTATGTTTCAAGTCCTCTATAAGCCTCTGGGCATAGAAACGATTTACTTCCCGAGCTACATAATATAACATCCTTGCAGCCATTTCTTTACTCAAGTAATCAAAATGTTCATCTTTTAATACATCAAATGCAAGAGATGCAAAAATATCATTTGAAGAAAAAGAGGTTGCAACTTCTTTTAATGATGGAAAAAGTTTTTGAATCAAGAATAGTGCATTTTCTGGGCTTATTTTCATAAATTTAATGCAAGCCAATTTGTAATTCTCTCCTATGTCAATAAGTTCCCGGCACAAATCCACATTCGAAATATTATTAAGATATATCGTTATTGTTTCATCATATTCTCTCTGTTGAATTTTTTTTAATATTTTCTGCTTTGAATCCTTTTGATGAAAAATTCGCAGGTGATAACTTAGTTGTTCAAGCATTTCCCCTGCATCTCTAAACCTTAATTCTGGTTGATAAGAGGTGGCTTTTTGAACAAAAGTTCGTAGAACATGTTTTTCGTTAGTTGGGTTTCCAGTTAAACAAAAATTAACCACCTTTCCTAATGAATAGACATCACTCATTTTAGTTGCATTTTTTAGACCAGTTATCTGTTCTGGCGCACAATAATAAAACTGCCCATAATTATTTGTGTTCATAGTCAAATGAGAATGATTGACAGTAGAATCTTTAGCCAATCCAAAATCAGATATCTTTATAAGCCCATCACATAGAAAAATATTGCTTGGACTCAAATCTCTATGATAGATACCTCGAGAATGAACATCAGCCATTATTGTCAATATTTGAAACAACAGATTAAATATTTGGTTTAATTTTAATTCATTATTTACAATATAATCATTTAAAGTAAAATCAGCTTTCTCCATCGTATAGCTAAACTCTGACTCATCGAATTCATAAACTTTAATAATCCCATTTACTTGCGATAGAGACTGCATAATTTCAAACTCTCTTTTAAAGCGACTTTTTAGAGCAGAGTTCTGTTTATATTCATTTTTCAACTTTTTCACAATCCGTTGAGAATGTTTTTGTAAATAAATTTCAGCAAAGCCACCTTTAGTGAGAAAGGACTCGTCAGTTTTTATTATTTCTTTCCCCATATGGGCATAGGAATTTAGCATTTCTTTTAACTTCTCTGCTTGTTTATTCTTAATATCAGTCTTTTCAGAACTACTATCTGGAAGGTCATCATAATAAGTTAGTAAATCCCTTACCAACTTAATAATATCGTTATCAAGAGCTTCATCTATATATGCTTCAAATGACTTTCCTTTTGACAAACCGTACTTTTCCTGAATTTTTACACCAATGGAGTGATAAGTAAATTTATCAAAAGTACGATTTGAAAAATCTAGAACATATCCACCCTCATTAAAAAATTTTTTTATCATGTTTTTATCATGAAATGTGATTTTCGACATTATGATCCCATTCTAACTTATAAAACAATTCTCAAGTTAAACAAAAATTACTGCACATCAATTTCAATTACTATTATACCAAATCGAATCTATGATATTTATCTTTTCAATTTTTTAACAACATGATACAACACTATCCTAATATAGAAATTCATCTAAAATTACAAGAAATACCCAAAATGTTCCTTTGGCATACATATATGTCACTTAGAGTTTATCTCAACCGTCAATAGATGGAATAAATTTACTACTATTTTCACAACCAAAACTAAGATTAAGAATAAAAAATACATAATGACTATATGATTGTAGCATAGCATTTGGATAAAGTTCACACCATTATTCTTGAAGAAAAGAACAATATATGCTATCATGGAGGTACAATGAAAAAGCCAAAATTTGAGTTTTATACTCGGTTAAATGGACACACCGAGTTCCTAGAATTTTTACAAACTATACCAATTAAAGACAAACAAAAATTACTGGCAACTATCGCCACTATACAAGAGCATGGTCTTTTAGTTGCTCAACGTATGGAATGGGTGAAAAAGCTAGATGACGACATCTTTGAAATCCGCTCAAAGGTTGCTTCTAACATTCAAAGGGCACTTTATTTTCATGTTATCAATGAACGCTATATCATCACCCATGGCTTTACCAAAAAAACACAAAAAACACCCCAGAGTGAGATAAAACACGCTAAGGATTTAAAGAAAGAATTTGAGGACAACAACCATGACCACAATTAAATTTGATGATTTTTTAGAAAACGAACTAGCAGACAATAAATTTAAAGAAGGGTTTTTAACTGAAAAAGCTATTTTGGAAAGTGCTATTGCAGTTTATGACGCACGACAAACAGCAGGTCTCACCCAAAGAGAGCTAGCTTCCCTATCTCATGTCCCACAGTCTACCATTGCTCGCATTGAACGTGGAAATAACACAAGCATTGAAACAATGAGCAAAATTGCACTTGCTCTGAATAAAAATCTAACTATCAACATAAGCTAATAGTCAAATTAAGCTCTCAAAAAAGCTGATGAATTTATATTTCATCAGCTTTTTTGAGAGCTTAATTTAGCTGAATAAAACAGATAAAACCTGCCCATTGGGTGGGGGGTGTGTGAGTAAAATGAATGAATCTACTTGACAATTAATAGTTAAGTAAGATAATATGAGCTTATAAAACAACTTTCCTCCTTATATGTATTTTCAGCGTAATTATAATTCATGAACAATTCTTATATTTTACTTAGACATGCTCATTCGAGATTTTCGAGTGATGATTTTAATAGAACTTTATCGGAAGAAGGATTTGTATCTCTAAAGCAATTGGAGTTTTTGAATTCTTTTAATATTGATTACTATTTTTCTAGTCCTTATAAGCGAGCTTTTGAGACAGTAAATAGTTCTCCTGTACAATTTGATAAGATAGTGCTTGATGATCGTTTGCGTGAAAGAAAATTATCTTCAAGATTTATTGAAGATTCTGAGTTTGAAGAAACGATTCAATATTTATGGCAAAATCCAGATAAATCACTTATTGGAGGTGAATCTAATCAAGAAGCATTAATGAGAATCTTAGATTTATTGCAGGATTTAGAAGAAAGGTATTCAGATAAAACCATTTTACTGAGTTCTCATGGAAATTTGCTAGGAATCTTAATCAATCATTTTGATCCAAATTTTGATTATAAAAAATGGAAGCAGATGACTTTTCCAGATTGCCTTCTAGTTGACAAAGATGATAGTGTGAAAAGAATTATGAAAGTTACTTCTGGGTAATCATTTAGTTCAATCTATCTGATTTTATTTGATACTGTCAATAATTTTGTGTAAACACCCTAGTAGAGTTATGGAGTTTTAATCAAATAAGCTTTCAAGTGTGTCAGAACATTGGCCAAACCCATTATGGATTCGTTGACTTTGCTTGAAATTATATTCTGAATAGTTATTTGAGGTTATAATAGACATTTCTTCATTTTTCCGTTATAACAGACACTGACATACTCTTGTAATATTATTTTGGTATAATTAAAATTATAGAAGGAGGCACAGATTATGAGAAAATTAATAGGTATATTACTACTTTCATTATCAATAATTACGTTAATTGCTTGCTCTAAAAACAACTACCAATCTTTAGATGGTGAGTATTATTGGATCTCAAGTGAAAGAAACGAGTTAGCGTTTACTATTAAAGGAAATAATGCTTCCATTGAGCATGGAGAAGCCGACGGCTTTACCATTAACAAAAAAAAGAATACGATCGAATTAACTGGACAAAATATTGCAAGTCGAACAGAAGAATATTCATTTAAAGATGGGGCCTTTTCTGTTGATATTAGTGGAGTTAAGCACGACTACTATCTTAAAAATAGCGAAGCATATAATAACGCACTAAAACAATATGGATATAAATAACATCATTCACACCTATTTTCCCGAATAGGTGTTTTTTTGTGCTAAATAGATTCCTCAAAAAACTTTTAAGCTTATTATTAACCGAATTGTGATGATTGCCGATAAACAAACACTTTGATTTTTCTTTTTATTTCTTTATTCTTCTTATCATGCAAGATTCAGAGAATAAAGCTAGTTACATCCACTGCTCCAACACTAATTAAGGCTTTAGTTTTGACTTTATTTAACATCTTAGACCTTCTTTCTATAAAAACTAAGTCAAGAATACCAGATAAAGCTTGAAAAAAGTATCACAGAAGTAAAAATGCCACCCGAAGGTGGCCAATATAACTTACAAAATTAGTAATCCGTCTGATAAATTTTTTTATACAAACCATTTTTCAGATACCATAGACATAATGATTTCCTCCTTAATTACTAATAGATTATCAAATTTACTGTTTATTAGAATGAGTAATATGTGCAATTTTTGTAAATAAATTAAAAAAGCTGCATCTTCTGCAACTTTTTAATCTGGTGGGAAATAGCCCAACTGCTCAGCGATGTGAATCGCCTCCTGCCTGTTAGTCACTCCCAATTTTGAAAAGATATTGGCCAAGTGATTGGAAACTGTACGTTTACTCACATAGACCTTGTCACAGACATCATCAATGGTCAAGCCATTTCTAACCAGTTCTAGTATCTTGATTTCTCTTGGTGTTAGCACCTCTACCATCACTTCATCAGAAAAGACCTTACCACCTAGATAAATCTTTTCCAGTTTTTTCACCAACTCATCTGGGTCCATACTTTTGTCTAGAAAGCCATAAGCCCCCATAACTTTAGCTCGGTGTTCATACATTTTTTTACTGTAACCTGTCAAAATCACAACCTTACTAGAACAACCATTATCGATAATCTCTTGTGCCAAGGTCAGCCCATCATCTTGATACAGACTCGTCAGGTTGATGTCAATCAAAATAATGTCGTAGTCATTAAAAGCAATCTCCGAAATAGTCGAAAAATTATCTACTAACTGGACCTTTTTAATGTTTTCCGATAACTCTAAAATCATCTTGATACTTTGGCTAAATAATTTATGATCATCAATTAACAAAATTTTCATAACACAACTCCTTATCAATCGGGAGAGTAATTTCTACACGAAATCTCTTATTATTTTCAAAAATCTGCATTTGACCACCTAAAACACTAATTTTATTAGACATATTTTTCAAGCCATAACCTAAGGATTTTTCTTTTTGAAGGCAGTCATTTTCAGAAATGATAAAAATAGCGTCATCATGCACATCAATCTTCAAAGAAATCCTTCCACCACTAGCGTACTTAACGGCATTGGTCGCCAACTCCTCAACCAGACGATAGGCAATTTTATCGTAAGGAGATAAAAGCCTAAAGTGGGCAGGAAACTGTGTGACGACTTCATTTTCTGCGTGATAGCGTTTGACAATCCGATTAATCAGCCCTTGATACTGGATGTCTAACTGCTCGTCTGTTTCTACCATTGGCTGATAATAATCCATCCGCTCACGAATCCGCTGAACCAACTCCTCTGTTACCAGATTGATCTGTTCACCAAAAGCTTGATTGCTACTATATTTATTGAAATTTTTTATTGCCATAACATTTTGCAGGATTTCATTGTGAAGAAATTCGGAGAACTGTTGTTCTGTATCTTCATTTGCCAGCAGATTTTTCACCATACGGTTACGCTTTAAAAAGAGAACTTTTACATAATCCCTAGAATCTAGCATTTCAGCAGAACGAAAGAGGCGAATCAATTCTTCCGAACAAATCCCGAACAATAGTAACATGATATTCAAGACCAAAAAGCTCGTGTTTAAATCTAGACGAAAGATGATGAAAATGCCTACTAACAAAAACATAACCAGTAAAAACAAGCGTGAAAAAGCTTTTATATAGGACAATTTTAACTCTGATACCTTTTTTTGAAGAGAGCTGATAATTGTTTTGAAGTGTAAAAAAGCTAAGATACTAAGAATTTCTAGATACCAGACTAGGTTCGTCACTCCTGAGCCCGTCGTATTGATATACAAAAAGAAATAAGAAAGAGGCAATATCAAAGCTAATATCCACAAATTTCGTCTCTGATACTTGAGTTTACTTTTCAACTCTTTATGATATAAAATCAGTAAAATCAAGGGAACAAGGTTTAAAAAGAAAGACGCAAACAAGGACAGAAATAGAAAAATTGAAGGACTTAACAGATATGAACTAATGGTGATTAGTGTCAACACAAAGGACACACTCAACAGTTCTTCTCCTATTTTCTCTCCCAGAAAGATAATAGACAGAGAACTATACACCAATATAAAAGAGTTGAGCGGATGAAGAATATCAAAAAAGTGCAACAGGGTGCTCGCAACTCCTTGATTAAATATGGATTGCCAGCTAATGAGAAACATCATCAGGAGCAACCAAAGTTTCAACTCACTATACCGAAAGGTCACAATATTACAAATATAGCTAAATACAATTAAAGCAATAATCAGCAATAAAACCATCTGCAAGGAAAAATCTGTCGAAAAGTCCAGAGGGATCCTATGATAAATATAAATCATTAAAGCTAGATGATTCAAAATCGTCAACCACCACAATAAAAGTGAGTTTTTCGAGAACAATTTGACAAACTGTTTCATATGTATCTACTTCCTGAACTACTTTAATATTATTATAACACAATACCAGAATTGCAGGATAGGCAACTCTGGTATTTGACTTAATTTTCAATAATTTGCCAACTTACTCTGTAAGTCACTAGCAAGTAAAGGACAAAGAGTAAAACCGCTACTCCCAGATAGGTGATATCAATAGAAATGCTGGTATTAGCGAAATTCTCAAAATAGCCCAAAAGAGCGGTACTCAAGGCAAATGCTAGCGGACCTGCGATGACCAGCGGAACCAAGAAATAACTTAGAATCTGTTGCAAAAGAATAGAGCGATTTTGCTTCCTCTTATTCCCAAGAAGATATAAGATTTGATAATCATTGACACTATCCAAAGCACTTGTAGAAGTTTGAAGGGACAAGATACTGAGGGAAATAATGATAAAAATAACACTGACAAAAATCATGACAAAGACAATGACGCCCATAAATCCAAGATAAATCTCAAAAATTCTTCCTTTGGTCTGATAGGTGAACGGATTCAACTCTGCTCCATCACGAGTGAAGTAGTATTTTTCTATCCACTGACTTAAGAATGTTTCTACTTTCCGTTTGTCGATATTTTCTTTGAAATTGGCAACATAGGTCGTGTGGTCTTCCGTCAATCCAACTACTACCTTATCTGGTACAATTAAGGTTCCTGTATCATTTGTACCCACTGACGATAAAAAGTAAACTGTTTCAAGTGGATTCGAAGAGGCAAGGTTGAGAGAATGACCGTTAATCATGAGGGTTTTGGTCGTTGATAGAAAGTCCTGGATCTGCTTGGCAGTTCCTTTATAGTTTGCATTGACCAGAAATTGGTTATCTGCCAAGTCAACCGCTTTTTCCCCTTGCAGTTTGCGGAGATGATTGTAGGCAGAAATTCCTAAAATCGGTACTTTTGATTCAGGAAGTTCCTTATCATGCGCCCAGAGATTGCTAGTATCAATCAAATCTTTATAGATTAAATCACTAGAATAGATAGGATAGCTGTACTCCTCTTTGATGAGGTTAAAGTCAAATCCATCTGCTTTTAATCTATCTTTGACAGATTCCTGAGAAAACTGGAACTCCTGACCACGATAGAGATTGACAGTTACATCATAAGGTGAGTATTTGTTCAGCTCTCGGTTCATAGTCGTATAGGCACTACCACTAAAAACTAGTAAGCTGAGAGCCAGTGTCAAGGTCAAGGATAAGACAGCCAACGTGACCGAATTACTATCAGCTTGTTTTGAAAATTGACGGATTTTAAAAGTGTTTAATTTGTTATAGTAGGTTTGAGGCAGTTTTCTAAGGGAAACCAAGATAAAATGGCTCAAGGTATTGTAAAATAAAATCACAAAAATCACGAAGACAGATACCAGCAAGATACCCCAGCTTTTCAAGAATGATAGATGGTGATAGTCTGAAAAATAGAGAGCACCAAAACCGATAACAGCTGTCGAAAGAATAAAGAGAAGTGCTTGAAGAACTGGCTTGCCTTTTGCCAAGACAGATTTCTTGACCCCATTTTCTTGAATGAGTGCAATGATATTTTGCTTTCTAAAGGTAAGAATGTCCATGACACCAACAATAAAACTGGTTACCAAATAGGAATAAACTAGTAAGATGACAGACTTGCTATCAAAAAAAAGCAGACTACCAAAGTAATTGGCCATAAAAAACTCAGATGCAACCTTAGATAGAATGACCAGTAAAATCAAGCCAAGCAAGAAACCTAGAATCAAGGAAAAGATATTGACCAGCATGGTTTCAAAGAACAAGGTACGGATAATCTGCTTCTTCTTCATTCCCAGCGTTGCATAAAGTCCCAGCTCTTTCTTACGACGTCCCAGGACAAAGTTTGTGGAATAAACGACGAGAAAGGCAATCGCCGATAGAATCAGATAGGAAAGCAAGCCCATGTACTGACTCATCACCGTCGTCAACATTTCCTTTGCCCCTGATAAACTTTGCATCACTGGATGGCTTGGTAAAGCATTAAAAGCATAGAGCAAGCTATAAATCAAGGTTAGACTGAAAAAGTATATGGTGTAAGTCTGTAAATTTCGAAATACATTTCGTAAAATTAATTTTGGATACATACTCTCTTCCTCCTATCTGGTACGGCTGTAAATCTCTTGCAAATACTGTTCATTAGATAAGCTGTTACGTTCCAAATCATCCATAATCTTTCCATCGCTAAGTAGCACCATCCGTGAGGAATACTTGGCTGCGGCAGGGTCATGCGTAACCAGTAAAATGGTAATACCAAAACTTTTATTGATTTCCTGCAAAAGTGCCATCAGTTTTTCAGAATTGGCAGAGTCCAAGGCTCCTGTCGGCTCATCTGCGATAATCAGTTTAGAATCATCAATCAAGGCTCTAGCAGTTGCCACACGTTGTCGCTGGCCACCTGATAACTGATTAGGAAACTTATCTTTTAAGTTTTGAATGGCCAACTTATCCAAAATTTCCTCAATCTTATCCTGATGTTTTTTGATATTTTTCCCCTGAATTTGAAGAGGTAGAATGATATTTTCATAGACCGTCAAGGTTTCCACCAAGTTGTAGGCTTGGAAAATATAGGAAATGTTTTTAGCACGATAGTCAGCTAATTCATTTTCCTTGGCATGGATGATATCAAAATCTTCAAATCGAATCTCACCTGATGTTGGTTTATCAATCGTTGAAATACAGTTGAGGAGTGTTGTTTTTCCACTACCACTGGCACCCATAATTGCCAGAAATTCACCTTTTTCAACGGACAAATTCACATCTAATAAAGCATGAACGATATTATCTCCTTGACCAAATGTTTTCGTTAATCCTGTCACAATAAGCTGTTTCATCATTTCATTCCTCCGTTTCTTTATTACTGTCTCATTATACGGTTTCTTTCAAGGTTTTCCATGAGTATTTTGTGCAATATATTCAAGTTATAAAAAACCGATGCCTTTTTCAGGTATCGGTCGATGTTGATTATTTGCGATCGTTTCTTTTTTTCATAAAGTAAACAATCCCTATGACAATAACTCCTAAGACCAGTACAGGTGCATAGAATTCTAGTGTTCCAATAATTCCTTCCATTTTATCCTCCTGTCAAAAAATAGAGAGTTTTATCCACAGCGCACGTTTGGCGAAGTAAATTCATAAGAATGTGTAAACCACTAACCATCTCCTGATTTCCCGGAAAGTTCATGGTTTTCAACCTCGAAACTTTGAGAATCAATCTCTAGACGACTTGTATTTTTAGCCATAGGGTTGCCTCCTTACTTCTTTTAGATGATTATCCTTACAGTAACTAGTATAAACTCTAATATTGGATAAGTAATGAGTAAATCGTGCAAGTCTCTTATTTTCGAGGAAAAATTTTATAGTGCCCAATTAAAAAGTAGCTGAACAATCTTGTACTGACCCCAAAAGTTAGATTTTTCTGTCTAACTTTTAGGGTGCAGTTCAAAATGATATTTGCTCTTTTTCATTTTCAAAACCATTTTTTTGATAGTTATTATAAATAATACTATCACTATCTTTTGTTTTAAAATATTCCTCTGGAAAAAGCTTATTATTTTTTACTTCTAAAAGATAATCTTCTACAGATAGTTTATTCCATTCTTTCTCTGATAAATCGTTCCAAATTTTAAATAATCTGTAATCATGGGATACTGGGGTATGGATGTGAAACAATGTTTTACTATATTTCCCACATTTATTTTTAGTTTTCAGTAATTCATCATATGCCTTTTTTATTTCATTATTTTCTTTTCCCATTTTCAATCTCCATAAACAAAAAAATAATACACTATTATTATTTTACATTAACAATATCACTGTTCAACAGGTAAGAAATTCCCTACAATAATCCCTACAATTCTAGGATCTTCATCATACGAAAGAAAAATATCTCGATATTTTGGATTGATAGAAACTAATCGCAAACCCTGTTCTTCCTGGTAAACTCTTTTAATGTATGTCTGATTATTACAGACTACTGCATATACTGCACCATCATAATCAAACCCTGTTTCACGAATGAGAGCCACAGAACCATTTTGATATTTGGGTTCCATTGAGTCACCAGAAATCCATGAGGCGAAATCGTGGGCTAGTTCTTCATCAAAATAGACAGTATCATAGTTTTGATCGTTATACACTGATGAACCGATACCAGCAGACATTTGTTCGTAAACATGGTATTCGTATAGTTTTTCTGACATTGAAACAATGTTCTTACATTTTTCTTTTTGAACTAGGCCTCTGACATAACTAAGTGCATTATTCTTACCTTCATCCGATAAAGTATTATATAGTCGGACGATTTCAAGCTCTGTAAAATAACCTTTTGGTACTTTTAGAATCTGCTCCAAAAGCTTTACTTTTTCTCTAGACGGTTGTTTTACTCCACGCTCCCATGCAGAATACGCTTGGTAGGTAATACCTAATTGATCTGCAATATCCTTTTGAGTCATTTTTAGCTCTTTTCTACGAGCCTTTAGTTTTTCTGGTTGATACATCGTTTTCCTCACATTAATAGTAGTTTCAATTCAGCTTTTTGTTTTGCCTCTTTGTCCGTTAGCTTATTTTTATCCCAAACATAAGCTATAGATTTTCCTCTATCATAAATGAGCCATACTTTTAAATTCTTTCGGCAAGTCTTTATTGTTTTCCAATTCTCTTGATCTAGAAGTTCTGGATACTCTTGACTAGTTACAAAACCTCTTTTGCTCACAGATAGCTCTATCTTATTGATGAGAGAAGTCTGGTAGTTGTTAAACTCCTTTATAATATGTTCTTTGATGCTGTGAAACAAAAGGAGTAGTGTGGCATTTTGTCCATCAATATAAGCATCGATAGCCTGCCTAATGGTATTTTCTTTTTCAGGATAATATTCTCTAAGAAGATCTAAAAGGCGAAAGAACAATGCCTGTTTTGAGACATCGAGGCTATTTTGAATGTGTTGAAAGGTGTCGCAACTATAATAAATCTTTGACAACAAAACAATGTCAGGCATTAATACTACAGCAGAGAAAATATTCGCTTCACGCTCTAGTAGGTTCTCCTGATTATCAATAGATTCTGCAAAATAATTACCTTCATGCTCTAGGATAAAATGTCCTAGCTCATGACACAGCGTAAAATTTTGCTTCACAATGGGATTATCCTTTTCATAAGAAAAACTAATACCTAATTCATCAATAACAGTTAATCCTTCAATCTTGTGATTTGAGAAGTGGTGACTAATTACTTGAATTTGATATTTTTGAATACAATATTGAAAGAAGTAGTTGAAATTATAATTTAGTAATGAAATATCATGATCCTTCATGTATTGGTATAACACATGTTTTGTAGACTTACTTATTCTTGTATACAATTCATCCAAAGAATGGTACCTCCTTTAAGTATAAATTACAAAACTAAACCAATTTAGTTGAGTTTAGTATATAAAAAAAGTGGACGAATGTCCACTTTAATCTTAATCTTTTAAAAGAAATAGAATAACTTAAATCGATTTATCTCTTTTTCTTCAAAATAATAGCTAATTACAATTTCTTTATACTTATCACGTAAATTTATTTTATTATTTTGGGTTAATTTCATTTGTTGTTCTTCAATCTTACTAATTTTTTTTTCATTTTCTTCAATATATTTTTTGTCAAAGTTACTCTCTTTCTCTACAGCAAGAGCATAAGTAGCCGATAGTCTTTCTATTTCCAATGAATGATATGTTGTTACGTTTTTTAAAATATCTTTAAGTTCTTTTGCATACTTATTATTGTTATTAATTGAATCTAAAATTACAGCATAATAAAACTCATCACTTATATTGATTTGAATCTCTTCCTGTTTTGTAGATACGCTCTTCTCATTTTTACTAACAAATAAAAGTTCTTTTTTTTCTAAATTGATTAAATAATCAATGGAATTCTGATATAAACTTTCTAGCTTAGAATTTGAGGAGTTTATTCTATTAAAATTTGCAGAAGCCGATAATGCAAGTAAAGAAATAATTAAAGCCACGTTTATTTTTGATGATATTTTTTTAAAAAATTCTTTAATCTTTTTCATTTATTTAAAAATCCTATACTTTCTATTTATTTCCCAAAAGCTTTTTTTCTCTCATCCATAAACTCAATCAATTCTTTTCTAAAGATTTCCTTTTCTTCATCGGTCAATCCCTTTGAGTTCATACGGAAAAGCAATTCAATATTGTCTAAGTCATTCGATTTTTCTTCAGAGTTTCCAACTAAATAATCGACCGATACATTTAAAACTTGTGCAATCTTCACTAGATTATCTTGGGTTGGTTTTTTTATTCCACGTTCCCATGATGCATATGCTGGTTGCGAAATTCCTAATTTATTTGCTACATCAACTTGAGTTAAACCTGCGTCTTTCCTAAGCTTTTTTAAGCGTTCCGAAAATTCCATTTTTGACCTCTAAAAATATTTTTAACTTTTCAAAATAATCCCTTGACAAATATAACTAACGGTTATATAATATAAATATAGCTGGTGGTTATATAGGATTTAAAAATAATAACACCTAACTATCGGCATTATGATCATTGACAATTAAATAAAAAGTGCGTCTGACAACCAGAGGATTGATCATCAGAACTACACATAAACTTCGTACCTTTATTGTAAATGTTTTGATACCAAAAGTCAAGTCCGTTTTATGGTTGAAGTGAAGATATAAAACAAGACTAATTTCTTGTGGGCTTCCACGCATTTCGGACTTTCGCACTTTTCCGAATAGTAAAGTGAACTGGCTTCGCCAAAGGGCGTAAGAGAATCCCTTGGGTATGATGAGGACTACCTGAAGAGATTGGCTGGGAAAGCGATGGTAATTGACGCAAAGCACCTTGCTAAACGTTGCCACCGTGAAGGACGGATCCTTCAACCAAATAACTTTTCTTTACTGCCGTCTATCTAATAAGATAGACCTACTCTCAAGCTACTAAGTTATTTCCTTTTTTCACTTAGTAGCTTTTTTACTATTACAATAAAGGAGAATGGTATGACAAACTTTTTTCGCACTACAATGTAAACGACTCTATGATAACTATGAATTTACCTATGGCATGTTTAGTGACTCTGATAAACTACAAGCTAAACTCTATGCTCAAGCGCAAGTAGATCTAGTTCATCTAGCTCAAAATGCTCGTAGAAATGGCTATGCTCATGGGGATATTCAATTCTATAGTCGCATGTTTAAACGAAAACTATTTACCCACTATTACTCAAGAGTAAAGCAACTAGCTTAACTCTTTTTATTTTACACTCAGAAAGGAAAATCTTATGATCTCAGAAACACTTAAAATGAAACCAGAATTTATTGGCCCTGCTTACTACGAACGTTTGGGAAATGCTCCTAAATTTATTTTTGGAAAAGAAGGTAAATATCAACGCCACATTCTAAACAGCGCAGAGCACGGAGCCTTTCATGTCATTACACCAGCCTCTACAACAGTCTTTCCAGAAGATGCTCTAGTAGAAGCAGTTAACCCAATCTTTTTCCCAGACACTGCTTTAAATGGCAATACTGTTGCACCTTACCTCAATGTCTTTGCGGAAAAATTAGTACTCAAAAAATAAGAAATAAAAGGAGAAAATCACATGGCTAAAATCGGATTAAACTACGGAGAAAAACTACAAATTGCTGACAAGACTTATCGTGTCATTACAGATGGACTAGATGTACCAGCAGTTCTTGGAAAACTGACTTTCCGAGGCATTGAGGGCCCTGATATCATCTTTGAAGTGGATCGCACACAACGTAATCCTGATGGATCATTTGTCCAAGTCAATACAGGTGAGATCCGTGGAATTGTTGTAGGAATTCATTCTTCTGTCCAGCATGAAACACTCTTTTTCACTATCGCAGATATGTCAGAGTCTGAAATTGAAGATTTGGGCATTAAATACCGAGAAGAGGTTGAACTAGAAGATATTGTTATCACTCATACCCATGTCAATCGTAATGATATCTATAAGCTCTTTGCTTCTAAAATCAAGAAAAAAGCTGGAGGCACACCAACTAAAGAAAACAAACCGGTAGAAAATAAGAAGGAAAACTAGGAGGTGATGCACCATGAAACTCTTTACCTATCGGGGAAAAAGAGTTCGAGTTTTTCATCGTAAACTAAAGGGAATCACATGGTTTATCTGGTGGTTTCCTTTTTTGTTGGCTATTAGTTACTACAGCTACTTACATCTAGAAGAATTAAAAGTCCATCCCTTACCACAAGCATATTTTCTAGGAGCTGGGCTACTTTTTTCATTGATTCTTTCTTGGTTTATCAATCGAGTTTGCTACAGAAAGATGCTATTTTTTCAAAAGCTCAACAGCCTTCGAATTCTTTCTCGTTTTTTGCTAGAGAATAACCTCTATCTAGTTAAAAAGGTTAGACGTGAAAACAAGATCATTGAAAAAATCGCTTTGCCTCAAGTGTATATCAAACAGTCTCGCTACAAGATTGAAGTAAGTTTCATTCTAGAAGGTAATAAATTTCAAGATCGCTTTCTAAACCTTGGGGCCACACTTGAAGTTATGTTTAACGGGGACTTTCGCAATAAAACCTTTGATAATCGCTTTATCAAGTATGAAATTGCTATTAACCGAATTGATAGCAGGATAACCATCGATGAAGTAAAAGTAAAAGGTTCAAAACTCCAGCTCATGAAAGATATATCCTGGGATTATATCGAAGAACCTCACCTTCTCATTGGTGGTGGAACTGGTGGAGGAAAAACCGTTGTCCTCATGACTATTATCTACGCCCTAGCTAAAATCGGCTTTGTTGATATCTGTGATCCAAAGAATTCAGACCTTGCTGGATTAAAGAAAATTCCAGTCTTTCATAGTCGAGTCTACACTAGTAAGGAAGATATCATTAACTGTTTTAAAGAGAATGTAGAGTTCATGGAAAAACGCTATGAACAGATGTCTTCTTCGTCAAAATTTCAAGCTGGAAAGAATTTTACTCACTATGATATGAAACCAAAATTCATTCTTGTAGACGAGTGGGCAGCCCTTATGGCAAAAATTGACCGTGACTATAGCCAACAGTCAGAACTCATGGAATACCTCTCCCAGTTAGTTCTAGAAGGTCGCCAAGCTGGAGTCTTTATCATCTTTGCTATGCAACGGCCCGATGGTGAATTTATCAAAACGGCTCTTCGGGATAACTTTATGAAGCGTCTCTCCGTCGGTCATTTAGAATCAACAGGATATGACATGATGTTTGGGGATGCCAATAAAACCAAAGAGTTTAAAAAGTTAGATGAAATTAATGGAGTAAAAGTAGTTGGTCGTGGCTATATTGCTTCAAGTGGGAATCTAGCTGGTGAATTTTATTCACCTTATATTCCACTTGACCAGGGCTTTTCCTTCTATGATGAATACGCTAAAATCCCGATCATGGAGTTTGAAGGTCAAGAGTTCTCAGTATTTGAAGAATACCTGGAGGAGAAGAAATCAAAAGAGAAAATTAAGGTAGATGAACAATTACAAGAACCAGAAATTATTCATCGTCCACTCAAGGAATTTGCGGAGGAGTACGATCTAAAGATGCAAACTCTTCGAAAAATCATCCCTTATATGGAAGAGCACGGGATCTCATTTAAACGTACTGATTCCGCTATTCTCATTGAACCTTTCCAAGAAAAGTTACTTCTTGAAACAATCACTCAATTTGAGGAAGATGGACGCAAGTCTTATCCAAAAGCTATTGAAGCGATTGTCAGTCATCATGGGCTAGGACAAGGGCAAGGGCAAGCCTGACCGCAGGTCAGGCGAAGACCGAAGCCCGCCGTTCCTGGCTCATGATGACAAGTAACCCCCGTTTTCTAATAGGGGGGTTACATTTGGCAAAAACGCCAAGTCCACCCCTCCTCATTCCTTATGGGAGTTGGGTTTTCGAATTTTATAAAGTGTGTCACTTTCGTAAAAAAAGTGTGTCACTTTGTTAGAAAGAGGTGTTGCGATGAATGGACAAAATTAGTCCTTTTCATATTAAGAATTTTAGAAAACAAACAGGACTTAGTCAAAAAGCATTTGCACAAGCTGTTAATCTTCCAACTAGAACCTACCGCTCTTATGAAACAGGCGAAAGAGGACTGACGATTGATAAGTTTAGGGAACTAAAAGAAAGGCTCGGTTACTATCAAGATTGCGATAAAAATTGTCTTCGGGCTCAAATCGACTATCTACGATTGACCTTTCCTAGATTAAAGGATTTAGATGCTTTCTGTGAAAATTTTCTTCATTGTCACCTAAGCGAATTTACAGACCAAGAAACCCGTCTTATGAACTATACCCACTTGTGGCAACGAGGAAACATCTGGATTTTTGATTTCTTTGATAAGTCAGTGACTAATGACTACCAAACTTGTCTTCAACTATCTGGTCAAGGATGTCGTGAATTGGAACTACTTCTAGAAGACAAGGGAATTACTTGGCAGATTTTTCTTCAAAATATTCTTTATTCCTATGAAGATGTTCGGGTGAAACGACTCGATATTGCTCTGGATGAACTCTATAAGGGTTATGGTCATGAGGACGAACAAATTCAAATTCCCAAATTGATTGATAAACTCTATTCCAAAGAGATTGTTCTAGATACGATCAAGAAATGGAATATCACGGGTGGTGGATCTTTCACAGATAATGAAAACATGGAAGCGAATCACGGCTTATCCATTTACTTTGGAAGTCGTCAAAGTCAACTCTACTTCAACTTTTATGAAAAGCGCTATGAAATAGCTCGTATGGAAAACATCTCCTTGGACGAATCCTTGGAGATTTTTGGTATCTGGAATCGCTATGAACTCCGCTTTTCAGATCAAAAAGCCCAAGGCATTGTAGAGGAATACATTAACGGTGTAGATCTCGGAGAAATCGCAAGAGGGATCATCAATAAAGAAATCCAAGTCTATGATGGACTCACTCGCTTTGGAGCCTACAAACCGGATGAAAAATGGCAACGGCTCTTTGGAGGTGTCGAACCCTTAAAACTCTCCACCAACCCACAACCATACAGTATTGAGCGAACCATTCGCTGGCTGACCTATCAAGTTGCTAACTCTCTTGCACTAGTCACTGAAGCAGACAAGATCCTCCAAACAGAATACATGAAAATGATTCAGAATAGCGGAGAGATTACTGATCGAGGAAAAGCCATGTTACGACTTCTCAAAGCCAATAAACACTATGAACACTAGAAAGGAAAAACTATATGGAATACAAAGTTCAAATCAATTCACTAGACAACTTTAAAGCCTGGTCAGGTGGATTGGAAACTCTAAACACTGTCCGTGAACGTGGTGGAGTGGATACCCTAACCGTCATTTGTGAGGATATCTTCTCTGGTGATACACCAACTGAAGGGCAAATCAATGACTGGCTCTGGTTTGATTCAGATTTTATCTACCAAGCTCTAGGCTACGATGATCTGCTTGAGGCTTCTTGAGATGCTGAAGAAGATTTATCAAGCAGACTTTCTGCTTCTTCCAGAACAAGAATTCTGGAATATGTATATCCTCTTACGAAAGGGCAAAGATTTTTACTACGAATGTGCAGGCAGATGTACAGAAGATCTTCCAGATAGTAGAGGGTTCTATAACTATGAACATGCCTGTTTCACGCTAGATGGTCAAGTGTTGAGTGTAAATAAAAAAATGCGCCCCTCACTGATTACTTATATCCAAAAGACCATCAAAGACAATCAAGAAAAATTTAGAAAGGAAATTGAAATGGCCACTAAAACTATTTTTGAAAAGAAAGTCTCTCAAGTCACGAATGAACTGGGAGAATTACTTAAAAAGAAAGATCACAGAGAGGCTTGGACCAAGGCTGGAGAATTAAATAGTCTCCTTAAAAAAGAAGAAGCCAAAGACCTAAAACCTGACCTGATCGAACAACTCCAAACTGAGCTACGAGGCTACTATTACATTAATGGCGAGATCGAAAAAGCCAATAAGCGCCTCTATGCAAAAGGCTCAAAGCTCATTGAACTTGCTAGTCTCTAAAAGGAGGATCTATGGATAAAGCCAAACGCTACTTGCTTCAAGCAAAAGAATACCTCTCACACTTTAAAAAGGTGGAGAAAAAAGGAGGCCCACAAAAACTAAAAGTCACCAATAAAAAGACCGTCAATATTGCAGTCATAGGAGGAATTGCTTTCCTCCTTTTTGTTGGTCTCTTGGGATCCTTTCGTGCTATTACACTATCAAATAAGGTAGGTACACTACAAGCTCAAGTAGAGGCTACTAAAAAACAAAAGGCACAGCCAATGGAGTCTAGTAGAAAATACGACTATAAACTCCAGTACTACTTGAACGACTATGTCTATGCTTATTTCACCCTTCCACAAGAAGGAGACAAACAACAAGCTCAAGTGGAATACTTAAATAGCTTTTACAACTTCATTCCTGATGTGAAAGCTCAAGGTCAAGTTCGAAATCCTAGTGAACTTCTCTACTCTCAGTTAGTGACTGTAGAAGGAAAAGTTGCGACCTATAAGGTTAAATACAAGGAAAGCATCCATCGGGATAACAACACAGAAGAAAAAGAAATTGTGACAGGTTTCAATATTCCATTTGATGAAAAAGATGGGAAATATTATGTTTCTGGCCTTCCTTGGTTTTCTGCTATAGAATCCTCACAAGCTGGACACTTTAGCGAAGACGATCAGCTTCAATTAACCGCTAACGATCACTTTTCAGATACTCAGCGTAAGAAGGTTGAAAAGTTCCTCAAGGTCTTCTTTACCAACTATACTACTAACCAAGATAACCTTAATCTGATTGCTAAGGATGTGGATATTATAGCCAATACCACCTTCAAAACAATTGATTATACTTACCTTAAAAAAGATGGTCAGAATCTAATCGCATATGTCCAAGCAACCTTTGAGGTTGGAGGAACCACTCACTCAGAAAACTTCACTTTTACCCTCTCAGAAAAAGAAAAGACCTACTATGTCACTAAACTAGAACACACCATTCCACTGAATTATGCAAATAATAAAGAATAGGAGAACTCTATGAATACAGACAATCTACGAACCTTCCTCCAGGGGGATGGAATTTGGATCCTGACAGCCATTGCTGTAACATTAGCTATAAAGGCTTGGCGAAATAGTTCCTGGCTCCAGCTTTTCTACGTCGTTGGTTTCTATGCCGTCATTGTTTCGATGGCTAAAGGACAAGAAATCCTAAAACCAGTCGGCTGGTTCCTGCGTCTTTTTGGAGTTGAAACAGGACTTTAATCATGAAAGAAGAAAGACTTTATGATTACAGTAAGGGCCTAAATGCACCTTATTGGATCCAAGAAATTAAGACAAAAAAGGGCACTCGATTATGGTACTTTGCGACACCTATGCAGTTGTCCTTTTTCATTGTCTTTATCATCGTTTTTGTGGCCATGTTACTCTTTGGAGGGTTTATCTTTGTGCCACTCGCAAAAATCACTCACTCAATTTCTCTCTTGCTCTATTGGTATCTTCCGTACAAATTGGCCAAATTTTATACTGAATACGAGCCTCACGGTAAAAAGATGCACGTCTTTATAGGAGATTACCTGATTTACTTCTGGGATTTTAAGCTAAACAAAAAAGCTATCTACCACGAAGATCGAATAGAGCCTGTAGAAGAAATTGTCTTTGAAAAAACAAATCTATAGAAAAGGAGGACCTATGAGTATTACTTTAACCTATCCTATTAGGGAAACACATGAAAACCTAGCTCTCAAAAAAGATCAAACCGTCGTTGCTTATTATCGTATTCCAAACACTCCTATCACGATTACGGATGATGAAAAAAAGGGCAAACACAAAATCACTGTTGCTCAAATGATGAAGAAGCTCCAGAAAAACAAGTTCTTTGAAATATCTCTGATCCCTAAAGACTATCTTTTAGAGGAGAAAATGCGGGACTTTTCAGATGCTCTAGCAGATGACAGCCGAGAACTAGGAGAAGAACTTCTTCTTTACACGGTGGATCGTCTAACGGATGAAATGGAAATTCCTTATCAGTTTGACTGGGTCGTTGGAGTGACCTTGCGCAAACAAAATCATGGAGCGACCGTCAAAGACTTGGCCTATGAGAGCTTCAATGAGTTCTCAGAAAAAATTGCCAAGGGTCTTGGCTATGAATATGAATTAAGTCCCACTTGGTATGAAGACTATAAAAGTGATGAATTCACTATTTTTCAAGCCTTCTCTGTCCTTCGGGCAAAACGGTTATCTAATGAAGAACTCTTTTATTACCAGCGGATGCAGTACCTTCGCTATATCCCTCACTACAAGAAGGAGGTGCTCGCTAATCGTGCTCAATTCAATATCACAGATACCTTGATCAAAGTCCTAAAAGGTGGCTTTCTTAAGCTAGAAAGCCCTTATGGATCTTCTTTTGTGACTATTCTTCCGGTTGGTAAATTTCCTGTTCAATTCAATGGTTTTCATCTTGGCGAATTTATCCAACGCTTAAACTTTCCCGTAGAGCTACGAATCAAGGCAGAATTTATTGATACTGGTAAAATCAAGGGGCGAATGGGACGCTCGAATACACGTTACAGAAACATCATGGAAGAGGCAGAAAATACTGATACTGTCCAACAAGACGAGATCATCATGGGCTCTATCTCCCTAAAGGACTTAATGAAGAAAGTCGGAAACAAGGAAGATATCATCGAATATGGAGCCTATCTGATTGTCTCTGCTTCTAGTGTGAACCAACTCCGTCAAAGACGGCAAGTGGTTTTGAACTACTTTGATGATATGGGAGTCGAAATTAGTGAAGCCTCTCAAGACGGACCTTATCTCTTTCAAGCTCTGCTTTATGGAGAAAACCTCCAAAAGAAATCTCGCACCTGGACACATATGGTCACAGCTCGTGGCTTTTCAGAACTCATGCCTTTTACCAATACCTCTTCTGGAAACCGTATCGGTTGGTATATCGGCCGAGTAGATAACTGGACAGGCCGTTGGGACAATATTTCTAAAGCTATTGATTCCTCAAAGAACATTGTTCTCTACAATGCGACAGTAGGAAATAAAGAAGATATCGCTGGAAAGATTACCAAGAACCCACACATCATTATTACGGGGGCAACAGGTCAAGGAAAATCCTTCCTTGCTCAGATCATCTTTTTAAGTGTGGCTTTACAGAATGTCAAGACACTTTATATTGACCCTAAACGTGAACTTAGAAATCACTATCAAGAAGTGATCAACTCACCTGAATTTGCACATCTCTATCCTGAACGCAAGAAACAGATTGAGAACTTTAACTTTGTGACACTAGATAGCTCGCTTCCATCAAACCACGGAGTCTTAGATCCTATTGTCGTTCTAGATAAAGAACAAGCTGTAGAGGTCGCAAAGAATATGCTTGAGTTTCTACTACAAGCTGTAGATGATGTCACAATGGACCAGAAAACAGCGATCACAGAAGCTATTAATGCGATTGTAGAAAAACGAGTCGCTGGTGAGAAAGTCGGATTTAAACACGTCCTAAAAGTTCTGAGAGACTCTACTTCCTCTGAAATTGCTTCGGTTGGTCGTTATCTGACCTCAATTGTCACAAACTCTATCTTGGAACTAGCCTTTTCAGATGGGACTACTCGAGGACTTAACTATGAATCACGAGTGACCATCCTTGAGGTCAATAACCTCAAGCTACCAAAAGACGATTCCACAAAGATTTCAGATCACGAACGCAACTCTATTACCCTCATGTTTGCGCTGGGTGCTTTCTGTACTCACTTTGGAGAACGAAATGAAAATGAAGATACTATTGAGTTCTTTGACGAAGCATGGATTCTTATGAAGTCCGCAGAAGGAAAAGCCGTTATCAAAAATATGCGTCGGATTGGACGCTCCAAAAACAATACCTTGGCACTGATTACTCAATCTGTACATGATGCAGAAAATGACGATGATACAACGGGATTTGGGACTATCTTTGCTTTCTATGAAAAGTCTGAACGAGAAGATATCTTAAAACATGTCAATCTCGAAGTCACTGAAAGCAATCTCGAATGGATTGACAATATGATCTCTGGTCAATGCCTATACTATGACGTGTATGGCAATCTCAATATGATTTCCGTACACAACATCTTTGAAGATATTGATATGCTTCTAAAACCAATGAAAGCTACGGTATCATCAAGCCTTGAAAATAAATACGCTAGTTAGGAGGTGAATCCATGCAAGAAGCTTTTGACAAACTAAGGGGAGTTGATATCTTCTCTCTCAAGTCTTACATGGAGCCTACTGGGTTCGCTTCCTTTAACGGGGCTTGGGTTCTGATTAATGAGCTTTTCGTCAACTTCTTCTTTTTCATTCTAAACGCAGTGGTGGGCTTCTTTTCTTTGCTGATTCGGATTCTCGAAAAGATTGATCTCTACTCCAACTACAAGGACTATGTGTTTAATGGAGCAATGAATATTTGGAAAGGATTTATCGGTTCAAGTTCTGGTGGAGTCGCAAAACAATCACTCGTTTCAATGTTGCTTCTGATTCTAGCGTTTTATCTCTTTTATCAGTTTTTCTTTTCTAAGGGAGCTTTTTCAAGAACACTCCTTCATGTCTTTCTAGTTCTCATCCTTGGTTTTGGTTACTTTGGAACAATTGCTGGAACATCAGGTGGTCTGTATCTACTTGATACTATCAACCATGTCTCTCAAGATGTCACTAAAAATATCACGAATATCAAGGTGGAGTATGGAAATAATAAATCCATAAAAATTGGCGATTCCATGGCAGATAGCTATATTGCAGAAACCTCTTATAAAGCTTATGTCTTTGTCAATACAGGACAAGAAAACGGGAAATATAAGAATAGCCAAGATGGGAAACAAGAAACTTTTGACGATAGTAAGGTACTAGGAACAGGCGATAAGAATGGAAACTTTAAATCAGTAAAATCGAAAGATCGGAATAAATATCTTGATGAACTAGGAAATGGAGCCAATGATGATGGTGAAAAGAACCGGTGGGTTTCAGCTATGCCTGACTTCATCTTTACCCGTATGTTTTACGTCATCTTCAAAATCTGTGAAGCCTTCGTATTAGCGATACCGGTTATTTTGATTCAAATGTTAAACGTCATTGCGCAAACACTCGTCCTGATGATGATCCTGCTCTTTCCAATTGTACTTCTAATGTCCTTTGTACCAAGAATGCAAGATTTGATTTTTGGAGTCTTGAAAGTCATGTTTGGCGGGCTACTTTTCCCAGCTATCACAAGTCTATTAACTCTATTAGTCTTCTACATTGAAAAAATGATAGAAAATATCGTCATTACAGGTTTTGATAGTATCCTTAAAACTCTTCCATCCTTGATCATCTTCGGCCTTGTCTTTAAACTACTCATTTCAGTCGTCTCAAAGGGACTCGTATATTTCTTTCTATGGAAATACAAAGCTGAACTGATCCAATTCATTCTTGGATCCAAAGCTCGAATGGTTGCGAATGATATTGGAAACAAAGTTGAAAAAGGGGTCACAAAGACCAGAGAGGTAGCTTCACAAGTACCATCGAGAAGTCTTTCATCTGCTCAACATCTTGGGAATTTTGCCTTAGCAGGTGCTGGTTTCGGAGCCGGAATGGTGATGAATGCCAAAAGTCACTTCCAAAATGTCGGATCTTTCTTTACCAATAAGGGATCAGAGCACCAACCTGATGAAGTGCTCCCAGCAGAAACACTTGAGACTCCGATAAGTCCAGATGCTCCAGAACCAAGCATTCCGAAAACAAAGCAAACGCTAGAAGGGATTAAACCAGTTGAAGAAAAAATACCACCAACTCCTTCAATGGAATCTGCAATCACAGTAGAGCCAACACCAAGTTCAAACGAGGAATTTCAAACTCTTAAAGAAGAGTGGATTTCTCCATTTAAACAGCTCCGCATTAATAGTATTGAGCACAAATTAGAGGAATATAAAGATCCTCAAGCCATGTACAAAGCCCAAGGATCCAATGCCTTCACTCGTGCTTATAGGAAAACCATGACACGAGATGATAAATTGAGAACCAATATTGAACGAAGAGACCGATTAACAGAACGCTTAAGACAACTTAGAGGAGAATGATATGAATACCAAGATACGCTCAAGAACTGCTTTTCCAAGAGTTCTTGAAGAAACTCTTTATCAAGCCTACCAAGAAGGAAAACGCTCAGTCGATTTCCTTCTTTTGTTTCCAGTATCAGAACAAGAAAGAGACAAAATCATCTTACAGGCTAAGTCCTATTCAGTCGTTTTAGATGCAAAATGGCGTTTTGGGACTGTTCTGTTCACTGCTTATATAAGACATTAACTAGAAAGGAGATTCGATGAAAAAACTAAAATGGTTTCTATTAGCCGGTCTCATTCCTCTCTTTCTACCGGTCCTCATCATCATTATCCTTATGGGGGCTGTCGGAGGTGGTGGAACGAATGGCTCACCTCAATCCCAAAATGGAGTGACTTATGCGGATCACTGGTCAGATGGTGATCCCTATACTCACAACCTACTGGTTCATCGCTTCGGTATTACAGCAGAGCAATTAGACGGCTTTTTAGATACGTTAGGAATCTCCTATGATAAGAACCGAATTAATGGGAAAAAGCTCCTCGAATGGGAAGCTAAATCAAATCTTGATGTTCGTGGAATCGTTGCGATCGCACTGAATGAAAGCTCCCTTGGAACTGCTGGGGTAGCCACTAATCCTGGAGCCAATATGTTTGGTTTTGGGGCCTATGATTCCAATCCAGAATATGCCAATAACTTTAATGATGAGGTTGCTGTTGTTGGACTAACCCAGCAAACCATCATTGGGAATAAAAACCAAACCTTTAAAATACAAGATGATAAAGCTAAAAAGCTTGCGAATGGAACACTTAATCCAGCAACTGATGGTGGAGTCTATTTCACAGATACCACAGGATCAGGGAAAAGACGTGCCGAAACCATGCAAAAACTGGATGCCTTCATTGATGAACATGGAGGAACACCAAAAGCTCCTGAACAAACTACAGGAAAAACTAGAGATGGTGGAGGAGTCACTTCAAATGATATACCAGCAGGTTACAGTCTGACAACAGCTATTGATACCACAGAATATATCACTAGTACTTATCCTTGGGGACAATGTACTTGGTATGTCTTCAACCGTGGAAAACAAGTCGGAGTCAACTTTGATCCATTTATGGGAAATGGTGGTCAATGGATGAATAAACCAGGATTCACAACAACTCATACACCGACTGAGCATTCTGCTCTATCATTTAGCCCTGGACAAGCTGGAGCCGATCCAATATACGGACATATTTCATTTGTGGAACAAGTTAAATCAGACGGCTCAATTCTCGTCTCAGAATATAATGTTAAAGGATTGGGGATTATTAGTTACCGCACGTTTGATGCAGAAACTGCCAAACAATTTACCTATGTAATAGGACATTAGAAAGGAATAGATATAGATGATTCAAGTTGTAGATAAAAATGATTTAATGGAATTGATTGGATATTCTGAAACACAAGCTAGTAAATTAATACGAAAAGCTAAGAGCCAGCTTGTACAAGAAGGATTTGAATGGTATAAGAACAAACGCATTGGACGTGTACCAATTATCACAGTTGAATCCATTCTTGGTTTTCAAATACAATTAAAAAATGATATAATTGAGGGGAACCTTCAAAACGCTGTCATGACTGAAGGAGAGAAATAGCATGGCGGTAATTAAACAGGATGATGGACTGTGGCTAGTTGATATTAGTGATGGTAAAAGTTCCTTAACTGGCAAACGTACACGACATCGTAAATCTAATTTTTTAACAAAAAAAGAAGCAGAGGAATATGCGGCTTATTACCGTATCCATAAGTTAAATCAGATTCAGAATACAAAAAAACTTACCATTTCCTCTCTTTATGTAATGTTAAAAGAAGAAGATGAGCTTCGTGGAAATAAAAAAGGTACAGTAGATACCCAGAACTCATACTATACCCAATATGTATCGCGATTCTTTGAATACGCTGATATGTCTTCAGTTACCATTCAAGATGTAAAAAAATATCGAGATTGGCTAATTGAACAGCCAAGTGTAAAAGGTGGGACACTTACACCAATGCATATTAACCAACAAATGATTTTTGTTCATAAGTTGTTTGATATTGCTATTTCGAAAGGATATAGACAGGATAATCCATGTGATGCCATTCGGAAACTTCCAGAAAAGCATAAAGAAATGTCTTATTATACTCCTGAACAATTCAAGGAGTTTGAATCTTATTTTGAAGAAAGTGAGTATCCTTTTAAACTTCTGTATCGTGTACTTATGTTTACGGGAATTCGTATGGGGGAGGCACTTGCCTTAACTTGGAGAGATGTTTTTCTTGACGAGGGATATATTAAGATCCGTAAGTCAGCCTATTATCGCAATGGGAAAATACATATTGGATCTGTAAAGACGACTCAATCAAATAGAGAAATCTATATCCATAAAGCTTTTGTGGATGAGTTGAAAACCTGGAAGTCAGTACAAAGTCAGAGACTGTCTAAGCTAACTGATTCAACAGATGATTTGCAGATTTTCCAATTTTCAGGGGAGCCTATGACTGCTCCGAATGTCTCTAACTTTAGAGCAGCATTCAAGAAACGATTGCCAGAAGACTTCAAATTGATTCGAAACCATGATTTTAGGCATTCACATGTAGCCTTTTTGATAAATCAGGGATTGAGGAGAGGAGAAGGAAAGGATTATATCTTTTTCACTCTGATGAAACGACTAGGACATAGTTCTATCAATACAACAATAAATATCTACTCACATTTGTTCCCATCACAACAAAAAGAAGTCGCTAACGCATTTGACGATTTTTAAAAAAATGGGCAGAAGTGGGCAGTAAAAATTAAGCAACAGGGTCTAAACCCTTGATACGAAAGGAATCTAGAAAATCTTATGATGAATATGCAAAATATGATGAAGCAAGCGCAAAAGCTTCAGAAACAAATGGAACAAAGCCAAGCAGAGTTAGCTGCGACTCAATTTGTCGGAAAATCTGCTCAAGACTTGGTAGTTGCAACTCTTACAGGTGACAAGAAGGTGGTATCCATCGAATTTAACCCAGCAGTTGTGGATCCAGAAGATACAGAAACTCTTTCTGATATGACGGTTCAAGCCATCAATGCGGCGATTGAAGAGATTGATGCAGCAACGAAGAAAAAATTGGGTGCTTTTGCTGGTAAATTACCATTCTAAGCATACAGAAAGAACCTCTATCATTTGATAGAGGTTTTTTAGTCGTTAAAATAATTAGAGAGGTCCAATCCACCAAAAGGAGAGGTAGAAAAGGATTCTTGTTCCTTTAGGAGGTTCCGTGCCCGATCTGATTCGAGAAAGGCTTCATAAACGAGGGCGGTCATTCGTGCATCTTCTAGACTATCGTGCGATTTTCCAGCCACTCCTAAAAACTGAGCAACTGTATGAAGCTGCAAGTTTTTAATCCCATGGAGGTCAGACGGGCGTCGTTTAGAAGCTTCCTCAAAGACATCAACAGCATATTGATCCGTGAACTCTAGCCCATTTTCCGCTAGGATAGGGAGGTCACTCTTGATGGCATTGTATCCAATGAGGGGGATGTCTGCGACAAAATCTTGAAATTCCTCTAGGACTTGCTCAAGAGGGGGGGCTTGGAGGATTTTATCAGATGTAATCCCGGTGAGGCCATTGATAAAGCTTTTTAGTGGTTTATCCGTATAGGCATAGGAATCATAGTGGGTAACTTCTTGTCCATTTGTAAAGCGGACAGCAGAAACTTGAATGATGTGGTACTTTCCTTCGAATTGATTGAATTCTAAATCGAAGGCGACATAGTGGTTTAATTCTTTCAAGGGAACTCCTTTATTGAATGATGGGGATGGGGGTCTGGTGATTATGGAGAGGAAGAGCATAGAAAAAACTGACCGAGGTCAGTTTTTTAGCGTCCGAAGACACGTCTCCAGAAGCCTTTACTCTCTTGTTCTTGAACCTTTTCTTTGGCTTGATCTAATTCCAATTTCAAGGTTTCACGGTCATTCATGGCTTGAAGGGTTAATTGTTGTTGCTGGTCTAGTTGTTTATCTTTTTCAGCAATTTGAACATCTTTGACCCGAAGTTGTTCATCCTTCTTAGCTAGTTGCTCATCTTTTGCTTTTAGTTGTTCATACAACCGAACAATTTCAGCATTCTTTTCATCCACTAACATTTCCATAAGTTCGCGCTGTTTGACATCATCACTAACAGGCTCATCTTCAAAGATGGTTTTTTTGTAGATTTCTTCTAACTTGATCAAGCCACTACGGGTTACGACGGTAACACCTTTATCATTTTTTTCTGTATCTTCAGGATCTAGGGCCTTGACACGGTTGTTGACCGCTTGGCGACTAACTCCTAGAATTTCAGCAATTTCGCTGACTGTTTTTTCGATAGCCATAATATCCTCTAAACTCTTTTTCTATGAAATACTCTCTTAGATATTATCATAAGTAGGCAAGGCTGTCAAATGAAGCAAGGGAAGGGACGACTGGGGAAAAGGCTGGATTTCCTTACTCCATTTCAGGAAGGGTCAGGCTAGAGTTGGCCAGGTCAATGGTGAGTTGGTAGTCCGTCTGGTCGCGGACGGTGATCTCGAAATCGGTTGTATAAAGGACAAGACGAAGAGTAGTCCCTTTTTCCAGCTTGTAGATGGTTGGTTGGAGTTCAAAGTCGAATTCCATCCATTCCCCTGGGGTTACAGGTTCGACTTGTAAAAGATCATGACGGTTTTGAAGGTTGAGATACCCCTTTGTAATTACTCGTTGGCCGGCTTCCTTGAAGGGCAACTCGGTCAAGTTGTCCAGCATATGGTAACGACCGTTATCAAGGGTACGGACGGATAGGACGGCTGGATAAGGCTGGAGGTACTTCTTGCTTCCTAGCTCCATCAGTTGGGCTGAGAGCAAGCCCTTGTCAGTGCTAGATTGGAGCCGTAGGTGAAGGCGAGCTTTTCCGTTGAGGTGTAGGTCTTTTTCTATCGGAAGATCGATGGTCACTTGCTGGGCCTTATCTTGGTAAAGATCAGTTAAGAAGGTTGGATAGGCCTTGCCATAGCGCTCATAGTCTTCTGTAGCATAGCGGTTTTGGATAACTTTTTCACTGTCACCAAGAGAGAAGGTCAGCTGAGCTGTTTGGTTGCCAAAATCTTCTAAGCTAGTCCAGCGTTGCTCTCCTGTATTGTCCTGCCAGATGACAGTTGGCAATTCATAGTTTGAATCATAGCCTAGTAACTTTTTAGAGAGGAGGGCGTTCATGCTTTCACGGAAGTCAATGGACTGCCAGTTGTTGAGATAGACATGGGCTCCATTGTGGTAGAAGAGGTGTTTCTTGATGTTGGCTGGAAGGGCTTGGAACATTTGGTAAACATGGAGGGGCTTCACGTTCCAGTCTTGGGAACCATGAGTGAAGATCACCTCTGCCTTGACTTTGTCTGCCTGAAGGAGATAGTTGCGGTCGTGCCAGAATTGGTTGTAGTCACCTGTTTTGCGATCCAATTGCTTCTTAACCTCTTCCAAATCAGCGACATGGGCTGCATGGTGGCGGAGATAGTCTCCAGCCCGAAGGGCACGTGAATAAGTCAACTCAGCAAGCGAATCAAAATCCTCTCCAGGATAGCCGCCAGGACTCGTCACGAGTCCGTTTTCCCGATAGTAGTTGTACCAAGAAGAGATACCGGCTTCTGCGATGATAACTTCTAGGCCATCGACACCGGTGGTAGCCAGTCCATTGGACATGGTCCCTAGGTAGGACAAGCCCGTCGTAGCAACTTTGCCATTAGACCAATTGGCCTTGACTTGACGCTGGCGACTGTGGTCTGTGAAGGCACGACAGCGTCCGTTGAGCCAGTCGATGACATTTTTGTAGGCTTCGATTTGGCGGTAATCCCCGTTGGTCATCAAGCCTTGAGAGTCCTTTGTTCCAAGACCGGAAACGTAGAGATTGGCAAAGCCACGAGCGAGCAGGTAGTCATTGAGAGTATAACTGCTGTTGATATGAGTGAGGGTTTCTTCAGCCTCAGAGACCAGTTGGGCTTCTCCAACGGGATCAACAAGCTCGAGTGTAGGTTGGCTGACTTGGATGGTCCCTGCTTCTTTTTTCTCCAGGTCCACATTCATATTATAGAGTGCCTTGTCACTAGCCTTGTCATTGGTTCCTTGGTGATAAGGGCTGGCAGTCATGACGGCTGGGATTTTTCCTTCATAGCGAGGGCGAATAATATTGACCTTGACCAAATCTAGAAGGCCATCTTGGTCGCTATCAATCCGACTTTCCACATAGACCACCTCACGAATCACATTATGGCAGTTAAAGGTAGCTAGACTTTTTCCGTTGAAAAAGTGGTAGCGATTGTCTTCAGGAATCAAGCCATCGCTGACCAACTGCTCAATTAGTAAATTCCCTTTGACTGTTCGAGTATTGAGGAGGTGGTAGAGGTTTTCGACCAAGTTTCCATACTCAATCGGAAATTGGACTTCTTTCAAGAAACTGTCCGTATCTTCAAAGTCAATAAAATAGCGGAAACCGAGCAACTGGAGAGCTACTGTGTAAAAAATCTCCGGCGACCATTCACGGTCTGATTGGAAATAGCTCAGGAGATCTGTTTCAGCATCCGCCACTAGGTTAGAGATGGGATAATCTGTATTTTTGTAGGTGAAATAAACCTTGCGAACAAACCATTCAAACAGTTCTTTTTCCGAGAGGTGAGTAGGAAGGTCAAAGCCAATTTCTTTTAATTCTTTTTGAATACCTTCTTGGTCAAAAGCCAAGTAACTAAATTGATTGTATTTCATAGGATGCTCCTTTTATCAGCTTCACTGTTTCTTTACTTCTTATATTATACTTGATATAATAGTATTTGTCTAAAGACCTTTGATCTCTGAAGGAGGGTGTCATGGTGAGAAAATTATCTGTTGAAGAAGTTGCAAGAAGACGGACTTTATTGTTTGGGGTTCTTGCCGTCATTTTTGGGATCCTCATTTTTCGAAACGGTGTTGGTTTCACAAAATTTTCCTTGGATCTATTAGCCATTTACTTTTTAGTTGATGGACTAGGAAGCTTTCTTCTTCGCTTTTTGTTACGTAGCAAGTCTATTTCCTATAGCCACTCTATTTGGTTTATTTTTCTTTCACTTGCGTTGATCTGGTTGAATCGACTGAGTAGTCTGCCCGTAAACTTAGTTGTGATTTGTTTAGGGGCATATCAGTTGGGGAGTGCCATTGTCTATGGGATCACATTTTGGCTTTATAAGGCCAATCGGGTAAAAGGAGGCTGGCTCTATTTATGGGATGCGCTTTTAAACGGTGGGATTGGTCTAGCAACTGTCTTGGAACCTGGTTCAGATGGGCACTTCCAATTTATCCTCTTGGGGGCTTATCTGGTCTTGTTGGGGATTTCTAATATTCGAGATGGTATTTTATTTGACAAAGACCAACAAGGCCAAGAGTTAAAACGTCGCTTTCGTATTAGCCTACCGGTTATCTTTGCAGCCTTTATCCCTGCTAAGGAGTTAAAACGGTTTAACCAGTTTCTTCAAAAAGGGAGCTCGGCGGGACACACAGGCCCTTATCGATTGGTGAAAAAAGAAGAAGAGGCAAGGGAATTAGAAATTTTGGTTCATACTTCTGACAGCAACTTATTTGGAGCGATTGGGCATGTAGATATTTGTTATCAGGGGAAGGTCATTTCTTACGGAAGTTACGATCCCTTTTCAGAGCGTCTATTTGGGACGATTGGGGATGGCGTACTGTTTAAAGTGGATAAGGAACCATACATCGAACTATGTAAAAAAGAGAGTCAAAAGACGCTGTTTGGCTACAGCCTATCCCTTACCGAAGAAGAGAATCAGGCAGTAGAGAAGCGTCTGGCTGAAATTGAGCAGTTGTTAGAACCTTGGGATCCACCTAGTAGGTTACTGGAAGACGGTCAGCCGACCTACGCTTACAAATTGAAATATGATTTAGGGGCTGAGCTATATAAATTTACTTCTTCGCGTTTTAAATCTTACTTTGTTCTGTCTACGAATTGCTGCCTGTTAGCAGATTCCATTGTGGGACAGGCGGGAACGGCTGTATTAGATGTGCGTGGAGTGATTGCACCAGGGACCTATCAGGATTACTTAGAATACGAATTTGAAGCTCCAAACGGGCGGGTCCATACACGAACAGTATATTAAGTAAAGAAAGACAGATTCAAAATTTTGAGAAATCTGTCTTTTTTGCACAAGATTTCTTGTAAAAAAAAAGAAAATCTTTTAAAATATAAAAGACTTGGAGGAATTATGTGCATAAATAAGATTAGTAGTATTTCACCCGTATTAAAAACAAACAATCGAAATGTCAATCAAGAATTTTTTGAAAAGGTCTTAGGAATGAAAACCCTGTTGGAAGATGGGGCTTTATTATCCCTTGGAGACCTATCGAAGACAGACCGCCTCTATTTAGAGGAATCCCCTAGTATGAGAACCCGCAAGGTGGAGGGGCCAAAACGCCTGGCTTGCTTAAAGATTCGCGTGACCAACCCTCAAGAAATTGAGTGGCTTCTGGCTCGGGGGCATCAAGTTGATCGCCTCTTCAAAGGAAAAAATGGCTATGCCTTTGAAGCCCTTTCGCCAGAAGGAGATCGTATCTTGCTCCATGCGGAAGAGCAAGTGGACAGTTTAACTGAAATTGAGGAAGTTCCAGATTTTCAAGCGAATGAAGAGTTTACAACCTTGACGGAGTTTTTCGTAGAAAAGATAGTTCTTCGTGTACCTAATGTAGAGACTTCTACAGCTTTCTATCAACAACTACCTGGCTTAGAAGAGTATTTAGACTTAGAAGCATCAGATGGTCCGGACCTCACACTAGCAAATGGACAGACTTGGGACCTTTGTCAGGTCAAGGTCATTCTAGAGCCATTTGTAGCAAGTGAAGTGGCCTCCTGCTTTGGAGATCAGGTGACTTTTGTACCAAAAAGGCAACAATTTGTCTTAGTTGAGGATCCAAGCAAGATTGAATGGTGGTTCGAAGCTTAAGCAAGTCTTTGGCTGATTGAAATGAGTGAAGAAAAATGGAAAAAATCATCCAAAAAATTCAAGAGCAAATAGGAGCAGGCATCTACCCAGGTGCCTCTCTTGCGCTCTATCAGAAGGGAAGCTGGCAGGAGTATTACTTGGGACTGGCTGATCCAGCCAAGCAAGAGCCAGTTATTGCTGGCTTGACCTATGATTTGGCCAGTGTGAGTAAGGTCGTCGGAGTTGGAACGGTTCTTGCTTTTCTGGTCCAACAAGGGCAAATTGATATCGATCGTCCCTTAGCTTCTTACTATCCGGATATGGAGCAGACAGAGGTGACCATCCGTCAGCTCTTGACCCATACTTCTGGGCTGGATCCTTTCATCCCCGGACGAGATGACTTGGATGCTGAGGGCTTAAAAGAAGCCCTGCACCGTTTGAAGCTCAAGGACAATCGCCAGTTCCACTATACAGATGTCAATTTTCTTTTGTTGGGCTTTCTTCTGGAGAAGTGGTATGGTCAGGATTTGGCCCAGATTTTTCAGGAGCAAGTCTTTGCACCTTGGCAAATGAAGGAGACTACTTTTGGCCCGGTTTCTCAAGCGGTGCCAACCCTTCGTGGCGTTCCAGCTGGTGTCGTCCATGATCCGAAAGCGCGTGTACTGGGAGTCCATGCCGGAAGTGCAGGTCTGTTTTCAACCATTAAAGATATGAAAATATTCTTGGAGCACTACTTACAGGATCCTTTTTCAGAAATCCTCTCCCAGAACTATGCCTTAGAGGAAGGGAAGACGCGCTCTCTGGCCTGGAACCTGGAAGGAGACTGGCTGGACCATACAGGTTATACAGGAACCTTCCTTCTCTATAACCGCAAGCTCCAATTGGCAGCTATTTTCCTATCCAATCGGACCTATGAAAAAGATGAGCGGTCCCAATGGATCCTAGATCGGAATCAACTCATGGAGCTCATCAAAAGAGAAATGGAAGGGACCGGCAAAAATCCTTCCTAAGACGGAGAAAGAAGCGTGGTTTAGCCATCGCTTTTTTTCTTTATTTATATTAAAATGGAAGGAGAGAAGATTGTATCTAGCAATCTATAGCAGAAAAGAATGAAGATAACTGAGAGACGTATGACGAAATCGATAGGTGTCGGCCAGGCACATAGCAAGATTATTTTAATAGGAGAGCATGCGGTTGTTTATGGCTATCCAGCCATTGCCCTGCCCCTCCTTCACATTCAGGTTACTTGTCAGATTGTACCTGCGGAGCGTCCGTGGGTCCTTTTTGAGAATGACAGCTTATCGATGGCGGTCTACGCTTCCTTAGAGTATTTGGGGATCGAGAAGGCAACCATCGCTTGCCGGATTGACTCCATGATTCCAGCTCAGCGGGGGATGGGATCTTCGGCTGCTGTCAGTATCGCGGCAATTCGAGCGGTCTTTGATTACTTCAAGCGAGATTTGAGCCAAGAAACCTTGGAAATCTTGGTTAATCGAGCAGAAATGATTGCCCATATGAACCCAAGTGGGCTGGATGCCAAGACTTGCCTCAGTGATCAGCCGATTAAATTCATTCGCAACGTCGGTTTTAGTGAGTTAGAAGTTGATTTAGGTGCCAAATTGGTCATTGCAGATACAGGTATCCACGGCCATACCAAAGAAGCCATTCAGAAAGTCAAGGACTTGGGAACAGTGGCCCTTGCTAGTTTTCATGAAATTGGCCTCCTCACCGAGCAGGCAGAAAAAGCCCTTGCTCAAAAAGATGCTCCCACCTTGGGACGTATCTTAACAGACTGCCATCATCATTTGCAGGCAGTGGGAGTGAGTTGTCCAGAAGCCGATCAACTGGTGGAACTAGCCTTAGTGAGTGGAGCCTTGGGAGCCAAGATGAGCGGTGGTGGGCTCGGTGGTTGTATCATTGCCCTTGCTGCAGGCCAGGAACAAGCAGAAATCATCGCAAAAGAACTAAGAAATAAAGGAGTGGAGGAGTTATGGATCGAAAGCTTGTAAGTGTAAAATCGTATGCCAATATCGCCATTATTAAGTATTGGGGCAAGGAAAATAGTGAAGCTATGGTGCCATCAACTAGTTCTATTTCCTTGACCTTGGAAAATATGTATACGGAGACGCGACTCAGTCCTTTGGGTCCTGAGGCCAAGGCCCATGCTTTCTATATTGATGGGGTCTTCCAAAATGAAGCGGAGCAGGCCAAGATCGGAGCAGTCATCGACCGCTTTAAACCAGAAGGGGAAACAGGCTTTGTGCGGGTTGATACTAGCAACAACATGCCGACAGCTGCAGGGCTTTCTTCTAGTTCCAGTGGTCTATCTGCCTTGGTAAAAGCCTGCAATCGCTATTACCAACTGGGGATGACGCAGGCAGAACAAGCTCAAGCGGCTAAGTTTGCTTCCGGTTCGTCTTCTCGTTCTTTCTTTGGCCCTTTAGCGGCTTGGGACAAGGATACCGGAGCGATCTACCAGGTGGAAACGGACCTCAAACTGGCGATGATTATGCTGGTGTTAAACGACCAACAAAAAATTCTTTCTAGTCGGGAAGGGATGAAGCGGTGCACTGAAACCTCTAGCAATTTCCAAGAATGGATCCGCCAGTCAGCCCAGGATTACCAAGATATGCTGACTTACCTAAAGGACAATGACTTTGAAAAAGTAGGGGAATTGACCGAACGAAATGCTCTTCTTATGCATTCTACAACCAAGACTGCTAGCCCATCCTTCTCCTATTTGACGGATAAGAGCTACGAGGCCATGGATTTTGTGCGCTCTCTTCGTAACGAAGGAAAACGGTGCTACTTCACCATGGATGCAGGACCGAATGTGAAAGTTCTCTGTCTAGAAGAGGATCTGGACCAGTTGGTTCCACTTTTTGAACAAGATTATCGTATCATTGTTTCCAAGACCAAGGATCTATCCCATGAAGAATAAAAAAGCAGTTCGAGCAGGTGGGAAGCTGTATATCGCTGGGGAATATTCTATCTTAACCCCGGGACAAACAGCCATTATTCAGTTTATTCCCATTTACATGCAGGCAGAAATCCAACCAGCATCTACTTATCGGATTCAGTCGGACATGTTTTCCTTTGCGGTTGATTTGACTCCGCAGGCGGACTATGCCCTGATCCAAGAAACCGTGCATCTAATGAACGCCTACCTCCAGTCACAAGGAGTGGCACTTGCTCCCTTTGATTTAAGTATTGGGGGGAAATTTGAGCGAGAGGGTAAGAAATTCGGAATTGGCTCTAGTGGCAGTGTGGTCTTGTTGACCCTCAAAGCCATGGCAGCTCTTTATGATTTTCTCCTGTCAGCAGATTTGCTCTTTCGTTTGGCCTGTTTAGTCTTGATTCGACGTGGAGATAATGGGTCCATGGGAGACCTAGCCTGTATCGCCTATGAAGGCTTGGTTAGCTACCGCTCTTTTGACAGACGGGCACTGGCTGAGCAATTACAAGATCAGGATTTAAACCAGGTCTTAGCCCTGGATTGGGGTTATGAAATCCTGCCTCTTGCCCCTCAGTTGTCCTATACTTTCTTGGTGGGCTGGACCCAGGAACCTGCTATTTCAAGAGACTTGATTAACCAGGTTCGTTCAGCTATTGATTCTGTCTTCTTAGAGGGGACGGAGCAGGCTGTACAAGACCTCTTAGTGGCCTTTCAAGAGGCAGACCGAGACTTAGCCTGGTCTTCTATCAGTCGGGCTAGTGACTTACTTAAATCTCTCAATGAGGTGATTTATACCAAAAAACTGGCCCAATTAAAGAGGGCAGAAGAGGGACTAGAGGCCATTGCAAAATCCAGTGGCGCTGGAGGAGGAGATTGTGGGATTGTCCTCGCATTTGAGGAGGCTGCTGCCCAAGAAATCGTCAGACGCTGGCAAGAAGCAGGGATTGATTTATTATATGCAGAAAGGATGGGAGAGAATGACGACCAACCGAAAGGATGAACATATTCGCTTGGCCTTGGAGCAAACTCCAGGTTACAATAGCTTTGATGAGGTTGAGTTGATTCATTCCTCTTTACCAACTATCGATTTAGATCAGGTGGATTTGACGACCCATTTTGCGGGTCGTGATTGGGACTACCCTTTTTATATTAATGCCATGACAGGTGGCAGTGCCAAGGGGGGAGAAATCAATCGGAAGTTAGCCCAGGTGGCAGAAGCCTGTGGCATTCTCTTTGTGACGGGTTCCTATAGTGCAGCTTTAAAAGATCCCCAGGACAGCTCCTATCGAGTCAAGGACCTTTATCCGGATCTTCTCTTTGCAACCAATATTGGGATTGACAAACCGCTTGAACTGGGCTTGCAGACCATTGAGGAGACCCAGCCCCTCTTTCTCCAACTCCATGTCAACCTCATGCAGGAGCTTCTCATGCCCGAAGGGGAACGAAGCTTTAGAAACTGGCAAGAGCATTTAGCAGACTATGCAAAGCAATTACCAGTGCCGTTGGTGCTAAAAGAGGTCGGTTTTGGTATGGATGCCAGAACTATCCAAAGAGCCATCGAATTAGGTGTCAGGACCGTTGATATTTCTGGTAGAGGCGGAACCAGTTTTGCCTATATCGAAAACCGTCGGGGAGGCAATCGTTCCTATCTCAATGACTGGGGACAAACAACAGTCCAAGCCCTGCTTGGAGCTCAACCATTGATGGATCAGGTCGAGGTTCTCGCCTCTGGTGGCGTTCGTCATCCTTTGGATATGATCAAGGCACTGGTTCTAGGAGCCAAGGGGGTCGGTCTTTCTCGAACTATTTTAGAATTGGTCGAGACACAGCCGATTGAAGAGGTCATCGCCCAAGTCAATGCTTGGAAAGAGGATTTACGCCTGATCATGTGTGCTCTTTCTTGTCAGACACTTGCCGATTTGAGAAAGGTTCCCTATCTTCTTTATGGTCGTGTAAAAGAAGGATATGAACAAATCCTCTCCATCCATGATTAACTTGAAGAAACTAACAAAAATCCCTCCGTCTGCACGGAAGGATTTTTTACTTGCTTTGACGAATGTTCTCTAATATAGCTTGGGCTTTTTCCAGGTTAAAGGGTTTGTCTTCTAGCAGGGCTTGGACCACCGGAGCTACCTCTGACGGACTAGCGCCAGCAAGTAGGGCAAGTGACTTAGCTTGGAGTTTCATATGCCCATGCTGAATACCGGTGCTGACCAAGGCCTTAAGCGCTGCAAAGTTTTGAGCCAGGCCAACGGAAACAATGATCCGCGCAAGAGTTTGGGCGTCGGGATTTCCAAGTAGGTCATGAGCCACTTGGACACTTGGATTGAGTCCGATGGAGCCTCCCTTGGTAGCGATAGGCATGGGAAGAGTCAACTGGCCTTCTAGAACTTGCTGATCTGGATGAGCTATCCAGTTAGATAGTCCTTGAGCTTGTCCTGTTCGGCTAGCATAGGTATGGCCACCCGCTTCAATCGCCCGCCAGTCATTCCCAGTTGCCAAGACGACAGCATCGATGCCATTGAAAATTCCCTTGTTGTGAGTCGCTGCTCGATAAGGATCAACAGCCGCTAATTGACTGGCCAGAGCTATTTTCTGAGCGATTTCGGCCGCTTCCTTGGGATCGCGACTGAGGAAGCGGTAGTCTATGTGACAACTTGCCGTGACCAGGGCATCTGTCGCTAGGTTAGACAGAATAGCCATTAATCCCTGACCCTCGGATAAATCTTCTAAAGGGTTGACCAGGGCTTCTAGCATGGTGTTGAGCATATTAGCCCCCATGGCCTCTTTGGGATCGACAGACAGGTAGCAAATGAGAAAGTCCCCTTTCACCTCTGTCCAGAGATCTCGTGCCCCACCTCCCCGTTTAACGATGGAAGGATAGGCTTGATTGGCCAGTTGGAGCAGTTCTTCTTTAGCTTCTGTAACCGCCTGACTGGCCTTTTCTTTATGGCTAACGTCATAGAGAGCCACTTGACCGATCATTTGACGCTTGTG
The DNA here is from genome assembly GCF_004785935.1 of Streptococcus rubneri. GTDB lineage: Bacteria > Bacillota > Bacilli > Lactobacillales > Streptococcaceae > Streptococcus > Streptococcus rubneri. The sequence goes on along the minus strand of NZ_SRRP01000001.1, from coordinate 1,344,861 downwards.
AACCTGGGTCTGAAACCCACCTGAGCGCTTGATTAGTCCAGCAGCGTAAGAAGCAGCAGCGATGACAGAAGGTTCTTCCGTCACCATTGGGACTTGGATTTCCTGACCATCTATCTGGAAGCCAGGAGCCAGACCAAAGGGTAAAGCCAAGGTGCCGAGGACGTTTTCGACCATTTCATTGGCAAGAGAAAGGGGCAATGTTTCATTGTCCCTTACTGTTTGTAGACTTTCTTCTGAAAGGAGTCCGGCCTGAGCTAGTTTCTCGATGCGCTCTGCTGGACTTGCTTTTGAAAAACCAGTTAATTTAACCATGGTGTTCTACCTTTACATAGGTTCGTTGGTGTTCGTTGATTTCTGATAAGGCATAGGTTTGATCTTGGTAACCTTGGAAGGTTTGATTGCCTTCAGCATCTAATTGTGCCTCTTCGAAGAAGATCTTCTCATATTCGGCAATCGTAAGAGCTTTTCGCTGATCCAATTCTGCCATACGGTTTGGATGGAGCATTTGCTCATATCCTTCGACCAAGTGAGCACTAAAAATCTCAGCGACTGCACCACTTCCATATCCATAGAGGGCGATGCGATCGCCAGCCACTAGTTGAGGCTGATTCTCTAAGAGAGAAAGCAAACCTAGGAAGAGGGAGCCCGTATAGATATTCCCAACCTTTTGGCTGTAGAGAATGGATTGTTCAAAATTGTATTGCAATTGGGCTTGTTTCTCAGGAGAAAGACCCTTGTCAAGAATCTTTTTTAAGCCCTTGAGGGCGAGCTTGGGATAAGGCAGGTGGAAGCAGACCGCCGCAAAGTCATCCAAGGTTAAGCCAGTCCGTTTTTGATACTCTGTCCAAGTTGTTTTCAAGCAATCCAAGTACTGTTGGGTCGAATAAATCCCATTGACAAAGGGTGTGCTGGAATAGTTGGGACGCCAGAAATCCATGACGTCACGGGTCTGAGCAACATTATCATCATTAAAGGCTAGGATACGTGGATTCTGCGTCACCAGCATAGCGACAGATCCAGCTCCTTGAGTCGGCTCTCCAGGGGTGTCGATCCCATATTTTGCAATATCGCTGGCAATGACCAAGACCTTGCTCTGTGGGAATTTTTCAACATGAAGTTTAGCATAGTCCAAAGCGGCAGTGGCAGCATAGCAGGCTTCCTTCATTTCAAAGCTCCGAGCAAAGGGTTGGATTCCTAGGAGACCGTGAACGAAAACAGCAGCAGCCTTACTCTGATCAATTCCTGACTCGGTCGCTAAGATGACCATATCGATTTCTTCTTTTTCTTCTTCGGTTAAAATACTATGGCTGGCACTTGCTCCAAGTGTGACGATATCCTCTGTAATAGGGGCAATACTCAGTTCTTTCAATAAGAGCCCTTTACTGAGTTTTTCTGGATCAGTATTTCGAGCAGCCGCTAGCTCACTTAAGCGCAAGACATACTGGCTGGTCGCAAATCCAATCTTATCAATACCGATTGTCATAAATAACCTCTTTTAATTTGATATCTACTAGTATATTTCGTTACTATTTTACCATATTTGAGAGCAAAACTCCCTTGAAAAAGCCAGAACAGAATGGAAATCATTCTTAGGACCGAGTTGGGCAAGGGGATTTTTTGAAAAAGAGAGGACGAAAATCAAAAAAGCCATCCTTAGATGGCTTTTCAACTCTTATGCTTGCTTATCTTTCTTAGGGTTACTCATAACCCGTATGAAGAGTTCTTTGCATTTGTCTCTTAGAACTTTTTCGTAGAAGACGAGTATAGCGATGTCCGCAATCAGAAAGATCAAGGTCAGATAGAACAAGTCAAATGAATTACGGGCATAGTAAGTCGCTGATAGATAGGAGGAGAAGGCTCCTAGAATCACCCAAGGAAGATACTTGATATACTTGTTTACCATCATTCAGCACCTCGCATACTTTAAAGGATTTGTTTTTTTCACTATCATTGTACTCCTTTTAATCAAAAATACAAGCGATTACATAGATAAGTTTTGAAAAACCAATGCTAGTTGGCATTGGTCATTTTTCTTTTTTGATGGCGTTGGTAAGAATGGTAGAGTTTCAAGACGACAGACCCGCTAGCCATCCCGATAGAGATGACCAAGGCCAGAATAACAACTAGGGTCACACTGGTCACGGCTTGCTGATATTGGCCACTAACAAAGAAGGAGGTGGTCCGATAGGAAATATATCCAGGAACCAAAGGAGCGAGAATAGCTAGCATAAAGACAACGACAGGCGTCTTGTAGATGATACTTAAAGTTTGACTGATACAAGAACCGACAATGGCGGCGATAAAAGTCGCAATGATAACATTGGTAGGTCCTTTCAAGATATAGTAGAGCAACCAAATAGCCATCCCTAAAATTCCTCCAGGGACTAGCATGGAACGTTGCACGTTGAGGACGATTAAAAAGGTAATGATGGCAATCAAACTAGCCACGGCTTGGATTAAAAATTCGATTAGATTCATGATTCTATTTCATAAGGACAAGAGCGACGGTCGTTCCGGCACCAAGGGCAAGAGTAATGAGCAGGGTCTCAAAGAGTTTACTCATCCCAGAGTTGAGGTGGTTGTTCATCAGATCCCTGACGGCATTGGTCATGGCAATCCCAGGAACGAAAGGCATGACACAACCGGCAATAATGAGATCAGTATTGGAAGGAAAACCACTATAGCGGGCCCAAATATGGGCCAAAAAACCAAAGACAAAGGCTGCCGCAAAAGCAGTGGCAAAAGGGATGCGGACGTATTTCTCAACGACTAGAGAGAAAGCAAAGGCGAAGATGGTCGCAATACCTGCTCCTATCGCATCATAAAAATTCCCGCCAAACATGATGGAGAAAAAAGGGGCACTTAGAGTAGCCGCAATGGTTAACTGTAGATTGGTATAAGGGACTGCCTTCTGCTTCAATTGGATCAAGGCTTGGTAGGCTTCTTCGAGATTGATGTGCCCAGAGACTAATTGGCGAGAAATCTGATTGACATCACAGACCTTTTCGATATTGTAATTGGTCCGCAGGATCCGCTTCATCCGCGTGATATTGGCATTTTCGATTGAAAAGAAAATAGCGACTGGCATCGCTAAGGCATTGCAATCATCGATTCCTTGAGAATGAGCAATCCGGATCATGGTATCCTCCACCCGATGGATTTCAGAACCACTCTCTAAAAGGAGGGTTCCTGCCAACATGAGGACATCAATCACGCGGTCCATATCTTTAGACGCTTCCATTGTTCTTCCTGTTCTGTTAATAGATTGTCTCCATTATATCAAAATTTCACTGATTTGTACTAGTGTTACCACGGATTTAGTCAAGACAGGAAAAGAAAAAACCAGCCGTTTCCGACTGGTTTGAAAAATCTATTTGAATCTTAGCTCAATGCATCATCCATAGAAAGAACTTCATGGAAGACACGTTGTGTCAATTCAGTTTTTTGTTCTGGAGTGAGGTATTTAGTGTTTACACAGTATCCAGAGATACGTACGATAACATCTTCACCGCTCATGATCTTTTCGTAAACATCTGACAAGTCCATAACGTTCAAGTTAACGTGTTGTCCACCGTTTTCGAAGTATCCATCAAGGATAGTTACCAAGTTGTCTACTTGTTCGTCACGAGTTTTACCAAGAGCACGAGGTGACACTTGAGTAGTGAGTGAGATACCGTCAGCTGCGTAACCAAAGTCAAGGCTAGCAAGTGAGTTCAAGTTTTGCAACCAACCACCTTTCGCTTTGTTAGATGGGTTAGCACCTGGTGAGAAGAATTCCAATTTGCTTGTGTTCACAGAACCATCTTCGTTGAGGTATACCCCTTTGTGGACTGGTGAGTTACCAGTTTGTTTAGAGTAAGCAACGTTAGAAGTGATAGTCAAAAGTGAAACTGTAGCTTCTGCATTCTTGTAAAGTTTGTGGCTGCGAAGACGAGTAGTGTAAGCTTCGATCAACCATTCTGCCAATTCGTTAGAACGTGGGTCATCTTCACCCCAACGTGGGTATTCACCAATTGTTTCGTAATCGTAGATGTAGCCATCTTCGTCACGGATTGGTTTAACAGTAGCGTATTTGATTGCTGACAAAGTATCAACAGTGTTAGCGAATCCACAGATACCGAATCCCATGTTAGCGCGTTGGTGAGTTGGCAAGAAGGCCATTTGAACAGCTTCGTAGTTGTACTTATCAGTCATATAGTGGATGATGTTCAAAGCATCTACGTAAGTATCTGTCAACCAGTCAAGTGATTTTTCGAAGTTTGCTTTAACAGATTCGAATTCAAGAACTTCGTCACGGATAGGATCGATGTCAAATACTTTATAGTCTTTATGAACGTCGTCGTAACCACCGTTCAAACCAGTAAGAAGAGCTTTAAGAACGTTTACACGAGCACCGAAGTACTGGATGTTGTGGCGTTGTTCTTCGTTTTCTGGGTCAAGTGGAGATACACAACATGAGATACAGCTCATTTCACCGTATCCGTCTTTAGCCATAGTAGTTACACCTTCGTATTGAATAGAAGAGTGTTTGTGGCTCATGTGCATACAGTAGCGACGGAAGCTGTATGGCAATTTGTCAGTCCAAAGAACTGTCAAGTTTGGTTCTGGAGAGTTACCGATGTTGTCCAAAGTGTTCAAGAAACGGAAGTCCATCTTCGTAACACGGTGACGTCCGTCGTTACCCATACCAGCCATAGAAGTTGTGATGAAGGTTGGGTCACCTGAGTACAATTGGTCGTAAGCTTTTGTACGAGCAAATTTAACAGTACGCAATTTCATAACGAAATCGTCAACGAATTCTTGGATTTCAGACTCAGTGTAAGTGCCACGAGCCAAGTCACGTTCAGCGTAGATATCCAAAACGATTGGCACACGTCCAAGAGAAGTAGCAGCACCGTTGATCACACGGCAGACAGCCATGAAGGCGATGTTTGTCCATTGGATTGCTTCTTTTGTATCGAAGGCAGGACGACGTACGTCTACACCATAAAGGTCACCCAATTTAACAACTTCTTGAAGTGCTTGGTATTGAAGGTTTACTTCTTCACGAAGACGGATTGATTCTTCATCGATTTCAGTAATCGCGTTCCAGTCGTTTGCTTTTTCAGCCATCAAGTAGTCAGCTCCGTAAAGGGCCAAACGAGCATAAACCCCGATGATACGTCCACGTGAGTAAGCATCTGGAAGACCAGTTACTGTGTGAGCGTGACGTGCACGACGGATGTTTGTAGTATAAGCACGGAAGATACCGTCGTTAACTGTTGTTACATATTTAGTGAAGATTTCATGCACAGCTGGATCTGGCTCATATCCATTTTCTTTCAAAGTAGTTTCCGCCATACGGATACCACCACGAGGCATGAAGTTCAATTTGAACAATTCATCGTTTTGGATACCGAAGATCACTTCGTTTTCTTTGTCGATGTATCCAGCTGCGATATCAGCGATAGAAGTTGGACGAGTATCGTATGGGAAACGAGTTTCTTCGTAGTGTGCTTTTGTTTCTTCAACAATCTTCTTGATGTGAAGAGAACGTTCAGTTGGTCCAGCTAGGAAGCTTTCGTCTCCATCATAAGGAGTGTAGTTAGCTTGTACAAAGCGTGAGACGCTGGCTCTTTCTTTCCAGTCTTCCCCTTGGAAGCCTTCCCAGGCTTTGTCAAAAATATCTTGTGCTTCAACAACTGTTTTAACAACCATGTTTAAATCCTCTTATATCTTTCTAGCAACAAATCTGTTGCACTTACAATAGTAGTATACCACATAGAAATCGGTTTCACAAAGGGAATAGCAAAAAGATTTTGGATTCTTTTATAATACAGAAGGGAATATATGGATAAACTGTATTATATTTTTGCCTTGGGAGAAGTAAAAATTAGTAGGAAAAAATCGGTGATAGGGATATAATGAAAGAGGAGGTTGCCCATGCTCATATTTCCTTTAGTAAATGATACGAGTCGTAAAATCATTCATATCGATATGGATGCCTTTTTTGCGTCCGTTGAAGAGCGCGACCATCCTGAATTGAAGGGAAAGCCTGTCATTATTGGCCATGATCCCCGTTTGTCTGGCGGAAGGGGAGTGGTATCGACCTGCAATTACGAAGCCCGAAAGTATGGGGTTCATTCGGCTATGAGTTCTAAAGAAGCTTATGAACGGTGTCCTCAGGCAGTTTTCATCTCTGGCAACTACGAGAAGTACCAGGCTGTCGGTCTCCAAGTCAGAGAAATATTTAAACGTTATACCGATCTGATTGAGCCCATGAGCATTGATGAAGCCTATCTGGATGTGACCAACAATAAGCTTGGTCTTCAATCTGCTGTCAAGGTAGCTCGCTTGATTCAGCATGATATTTGGAATGAGTTGCATTTGACTGCTTCTGCCGGAGTTTCCTACAATAAGTTTCTAGCAAAAATTGCCAGTGATTACCAGAAGCCTAGGGGACTGACCGTCATTTTACCCGAGCAAGCTCAAGACTTTTTAAGTCAGCTGGATGTAGCTAAGTTTCATGGTGTGGGAAAACGGACAGTGGAGCGACTTCATGATTTGGGAATTTATACTGGTGCAGATCTCTTAGAAGTGCCGGAAATGACTCTCATCGATCACTTTGGTCGTTTTGGGTTTGATCTTTATCGAAAGGCTCGGGGGATTCATAATAGTACGGTTAAAAGCAATCGCATTCGAAAGTCCATTGGGAAGGAACGCACCTATCGAAAATTGCTGGTGGCCGAGGATGATGTGCTAAAAGAACTAGCTAACCTATCTGAAAAAGTGGCGAGTAGTTTGGCCAAGCATCAGAAAATCGGCAAGACCTTGGTGCTCAAGATTCGTTATGCCGATTTTACGACCCTGACCAAGAGACGAAGTTTAGAAGAAGCAACCAGAGACCCAGAAGTCATTCAGAGAGTAGCCCAGGAGCTCTACCAGAGCCTAGAAAGTAACTCCTCAGGTATTCGCCTTTTAGGGGTGACCCTCACTAATTTTTCTTCCGAGTCTCAGGAATCCCATGAAGGATTTCTAATAGAAGAAACCCCGTAGGTATACTTGACCTACGGGGAATTTTTAGCTAGTTTTTGAAGAACTGTTGAATTTCTTCCTCTGTGAGGCCGATCATGGGATCAATGCTTAAGTAATTGTCCTCTGTTAATCGATAGCCTTGTTGAGGAGCTTGGGAAGCAGGTGAGTCAGAGCGGTTTTCAACTGAGAGGAGCTCCCTTTGGGGATCAGTTTTTTTAATAGGCTCTTCCAGATGGACAGGACTCTGTAAGGAAGAGTCTCTACCTTGAGGGGTTCCATCCGAAAAACGCTCAATCAGATAGGTTTTGCGAGCAGTTCCAGTATTCTTTGTCGCAAAGTCAAATGCAGTGTATTCTCCTAGGAGAATGAGCTTGCTTTTGGAACGGGTGATGGCCGTGTAGATCAGATTGCGTTGGAGCATGCGCCGACTCTGATTGGTCAAGGGCAGAATGACCACAGGAAATTCGCTTCCCTGTGACTTGTGGATGCTCATGGCATAGGCTAAACGAATCTTGTACCATTCATTGCGGGGGTAGACCAATTCATTGCCATCAAATTGGATGGTGAGTTCATCTTGCTTGGATTCGGTATACTTAGCTGGCAAGAGGTCGGTGATGTAGCCAATATCTCCGTTAAAGACATTGCTTTCGGCATCGTTGACCAAGTGGATGACCTTGTCACCATTTCGATACTGGCAATCTAGCGCTTGAAAGAAAAGAGCATCTGTTTCTAATGGATTGAGAAGTTCTTGCATGAGACCATTAATCTGGTCAATGCCAGCAGAACCTCGATACATAGGAGCGAGGACCTGTATGTCTCGGGCCGGGATGCCGTTGCGAAGGGCTGCGCTGGTGATTTTTTCAATCATGGGAGCGATGAGCTCACTCGGTGCTTCAAAGTAGGAGCGATCAGGCTTTTTCTCTGTGAAATCAGGAGGTAGTTGGCCTTTGCGAATCTGACTGGCCAGAGTGACGATAGTCGAATCCTCACCTTGACGGAAGATGTGTTCCAGTTTGACTTGAGGGATGCTTGGGATCTGTAGGAGATCGGACAAGACTTGTCCAGGACTCACAGAAGGAAGCTGATCGGCATCTCCAACGATTAGGAGTTTGGTATTGGAGGAGATATTGCTGAGAAGTTGATTTGCCAGCCAAGTGTCCACCATAGAAAATTCATCGACAATGATGAAGTCAGCGTCTAGATAATCATCCAAGTGACTCGTGTCGTCGTCCCCCGTCATTCCTAAGTGACGATGAATGGTAGCGCTCGGAAGACCAGTCAGTTCACTCATTCTTCGCGCTGCTCGACCGGTTGGAGCAGCTAAGAGGATTGGTAATTGAGATTTCTTCCGAAGGTCCAATTGGTGCAGGCGGGCGTAGGTTCCGATAATCCCGTTAATAACAGTTGTTTTCCCCGTTCCTGGTCCACCTGTTAGCACGAAGACCTTTTGCTGGATGGCTTCCTGGATAGCCTTCCGTTGGATGGGATCGTAGTGGATCTGGAGATCCTCTTCAATGTCATCGATTGTTTGTTCGATTTTTTCTGGTTCGAAAGATTCTTGCTTTCCTTTTTCTAGCAGGCGACCGATATGGCTTCTAATCCCTTCTTCCGCAAAGAAGAGGCTGTTGTTGAAAATCTTAGTGTCAATGTTTTGCACCTTGTCTTCCTCGATGAGGCTAGCCAATTCTTGGGCAATGCTAGCTGGATCGAGCTCGACTGGACGAGATGCTTCTAGAAGTTGGATGGTGGCCTGAAGTAATTCTCTAGCTTCAACATAGGTGTCGCCTGTTTCTAATGAGAGGGTTAGAAGACTATGGACGAGACCTGCTCGGAAGCGTTCAGGGGCATCACTAGCAATCCCTAATTCTTCAGCCAGTTGGTCGGCAATCTTGAAGCCCATTCCCTGGATGTCTTCGACTAATTGATAAGGAGCCGATTCGACGATTTGTAAGGTTTCTTCCTTGTAGAAATCTTGGATTTGGAAGGCTAGTTTATTAGGGATGCCATAGTTGGCAAGTTGGGCAAGGACCCGTTCTGTACCATAGTTGAGCTGTAGTTTTTCGACAAAGGCCTCGCGATTCTTTTTGGAGAGCCCGGAGATTGAGGCTAGTTTTTCAGGAGCTTGGAGAATTTTATCAATGGTATCCTCACCATAAAGATCGACAATCTTTTGGGCCGTTTTGAGCCCAATTCCTTTAAAATGATCACTAGAGAAATATTTCACCAAGCCTTTGCTGGTTGGTTTGGCCCGTTCATAGCGATTCATTTGCAATTGTTGACCGTATTTTGGATGATGGACCAGTTCTCCCCAGAAGCTATAATCTTCTCCTTCAACAATATCTGCCATCGTTCCAGTGACAATAATCTCAAAGTCCTCATAGTCTTCCGCATCTGTGTCGTTAATATCTAATAGGAGGATTCGGAAGAAGCTACTTTGATTTTCAAAAATGACCCGCTCAATAGTCCCGGAGAAATAGTATTCCATACAGAGTTTCCTTTAATCAGTCAGATAGAGAAAGTAAGATATTCTCAAAAGTTGTACGATAGAAAAGAGATTGGAACAGGAGTCCCAACCTCTCAACGGGCTAATAGGTCTTAAATGGAAGAAGTGGCCAAAGGCGGAAAACAGCTTCCCCTTTGATCTGGCTCTTCTTGAAGGCCCCTACTTGACGGCTGTCCTTAGAAACAATCCGGTCATCCCCTAGGAGAAGGTACTCATCATCTAAGAGCTTTTTCGTGAAGGTCGCACTTCCGTCTTGATCGACCGTAAAGGCTTGGGCACTTTGGGCCATTTGTCGGAAGAGCTCTCCATTTTCTTCAAACCCTTTTCCAGTGTAGGTGGACTGTAATTTATCTTCTTTAAACTTCTTGATGTATTCCTTCAAGTAAGGTTCATCTGTCTTCTTTCCGTTGATATAGAGGGTATCGTTCTCGTATTGAATGGTGTCACCTGGAAGACCGATAACCCGCTTGACAATTTCTTTGGTCTTTCCATTCTCTGTTTCACTGGCGACCACGATATCAAAACGATTGATAGGAAGCTTGTTAATCACCAACAAGTATTCATTGTCTGCTAAGGTAGGATCCATAGAATGACCATCTACTCGAACCGGAGTCCAGAGGAAAATCCGGGAGAGTATGATGCTTGTGATGATGAGGATAAAGAGTCCCCATTCCTTTAAGAAGGCAAGGATGGGATTGGAAGAGGTAGTAGTTTGACTGCGTTTCATTGCTTATCTTTCTATCATTTTTTTTGCTTTTTCTGTATTTTTAAAATGGAGTTTAGCACTATAGTCAAGGGCTTGGATTCCATAGGCTTTTAATAGTTGACTAGCGACTTTATCAGACTGACTCCCTGCACCGCTTGGAAGGCTATAGCCGAGTTCTTGACTCAAATCTTCAAGATTTTGGAGGAAGAGGTCTCGAGCAATAATGGAACTAACCGCAACTGCTAGGTATTTGCCCTCTGCTTTTTCTTCTAAGGTAACGGCTTGCGTCACCTGATTGGTTTCTGCTTGAACATAGCGTTCATAATTCTTCTGGGTCGTAAAAGCATCGATGATAATTTTCTCAGCCTGAACCCCTTGTTGTAGGAGCAAAAAAATGGCTTGATTATGAAGAGCGACCTTGACAGAAACGGCGTTATAACCAGATGCAATGACCTGATTGTATTTTTTTGGAGCTAGAAGTAGGGCCTGATGTTGGATCTCCTGTTTTAGAATGGGAGCCAAGGTTCGGATTTTACGATCATCTAAGGTCTTGGAATCACCAACTCCTAAGCTTCTTAGTCGCGCGTGTTGGTCAGGTGTGACTAGGCAAGCTACAACAGCCAACCCGCCAAAGTAGGAGCCATTTCCAACTTCGTCTGTTCCAATCAGTGGGAAGTCCTGTCCTGCATTTGTGACCGTTTGTATTTTTTGTTGATAACCCAAGGCTTGCGCAAAGATTTCAGCTTTGCTCCCTTGCAAGACGACTTTTCCAGATGTATAGATAGAAATCGTTGCACCAGGAGCCTTGAAAAAATACGCGATGTAGGGGTTTTTGGAAGGCATCCGGTAGTTTTGGTAGTGCTGGACGAATGCTTGAATTTCCTCTGGCAGAGGGGACAATGTGATGGTTTCCATACTCCCTATTGTACCATAAAACCAACTTCAAAGGCTAGAAAAAGGAAGCTAGAATTAGTCTTTGAGGATTTCCTTCAGACTTTCTTCAATGGCTTGAGGAGGAGTTTTAGAAGAGAATCGTTGGACCACTTGTCCTTCTCGGTCAATCAGGAATTTAGCAAAATTCCATTCAATGCGTTTTCCTAAGGGACCACTCGCTTGTTCTTTGAGCCATTGGTAGAGGGGGTTAGTTTCTTTGCCATTCACCTTGATTTTTGCAAAACGTGGGAAAGTTGTTTGGAAGTTGAGACTACAAAATTGATTGATCTCTTCTGCACTGCCTGGGGCTTGACCCATGAATTGGTTACATGGGAAATCGAGGATCTCGAAGCCTTGCTCATGGTAGCGATCATATAGTTCTTGCAAGCCCTGATATTGTGGAGTGAGGCCGCATCCTGTTGCCGTATTGACGATGAGGAGCACTTGGCCTCGAAAATGTTCGAGCGAGATATTGGTGCCATCTTGGCTTTCTACCGAAAAATCAGTTACATTCATTTTAAATACATCCTTTCCTAATCACTTTATTGTATCATGAATAAGGCTCAATGAACCCTTGAGAAGTGTTTAAAAAAGGGATTTCTTTCGTACTAGATGAGGATTTTGCTACTGACAAGTAAAGGAGATTTTGATATAATATCGTGAGGTGATTTTTTATGTCCAGCTTAAATAGATACAAATTTACTTTTGGTAATAAAGCGCTGACCCTAACCACTAATCATGACAACCTCTTCATGGAAGAGGTTGAAAGGGTCGCGAAGGAAAAATATGAAGCGATTAAAGAACAAATGCCAGTGGCAGATGATGAGACCTTGGCCATTTTATTAGCCATCAATAGTCTGTCTACTCAATTGAGTCGTGAGATTGAGTTTGATGATAAGGAAAAAGAATTGGAAGATTTTCGACGCAAGGCCCTTGATGGTCTAGTTGGTAAATCATCTAATTAAGGGGAAAATCATATGTTTTCAATCCTTATTTTGTTGATCCTGGCCTGGAGCTTTTACATAGGGTATTCGCGGGGAATCCTTCTTCAAGGCTACTATTTTGTGATTAGTATCCTAGCTTTATTGATAGCAGGGTCTAGTTATCAATCCTTGGCGAAAACCATTAGTTTGTGGGTCCCATTTTCTAGTGCTACGCAGGCTTCTAAGACCTATTTCTTTTCAGAAGAGCAACTCTTTCATTTAGATAAGGTTTTTTATGCAGGTCTTGCTTTTTTTATCCTGTATGTCTTAGTCTATGCAATCGGACGGGTGATTGGACTCTTTGTCCCGCTGATTCCGACACCTGAAAAATGGGAAGAACGCCCCTTTCAGATTGCCAGTGGTGCGTTATCGGTCTTGGTTACCTATTTTGTTTTACAGATGGGATTCACAATTTTAGCGACCATTCCTATGGCGACTATTCAAGATCGTCTTCATGGAAGTTTTCTTATTCGCTTTATGGTGCAGTATAGTCCCCTTACAGCAAGCCTTTTAAAACAGCTTTGGGTTGTAAAAATCTTAGGTGCTTAAGAACTTCTCGTCATGAATTTTCTTCATGATGGGTATAAATAGAATGGAAGGGGAGGCTATGATGAGAACAAGCCTCCTTTTCTGATGTGGAGAAACATGAATAAAAAAATTCTCGAAACCTTAGAGTTTCAAAAAGTTAAAAACTTAGTAGAGCCTTATCTGCAGACAGAGCAAGGCGAAGTGGAGTTGCAGGAACTAACCCCTCTCTCGAAAAAAGAAGCGATTGAGACAGCCTTTCTTGAAATGGCGGATATGGCTCAGATATTTGTGGAGCATCCGCACTTTAGCGTGTCTACGATCCAAGAAATTCGTCCAGTGACCAAACGTTTAGAACTAGAAACATCGCTCAATATTGATGAATTGTTAGCGGTGAAGAAAGTCTTACGCGTGACCCATGAATTAAGAGAATTCTATGAGGAGTTAGAGAATGTTCGCTTGGAAAAATTGGATCGGATTTTTGAAAATCTAGTCGATCTACCACAGTTGCAGGGAAGCCTCCATGCCATTAATGAGGCTGGATTTATCGAAAATTTTGCCAGCGAAAGCTTGGCTAAAATCCGTCGACGGATTCAAGAAAATGAACACCAAGTGCGAGAAATTCTGCAAGAGCTTCTGAAGACCAAGTCAGAAATGCTGGCTGATCAGATTGTTGCTAGCAGAAATGGGCGAAATGTCTTGCCAGTGAAAAACACTTACCGTAATCGGATTGCTGGTGTGGTGCATGACATTTCAGCTAGTGGAAATACCGTCTATATCGAACCTCGAGCTGTCGTCAATCTCAACGAAGAAATTGCTAACCATCGTGCGGATGAACGCTTCGAGATGCTTCGAATCTTGGAAGAAATTTCAAACCTCCTTCGTCCACATGCTGGGGAGATCAGGAACAATGCTTGGTTAATCGGTCATATTGACCTCGTTCGTGCCAAGCATCGCTTTTTACAGGACCGAAAAGGGACCATTCCATCCTTGTCAGATCAGGGTGAAATCCAGCTTTTGCAAGTTCGTCATCCTTTGATCGAAAGAGCGGTTCCCAATGATGTCCACTTTGGCAAAGACCTAACAGAGATTGTGATTACAGGACCTAATACGGGTGGGAAGACTATTATGTTAAAGACACTGGGCTTAGCTCAACTGATGGCCCAGTCGGGGCTGCCTATCTTAGCGGAGTCTGGGAGCAAGGTAGCTGTTTTTACAGAAATTTTCTCAGATATTGGGGATGAGCAGTCGATTGAACAAAGCTTGTCTACCTTCTCCAGTCACATGACCAATATTGTCTCTATTTTAGAGCAGGTCGATGAGGAATCCTTGGTCTTGCTGGATGAGTTGGGAGCTGGAACGGATCCTCAGGAAGGGGCTTCACTAGCGATTGCCATCCTAGAAGACCTCCGCTTACGAGGGGTCAAAACAATGGCAACCACTCACTATCCAGAACTCAAGGCCTATGGGATTGAGACTCTTGGTGTCCAAAATGCCAGCATGGAATTTGATACCGATACCTTAAGACCAACTTATCGCTTTATGCAGGGGGTTCCAGGACGATCCAATGCCTTTGAAATCGCTCGTCGCTTAGGCTTAGCTGAAGTGATCGTTCGTCAAGCGCAAGGGATGACCAATCAGGATCGGGATGTCAACCGCATCATTGAAAAGTTGGAAGCTCAGACCCTAGAAAGTCGCAAACGACTCGAGTCCATCCGAGATGTCGAACAGGAAAATCTGAAATTCAACCGTGTCCTCAAGAAATTGTATAATGAGTTGACCAGAGAGCGCGAGACAGAGCTTAACAAGGCGCGTAAAGAAGCGCAAGAAATTGTAGATCTGGCTCTAGCAGAAAGCGACCAGATCTTACAAGGTCTCCATGCCAAATCTCAACTCAAGCCCCATGAAATTATTGAAGCTAAGTCTCAGTTGAAGAAATTGGCCCCAGAAACGGTCGACCTATCCAAAAATAAGGTCTTGAAACAGGCTAAAAAAGCCCGTGCTCCAAAAGTAGGAGACGAAATTTTGGTGATCAGCTATGGGCAACGGGGAAGCCTTACCAACCAACTCAAGGATGGTCGTTGGGAAGCCCAAGTAGGACTGATCAAGATGACCTTAGAAGAAAAAGAATTTAATCTTCTGAAAGCTGAAAAAGATGCTTCTCAACCGAAAAAACGCCAGATCCATGTGGTCAAACGTTCCAACACAAATGGGCCTCGGGCTCGCTTGGACCTTCGTGGCAAACGATATGAGGAAGCCATGGAAGAATTAGACAGCTTTATCGACCAAGCCCTTCTCAATAATATGGCCCAAGTCGATATCATCCACGGGATCGGAACGGGCGTCATCCGGGAGGGAGTTACCAAGTACCTACGTCGCAACAAGCATGTCAAAAGCTTCGAATACGCTCCTCAAAATGCAGGAGGAAGCGGAGCAACAATTGTGACCTTTAAATAAGCAAAGAGTCAGTCGTGCCTTTTAATCAGGCACGCTTTTTGCTATAATACAGTCAGTTTAAACGGAAAGAAGGAAAGCTTATGACCCCTAATCGTTCGTCAGATTCTTGTACTACTATACTCGTCGGAAAAGATGCCAGCTATGATGGTTCAACGATTGTAGCTCGCACGGAAGACTCTCAAAATGGAGTGTTTACCCCTAAGAAATTTATCGTCGTTCAACCAGAGGATCAACCTCGTCATTATCGGTCAGTCCTATCTCCTTTTGAGATAGAGCTGCCAGATAACCCTGTTCGCTACACAGCAGTGCCAGATGCCATTCCAAAAGATGGCATCTGGGGAGAAGCAGGAATCAATCGGTACAATGTAGCCATGAGTGAAACCGAGACCATTACAACCAATAGCCGGGTCTTGGGAGCGGATCCTCTTGTGGAAAGCGGCATTGGAGAGGAAGACATGCTGACCTTGGTCCTTCCTTATGTCCAGACTGCCCGGGAAGGTGTTCTTCGCTTGGGGGAAATTCTGGAGGAATACGGGACCTATGAATCTAATGGGGTGGCTATCAGCGATGTCAATGAAATCTGGTGGTTGGAAACCATCGGAGGTCATCACTGGATGGCACGTCGCGTACCAGACGACGCCTATGTGACCAATCCCAATCAATTGGGGAGTGATCGCTTTGAGTTTAATCGCCCAGAAGAGTTTTTATGTGATCCAGATTTGAAAGATTTTGTGGAACGCCATCACTTGGCCTTGGATTTTGACGGTTCGTCCTTTAACCCTCGTTATGCTTTTGGGAGCCAACGAGACAAGGACCGTCATTACAACACACCACGTGCTTGGGATATTCAACGTTTCCTCAACCCAGAAGTGGAGCAAGATCCTCGATCCTTCTTCCTTCCTTGGTGTCAAAAACCTTATCGCAAAATTACGATTGAAGATGTCAAATATGTCCTTAGCAGTCACTATCAGGATTCAGCTTATGATCCCTATGGTTCAGAAGGGGATGCTCATAGTCGTCGGACCTTCCGTACCATTGGCATCAACCGGACTAGCCAGACGGCTATTCTCCAATTGCGACCAAATCGTCCTCAAGAAACAACAGGAATTCAATGGCTTTGCTATGGGTCTATGCCTTTCAATACGGCCGTTCCTTTCTTTACGCAGGTAGATACGACACCGGATTATTTTGCCAACACGACAGAAAAAGTGACGACGAATTCCTTCTATTGGACCAATCGAATTATTGCTGGTCTGGCAGATGCCCACTATAGTCATCATGTTGGAGATTTAGAAGATTACCAAGAAAGCACTATGGCCCTTGGACATGCCCGGATTGGACGAGTGGATCAAGCCTTGGCAGCAGGGGATATCGTTGACTTTGAAAAAGAAAATCAGGCCATGAGTGATCAGATTCAAGAAGCGACGGATCGCTTGTTGGATAAGGTCTTATTAGATGCAAGCAACTTGATGACCAACCGTTTCTCTTTGAGTGACTAGTTGGGGATTGCTGGGGAATTTTCATGGAAACTTCTGAAAACGTAACTATCATCTAATTGCTTTATTCGCTCTTTCGTCTCCGATGTTTAGGGAAAGCAAAAGCTACTTTATGAAAAAAGAAAAAGACCAGATCGTGTGATCTGGTTTTTCTGAATTAATAGCGTTTTTCTTTTGGCCAATCTTTCATTTCAGAAATGGCTGTAAAAAGAACATCGGTGGACGAGTTGAGGGCTGTTTCGCAAGAATCTTGGATAACCCCAATAATGAAGCCGACACTAACGACTTGCATAGCGATATCATTACCGATACCAAAAAGGCTACAAGCAACTGGGATCAAAAGTAGAGACCCTCCGGCCACTCCAGAAGCGCCACAAGCTGAGATAGCGGCTACGACGCTGAGGACGAGGGCCGTTCCAAAGTCGACCTGAATCCCTTGGGTATTGACAGCAGCTAGGGTCAAGGTATTAATTGTAACAGCAGCTCCTGCCATATTGATAGTAGAGCCTAGAGGAATAGAGACGGAGTAGGTGTCTGGATTGAGCCCTAGTTCCTTACAGAGCTTCATATTAACAGGAATGTTAGCAGCGGAACTTCGAGTAAAGAAGGCAGTTAATCCACTTACTCGTAAACATTTAAAGACAAGTGGGTAAGGATTCTTGCGAATCATGATGAAAGCAATCAAGGGATTGATGACCAGGGCAACGAAAAACATGGTTCCAACTAATAGAAGTAAGAGAATTCCGTAGCTTTTCAGACCAGCAAACCCTTGCCCTGCAATCGTTTTGTAGACCAAACCAAGAATTCCAAATGGAGCTAGGTTGATAATCCATTCGACAATCTTGGAAGTGATATCAGCCAGGGTTTGAAGAAGGTCCTTACTATGTTCACTGGCTTCTCTCATGGCAATCCCAAAGACTACTGCCCAGGATAAAATCCCGATATAATTAGCCTGGATAAGGGCATTGAGGGGATTGTCCACGATTTTTAAAAGAAGGTTGCTGATGACTTCCCCTAGTCCATCGGGAGAAGTTCCTTCAGCACTAGTTCCCGTTAAAGAAATGGTAATAGGAAATAGATAGTTCACCAGGACTGCTACCAGGGCTGCCGCAAAAGTTCCCAAAAGATAGAGGCTGATGACCGATTTCATATTGGTTTGGGTTCCCTTTTGGTGCTGGGAGAGGGCGTTAGCGACAAGTGCGAAGACTAAAAGAGGAGCAATTGCCCGCAAGCCTCCTACAAAGATTTCCCCTAATAGACCAATTGCAGATGCTTGAGGAAGAAGCAGAGCTAAGAGGGCTCCGACTAAGATTCCGATTGCAATTCGTTTCATGAGATTAGTTTTGTTCCAAGCGCGAATGATTCGTTTGACCATAAGAACCTCCTTATTTGAAAAGTTTACCGTCCATTATACGATAGTAAGAGCTTAAAATCAATGGTTGTTTCAATAAGGGCGCTGGTTCAATAGCCTAAAATTTGATATAATCAAACCATTAGAAGAGAGAAGGAGACTATTAGAAGGAATGAAGAATGTTATTTCCCGTTATGTGAATCAATTTGATTGGACCAAGATCATGGATGACCTGGTTTCAAAAGTAATTTCCTTAGCTATTTTATTTGTCTTGTTTTATATTGCAAAAAAACTGGTCCACAGTTTAGTGAAACGCATTTTAAAAGCGTCTTTGAATTATGTAGGTCAGGATGAATCTCGTAAAAAAACTATCTTACGTCTGGTAGAAAGTCTGTTAAATTACGGCCTCTATTTTATTCTGATTTATTGGATTCTTTCTATTTTGGGCTTGCCAGTCTCAAGTCTTTTGGCGGGTGCTGGAATCGCAGGGGTTGCCATCGGTTTGGGAGCTCAGGGCTTCCTCTCTGACTTAGTTAATGGCTTCTTTATCCTTCTGGAACGACAGATAGACGTCGGGGATACTGTTCGTTTGACAAATGGTCCTATCACCATTGCTGGAACTGTTTCTAGTGTGGGCATTCGGACGACCCAGGTGCGGGATGCGGATGGGACCTTGCATTATGTGCCCAATCGCAATATCATGGTTGTCAGCAATCTCTCTCGAGGCAACCAGCGCGTTCTCATCGATATGCCAATTTCAGCTCAGACAGATCTGGATAAGATTTATCAAATCTTCCAGCAAGTCAACGATGAACAAGCACAGAAACATCCAGAAATCTTAGATGGTCCGACGATTTTAGGACCACAAATCGAAAAGGGAACGGGTCGCTATTCCTTCCGTGTCGCCATGATGGTCCAATCAGGAAGTCAAATTGCCATTTACCACCTTTATTACAAACTCTATCATGATGCCCTCTTACAAAATGGGATTGAGATTCCAACAACTTTCTCTGTCACACCCTAAGAAAAAAAGACCCATCGGTCTTTTTTTCTTATTCTAAAATAAGCATGCCATCTTTGACAGCGAAAGGATCTTTCGGATTGATCCGATCGTAGAACATAACGCCATTAATGTGGTCAATCTCGTGTTGGACAACGATGGAGTTGTAACCTTTAAGTTTGATGCGGTGTTTTTCCCCTGTTTTATCAAAGTAGTCTACTGTCACGCGTGCATGGCGAACCACATACCCGGGAACATTACGATCTACAGAAAGACAACCTTCACCATCTCCAAGAGCTGCATCTTGTACAGAGTGGGAGACAATTTTAGGGTTGTACATGACTTCTTGAATGGAGTATGCTTCTTTTGGAGGATTTCCTTCTTCGTCCTCTGGATTTGGGACGAGGACAGCGATGATGCGCTTAGAAATATCTAACTGAGGAGCCGCTAGTCCGACTCCTCCTCGAAGACCCAATTTTTCTGCCATGACAGGATCCTGTGAATGGTGCAAGAACTGCATCATTTTTTCTCCTAGAATGAGCTCTTGGTCTGACAGAGGGAAAGTAACTTCCTCAGCAATAGCTCGTAGGGTTGGGTGACCTTCACGGATAATATCGTTCATATCAATTAGATGGGCAGCTTTTGTAATGGTTTCGATTGCAGACATGTTCTCATTCACTCCTTTTTTCTAAAATCCATCATATCATAATTCCCCCCAGAATGAAAGTTTCCTATTTATCCAATGATTGCGAGTGGACTGAACGGAAAGTGGTCTAAAGTAATGAGAGAATCCAGGACCAGTTCATGATATAATGAAAAGAAGGATAAAGGAGAAGAAGATGCGTCTAGACAAATTTTTAGTAGATTGTGGTGTGGGAAGTCGGACAGAAGTCAAGCAAGTTCTCAAGCAGAAAAAAATTCAGGTCAATGGGAAGGTTGAGACATCTGCCAAAGTTCACATTGATCCAGACACAGATCAGGTAACCTATCTGGGAGAAAAGCTCCTGCATGAGGAGTTTGTCTACTATCTGCTCAATAAACCCAAGGGGGTCATTTCAGCGACTGAAGATGATCACCATCAAACTGTGTTAGATTTGCTAGATGACACGGCCCGTCATAAGGAAGTCTTTCCTGTCGGACGCCTTGATATCGATACTCACGGCTTACTCCTCTTGACCAATAATGGCAAGCTAGCCCACGCTATGTTATCACCTAAGAAGCATGTGGATAAACTCTATCGTGCCCAAGTAGCTGGCATCATGACCCAGGAAGATGTTGACCGTTTCAAAGAAGGAATCGTCTTGAAGGATTTCACCACACTGCCAGCTGAGTTGGAAATTTTGGAGGTTGATCAAGAAGCCAATAGTTGCTTGGTTCAGATCCGCATCGCTGAAGGAAAATTCCACCAGGTCAAACGCATGGTCGCAGCTTGTGGCAAAGAAGTCACCGATCTCGAGCGGATTTCCATGGGGCCATTGAACTTGAATCCTAGTCTCGAATTGGGGGAGTGGCGTAGATTGACAGTAGAAGAAATAGGGCTCTTAACTGACTTTCGAGTCAACCTATAATGAGAAGTCATGGTAGTCTTGGGTTTGAAGAACTCTGTTGGAAAAAGTAGAAGTGTTTGACAGAAAGATGAAATCTTGGTAGAATGAATAGGTCGAATAGACAACTAACTCTTTCTTGGTAGCAGGCTATGCCAAACCTGCCACTCGGATAGAGCATAAAGAAAAGGAGCTTATCATGGCAATCTCAAAAGAGAAAAAAAATGAAATCATTGCACAATACGCACGTCACGAAGGTGACACTGGTTCAGTAGAAGTACAAGTTGCTGTCCTTACTTGGGAAATCAACCACTTGAACGACCACATCAAACAACACAAAAAAGACCACGCTACTTACCGTGGTTTGATGAAGAAAATTGGTCGCCGTCGTAACTTGTTGGCTTACCTTCGTACCAACGACGTTAACCGTTACCGTGAGTTGATTAACTCTCTTGGACTTCGTCGTTAATCATGATGCTAAGGGCGCCAAAAATCCGTATGAAAATAGGGAAACGACACAGTGTTCGATGAACACAAGGAGTTTCATCTTTTTCACTAGGATTTTAGCCCGAGCTCAAAACAGCTCTCTGGATTCAGGGGGCTGTTATTTTTGCCAAGTGCTTAGGTCGTGTTCGATTGAGCATATCTTGAAAATAAGGCTACTCTAGTTGAGTAGCTTTTTTATTTTTTGTCACTTCGCCTCGATGTACCGTCAGTACAATCTTCGGTTCGGTGCCTTGTCTAGAAACGTTTTATCCAGCAAGAATAGAGCTTTCTGTATTCAGAGGCCTTTTTGTTAGCTTTTAGCTATCGAACAGAATTTCTTCAACTAAGCAAGTCGTTTTGATTGACAGTTGTAATCATTATAGTTACAATGTAGTCATAAATTAGAAAAGAGGTGACAGGAATGATTGATATTACATATCTAGATGGTGCAAAGCAAGAAAGAGTTATGCATTTTGATTCCTATGAAGAGTTTGAACGCTCCCAACAGACTTGCTTGATTGGTGTAGCGGATTACTATCCTGTACAAAAATTGACCTATAATGGGCACGAACTCGATTACCACGGAACTTACGGAGATGTCTTCTTCTATTTGATGAAGCAAGACCTGGATCAATACAAAAACTAAAGGAGAAAAACAATGGCAAAAGCAATTACAGACGCAACATTTGAAGCAGAAACGAAAGAAGGATTGGTCTTGGTAGACTTCTGGGCGACCTGGTGTGGTCCATGTCGCATGCAAGCTCCTATCCTAGAAAAATTATCCCAAGAATTTTCGGAAGATGAATTAAAAATCCTGAAAATGGATGTGGACGAAAATCCTGAAACAGCGCGTGCTTTCGGCATTATGTCCATCCCAACCTTGCTCTTCAAAAAAGATGGACAGGTTGTCAAACAAGTAGCAGGTGTACACACAGCAGAGCAAATCAAGGCCATTGTGGCTGAGTTGAGGTAAGAAAAAAAGATTGGAGCTATGTTCCAATCTTTTTTTGATGATAAAGAGAAACGTGTATCTTTCAATCGTACATTGTAGACAGGGTATACGTCATTAGATTATAGGTAGCAGGTCAAGTCCTGTCACATCAAAACTCCAAATTTTGAAACTTTTTAGAACCAATGATTAGGAGAATAAAGGCATAGACGATGGTAATGCCCAGTGCTCCCAAGAATGCTTGTGGAGTGGACAAAATGTCGTCATTAAGCAATCTGTTATATCCATTCGGGAAAAGCATTGCAACAACTCCACCAATCATGGAAGTCATCATGCTTGCAATTGTTAAAATAATAGCTACCACTATTGTTGAGCCTGTTTTTAAATAAAGGCATAACACAGAGGCGACAGTTACTGAAAAAATGTCTTTTAAAAAGATTCCAAAAATATCCTCTAGAGTTGATAAAGTAATAGATAAATCGTTATCAAAAAAGGTATTCGACGCAAAAGGAAACTGAACGACCCTGGTAAAATAGACTGTTGTAGAAACACAAGTAAATAGAATATAAAATAGTACCAAGATTGAGAGTAAACTAAGATATTTTGAAAAAAATATGTTCTTACGGCTTAAATCTCTATATAGGAACATAGTATGATCATCTATCTCTCGTCTAAAGACAGAAATTGTTAAGAAATAGATTGCAAGAGTAGGTAAGATAAATGAATCTGCTGAACTGATCATCATATCTAGAAAGGCTATCCCACTTACTCTATTATCTCCTATTACGGAAATTTGCATGAAATTAGATTTTCCAAAAAAGGAAGCTAGAAGAAAGATAACTGGAAATAAAACGAACAGCAGGTAAATCTTGGTTTCTTTACGCTTCCAGACAGATGTGAAAATGGCAGGTAAGATTTGTTTCATATGTTACTGTCCTTTCGTAAAGATCTCTTTTAGGTGGTTCTCTTTCACCTCTATCTTCTCAATCAAGGTATGATTTCCTAATATTTTAAAAATCTCATTAACCTGTTCAGAGGATATGTTTGTCGAAATGTCTAAAACGCTGCCTTCTAGAATGACGTCATCACTTAATAAAGACTGAATTCCTTCAAGATTCTTAGTCTCCTTCAAGTACACAAGCAAACTAGGACAAGCTGCACCGTCAAAAGCGTCTGCTAACTGCCCTGCCTCAATATAGACATAACGTTCACACAAGGCTTCTAGCTCTCCTAATTGGTGGCTAGAAATAAGCATTGAAATTTGTCTCTCATTAGACCATTTTTTCAAAATATCAATTAATTTCTGAACACCAATCGGATCTAGTCCAACGAATGGTTCATCTAGAATAAGGAAGTCTGGTTCGGCAACCAAAGCAATTGCCAAGGCTGTCCTTTGCTTCATACCAAAAGAAAATCCTTTTGGTTTTCTATTTCTAGCTTCCCATAGTTCTACCAATTTCAGAGTTGGTTCAATATTTGAAAAAAGCTCCTCTTTCCCATGTAAACGTAGATAAAATTTTAAGTTATCAATAACGGACATTTCTGGGTAGAATACTGGATCGATCATAATACCAAAGTCTGTTAATACATTGTCTTTACTATGAATATCGATCCCATTATAGGTAATAAGTCCAGAAGTTGGTTTTAGTGATTTTGCCATCAGCTTCATGAGTGTCGATTTACCCGCACCATTTTTACCAATCAAACCGACAATCTCACCCTTATTGATTTCCATACTGACATCTTTTAGCGAATAAAAATCATTCCCAACAAATTTTTTTGAAATACTTTCAATTTTTAGCATATCTAGTTTCCTTTCCAATTTTTATAAATAATAAATGAGTCAGCTTGCTCTTTTTAAAACTCTATTCTTTCAAAATTCTTTCTAGCTGAGAAATAGCTAGGTAAGAAGTAAATGCAAGACAAGCCAATGATGATTAACAGCGTTAAACCGAACTCACCTGCTTGTAAAGCATTTGCATAAGTGGTTGGAATCACATACTTTACTCCAATCAGTAAGGGAGCTGTGAAGGCAAATAAAGTGAAGAAGATTCCTACTAAAACAGCCACTAAGGTCTTAGATTTGATGGAAACCATCGCAACCATGACGGTTGTTATAAGATTAAGTAAAACCACAGAAAGAATTGACAAGATAGATTTCTCTACTAAAATCGAGCTTGAAGGTAAGAAGTTAGAATCAACTCCAAATCTAGGTAACATAATGCCATAATAAGTAATGAAAGTTGCAAAAAAAGTTCCAAATAAATAGAGGATATAAACTAAAAATAGTCCGAGTATTTTTGCGTTGAAAATTTTAGAACGCTTAATATCTTTGTATAAAAACATGATCTTGCTATCAATTTCATCTCTAAAAACGGAAGAAATCAATATGGAAAAAATGAGTACTGGGATTGTTAAACGATACTGTGTTAAAAGAGTGATATCAAAGAAAGATAAAAAACTATTTGTATAGTCGGTTTTCATATCTTCCATATTTCCTGCCAAAAATGGAACAAGGATAGGTAATAGACAAAAGGATAAGAAGATCTTCGTATCTCTCCTTTTCAAGATAGACTGAAAGACAGAGCTTGTTAATCTATTATACATGGGCTAGTTCTCCTAACTATAATCATAAACAGAATGTGGGTGAGTTCACTAAACAATTGTAACTTGGTTTTCGTTTTCTAAGTTCTTACACACAACAGTATATTTCAAATTTAATAAAAGAAATGATCAATCTAATAAATGGTCTGTTTTTTATAATGAATGGAATTATAAAAAACAGACCATTTATTCTAGTTTTAAAGTTATCCTTCGTGCATCTTTAATTCATGAGTAAATTCATGATCTATACTTTTTGTTTCTAAAGTGACTTTAGGATATTTGGAAAGGATTTGTTTGACATTAGAAAGACCGATACCTCGTCCCTCTCCTTTGGTTGAGACTCCATATTGGAAAATATTTTTAGTAGGGATCTTATAGTCAGCAGTGGTATTATAGATGACTAAAATTTTATTTTCATTCTCTTGAAAATAAGTAAAACTAATTCTTGGAGCTTCTGCATTAACTGCAGCTTCTATGGCATTATCTAAAAAGACAGATAGTATCGTAATAAAATCGATTAGATCTATTTGAGGAGTTCCGATAGGTTCAGCTATTTCTACAGAGACATCAATTCCTCGATTTTGTGCTTCAATCAATTTTGCAGATACAACCGATTTCATTGCTAGGTTTTTTAAATGAACAAGTTTAGCAATGTCGTATTGACTATTGTAAAAGGATTTATCAGACTCTTTCAGTACGGCATTATAGATCCTCTCTACCCCATCTATATCTCTTTTCTTTATCGATTCATTTAAGCTGACTAATATATTTGTATAATCATGACGAAAACTTCTAATTTCTTTATATAGCGATTCAATATGATGACTATATGAAGTAAGATTTTTTAATTGATTATCCTTACTTTCCTGAAGCTCTTTTTCTTTATTTTTCTTAGCTTGATCATTCATTTTGAAAATAATTCCAATTGTAAAAATAAGATATATAATCAAAATATTTCTTCTTAAATATACAAAATCGATAGAACTAACAATATAACCATGTTCTGTAAGATGTATAAGATTATCCAGTAAATATACTGACATTACGTAAAATATAAGAGAGTAGCAGAACAATGAGACCTGTTTCTTAAAATTCATTTGTCTATTCAATTCTTCACTTATTACTTTGAAATCTATCAGTAATAACTTAAAGAATCCAAAGCAAAATAAAAATCCAAGACAATAGTCAATCCAAGAAGACCAAAAAAAATTATACCATTGAGCTGCAGATAATCTAAATAAAAAACGATCGTATAAGTTAGCAAAATTTGAAAAAATTTCAAAAATGACAAATGGAAAAAAACTATAAAAGATATATTGAGACCAATTCCAATTAAATCTTTTCTTAACAATAATTAATGACAGGGGCAATAAGAAAATCTCCCCCCAAAAAACAATATCATAATTTATAATATAAATTCCTAGAAAAATAAACGGAAGTAAAAGATAATATAAATTTATTTTTTGATTAGTAACATAAGATAGAATCACTATTCTAAATATCCAAGAAACTAAAAATATTCCTTCAAACTCTAGAGTCATTTTTTATCTACCTTTTCAACTAGCCCTTTCAGTTTTAAACGTGATACAAAGCATGATTCATCGTTTTCAAAATAAACAATATGATTTACTTTATCAATACGCACGACATTCTCTGGATTTACGACGTAAGCTCGATGACTTTGGTAAAGTCGCTTGTCGGTTTTAGCAATATCTGAGACTTTACCATAAAATTCCATGTGTCCTTTTTTAGTTGTTAAAACGACCTTATGAACGGTCGAAGATGTCTCAAAATATAGAATATCTGAGAAAGGGACTTGAATCTGGGAATGCTCTGATTTAAAGCTGAAGGAATCCTCCCCTATTGTTTTATTGACGTTCTCAGCAGCATGTATCAAAACAGATGAGATCGCTTCCTGATAATCCTGATCATTTAATCCTTTATCAATAAAATCCAAAGCGGAGACGCGATAACGATAGGTAACGGGCATGAATGCTGAGTGAGTCGTTACGAATACGATTGAAGCGCTAGGATCTTTTTCACGAATCTCACGCGCAATTTCCATTCCTTTTTTTTCTTCCCCTTTAATTTCAATATCTAAAAAAAAGAATTGGTGATTTCCTGTCTCTTTGATGGCCTCTAACAATTGTGTTGGCTTCCCAAATACCTCTAAGTATTTATACTTTAGATGATGATCTGTCATACATTTCTTGATTGCTGTTTCAATACGTGTTTGTTGTAGAAAATCATCTTCTAATACAAAGATATTTAGCATATTTCTCCCTTCTGAACCTATTGATCCTTTCATCCTAGAAAAAAATCAGTCATATTTTCTCTTTAACTTGTCTTTGAAGACACTGTTTGTTTATCGAATATGGTTTCTCATTTTTCTGTAATGATAGTTTTTGCAGCTGGATGGTTTGTCCATAATCTTTATTTTATCATAAACACTCCTCAGGGAACATCTTTGGTTAAAGTAGATGTGTTTATAAAAAAATCGGGCACAGTAAACTAAGAATGAATCTCTAATTTTTAAATTGCCCTAATAGAGATATCCTACCATATAGTGAAAATTTTTGGAAATGCTGATTTAATGCTATTCTTGAGTTTTTTAAATTTTCTCTAGTAAAAGAAAAAGATTGAAGAAAGAGTCCATTTTGAACTCTTTCTTCAATCTGAAGTCAGCAAAAATTGGTGACTTTTTATGTAAATGATTAACAAAATTAGAAAACCACATTAGAGGAATTCTTACTGACCCAACTCTTCACTATAAGCAATGATTTGATCCACAGTGTCTGAAAGGAATTGAATCGTATCGCGAAGTGGTTTATCCGTTGAGATATCTGCTCCGATAATCATAGCAGACTCAAGTGGGGTCTTGCTACCACCTGATTTGAGAAGGTCCAGCCAATCTTTGGCTCCGTTTTCGGAGTTCTTCAAATGTAGGTAACCGGCTGTTGAGATAACTAGGCCAGCTGAGTAGGTGTAACTGTAAAGTCCCATGTAGTAGTGGCTTTGGCGCATCCATGTCAGAGCTGCATCGTCATCGATTTCAACGGCATCTCCCCAGAATTCGGTCAAGACTTCCTTCATGATGCTATTGAGCTTGCTAGCGCCGAAAGTTCCACCTTCTTCAATCAGGGTGTAGACCTTGCGTTGGAAGGCCGCTTCCAACAAGTGGGTGATGAAGTTATGGAAGTAGGTGTCTGTCAAACGGTGAGCCAAGGCAAAGCGTTTTTGACGAGGGTCGTCAAACTGGTGTTCCAAGTAGTCGCTGAGGAGGAGCTCGTTAAAGGTAGAAGGAGCTTCTACATAGTAGGTCGACATGTGGGCGTTGAAGTAGCTTTGGTTGTTATCTGAGAAGATGAATTGACCAGAGTGTCCAATCTCGTGGATTAGGGTATAAACATCGCTCATCCGTCCTGTCCAACTCATGAGGACATAAGGATGGACACGGTAAGGATCGGCTGCATATCCACCTGAGTCCTTGCCTTCATTGGCCGCAAAGTCGACCCAACGTTCGGTTTGGTAGCGGGCAATTTCGCGGGAGTATTCTTCGCCAAGAGGTGCCACAGATTTCATGACCAAGTCATAAGCGTCATCAATGGTGA
The DNA here is from genome assembly GCF_004785935.1 of Streptococcus rubneri. Taxonomy (GTDB): domain Bacteria; phylum Bacillota; class Bacilli; order Lactobacillales; family Streptococcaceae; genus Streptococcus; species Streptococcus rubneri. The sequence goes on along the minus strand of NZ_SRRP01000001.1, from coordinate 1,316,699 downwards.
CATCTGGGTTGAGTGCACTGTCCAAGTCCAACTTCCAATCAGCAAAGGTCATTTTCTCAAGGCCGTTGACCTTGGCCACGTGTTTGAGGAATTTTTGAGCGACTGGAGCGAAGTCCTTCATGATCAGGTCAATCTGACGATCAAACATGGCACGATCCACTTCCTGCTCAGCTAAGAGATAGTCAAATACGGAATCGTAGCCTCGCATATCTGCGATTAGTTTTTCAGATTTGACTTGGGCTAGATAGGTAGCAGCAGCCGTGTTTTGGTGCTTGCGGAGACCTTCTGAGAAGGAACGAAAGGCTTTTTCACGGACTTCTGCATTCTCATGGTTTTGGTAGAAGTTTTCATAGGTGACAAAGCTATTCTTGTAAACTTTTCCATCTACTTCAAAATCAGCCATTTCAAAGTCACCTGCCCGCATCTTGGTATAGATGTCTTGTGGTCCGTAGAAGACTTCACCAAGGTTAGTCAGAGTTTTTTCCACATCAGCTCCCAAATAGTGAGCTTTTTTGATTTTAGCCTGACGAATGGCAAAAGTGAGGTGAGGCAATTGTCCGAGACGTTCAAGGACTTCTTCATCCGCTTCGACTAAGGCATCATCAAAGAAAGAGAGTTCGACGCTGGCCCAAGTTTCGAAATCCATCCCTGCTTGGGCAATTTCCGCAAAAGCTTCATCGCCAAAGTCCGTCGTTTGGGGCATAAAGCTGTAGTTACCAATGTGGCTGAGTTGGATCTGAATTTGTTCAAAGACTGTAAAGGCAGCTTCAAAGTCTTCAAAAGTGTGGAGCTTGCCCTTGTAGTTACGGACAAATTCATTGATTTCTTCGCGCGTTTTTTCAATGGCACGCAAGAAGTCTTCCTGGTCTTGATAGAGGGCTGTGAGGTCCCAGAGTTCATTCTCAGGAAATTCAGAGCGTTTTTTTAATTCCATAGTGTTCTCCTTTTGATCAAATAACTATACTCAGTATAGCAGAAAAGAGGACAGAATGATAGGCGAATGGGGGATCTTATCAAAGTCGGCTTTATCCAATGAGTAAACAAGGATTTTCTAGCATTTTTACTTTCTTTTGGTATAATAAAATGGAGAAAGTTTTAGGGAGTATATGATGAAAAAAATCTATAAAGTTAGCTTGACAGCGATGGCGTTGTTAACCCTGGTGGCATGTGGGCCTAAGCGACGTCCTAGGACGCAACCTTCTACAGTTCAGAGTGAAGTAGCAGATGGGAAAAGTTCCAAGAAGACATCGTCTGGGCATGAGTATTATCAAACAGTTCTTGAACGTTATCAGGCTTACTCTAGGGCTATCGAGTCAGGTGATAGTGCAGGTCTAGCGGCTAAACTAAAAGAAATTGAACCCGCCTCAGATGAATACTCTTATGTATTTAATCTTCAAACCTTAGGAACTAAGGCGACCCTTTCCTATGTATTTATGGATTTGGACAAGGATGGGAAGGATGAGCTTGTGCTGGGTGATGGTCAGTCTGTTTCTGCAATCTATTATTTGAAGAATCAAAAGCCAACACTCCTTCATACTGCCTTTGTAGCTTCTGCTGGAGGATTTCGTTCTAGTCTGCAGTTATTTGATGATGGATCGGTTATCTATGCGACCTTTTCATCTCTTAATCCGGAGATGGATTTGACCCATTATAAATTTCAAAAGGGAGGATTGGAAGTTTTAAAAGAGGCACAAATAAGGATAGGTGCCAATCAGAAGGCAGAGCAAGTGCTCGGAATCAGCGCTAAAGAATTGGATCCAAGCAGATTTAAGTGGAAAGAATTGGGAGAAGAAAAGAATTCTACGAGCAAAGTCAGTAGTAAAGAGGAAACATCAACGAGCTTCCAAGTACAGGTCAGTGTGTTGGATCTCCGGATTCGCAAGGAGCCAACTGTGAAGGGACAAGAAGTTGGGAAGATTTCGAAAGGGATTCATACCATCACAGAAACCAGATCAGCAGATGGGTATACCTGGGGGAAATTGGAATCGGGCCAAGGCTGGATTGCTCTTGAGTTTACAACGAAATTGGATGGGAAGAATGCTAGTGCTCTTGATGGATTAAGCGTGGAAGATCAAGAAGATATTCGATCAGTAGTCCAAAATGGTTATTCTTTATCATTTTCGAGATTGGTGAGACCAACTATGATTCTCGAACTTGCTAATGAACATAGTGGTATTTATGCGTATTCGCAAGCAATGTTTCTGGATTACTACAATACTTATACACCGGATACCTATCAGCTTGCAGACGTGATTAAAAAACTTGAGGCTAAAGAAACTTCAGAATCAATTCAATCAATGTCTGAAGAGCAGTTGATTCAACTTGCGAGTGAGAAGAAGCAAGCCTGGCTATACTCTTCAAAAGACAAGATGTTTTTTGAATTAGTCCCAGGAGGCCGTGGTGGAGCAGCACCTGAAATGGAGATTCCATCAGCTAATGAGTGGGTGGTTGAGGGCGATACAGTTGTAGTTACGACTCGTATTAAATCCACCTCTCAACCAATGGAACGCTATGTCCTAAAACGTAATCAGAAAAAATACTCTGGTGGTGAGCATAAAACACGATTCTATGTTGTTAGTAAAGAATTTGTGAATTAAGAAGCTTAGATACTGACTATAACTAGCTCTAGAATTTTAAAATAAATGGAAATCAAATATTCCTCGAAAAAGGCTTTTAAAGCCTTTTTCTTTTGGGCTTGAATATGGTAAAATAAAGGTTATACGTGCTTGGATACAAAGATGAGGATATAACATACAGAAAGGCTGTTGAAATCCATATTTCGTTAAGCGGTTTAATGCCTTAGTATCTTGATTAATTGAACCCGCCTACAACTCTGTGGAAAAAGACAAATCTACCTAGGAGCGTTCGCTCCGTCGTTTGATTTCCTATTTTCCTTTGAGTTGCTTAACGGCTTGGTATCTTGATAGTTGAACACGGGCTAAATCCCTAGTGAAAAAGATAGATTTCCTAGTGTGCGTGGCACACTGCGTCAATCTCCTATTTTCATACGGGATTCTTCACGCCCTTTGTATCCTGATTTTTGTAGGCAAGTCGTATAAATATTTCAATCCAAAGGGGATTACATATAAATGACAAAACAAGTGTTTCAAACGACTTTTGCGGGTCGTGAGTTGATCGTAGAGACTGGTCAGGTTGCTAAGCAAGCAAATGGATCTGTTGTCGTGCGTTACGGTGAGTCAACTGTCTTGACGGCAGCTGTCATGTCTAAGAAGATGGCAACTGGGGATTTCTTCCCACTTCAAGTTAACTACGAAGAAAAAATGTATGCAGCTGGGAAGTTTCCTGGTGGCTTTATGAAACGGGAAGGACGTCCTTCTACAGATGCGACCTTGACAGCGCGTTTGATTGACCGTCCAATCCGTCCTATGTTTGCGGAAGGTTTCCGTAATGAAGTGCAAGTCATCAACACAGTCCTTTCTTACGATGAAAATGCATCTGCACCAATGGCAGCCATGTTTGGTTCATCCTTGGCACTTTCTATCTCAGATATTCCATTTGACGGACCAATCGCTGGGGTACAAGTAGGTTATGTTGATGGTCAAATCATCATCAACCCTACTCAAGAGCAAGCAGATCAATCGCTTCTTGAATTGACAGTAGCTGGTACCAAGCACGCTATCAACATGGTAGAGTCTGGTGCCAAAGAATTGTCAGAAGAAATCATGTTGGAAGCCCTTCTGAAAGGACACGAAGCTGTCAAAGAATTGATTGCCTTCCAAGAAGAAATCGTTGCGGCAGTTGGGAAAGAAAAAGCAGAAGTAGAATTGCTTCATGTGGATGCTGACTTGCAAGCTGAAATCATCGCAGCCTACAACAGTGACCTTCAAAAAGCTGTTCAAGTTGAAGAAAAATTGGCGCGTGAAGCTGCAACTCAAGCAGTGAAAGATCAAGTAACAGCAGTTTACGAAGAAAAATATGCAGACCACGAAGAATTTGACCGTATCATGCGTGATGTAGCTGAAATCTTGGAACAAATGGAACACGCAGAAGTGCGCCGTTTGATTACAGAAGACAAGGTTCGTCCGGATGGTCGTAAGGTTGATGAAATCCGTCCTTTGGATGCGGTTGTTGACTTCCTTCCTCGCGTACACGGTTCAGGTCTCTTCACTCGTGGACAAACTCAGGCTCTTTCTATCTTGACTTTGGCGCCAATGGGGGAAACGCAAATCATCGATGGTTTGGACCCAGAGTACAAGAAACGCTTTATGCACCACTACAACTTCCCACAATACTCTGTAGGGGAAACAGGTCGTTACGGTGCGCCTGGTCGTCGTGAAATTGGTCACGGTGCTCTTGGTGAGCGTGCCCTTGCTCAAGTATTGCCAAGCTTGGAAGAATTCCCATATGCCATCCGTTTGGTAGCAGAAGTATTGGAATCAAATGGTTCTTCATCTCAAGCATCTATCTGTGCGGGAACACTTGCCCTTATGGCGGGTGGTGTGCCAATCAAGGCCCCAGTAGCTGGTATTGCCATGGGTCTGATCTCAGATGGAAACAACTACACCGTATTGACAGATATCCAAGGTTTGGAAGACCACTTTGGAGATATGGACTTCAAGGTTGCTGGAACTCGTGACGGGATTACAGCCCTTCAAATGGATATCAAGATCCAAGGGATTACTGCAGAAATCTTGACAGAAGCGCTTGCCCAAGCCAAGAAAGCTCGTTTTGAAATCCTTGATGTCATCGAAGCAACCATTCCAGAAGTGCGTCCAGAATTGGCGCCAACTGCTCCGAAAATTGATACCATCAAGATTGATGTCGACAAGATCAAGATTGTCATCGGTAAGGGTGGAGAAACCATCGATAAGATCATCGCAGAAACAGGCGTTAAGATTGATATCGACGAAGAAGGAAACGTATCGATCTATTCTAGCGACCAAGATGCGATTAACCGTGCTAAGGAAATCATTGCTGGTTTGGTGCGTGAAGCCAAAGTGGATGAAGTCTACCATGCCAAAGTGGTTCGGATCGAGAAATTTGGAGCCTTTGTCAACCTCTTTGACAAGACGGATGCCCTCGTTCACATTTCTGAAATGGCTTGGACTCGTACCAACCGTGTCGAAGACTTGGTAGCGATTGGCGATGAAGTGGATGTCAAGATTATCAAGATTGACGAAAAAGGTCGTGTAGATGCTTCGATGAAAGCTCTTCTTCCTCGTCCTCCAAAACCGGAACATGCAGAAGAAAAAGGGGATAAGGGTCATCGTCATGGCGATCGTCCTCGTCACCACAAACCTAGAAAAGACTTTGCCAAAGATGCAGGTCAAGAAACAAAAGAATAAGCAATCAAAAGAAAGGAGCACGGTATGGGATGGTGGCGTGAAACCATTGATATTGTAAAAGAAAATGACCCAGCAGCCCGAACATCTCTGGAGGTTCTCTTGACCTATCCTGGGGTTAAAGCACTGGCTGCTCACCGTGTTTCTCACTTTTTGTGGAACCATGGCTTTAAACTCCTAGCTCGCATGCATAGCCAGTTCTGGCGTTTTTGGACCCAGATTGAAATCCACCCAGGTGCGACCATTGCTTCGGGAGTTTTTATCGACCACGGGGCAGGTCTCGTTATTGGTGAGACAGCCGTTGTCGAAAAGGGCGTTATGCTCTACCATGGGGTGACGCTCGGTGGAACTGGAAAGGATACAGGGAAGCGCCATCCAACCGTCAAGGAAGGAGCGCTGGTGTCTGCCCATGCTCAGGTCATTGGACCTATTGAGATTGGGGCCAAATCCAAGGTTGGAGCAGGTGCCGTCGTCGTTTCTGATGTGCCGAGTGATGTCACTGTTGTGGGGATTCCGGCTAAAATTGTTCGTGTTCACGGCAAGAAGGATGAACCGATTATTCACCAAGAAGAGGAAAAACGGGAATACTATGTTCAAAAGCTTGAACACTGTAAAGAAGAAAGTCACGAGTCTTCTAATCTCTAGAACTTTGCATGAATGAAATAAGAATTTGAGCCTAAACGGTAGTCTGAGAAAAAGGCTTCACCGCTTTTAGCTCATTTTCTACTTTTCTTGCTTCTTCTCTTATTTTTAGATAGAAAGGATGGAGGGCTTTTAAGGGACCTTGTCGCTTAGATTATTTTACTGCTGAAAGTAGGCGCGGATTTGTATCCCTTGTCAGACTTAGTAGAATAGAAGATGCCCTTACAATCTTGTTTATGATTAAAATCTATGATACTATGTCTCGTGATCTGCGAGAATTTGTTCCCATCGAGGAAGGAAAGGTCCGCATGTATGTTTGTGGGCCAACCGTTTACAACTATATCCACGTAGGGAACGCCCGTTCAACGGTAGCCTTTGACACGATTCGTCGCTACTTTGAGTATCGTGGTTACCAAGTTAACTACATTTCCAACTTTACAGATGTGGATGATAAGATTATCAACCGTGCCAAAGAGGAAAACATTACTCCTCAGGAAGTGGCAGACAAATACATTGCGGCCTTTCGTGAGGATGTGACGGCTCTTGGAGTGAAACCTGCAACCCGCCACCCTCGTGTGGTCGAGTTTATGGATGACATCATCCGTTTTGTCGCTGATTTGATCGAAAAAGGCTATGCTTATGAGAGTCAAGGCGATGTCTATTTCCGTGTGGAAAAATCCCACAACTATGCCAAATTGGCTAATAAAACTCTAGAAGACTTGGAGCTAGGAGCTTCAGGTCGGACAGATGAAGAGACGGCTCGCAAGGAAAATCCGGTCGACTTTGCCCTTTGGAAGTCTGCGAAGCCGGGTGAAGTTTCTTGGGACAGTCCTTGGGGACCTGGTCGTCCGGGTTGGCACATTGAATGTTCGGTTATGTCAACGGGGATTTTAGGGGATACTATTGATATCCACGGTGGTGGAGCTGATCTTGAGTTTCCACACCATACCAATGAAATTGCACAGTCAGAGGCTAAAACTGGTCAAACCTTTGCCAACTACTGGATGCACAATGGCTTTGTCAATATCGACAATGTCAAGATGTCCAAGTCTTTGGGCAACTTTATCACTGTGCATGATGCTTTGAAGACTATCGATGGTCAAGTGCTTCGTTTCTTCTTTGCGACCCAACACTACCGCAAGCCCATCAACTTCACAGAAAAAGCTGTCCGCGATGCGGAGACCAACCTCAAGTATTTGAAAAATACCTATGAGCAGCCCTTCACTGGAGAAGTAGATCCAGCAGACTTGCAAAGCTTTGTGGACAAGTTTATCGCGGCAATGGATGAAGATATCAATGCAGCGAACGGGGTCACCGTTGTCTTTGAAATGGCCAAATGGATCAACTCAGGTCATTACAACCAAGACGTCAAGGAGGCTTTGGCAAAGATGTTAGAAGTCTTTGGTGTAGTCTTTATCGAAGAAGTTTTAGCTGCGGATATTGAAGCCTTGATTGCAGAACGACAAGAAGCACGGGCTAATAAAGATTTTGCGCGAGCAGATGAGATTCGAGATGAGCTAGCAGCTCAAGGGATTAAACTGTTAGACACTAAAGAAGGTGTAAGGTGGACACGTGATTGATATCAATCTAATCAACGGCATAGCTCTTGCCTTTGAAGGGGATGCGGTTTATTCCATGTATATCCGTAAGCATTTGATTTTGCAAGGGATGACCAAGCCTAATAAACTCCACCAGGCTGCAACGAGGTATGTCTCTGCCAAGGCTCAGGCTAATCTGATTGCGATGATGCTTGAGGAAGATGTTTTGACAGTGAAAGAAGTCGAAATCTATAAACGCGGTCGTAATACCAATAGCCATACCAAGGCCAAAAATGCCGACGTCGTGACCTATCGTATGTCGACAGGCTTTGAAGCGGTTATGGGTTACCTGCATTTGACCAATGAAATTTCTCGTTTAGAAGAACTGGTAGCTTGGTGTATCCAAAAAGTGGAAGAAGGGATAAAGTAGTGAAAGATATCAGAGAGTGGTTCCCTCATGCTGAGGTGACGGATCAACCGACTCCACCAGCGGGTTTTGTAGCCATCCCTCTTCAGGCCCAGCAATGGTTGCTACTGAAGGAAGAAGAGCTGACCGAGAGAGAAAAACAATTGATTGCCTGGTTGGCTAGTGAGGAAGATCTTGCCCCCAATCCTTGGTACCAATACCTGATCGATGGGAAGGGAGAAGCTCCTCAAGTCATCAAAAAAATACAACTCATCTATTGCCACGTCTCGCATTCGACAGCGGAAGGAACGGCTTCTTGGTTAGAGATGATGCAGATCCTTTTGCTCAACTTCCGAGCAGTCTTGCAACTGAGTGGGCAAGATTATGTGTTCGTTCTAGATCAAGACCAGTCGCTAGCTGTGGCTGCTATTTTAAAAGATACTGTTTCTGCCATGGAGTATGATTTCAACCTCAATCTTTCCATCATGGTGGGACAGGTTTGGGGAGAGTCTAAAGATGGGAAACTGTCTTCAATGATTCGGACAGAGCGGGCAGTTTTTAGGTCCTGGATTCGACAAGGTCATCAGGGAGTCTACCGCTTTTCTCAACTCTACCTATGGGGAATCGAGCAGGAAGATTTGGATCTACATCCTATCAAAGAAGGCTTGCGTCAGTTGATTGCGAGTCAAGATCAGTTGCAGGACATCATTGTTGCCCTCTGGGACAATGGAGCAGTTGTGACCAAGGCGGCCCAGCAACTCTATCTCCATCGCAATTCCCTTCAATACAAGATGGATAAATGGGAGGAGCTAACGGGTCTCCAGTTAAAAAATCTGACAGATCTAGCCCTTTGTTACCATTTGGTATTACAAGATGTGATGTAAGGGAATCAATCCAGAGTTTTGTGCAAGTTGCACAAAACTCTTTTTCTTTTTTGTGAGACCTGCCATAGATTTGTAAAGCGTTTTCATTTACAATAGAATTATAAAAATCAAAGGAGTACCATCATGGTAGAATTAAATCTTAAAAATATTTACAAAAAATACCCAAACAGCGAACACTATTCAGTTGAAGACTTCAACTTGGACATCAAAGACAAAGAGTTTATCGTTTTCGTAGGTCCTTCAGGATGTGGTAAATCAACAACTCTTCGTATGATCGCTGGTCTTGAAGATATCACAGAAGGTGAATGTTCCATCGATGGTACTGTTGTAAACAACGTGGCACCTAAAGACCGTGACATCGCCATGGTATTCCAAAACTACGCTCTTTACCCACACATGACTGTTTACGATAACATGGCATTTGGTTTGAAATTGCGTAAATACAGCAAGGAAGATATCGACAAACGTGTACAAGAAGCAGCTGAAATCCTTGGCTTGAAAGAATTCTTGGATCGTAAACCAGCTGACCTTTCTGGTGGTCAACGTCAACGTGTGGCTATGGGACGTGCCATTGTCCGTGATGCAAAAGTATTCTTGATGGACGAACCTTTGTCAAACTTGGATGCTAAATTGCGTGTATCGATGCGTGCTGAAATCGCGAAAATCCACCGTCGTATCGGTGCTACAACCATCTACGTAACTCACGACCAAACAGAAGCGATGACATTGGCAGACCGTATCGTTATCATGTCAGCTACTAAAAACCCAGCTGGTACTGGTACAATTGGACGTGTGGAACAAATTGGTTCTCCGCAAGAAGTGTACAAAAACCCAGTTAACAAATTCGTAGCTGGATTTATCGGAAGCCCTGCGATGAACTTCATCAATGTAAAATTGGAAGGTGGACACATCATTGCCAATGGATTGAATTTGAAAGTTCCAGAAGGTGCTTTGAAAGTCTTGAAAGAAAAAGGCTATGATGGTAAAGAATTGATTTTTGGTATCCGTCCAGAAGACGTGAATACAGAAGCTGCTTTCCTTGAAACTTTCCCAGAATCAGTCGTGAAAGCTACGATCTCAGTATCTGAGTTGCTCGGTTCTGAATCTCACTTGTACTGCCAAGTTGGTGACAACGAATTTATCGCAAAAGTGGATGCGCGTGACTACCTTGGAACTGGTGAAACAATTGAACTTGGATTTGACTTGAACAAAGCTCACTTCTTCGATAAAGAAACTGAAAAAACAGTATACTAATACCTACTGACACTATAGAGACTGAGACGATTTGTCTCGGTCTCTTTCATTTTAAGGAGACAAGACATGGAAAAAGATTGGTGGAAGGGGAAGGTCGCTTACCAGATTTACCCAAAAAGCTTTAAGGACAGCAATGGCGATGGTGTTGGTGATTTAAAAGGAATCACGGAGAAACTCGATTACCTTCAACAGTTGGCGATTGATATTCTCTGGTTATCGCCTGTTTACAAGAGCCCTTTTATTGATCAGGGATATGATATTTCCGATTATTATGCCATTGACCCCCTTTTTGGGAGCATGGAAGATATGGAAGAGTTGATTGCGGAAGGTAAGAAGCGAGGAATTTCTATCATTATGGACTTGGTGGTTAACCATTGCTCCAGTCATCACGAGTGGTTCCAAAAGGCTTTAGCGGATCCAGATGGCCCTTATGCGGATTACTTTTATTTTATTGAAAGTGACAAAGAACCCAACAACTGGGAAAGTTACTTTGGGGGCAGTGTTTGGGAGCCGGTTCATGGCACCAACAAATACTATCTTCATTCTTTCCACAAGGATCAGCCAGATCTCAATTGGCAAAATCCTGTCTTGCGCGAAGAAATTTACAGGATGATCAATTGGTGGTTGGACAAGGGAATCGCGGGCTTCCGGATTGATGCCATCATCAATATTAAAAAGGATTTAGAATGGCGTTCGCTTCCATCAGACCGTAAGAATGGCCTGGTCCCAGTGCCTGAATCGCTGGTAAATGCCCAACCGATTGAACCTTTCTTACGAGAGTTAAAGGAGCGTACTTTTGCCAAGTACAATGCCTTCACTGTAGGGGAAGTTTTCAATGAAACCGATGAAGAGTTGCACTTCTTTATTGGAAAAGATGGTGTCTTCTCTTCCATCTTTGACTTCAAACAAACCTGCTTAGGGCAGGAAGGAAAGGGCTGGTTTGACCATACTCTTCCAACAGCGGAAGAACTCAAGGAAAGTATTTTCCAAGCGCATGAGCGTGCAGATAGGATTGGGGTTCTCTCAACCATTATCGAAAATCACGACGAACCTCGTGGGGTGTCCCACTATATCGCAGAAGGTCCAGTAAACGATACCAGTAAAAAAGCCCTGGGAACCATTCAGGTTTTGCGTAAGGGAATTCCTTTTATCTACCAAGGCCAAGAAATTGGGATGGAAAACCAAGTCTTTGAATCGGTGGAGGACTTTGATGATATCGCGACCATCAATGGCTACCATGTCGCTAAAGAAGCTGGTTTGAGCGAGGAAGAAGCCTTAGCAGCGATTGCCAAATACAGCCGGGACAATGCGCGGACGCCGATGCAATGGTCGGCAGAGGCAGGTCTGGGCTTTAGTGATGGGCCAGCCTGGTTGATCAGTCCTAAACCAAATATTGCCATCAATGTGGAAGACCAGGAAAAGGATCCAAATTCCATCTTGAATTATTATCGCCAGCTGACGGCCTTGTATCGCCATCCCCTCTATGGAAATACCATCCGGTTTGGAGATATGATCCCATCTTATCGGGACCGTGAGAATATCATCGCATTCGAACGCCGTGGGGACAAGCGTCTCTTGGTAATCAGCAATTTCCAAAGTCGCCAGGCCACTTTGGAGTTGCCAGCTCTGATTAAAACGGTTATTTTAAATAATACTGCTGGGATGTTCCAAGAAGGAGACCAGGTATTAGAATTGGCCCCTTACCAAACTGTTGTGTTGGAATTGGTGGAATAGAAAGAACCTTCGCCTCTGCGAAGGTTCTTTTCATGTCATCCAAGTCTAAACCTGGAACTTATTCAACTTCTTTCTTTTTCAAGAGGAGGAAGCCTCCGCTAACGGCTAGCAAGAAGCTTGAAAGAACAAAGTGTCCGGTTGAGTGATCTCCAGTTTGTGGTAATTGCGCCTTGGCTGGATTTTCTTGGAATCTTTGTCCCACTTGGTAGCTCAAGGTTTGCGCGCTTTCCTCAGCTTCAGCTGCGGTTTCTTTTTGTGTAAGGAGAACTTTAGTAGTGTCCTTCTTAGCCAAGATTGGCTGTGGAGTGGTTGTTTGGTTATGAATTGGAACCACCACCTGATCTGGTTCTTTGGCTGGTACGTAATCCATCAAGCTTGCTAACTTGCTGCCAAAGATCGCGTTGGTTACCCAGCGGAAGAAGTGGACAGGGTGTTGGCGATTGGTTGGATTTCCGGCATAGACAAAGAGTGGTTGGCCAAGAAGTTCTCCAGAGATGGCCATGACCTTATTGGCTAGGACTTCATTTTTTGGCCACCAGCCAGCAATGTAGTAGTCGCTTGAAGCGATGCTCATCAAGGTCTTGAAGTTGCTTGGAACTTTTTCAATCCAGTTTCCTGAGTTGGAGTAGAAGAGGGTGTTCTTCTTGTAACCACTGGTCAGTGGATCTTGGTCATCGATGATGGCCTTCATCAAGCCCTCGTAGTCACTGCCACCTTTTAGTTTTTCAGCATCGAAGCCTGCAAGGACTCCCAATTTTTCCAGTTTTTGCATGGCTTCCCCGCCGATGACGAGAGTTGGTTTCTTACCAAAGATGGAAGCGTCAAAGCGGTTGCTTTCAAGAACCACTACATCGGCTTCCTCTGGTGTATCGACGATTTGGAAGCCAAGTTTCGCAAGCACTAAGCTAGAATGCGCTGGTGAGTCGACTCCTGCCCAGTAGTAGTGATAATTAGGCGAGTAGATTTTCAATGGTTTCAAGGTTGGACCGTTTGGTACCTTGTAGAGGGCTTCGCCGTAGATAGCATAGTTTGGAAGGAGCGATGCGAAGGTATCACGGTCAACGATGTAGCCATCATCTGTTAGGTAAACAGATTTGCCTTGGGAAATCGCCTTGTTTACTGCTTGAACAGCGCTGGCTGATGTATTAGCGATGACGTAGTAAGGTGCCTTTGGATCGATTTCTGAGGTTCGAGTGGCACGGGTAGTTGTGACTTCCCCTAGTTTGCCTGTAAAGAGCCCGTCCTTGAAGACTGGTTCTGCTTTGAACCCTCTCATATCAGGGAAGTTGACGAGAAGTTCCGCATACATAGCAGCCCATGCTGATTCATTGGAACCTTTGTAGAGGATATGGTTGGCGTAGCCACGTTTGGCTTGGGCCATATCAATGACTAAGTCCCCTTTTTTGTAGTTGCCTGTATCTTCTTTGAGTTCTTTAACGAGGACACCGTTTCGTTTGAAGTAGTCGATCATATTGAAGGCTTCTTGGGCGTCATTGTCCTTGTCGAGTCCCATTGGGATAACATAATAGTCAGGGAAGAATTTCGGACGACCATTCTTCACACGACCGACAACTTCACCAGTTGGTCCTACTAATTCATTTTCTGCTTTTGGATCTTCAATCTTGTTGAGACCACGTAGGTAGAAGTTGAGCCGCATCTCAAGGAGTTTGTCTGGATCTTGGTTGAGGAAGTCAATGCCGCCGAGGACAGCATTACGACCAGCATAATAAGATTCCTGGTTGGATTCTGGTATTTCAATGGTGTGGCCCAAGATGCCGTGATAGACAGCATAGACACCTGTATAACCAGAGAAGGAATCATCCCAGCCATCTCCCCAATCCAGTTTTGGAATGATGTAGCTGTCGTATTTGGAATTGGCAACCCCTGCGCGGCCCATATGGCGGGCATTTTCTAGCATGAGGTTGGACATGAGGTCGTATTCAAAGTTTGGATCATGTGGAGGTGTTGCAGGCTCAATCAAGAATTCTTTGACAAATCCATGGATATCATAGAGAGCAATTGGATTCCACTTGTTGATCATTTGGATGACGGTACGCACTTCGGGGTTTGTTTGGTAGCTGGCATCGCGGTTGGGATCCAGTCCATTGGCCAAAGCACGCAGGTTGAGAGCGTCCCCATCAGGGTTTTCCGTGAAGTCAAACAAGAAAATAAATTTATTTAAGAGGGTTGGAATATCCAAGGTCACGTTCTTGACGTTTCCGGCTTCATCCGTAGTCTTAAAGCTGACTTGATTTTCAGTTGCGAAGGTACGGAAGAGTCCCGTGATAATATCAATTCCAGGTTGTTCATCGGCGTGGGTATTGTGAACAAGGACAGGTAGTTTATAATCCAAGGTCTTGTCCTTCAGAGCTGCCAACATCTCGCTTGGTTTTGTGAGGGCTTTTGGATTGGTAGATGAGAGGTAGTGATCGATGCTGGCTTGGTCCTTACTCACGATTCCCATCTTCATATCACGTCCTTGGGCGCTCTTACCAAGAGTTTCGAGCTGAACCAGACGGTCTGTTTTCGCCTCTGCTTTAGATTTCTCAATAGAGGCTAACATTTCTTCATGGGTATGGAAGTCTTTGTAAGGACGGAAGTTAAAGATTTTACGGATAGTGAGTCCCAAATCAGCACTAGTACCGACCAAGACGTGTTCACCGATATAGTTGCGATAGGTCCGACGGATATTGTTTGGAGTCCGAAGGCTTAAATCTTCACCAAAGAGTTCCTTGACGTCAAAGGTCAGATCCAAATCGTTTCCGTTTTTATTTTCTTCAACAGTGATGAAAGGATCTTTGGAAAGAGTTCCTGTTTCCATGTCCCAAGTTTTCCACTCTTCCAGCGGTTTGTCGTCCAAGGTCCAGCTGATTTTTCCAGCAGCCTGTGCTTGATCCTTGACGGTATCGGTCAATTTCTCTTTTTCAGACATGTAAATAGTGCTGTTGGTCAAGCTGACAGCTGGTTCTGTGCTAGCTGCACGATCTGACACCGGGTTTTCTGGTTTGGCAGCAGGGCTAGCAGTGTCTGAAGCAGTAGAAGAGCTTGTTTCTGGGCTAGCAGGACTAGCTGAACTAGGACTTGCTTCCACAGGGCTTGGTGTAACTTCTGTTGCTGAGCTAGGACTTGCCACTTCTGATCCAGCAACTGGACTAGCACTAGCCTCCTCTGGTTTGAGGACATTTTCGACAGGTGCAGCAGGACTAGCGGGCTCGACAGTGTCCGCAGCAACTTGGCCTTGTGCGAGGAAGGCTAAGAGGACTGCGGTAGAGATACTGAGAGCGTTTGTGTACAAACGCTTCTTATAAGAAGAATGCATAAAGAGACCTCCTTTGTTCTTTGCATACATATACACTTATCATATCATTTTATGACAGCGCTTTCAATAGGGTTTTTAGAATAATTTTCTGAGGAAAGGAGTAGAGGAGGACCAAGAAAAAGATAAAAAAGAAGCCGAAACATTTGGCCTCTTTCTGTATATGAGCAGAACTCATGCTTGCAGTTCATCCTGGTAATTTTGATAGAATTCCACCTTGATGGAGATGAAGGTTTCAAGGTCTCTGAGGAGTTGCAAAAGAGTCGCTCGGGTTTCAAATTCTTGACGAGATCGAGGGAGAGGTCGTTCACGAAAGACTGCTAGATAGCGATTGATCTCATCAAGAAGGAACTGCGCTGGATTTTCCTGACTGAGCTGGCTGGCTGTTTTAGCAAAAAGTTGAGCTAAAATGAGGCTCTCACTCGCGGCTAATTGACAGTTGTTTACGTTGTTAGCCATGTCTCGCAGGATATTATTTTGACGCTTTCTCATCTCGAAATAATGAACATGGTAGTTAGTCTGGTGGAAGAGGTGGTTGGAGTGGTCTAGATACACCAAATCGAGAGCTTCCCTTAAGATGGTATCTAGCTCACGAATCAAGCTAGCATCGTTGCTGCCGTCTCCTTTTCCCAGAAATTCTGCAAAACGATAAAGAATCTTTTTAAGTTGTTCCTCTACAATTTCATGATAGCGATCAATTTCTGCTTGTCGAGAAGGCATATAGAGATTGGCTAAGAGAGCAAAGCTGGTTCCAATCAGGAAAATGGTAACCTCATTTCCCAATAAAGCTATAGAAGTGGATTTTTCTAGCAGGAGATGGGTAACCAGGACAGAGCTTGGTGTGATGCCGATTTCCCAGCCTTGTAGAAAAGCGAGGGGAACATAAGTGGCTAGATAAAAACCAAGGGCCCAGAGATTGTAGCCGAGAATCTGAAAGGCTAAGCTGCCAAGGAACAGGGCGAGAAGCATGGACATAAAGCGGTTGTAAGCCAATCTAGCTGTACTTCGACGGGTATCGGTAATGCTGAGGATGGCAATGATCCCCGCAGAGGTGGCGTAGGTTAGACCTAAAAACTCTGCAAGCAAGATGGCCAAACAGGTGGCGAGGACCATCTTGATGGTTCGGTGAATAAGTGGCATAATGCGGATTCTTTCCTTTTTCTAAACTAGTTTTATTATACCACAAGCAAACTGGGCTACTCCAAATGTTTCACCAGATATGGCAATTGTGTTATACTAGTTTCATGGAAAAAAACGATATTGTTTACGGTGTTCATGCCGTCACAGAAGCACTGATCGCAAATACAGGAAATAAATTGTATATTCAGGACGATTTGCGTGGAAAAAATGTAGAAAAAATCAAGGACCTGGCAGCAGATAAAAAGGTGTCCATTTCTTGGACTCCTAAGAAGACCTTGCAAGAGATGACAGAAGGGGCTGTCCACCAAGGTTTTGTCTTGCGGGTTTCGGAATTTGCCTATACGGACTTGAATGAGATCTTGACCCAGGTTGCTAATCAAGACAATCCCCTGCTCTTGATTTTGGATGGTTTGACCGATCCGCATAACTTAGGATCCATTCTCCGAACAGCCGATGCTACTCAGGTAGCGGGAGTCATCATCCCTAAGCACCGTGCTGTTGGGGTGACCCCAGTTGTCGCCAAGACCTCAACTGGAGCAGTGGAGCATGTTCCCATTGCTCGGGTGACCAATCTTAGCCAAACCTTGGATAAGCTCAAAGAAGCAGGTTTTTGGATTTTTGGAACCGATATGAACGGGACGCCTTCTCACAAATGGAATACCAGTGGGAAGCTAGCCCTCATCATTGGAAACGAAGGCAAAGGCATTTCGACCAATATTAAAAAGCAAGTGGATGAAATGATTACGATTCCGATGCAGGGGCATGTCCAAAGCCTGAATGCCAGTGTCGCTGCAGCGATCCTTATGTATGAGGTCTTTCGCAACAAACTATAATAGAGGAAAATCGTAGGAAGGAGGCAGTCGATGAAAGAAAAGATTTTGTTAGTGGACGGCTACAACATGATTGCCTTCTGGCAGGAGACCCGCCAACTCTTTAAGAAGAGTGAGCTGGATGCTGCACGAACGATCCTCTTAGAGAAGCTGAGCCACTATGCCAGCTTTGAAGGCATTCGCGTGATTTGTGTCTTTGATGCCCAATACATGCCAGGGATTCGCCAGACCTATGAAGAATTTCAGGTCCAAGTGGTCTTCACAGCGGAGGAGGAGACCGCCGATGACTACATTGAACGTTTGGCAGCAGAGCTCAATACACCCCTTCACCAAGTATCAGTCGCGACGAGTGACTTGAATGAGCAATGGACGGTCTTTGCTCAAGGAGCACTTCGTGTTTCGGCGCGGGAGCTGGAGAAGAGAGTTGCCGTTGTCAAGGCCGACTTGAACCAGGCGCGAGGAGCCGTCAACGATCAGAAACCACCGATACGACCTTTTGACCAAGAGGGCCTACGTCAACTACAAAAAGAGATGGGAGCAAGTAAATGACCTTTAAAATTTTAACAGATTCAACTGCAGATTTAGATGAAAGATGGGCACAGGAGCATGATGTAGAGATCGTCGGCTTGTCAATCCAAATCAATGGGACTCATTATGAGACAGTGGGTCCAGACAAACTCACTAGCCCTCAATTATTAGCGGAAATGCAAAAAGGTGCTAAACCAACGACCAGTCAGGTCAATGTTGGGCAATTCCAAGAGATTTTCAAAGGTTATGCTCAACGCAAGGAAGATCTCCTTTATATCGCTTTTTCTTCAGTCTTATCAGGGACTTACCAGAGCGCGATCATGGCGAGAGACTTGGTCCTTGAAGACTACCCAGAAGCTGTGATCGAAATCATCGATCCAAAAGCTGCAGGGATTGGAGAAGGCTACTTGTCTATGCTAGCAGTTGAGGCGCGTGATGCCGGTAAGAGTTTGGATCAGGTTAAGGAAGAACTGATGGAAGTGGCTCCTAAGTTGCGGACCTATTTCTTGGTGGATGATCTCTACCATCTTATGCGCGGGGGACGCCTTTCTAAGAGTTCAGCCATCGTCGGAAGCTTGGTCAACATCAAACCCCTTCTTTGGATTGATGAAGAAGGCAAGTTAGCTCCAATCGCTAAGGTACGTGGACGTAAAAAAGCTATGCGGGAAATGCTTTCTCTGATCCAGGAAGATATCGGTCACAGCACAGCCTTGGTTTCCTATACAGATGATTTGGCAGGAGCAGAAGAGCTCAAGGCTCAATTGTTGGAGAATCCGGCCATCTCCCAAGTCTTGATTATGCCACTAGGGCCAGTCATTGCTGCCCACGTCGGTCCTAATTCTCTCATCGGCTTTGTTATCGGAAAAGAAAATCGCAAATAATTTTTCAAATCGGTTGACTTTTATTTGAAAAATTTGATACAATAGTAGGCGGTATTGTTTACCCCATTTGTAAGGCCCCGGAACCTTTCAAATAACTCGCGGACCGGAACATCCGCCCTGTAAACAAAAACGATATTCATAATAGGAGAAATCATGAACAAAACTACATTCATGGCTAAACCAGGCCAAGTAGAACGCAAATGGTACGTTGTTGACGCAACTGATGTACCTCTTGGACGCCTTTCAGCAGTTGTTGCAAGCGTGCTTCGCGGAAAAAACAAACCAACATTCACACCTCACACTGATACAGGTGACTTCGTAATCGTTATCAATGCTGAAAAAGTTAAATTGACTGGTAAAAAAGCAACTGATAAGATCTACTACACTCACTCAAACCACCCAGGTGGATTGAAATCAATCTCTGCTGGTGAACTTCGTTCTAAAAATGCAGTACGTTTGATCGAGAAATCAGTTAAAGGTATGCTTCCACACAATACTCTTGGCCGCGCTCAAGGTATGAAATTGAAAGTATTCGTTGGAGCTGAGCACACTCACGCTGCACAACAACCAGAAGTTCTTGATATTTCAGGACTTATCTAAGGAAAGGAACAATAAAGTATGTCACAAGCACAATATGCAGGTACTGGACGTCGTAAAAACGCTGTTGCACGCGTTCGCCTTGTTCCAGGAACTGGTAAAATCACTGTTAACAAAAAAGATGTTGAAGAGTACATCCCACACGCTGACCTTCGTCTTGTAATCAACCAACCATTCGCAGTTACTTCAACTGCAGGTTCATACGACGTTTTCGTTAACGTTGTAGGTGGTGGATACGCAGGTCAAGCAGGAGCTATCCGTCACGGTATCGCTCGTGCCCTTCTTCAAGTAGACCCAGACTTCCGCGATTCATTGAAACGCGCAGGACTTCTTACACGTGACTCACGTAAAGTTGAACGTAAGAAACCAGGTCTTAAGAAAGCTCGTAAAGCATCACAATTCTCAAAACGTTAATCAATACGATTATATCAACGTTTACAGACATTCAAGAATTATTTCTTGGATGTCTTTTTTGTTTCAAAAAATCAAAGTTCACCCCAAAATTCACCCCATATTCACCCCATCAATTTTTTAAACTACGAAAAGCAATATCACCTACAGTCTGATTGACTTTATCTTTGATATTAACGTAAGTTTTTGTAATCTCTTTATCACTATGAGTAAGAGCTTCTGAGAAGGCTTCAAGAGAAACACCTGCTTGTTTAGCAAGAGTAGCACCAGTATGTCTTAGTTTGTGTGGTGATGCTGGTGCTAATTCGGGATGTCTTCGTCTGACTGATTTCATCTTGATAAAACTTAAAATTTTTCTAATTATAACGAAGCATAGTCAAAAAGCTATGACCTCTATATTCACAAAAAAATCCAGACCAATACTAGTCCAGATTTCTTGTCTATTAAACATTCTTTTCAAAGAATGGAAGAACGGCTGTAACGGCTTTGTCAACGCAATTATTTAACTGTGAGAATCCGACGCACATAAATTTTAAATGGCGTCTCAGTCACATTTAAATTTATGAGACGCTTAGACGTTAGGCTTTCAATTTGTCAAATTTTGCTTTGACATTTGCCTTGAATTCTTCAAGTTTAGCCTTGCGTTCGGCTTTACGTTCAGCCTTCATTTGTGCACGTGCCTGGTTGTAGAGGTCTTCTTGGACTTGCAGAGCTGCTTCGATTTCGGCTACGACGGTTGCTACATCCCAACGCACGATTTGGGTGTCGTACTTGGTGAAGTAAGCATCGATGACTGCTTCGTTGTTTTCTTGCACCAAGGCGACAACGGCTGTTTCGCCGTCGATCAATTTTTGAGACACAACGTCAATCAAGCCAGCTTCTGCCGTATCAACGGTATCACCAGCAGCCAAACCATAGAGGCTGCCAATACCATAACCAAACAAGACGCCGATAGGACCACCCAAAAGCCCGATAACTGCACCGAGCAAGCCACCTTCTAGGGTTGCATCCGTCGTTGAATCTTCAAAGTCATAGCGTTCTTTTTCAACGATGTGACCGTTTTCATTTTTGACCAAGGCGATTTGAGCAACCTTGGTCGTCTGAGTTTGGCGGAAAGCCTTCAAATCCGCAAAGGACTGATAAGCTTCGCTTTCAGTGTTAAAGACTGAAACTACTAGGTTTTCCATAGTTAGTACCTCTTTTCTAAATATATACGTTCATTATAATACAGTTTCAATCACTTTTCAATCATTTTAGTGCGACATTTTAATTGATATGTCGCGTTTATCAGCGTCAAAGAACAGTTTCAGGCAGCGGTATATCTTTGCCATATCCCAGCCCAGACACTCTGGCGACTCTGAGTGATTATCAAGAAAGGCGTCCAGCAACATCTTAAAGCCTCCCGTGCAAAAAGTAAATAAATAGTGTTTTTCCTGTATGCCTGTCACACGGCTAAAAGACCGCTTGACCAAATCTTCCAGAAAATTATAGCAGATATTATGTACCAGCTCTGTGTAGCGAGTCTGATGAGCGTGCCGAATCACATCGACACTTTTATAGAATCTGCCAACTGTTTCCTTATGGTCGAATCCTTGAAAGAAGTCGCTTTATTCGTCGGTCAAGACAATTAATTTGGCTGGTGCAACTGATTCGCCAAGCTATGAACAAGCAATTATTACCTTTTGAAAGCAAAAATGGCAATTATGAAGGTGAAGCTACTCAGGTCTTAGTTCTTCTATCCAATTACTATGCAGACAAAAAACTATTTGATGAAAATACAGATGAATATGGAAATATCTTGATTTTAAAGGATTCATCCATCATTTCTAAATTATCGGCTATCCCAGATTTATTAAAAAGGGGATCTAGTAGGTAACAATAATATCGAATATATCAAAGTACGCAATATTAGGATTTCTTCAGAGGTTGAGTTAGAGTCAGATGTTGATGGGGATAAGTCGGATAATCTGCCAATAGATATAAAAATACTAGAAAACAGGCTTGAAAAAGGCTCGTAAAGCTAGCCAGTTCTCTAAACGTTAATTCGTTGCTGGACAGCAGAATACAAACGAAAACACTTTGCATCTTGCAAGGTGTTTTTTTCTATGAGAACTGGCGGTGCGCAATTAGGATAGCTCTAGCGACTTTAGTCGCATAGAGATATGCTATGCACAGTTGCCTCAAGAAAACAATGCTTCTTGGTCCACCCTGTTAGACAAGCTTCAAAACCAAGGAATCCAACAGATTTCTCTTGTAGTTACAGATGGCTTTAAGGGGCTTGAGCAGATTATCAGTCAGGCTCACCCATTAGCTAAACAACAATGTTGCTTAATTCATATTAGTCGAAATCTAGCTAGTAAAGTGAAACGAGCAGATAGAGCGGTTATTCTGGGGCAATTTATAATGATTTATCGTGCTGAAAATTTAGAAATGGCAGGACAAGCTTTAGAGGACTTTCTCGCCGAATGGAAACCAAAGTATAGGAAAGTCATGGAAAGTCTGGAGAAGACGGATAATCTTTTAACTTTTTATCAGTTTCCCTACCAGATTTGGCACAGCATGTATTCGACAAACCTCATTGAGTCTCTTAACAAAGAAATCAAACATCAAACGAAAAAGAAGGTTCTTTTTCCTAATGAGGAGGCTCTGGAACGTTACTTAGTTACGTTGTTTGAAGATTATAATTTCAAGCAAAGTCAACGAATCCATAAAGGGTTTGGTCAATGTTCTGATACACTTGAAAGCTTATTTAATTAACACTCCGTAACTCTACTTAAGTGTTTACACATAATTATTGACAGTATCAAAAAATAAAGTATATTGTTTTCATCATAATATAATTAAATATCAGTATAGAGAATTTTATCTATATATCAGATATCAGCAATTGCTTTTGCTGTCATTTTTCGCTACAATAGTTACAAGGAGGAAATAAACATGTTAAAAGAAGTATTAAACGTCGCAAAAGTTGCGAAAAAATCATCTCTCTTCTTAGGAGGGGTAGCATTTGGGACACTTGGCTTGAAAGTCTTAGCAAGTAAAGAAGCTAAGAAAGGCTATTCTAAGGCCTTGGCTAAAGCTTACAAATTGAAAGATGGACTGGATGCATCTGTTTCTGTTGTAAAACAACACGGTGATGATGTTTTACAAGACGCTAAATATTTATACGAACAGGAAAAGAAAGAAGAACAATTAGATAGCCTGACAGGTGAATAATATGTCTTTTAAAGTGCTACACAGAGGATATCAACATATCCGATTATCGTCCTCGTTTTCACTGACCTTGGATATTCAAGATTATCTTCGTTCCTTGGCTAAAGATGAAAAAGGGATCGACTCTATTCAGTTTTATATGGATCAGCAGCATTTTACTCTACGTATGAAAGAAGGCTTCTCTGTATTAGAAAATGCAGAGGCCTTTTTAAAAAAAATTGACAAGGGGAAAGTTTCGGACTTGATGACTCTTCCCATTCGTAGAGAAGAGAGTGCTTATTCAATTGTATCGGGTGCAGCGATTAAGCGTTTGCTGTTTCGAAGTTTTGTACCCTACCCTATTCGTTATATTTGGACTTGTTATCAGGCTTTGGGTTATGTCAAAGAAGCCTATCAAACTTTAGCGCGCAAGGAACTAACCATGGAGGTCTTGGACTGTTCGGCCATTTTGTTGTCCTTGTTTATGAACCAATCCAAGACAGCTAGCAACATCATGTTTATGCTTGATTTGGGTAATCATCTGGATCAGTGGTCTTTAAAAAAAACAGCAACAGATTTGGAACAAAGCCTTCTTGCTAAAGAAAGTGATGTTTTCTTAGTGCGGGGAGACATGGTCATCAGCATCAAGAGTTCTGATGTTCAAGTAGGTGATGTATTAGTTGTCTCCCAAGGGAATGAAATCTTGTTTGACGGCCAAGTGGTTTCAGGATTAGGCATGGTCAATGAGAGTTCCTTGACTGGAGAGAGCTTCCCTGTTGAAAAGAAAGAGGGAGATTCTGTATGTGCGAATACTGTTTTGGAAACAGGAGAGTTAAGAATTCGTGTGACTGATAATCAGATAAACAGTCGTATTTTGCAACTCATCAATCTGATGAAAAAATCTGAAGAGAGTAAGAAGACAAAACAACGTCATTTTATTAGGATGGCAGACAAGGTTGTAAAATATAACTTCTTAGGTGCTGGTTTGACTTATCTGTTAACAGGTTCGTTTTCAAAAGCTATTTCCTTTTTATTGGTGGATTTTTCATGTGCTCTAAAAATATCCACACCTGTAGCCTACCTTACGGCCATAAAGGAAGGTCTAAATCGAGAAATGGTTATTAAAGATGGTGATGTATTAGAAAAATATCTGGAAGTGGATACTTTCTTGTTTGATAAAACGGGTACCATCACGACGAGTTATCCTTTGGTTGAAAAGGTTCTTCCTTTCGGAGATTATACTGAGAAAGATATTTTAAGAATAAGTGCATGTTTGGAGGAACATATCTATCATCCTATTGCCAATGCAATTGTTAAACAAGCTGAAATTGAAGGCATTGAACACGAAGAAATGCATGGCAAGCTTCAGTATGTTGCAAGCAAAGGGATTAAATCGCAAATTGATGGTCAATCGGTTGTCATTGGAAATTATGTACTAATGCAAGACGAACAGGTAAGAATTAGTTCTGAGCAGCTGGCCTTGATTGAGCAATATAAGACTCATTACAATTTATTGTTTTTGGCTTATAAGAAAGAATTAATTGGGATGTTTTGTATCCACACTCCCTTGAGAAGCGAGGCGAAAGCTGCATTGAAAAAGCTAAAACGCCAAGGGAAAAAACTGATTCTGGCAACTGGTGATACGTTGGCTAGAACAGAAGAGTTGGTTAAAGATCTGCCATTTGACAACGTCTATACTGATTTAAAACCAGATGGTAAGTTTCAGTTGGTTCAGGAATTACAGAAAGCTGGCCGAACTATTTTGATGGTTGGAGACGGGTTAAACGACTCTGCTGCCTTGACGCTTGCAGATATTGGGGTTGTGATGAATGAAAGTGCTGATATTTCTAAGCAGATGAGTGATATTTTATTATTAGATAATCGTTTAGATTTCTTCGAGGAATTGAATTCTTTATCTGAATCGTTGCAGAAATTAATTCAAAGAAATATTCAAGAAACAGTTGTAATAAATGGAAGTTTAATTGGATTTGGGTTGTTAAATTGGTTAAGCCCATCTAATCTTTCGATATTGCACAATCTGACTACTTTAAGAATCGTCCTTCGTAGTCTTTCTATTAAAAGTAGGTAAGAGACCGAGAAGCTGAGGTTATAAAAACTAAAAGGAGTTGTCTCATTTGAGAATAACGGCTCTTTGTCAACTGTAGTGGGTTGATGGAAAATTATACCCTGGAGAGGACCAAATTGGTTCTCTCCTTTTTGATGTTCAATGCAATGAGGATTCTAGTTTTGAAGTTTTAAAGTTCCGGAAGCCAAAAGCATTTCGTTTGATGATCTTTATGAGGTTATTAGTAGCTTCTAGTTTTGCGTTTGAGTAGGTCGGTTCTAGTGCATTTATGATCTTGCCCTTATTTTTCAAAAAGGTCTTAAAAACAGTTTGAAAAATAGGATTTACACAAGAAATTGTTTCTTCAATAAGCTCAAAGAGATGGTCAGCTTGCTTGTATCGACTCTGTATTTTTGGATTTCTCCCTTATCTTATGCAAGTAGCGAGTTGATTGCACGAACCTCTCCAACCATTTGGGATGTTCTCATTGCTATTGCTGGTGGGATAGCAGGTGTCATTGGTTCAAGAAAAAAAGAAGCAAACAATATCGTGCCAGGAGTAGCCATTGCAACAGCTTTGATGCTACCTATCTGTACTGCAGGCTATGGTTTAGCTAATGGAAATGTACGATTTTTATTTGGGGCTCTCTATCTTTTCTTGATTAACTGTGTCTTTATCATGCTAACCAACATTGTTGGAACAAGAATTTTGATGAGAAAATCTCCTTTAAGTTCATTTAAAGAGCTAAACATTAAAATGAAAATTGGCTTGATATCCTTGATTGTATTATTGGTTCTTCCAGCCAGTTATTCAGCAGTCACTCTGACGATAGATCAAGCGCGAAAAGAAGGGATCAAACAGTTTGTAGGAAAAGAGTTCGCCAATCATACAGTCATTAATCAAGTCTACAGGTCAAGGAATAATGAATTGGTCTTGACGGTTGTTGGAGATCCAATTTCAGAAGAAGAATTAGAAACCATTCGCCAAAAACAAGCCTCTTACGGTATTCAATCTGTTCAATTGAAAGTCAATCAAGTCCATAATTCGACAAAATTAGATAGTGAGACGACCAAGGAATTTTACGAAAACATTGACAAGTATATCGATCAAAAACTCTCTGAAAAAGATTCACAAAACGATCTCGTAAAAGAAAATGAAGCAGATAAGGATTGAGGACGATGAACTGAATAGGTTTTTATGCCGTGTTTTTCTTGTTTGTTCTTCTTTCTTACCTATAACGAAATAAAATTGATGAAAACGAGATTTTTCTTTAGATGAAAGAAAGTACATAGAAGTTAGGGGTATTATAAATGAGTAAAGTATTTTACTGAAAATTCAATTTATAAAAAAACAACCAGAAAGAAAATATTAATTTTGCGGTCTTTCTTTCTGGTTGTTTTCTGATAACGGAGGTTTGCTCAAATGCTATAAGAAATAAATTAGGAGGTCTATCATCTAAAAAAATGTATGTAACAAAAAATAATTTAACTAATGGTGTGAACTTTTTAGTATTTATCAGCTCAATTCGTGTATTTTTAGGATAAAGTTCACACTATTTAAATGAAATATATTCAAATTAGATGAAATTGTTCTTTCTGAAAACGTGGGTAAACATTGATTTTAAGCCCATCTTGAAACTTATTCAAATAGAAATGTTTCCAACCAGGCTTGAAAAAAGCCCGTAAAGCGTCACAATTTAGTAAACGTTAAAACTTATTTATACTTATTGAAAGCATTTCGTCTAATACGAGATGCATTTTTTCTGGTTTAATTTTACAAATTGGGAAAATTAAAAAGTACAAATTAATGATGTGATTATTGATAAAAATAGTTAATAATTGGTTAAACAAAATATATAACTCGTTTATAAATTTATAGAAATGAACCATTATAAATCTCCTCTTAAATATTGAAAAAATCATTGGCAGTGGACATACTTTAAGACTATATATTTCTGAAACTAGTTTCACAATACAAATATTGACATGCAATTATTAATTGGTGGATTTTAAGTTGACATCTACAAAGCTTAATGTTAGAATACATTCAAAAATATATTTGAATGAGGTATTTTATGATTCAAAATGTTGTTACTTCAATAATCCTGTATTCTGGGACAGCCGTAGACTTACTTATTATCCTAATGTTATTTTTTGCCAAAAGAAAAAGCAGAAAGGACATCATTAACATCTATTTAGGACAATTTCTAGGCTCTGTTAGTCTAATATTCCTAAGTTTGCTTTTTGCATTTGTCTTAAATTATATTCCTAGTAAAGAGATTTTAGGTTTACTCGGTTTGATTCCAATTTTCCTAGGCCTCAAAGTTTTGCTTTTAGGAGATTCTGATGGAGAAGCTATTGCAAAAGATGGTTTGCGAAAAGACAATAGAAACCTGATTTTTCTAGTCGCTATGATTACTTTTGCAAGTTGTGGCGCTGACAATATTGGTGTCTTTGTCCCATATTTTATCACCTTAAATTTAGCGAATTTGATAGTGACTTTACTTACTTTTCTAGTCATGATTTATCTCTTGGTTTTTTCTGCCCAAAAATTAGCACAAGTCCCTTCTGTTGGAGAAACTTTGGAAAAATATAGCAGATGGTTTATTGCCGTTGTCTATTTAGGATTGGGGATGTATATCCTGATTGAAAACAACAGCTTTGACATGCTATGGGCTGTGTTAGGCTAGGAGAAAAAATTATGAAAAAAGATAGTATCTGTCAAGTGGATGTTATAAATCAACAAAATGTTACAACCGCAACGAACTACCTTGAAAAGGAAAAAGTCCAAAAATCACTTCGCATTTTATCAAAATTTACCGATAATAAACAGATAAATATCATCTTTTATCTCCTTGCCGTCGAAGAACTCTGTGTCTGCGATATAGCCTGTTTATTAAATCTCAGTATGGCATCTGCCTCCCACCATCTTCGTAAACTAGCCAATCAAAACATCTTGGACACTAGAAGAGAGGGGAAAATTATATATTATTTTATAAAAGATGAGGAAATCAGAGATTTTTTTAATCAACTAGGATAACAACTATTTTTACTACTTTTCCATGATTATAGGGAGATTATAATCGTTGTTGTTTCAACGGTAGCAAACTGGTTTTTACATAAAGTAATTGATAAACCCAATATAGATCAGAAAGAATTACTTGAAGCTACCGCACAATATAGAAAGTTATTGATACCTGACCTAATAATTAAAGGAGTGGGATTGATTCTATCCTTAATTGTCTATCCTCCGATTATGATGTATAGTGTTTTAATTGCGGCATTTTATATCATAACTTTAAAAACACTATCTGAAAAAAGAGTGAATAACTAAAAAATGGTGATCAAAGTTAGGTGTATTATTTTAATGCTTACAGACCTAAACTATTCCCCTATTTATAATCTATTGATTCATATTTTATGAAATTAATCAGTAGATATCGTTCTGAAAAGCCTTGATAATACGCTGTTTTTAGTCCAACTGAAACCCATACTTTCCAAACCAGGCTTGAAAAAAGCTCGTAAAGCATCACAATTTAGTAAACGTTAAAACTTATTTAAACTTATTGAAAGCATTTCGTATCAAAAATACGGGATGCTTTTTCTGTTCACCCCAAATTTTTGTAACTAGGTGATACTTGAAATTAATACAAATTTGGTTGTTTTTGATAAATCTAAGCAACACTACATGATGAAGTGAAAGGGGATGAATCTTTGATAGTATTCACTTATTGTGAAATATGATATATTTATTAATTAGATGGATGAATACTTCTAGAGTTAAATATAGTATAATAGGGACATACTTTTTGGTTTATTTTTGTTTGTAGTCGGATTATGAAAGAATATCCAATATTATGCGATAAGATAGAATGTTACAAAAAAGAAAGGGGATGCAATCCGATGAAGAAAGACAGATTAATTGTATTGACAGATGCTGTTCTAGCAATTATTATGACCATCTTGGTTTTAGAGTTAGAAAAACCAACAACACCAAGTCTTGAAGCTTTTTGGGATTTACGGCAAAATTTCTTTGCTTGTTTTCTTTCCTTTTTCTGGTTGGGATCGTTATGGATGGCACTAAACACATTATGGGAAAAGGTTGAGAAAATTTCCTCAGAAATTATTTGGTGGAATTTGTTTCTACTCTTGGAGCGGCAGGAGTTCTCTTTGGAGAATTTCATGCCATCCAAGATACCAGTCTGAATGATGTGGTGGACCGGATCTATATAAATGTCAAGGATTTACCGTTTCAGTCCTTGGGAGCTTTAGCTAATATCCTGTCTGATATTAAGAAGGGACTGATTCAAGACAGTCATATCTGGTCTTTCTTCCAGTCATTTTTCAAACAATATCAGTTGATAATCAGCTTAAATCAGATCTATCAGTTTGTCTATCTTTCTCTGATGGAGATCATGTCCTATCTTCACTTTGATTATTGGAAAAAAACGGCTCGGTCAGGAGCTAGTATGAATAAGGAGAACAAATGAAACGTTTAAAAATGTTATGGCATATTATGCAGGTTACGGGTTTTACTCGGTTTGCTCTGAGTTTTGTGACCTTTGTTTTTGGGTCAGGAGGCGTGCTTTTCCTAGTTGAACCTGCTATCACAAATTACGGAGACGGTCTTTGGTATGCTTTTGTGACTTCGACGACTGTCGGCTACGGGGATCTCCTAGCTGTGACCTTGATTGGAAGGATTACCAGTGTCTTCTTGACGATTTATGGGCTCATATTTTTTGGCTGTTTATCAGCTGTTATTTTTAATTATTATACCAATTTAAATAAGGAAAGAGGAGAGGACAAATGACTGCCAATTATTCAACACGGGAATACCGTGAGAAATTATACGATGACCTTCATGTTCGATTGAGAGATACAGCGATTTTGATGTGTGCAATTTTTATTGCCTCTATCGGACTAAATATGAATTCAACAGCTGTCATTATAGGAGCCATGTTGATTTCACCTCTCATGACACCGATTGTTGGACTGGGATTCGGTTTAGCTATTTTTGATACGCGTTTAATCAAGCAATCTCTAGAGGTTTTATTGACTCAAGTGTTGGTCAGTTTGCTTGTCTCGACTCTGTATTTCTGGATTTCTCCCTTGTCTTATGCAAGTAGCGAGTTGATTGCACGAACCTCTCCAACCATTTGGGATGTCCTCATTGCTATTGCTGGTGGGATTGCTGGTGTGATCGGTTCAAGGAAAAAAGAAGCAAACAATATCGTGCCAGGAGTAGCCATTGCTACAGCTCTGATGCCGCCTATCTGTACTGCTGGCTATGGTTTAGCTAATGGGAATGTACGATTTTTATTGGGGGCTCTCTATCTTTTCTTGATCAACTGTGTCTTTATCATGCTAGCCAACATTGTTGGAACAAGAATTTTGATGAGAAAATCTCCTTTAACTTCATTTAAAGAGCTGAGCATTAAAATGAGAATTGGCTTGATATCTTTGATTGTATTGTTGATTCTTCCAGCTAGCTATTCGGCAGTTACTCTGACAATAGAACAAGCGCGCAAAGAAGGGATCAAACAGTTTGTAGGAAAAGAGTTCGCCAATTATACGGTTATTAATCAAGTCTACAAGTCAAGTAACAATGAATTGGTCTTGACGGTTGTTGGAGATCCGATTTCAGAAGAAGAATTAGAAACACTCCACCAAAAACAAGCCTCTTACGGTATTCAATCTGTTCAATTGAAAGTGAATCAAGTTCAGAACTCGCCAACATTAGATAGTGAAGCGACCAAGGAATTTTACGAAAACATTGACAAGTATATCGATCAAAAACTCTCTGAAAAAGATTCACAAAACGATCTCGTAAAAGAAAATGAAGCAGACAAGGATTGAGGACGATGAACTGAATAGGTTTTTATGCCGTGTTTTTCTTGTTTGTTCTTCTTTCTTACCTATAACAAAATAAAATTGATGAATCCAGAAAAATTGACATCCTGTAAAGCAAGTATGCAGAAGATGATGAAACACTTCATGGTTCACACCATGGGGTGTTCTTTTTCTACACCCAAACTAAATCAAAGACAAACAAAAAACCACCCCATCTTCCCTGGTCGAATTGGACTGCAGAAAGTAGGGTGGTTTTAGAACGTTAACGATTAGTTATCGTCTTTGTGAAGGATGTTTTTCACGCCTTTGATAGCTCCTTCAACAGCTTCTTTTGCATCTTCAGCAACTTCTTTTGCTTTTGATGCAACTTTTTCAGCAACGCCTTCAGCTTCTGTTTTTTTATCACCGGTTACTTTACCGAGACCTTCTTTTACAGAACCTTTAACTTGGTTTAATTTATCTTCTAATGACATAGTGTCACCTCCGTTAAGTAAATAGTTTTATTAATCTGAATTCAAGACAGTTCATTTAAAAAATTAAAACTATTTAGCTCAGATTAATATAAGTATATGCCTTCTGAAATGGGAAGTCAAATATTCGCTACGGTATTTTGAAAGTGGGAAGGAGTCATGATGAGATAGCAACTAATGATGGATGAATAGGTCCTTGCCTTGTTTTTAATTGAAGAAGCATAGATCTTCCGCTATTTCAAAATAAAATCGTCCTGGTGATTAAGGAATAATATAGTGTAGCATCGTCAGGCTAGAAAATCTAAATGGCTGTTTTCTCCTAGCAAAGTGGAGTAAAAAACAAAAGAAGATGCCACTTTCTGTTCAAAAAGGGACAATTTAGGAGTTTGTTGATTTAAAGATTTTTCGTGTGCTATACTAAAATTGTCAAAGTTGCAACTAGACAATATTTTTTAATCTAATAAATATAAGGAGGTATTCATAATGAATACAAAGATTTTGGAAGAATTTGATAGTTTAGATAGCGATTTTCTCTCAAAAGTAGCAGGTGGTGGGGTTTTTAATACTATATATATGGGACCGCCTCCAGTTTCAGGTGGTCCGAATGGTTGGGAATACTTCCGTAAGTTGATTGCGCCACTTGAAATGCGAAGTTTCTTCGCAATTTAATGAGTATCGGCTAAAATTTTTTTGTTGGTGGAGGATGTTATGAAATATGCCAAACATGGAGTCGCTTTACTGTTCCTGTTATATCTATTTGTTTTTGGGATTGAAGGCCTTGGTATCTACCTAACTGGAGTTTTCAATGGTGATGTAAGTTTTCTTTATTTCATCTATTTGATTCTCTACTCTTTGCTTCTCATCGGCATTCTATTTTGGTTTAAAAAGCAGAAGATAGTCATTCGTTCCAATATACAGAAATGGAAGTGGCACTATCTGGGGTATTTTGCTCTGGTGCTCTTGTGGTTCTTTGTTGAAAGATGGGTGCTACAAACTTTTCAGGATTTGCTGGTTCCTGTCGTTCATCAAACCAAATTGCCATCCTCCATTTATCTAAATGGCCCTGGTATTTCGGGCACTCTGTTTTTTGTCCTAGCTACTGTTACATCTCCTATGATCGAAGAATTTATTTTTAGAGGCTATCTGATGAATGTCTTCTTTAAAGAAAGTAAGTTTCATTTAGACGTTTTGCTTTCGGGCTTTCTCTTTGCGGCCTTTCATCTGATCCATCAATATCGGGACCCTGTAACCTTTTCTCTTTATTTCTGTTCAGGGCTCTTCTTCGCAGCTGTCTATAAGAAAACTAAAGATATCCGGTTGCCCATCTTCTTGCATGCCTTTAGCAATTTTCTCACTTTTTGGAAACCAATCTGGATATTCATCTTCAATTATATCTACTGGCATTTTCTTGTTAAATAACCTTGTCTCTGTGGCCGGGCGTGAAATGGGAGTTAGAGGTTGGAGTTGTTTAATGAAACTAGGATCACTTTTTAAAAGTGATCTTATTTTCGTTTAAGGGGTGGTATAATGAAAGTATACTCAAGGTGAGACAATTGATTTATTTACAGAAAAGAAGTTTTAAAATGAAAACGATGATAAAAACCTATCCTGTTATCAGTACGATAGCTCTAATCTGTTTGTTGCTCGGTTTATTGACTTCCTTTTATGGGAATGCTATGTACGACCTATTGGCCTTTCATTCAAAACCGGTTCATTATTGGCAGTATATGAGTGGGACCTTGATGCATGGAAGTAAAGGAGCCCCCCTCTGGTTTTTATGGGTACATCTGCTTTTAAATGGGCTTATGATTCTACCTTTTGGTGGACTGCTAGAAAGGAAGAGGGGATCCAAGCATGTCTTGCTTGTTTTTGTGACTGCGACAGTCATCTCTTCCATCGTTTTTCATCTTTTAACACTAGGGCAGGACATTCAGGCAACGGGAATCTCTGCTGTCGGCTATGCCTTTGTAACAGGAGGAATCCTGCTCCTGCCAAACGTGTGGAAGGA
The DNA here is from genome assembly GCF_004785935.1 of Streptococcus rubneri. Classification (GTDB taxonomy): domain Bacteria; phylum Bacillota; class Bacilli; order Lactobacillales; family Streptococcaceae; genus Streptococcus; species Streptococcus rubneri. The sequence goes on along the minus strand of NZ_SRRP01000001.1, from coordinate 1,283,651 downwards.
ATTATCACGCACCGTAAAATGGCTTTATCTATTCTTGATTTTTCTATCTAGCCTCATGCTCTTACCATTGATTACCGGATGGATCTCGACCTTCTTGCATCTTTCAGGAATTGCTAGTTACCTTTTGGTTTATATAGGAAGTAAAAGCTTAAGAAGGAGAACTAACTATTAATCCGACTATTAAGCGAGATTTTCATTTTGCTTCCTTGACTCTTCCATTATGGCGCCGTATAATATTCTATATCAATGAAGAAATCACCTTTTGTCATTGTACAAAGGGTGATTTTATAACGATAAAATGGAGACTCAATGGGCTATATTTCTACAATTAAAACAGCTGTTCAGCTCTTTCCTTTCCTGGCATTTTTGCTGACCTTGCCTTATATGATTTTGAATTATCGAAAATATGGCTCGGTCAATAAGTTGCGGGTGCTGATTTTCTATTCTTTTATGCTTTACTTAATGACGGTCTATCTGTTGGTGGTCTTGCCCCTACCAGACCCGAGTAAGATCCATACCAGCTACTCGGAAATGATCAATCTTTATCCCTTTGCCTTTGTGGTGGATTTTTTCAAGGAGAGTCCCTTTGATCTGGCGCAGACAAGCACTTGGCTTCAGGCCCTTAAGCATCCGACTTTTTACGTGCCTGCCTTTAATGTTCTGATGTTGATTCCTTTTGGGATGTATCTGCGCTATTATTTTAAGTGTGGTTTTAAGAAGACGATTTTCCTGACGGCCCTCTTTAGTCTTTTTTTGGAGCTGACCCAGTTATCAGGTCTCTACTTTCTATATCCGGGCCCCTACCGCCTAGCAGATGTCGATGATATCATTCAAAATACCACCGGTGGTGGAGTGGGCTACCTGCTCGGTTGGTTTTTAGTTTGGTTACTGCCAACACGAGATGAAATCGACGAGCATTCTTTCCGAGTGGGGACGAGAGTATCTGGCTTTCGGATTGGACTTGCTTTCTTGATCGACTTTGTGATGGTATCTATTCTCTACGCATTGATTGGGCGTTTAGGGACGATTCCTTATGTGGCAGTTCTAGCGGTTTACTTTAGCTTGCTTCCTTTGTGGCGGGGGAAAACCTTGGGAATGGCTTTGTTGAAATGCCGCTTGCATTTTGATAAGCAAAGATGGCTTCGCACCATTTGGAGGGGGATTCTAGTGGCGGGCTATTTCTACTTGATACCCCAAGGATTGTTCTATTTGATTTCACTCTTGAATCAGGATTTGACGGACAATTCCCTCTTAACCTTATCCATGATCTTGTTGCTCTTCTTTGTGCTTTTATTGTACCTGATTATCACCTTTGCCATCATCTTGCTCAGTCGTCGCTTTCCGTTTGACCGCCTGGCTGGAGCAACATATGAAAGTACGGTGCGCGTGAAGAAAGATATCTTTAAGGATGAAACCGAATCATCAAAATAGAGAGAGTGGGACAGAAATCGGTAATTCGTTAGAATTCGATTTCGTCGTCCCACCTCCGCACAGTTGAGTAGGGCTGTAAAAGCTGATGAAATCAGCGTAGTAGAGCCCACTCAACCACTGCGTCTTGCTCGACAATCCAAAAACAATTAAGAGGCTAGGACTTTTGTCCCAGCCTTTATTTTTTAGATTCGCGGAAAATATCTGAACGTTCCCAGTTGGGAAGGGTGATTTTAAGGGGAATGTGCTACAATGGAAGCAAATAGATAGAATGGAGCAGTGAAATGAAAGCAATTATTACAGTCGTCGGAAAAGACCAAAAAGGAATCGTAGCAGGTGTTGCGACTAAGGTAGCAGAGTTGGGACTCAATATCGATGATATCTCTCAAACGGTATTGGATGAGTACTTCACCATGATGGCAGTCGTATCATCGGATGAGAAAAAAGATTTTACCCAGCTTCGTTCAGAATTAGAAGAATTCGGTCAGTCTCTTCATGTCAAAATCAATATCCAGAGCGCAGCCATTTTTGATGCCATGCACAATTTGTAAGATAGGGGTTGAGAATTTATGGACATTAGACAGGTAACAGAAACCATTGCTATGATTGAGGAGCAGAACTTTGATGTTCGGACCATCACTATGGGCATCTCCCTTCTAGATTGTATTGATCCAGATATTGATAAGGCGGCAGAAAAAATCTACCAGAAGATTGTGACAAAGGCCAAGGACTTAGTAGCTGTTGGGGATGAGATTGCGGCAGAACTCGGCATCCCGATTGTGAACAAGCGGGTTTCGGTCACTCCGATTTCTATTATCGGGGCAGCAACCAATGCGACAGATTATGTGCCCTTTGCCAAGGCGTTGGATCGTGCGGCTAAAGAGATCGGAATTAACTTTATCGGTGGCTTCTCAGCCCTGGTTCAAAAAGGTTACCAAAAGGGGGATGAAATCCTCATCAATTCTATTCCTCGTGCCCTAGCAGAGACGGACTTTGTCTGCTCTTCAGTCAATATCGGATCGACCAAGACGGGGATCAATATGACCGCTGTCCGAGATATGGGCCGTATCATTAAAGAAGCCTCCCAAGCGGATCCAATGGGACCAGGGAAACTTGTTGTCTTTGCCAATGCAGTAGAGGACAATCCTTTTATGGCGGGTGCCTTCCACGGTGTTGGTGAAGCGGATGTTGTCATCAACGTTGGAGTTTCAGGTCCTGGTGTTGTCCAACGGGCGATTGAAAAAGTTTCTGGTGCAAGCTTTGATGTCTTGGCTGAAACAGTTAAGAAGACAGCCTTCAAGATTACTCGTGTCGGGCAACTGGTTGGTCAAATGGCTAGTGAACGTCTCGGTGTTGAGTTTGGAATTGTGGACTTGTCTCTTGCGCCAACACCAGCTGTTGGGGATTCGGTTGCCCGTGTCCTTGAGGCTATGGGGCTTGAAGTAGTAGGAACCCATGGAACTACTGCAGCGCTCGCTCTGCTCAATGACCAAGTGAAAAAAGGCGGCATCATGGCTTGTAACCAAGTCGGTGGTTTGTCAGGTGCCTTCATTCCGGTCTCAGAAGATGAGGGGATGATTGCGGCAGTCCAGTCAGGTCATATCAACCTGGAAAAATTGGAAGCCATGACAGCCATTTGTTCAGTCGGTCTGGATATGATTGCCATCCCAGCTGATACTCCAGCTACGACGATTGCGGCTATGATTGCCGATGAAGCAGCTATCGGAGTAATCAACCAAAAGACAACAGCGGTTCGGATTATTCCTTATGGAGAAGAAGGCGATATGTTAGAGCTTGGAGGACTTCTTGGCTCTGCTCCAGTGATGAAGGTCAACAAGGCTTCGTCAGCTGACTTTATTGCCCGTGGTGGTCAAATTCCGGCCCCAGTTCATAGTTTTAAAAATTAAAAAATGGCCCTGGCGCATGATGTTTGCTCAGGGCTTTTAATGTTGACCAAGGTAGTGAAAGTGAATCTAGTGGTCATCGCTGACAGTTTCCTTATAAAAAATGATATAATAGAAGAACGTAAAAGGAGATTACATGGCGAAAACAAGATTATTTATTATTCGGCATGGAAAAACCATGTTTAATACGATAGGTCGTGCCCAAGGTTGGTCGGATACGCCTTTAACTGCTCAAGGAGAAGAAGGTATCCGTGAATTGGGGGTTGGTTTGAGAGAATCTGGTTTGGACTTTGTCCGTGCTGTTTCCAGCGATTCCGGTCGCGCCATTCAAACCATGGGAATTGTTTTAGACGAGCTTGGGCTCACAGATCAGATTCCTTATACTTTCAATAAAAAGATCCGGGAATGGTGTTTTGGAAGTTTTGATGGCGCCTATGGAGGAGAGCTTTTCCGTGGAGTCGTTCCCCGTGTTCTGGATATAGAAGACTACAAGAAGTTAACACTAGAAGAGTTAGCGAATGGGATTTACCAAGTGGATACAGCCGGATGGGCTGAACCGTGGGATGTGTTGAAAAAACGCATTGTAGATGGTTTTGAAGAGATTGCTAAAGAAGTCGAAGCCAAGGGTGGTGGAAATGCCCTAATTGTCAGTCATAGCATGACCATCGGTTCCTTTGTGTGCATTTTAAATCCAGAGATAGAGTTGGATCCAAGGGTTGAAAATGGCAGTGTTACCCTGGTAGAATACGAAAATGGACGTTTCTCGATCCAAACCATCGGAGATGAGTCTTATCGCAAGCTGGGTGCTAACTGGTTAGCAACCCACTCAGAAGAACTTGATGTAAAAAAATAAGATACCTTATATAAAAAGATAACAATTGCAGGAGGATAAAAATGGCAAAGACAAAATTGTATATTGCCCGTCATGGAAAAACCATGTTTAATACCATTGGTCGTGCCCAAGGTTGGTCTGATAGCCCCTTGACGGAAGCTGGTGAACGAGGGATTCATGAATTGGGGATTGGGCTACGCCAAGCTGGTATTCCGTTTCAACAAGCTGTTTCCAGTGACTCGGGTCGAACCATTCAAACCATGGGAATTGTGTTAGAAGAATTAGGCTTGACTGGTAAAATTCCTTATCGCTATGATAAGCGTATTCGTGAATGGTGTTTTGGAAGCTTTGATGGAGCCTACGACGGGGAACTCTTTATGGGGGTTCTGCCACGTGTCTTTCGAGTCGATGATTTCCATCATTTAAGCTTGATGGAGTTAGCTGAAGGAATTGTCGAAGTGGATACAGCAGGCTGGGCGGAGTCCTGGGAAACTCTTCGAGATCGAATTTTGGATGGCTTTACGGCGATTGCCAAGGATGTCGAGTCTCAAGGTGGTGGCAACGCCATCGTGGTCAGTCATGGGATGACGATCAGTACCTTGATTTACCTGATTGATCCAAAAGCCTTCAAAGAATTGGTCTTGGACAATGGTAGTGTGACAGTTATTGAGTATGAGGATGGCCAATTTAAACTTGAAGCCGTTGGCGATCTGTCTTATCGTAAAGTTGGTGCACAGGAGTTAGAGGGAGAACATGAGTAAGTATCAGCGTGCAAAGAAAAAGAAAACAGGCTGGATTTGGTTTTTCTGCCTACTTCTGCTCCTTGTAGGTTCAGGAGTGGCTGTCTTCTATTTGAAACCTGAGTGGGTGCAATCACTTGCTTTTTGGGAACAAAAAACTGTACAGACAGCTCCGAAAAAGGTTGAAAAGAAGAAACAGGAGAAAAAGGAAGAAAAGCTGAAGACAGACCTTCCCCAAGTTTCCACTAAGGATTGGAACTTGGTTTTGGTCAATCGGGACAATAAATTGCCTGAGTTGAACCCTCAACTAACAGATGTGGAAGAGATAAAAGTAGATAGTCGGATTGCCGAGCAAACCCGGCAGTTCTTAGCGGCGGCTAGAGCTTTGGCGCCGGAAGAATCTTTAATTTCAGGCTATCGGAGTGTCGCTGAACAAACAGAACTCTATAATGAGCGGGTAGCTCAGCTAGAGGCGACGGGCCTTCCTCATGAAGAAGCAGAGAAGCAAGTCCAGACACAGGTACAAGTGCCAGGGGCTAGTGAACACCAAACGGGCCTAGCCATTGATATGAGTCTCCCATCAGGGCAATCAGAAGAATTAGCCAAGCAATTGGTAGCTCTAGCACCACAATTTGGCTTTGTTCTCCGCTACCCAGAAGGGAAAAATGCGATTACAGGTGTGGACTATGAAAACTGGCATTTCCGCTATGTTGGTGTTGAGAATGCTCAGTATATGGCCAAGCACCAGCTAGTCTTAGAAGAATACATCCAAAAACTGAAAGAAGCAGGATTATAGTTTTTTTAGACGACTATCGGTCTTAAGAATGATTTTTAGCACTCTTGAAAAAAGAGTGCTAATTTTTTGGGTTTTTTTCTTGACTTTCTCTTGAGAGGGTGTATAATAGAATCATGGTTTAGCACTTGAGTGTTTAGAGTGCTAAATATGAAAGAGAGGTGAGGTCATGGTTACAGAACGTCAAAATGAGATTTTAAATCTTGTTGTCGACATCTTTACCAAGACCCACGAACCGGTCGGTTCAAAAGCACTGCAAGATGTGATTCAATCCAGTAGTGCCACTATCCGAAACGATATGGCTGCCCTCGAAAAGCAAGGTTTACTAGAAAAAGCCCACACTTCGAGTGGTCGAATGCCGAGCCGGGCTGGTTTTCAATATTTTGTTCAGAACTCGCTTGATTTGGAGTTGATTGATGAGCAAGATGTCTACCAGGTGGTGAAAGCCTTTGATTTTGAAGCCTTTAAGTTAGATGATATCTTGGATGCTACGGCCAAGTTACTAGCCCAGATGACGGGCTATACCGCGGTGATCCAGGATGTTGAGCCGACACGACAGCGCTTGACTGGTTTTGAGATTGTTCCATTATCCAACCACGATGCCTTAGCGGTTCTGACCTTGGATGAATCAAAGCCTGTTACCGTACAGTTTGCGATTCCAAAGAATTTCTTAACCAGCGACTTGGAAATCTTCCATCAGTTGGTTCAAGAACGTTTCATTGGAAATACTGTCTTGGATATCCACTACCGCCTGCGGACGGAGATTCCACAGATTGTACAGCGCTATTTTAAGACGACAGACAATGTATTAGATCTGTTTGATTACGTCTTCTCACAACTGTTTCAAGAATTGGTCTTTGTAGAAGGAAAGGTTTCATCTTTAACCTACGCCGATCTTCAGACTTATCAATTCTTAGATAACCCCCAACACGTAGCTCTCGAGTTGCGAGGGGGAATGCCAGAGGACCAAATGACCCAGATCCTGGTTGCTGAATCCCAAGAGAAGGCCTTGAAAAATGTGACCGTGATTAGTCATAAATTCCTGGTTCCTTATCGTGGGATGGCCCTCATGCATGTGATTGGTCCCGTAGAGATGGATTACAGGCGTGTGATTAGCCTCGTCAATGTTATCGGACGGGTAGTGGTCATGAAGTTAACGGACTACTACCGTTACCTCAACAGTAACCATTATGAAGTAAATTAAGACCAAATGAAAGGGGTGTATGCCTTGACAGAAGAAATCAAAAAAGAAGACGTGAAAGAAGAGGAAGTTGCCGAGACAACTGAAGAAGTCGTAGAGGAAAGCAACCAACCTTCTGAATTAGAAGATGCACAAGCGCGTGCCGAAGAATTTGAAAACAAATACCTCCGTGCTCATGCAGAGATGCAAAACATTCAGCGCCGTGCCAATGAAGAACGTCAACAATTACAAAAATACCGTAGCCAAGATTTGGCAAAAGCGATCTTACCATCACTTGACAACCTCGAACGTGCCCTTGCCGTTGAAGGGTTGACAGATGATGTGAAGAAGGGCTTGGAAATGGTCCAAGAAAGCTTGATTCACGCCCTAAAAGAAGAAGGGATTGAAGAAATCGTAGCGGACGGAGAATTTGACCATAATTACCATATGGCCATCCAAACGGTTCCAGCAGATGACGAGCATCCAGCAGACACCATCGCACAAGTCTTCCAAAAAGGCTACAAACTCCATGACCGCATCCTAAGACCAGCTATGGTAGTGGTGTATAACTAGGATACAAAGCCCGTAAAAAGCTCACAGTAAAAATAGAAGATTGACGAAGTGTTCGATGAACACAAGGAAATCTATCTTTTTTACACAGAGCTTAGGGCGTGTTCAACTAGGCGGTAAGTCAGAAATCTGTGATTTCGACGTCTCGTGTCGCGATATATATACATTGAAACCTTGTCCGAAACGACACTAAACTATGAAAGAAAGACTAAAATTGGTTCGGCTTTGCCAATAGTGAGCGAAGCGAACCAAAGGCGATACTCTTCGCCGTGGCGCTATCTTCGCAAACTTTGAGACCTTAGGCTCAAAGTTTAGTCAAAGAGATTGACGAAGGTCAAGCTCTGACGGCGTCGCCACTTAAGAAGAGTATCAAAAAGAAAAAAAGAAGAAAAAACTTAAGGAGAAAAAACACATGTCTAAAATTATCGGTATTGACTTAGGTACAACAAACTCAGCAGTAGCAGTTCTTGAAGGAACTGAATCAAAAATCATCGCGAACCCAGAAGGAAACCGCACAACCCCTTCTGTAGTTTCTTTCAAAAACGGTGAAATCATCGTTGGTGACGCTGCAAAACGTCAAGCAGTCACAAACCCAGATACAGTTATCTCTATCAAATCTAAGATGGGTACTTCTGAAAAAGTTTCTGCTAACGGTAAAGAATACACTCCACAAGAAATCTCAGCGATGATTCTTCAATACTTGAAAGGTTACGCTGAAGAATACCTTGGTGAAAAAGTAACTAAGGCTGTTATCACAGTTCCAGCTTACTTTAACGATGCTCAACGTCAAGCAACTAAAGACGCTGGTAAAATCGCTGGTCTTGAAGTAGAACGTATCGTCAACGAACCAACTGCAGCAGCTCTTGCTTACGGTTTGGACAAGACAGACAAAGAAGAAAAAATCTTGGTATTCGACCTTGGTGGTGGTACATTCGACGTATCTATCCTTGAATTGGGTGATGGTGTCTTTGACGTATTGGCAACTGCAGGGGATAACAAACTCGGTGGTGACGACTTTGACCAAAAAATTATCGACCACTTGGTAGCAGAATTCAAGAAAGAAAACGGCATCGACTTGTCAGCTGACAAGATGGCTCTTCAACGTTTGAAAGACGCAGCTGAAAAAGCGAAGAAAGACCTTTCTGGTGTAACATCAACACAAATCAGCTTGCCATTTATCACTGCTGGTGAAGCTGGACCTCTTCACTTGGAAATGACTTTGACTCGTGCTAAATTCGACGATTTGACTCGTGACCTTGTAGAACGTACAAAAACTCCAGTTCGCCAAGCCCTTTCAGATGCAGGTTTGAGCTTGTCAGAAATCGACGAAGTCATCCTTGTTGGTGGTTCAACTCGTATCCCTGCCGTTGTTGAAGCTGTTAAAGCTGAAACTGGTAAAGAACCAAACAAATCAGTGAACCCTGATGAAGTAGTTGCTATGGGTGCTGCCATCCAAGGTGGTGTGATCACTGGTGATGTGAAAGACGTTGTCCTTCTTGACGTAACACCATTGTCACTTGGTATCGAAACAATGGGTGGCGTCTTCACAAAACTCATCGACCGCAACACAACCATTCCAACATCTAAATCACAAGTCTTCTCAACTGCAGCAGACAACCAACCAGCCGTTGATATCCACGTTCTTCAAGGGGAACGCCCAATGGCAGCAGATAACAAGACTCTTGGACGCTTCCAATTGACTGATATCCCAGCTGCACCTCGTGGTATTCCACAAATCGAAGTAACATTCGACATCGACAAGAACGGTATCGTATCTGTTAAAGCCAAAGACCTTGGAACTCAAAAGGAACAAACAATTGTTATCCAATCTAACTCAGGTTTGACAGACGAAGAAATCGACCGCATGATGAAAGATGCAGAAGCTAACGCTGAAGCAGATAAGAAACGTAAAGAAGAAGTTGACCTTCGTAACGAAGTAGACCAAGCTATCTTTGCGACTGAAAAGACAATCAAGGAAACTGAAGGCAAAGGCTTCGATGCAGAACGTGATGCTGCTCAAGCTGCTCTTGATGACCTTAAGAAAGCCCAAGAAGACAACAACTTGGAAGACATGAAAGCAAAACTTGAAGCTTTGAACGAAAAAGCTCAAGGACTTGCGGTTAAACTCTACGAACAAGCCGCAGCGGCACAACAAGCTCAAGCAGGAGCAGAAGGCGCACAAGCAACAGGAAACGCAGGCGATGACGTCGTAGACGGAGAGTTTACGGAAAAGTAAGATGTTGAGGCGTTAAGAAAACGAAAGAAAAATAGGAAGCCATCGCCTTGTGCGATGCACAAAAGATGGCTTATCTTTTTTCCGAAGTTTTTAGCCGAAACTCAATTCAGCCTTACTAGTTCAAAAACAAAGTATAATCGACTTTGTTTTAGAACGTCGTAATGATAAGAAGAAATCCAGAGGTTGCAACCCAGCCTCTGTTTTTCGGTAAAATAGAGGATGTTGTGTATGAAAAAAGTACTTTGTATTATTTATCCTAATTTTTCTCTTTATGAGATAACTGCTTTAACGAGTACTTTAGCTCTGTCTTTTGACATCACGATTGATTATGTATCTTCGGATGATTCGATAGTGATCTCTGAAGATGGCCTGCCCTGTCAACCGACGAAAACATTGGATCAAGTACGTATAGAAGAGTATTCTTGTGTGATTTTGCCCGGAATGGTTAACATTGGACCTGCTCTAAAGGATGAGAAATTGATTTCGTTTTTGAGGAACCTTGGTGAGCAAGATATCCTAATTGCAGCCATTTCTTCAGCGCCTCTTTTATTAGCGAAAGCAGGTCTGTTGAAGGACACGAAATTCACAGGTGGAATTTGGCAAAACTTCTTTGACTATTTTGAATTTCTTCCTCGCGAAAATTTCCAACCGAAAGTTCTTGTGCAAGATAAACAAATCATTACGGCTATCGGTTTTGCACATCAAGAGTTTGCAAGAAAAGTGATTCTAAGTTTAGGGCTGGCAGAGAATACGGACAACTATTTTAAAGAACAAAACGAGTATGCAGAAGAGGATTTGATATTTACTCTATCAGAAGTAGAGTTTGATCAAGTGAAGCAAAGTATAGAAAACACCCTCTAAAGTTTTACATGGAAATTATAGAAAGGAACAAAGAGCGTTCGGAGAATTGAACTCGAGCGGAAAGCTTGGAAATTAGATAAACCGCCTAAGAAATCAGGATTTCTTGTCGGTTTCCTAAATTTCAGTCGCTTTCTGTTCGCTCTTAGTATCTTAAATGAACAATACTGAATTTTATGAACGTTTGGGCGTTTCAAAGAATGCATCTCAAGATGAGATCAAGAAAGCCTATCGGAAATTATCTAAGAAATATCACCCGGATATCAACAAAGAACCTGGTGCTGAGGAAAAGTACAAGGAAGTTCAAGAAGCTTATGAGACTTTAAGCGACGAACAAAAGCGGGCAGCTTATGACCAATACGGTGCTGCAGGAGCCAACGGTGGTTTTGGTGGCTTCGGTGGCGGAGCTGGTGGTTTCGGTGGTTTTGATGGCGCTGGCTTTGGTGGCTTTGAAGACATTTTCTCAAGCTTCTTTGGAGGTGGCGGTGCGAGTCGCAACCCAAATGCTCCACGTCAAGGAGACGACCTTCAGTACCGCGTCAATCTTAAGTTTGAAGAAGCTATCTTTGGAACTGAGAAGGAAGTGAAGTACCATCGGGAAGCCAGCTGTCGCACATGTAATGGCTCTGGTGCTAAGCCGGGTACTAGTCCTGTGACCTGTGGACGTTGTCATGGTTCGGGTGTGATCAATGTGGATACACAAACCCCTCTAGGAATGATGCGTCGTCAGGTAACCTGTGATGTCTGCCATGGACGTGGTCAAGAAATCAAAGAACCTTGTACTACCTGTCATGGGACTGGTCACGAGAAACAAGCGCACAGTGTCAATGTGAAAATCCCTGCTGGAGTTGAAACAGGTCAACAAATCCGCCTCTCTGGTCAAGGAGAAGCTGGCTTTAATGGAGGACCATACGGAGATCTCTATGTGGTGGTCAACGTTGAGCCGAGCGACAAATTCGAGCGTGATGGATCAACCATCTACTATAAATTGAACTTGAATGTTGTTCAGGCTGCTCTTGGAGATACGGTCCATGTACCAACGGTTCACGGCGATGTTGACTTGGTCATCCCTGAAGGAACCCAGACTGGTAAGAAATTCCGACTCCGTGGTAAGGGAGCACCAAGCTTGCGTGGTGGCTCTGTAGGAGATCAATATGTATCTGTTAATGTAGTGACACCAACAGGTCTAAATGACAAGCAAAAAGAAGCCCTTCGTGCATTTGCGGAAGCTGGTGATATCAAGGTAAATCCAAAGAAAAAAGGCTTCTTTGACAAGATGAAAGATGCCTTGGATGATTTATAAAAAAAAGAAGATTTGGTTTTTCCAATCTTCTTTTTTTATCAAGAAAAACACCTCCGAAACCAAAGGATTCAGAGGTGAGGCAAAAGAATCAAATTAAACGATACCTTGGGCAATCATCGCATTTGCGACATTTTCAAAGGCTGCGATATTGGCACCAGCAAGGTAATCTTTACCAAGACCGTAGGTTTCTGCAGTTGTTTTAGCAGTGTTGAAGATGTTAGTCATGATATCTTTCAAACGACCATCTACTTCTTCTCGTGTCCAAGAGAGACGGAGGCTGTTTTGGCTCATTTCAAGAGCAGATACAGCAACCCCACCAGCATTGGCAGCTTTGGCAGGTCCGTAAAGAATGCCATTTTCTTTGTAGACTTTGATAGCATCAAGGTCGCTTGGCATGTTGGCTCCTTCAGAAACAACTTTTACGCCTTGAGTAACCAAGCGTTTCGCTGCTTCACCGTTGATCTCGTTTTGAGTCGCACATGGAAGGGCGATGTCATAGTTGCCGGTATAAGTCCATACAGAACCTTCGTAGTATGTAGCAGTTGATTTTTCTGCAGCGTATTCTGTCAAACGAGCACGACGGTTGTTTTTCACATCTGTAAGAAGATCGAAGTCGATCCCGTTTTCGTCGATCACATAACCGTTTGAGTCAGAGACAGAGATGACAGTTGCACCAAGTTCAGTTGCTTTTTGAAGAGCGTATTGGGCTACGTTACCAGAGCCGGAAACGACGACTTTCTTCCCAGCGAAGCTATCGCCGTTGGCTTTTAGCATTTCTTCCGTATAGTAAACCAAACCATAACCAGTTGCTTCTGGACGAATCAAGCTACCACCGAATCCAAGAGGTTTACCAGTCAAGACACCTGCATCAAATTGGTTCAGGCGTTTGTATTGTCCGTAAAGGTATCCGATCTCACGTCCACCAACCCCGATATCACCAGCAGGTACGTCAAGAGAAGGTCCGATGTATTTTTGCAATTCTGTCATGAAGCTTTGGCAGAAACGCATGACTTCAGCGTCAGTCTTGCCTTTAGGATCGAAATCAGATCCACCTTTACCACCACCGATAGGAAGGCCGGTCAAGACGTTTTTGAAGATTTGTTCGAAGCCGAGGAATTTCAAGATCCCTTGGTTAACAGTTGGGTGGAAACGAAGTCCGCCTTTGTATGGACCAACAGCTGAGTTAAACTGGACACGATAACCACGGTTCACTTGAACCTTTCCATCACGGTCAACCCAAGGAACACGGAAAGAAATTACGCGCTCTGGCTCAGTGATACGGGCCAAGATGTTTTCTTCAATGTATTCTGGATGTTTTTCAAATACAGGTTCCAAAGTGCTAAGGAACTCTTCAACAGCTTGAAGGAATTCTGCTTCATGGCTATTACGAGCTTTTACAGTTTCGAAAGTGCTTTGGATATATTCTTTTGCAGTTGTCATCTTGTTTCTCCTTTTTTTATTGAAACGAATGCCAGTAGGGGCTGTCTTACTGGGTATGAAGGCACTGCTAGAAGCAATGTCATGCTTTATTACGTGGACAATTATAGCAGACTTTTTTTGTCTTGTAAAGAAAAAAGTTGAATTTTCAGAAAATTTTCACGACTTGAATTTGAGTAGACTTAAATAGTTTCATAAGGTAACAATCATCTGAAGATGTACGGTATTTCTATTCAATAATCTCTAGAAAGAGAGAGAAATACAAGGCGATTTTTCTATTTCCGGACGTTCTTTCTTAATTTCTAGTTTTCTGAACTCTAGAGGTCATTTTCGTGCTATAATGGCTGTAAGAATTCGTTCCAAGGAGAAGAAGATGGTATCGACAAAAACAAACATTGCAGGTTTTGAGTTTGACAACTGCCTGATGAATGCTGCTGGTGTGGCCTGTATGACAATTGCAGAACTTGAAGAAGTAAAGAATTCTGCTGCGGGAACATTTGTGACCAAGACTGCGACCTTGGAGTTCCGTGCTGGAAATCCAGAGCCACGCTACCAAGATGTGCCACTTGGTTCAATCAATTCTATGGGTCTGCCCAACCAAGGTTTGGACTATTATTTGAATTACCTATTGGACTTGCAAGAAAGGGATCCTGACCGGACTTTCTTCTTATCTCTCGTCGGTATGTCTCCTGAAGAGACCCATACCATCTTGAAAAAAGTGCAAGACAGTGACTTTAAAGGTTTGACGGAGTTAAACCTTTCTTGTCCCAATGTTCCTGGGAAGCCTCAGATTGCCTATGATTTTGAGATGACGGATCGTATCCTTTCAGAAGTTTTTGCTTACTTTACTAAACCACTGGGGATTAAACTACCGCCTTACTTTGATATCGTCCATTTTGATCAAGCAGCAGCGATCTTTAACAAATACCCGCTCAAGTTTGTCAACTGCGTCAACTCGATTGGAAACGGCCTCTACATCGAGGATGAATCCGTAGTGATCCGTCCGAAGAACGGCTTTGGTGGGATTGGTGGAGAATACATCAAGCCAACTGCTCTGGCCAATGTCCATGCCTTTTACCAACGGTTGAATCCAGAAATTCAGATTGTAGGGACAGGTGGCGTCTTGACCGGTCGCGATGCCTTTGAGCATATCCTTTGTGGAGCTAGTATGGTGCAAATCGGAACCACCCTTCATAAAGAAGGAGTAGGGGCTTTTGATCGCATTACTGCGGAACTCAAAGCCATCATGGAAGAAAAAGGCTACCAAAGCCTAGAAGACTTCCGTGGGAAACTGCGCTATATGGATTAAGTTAGGATGATGAGAAGAACCCCTCACGTTACTAAGAACGGAGGGGTTCTTTTTAGCTTTTCTTAAACTGCAAAGAGTGACAAAAAACTGGTCCTGGTTTCAGTTGTTTTGCAACTATATTTTGCTCAGATAGGAGTGAAATGGTGTATAATGAAGATGAAAGGATTTAGGTGAAGAATGAGTTTGTTTCTTTTTTGGTAAGTTCGGAAAGGAAGGTGATTCTCATGGGAGCTGGTGACTTTATTCAGGAAGCCTTGCTTACTATTCAAGCTATTGAGGACTCCTTTTTGGCTTATTCCCAGACCATTCCAGACGCAGTCCGATTTCAGGAAAATCTGGACTATATCCTTCGCTATTTAAAAGAGGTAGAGCGTGTGGACAATCGTGTCTTAATGGAGCTAGAGAAGTTTTATCAAAGAGCGAGCTTCTTGATTGGTTTGAGTGCCCTGCACTTGGATGAAGCAACGTTTCAAGCTTGGAGAGTGTATGATCGCTTTCATTATGACAGGGTGAAGTCTCAGTTACAGGTCTACGGACCGACAGTGGTTTTGTAGTTGATGATAGCTTTGTGTTTGTCCACAGATATTCAGAGGAGGTGTTGGTCATGCTAGTCCTTCATGATTTTCTACATCAGTTAACCATATCATTTTGGAATTTCTACTACTCACTCTTTTTCCTATTTGAAAAATAAGAATAATCTAATCCCTTTTACTGGTATAGTAGAAGGGATTTTTGATGCAGAATCCTTGAAAATCTGAGCCTCTTGGATTATGATGGAGCTAATAGATGTCAAGCGTTCCTCTTAGGGAATGCAGGAAGCGAGGAAAAAAGATGGCAGAGATTTATCTAGCAGGTGGCTGTTTTTGGGGATTGGAGGAGTATTTTTCACGGATCCCTGGTGTAGAACAGACGACAGTGGGCTATGCCAATGGCCAGGTGGAAACGACCAATTACCAACTGATCAAGGAAACGGATCATGCAGAGACCGTTCAGGTCATCTACGATCCAGACAAAATCACCCTACGAGCGATTCTGCTCTACTATTTCCGTGTGATTGATCCCTTGTCCATGAACAAACAGGGAAATGATCGAGGTCGCCAGTACCGAACCGGTGTCTATTACCTGGACGATGCGGACCGTGAGGTGATCGCCCAAGTGTTTGCGGAGCTAGAAGAGCAGCTTGGCCGCAGGATCGCGGTGGAACTAGAACCTTTGCGGCACTACATCCTAGCTGAGGACTACCACCAAGACTACCTCAAGAAGAATCCTGGGGGCTATTGCCATATCGATGTGACGGATGCTGACCAACCCTTGATTGATCCGGCAACCTATCCCAAGCCCAGTCAAGAGGAATTAAAGGCACGATTGACAGAGGAGCAGTACCAAGTCACTCAAGAGAGTGCGACAGAGCGCCCTTTCCACAATGCCTATGACCAGACCTTTGAAGAGGGTATCTACGTGGATATCACGACTGGAGAGCCCCTCTTCTTTGCCAAGGATAAGTTTGCGTCTGGCTGTGGATGGCCGAGTTTCTCTCGCCCTATTGCCAAAGATGTCGTTCATTATTACCAGGATCATAGCCACGGGATGGAGCGGATTGAAGTTCGTTCCCGCTCAGGCAATACCCACCTCGGTCATGTCTTTACCGATGGACCAAGAGACCAAGGAGGCCTTCGCTATTGTATCAATTCAGCCTCTCTGCGCTTTATTCCGAAAGAGGAAATGGAGCAAGAAGGATATGGGAACTTAATCAAGGACTTACAGTAAGAGGATGTTTCAAAGAGAGGGGGTTATCCTCTCTTTTCTCTTCCTCATGTGGAGCTTTGTAGGTAAGGAAAACAAGAACTTTGTGAATGCTAGGTCAACCTTTTTTCTTTTATCAAAATTGTGTTACAATGAAAAAAAAGGGTATTAGCTCCCCTAGCAGATTTTTGCTAGGGAAAGTCCTTTGGGTGCGAGAAAAGAATGGGAAGAGGAAAAAGGATGAAAAATTGGAAGGATCTTCTGAAAGGGTGGAAAGGAGTCGGAAAAGATATTCTGACTATGTTCAATGAATGGTTGGATGCTGGATTGGAAAAGGTAACAGCGATCCATTTGACAAATGAACAGTTTGTCTATGGTTTGCTGATTACTGTATTTGCGGCTGCCAATGTAGTCTTGTGGGTACAAAAATTTAATGGTTTTCCCATTACAGCGACAGAAATGCCAGATAGTATCGAACAAAAGGAAGAACTGGATGCGAATCAAATCCCTCGGACGGCTCGGATCATGGCCAATGGAGATCAGCTTTATCATGACTTGCTCTATATGAGTGCAGCCAAGGAAGATGGAAGCTATGATTTTTCTGAGAATTATCGCTATGCTAAATCTTGGTTGAAACAGGCGGACTTGGTTTTAGGAGATTTCGAGGGAACCATCAATCCGAATTATTATCTGGCTGGTTACCCTCTCTTTAATGCGCCTGAGTCTGTAGTAGATTCGATCAAAAAGGCAGGTTACCAGGTGATGGACTTGGGCCACAACCACATTCTAGATTCTGGTCTGGAAGGTGTCTTTTCAACAGCCAAGGCTTTTGAAGATGCTGGAATTCAGACAGTAGGGGTCTATCCTCACGAGACACGGGACCAAGCTCCTCTCCTCATTAAAGAGATCAATGGCATTAAGATTGCTATTTTAGCCTATTCCTACGGTTTTAATGGCTTGGAAGCCTATTTAGATCAAGAAGATTATGACAATCGTTTGTCGGACCTCAACGAGGAACGCATGCGCAAGGAAATCCAAAAGGCTGAAACTGAGGCAGATCTTACGATCGTTATGCCACAGATGGGAATTGAGTACGACCTAGAGCCGACGGAGGAACAAAAGGAACTTTATCATAAAATGATTTCTTGGGGAGCTGATATCGTTTTTGGCGGTCATCCCCATGTGGTTCAGCCTTCTGAAATTGTTGATAAGGATGGACAGCAAAAGCTGATTATTTATTCTATGGGAAATTTTCTTTCGAATCAACGGATAGAAACCATGGAAGAGATAGAGAACGCTCAATGGACTGAGCGAGGGGTCTTGATGGATGTCACGGTCGAAAAAGTAGGGCGTAAAACACGAATCAAGACAGCAAAGGCTCATCCGACCTGGGTTAGCCGGACACCAAAGGGGACCTATTCCCCTGAGGGCTATGAACTCTATCATTACCAGACTTATATCTTAGAGGACTGGATTGAGGGAGGGAAATACCGGGAAAAATTAGATGAGGACACCAAGGACCGAGTGGATGCGGCATATCAGGAAATGAAAGAACACGTTCATTTGGATTGGAAATAGGAAGGAAAAAATAGAGAGTGGACAATCTTGGATGGCTGCCAGTTGGCCTCATTGGACTGGTCATGGTTATTGTTCTAACAAATTATATGTCAATGATTCGTCTGAGGAAAAGATTAGCAAAGGCATGGGATGGAGAACGGTTCTTTATCAAAAAAGATACTGAAGAAAGTTTAGTGGATGGTATGTTGCTAGCTTCTACCATCCAACCAACAGATAGCCAGGTAGACGATCAAACTTGGTATGATTTGGCTTTACATAAAGTGTTTGATCAGTTGAACTATACGCAGTCTAGTATAGGAGCAGAAGCTTTGTATCAGAAAATGCGTTTGCTAACATTTCAACCAGATGACTCTTTGAGGGAGTTGGAGGAATTTTTTGAACGTCAGCCTGATCTTCGTCTGAGGGTTCAGGTAATCATGAACCAATTGGGGAAAAAGAATCACAATATGGCTAGAAGTATTGTCGCTAATCCAGGGAATCAAGATTCGAGGATCTATCTTTCTCTCTATATTTTTTTAGCGTGTTTGCCAGTCCTCTCTCTTTTCTTTCTTCCGTTTTTTAAAATTCAAGCCTTTTCAGTCTTGATAGCGAGTGTGACGTTTAATATCATTTTTTCGAGCATTCGGAATTGGTCGAATAAAACGCGCTTGGATCAAGTTAGTTACCTGGTTCGCATCTTTGCTTCAGCGGAAAAGTTGAGTCGTTTAGCGCTTCCGAAACAAGAAGCACTCAAACAGGCTGTCCAACCATTTAAGAAGACGAAAGTCATTTCCAGCATCTTACAAAGTCCAACAGGAAACTCCGAGATGGAAATTATCCTGATTTACCTTAATTTTCTTTTCTTAATTCCGCAGATTGCCCAGATCTATATCTATCAGCAAGTGAGGGCTCATCAGAAAGAAGCGCAGGAAACAATCAATCTTTTGGGCGAATTGGAAGTAGCTATTAGCCTTCTACGCCATAAGCGTGATGGTAAATTGGTCTGTCATCCCTGTTTTAAACAAGATGGAGGGATCAAGGGTAAGGGGATCTACCACCCTTTGATAGCGAATCCTGTTGTGAACGATGTCAGTTTTGAAAAAAATATGGTGATTAGTGGGGATAATGCCTCGGGGAAATCTACTTATCTGAAAATGGTAGCCATTAACTGTATTCTGGCTCAGGGATTGGGATTCGCCTATGGTGAAAGTTTTGAGCTTCCTTATGGACATGTTATGACTTCCATGGATGTCAGCGATGATATTGAGGTTGGAGATAGTTATTTTATTACAGAGAGTAAAACGATTCTCAGAATGATTGAGAATCTAAAAAAGCCTGGTTTTCATTATTTCTTTATTGATGAACTCTTTAAAGGAACCAATACCATCGAGCGAATTGGAGCAGGATTGGGCATTGTCCGCTGGCTATCTGGTCGTAATTGCTTGTATATGATATCGAGTCATGACATTGAGTTAGTCGTAGCATCTGGTGCAGTAAATGATAATTATCATTTCGATAGTCGCTATGTCGATGGAAAAATTGTCTTTGATTATCACATAAAGCAGGGCTCGGCAGTGACTAAGAACGCGGTGAATACATTAAAAAGCCTCCATTTCCCTTCGGAAATTACTCTAACTGCTCAAGAGTTAATTGAACAATATGAAGAAACAGGGAAATGGTCTTTGAAAAGAATGTTGAACTGATAAAGATACGAGGTACTTGGCTCTATCCCAGGTTCCTACTGTAAATAAATTAAAAGGACATAGAACATCTGGCTTAAACATGTTCTATGTCCTTTTACTGTTTGATGGTTTGATTAGAGGCAGGCTTTTCGATAGTGACTAGGAGTTGTTTCGTAGTATTTCTTAAACTGGCGGTTAAAGTTTGAGAGATTATTGAAGCCTGACTGGCTAGCAATCTCAATGATGGCTTGATCTGAATGCTGCAAAAGATGGGCAGCTTTTTTGAGACGGAATTGAATGATGTATTCCATACAGGAAATCCCCAGTTGTTTTTTGAAAAAGTTCATAAAGTGGGTTGGACTAAAATTGCAAAGCTCTGCCAACTGCTCAATCATGAGTTCTTCTTGATAGTGATCAGAGATATGATCAAGAACCAAGCGAATTTTTTCTTCTCTTCGGTAGGCCTCTGTGGAGAATTTCTTCTCGACGATGTAGTGATGAGAATAGAGAAGATAAAGGAGCTCGTTAAGCTGGGATTTAATGCGGAGCTCATAGAAGGGGCCTTGGTCTCTCCCGTTTTTCATACAGTCCAAAAGACAGCTCTTGATTTCTTCATAGCCTGGAGCGTCTGGTTGGATGCGACGCGCAAATTCAAAATCTCCATTGTGCAAAGGTTGCAAGTATTTAAGGGTCGCAATATTTTTATGGCTAATCCCAACTAAGTCCAGATTAAAGTGGAGGACATCCATAGTATGGGTGGCTCTTTGGATAGGGTGGATGGAATGGAGGGCATTTGGTCGGATCAAGATAATGTCACCAGCTTGGCTATCAAAATACTCATAATCGATATGGAACTGGGCTGTGCCTTCACTTACATAAATAATTTCGATATCGGTATGCCAGTGAAATAAAATGTCTGGTTGCCCATTTTGAGTTAGGATCTGTTTGATAGAAAAAGGAAAATCCTTATTGGCAAAAGTTGTTTGTCGGTATAGAGTGTCAGTTTTCATTACTACCTCTTATGTCTTTAGCGGGGAAAGCAGACCGAATGTTGTACTGGAAATGAAAGAGTCTGCTAGTTGATCTATACAGGGAAAATTCTACTATCTATATTATAATAAAATTGGACAAAAAATTAAAGAGAAGGGATGAGATTTTTGTTAATTTTTAAGAAGAGATGAAGGAGAGCAGGTCTTTGGGGAAAGATGTTTCCTAAACCAAGAAAGAAAAGTGTATAATAGGGATAGAATAAGGCCAAGAGGTGGCGATATGATACAAATGATTGCAACAGATATGGACGGGACTCTCATGAACGAGCGAGGAGAAATTGATCGTGAGCGTTTAAGTGCTATTTTAGATCAACTGGATCTAAGAGGAATTCCTTTTGTCATTGCGACAGGGAATGGATATAGTCGAATGGCCCATGTATTAGGAGAGATAAAGGACCGAGTTACCCTGGTTCTAGCGAATGGGGCACGAGTCCTAGAAAAAGGAGAATTGATCCGAGAGTGTACCTGGCCTGAAGAGTTGGTACAGGAAGTTTTACGTCATCTAGCGGGACGCGAGCAAGAGCTTCATCTGGTCGTGAGTAGCCTTACTGGAGGTTTTGCTAAGAAGGGAACAGAATTTCCTCTTTTAGAACAATTGATGACGCCGGAGCTAACTACTGCTTTTTACAAACGGATGCAGTTTGTAGACGACTTAGTCCAAGAACATGGTGAACAGGTCCTCAAGTTGAGTGTCGTCACTGAACCAGAAAACGTAGCCTCTTTCGTACAAGAAATTAGGGAAGAGTTTGGGGAGCGCCTTCTTCCAGCTGCCAGTGGCTATGGAGCCATTGATATTCTGCAACCTGAGGTCAACAAAGCCACAGCTATTCAGTTTCTAGAAGAACATTGGGGCGTGGATGGTGGTCACTTGATGGCCTTTGGCGATAGTCAAAACGATGTCGAAATGCTTGAGTTGGCGACTTATTCCTATGCGATGGAAAATGCGGATGAGCATGCTCGAAAAGCAGCCCGATATTCCGCGCCGTCTCACCAGGAAGGTGGGGTCTATAAAATCATCGAAGCCTATTTAGAGGGGGAACTAGATTTGGGTTAGCATATGCATCGCTGTAAGTTCACTCCTTTGGATAGCAAGTGGATTTCATGCTACCATACTAAAAGAAAGGAGTCTTCATGGCTGTACAATTATTGGAAACCTGGCTGTTAAAAGAACAGGAAAAAATACAAAACAAATACCGAGAGCTCAATCGAAATCCTTTGAGGGAACCAGATATCCTTTTTATAGGGGACTCTATCGTCGAATACTATCCTCTTCAAGAGTTGTTTTTGACAGATAAGTATTTGGTCAATCGAGGCATCAGAGGCTATAAGACAGACCTCTTAGACCACCATTTAGACGCCCACATTTTCGGCCAAGTGGTGGACAAGGTCTTCTTACTGATTGGAACCAATGATATTGGTAAGGAGATGCCCCTGTCGGAAACCATCGATCATATGACCAGTATCCTACAGGAGATAGCACGGCTCTTACCCCTGGCTCAAATCAAACTCCTTTCGGTTCTCCCTGTTAATGAGGGCGCAATCTATAAGGGAACAGTCTATATCCGGAGCAACCAAAAGATTCAGGCTTTGAATCAGGCCTATCGTGATCTAGCTGAAGGAATGGTAAATGTCGAATTTATCGATGTTTTTGACTGTCTGCTCGGAGCAGATGGTCAACTCAAGCCAGCTTATACAACAGATGGTCTTCATTTAACGATTGAGGGGTATAGAGTTTTAAGTGAACGGCTTCAAAAAGAATTATAAGATATCCTAGCAAGAAAAGGAGATTTTCTTGCTAGGTTTTTTTACTTTTTTAGTGTAACAGATGAACCGATCGTCAATTTTTGTATTAATTTTACTTAAATTAAATTACTTATTTTATGCGTTTTAGGAGAGCTATTATCCGATATGTTGCCAAAATATAACAGAATAAGATAGTGTGTTATGTAACAGTTATAGAGCATCTCTGAGCAGATTCTTATACATGTGAATCTCTTTGTGATAAATTAATACTGTAATCGTTTTGTAAATCGTTTTCATGAGAAATGTCAGAAAAAACTCATTTTCAAAACGAAACCTGATCGCAAAGATGGAGTAGAAGCGCTATGCTGCATTTTTAAAGGATCAAAATAGATTTAAAGGAGAGTTAGAATGACTCAAGGGAAAATTACTGCATCTGCAGCAATGCTCAACGTATTGAAAACATGGGGCGTAGATACCATCTACGGTATCCCCTCAGGAACACTTAGCTCATTGATGGACGCTTTGGCTGAAGACAAAGATATCCGTTTCTTGCAAGTTCGCCACGAAGAAACAGGTGCTCTTGCAGCGGTTATGCAAGCTAAATTTGGCGGTTCTATCGGTGTTGCAGTTGGTTCAGGTGGACCTGGTGCGACTCACTTGATTAACGGTGTTTACGATGCAGCGATGGATAACACTCCATTCCTTGCGATCCTTGGATCACGTCCAAACAACGAGCTGAACATGGATGCCTTCCAAGAGCTCAACCAAAACCCAATGTACAACGGTATCGCTGTTTACAACAAACGTGTAGCTTACGCAGAACAATTGCCAAAAGTCATCGACGAAGCTTGCCGTGCTGCCGTTTCTAAAAAAGGTCCAGCTGTCGTTGAAATTCCAGTAAACTTTGGTTTCCAAGAAATCGACGAAAACTCATACTACGGTTCAGGTTCTTACGAGCGTTCATTCATCGCTCCTGCTTTGAACGAAGTTGAAATCGACAAAGCTGTTGAAATTTTGAACAACGCTGAACGTCCAGTTATCTACGCTGGTTACGGTGGTGTTAAAGCTGGTGAAGTAATTACTGAATTGTCACGTAAAATCAAAGCACCAATCATCACAACTGGTAAAAACTTCGAAGCGTTCGAATGGAACTACGAAGGTTTGACAGGTTCTGCTTACCGTGTTGGTTGGAAACCAGCCAACGAAGTGGTCTTTGAAGCAGACACAGTTCTTTTCCTTGGTTCAAACTTCCCATTTGCTGAAGTATACGAAGCATTCAAAAACACTGAAAAATTCATCCAAGTGGATATCGACCCTTACAAACTTGGTAAACGCCACGCCCTTGACGCTTCAATCCTTGGTGATGCAGGTCAAGCAACTAAAGCTATCCTTGATAAAGTAAACCCAGTTGAGTCTACTCCATGGTGGCGTGCAAACGTGAAGAATAACCAAAACTGGCGTGATTACATGAACAAACTCGAAGGTAAAACTGAGGGTGAATTGCAATTGTATCAAGTTTACAATGCAATCAACAAACATGCTGATCAAGACGCTATCTACTCAATCGACGTAGGTGACACTACTCAAACATCTACTCGTCACCTTCACATGACACCTAAGAACATGTGGCGTACATCTCCACTCTTTGCGACAATGGGTATTGCCCTTCCTGGTGGTATCGCTGCTAAGAAAGACAATCCAGATCGCCAAGTATGGAACATCATGGGTGACGGTGCATTCAACATGTGCTACCCAGACGTTATCACAAACGTTCAATACGACCTTCCAGTTATCAACGTTGTCTTCTCAAATGGTAAATATGCCTTCATCAAGGACAAATACGAAGACACAAACAAACACTTGTTTGGTTGTGACTTCCCTAATGCTGACTATGCGAAAATCGCTGAAGCGCAAGGTGCTGTAGGATTTACAGTTGACCGTATCGAAGACATCGATGCAGTTGTTGCAGAAGCTGTTAAATTGAACAAAGAAGGTAAGACAGTTGTGATTGATGCTCGCATCACACAACACCGTCCACTTCCAGTAGAAGTACTTGAGTTGGATCCAAAACTTCACTCAGAAGAAGCGATCAAAGCCTTCAAGGAAAAATACGAAGCTGAAGAGCTTGTACCATTCCGCCTCTTCTTGGAAGAAGAAGGGTTGCAATCACGCGCGATTAAATAATTCCTCTTGTCGAAAATCAAATGTAAACATTGTAGATTTTATGTTTTGATTTTCATAGAGTAAAACCTATTAAGAAAAAAGATCGGAGCCATTCATTGGTCCGATCTTTTTTGAGTCGTTTTTTTTGTTCATGCTAATATCTGGCCTTTAAGCTTTTGATTGATCTGTTCTTTATTCATCTGTTTGAAAAATGTCACTTATCCCTTCTTGTCTGGGAAATGGAGGAGTCATGAAATAAGAAATCACAGATCAAGAATTAGAAGAAAGTGCTAGATTCTCTACTATTACACTGCACCTAGGATTCTTGGATGTAGACTGGAGAGAGGACAGTGAAAGATGATGATGATAAGGGAGGTGCGACCTCCCTTCTATCAAATAAAATTTTGTTAAAAAAATCACAAAATAGTTGATTAAAACTCGTTAGAGTATTATAATTATATCAATATAAGAAGAATGGAGAAAAAGAAATGTCAGTTTTTTATGTACCAGCAGTCAACCTTATCGGTCGTGGAGTGATCAACGAATTTGGAAGTCACGTTAAGGAATTGGGCTTCAAGAAAGCTTTGATTGTCACAGACCACTACATTGCATCGAGCGATATTTTGCCTAAGGTAACAGCTCCCTTAGAAGCAGATGGGATCGAGTATGTTGTATTTGAGGATGTAGATCCAAATCCATCATGTAAGAATGTCTATGATGGGTTAGCTGTGTTAAAAGAAAATAACTGTGACTTTATCGTTTCAGTTGGTGGGGGCTCTCCACAGGATGCAGCAAGCTGCATCTCTATCATGGCCACAAATGGTGGGAAACCACAGGATTATGAAGGCCTTCATAAGTCTAAAGAAAAGGGACTTCCAGTTGTAGCAATCAACACAACTGCGGGAACTTCTGCAGAGATTACCATCAACTATGTCATTACGGACGAAGAAAGAAAGGTTAAAATGGTCATGGTTGACAAGAATAGCTTAGCTCTTGTCTCTGTCAATGACCCTGAACTGATGCTTTCAAAACCAGCTGATTTAACAGCAGCGACAGGTATGGATGCCCTCACTCATGCCATTGAAGCCTTGGTCACACCAGGTGCCTATGACGTTACCAAAAAACTTTCTATTGGAGCGATTGAATTGATCAAAGAATATTTACCACGTGCGGTGGCAAATGGGCAGGATATTGAAGCACGTGAAGCTATGGTGAATGCTATTTTCCTTGGAGGAATGGCCTTTAACAATGCGGGGTTGGGGTATGTGCACTCCATGGCTCACCAATTAGGTGCGGTTTACCACCTTCCACATGGTGTTTGCTGTGCCATGTTGCTTCCTGTTGTTGAGCGTGAGAATGCTAAGCGAGTGCCAGTAGCCTTTCGGAATGTAGCCAAGGCTCTAGGACTTCATACAGAAGGGAAAACAGATACCGAGTGTGCGGATTATGCTATTGCTGAAATTGAGAAATTATCTGAAACTGTCGGAATTCCTAAGAAATTAACAGAATTGGATATCAAGGAAGAAGAGTTTGATTTTGAATACCTTTCTAAAAATGCCCTCATTGATGCCTGTGCTCCAGGAAATCCATTTATGCCAACCTTGGAAGAAACAATTGCCTTTTATAAAGAGTTGTTTTAATGGTTAGCATAGCTAGGGAAATAGAAAAGAATAATTTGCTAATGTAGATAAGGCTGGGTTTACTTCTTACAGGAGGAGCTCTTTTGGACACAGATGCTAAACGATGCTTTATATAACTCAAAGTTATCTTTGTTCTGCCTTTTCTTGGAAGTAGTTTTATAATCACTAAGCGTTATGAATAACAAAGGAAAGATCGGAGTCATCCGGTCTTTTTGTGTTGCATGCGAACAGAAACAATCTTAGAATAGTATCAGTTTTTCATAGGATGCTGTAAGACTTTTGGGTTAGAGAGGGGTATAATAGAACTATCAAATCAAGTGAGGTAGAGAGATGACAGACAAACTTCAATTTCCAGATGGTTTCCTTTGGGGTGGAGCAACTGCTGCTAACCAGTGTGAGGGAGCTTATAATGAAGATGGCCGTGGCTTGGCCAATGTGGATGTGGTACCGATTGGGCCTGATCGTCATGTGATTATTACGGGTCAGAAAAAGATGTTCGACTTTGAAGAGGGCTATTTTTACCCGGCTAAAGATGGCATTGATATGTACCATCGCTACAAGGAAGACATTGCCCTCTTTGGGGAAATGGGCTTTAAAACCTATCGCTTGTCCATTGCCTGGTCTCGGATCTTCCCAAAAGGGGATGAACTGGAGCCGAATGAAGCGGGTCTACAGTTTTATGAAGACCTCTTTAAGGAGTGCCACAAGTATGGCATTGAGCCCTTGGTGACCATTACCCACTTTGACTGCCCCATGCATTTGATTACAGAGTATGGAGGGTGGCGTAGTCGCAAGATGTTGGAATACTACGAACGCCTCTGCCGAACGCTCTTCACTCGTTACAAGGGCTTGGTCAACTACTGGCTGACCTTTAATGAGATCAATATGATCCTCCACGCCCCCTTTATGGGAGCGGGGCTCTGCTTTGAAGAAGGGGAGAATGAGGAGCAAGTCAAATACCAGGCGGCTCACCATGAATTGGTCGCTTCAGCCATTGCCACCAAGCTTGCCCATGAAATTGACCCGAACAACAAGGTGGGCTGTATGTTGGCAGCAGGACCAAACTATCCGCATACCTGTGCTCCGCGAGATGTCTGGGCTGGTCTAGAAGAAGACCACAAGAACTATTTCTTCATCGATGTGCAGGCGCGTGGGGAATACCCTAACTATGCTAAGAAAGAGTGGGAGCGTCAGGGAATTACGGTTGAGATGACTGAACAGGACCTGCAATTATTGAAAGACCATACAGTGGACTTTATTTCCTTCTCCTACTATGCCAGTCGGGTCGCTTCAGGGGATCCAGCTGAAAGGGAGAAAACAGCGGGCAATATCTTTGCCTCTCTGAAGAACCCCTACCTAGAAAGCTCGGAATGGGGTTGGCAGATTGATCCTCTTGGTCTCCGTATTACTCTTAATACCATCTGGGATCGTTATCAAAAGCCCATGTTTATCGTGGAAAATGGTCTTGGTGCAGTGGATACTCCAGATGAAAATGGCTATGTCGCTGATGATTACCGGATTAACTACCTGGCTGCCCACATCAAGGCCATGCGAGATGCCATCCATGAAGACGGCGTCGTCCTCTGGGGCTATACGACTTGGGGCTGTATTGACCTGGTCTCTGCCGGGACTGGAGAAATGAAGAAGCGCTACGGCTTCATCTATGTTGATCGGGACAATGAAGGAAAAGGAACTTTAGCCCGCTCACGTAAGAAATCCTTCTATTGGTACAAAGAGGTCATTGCGACCAATGGAGCATCTGTTAAATAAAAGTCTCCTCTAGAGCTAAACCATCTTCTGGATGACTCTCTGGCAGCAAACTAAAAAGCTTAGAATTCCAACCACAAGTTGGGGTCCTAAGCTTTTTGTATGTAGCTAAGCCAATTCCTTACTGATTTACTGGTCGTAGTCTAAGACATTGTTCTCGATGACAAACTTAGATTCAGCGGAAATACTGGCTTCTCCTAGTTGCAACTGAGAACTTCCGTCTGGTTTCATGATGTGCCACTGACCGTCCTTGTGGGCAAAGATAGCCTGAAATGTGACGTTATCACTCTTGTTTCGAATAGGTAGAACAAATGCTTGATCAGTATTCTCTAAGAGAATCTCTTCTTTTTTTTCAAAGTTATAGATATAAAACTGCCCAGTTCTTTGTCCCAAACCATGAAGTTCATCGACTTTTTGCCAATGCTCAAACTTATTCCGAACAAGGGATTCATTATAAATCTTGTTGAAGGTTTCGTTCCGTTTCTTCGTTTCTTCCTCGTCTAGTGTTTTCTGAAACTCTGCAACCTTTTTAGTCGTTTGGATAGTTTGTCTGTTTTGCTCCCTGATTTGCTGGCGGTGGATGACTCGCATCATTCTTGCAGCAACGCCCAGGATGACGAGGATGGATACAAGGCTGATTTTAGTTTTAGCATTATTTTTCATAAACTGGTCTCCCTATTGTGTCATTGGTCCTATTATACCTTTTGAAAGAAAGGATAGTCAAGTTCATCTTGTGATGACCTAACATGCAGATTTGCAGGGGTACTATAGGATTTTATCAGATTTTCATTGACGAAGGACCCTTTATTTGATAGGCTAGAGGAATAGAAATGATTTGGAGTTCAAAGGAAAAAGGAGTGAGGCAAGTGGCACGGGTTTTATTAATCGAGGATAATAATGATATCCAAGAAATTTTATACAGTCTCTTAAGTGAAGACCATGAGGTCCTTCAGGCTTTTTCAGGTACAGAAGGGTTGCGGCTCTTCCAGCAAGAAGCCATTGATTTGGTCCTTCTCGATATCATGCTTCCTGGAAAAAATGGCGATCAGGTCCTGGAGGAGATCCGTTTGCAGAGTCAAGTGCCGGTCATCATGATGACCGCTCTTGGAGACAAACACCTCATTAGCCAGTATCTCCTTGCAGGTGCCAATGATTATATCGTCAAGCCCTTTAATCTGGACGAAGTGGCAGCTCGGGTAACGGTGCAGCTGAGAAATAACAACACTTCGGTACAGGAACCTCCATCATGGAAAAAGCTGACCTTTAAAAATCTGGTCCTGAACCCAGAAACCTTTGAATTGGAGTCTGGAGAACATACGCTTCGCTTGGGCAAAAAAGAATTTCAAATTTTTGAGACCTTACTGGCGCATCCAAAGAAGATTTTTACCAAAGAAGAGTTGTATGAAGCGGTCTGGGAAGAAGTTTATCTGCCTGGAGACAATACGCTCAATGCCCAGTTGAGCAACCTCCGAAAGAAAATTGCTCAGCTCGATCCTAATGAGGACTATATTGAAACCGTCTGGGGCTTGGGAGTTCGCTTGAAAGGAGACAAGTAATGTGGGGATTGGTTTTAGTTCTAGTCGTCCTTGTCCTTCTCTTTGGACTGGGTTACCTTCGCCTACTCTCTGCTCTCAAAGATTTGCAGGAGCAAATTCAAAAGAAGCTCCAAAATGGGAGTGGGGTACGGTTGACCTCTCAGGTCTCAAAAAAAGAATTGGTCGCCTTGACCAAGCAGGTCAGTGATCTCTTTGATCAGATCGAGCGGACCAATCGGATTGCCTTTCAAGAGAAGAAAACCTTGGATATGGCCATCAGTAATATTGCTCACGATATCCGGACACCTTTGACCATTGCTTCGGGCTATACCCAACAAATCATCAAGGGAGGGACGCAAGAAGAGGAAAAGCTGAAGAAAATTGCTTCCAATCTTCAAGTCGTCTCAAAACGCTTGGAATCTCTCTTGGAGTACAGACGCTTGATGGAGGGAGCCATCCAGCCTCGGCTTTCAGACGTTAATCTCAGCCAAGTCCTAACCCAGCAGTTATTCCAGTATTATGATAGCTTGTCTGAGGCGGGGATCGCCTTAGAGGTAGAGTTAGAAGAGCATCTCCATTATCCTACCGATCCTGAGCTTTGGGAGCGACTCTTGCAAAATATGCTTAGCAATGTCCTCAAGCATGGGAAGGATCAGGCGCGTTTGACCTTGATGTCGGACGCGGACACGATTCGGGTCGAGCTACGTAATATTGTGCAACAACCGATCCAACACTTAGACCAATTGGCTAGCCGCTTCTACTCTGAAAATCTCTCGGATACAGAAGAGTCTTCTGGCTTGGGTCTCTACATCATTCAAAATTTTGTAGAGATCTTAGGGGGAGACTTGCAACTGGCAACAGAGGCAGATTGGTTTATCTTAACCATTATATTAAAAAAATGAGAGTGGAACAGAAAACGGTAATTCGTTAGACTTCGATTTCGTCGTCCCACTCAACTACTGCGTCTTGCTCGATAATCCAAAGATAATTGAGAGGCTAGGACTTTTATCCAAGCCTTTTTCTTATAAATCTTTATGTTTAAAGGTAGCTAGTCCCAGGAAGCTGAAAACAAGGATGAATCCAAGGGCAATCGAGAGAGTGTTGTTCGTTGCTGTCGTACTTTGGACCATGGAATATTGGAATTCCAAGTTTAGATAGTGGAGAATGTCAATATCTTTAAAGAAAAGCGCAGGAAGGCTTAAGAGGATATTTCCAATGAAGTAGCCAACGAAAGCCAAGGTGATGGATTGGCTAGCGTAAAGGAGGAAGGAAATGATGCTGACCCAAGCCAGGGTGGAAAGGAACTGAATCAGCACGGTCAGTCCAAAATGAGCAAGGAAGTGCTCTGGCATGGTGCCAAGTCCATTGTAGAGGGTCGCAATCAAGAAGACGAGACCATAAGAAACAAGAAATTGGAAGAGGGCAATGGTCAGGACAACGGCGCTTTTTGCAAAGTAGTAGCTAGTGCGCGAAACGCCATAGGCCAGACTATTCTTGTATAAGTTTTGTGTTAAGTCTGTTCCCAGGACCAAGGTGATGACAATAATGGTAAAGAGGATAGTCACACTGATGCTGGAAGAGTAGTTGGTCAAGGCTTTAAAGCCTGTCCAAACTTCGGTCGCTTGGGGCAATTTGGATTCCGTATTGACGCCGACGTGGCCGGTAGCTCCAAAGATGACTCCAGACAGGATATTGAGAACGAGAATGGCTTCTGTGATCCAAAAACCTTTGGAGCGAAAAAGTCTGTAAAAATCTGCTTGAATGGTATGCAACATGATAAATCTCCTAAATGAAATATGTGGGATAAGTAATGCAAGACGGTGGGTTGACTAGTCTACCAAGTCCGTAAAGAATTTCTCCAAATCTTGGCGGGCATAGTAGATTTCATCCACGTCAATATCCGCTTGAACGAGCGCTTTGACAATGACTTTAATATCGTGAGTCTGTCCAAAGATATGGATTTCTCCATCCTTATCGATGACCTTGATACGGTGATGGAGCTGATCCTGGATCAGTTGACTGGCAAGGGCTAGCTGGCTAGTTTTGAGGATGATGTAATCTTCTCCTTGTTCTTCGAATTCAGCCTTGCTAATTTCTTTGATCAGGCGTCCTTGGTCGACAATGCCAAAACGATTGGCAACCAGATAAAGCTCGGAAAGGATGTGACTGGAAATGAGGATGGTCATGCCGAGTTCATCGTTGAGGCGCTTGATCATCTGACGGAATTCCTTAATTCCGACAGGATCGAGACCATTGATGGGTTCGTCCAAAATGAGGAAGTCGGGCTTGGCAATGAGCGCAATCGCAATTCCCAACCGTTGTTTCATCCCGAGTGAAAAATCACGGAATTTCTTCTTACCCGTATTATTCAGGCCGACATAGTTCAAGGTTTCTTTGATGACCTGGTCGGGATTGGGGATATGGCGAGCCTTGCAATAGTAGACTAAGTTTTGGTAGGCGGTCATATGCTTGTGAGCCACAGGACTTTCAATGACAGATCCGACCCGTTTCAGGGCTTGTGTCCACTGAGAGCGATTCGTGGAAGCGAAGAGGGAGACGCTTCCATCAGTTTCTTGAATCAGCTGGGTGATGACCTTGATGAGGGTGGTTTTCCCTGCCCCGTTCTTACCGATGAGGCCGTAGACGTCGCCTTTGCGAATGGTGAGATTCACATCATTTAAGGCGTATTGATGACCGAATTTTTTACTCAAATGGGAAATTTCTAATACTTTTTCCATGGTTTTCTCCTTAATCCAGCTTATTTTCTAACAAATCGAAAACGATTCCATTGCCTTCGTGCTCGTCGCTAGTCTCTAAAATATTTGTTTGACTATCCTTGTAAGTGACCTCGAAATCAAAATCATTATGTACGAGGCTCCAGATGCTAAGAGCAAGGATAGAAGCGATGGTAGCAATTATTAGTTTCTTTTTCATAATGGAACTCCTTCTTGGTTGTTTTCTTTACACTCTTAGTATACAGCTTGCTTTTCAAATAACTATCAAGCAATTCTAAAATATTTCTAAAAAAACGACTAACCTTTTAAAAGTTAGTCGTTACTTGTAGTTTAAGTTTTCTAGAGGCTTTCCTTAAGTGAGTACGGACGTCAGCGAACTTCGAAGAAGTTCCATGACTTAGTTTTGAACCTAAAGTTTCAAAACTCCCGAGTCCTTGAGATATCACTATTTCAAGGACTTTTCTCACGGTGGAAAGCCTCAAGGTATTCATGAGTAACTTTAGAAAATAAACATTTCTTTAAATTTCTTGATTTTTTAAGTTATGTAACATGAAAAAATACTTTTTCTACATTAAGAGGAACTGTTTTTTAAGTTAGCCTCTTCATTTTTAAATTCACCAACAAACTCCTTGATGGCTTCTGCAAGTTCATAGGGTTTCTGAGTATTAAGCGTATGGCCTCCATCTGCGATTTCTTGATAGTGACCTTTGGGCAGAAGATTTGCCAACTTTTTCGAAGAAGCCTGATTGGCCCCATCCTTGCTGCCACAGATCACTAAACTAGGAAGAGGGCAGGTTTTAGCGGTATCGGTTAGATTGAGACTTTTTAATTCGGTAAAGATTTGCAACATGTGCTGTTTATTGGCCCCCTGCTTTTCAAAGACACGCTTGGGAATTAGACGAAAAAGGAGAATTTGGAGCCTATAGAGGAGATTGGTGTTGAGTTTGTATTGCGTCCCTGAAAGCACCAAGCCCTTGAGTTGTTGCAAGTCTCGGCTGGAGAGATCGAGAGCGAGAACGCCTCCCAGTGAGAGTCCAACCAGAATAAAGGGTTCACTTTCTTGTTGGAGGTACTCCGTCAATCTTTCTTTGGCCTCCTGGTAGCTTTCGCTTGGATGGGAGAAAATAGCGAAAGATTCAGATTGCAAGGGGGAAAGTGCATCTTGGACCCCTTGCCAAGAGTGGGCATCCTGTCCTAGGCCATGTAAAAAAATAAGTTTCATTCTGATTCCTCTCTAGTGAAATCGAGTGGATAGAGGCCACGCAGGGCATTGCAGGCATAGACTTGGTCAGCGACTCCTAAATCCTTCAGCGTTAACAGTTTTTCTTCTACTTGTCCAGTTTCTAAGAGATGGCGGCGGTAAATCCCGTCGAGGATAGGGAGGTGAGCTGGTGGGGTATAGAGATTACCCTTGATTTCAAGGATGAGATTGCCAATTGTCGTTTCTAACAAGCTGCCATCAGGAAGATAGAAGATCTGCTCGTGATCTTTAGCTACTAGATGGGCTCGCTGGCTAGTCTTAAAATAAGTAAACGGAGTTGCTAGATCAAGCTTTTGCTCGGTCAGTTGAGCCTGTAGATAGCTAGCTGGCAAGTCCTTCAGCTCGGTGATAGCCAGCTGGAAGGACCCGTTTTTTTGCAAGGCAATCCGACAACGATAGTCAAGGTTGGAATCCAAACGAGCAAGCTCTTCTTGAAGTTCTTTCAGGAGTTTTGGCTCATCATAAGGGTAGGCAAAGTAGCGGCTGGCCTCTCTTAAACGGGTCAGGTGTTGCTCCAGGAAGGTCAGTTTTCCTTGGTGGATGCGGCCGGTCGTCAGGAGCTCAAAACGAGTCTCTTGTCGGTAGAGGACAGCAGACTTTTGCTTGGTCTCCTGGTATTCACTTTCCCATTTACTGTCCCAAGTGATGCCTCCACCTACGCCATAGATGGCTTGATGCCCTTGCATTTGAAGGGTTCGAATGGCTACATTAAAAATTCGTTTACCTTTTGGAAGAAGGATGCCGATTGTTCCACAGTAGACGCCACGAGGAGCAACCTCTGTCTGTTGAATAATTTCCATAGTGGAAATCTTCGGTGCCCCTGTAATGGAACCGCAAGGAAAGAGGGCCTGGAAGGTTTGGACTAGGTCGACTTCGGGACGTAAGCGACTTTCAATGGTCGAGGTCATCTGCCAAACAGTAGAGTATTGCTCAACCTGGCAGAGATGGGTCACCTGCTCACTTCCAATTTCCGAAATCCGGTTCATGTCATTGCGGAGGAGATCCACAATCATCATGTTTTCTGCTCGATTTTTGGGATCGGCTTCTAGCCAAGCGGCTTCCTTGAGGTCGGCTTGGCTAGTGAGACCACGACGAGTCGTCCCCTTCATAGGGCGGGTGGTTAGTAGCCTGTCATCTTGTTCAAAAAAGAGCTCAGGACTGATGGAGAGGATGGCCACATCATCGTGCTGGATGAAGGCATTGTAATGGGCCTTCTGTTCTACTACCAAGCGATTGTAGATGGCCAAAGGATCAGCCTCTAGTTCCTGAGAAAGCTGGACGGTGTAGTTGACCTGATAGGTATCCCCTTGACGGATGTGGTGCTGGATGGTCTCGATAGCTTTTCGATAAGAAGGCGCCTCTACCTCTTCCTGCCAATTGGCTGGAAGATCCACTGCCTCGTAGTCCTCTGGGAAAGGAAGGGTTTCTACTTTTTCGTGGATGGTGAAATAGAGGAGATACTCTCCCATGAGTGGTGCTGGGTGGACGGCTAATTTTTTCTCAAAAGCAGGAGCGGCTTCATAGCTGACATAGCCTACGGCATAAAAACCAGCTTCCTGATAGGCTTCTACCTCTCTCAGAAGAGTCTCTACTTGGCCGAGGTCTCTTGTTTTTAATTCCTTTAGGGGCTTGGTGAAAACGTGTCGCAATCCAAGCTCTTTAAAATCAATAATCGTTTGTTTATGCATGCTTTGAGTATATCAAAAATAGAGGAAAAAAGGTAGATAAGGAGGCAAGGATTCCTTGCTTGGTCCTCTCTTTCATGCTAAAATAACCATAGAATCTGCATTTGGCGAAGGAGTAGGACCATGAAAAAGAATTCCCTCTATAACACTTCCAGTATTAGTCTTTTTCAATACCTCTTTGCGATTGCAGTGATTTTGGTGCATAGTGGTCGCTTGACCTCCTATGAGCCGGTGCATTTTGGTCTCAAGAGTATCCTTGGACGGCTAGCGGTGCCATTTTTTATCGTCTGTGCCAGCTTTTTCCTCAAGCAATCACTAAGGGATGCAAGGAAAATGAAGGCCTACCTGGTCAAAATCGTAAAAACCTATTTATTTTGGAGTTGTGTCTATCTTCCCTATGCCTGGGTCTTTTTTGCTAGTCTCCATCTCCCTGTCTATCTCTTTCCAGCAGGCGTTCTGATTGCTCTTCTCTATCTGGGAATGTGCTACCAACTCTGGTATATCCCAGCCTTTTTGCTGGGCCTGTTTTTGGTCAATCAATTGGTCAAACGCCTAGGTATGGTTTGGACGGGGGTGATCACCTTTCTTCTATACTGCTGGGGTTTGATCGAGACCTATTCAGCTTATCTGGACACCACGAGTCTTCTCAAGGGATACCAACTCTACAGCAACTTATTTTTCACAGCGCGAAATGGTCTCTTTTACACGCCTGTTTTTATCTTTATGGGTTACTATCTCTATGATCATTTTCATGCACAAACCTTTAGGGTTCACCGCTGGCAAAAAGTGGCCCTTGCCTTTGGACTGTTCTGTCTAGAAGGCCTCATCATTTTTCAACATGAAGGAATTGATAAGAACTTTTTCTTGCTCCTTCCCTTTGTGACGGTCTATTTGGTTAATGCTTGTCTGCGATCGTCCTTTTTGAAAAGCTATGATTTACAGTACTTAAAGCAGATGAGCATGGCGCTTTATTTTTCGCATCCGATCTTTATCGAATGGGCTCGCTATGGCTTTAGCAATCTCCCACTTTCTTATCCAGACAGGGGCAAGCTGATTTTTGTGGCCGCCTTGTTTGGTAGTCACCTCTTTGGATTGGCCATGCTTTCTTATCACAATTGGCAAAAAGAAAAGAAGAATCGAAGTCTTGAAAAGGAAGTTCTCTAGAGAGACTTCTTTTTTATTTTAAGGGAGACAGATAGGTCAGCTGAGGGTTGCAATTCTTTTCCAGTTTGGTTATGATGTAAGGGATTACAAGTGAAACCAAAAAGGAGAAGCGTATGAAGAAAAAATGGTGGCATGATGCCGTGATTTATCAAATCTATCCCAAGAGTTTTTTAGATAGCAATGGAGATGGAATCGGTGATCTCAAGGGGATCATCAGTAAGCTGGATTATTTGGAGAAGTTAGGCATTACAGCTATTTGGCTATCGCCTGTTTACCAAAGTCCTATGGATGATAATGGCTATGATATTTCCGATTACGAGGAGATTGCTTCTATCTTTGGGACCATGGAGGATATGGAAAACTTGATCGCTGAAGGGCAAAAGCGCGGTATTAAGATGATCATGGATTTGGTGGTCAACCATACATCTGATGAGCATGCCTGGTTTATCGAGGCCAAGGAAAATCCAAACAGTCCAGAGCGAGACTACTATATTTGGAGAGACCAACCCAATGATCTTCTCTCTACCTTCAGTGGTTCAGCTTGGGAATTTGATCCAGCTACCCAGCAGTATTATTTGCACTTCTTTAGTAAGAAGCAACCGGACCTGAATTGGGAAAATGAGACACTTCGGCAGAAGATTTATGACATGATGAACTTTTGGATCGACAAGGGGATCGGTGGTTTTCGGATGGATGTCATCGATATGATTGGAAAGATTCCAGATCAGAAGATCGTAGCCAATGGTCCTATGCTCCATCCCTATCTGAAGGAAATGAATCGAGCGACCTTTGGGGATAAGGATTTGTTGACGGTTGGGGAGACCTGGGGAGCTACACCTGAGATTGCCAAGCAATACTCTGGTCCTGACAATGAGGAATTGTCGATGGTCTTTCAATTTGAACACATTGGCCTTCTCTTCCAAGAAGGCCAGCCAAAATGGCACTATGCCAAGAAGCTCAATGTTCCTAAGTTGAAAGAAATTTTCAACAAGTGGCAGACGGAACTGGGCATGGACGAAGGCTGGAACTCCCTCTTTTGGAACAACCATGACCTTCCTCGGCTTGTCTCTGCCTGGGGAGATGACCAAACCTATCGGGTGAAGTCCTCGAAGGCTTTAGCCATTCTTCTTCATTTGATGAGAGGGACCCCTTATATCTATCAGGGAGAAGAGATTGGTATGACCAACTATCCATTTGAAAGTTTAGATGAAATTGAGGATATTGAGTCCGTCAACTATGCCAAGGAAAGTCTAGAAAAGGGAGTAGACCTCGACACCATTATGGACCAGATCCGGCATATTGGCCGGGACAATGCTCGGACTCCCATGCAGTGGTCCAAGCAGCCACAGGCTGGTTTTACGACTGGTCACCCTTGGCTAGCAGTCAATCCAAACTATCAGGAAATTAATGTAGAGGCGGCTTTGGCTGATCCCTCATCCATTTTTTATACCTATCAACAATTGGTTGCCCTCCGTAAGGAACAAGACTGGTTGGTTTCTGCTGACTTTGAGCTACTTAATACAGCAGATCAAGTCTTTGCCTATCAACGAGTAGAGGAGGACCAGCGCTACTTGGTCGTTGTCAATTTGTCTAGTCAAGTCCAGAGGTTTGAACTGGAGGAAGACTACCAGTCTGTTCTTATTAGCAATACAGATGTAGAGCAGGTCAAAGAGAAGAAGGTGTTGGAGCCTTGGGATGCTTTTTGTGTGCAACTAACTAGAGCATAAGTTCCTACAAAAAAGAAGCGGATAGCTTCTTTTTTTGTTTTAGTGGAGATTAGGACTGTCCAATGGGAGGGGGCTCAGTCTGTCTGGTAGAAGCCTTATAGTTATTATTTATAAGGACTATTAGTTCTGGTCAATGACAATAGGCAAAAACCCTTGATTTATAAGGGTATAGTTTAAAACTATATCAAAAACCATTGAAAAGCAATTATACAGAAGGGGCTTCTTCTGATAAGATAGACTCAACTTGAATTTTTGGAGGACAAAACATGTCAACTACAATTATCGGATTCCCTCGTTTGGGTGAATTCCGCGAACTAAAATTTACAACTGAAAAATATTTTAGAAATGAAATCACAGCAGAAGATTTGTTAGATGCAGCAAAAGAATTGCGTGCTAAGCACTGGAATATTGTCAAAGAAAAAGGGATCACTGAAATCCCATCAAATGATTTTTCACATTATGACAACTTCCTAGATGCAGCCTTTCTTTTCAACGTGGTTCCTGAGTCTGTGCAAAACTTAGAATTGACAGATCTTGAACGCTACTTCGCTTTGGCGCGTGGCTACCAAGGTGAAAAAGGGGATGTGCGTGCTCTTCCAATGAAGAAATGGTTCAACACCAACTACCACTACATCGTTCCAAAATTTGAAAAAACAACAGAAGTCAAATTGGCTGGTCACAAGATTTTTGATGAGTACCAAGAAGCGAAAGAATTGGGTCTTGACACTCGTCCAGTTGTGGTTGGTCCCTTCACTTTCCTTCAATTGTCAGACTTTGAAGAAGGCGTAAAAGCAGAAGACTTCGTGGATAGCTTAGTGGCTGCTTACCAAGATGTTTTTGCTAAATTGGCTGAACTTGGTGCTACTCGTATCCAACTGGATGAAGCAGCTCTTGTTAAAGATTTGACAGCTGAAGAAAAAGCCCTCTTCTTGAACCTCTACAACAAGCTCTTGGCTGACAAAAAAGGTCTTGAAGTCTTGCTTCAAACATACTTCGGAGACGTGCGTGACATCTACACTGACCTTGTGAACTTGCCAGTAGATGCGATCGGTCTTGACTTCGTTGAAGGGAAGAAAACTCTTGAACTCGTTAAAGGTGGCTTCCCAGCTGACAAGACTCTTTATGCAGGGATTGTCAATGGGAAGAATATCTGGCGCAACAACTACGAAGCAAGCTTGGAAATCTTGAAACAAGTACCAGCTGAAAAC
The DNA here is from genome assembly GCF_004785935.1 of Streptococcus rubneri. Taxonomy (GTDB): domain Bacteria; phylum Bacillota; class Bacilli; order Lactobacillales; family Streptococcaceae; genus Streptococcus; species Streptococcus rubneri. The sequence continues at coordinate 1,244,402 of NZ_SRRP01000001.1, read as the reverse complement.
GTTGTTTTGACAACTTCTTGCTCACTACTTCATGTGCCATTTACAACGGCTAACGAAGACTTTGAGCCAGCTATCTTGAACCACTTTGCCTTTGCAGTTGAAAAATTGGAAGAACTTCGTGACTTGGATGCTATCCGCAATGGCCAAGGAGATCAAGCTCTTGCTGCCAACAAAGAACTCTTTGCGACGGAACGTGTCGGAGCAAATGCGGAGCTTCGGGCTCGTATCGCTGGATTGACTGACGCAGACTACACTCGTTTGCCAGCCTTTGCTGAACGTGAAGCTATCCAAGAAGATGCCTTCAAACTTCCAGCTCTTCCAACAACAACCATCGGTTCATTCCCTCAAACGAAAGAAGTTCGTGCGAAACGTTTGGCCTTCCGGAAGGGTGAATTGACTCAAGAAGAATACGATGCCTTCCTTGCTGAAACCATCGACGAATGGATCAAATGGCAAGAAGAAGTTGGATTTGATGTACTTGTACACGGTGAATTCGAGCGGAATGACATGGTTGAGTACTTCGGTCAAAACTTGTCAGGTTACCTCTTCTCTAAAAACGGTTGGGTACAATCATACGGTATGCGTGGGGTGAAACCACCAATCATCTGGGGTGATGTGACTCGTCTCAACCCAATCACTGTGAAATGGTCTAGCTACGCACAAAGCCGTACGAACAAACCTGTTAAAGGGATGTTGACTGGACCTGTGACTATCCTTAACTGGTCATTCCCACGTGAAGACATCTCTATCAAGGATTCAACTCTTCAAATCGCTCTTGCCATCAAGGATGAAGTTCTTGACCTTGAAGCAGCAGGCGTGAAAATCATCCAAATCGACGAGGCTGCTCTCCGTGAGAAATTGCCACTCCGTCGTAGCGACTGGTATGAAGATTACCTTGACTGGGCTATTCCAGCCTTCCGTTTGGTACACTCAACAGTTGCGCCAGATACACAGATCCACACTCACATGTGTTACTCAGAATTTACAGATATCATCCCAGCTATCGACAATATGGATGCAGATGTCATCTCATTTGAAGCGAGCCGTTCAAACCTTGAAATCTTGGACGAACTCAAAGCGAAAAACTTCCAAACAGAAGTTGGACCTGGGGTTTACGATATCCACTCACCTCGTGTACCTAACGAAGGTGAAATCGATCACACCATCGAAGCTATCCTTGCCAAAGTACCAAGCAGAAAAGTTTGGATCAATCCTGACTGTGGTTTGAAAACACGTGGTATTAAAGAAACAAAAGAAAGCTTGATCCGTCTTGTAGAAGCGGCAAAAGCTGCTCGTAAAGCGCTATAAAGCAAGCAGCAATTCCTAAGCTTGCTCGATAGCAAAAAAAGAATTGCTCAATCAAGAAAGGAATACATTTGATGACTAAGCAAACACCGTCGCTCTCCTTTGAGGTTTTCCCTCCAAATCCTGAAGTAGGCAATGCCAAGCTCTTACGTGCCTTGGAAAATATGCAGGAATTAGCTCCACACTTTATCAGTGTGACAGCTAGCAATAATAAATACAATATCAAAGAGACGACGGTTGCTTTAGCCAATCATATTCAGAATGAATTGTCTATTCCGACCATTGCCCACTTACCTGCCATCTATCTAAGCAAGGAAAAAGTAGCAGATACCCTTCATGAATTAGATCAAGTAGGGGTTCATCGGATCTTGGCCCTTCGTGGTGATATTATTCCTGGTATTGAACCTTTAAAAGACTTTCGTTATGCAACGGACTTGATTGAATTTATTAAAACAGAAGCTCCTCACTTTGATGTGATCGGTGCTTGTTACCCAGAAGGTCACCCAGATTCGCCAAACCAAATTTCAGATATTCAAAATCTGAAAAAGAAAGTGGATGCTGGATGTTCGAGCCTAGTGACTCAGCTTTTCTTTGACAATGAACGCTTCTATGATTTCCAAGATAAGTGTACCTTAGCGGGGATCGATGTGCCCATTCATGCTGGAGTGATGCCTATTCTTAACAGAAATCAGGCCCTTCGCTTGTTGAAGACCTGTGAAAATATTCATATTCCAAGGAAGTTTAAGGCTATCCTAGATAAGTATGAGCATGATCCAGAATCGCTTCGTGCTGCTGGTTTAGCCTATGCAGTGGACCAAATCGTTGATTTAGTCACTCAGGATGTTGCTGGTGTCCACCTCTACACCATGAACAACGAAGATGTAGCCTATCATGTCCACCATGCAACCAAAGCCTTGTTCAATCATCAGCCACACTTTGAGGGAATTTAATCAACAATTACCATCTAAAATGGAGAGATTGGGGACGTTATGTTCCCAGTCTTTTTTTACGAGTGTAAATCACTTGCTAAAAGGCGACTTTTTTTTTATAGTATTAATATACAGATTTTGGAGGCGCTTGCAATGAAGAGGAATCTAAAATTAAAGCTATTTGGCCCCCCGAAGGTTTATGTCAATCAGAAAGACATTCGCTTTTCTTTCTCAAAGATGGAGGCTTTGCTCTATTATTTAGCAGTGATGGGTGAGGTCAATCGGGACGAAATAGCTGGAATTCTTTGGGGAGATAAGGAAAACCAAGTAGCTCGGAAGAATTTACGGAATACCGTTTATCAGGCCAATAAAATCTTTGAAGGAGATGTAATTGTCTCTCCAAGTAGAAGTAGTCTGGCCCTCAATCCTGACTTGGATCTTCATCTGGATGTTCAGCTCTTTGAAAGAGATCCAATCAGACATTTAAATCTCTATCAGGGAGACTTCCTAGAAGGATTTTATGTCAAGGACGATGAAGATTTTGATCAGTGGGCTTCTCGTAAGCGCAATGCTTATAAGCAACTCTATATCGAAAGCTGTTATCAAAAGATTGACCAAGATGGCTTTGGGGATCCTAGTATAGAATCTTTGCTCCATCATTTAGTAGAGCTAGATGAGTTTGAAGAGAAAAACTATCAGCTTTTGATGGAGTATTACAGGTTCCATCACCAGTTGGGGAAATTTTTTGAGACCTATTACAAGCTGGTCGATTTGTTGGATCGTGAGCTCAGTGTTCGTCCTAGTCGGGCGATAGAGGAACTCTATCACTCTGTTTTAGAAGCTAAACGGACCCATAAACTGACTAGACGGTCCAATATCCGTGAACTATCCTTTTTTGGTCGTAAGCAGGAACTCTCTCAGCTTGAGGATTACCTGTCTCTGGTTGAAGTAGGGGAGTCTTCAGGACCTCTTCTCGTCTTGGGCCAATCGGGTACGGGAAAGAAACGCTTGTTACGCCAATTAGTCTTGATGTCCAATCGTAGTTTTCTTTTTGTTAAGCTGGAAGCAAAATTGGCACATCAGCACCAAGAAGGAAGTAGTTGGAAAGAACTTGGAGTTGCTTTAGAAAAAGCAGGTTTGGGTCTTTCTAAGGAAGATGATGATGTGGAGCTAATAGCTAGCATTCTTCAGGAATTTACCCAAGAAAAACCTGTTGTCCTCCTGCTGGAGAATGTACAGTGGATTGATGCAAGCTCTCTGGAAAAAATTGCCCAGCTCGAGGAAAGCTGCAGACAGGATCATTTGGGGATAATTCTTTCTGCTGAGCCTCCTTTATCTTCTCATTTGTCTAGCTTTCTTGGACGTTTCCAAGTTGAAAGACGCTTGTCCCAACTAGAACTGAGAAATTTCAGTCCGAGCGAAAGTCGAAGCCTCCTGCAAGGAGAGCTTGGTCAGGTAGAGCCAGCCATCATTGAGAAGATGATAGACTGGAGTGAAGGAAGTCCCTTTATCCTCTCCAGCTACATTGAAGAGTGGAAAGAAAAGGAGAGCTTAGAGCCCTTACCGGAGATCATTCAAGCCTACCTCGCTCAAGAGCTTGGCGAAATGACTAGTGAGGAAGAGTCTATCTTGCAGTATTTATCCTGTTTTCATAAGCCCATCTCTATGAGACTGTTAGCCGATTTGACAGCCGTGAACTTGGAGATGGTAACGGGAACACTGGATTCTTTGTCAGAAAAAGGGATTCTTCGTCTGGAGGAAGAAGGGGAGCTTCTCTCTGTCTGCTTTAACAAGCAACTGGTGGGGATGTATTTCTACCAGCTTTTATCACCTGCTAGACGGCGACTTTTCCACCAACAGATTGCCAAAAAACTGGAAGAAACATTAGAAGATTCGACAGACCTTCTCTTTTATAAGGAAATTGCCTACCAGTACAAGCAGTCTCAGAATCTTTTACGCTCCTTGTCCTTCGAGCTAAATTATTTGGAAGAAATTCTGCAACTAGAGCACGAACTATTTCCAATCTTTTATAAGGGCGAGGAAGAGCAGGTGGTGGATGGGGCTAATAGCCATTTGGATATCATAGGGGAATTAACCCGCCTTTCTCAGCAAGTAAATGACCTATTCCCTCGTTACCAAAAGGATAAAGACTATAAGTACTTGCAACTGCGTTATCTGTATTTAGAGGGTCGCTATTCTATTCGGACCGGTGAGTATCAAAAGGGAATCCATGCTATCCAAAAGGTTATTTCCTACGCTCGAGAACTGAAACATTTAGACTATCTTCTAGAGGGCTACCGGCAGATTATCTATTATTGTATCCAGACAGAAAATATTTCTGAAATGGCCTATTACACAGATTTAGCTCTGGAGGATGCTATTCAAGCCAATAATCACGAAGCCATCGCCTTACAATTACGCTTAAAAGGGCTCTATTACCTGATGGTGGGCGATGAGGAGCAAGCGACACGTCATCTCTATCGTTCGATTGACTGCTTTAGTTTGACCCGTAGTATGCAGGATAAGTATGCTATTCAAATTGCGGCTTCCTTGGCTTATCTAGCAGAAATTGAGCAAATTAGGGGCCATTTTCAGGTGGCTGTAACCCACTTAGAAGAGGTCCTGAATTTAGTGGGGGATCAAGCGGTCGAGTCTGTTCGTGTCGTATTTGATATCGATCTAGGGATTGCCTATTATTGGCAGGGAGATTTTGCGAAAGCAAGTCTCTGTTTCGAACGTGCTCAGAAGGTTTTGTCAAGGGTCAGCTTCCCTTGGAAGGAGGACCAACTGGAATTCTATCAAACCTTAATCGCCTGCCAGCAGGGAGAACAAGAAAAGGTTGCTGATTACCTCGCTCGAAAAGAAATTTCTATGAAGCAGTCGGCGAATCCACGAGATAAGGGTATGGTCCATTATCTTCTAGCTTTCTTATTGCGGCAAGAGGAAAAAGGAGCGGAGTTGGATGCTGTATTACTTGGATTCTTGAGAGAGGATATGAACTACTACCGAAAGGTGGCAGAACAACAACTGAATCCATATAGAGATCGTCAATTCCTTAAGAAACTAAAAGAAATGTAGAGGAGGCCCTTTGTTATAGCCAATGTGCAGAGGCGTTTCTTATATTTACTTCCCTTGGGAATAAAGAAAAAAACGATTCAGTCGATAACTGAAGAATGAAAAAAGGCTTAGCATGCGCCTGTTTAATCAGGTACTTCTAAGCCTTTTATGTTTCTTGGGGATGTCCTAGCCCTTGGATTATTTTTGCTGTGCTAAGATTTGGGTCAAGTAAAAGATAAAGGTTGCAGCAAGATTGGAAGTATGGTTGTCAATATCATGAGGAGGCGAAACTTCCACGATATCAAATCCAATCAGCTTTCCGCTGGCTGCAATGTGTTGGAGGAGCATGAGAGCTAGTTTTGGATCAACCCCTAGTGACTGAATAGCACTTACGCCAGGGGCAGATCCAACGGCAAAGCAGTCCATGTCGATGGATAGGTAGACAGCCGTTTGTTTTTCTAAGAAGTGATCGATACGATCGAAAATCGCTTGGTGACTCATCTGGAAGAGGTCTTGTCCGGTTAAGAAATCAATGCTAGGAGTTTGAGCGACATAGTTAAATAAGAATAGGTTATTGCTATGTTCCTGAATTCCTAAGATTAAGTAAGGGAAATCTTGGCTCTCTTGTCTTGCATGATCTGCCATTTGACGAAATCCTGTTCCAGAGTTGGGACCAGTTTGGTCGTAGGGACGCAAATCAAAATGGGCATCCAAATTAATGACGGCCAACTGCTCACTTGGTTGCAAGGATGCTTTCAGGCCAAGGTAGTGCCCATAAGCTGTTTCATGTCCGCCACCAAGAACAATGGGTTGAATGTTTAAGTCGAGCATCCGTTTGACAGCTTGAGAGAGACTTTCTTGCAACTCTTGGAGAGAGCGATTAGGACCATCGATATTACCGACATCGAAAACAGAGACATTGGTCCCCCAATGCCAAGGAAGTTTGGCGATTTGGGTTCGAATAGCGGTAGGACTCTCGACAGCACCGACGCGACCATTATTAATATAAACTCCTTTATCGCTCTTGAAACCGAGGATTCCAAAGGTCACTTCGTCAAAAGGGGTCAAGGTTTCATCATTTAAGTCCAAAAACCTCGTCAGCATGCCCCACTTGGCTGTATAGGGGTTATCTTCAATACTGCCTTGGTAATAGCTGTAGGTCATTGGGTAGTAATCTCTAAGCACGTTACATGCCTCCATTTGTCTGTATTTAGGTAGAAAGGGAGAGGCTGAGAAAATTTCCCAGCCTTTTTTCTGCTGTATTTTTACTGTATCAGTATTGAATGCTTAAGTCAACAGCCTTTTCAATTGTTGCTAAGAATTCTTCACTTTCAACAACGGCAGATGCTTTATTGAGTTCTTCGAAGATTTCGATGTCCTTGTCAAATTCAATGAAGGCAACCTTGCTGCGAATCATGTCATAGGCCGGTTTTGTACCTTTACCAAGTTCTTGATTTTCTGGTTTGAGATCCAAGGCTTGGCAAGCGGCCATGATTTCAGTAGCAACGATGCGACGAGAATTCTTGAGGATTTCTGCTGCTTTACGAGCCGCAGTTGTTCCCATGCTGACGAAGTCTTCTTGGTTTTCACAAGATGGGATAGAGTCTACGCTAGCTGGGTGAGACAAGATTTTGTTTTCAGATGCAAGGGATGCACAAGCATACTGCGTGATCATGAAGCCCGAGTTGAGGCCAGGGTGTTTGACCAAGAAGGATGGCAATTTACTAAGTTGGCTATTGACCAAGCGTTCCACCCGACGTTCAGATACGTTACCGATTTCAGAAAGAGCAATGCCTAAGAAGTCAAATGGTTGCGCCATTGGTTCACCGTGGAAGTTCCCACCGGAGATGACATGGCCTTCTTTGGTAATAATTGGGTTATCCGTAACAGAGTTGATTTCAATTTCAACTTTTTCTTTTACGTAAGCAATAGAATCCTTGCTTGCTCCATGGATTTGAGGGATACAACGGAGTGTATAAGGATCTTGTACCCGTTGTTGAGTCGCAACGGTCGTATTTTTGCTTCCTTCAAGAAGGTTACGAATGTTACGAGCTGTTGCCAATTGTCCACTTTGTGGGCGGATGGTATGAAGGTCTTCTTCAAATGGACTTGTAATACCATTGTGAACTTCCATTGAAAGAGCACCTGCAATATCAGAGAGTTTGAGCAATTGAATACCATCGTATGTCGCAAGAGCTCCGATACCAGTTAGGACCGTTGTACCATTGATCAAAGCAAGCCCTTCTTTAGCAGCTAATTGAATCTTTTCAATACCAGCTTGGTCGAGAGCTTCTTGACCACTTAAAAGTTGACCTTTGTAGTAGGCATGTCCAAGTCCCAACATTGGCAAAACCATGTGAGAAAGAGGAGCGAGATCACCAGATGCTCCAAGAGAACCTTTTTCAGGAATAAAAGGAGTGACATTTTTGTTGAGCAATTCTAATAGTTTTTCAACAGTTGAAAGGCGGATGCCAGAATAACCTTTTAAGAGTGAGTTAATACGAATTAACATAATGGCACGAACAGCATCTTCAGGAAGTGGATCTCCAAAGCCTGATGCGTGGGTACGGATTAAGTTTTCTTGAAGTTGAACAGTATCTTCTGGAGAGATACTGACATTACAGAGAGATCCAAAGCCAGTGGTAACACCATAGACCACTCGTTTTTCACGTACAATGTCATCGACGATTTTACGAGAAGCGATAACAGCTTCCTGTGCTTCTTTGTCCAGCTCACATTGAGCCCCGTGGCGAGCTACAGCGATGACTTCTTCAAGTGTTAAGCTATTACCATCTAAATGAATCAATTGAGTCATATAAAACCTCCGTTTATAAGTATCTATTTTGTGGAAGTAGTGTTGATTACTACAGTATGAATACCAAACATGGGCTCTTTGTCTATCCGTCTTAAAAGGATTTAAAGGAGGCTTAGAGAAAAGAGCTCAGGTTTGATATTCGTTTGGTGATAAGATGGGAAGGGAGTAGTGAAGGGGAGTCCACTCACTCCCTATAACAATCCCATCTAGTTAGGGGGACAATTTTAGGCTTAATTCTTAGTAGGCTTAATTCCTTTGTTACTGTGGAAGACGAAGTAGAGGCCACTTGAGATAGCGAGACCAACAACTCCCCAGACAAAGTTCATCATATTGTCTCCGGCAATCATCAAGATACTGATCACAACGGCTAAAACTGGGATAACAGGACCAAATGGCACTCGGAAGGTAACCTTTTTGTCTGGGTACATTTTTCTAAGTTTGATAGCAGCCAAAGCAGTTGGAATATATTGGAAGAAACGGAAGACAACACTGAAAGTTGCTAATGATTCGAAAGATCCAGACAACAAGAGTAAGAATGCAAAGGCACCTGAAATGACAATGGCAATGACTGGAGCATTCTTAGAGTTTGTTTTTCCAAGACCTGCTGGCAAGAGTTTTTCGTCTGCTAGGGCAGCTCCAAAACGAGGTACCATGATGGATTCACCAATGTTTAGACCGGCGATAGAAATGAGGGCACCATAAGAAACAAGAGGAGCTCCGATAGGGCCAATCATTTCAACGAAAGCATCTTGCACCGGTGCACCGGTTTCCATGATACGTCCACCAAGCATAGCGATTGTTCCAGCGATGATCAACATGTAGAGAACAGATACGATACTGATGGATCCCAAGATAGCACGGGGAACGTTCTTTTCAGGGTTGCGCATTTCCCCTGCGACGATGGACATGGTTTCGAATCCGATAAATCCGTAGAAGATGTAGACTGCAGTACTCGAAATAGCACTAAAGAGATTTGAACCACTTTCCAATTGAAGGAAAGGTGTGAAGTTACCCTTGCTCACGCCACCAGAAATAAAGAAGATGGCAAAGAGCGAGAAGAGGACAATTGGGATTAATTTTGCAACAGTAGCTGTCAGAGTGAACATCTTAGATGTTTTCAGACCGGCGATATTCATAATACTCAAGAGAACCAACATAACGATACTAATTGGTAGGTTATAGCCTTCGAATGCTGGGAAAGTAATGATGAAGATTTTGGCAAAGCCGGCTAACATGGCAGCCCAAGCAATGACTGTAACAGCCCAACCGAGAATTCCGACATTAAAGCCGACGAAGTCTCCGAAAGCTGCTTTGGAGTATTGCATGGCTCCTCCGTTTTTATCGAAGTAACCAGCTGTTTCAGCCAGACAGGCTGATAATAGCATGACGAGAACGGCTACCCCGAACATGACAGCTAGAGAAGCTGGTCCTAAACCGGCATAAATTTTTTGAGGTAAGAGGAAGATACCAGATCCAATCACGGCATTGATACCGTACAAAGTGGCACCGCTAAAGCTGAATTTCGCTTTTTCCTGTTCCTCAATCGACTGTTTATGTGCTCCGTTCATAATGTCTCTCCTTTTTTAACATTATTTTAGTGCAGTCCAGATAGCAATTGCTTGCTCCCCAGACTGAAGGGGTGAAAACGTGATTGTCATCTCTTGAAGGGGAGATGCTTGTTCGAGAACCAGAAGCTCATGCGCTTGAAGAACTTTGGTATGCTCCTTTCCCCATTCGAGTGTCAGCGAAGAGAGTGCATAAATAAATTGATAGCGACTCTGACTACTGACACTTTCATGAGGGGAAATAGCGCTCATATGCCCCTGGTAAGAGGGTTTGTAAATCAGATTAAAGTCTTGACAGGTCCCTTGACTAGATACGGGATCTCCGCCATCAAAGAAGTAACTTTGAAAAGGATTCAAGACCACTTCTTGTTCGAGATGATTGAGCCTAATGGATGCATCCAAGGGCATCAAGATACGGTGGTAGCCAGATAGATCAGTAAAGTCACTTTTTTCAACCTCTACCGTTGCAGTAGAGAGGCGGAAATCAAAGGTTCGATCCGGGTAACTTCCCTCTTTTGGAGAGAGGAGGAGTTGGGTGGTTTGGCCACCAGACCAAGTAGATATCTGATAATCTGCGGGGGTAAGATGAAGGATACTCACCATAGGATGGCCTCTTTCTTAAAAGAGTCCAGTGATATTGCCTTGGGCGTCGATATCAATCTTTTCACTGGCTGGAACTTTTGGCAGGCCAGGCATGGTCATGATCGTTCCGGTGAGAGCTACGATAAAGCCAGCTCCGGCTGCTACCTTAAGGTTACTGATTTTTACAGTGAAATCTGTCGGTGCTCCGATCTTCTTGGCATCATCGGAGAAGGAATATTGCGTTTTGGCCATACAGATTGGGTAGTTGGAGAAACCAAGTGCTTCCAATTCTTTTAGTTCACGTTTGGCCGCCGGTGTTAAGCTAATGCCTTTACCACCATAAACTTTTGTGACAATCTTGGTCAGTTTTGTTTCAATGCTGTCTTCTTCGTCATAGACATAAGAGAAGTGGTTTTCTTCTTGAGCTAGTTGAATGACTTTTTCAGCTAGGTCGCGTCCACCAGCTCCACCATTTGCCCAGACATCCGAAATGACAACATCTACATTGCGTTTCTTACAAGATTCATAAACAGCTTCTAGCTCGGCTTCGGTATCCAGTGGGAATTTGTTAATGGCAACGACCACAGGGAGGCCGTAGACTTCTTGGATGTTGGCCAAGTGTTTGTCCAGGTTTGGTAGACCATCGATGACAGCTTGGACATTTTCAGTAGCCAAGTCCGCTTTGGCAACTCCACCATGCATCTTGAGAGCACGGATGGTTGCGACGAGGACTACGGCAGAAGGTTTAAGTCCTGCTATGCGGCACTTGATGTCAATGAATTTTTCAGCACCTAAGTCTGCTCCAAAACCAGCTTCTGTAACAACATAGTCTGCATATTTGAGAGCTAGTTTAGTAGCCAGCACACTGTTACAGCCATGAGCGATATTGGCAAATGGTCCACCGTGGATAATAGCAGGAGTATGTTCCAAGGTTTGTACCAAGTTGGGATGAATGGCATCTTTGAGAACAGCTGCCATAGCCCCTCCGGCTTTGAGGTCTTTGGCTGTGACCGGTTGTCCTTGGTAGTTGTAACCGATAATGATGCGATCAAGGCGTTCTTTGAGGTCAAGGATGTTTTCTGAGAGACAGAGAATAGCCATGATTTCAGATGCCACTGTGATGTCGAAACCATCTTCACGAGGAACTCCGTTTGTCTTTCCTTGAAGGCCATCGACAATATGGCGGAGTTGCCGGTCGTTCATATCGACCACTCGTTTCCAAGTGATGCGACGAGAATCGATGCCCAACTCATTGCCGTGATGGATGTGATTGTCAATCAAGGCTGCAAGCAGGTTGTTGGCAATCCCAATGGCATGGAAGTCTCCTGTAAAGTGAAGGTTGATGTCTTCCATTGGAACAACCTGAGCATAACCTCCACCAGCAGCTCCACCCTTGATCCCAAAGACAGGGCCAAGAGATGGTTCGCGGAGAGCGATAACGGCTTTCTCACCAATGGCAGAGAGGGCATCAACTAAACCAACAGAGGTTGTTGTCTTTCCTTCTCCAGCAGGTGTAGGTGAGATGGCTGTTACAAGAATCAGCTTTCCATCTTCCTTATCTTTCAACTGTTCCAATTGATTGCCATCAATTTTTGCCTTATATTTTCCGTAGAGAGATATATCCTCTTCAGTTAATCCTAGTTCGGCGGCGATGTCGGTGATGGGTTTCATTTGGACAGAATTGGCAATTTCAATATCCGATAAAACCATAGAATCCCTTCTTTCCTTGTATAATTTTTAGTAGCAGGAGTTGTTTACTAGGGGGGTTAAGATAGACTGTCTAAAATGATTTGGTAAATGCTATCTGCAAGCTCAGAACCTGTTTGGAGGAGTTTGAGTCCCTTGCCGTGGTATTCTTGGACGAAGTCTTGGTCCTTGATTCCTGAAATGTTGATCAGGACATTGAGCCAAGCACCTTGAAGTCCAGCTTTAAGGTTGAGAGCAGCCACTCCTAAGTCACTAGCCGCATTGGTGTTGGACTTACCAACAGCTTCTTTTGTTGTTTCAAGAGCCTCAACGATGAGCTCCATCATAGAGAAAGGAGATACAGTCGCATGTTTCAAGGCTTTTTGCATGGCTTCACGACGAGCGGCTTTCTCTTCTTCAGTTTCTTTTGGAAGATCAAAGACAGCTGATACGACATTGAAAGCTTCTGTATCCTTGTCGATGGCTTCTAGTAGTTGGTCTTGGAGTTTTGCGCTTTTTTCGTGAACCCCTTTGATGTGCTCTTCATATTCAGCGTATTTTTTCTTACCAATGGTGAGTTCACAGACCATTTTTGTAAGGGAAATCCCATTCGCAGCGGATAGGGCAGCGGCAGAGCCTCCCCCAGGAGCTGGAGCATCAGAACCAAGAACCTTGGCAAACTCAGTAATACTTAAGTCAACTAGTTTCATAGAACTCCCTTTCTAACCCAACAAGTGATTTTCCAAGACTTGTTTGCTGTAGTCAAAATCTTCTAATTGCAAGTAGTACTCAGCGGAGTCAATCAAAGCCTTAGCAGGAGCAAGACCGATGAGTTCTGTTCCGATGATTCGAACACCATAGCGCTGTGCTTCGAAGCGAACAGTTTCAACGACACGATACAGTGGGAATTGTTCCAAGTTGACCATGTTGATAGAGACTTGTGCGATGTTACGATCTTCTAGCATGACACCGATTGCTTTACAGTATTTGTATCCACCACTGGATCCACGAATAATTTTAGAAATTTTATTGGCAATATCTAAATTATCTGTGTCAAGGTTAATATTGAAGGCAACGAGTGGCATACGGACACCAACAGCGGTAACTCCTGCTGTTGGGTGAATCTTACGTTCACCGTAGTCTGGCTTCCAGTCTTCTTCCAATAATTTTTCTGGCATTCCTTCGAATTGGCCTTTGCGCACTTTAGCAAGGTTGGTGCGTTCTGGACGACTTGCTGCATCTTCATAGAGAAAGATTGGGATACCTAATTCACGATTGATGCGTTCCGCAACTTTATTGGCGATTTCGACACATTCTGCTGTTGTGATATCTTTGACTGGAACGAATGGACAAACGTCTGTTGCTCCCATACGAGGGTGCTCGCCTTCGTGTTTAGTCATATCGATGTTTTCAGATGCGTATTTTACCAATTGGAAAGCCACTTCTTGAATACTTTCTTCATCCCCAACGAGTGTAAAGACACTGCGATTGTGACTGGCATCAGACGAGTAGTCTAATAATGTGACACCTGGAATACTTTTTGCGGTCGCGACTAATCCGTCAATAACAGCCTGATTGCGTCCTTCAGAAAAGTTTGGAATACACTCAACAATTTTTGCCATATGATTACCTCTTTTTATAGGAGAAGGTGGGGAGGAGGAGTCTTTGTATTTCCTCCCCTTTCTCAGTTTTTATTTTTTGATGTTAAAATAATTTTTGAACTGCATCTTTGACCAAATCTTCATCTGCAAGATAAGGAATGGTGATGTGGTCTGTGCCTGCATGGAGACGGTTGTATTCGATGGCTGTTTCAATCGCATGGTTATTTCGTGCCCAGTTCCGACGAGCAACACCGCCCATGGTATCCCATGCAATAGCAGACTTGATGATTTCATCGATCCGGTGGCTACCGTCTAGAACGAGACCAAATCCTCCGTTGATGGCTTTACCGATACCAGTACCACCACCGTTGTGGAGCGCCACGAGACTCATACCGCGAGCAGCGTTACCAGCGTAACATTGAACGGCCATATCACAAGTAACATTAGATCCATCTTTGATATTGGAAGTTTCACGGAATGGAGCATCTGTACCAGATACATCATGGTGGTCACGTCCAATCATGACAGGTCCAATCTTACCTTGGCGAATGAGTTCATTAAATTTCAAAGCAATGTTGACACGTCCCATACAATCTTGATAGAGGATACGAGCTTGTGTGCCAACAACTAGCTGATTCTTTTCAGCATCGCGAATCCAGTTGTAGTTGTCGCGGTCTTGGTAGCGACGAGTTGGATCAATCGCTTCCATAGCTGCATGGTCAGTTGCAATCAAGTCTTCGTGTTTACCACTGAGGCAGACCCAACGGAATGGACCATAACCATAGTCAAATAGCATAGGTCCCATGATATCTTCTACATAAGATGGCCAAATGAAGCCGTCCTTGTCGTCCAAACCATTCTTAGAAATTTCCTTGATGCCAGAGTCGTAAACAGATTTCATGAAGGCATTACCGTAGTCGAAGAAGTAGGTGCCTTTAGCAGTCAAGGCTTTGATGACTGCATAGTGACGAGCCAGGGTTTCATCGACGAGACGGTGGAAGGTTTCTTTGTCTTCTGCTAACAAACGAGTCCGTTCTTCAAAGCTGATACCAACTGGACAATACCCACCATCGTATACGTTGTGACAAGAGGTTTGGTCAGACAAGAGGTGAACATGGACTTGGTGTTCATTGACATATTCGAGCAAGTCTACGATATTTCCATGGTAGGCAATCGAAGTTGACTCACCAGCTTCCAGTGCTGCTTGAGCCAATTTCACAGCTTCTTCCGCACTGGCTGTCACTTGGCTAATCCAACCTTGAGAGTGGCGGGTTTCGATACGAGAGCGGTCCACTTCTGCAACGATGGCAACAGCTTTTGCAATTTCAGCCGCTTTCCCTTGAGCCCCACTCATCCCACCTAGACCAGATGAAATGAAGAGTTTGCCGGTTAAGTCGCCGTCATCAGCAACACCGAGTTTAAGACGGCCAGCATTGAGAAGGGTGTTGAAGGTACCATGGACGATTCCTTGAGGGCCGATGTACATCCATCCACCAGCAGTCATTTGACCGTAGTTGGTAACGCCCATCTCTTCAGCAATTTCCCAATCGTGCATGTTATCATATTCACCGATCAAAAGACCGTTGGTAATGATAACGCGAGGAGCTTCTGGTTTAGACTTAAAAAGGCCAAGAGGGTGACCAGATTCAACGACCAAGGTTTGGTCTTCTGTCATCACTTCTAAATACTTCTTGATCAAGTTGTATTGCATCCAGTTGGCACAGACAGAACCTGTTTCTCCGTAAGTGACTAATTCATATGGATAAAGGGCAATTTCAAAACTCAAGTTATTGTCGATCATGACCTGCATAGCCTTAGCAGCAGTGCATTTACCTTTGTACTCATCAATTGGTTTTCCATAGATACGTTCTTTTGGACGGAAACGGTAGCCGTAGATCCGACCACGAGTTTTCAATTCTTCTAAGAATTCTGGGATCAACTCTTGATGGAATTTTCTAGGAATGTAACGCAAAGCATTCTTGAGGGCAATCTCAGTCTGAGCTTGCGTCAAGCGGAAGCCTCTATCTGGCGCACGTCGGATTCCTTCTTGAAAAGTAGTCTTTTCAGGAAGGACATCATAGTCAAGTTTGACAGACATGGCTGCTGCAATTTCTTTATCGTCGATAAATGTCATAGTAGGAACCTCCTTATAGTTGAACTATGGATTTATATTTTCTTTATTGTATCGAAATAGCGTCAATAAAGAGTCAAAAAAAAAATAAATTTTTAATAAAGCAAAAAAAGATGAGCAAACTAGTTTTTGACTTTTTTTTGACGCTTTTGTTTTAGAATTATAAAATGAAATCATAATGGAAATAGAAAGGAAAATATTCATATGTCTGCTGATGTAATCTTAACCCACTTTAACCAGTTGTTTTGTCCAAATGATCTAGGCCATCCTCTTTATGGCGAGGAGATGGCAGAGGCAAAAATCCTTTCCGATGCTTATATTGCAATAAAGGATGGAAAGATTCTCGCGATTGGAACAGGTCAGCCAGACCAAGAGCTGGTAGATGACCATACGGAAATCCGATCTTATGAAGGAAAAGTTGCCACCCCTGGCTTGATCGATTGCCATACCCACTTGGTTTATGGAGGCAGTCGTGAACATGAATTTGCTAAAAAGTTAGCGGGTGTTTCCTACTTAGACATTCTCGCTCAAGGGGGAGGGATTCTGAGCACCGTTCGGGCGACACGAGAAGCTTCATTTGAGAATCTTTATGATAAGTCTAAACGTCTTCTGGACTATATGTTGCGTCATGGGGTGACAACCGTTGAAGCTAAGAGTGGTTACGGGTTGGATTGGGAAACTGAAAAACGGCAATTAGATGTGGTTGCAGCCTTGGATCATGACCATGAGATTGATCTGGTTTCAACCTTTATGGCAGCTCACGCGATTCCAACGGAGTACAAGGGGCGTTCAAAGGAGTATTTAGATCTCATCATTGAACAAATGCTTCCGAAAGTGAAAGAAGACAATCTGGCTGAATTCTGCGATATCTTCTGTGAAAAGGGTGTCTTTACAGCAGATGAATCTCGCTATCTTCTCTCTAAAGCTAAGGAAATGGGCTTTAAGCTACGGATTCATGCAGATGAAATCGAGTCCATCGGTGGAGTAGATGTGGCGGCTGAGTTGAAAGCAACTAGCGCAGAACACCTGATGGTGATTACCGACGAAGGGATTCAGAAACTGGCCGAAGCAAAGGTCATAGGAAATCTTTTGCCGGCAACAACCTTTAGTCTGATGGAAGATACCTATGCACCGGCTCGTAAGATGTTGGATGCTGGTATGGCCATTACCCTAACGACTGACAGCAATCCGGGATCTTGTCCGACAGCCAATCTCCAGTTTGCTATGCACCTTGGTTGCTTCATGATGCGCTTGACTCCAGTGGAAATTCTCAATGCTGTGACCATTAATGCGGCCTATTCGGTGGATCGGGCAAACAAAATCGGAAGCTTGGATCCTGGAAAGGATGCGGATATTACTATTTATGACGCACCAAACCTAGATTATCTCTTCTACTTCTTTGCAACTAACCTCGTGACTGATGTCTATAAACATGGGAAGAAAGTCATTTAATTCTCCCTTTTAGTCATAGGCTCCTAAAGTTTTGAAAAGGATCTTATTCTCTACTTCTACAGGATAAGATCCTTTTCTGGTTTTTACAGGCAAGTGAGATCGAAACAGTTAGTGACCATAGTTGCCTCAAAAAGAAAACACCCGTAGCGAGCGGTCTCTTGACCTAGCGTCACGGGTGTTTCCAATTAGTCGATAAGGTTTTCTTGATGGCTGTATGTTATACACCAAGCTTGACTTCTGGGAATTTCTCAGAAATCTGTGCATAGAGAGTGTAAAGCTGTTCTTCAGCATTTTTCTTGTTTCGAATAGGCATATTGAATTTTTTCTTAGGTCTGTCCTTGCGGATACAGCAAAGTTGGTAGATCGGACGGGAAATGGCTGATTGACGAATGCGAGTGATGGTCAAGTAGAGTTGTTGGACATCTCGGAGGTCTACTGCCTGAGTCCCCTTGAAATAGGTGATTAAATGATTTTTGTATAAGATTACTTTTAGTTCTTGGTTGTAATAGCTTGCTTGGTCAGCAACATGGCTGATGTCCCCTTGTAACTCTGGGTAGGCTTGGTAGAGTTCTTCGTAAGAAGCGATAGTTCGTTTTCGAAGGAAGAAGCTAGCCACAAGCGTTGAGATGGCTACCGCTATAATGAGAAGGGAACTACCTAGGAAGACAAAACCATCTTTTTGGTATTCGGTCAAGCTGAAATAATAATTCTTAGTCATATTGAGAGCAACGACAGAGCTAGGATCAAGGACAGAACGGATAAATTCACTGTAGTTGACAATGCGCTCATTTCGAGAATTGTTACTAGAAGATTGTAGGGGGGCTAACTGACTTCCCTTAAGGGTATAAGGTTTCTTTTGTAGTTCCCCTTTGTCTGCTTTTTCCAGAATTTCCTTGATAGCAGCATCGTCTTTCTTGGCTTCAATCCCTGCATATTTTCCATCATTTTTAGTATCGTATTGGACCAAATAGATGACGTGACCATTATCGATGGTTCCGATAGGTTCTGGATAGATATCGTAGACTTTCATGGTAACAGTATCTCCAGATTTCTTAGCTTCAGGGAAAGAAGCAGTAGGGTTTTGATGATGATTCCAGAGAAAAAGCATCATCCCAGCAAAAGCTAAAAAGAAGAGGGAAACGACAAGGCCAGAGATAAACCCTTTATTGCGTTTTTCTTTAATCATAAATGTCTCCTTCACTTTGATACTGAAAGTATATCATGAAAGCGCTCTGTTGACAAGGTGCTCAAAAAGAGAGGCGTTAAAAGGCTTGGTATAACATTACTTTACAGAAAACGAAAACTTATAAAAACAATGATTTATATGTAAAAAATATGGAAAGAGACTTTTTATAAAAAATTATATTTTTTTTCGACTTTTCTATATACAAATGGAAAATTTATTGATAGAATAGAGAAGAATTGAATTAAATTTGGTTCGCGCTCATTCTGTCTTCATGTGAGTGAAACAGAATGTTTATAACCTAAATACTTGCACTGGATTCTAATTCATCAGAATCATAGCTAGAATTTGAGAGGAGACAATATGACTGTTGATTTTAACAGCAAAGCATACTTGGATAAAGTGGATGCGTGGTGGCGCGCAGCCAACTATATTTCAGCTGCTCAAATGTACTTAAAAGACAACCCGTTGTTGAAACGTGAAGTTGTTGAAAACGATTTGAAGGCTCACCCAATCGGACACTGGGGAACTGTACCTGGACAAAACTTTATTTACGCACACTTGAACCGTGCAATCAACAAATATGACTTGGATATGTTCTACATTGAAGGACCAGGTCATGGTGGACAAGTAATGGTGTCCAACTCTTACTTAGATGGTTCTTATACAGAATTGAATCCAAATATCCCACAAAATGAAGAAGGATTTAAACACCTATGTAAAATCTTCTCATTCCCAGGAGGGATTGCATCTCACGCGGCACCTGAAACTCCTGGATCTATCCACGAAGGTGGAGAACTTGGTTATGCTCTTTCTCACGCAGCTGGAGCTGTTTTAGATAATCCAGATGTGATTGCTGCAACCGTAATCGGTGATGGTGAAGGGGAAACTGGTCCATTGATGGCTGGTTGGTTGGCCAATACCTTCTTGAACCCAGTTAACGATGGTGCTGTTCTTCCAATCTTCTACCTCAACGGTGGGAAAATCCACAACCCAACGATCTTCGAACGCAAAACAGACGAAGAATTGGCCCTCTTCTTTGAAGGTCTTGGATGGAAACCAATCTTTGCAGACGTAACGGCTATTTCTGACGACCACGAAGCATCTCATGCTTTGTTTGCAGAAAAATTGGACGAAGCGATTGAAGAAATCAAGAAAGTCCAAGCAGAAGCTCGTAAATGTTCTGCAGAAGAAGCAACTCAACCAGTATACCCTGTCTTGATTGCTCGTATTCCTAAAGGTTGGACAGGTCCAAAGGCTTGGGAAGGAACACCAATTGAAGGTGGCTTCCGTGCTCACCAAGTGCCAATCCCAGTAGATGCTCACCACATGGAGCATGTGGATGCTCTTCTTTCTTGGTTGGAATCATACCGTCCAGCTGAGTTGTTCGACGAAAATGGGAAATTGCTTCCTGAAATTGCTGAAATCGCACCAAAAGGTGATCGACGCATGGCTATGAACCCAATCACAAACGCAGGTGTCATCAAGCCAATGGACACTGCTGATTGGAAGAAACATGCCTTCAAGATCGAAACACCAGGTGCTATCATGGCGCAAGATATGATCGAATTTGGTAAGTATGCAGCAGATCTTGTGGATGCGAACCCAGATAACTTCCGTATCTTTGGACCAGATGAAACCAAATCAAACCGTCTTCAAGAAGTCTTTACTCGTACAAGCCGTCAATGGTTAGGACGTATGAAACCAGACTACGATGAAGCTTTGAGCCCTGCTGGACGTGTGATTGACTCTCAATTGTCAGAACACCAAGCGGAAGGAATGCTCGAAGGATATGTCTTGACAGGTCGTCATGGATTCTTCGCTTCTTACGAATCATTCCTTCGTGTAGTAGACTCAATGATTACTCAACACTTCAAATGGTTGCGTAAATCTAAGACTCACACGACATGGCGTAAAAACTACCCAGCCTTGAACTTGATTGCGACTTCAACAGTATTCCAACAAGACCACAATGGTTACACTCACCAAGATCCAGGTATCTTGACTCACTTGGCAGAAAAAACTCCAGAATACATCCGTGAGTACTTGCCAGCAGATACAAACAGCTTCTTGGCAGTAATGGACAAAGCCTTCAAGGCAGAAGACAAGATTAACTTGATCGTTGCTTCTAAACACCCACGTCCTCAATTCTACTCAGCTGATGAAGCAGAAGAATTGGTTCGTGAAGGATACAAAGTGATTGATTGGGCATCAACTGTTTCAGCAGATGAAGAGCCAGATCTTGTCATTGCAGCTGCAGGGACAGAGCCGAACTTAGAAGCTCTTGCAGCCATCACAATCTTGCACAAGGCTTTCCCAGAATTGAAGATTCGCTTTGTCAACGTTGTGGATATCTTGAAATTGCGTCACCCATCAGTCGATGCGCGTGGACTTTCAGATGAAGAGTTTGACAAAGTCTTCACAACTGATAAACCAGTGATCTTTGCCTTCCACGGTTACGAAGGCATGATCCGTGATATCTTCTTCAACCGTCACAACCACAACTTGCGTGTGCATGGTTACCGTGAAAACGGTGATATCACAACACCATTCGATATGCGTGTCATGTCTGAATTGGATCGCTTCCACTTGGCACAAGATGCAGCTAATGCAGCTCTTGGAGCAGAAGCAGCTGAATTTGCAGCTCAAATGGACGAAACAATTGCCTTCCACAATGCTTACATCCGTGAACATGGTGATGATATTCCAGAAGTACACAACTGGAAATGGGAAAACGTAAATAAATAAGTTTATTTCAAAAGAGAGTGGGACAGAAATCGGTAATTCGTTAGACTTCGATTTCATCGTCCCACCTCCGCACAGTTGAGTAGGGCTGTAAAAGCTGATAAAATCAGCGTAGTAGAGCCCACTCAACCACTGCGTCTTGCTCGATAATCCAAAGACAATTGAGAGGCTAGGACTTTTGTCCCAGCCTCTTTTTTATACTATTTTTAAACCTGCTTGCTATTTATCTATTTTGAAGTCTATTAACTAGCGATTAATTCATATAGAAAACGCTTTATTAAGATATGGTCACAAGTCTTTATCCAATATATCCAGGATATGGAAAAAGCTGGTAAGAAATTAACCGCCTCTATCCTAGGAAATAAAGTGTTTGTGGAAAAAGTGGAAGAAGAAAAACCACAACCACAACCAACACCAGAACCACAATCGCTTCCGCAACCACAGCCTGCACCGGTTGTACCAGAAACTCCTGCTCATGAAGAGAAGCCATCTGATCAACCTCTAAGTTCGGCTGTCGCAAGTAGTCCAGTAGTTGAAGAAGCAAGTGTGAAAACCGTCGCAGTGAGCTACCATACTAGCGCTAGCATTAAGGAAGAAGGAACCAGTGGGCTTCCAAAAACGGGACAAGATGAGCTTGCGTCAGTACTTCTTAGTCTTTTCGGAATGACCTCCCTTGCCTTGGCAGGAATGCTTATCAGTAAAAAGTGTGAAGAAAACTAATAAATAAAGGAAGATTCCTCTCTAGGAGGGATTCCTATTATTATATGATTAAAAATAGTCTAACTAGGTTTTTGCAGGAAGTTTTAAACTTAAAAATCAATTTTCTTCAATCCTTCTTCGTATGGAAAATTCTCAGAAAACAACAAAATTTTATACTTTTTTTAGATTTTTCTAGAATACATTGACTTTACATAAGATAAGGACTAAAATGAAGGAGCGGTAAACGCTTACAAAAACTTAAGGAGGTCAGGTTATGGGAAGTGACAGACAACAACGGTTTTCTTTCCGTAAATACGCAGTTGGTTTAGTATCCGTGGTAGTCGGGTGCCTTTTTTATGGTCCTGCTGTATTAGCGCAGGAGCAAGGAGGGACTCCTCAGCAGGATCTGCCAGCCAGGGTTGAACAGGGAACGGAAGGTGTAGCAGAAGCGGAGACAGGTTCTCAGGATTCGAATCTAATTGTTTCAGTGATTGATCAGAAGCATCAATTGCCGGAAGCGCCAGATAGTAAAAGTTCTCTGACGGAATCAGAAAATGCGGATAAGAAAGTCGGAGATGTACCTTCTACTTATGATAAATCCAGTGAAGAAAAGTCCATACCAGAAGCTGTAGCTACTAAAGATGAAGGACTTGAAGGAAAGAAAGGAGACCAGGAAGTCTCTGAACCTGAAAAAGAAGGAACTTCATCAGTCATAGATTCAGCCAAAGAAGAAGCGCGGGTTCAAGCTCTTGTTCGCTTAGAATCCAAACACTCTGAAACTCCAGTTGGGGCTGAAAAAATCAAAGAGCGACTGAATGAAAATCTTCCAGTCAAATCTGCAGTTTTAAAAGAACTGGAGGAAAAGGGGATTCAGTATAAGAAATTAGCTGATTTTGATTTACTCTTTAATGGCTTTGTCTTAGAGACTAGTTACAAAGATGCCCTGAAAATTCGGAAAGTAGCTCGCGTTGAAAATGTTGACATTACGCCTCTTTCCGCAACTGCAGAAAACCAAGATCTTCCTAAGAAACAAACGACCCTAGTCCCTACCAAGGTTAGTGATGAAAATGAACTGATTAATCTTCAACCATTGTGGGATAAGGGAATCAAGGGTCAAGGAAGTGTTGTTGCTGTCCTAGATACTGGGTTGGACTATGACCATAACTTCTTTAGTTTAACAGATAAAAGTAAGGCTAAATACAAAAATAAAGAGCAGATGGAAGCGGCCATGAAAAAGGCTGGCATCACTTATGGTAAGTGGTACAACGATAAGGTGATTTATGCCTATAACTATTCCGATATGAATGATGAGATCAAGGAAGATGATCCACGTTCGCACGGAACTCACGTTGCGGGTTCTGCCGTCGGGAATGCAACAAAACCAGTGCCAACAGGAGAATTGCTTAAGGGTGTAGCTCCTGAAGCACAACTCATCTTTATGCGGGTCTTCTCAGATAAAAAAGGGATGACGGAGCAAGGATTTGTTGTTGCCAAGGCTGTAGAAGATGCTGTGAAACTAGGGGCTGATACTATCAATATGAGCTTTGGGGGAGTTAATGGTGCAGAAGCAGATACCCACCCACTGACTCGTAAGGCTTTTGAATTCGCTAGAAAATCAGGTGTTGTCATCAATGCTGCAGCAGGGAACTACGCTGTCAGTGGCTATTGGCAAGCCAAACCAAAAGCGGATGCACCAGACACTGGAACCATGGATGAACCAGCCGTTGAAAAGGGAGTTTTAGCAATTGGTGCCTTCAATAATAGTATCACTCATGAGACAAAAATTCGCCTAGAAGTTCCTGCCTTAAAGGATAAGAAAGAGTTCCAAAATGGTCTGGTCGACCTTCCTGTCTATCGTTTGATCTTCCCTGTTGAGGGACCACAATCTTATGTCTATGTTCCAAAAGGTGGGGAAGATGCTTATCGAACTCCTACTGTCAAGGGGAAAATTGCTTTGGTGGAAAGTGGTGGTGATGTCTCAGACGAGGATAAAATCGATGCCCTAAGGCAGGCCGGCGCTAAAGGAATCTTGGTTTATCAGACAGAAGACCAAGGAGATACCGTGCAAAAACTTCCGATGGGCTATTGGGGATCCTTCTACCCTGTTAGTGTACTTGGCCATAGTTTTGGAAAAGAGCTAGCGAAGCACGCTGGAGAGTACCAATTGACTTTCCATCAAGAAGTGAAAAAAGTACCATATAGTGAAGCGAATAAGATGCTCTACTTTACAGGTTGGGGTCTGACAGCTGAAGGTATGCTCAAGCCAGATGTAACCTTGCCGGGTGGAAATGTCTACTCTGCTATTCCAGATGGCTCTTACGACTTAGATGCAGGTACGAGTATGGCCACGCCCCATGCCGCAGGTGCAACAGCTTTGATCAAGAAAGCCTTGGAAGAACGTTTCCCTCACTATAGTCCAGAACAAATCCATACTTTGCTACGCCAGCTAGTCATGAGTACCGCTAAACCGCATAAGGATACGGAAAGCAATACCTACGCCTCTGTTCGCCAACAGGGATCTGGCTTAATGGATGCTTCTGGCGCTGCTTTTGGTGATCTTTTTGTTACAGGAAAAGGAACAGATAGTAGTTTGACGCTTGGCAATGTGAAGGATAGTTTCACATTTGAGGTAACGGTTTATAACTTGAGTCAGGAAGCTAAAGAGCTGACTTACCATACAGTTGTTAATACAGATCAGGTTGAAAAGGGACGGATTACCTTGCAAATGCGCCAATTACTTGATCAAATGGGGGATAAAAAGATTGTCGTTCCTGCTTCAGGTAGCGTCACTATTCCAATTAAGATTAATACAAGTAGCTTCACAAAAGAACTTTCGGAACAAATGAAAAACGGCTACTTTTTAGAAGGTTTTGTCTTCTTTAAGGATGCCAAGACTCAAAAGGATTTGGTTAGCATTCCTTATATTGGTTTTAAAGGGCAGTATCAAGATTTACCTGGTATTGAAAAACCAGTTTATGAATTTACTGGAAGTGAAAAACCTTTCTACTATTACAAAAATGAAAAAGACGACAATCCGGTTAAGGATCCAGGAAATCATTTTACTGCCTTAGTCAGCACCATCCGTAAAGATGGGGAAGATAAACAGGTGGTTCTGGGAGAAACAGAGGATCGTTATGATGGAAAAGCTCTTGCATTTTCTCCAAATAAGGATGGAAACTTAGATTCGGTTAATTTAAATGCGGTCGTTTTGAGAAACGTTGATAATATTCACTTGGCTGTCTATAAGGCGGAAGACTTGAAACGGGAACATCCAATTTTTGAAAAAGGCAATGAAAGTCAGAAAAAATCGGACTATGGATGGAGAATTAATGAACGGAGCAAACTCCTTTCAGCTAGCCATTGGGCAGGAACAGATCAAAAAGGTCAAGTAGTTCCTGATGGAGAATACCAATACGTCCTTACCTATCGACCAAGCACTCCAGGTGCAAAACCACAAGAAATTATCTTGCAGGTGAAGGTAGATAACCAAGTTCCTCAATTAGCCTCGACAAAAGATTTGTATGACCCTACTTCTCGCGTCTTTAAGCCAGGAGCTATCATTGAAGAAGGTAGCGGTTTAGCTGGAAAATCCTTGACCTACCAAAAGGATGGGGAAACCGTTGAACTTTCTCCAAATCAAGATGGCAACTATCGTATCCCTGAGGGGGTTGATTTGACTACGGTTCGCTTCTCTATTTGGGACAAGGTTCACAATACCAATATCTTAACACTTGAAGGGAAACCAGCTCCTGTTTCAACAGAAAAAGAAAATACCAAACCGAAAGAAGAAACAGGCTCTGAAACAAACAAACCAGCTACGGATGGTCGCTTAGAGGTTCGGATTGTTGATGAGGAAGGAAATGCAGTTTCTCAATATGCTGAAATGATGCGATATCAGGTGTTTGATAGCAATGGCAATCGCATTGATAAAGAGTTTAATACCTATTATGAAAGTGAGTTGCCAAGACTACCTTTCGGAACTTACACCGTCAAGATTACGGGACAGGATGAAAACTATTCATGGGTTTCTCCAACAGTTATAACGGTCGAATTATCTAAAGATCATCCAGAAGGAGTCGTCAACTTCGTTTACCGTTATCGCGATAAGAATCGCTTTGATGTCGTCTTTGACAAGGAATTGCCATCTGGAACTCGTGTATTTGCAATCCATAAAGAAACTGGAGAGCAGCACGAACTGGAGCAAACGATTTATGAACCTAAGACCTTTGAAAAGATTTTGTTAAATGGGGATTATCGTATTTTGATTGACCTACCTGAGGGCTATCGGGCCCTAGAGAATAATTTCTACTATTCTGTAGGGGAAAAAATGAATCGATACCTAACCAGTTTTGTAGAGGTAAAGGAAGATCCTACACCTTCTCCAAGTCCAGTTCCAAGTCCATTTTCTCCGGATCAGCAACCTCATCCTAGTGAAACAGTGACGGAGCTGGATCAGCGTCATCAACCAATTCCGAAAAAAGCAGACTTGCGTCCGATGTACGTTCGGCCAAATGAAAAGGATGAAAAGGATACACACGTCACTCCTCGTCCAAATCAGAAGGAGACCTTACCAAATACAGGTCAAACTGGAGACGCCCTCGGTTTAGTGGGTCTACTCTTATCCCTCTGTGGAGTAGGTTTCATTCGTCAAAGAGGAAAAGAAGGTCAGGACTAATCAATGAATCGTTAGAGAATCATGCAGGCTAGGGGGAGGTGACCAATTGGGTTGCCTTCCTCCTTTAGATAAAGGAGTATTATATGGAGTTTCATAGTAAACAACGTTTTTCTATTCGAAAATATGCAGTTGGAGTAGCGTCAGTCCTCATTGGGCTTACCCTTGTCGGACCAATGGTAGCTGCAGATACAGTAAGCTCAGAAGAGCAAGTACAGACAGTCTCCGTGGTAGATGATGCCAAGGTGGATCTTGAAAAAGAGAAAACCGATCTTGTTACAGAATCAAGTAGTAAGTCGCTTCTATCAGAAGAGATAAGAGAAACCACTACATCTGATAAGGGACAAGAATTTAATGAAGAAAGAGCAGTAGAAGCTACTGCGATTATCGCCCCCAAAGAAAAACCAACAGTCGATCTTCCAACACCAACAGAGAAGATTGCTGAACCAGTAAGTTCGCCCAAGCCTTTTGTGACAAATCCAACGTCAACCCAAGAAAAAACAGAGGAAACGATACCTAACGGTTCAGAAGTTCCTTCTCCTAATGAATTGGATGAAGCGACTCCTGTCGAAGCTTTAGTTCGACTAAAAGAAGAAAAAGAGTCTGGTGAAGGGCTCCCTTCTTCTGAACTGGATAAGGCAAGGCGGATTGAGAAGACCAATCAAGAGCATGAGCAATTTTTAAAAGAACTAGAGAAACAATCGATTCGGTTTAAAAAACTCTATGATATCAATCTGTTATTTAGTGGACTAGCCTTAGAAACAACTTACGGTGATGCTAAGAAAATTCGGGGACTGGCGCGTGTGGATGCAGTGGATTATGCTCCGCTTGGTCGGACCAGAGTGGAGGATTCCCAGCCAGTTCCTGCCTCCCCAACTCCAAGTGTGACCAAGGTCAGTGAAGAAAATAGCTTGATTAACTTGCAACCTCTTTGGGATAAAGGTATCAAAGGCCAGGGACAGGTTGTAGCGGTTATCGATTCGGGGGTGGATCCAGCACACGACATTTTCCGCCTAACAGATATTAGTAAAGCAAAATTCAAGAGTGAAGCGGACATAGAGGAGGCCAAGAAAAAGGCTGGAATTTCTTATGGCAAGTGGTATAATAATAAGATTGTCTACGTTCACAACTATAGTGATATGAATGACAATGTTAAGGAAGACGATCCAATCTCTCACGGTGCCCACGTAGCAGGAACAGCAGTGGGAAATGCTTCTCAACCTTCCCCAAATGGTGAAATTATTCGAGGAGTTGCCCCAGAAGCTCAATTGATGTTTTTACGGGTCTTCTCAGATACCAAGGGGGGACAAGTTCAGAACTTTATTTATACTAAGGCTGTGGAAGATGCGGTTAAATTAGGTGCTGACTCCATCAATATGAGTTTGGGAACTGCATCTGGTTCGATTTATGATGTGGGAGAAATTACGCGCCAGGCTTTTGATGCTGCAAGAAAAGCTGGAGTAACCATTACGGTCGCATCTACCAATATGGCCACCAATGGCTTCTGGCACAGCAAGCCACTTGCAAGTACACCAGATTATGGAATGACAGGGACCCCATCCGTCAATCCAAATGTCATTTCAGTTGCTTCTATCAATAGTCTAACCAAGCATGAGTCGACCGAGGCTAGTGTAAGCGTTAAAGAGTTAGAAGGTTCAAAAGACTTCCCAGATGGAAAAATTCCAATGCACTCCTTTGTAGAACGAGACGCCTTTCGGACAACCATCCCTCAAAGTTATCTCCATGTTGAGAATGGAGGACTAGAAAATTATCAGGGAAATCAAGTAAATGGTCGTTTGGTATTAACAGAAAGAGGAGGCCAAGTTTCTGATCTCGAAAAGATTAAACAACTAAAAAGTGCAGGTGCAACAGGCATCATCTTCTATCAAACTAAAGAGCAGGGGGATACACCGACATCATTTGACCTGGAAGGATTGGGAGAACGCTTCCCAGTTGGGGTCATTGGACACCGTGCAGGAGAGCTTTTATCTCAGCATGCCGATAATTACCAGCTACATATTTCTAACAGCTTCAAACGAGTTCCGTACGATGCTGCTAAACAGATGTCAGACTTTTCATCCTGGGGGCTCTCAGCCGATGGGGACTTAAAACCAGATGTGACCTTACCAGGTGGCATGATCTATTCATCTGTCAATGATGGTGAATATTACATGGATAGAGGGACCAGTATGGCCTCTCCTCATGCGGCTGGTGCGACTGCTTTGGTCAAGCAAGCCCTGAAAGAACGCTTCCCTTATCTTAGTCCAGAACAGTTGCAAGTTCTTGTCAAACAAATGACCATGAGTACGGCTGTTCCACATGTGGATGAGGAAACCAAGGCTTATTCCTCAGTCCGTCAACAGGGAGCTGGAGTGATGGATGTCACAGCTGCAGCTCTAGGAGATCTCTATGTGACTGCAAAAGATGCGAAAAGCAGTCTAACACTTGGCAATGTCACTGATACCTTTGAGTTTGACGTAACCATCCACAATCTTTCCAATCAAGAGAAGTCGGTCCGCTATGAAACCACCCTTCAGACAGACCAAGTCCAGGATGGCAAATTCACCCTTCATCCTCGTCTGTTAGAAACCCTAGATGGCAAGGAAAGCATCACGATTCCAGCAAATGGACAGCGGACGATCCACGTGTCCATTGACGCGAGCAAGTACAAGGAAGAGCTCAGCAAGCAAATGCCAAATGGTTATTTCTTAGAAGGATATGTCTTAGTTAAAGATGCAGGCACGAAGCAACATTTAGTCAGTCTTCCTTATGTAGGTTTCCATGGAGATTATCAAAACTTACGTGGAATTGAAAAGCCAATTTATGAATATACAGGAACCGACAAACCTTTTTATTACTACAAGGACAAGACAGATTATCCAGATGAGAAAATTCCTGAAGTAGAAGAACGGCATCCAGATAATCATTTCACTTCTCTCATTAGCTACGTCTATGAAAATGGGGAATCTGTAGCCAAGACGCTTGGTCAAAATGGAGATCAATTTGATGGAGATCAACTCTACTTCTCACCAAATAATGACTCTAGTTTTGACACTGTGAAGGTCAAGGCCGTCATGCTTCGAAATGTTGAAAATGTCCATCTTTCTGTCTACAAAAAAGAAGACACGGAGCGAAAAGAAGCGATTTATGAGGTCGGAAATGAAGTTCACCGAAAGACGGACTGGAGTTACCGGAGTGGGAATCGCAGTGAGGAGTTTTATGAAATCTCATGGGAAGGCTTAGACAAAGATGGCCAACAACTCCCAGATGGGGAATATCAATTTGTCATCACTTATCGTCCGACTGCTTCTGGAGCCAAACAGCAAGAACTTAACTTCAAGGTTAAAATTGACAACACGGCTCCAAGCATTGAGACTGGAAGTGCTCACTATGACCCGCAGACTCGGATTTTCCGTCCAGGAAAGGTGATTGAAGCCGGCAGTGGACTAGCAGGAACTTATCTGTCCTATGTCAAGGACGGGGAAACAGTAGCCTTAGAACCTCAAGAGGATGGCAGATATCTGCTTCCAGAAGGGGTGGACCCCTCTACTGTTCGCTATACCATCTGGGATAAGGTCTACAATACAGCTGAGCTAGATATTCATGGCAATAAGGTGGTCGTAGCAGATACACCAAGCTCTGATTCGGAAAATAAAGAGGAAGATAAGCCAGGAGAGGGCAATACGGATCCTAAGAAAGCTGAAAAAGGATCTCTCGAACTTGTCTTCACAGATAGTAGTGGGGAAGCCGTAAGTTACTATCCTTCTATTGTCCGCTATCAAGTCTTTGATGATCAAGGTAGCGTCGTAGAAGGGGAGTTTAATGCCTCCTATAATGGAGGTACGTTCCCTGAACTTCCATTTGGGACCTATACTGCTAAGATCACACTTTCAGATTATCATTACGATTGGGGAACTGAACTGGTGAAGAGCATAACTGTTTCACCTGAAAATCCTCATCAAAAGATAACCTTTGCCTTCCGTTATCTCGATGAAAACAAACTCACAATTGGATTTGACAAGGCAGTTCCAGAAGGAACTATGGTCCAAGTAGTTGACGAGACAGGAGTTCTCCATAGCCTGCCTCAAAGTATCTATGATCTGACAAGTTTTGAAAGCATGCTTATGAATGGCAAATACCGCGTTCAAATTCAACTTCCGACCGGCTATCGAGCAACTGAGAACAACTTCCTTTACGAAGTGACGAACAAGATTAATCGCTATGTTCTCTCTTACTTGAAAGAAGCCATGCTTCCTACACCAAGTCCTAGTCCATATATCCCAAGTGAAGGAATAGGAAATACAGGATATCACACCGAGAAGCTGACTCCTTTCGTAGCAAAAGAGAAAGAGAATCCGGCTGTCGCAAGCAGTCCAGTAGTGGAAGAAGCAAGTGTGAAAACCATCGCAGTAACCTACCATACTGGCGCTAGCGTCAAAGAAGAAGGAACCAGTACCCTTCCAAAAACAGGACAAGATGAGCTTGCTTCCCTTCTTCTTAGTCTGTTTGGAATGACCTCTCTTGCCTTGGCAGGAATGCTTATCAGCAAAAAGCGTGAAGAAAACTAATCAAAAAAGGAAGATGCCTCTCTAGGAGGGCTTCCTTTTTTGCTACATTTTAAAAAGAAACGAGAAAAATGTCGTAGCCTATATGGACTACGACAAATGCTTAATAATTGATTAAGTGGTCATTCCCGCTTTCTCGTTGACCCAGACACTGCGGACAAAGAAGATGCTGATGAGAGCAAGGGCTAGGAAGATCCCTGCGACATAATAGTAAGGTTGGTCGAGAGTTGTTGAACGACCAGATAGGTTGACAATTCCTCGGTAGAGGGCTCCTGCAGTTGCCGTGGCAACTGCAGAGTTCCAAAGATTGAGAGTGATTCGAGAAAGGCCTTTTACCACTATTTGCAGAGTCACTAGCAAGGCACCACCAATTAAAGGGATCAAGAAGAGATAGTGCATGAAGGCAGAGGTTTCCCCAAAACTAAAGTGTTCGTAGATGCGACTTCCGACAAAGAAAAATGCTGAGATTAGAGTGTACCAGAGGATGGTCTTTTTCAACCGTTGTTTGATAGGATTAGTAACCGATGTAGACAATGTCACTCACCGCCCTTTCTGAGATAGTACCATTTGTTGTTGGTTTGTTCATAACTTGGCCATTGAAGTAAAGAGTAGAAGATCCACCACCATCCAGGTTGTAGGCTGTTTTGACGCCATACGATTTCATCACTTCGGCTAATTGGTAGAGGGAGAGACCTTCACTTTCTGAAGTCCGTCCATCTGATACGACGATGATGTAGTGATTCTCATCGATGATCCCGATGGCTGTTCGTGGGTTAGAAGACATGGATTGCCCCACCTCTGAGTTAGTATCGACGGTAATTTCTCCATCTTCAACTAAGGAAGGACCGAAAGCGAGGAGATTGACGACGCCATCTTCGACTAATTGATCGGCAGAGATTTCGTCTTCGTAGATAATTTTGAAGGAACCATCCTTGTAAATGGCTAAGTCGCCATTGCTAGAGTCTTCACGAACCGTATCGCGATAAACCACTCCGTTTCGGATGACATAGCCGGTGCTATTAGCTCCGTAGTAGTCTCCATTGACGGCTAGAATGGCATTATTCTCAGCTGCAGTGACAGAGGTCTTAGCTGTCACGTTTGTTCCATAGGTATTTTGGGCTAGAGCCGTCTTGAGATAGTCTGAAGAGCTAACCGTAATATCTGCAATGTAAACCTGGGTGTTTTCGACTGTTTTTTCTGTCAGGCTTACCTGGATATTGTCATCGGAGTAACTGGTATCTGTAGTGGTAGCAGTTGCTGCAGCTTGTTCAGCAGCTTTACTATCAGTTGTTGTTGCTTTAACTGCTTGGATAGCATCTGATAAGACAAAGGTCTTGAGTATAGAATAGCTGAAGGAGCTTGTTAGCAGGATACCAAAACAAGCAGCATAGGTATACGATTTTTTAAAGAATTTCATGAGTAGGTTCAGTCCTTTCCTTGAAAATAATTTTTTTCTGAATCAGCCATGAGACGACGAAAAGCAAGAGTCCGACGATCACTTTGCTGAGGAGCAAATGGAGACCGAAGCTTGTATAGAAGAGTCGAATCAAGAGGGTATCGAGAATAAAGAGTCCAATCGCAAGTCCCAAGTAACCACTTCCGGTTCGAGCCAGGCTGTCTTTGTTCTTAAAGACGAAACGTTTGTTGGTCGAGTAGTTAAAGATAGAGCTAGCCACACGAGCAATCCCGTTTGCAAGGAGGATCCGAAGGCTAATCGGCACAGCCATCATCACGAACAGGAAGAAGGCGTAGACCAGATAGTCAACGATAAAGCTACTCAGGGAGGAGAGGGCAAATTTAAACATGTCCTTGTAGATCATAAGGCCGTCTCGAATAGGGCGGAAGTGGGACCCTTCATTGTCATTGATATAGACTGTTTCGATCGGAACTTCCAAGATGGGGAAGGATTTACTAGCTGCGAGGAGAACATTCATTTCGTACTCATACCGTTGTCCCTCAATTTCTAACATAAAGGGAATCATGTTGGTTGTAAAGGCTCGAAGGCCAGTCTGGGTATCTGTCACAGCGACCCCTGTTTGTTGCTTGAATAAGAAGCGGGTCAATTTATTTCCGAATGCAGAACGCAAGGGAACCTTTCCTGAAAAGGCGCGTGCCCCTAGAATCAATTGATTCGGATTATCTTGCGACTGGTCGGCCACGCGGAAGATATCCCAAACCTTATGTTGGCCATCGGCATCGGCAGTGATGACTGTTCCGTATTGCCCTTGCTCTTGAATGTAGGTGTAGGCTGTTTTGAGAGCCCCTCCTTTTCCAAGGTTCACTTCGTGGTGAAGGACTGTAGCTAATCCGTCTAATTTTTCAAAAATAGCCTGGCACTCCTCAGAACTACCATCGTCCACAACGATAATGGAGAAGTCACATTTTTCTCTCAGTTTTTTCACCAGTTTGAGAAGTTTTTGATCGGGTTGATAAGCGGGGATGACTAAATAATTCATAACCGTTCCTCGTTTCTTGTTTGTGATGAAGGTAGTATAACGGCCCTTTCTTAAATCTAACTGATATCAGTTTTCTTTAAGGAAAGGAGGAGATTTCCTTACTGTATAAAAACTAGAGAAAATAATAGAAGAAAAATAAATCTTCTCGAAAAGTATCAAGGGAAGGTATTTTTACTTGCCTTCTATCCTAAAGTCTGGTATAATAGTTTCTTGTGAGCAAACCTCACTTACCCCTTGCAAAGACTTGGGGTCATTAGACCAAAAGGAGGAACATATCAATGGCTAAATACGAAATTCTTTATATTATTCGTCCAAACATTGAAGAAGAAGCTAAAAACGCTTTGGTAGCACGCTTTGACTCTATCTTGACTGACAACGGTGCAACTGTTGTTGAATCAAAAGATTGGGAAAAACGTCGTCTTGCATACGAAATCCAAGATTTACGTGAAGGACTTTACCACATCGTAAACGTTGAAGCGAACGACGATGCAGCTCTTAACGAGTTCGACCGTCTTTCAAAAATCAACGGTGACATTCTTCGTCACATGATCGTAAAAGTTGACGCGTAAGCCCTAACGAATAAAGAAGGTGACTAATGATTAACAATGTTGTACTTGTAGGTCGTATGACTCGAGATGCTGAACTTCGATATACCCCTCAAAATCAGGCTGTTGCGACATTCTCACTCGCGGTTAACCGTAATTTTAAAAACCAAAATGGTGAACGAGATGCGGACTTTATCAACTGTGTGATTTGGCGTCAACAAGCTGAAAATTTAGCGAATTGGGCTAAAAAGGGTGCCTTAGTTGGGATTACAGGTCGTATCCAGACTCGTAATTATGAGAATCAGCAAGGTCAACGTGTTTATGTCACTGAAGTCGTAGCGGACAGCTTCCAATTGTTGGAAAGCCGCGCGAATCGTGAAGGACAAGCTGGTGGAGGCTATGCTTCAGCTGGAGGTTTTGCAGGAAATGCAGCTCCAAGCTTTGGAGGATCTGAACCATCGAACGCAACACCAAACTTTGGACGTGATGACAATCCATTCGGAGCTAATCCAATGGACATCTCGGATGACGATCTACCATTCTAAGAATGGGTTTAACGAATTAAAACTATAAAGGAGAAATAAACATGGCTCAACAACGTCGTGGCGGATTCAAACGCCGTAAAAAAGTTGATTACATCGCAGCAAACAAAATTGAATATGTTGATTACAAAGATACTGAGCTTCTTAGCCGTTTCGTTTCAGAACGTGGGAAAATCCTTCCTCGTCGTGTAACTGGAACTTCAGCGAAGAACCAACGTAAAGTAACAACAGCTATCAAACGCGCTCGCGTAATGGCTTTGATGCCTTTCGTAAACGAAGATTAAAAAAGAGGTCCGGGTGGACCTCTTTTTCACGAGCTTGGAAATGTGATAGCGAGTTGAGGTCCGGTGGACCTCTTTTTCATGAGCTTGAAAACAAGAAAGCGAATTAAGACCCTTACGGGTCTTTTTTTCACGAGCTTGGAAATGTGAGAGCGAGTTGAGGTCCGGTGGACCTCTTTTTCATGAGCTTGAAAACAGGAAAGCGAATTAAGCCCTTTACGGGTCTTTTTTTCACGAGCCTGGAAATGTGAGAGCGAGTTGAGGTTCGGGTGGACCTCTTTGACCTTTCCCTAGCTCTAATCGTGTTATAATGTGGGAAGAAATGTATCAAGGAGGGAACTATGAAGGAAGGTGTAATCATCAGGAGGATGATAAAGGCAGATATTGAGCACATCTCTCAAGCTTTTATCCACCAAGGGTGGCCGGGTAGAAAGGATATCTTGACTAGCTATTTTCAGGAGCAGGAGAATAGAGAGAGGGACGTATTAGTAGCTGAGTCGGATGGATTTGTGGCAGGCTATATCACTATATTGCCTGCTGCCAAGCACGGCCCTTTCGTGGGAGTCTATCCTGAACTATCTGATTTTAATGTTTTTGAACCATTTAGAAATCGAGGGATTGGGAATCAACTCTTAGAGGAGGCAGAAAAAAGAGTCTGGCTACTATCAGAGATTGTTACTTTAGGGGTTGGTTTACACTCGGGTTATGGCCCAGCTCAAAGACTGTATGTCAAACGGGGCTATATCCCAGATGGATCTGGGGTTTGGTTTAGGGATCACCCCTTGGCCCCTTACAGTTCTTGTGAAAACAATGATGACTTAGTCCTCTATTTTTCAAAAAGATTGAACAATGATATGCAGTAAAATAATGCTCCATAATTCTTACAGTGGTTTTACCCACCCACAAAAATTATAGAATTAGATTAATTTGTCAGACTTGCCTTTGGGCAGGTTTTTTGTTTGTCTATTAACTATATTTTATGTGAAAGTAACTTTTTTAGTTGCTTCTATCAATTAAAAATAAAACTCCATTTAATATAAAAATATTTTACTTATTTAAATTGACACCTTATAAATAAAGAGTTATAATACCCTAGAAAGGTAAGCGCTATCACAAGGAGGTGTCCATTTATGTTTGAAATTCATAACCTATCCATTAAGTATGGCAAAAAAACATTGTTGCTTCCAACATCTCTAAAGTTCAAAGAGGGAAAATTATATACAATTTATGGAAAATCAGGTGTTGGAAAATCCTCGTTGTTGAATAAAATTGGACTGATTTCGGAGTATGATCCTAAAGTAACTTATATTTACGATGGTTCTAAAATTGATACGAGTAACAAGAAGGTTGTTTCATCCTTTATTGCGCAAAATATTGCTTTTATATTTCAAAGTCATAATCTAATAAAAGACTTGACTGTGTATGATAATTTGAAAATTTCTTTAAATTTTTTCAAATTATCAACTAAAGAAATAGAAGATAAAATTGACAATATTCTAAGTGAGTTAGGAATTTTAGAATTGAAGGATGTATATCCAGAGGATTTATCAGGGGGAGAAGAACAACGTGTTGCAATTGCTAGAGGGATGATAACAGATAAGAGTATTATTTTAGCTGATGAACCTACAAATTCTTTGGATTCTGAAAATAGAGAGATTGTTTCATCTTTACTGGTAAAACTTGCAAACAAGTATAATAAAATTGTTATTGTGGTATCTCATGATGAATATGTTATTAATAAAGGAGATATAAAGCTACATTTTGAAGACCAAAAAATAATTGGAATGAAAGAAGAGCCAGGTTGTAATTCTCAAGAAGAGTGGCATGCTAGTAAATTAAAAAAACATATTAGATTAAAGGTCCAAAAGAAAAGAAAGGTGCCTCCTTTACCTGTACTTTTATTAATATTAATTTCCTTCACAGTTTCTCTTGCAGTTGGTTCTATAAATATTCAATCATTATTTTCTTCTAAGTATCAGAGATTAATTAGTAATTCATTAGAAAATGGTTTCTTGGTTATTAATGATTCCATAGGACTTGGAACAAGTAAGGTAATTGATGATTTCCAATCAATATCAAATAAGGAAATACATCAAATTTCTGATAGCAGTAATGTGTACAAATTGGAACCATATATTGAATTTCCTAGTATGGGAATAACTTTCGAAAATGCTGAAAACTATTTAAAAATGAGTCGAGATTTTTCACCAAGTTTGTCTATTAATGGTAAGAATATTCATTTATCCAAGAATTACAGTGTGCAACCGTTATTTGATACGAATACGACTCAGAGACAGATAAAATACTTTGATAGGACTACGAATAGGGGAATATTTGTTTCAGAATCATTTATCAAAGAACAAAAACTAGAAGACATTGTAGCTGGATCAGAGATGACACTCACATATTATGTCCCAATTAATATCTATGAATCCCATATAGATAAAGAAGGAAGGCATTATAAATCTGATGGGGACCTATATGTGAAAGAGGAACAAACGTTTAAAATACTTGGGATCGTAAAAGAAGAGTATCCGTTTAGCTATTCTGTAAATGATAGCACCTTATTCATGACGAGTGATGAGATGCTGAAAATACAGAGCAAATATGTAGGTGCAGAAAGCAAACAGAGAGAAACAATTGATGATCTCCTTGTAAAAGAATGGGCACCAAGTGCAGTACATGTTACTGTAAAGGATAGCAAAGATGTCCCTCAAGAAATTAATCGTATTAAAAAAATTTCGGATAAATTTTCGATTGTTTCGTCTTTTGAGAATTATAAAGAATTTAATAAAGGTTTAAACTACATAAAAAACTTCTTGCTAATTATTTCGTTTGTCATGCTTTTGCTTGTAGTTGCAATCTTATCTTTTGTCTTCTATTTAATAAATAGAAGTAGAAAATACGAAGTTGGCGTATTAAAGGCTATGGGATACAGTACAAAACATGTTTTTAGATTATTTATTCTCGAGTTATTTAATTATGGAAAGAAAATAATTACTTTATCAAGTATTCTGCTTTTAATACTAACTATATTAGCTATTCAAATGTTTCAATTAGAAGTAGTTGATATCATTCATTTCTATCTAACTTCTATAATTTCATTAATTTTCCTTACATTTGCTGTATTAATGATTAGTGGGCTCATTCCTATCTATATGACAGGAAAACAGCCTATTGTTGATGCTATTCGTAAGAATAGATAAATTGATTGGCATAATGGCCAAATACAATAAGTAATCGTTCAACAAGGACGTCATATATTCCTTATGGTCAGCGAGCCAACGGATCTGTAATAATCGGTGTAGGAGTAAACTCTACGTGGAGAGCCGTTAACCTATGGGGAGGTCAGCATTATTATTCTCTAGATTTTTAGATTTTCTTAAGGTTAGATAGGATGAGTGATTCACCGCTGGATAAACAGCGGTGAGTTTTTTTATCCCCCATAATCAGGAGAATAGTGATGTTTCTTTTCTTTTATGACAATCTTTATTCCATAACGATCCGTCAATTTGACCATTTGCCATAGATTAGAAAGGTTTATCCAAATTTTTTTTGAGAGTTGTTTTACATATCCTTGTTTTCTAGTTTCATAGAGCTAAACGTTATTCTCATAAGTCAATCTCATAATAAAAACACCCCAAAAATTAGATTTTTCTGTCTAACTTTTGAGGTGTCGTTTAAAGTTCATCCGTTTCTTTTTAGCGTCGTTGAGGTGCTGTATTGGCACTCTTGATATTGTATTTTTTCTTCAAATAGTAGCGAAGGAGAAGAGCCCCACCACCGAGTAAGAGCATGAACCAGTTCGGTACACGAGGGTTGAGGAATTGTGGAAGTAGAGAAGTGACCATGAGAATCACAACCCAAAGGATCATCGCTAAGATTAAGATAGGGAGTGACTTGGTTAAAGCAGGCCGTTTCATTCCACGTTTAGAAACTTCGTAGTATTGGTAGAAGTAGTAATACATCAAATAGAGCACAACACCACCAGCCAAGCTACCAAGAGTCAAAGTGAGGAGTCCATAAGTGGTTCCCTGAGGTGCAAAAAGGTTCATGAAGGCTGAAATCGCAGCAAAGAGACCAAAGACGAAGAGGAAGGAATCCAGAATCATGAGGTGAGGAGCGTCATTCTCTTTTGGATGTTCTTTTTCAAAACGCTCTTTATTACTAAAAGCATTGGCCCAAACGGTAGGAGCACCAAATAGAGTTCTTGCTGTCACTCCTTTGGGTTGGTTTTCAAAGATGGTCGGAAGAATCTCTTCGATGAGGCTGGTTGCCTCCTCTTCTGTTTTGCCATTTTCAATCAATTGGTGTTTTGCGATACGTACGAATTCTTGGTTTTTTTTACTTAATTGGGTCAAATCAAATTGTGACATAAATACTCCTTAGTGTTATGGTTGCTTTTAGAACCATTTTTTATGAATAAGGTAGACGACGAGGGATCCGGTCATGGCGAAGGCAATAAAGATAATGAGCCAGAAAGCATGAGGTTCACCATTGAGGGGAAGATCATTGTTTTTAAAGTTCATCCCGTAGGCCGAGAAAATCATGGTTGGGATGGACATGACGATGGTCACCATGGCCAAGGTTTTCATGATGTTGTTCTGGTTGTTGGAGATGATTGATGCAAAGGTGTCGGTCATGGAGTGGAGGATGTTTCCATAAATATCCGCCATCTCAATGGCCTGTTGAGTCTCGATCAAGGTATCTTCCAACAAGTCCTCGTCTTCCAGGTATTTCTTAATATTGCTGGTAGCGCTGGTTAATTTTTTAATCACGCGCTCATTAGTTTTCAGAGAGGCCTTGAAGTAGACGATGGTCTTTTCCAGCTCCATCAGTTCAATCAGTTCTTCGTTTCGAGTCGACTTGTGCAGTTGACTTTCAATCTGTTCACTCTTGCGATCCAAGGTACGAAGCGCGGTCAAGTAAAGCTCGGCATTTCGATAAAGGATCTGAAAGATAAAGCGAGACCGCATGAAGGTATAGAAATTCCGCAAGCGACGATTGATAAAGGTGTCTAGGAGAGGCAACTCTTCCAAACAAGTGGTGATGATAGCCTCTTCTGTTAGGATGATTCCCAAAGGGATGGTGACATAGTAGGTCTGATTGTTCCGCTCTTCCTTGATGGGAACGTCCACGATGATCAAGGTATACTCATCTTCGATGGTCATACGGGACATTTCTTCCGCATCGAGTGGTGCCCGTAAGTCGGCAATATCAATATTAAAAGCAGAGGCGATTTCCATTGATTCACTTTGGGAAGGATTGACAAGGTTGATCCAGCTACCGGGTTCCAGTGTCTCTATTTCTTTAAATTCAGTCGTTGTTGATAAAAAGACCTGTTTCATGGTGCCTCCCCTTGTTTTTTTACACCTTAACATTATAACAGAAAAAGCACGCTTTTGGATAAAAGAATGCTGAAAAATTTGATATAATGAAGGATAAATAAATTGATGAAAAGTGGAAGAAATGCTCGATAAAATTGTCATTCATGGAGCGCGTGCTCATAATTTAAAAAATATTGATGTTGAAATTCCTCGAGATAAGCTAGTGGTGGTCACTGGTCTATCAGGTTCGGGGAAATCGAGCTTAGCCTTTGACACTCTCTATGCAGAAGGACAAAGACGCTATGTAGAGAGCCTGTCAGCCTATGCTCGTCAGTTTTTAGGAAACATGGAAAAACCCGATGTGGACTCGATTGATGGCTTAAGTCCAGCCATTTCCATTGACCAAAAAACAACCAGCAAAAATCCGCGGTCAACGGTTGGAACGACAACTGAAATCAACGATTACTTACGTCTTTTATATGCTCGTGTGGGGACTCCCTACTGTATCAATGGGCATGGAGCGATTACGGCTTCTTCAGTTGAGCAAATTGTTGACCAAGTTTTGGAATTGCCAGAGCGCCAACGCCTGCAAATCTTAGCTCCCATTGTTCGTAAGAAAAAAGGCCAACATAAGAACATCATCGAAAAGGTGCGAAAAGACGGCTATGTCCGGGTGCGTGTGGATGGTGAGATCTTTGATGTGACAGAGGTCCCGGAGTTATCCAAAAGCCAACAGCACACGATTGAGGTTGTCGTAGATCGGATTGTGATCAAAGACGGCATTCGTTCTCGTCTCTTTGACTCGGTAGAAGCAGCCCTTCGAATTGCGGATGGCTACGTAGTCATCGATACCATGGATGATAATGAACTGCTCTTTTCAGAGCATTATGCTTGCCCGGTATGTGGCTTTACCGTCCCTGAATTGGAACCTCGTCTCTTTTCATTTAATGCCCCCTTTGGCTCTTGTCCAGATTGTGATGGACTAGGGATCAAGCTAGAGGTGGACTTGGATTTAGTTGTTCCAGATTCTAGCAAGACTCTCCGTGAAGGAGCGCTTGCACCATGGAATCCGATTTCTTCTAACTACTATCCTCAGATGTTGGAGCAGGCCATGATCCAGTTTGGGATTGATATGGATAAGCCGTTTGAGGACTTGTCTTCAGAAGACCAGCAGTTGATTTTTTATGGGTCAGAGGGCAAGGAATTCCATTTCCATTATGAGAATGAATTTGGTGGGGTTCGCGATATTGACATTCCTTTTGAAGGGGTCGTCACCAACATCAATCGCCGCTACCATGAAACGTCTAGTGACTTCACCCGTAATCAGATGTTGTCCTACATGAATGAATTGACTTGTGCCACTTGCCATGGTTATCGTTTGAATGACCATGCCTTGTCTGTCCGGGTAGGAGGAGAGAAGGGACTCCATATCGGGCAAATCTCTGACTTGTCTATTGAGGACCATCTTAAGGTGATTGCCGATCTC
The DNA here is from genome assembly GCF_004785935.1 of Streptococcus rubneri. Taxonomy (GTDB): domain Bacteria; phylum Bacillota; class Bacilli; order Lactobacillales; family Streptococcaceae; genus Streptococcus; species Streptococcus rubneri. Next base: position 1,202,778 of record NZ_SRRP01000001.1, on the reverse strand, counting down.
AAATTAACCAAGAATGAAGAGACCATTGCTCGTCCGATTCTTAAAGAGGTGAAAGATCGCTTGAGCTTTTTGAACAATGTTGGCTTGAGCTATCTGACCCTATCTCGCTCAGCCGGGACTCTATCTGGGGGAGAGAGTCAGCGGATTCGCTTGGCGACCCAAATTGGATCCAATCTCTCAGGTGTCCTCTATATCCTGGATGAGCCTTCAATCGGCCTCCATCAAAGGGACAATGACCGCTTAATTGCCAGTCTTAAGAAGATGCGGGATTTGGGCAATACCTTGATCGTCGTCGAACACGATGAGGATACCATGAGAGAAGCTGATTACTTGATTGACGTCGGTCCAGGAGCCGGTGTCTTTGGAGGTGAGATTGTTGCGGCTGGAACGCCTAAGCAGGTAGCCCGCAATAGCAAATCTATCACTGGTCAGTATCTTTCTGGCAAACGGGCCATTCCAGTGCCAACGGAACGACGGGTAGGCAACGGACGCTTTATCGAGCTGACAGGGGCCGCTGAAAACAACTTAAAAGAGGTGACAGCACGCTTCCCTCTGGGCAAGTTCATTGCTGTCACTGGCGTTTCTGGCTCAGGGAAGTCAACCTTGGTCAACAGTATTTTGAAAAAAACGCTGGCGCAAAAATTGAATCGCAATTCAGAAAAACCAGGGAAATACAAAACTATTTCAGGTGTCGAGCACATTGATCGATTGATTGATATCGACCAAAGTCCGATTGGCCGCACTCCACGCTCCAATCCAGCTACCTATACAGGTGTATTTGACGACATTCGCGATCTCTTTGCCCAAACCAATGAAGCCAAGATTAGAGGCTACAAAAAAGGCCGTTTTAGTTTCAACGTTAAAGGAGGCCGGTGTGAGGCTTGTTCGGGAGATGGGATCATCAAGATTGAGATGCATTTCTTACCGGATGTCTATGTACCGTGTGAAGTCTGCCATGGACGACGCTACAATAGTGAAACCCTAGAAGTTCACTATAAAGAAAAGAATATCTCCCAGGTTTTGGACATGACCGTCAATGATGCGGTGGATTTCTTTAAACATATTCCAAAGATCAATCGCAAATTACAAACCATCAAGGATGTCGGCTTGGGCTATGTGACCTTGGGACAGCCGGCAACGACACTTTCAGGAGGAGAAGCCCAGCGGATGAAGTTGGCTTCTGAGCTTCATAAGCGTTCGACAGGTAAGTCTTTTTATATTTTGGATGAGCCGACAACAGGTCTTCATACCGAAGACATCTCTCGTTTGCTCAAGGTCTTGGAACGCTTTGTGGATGATGGCAATACCGTTTTGGTCATTGAGCACAACTTGGACGTGATTAAGACAGCGGACCATATCATCGACTTAGGACCTGAAGGTGGAGTCGGTGGTGGTACCATTATTGCGACAGGAACACCAGAAGAGGTAGCTAGCAATCCAGTTAGCTTTACAGGACAGTATTTGAAAGGGAAATTACAATGAACCAACGAATTACAAATCTACGAACTAAAATGAAGGCACAGGATTTAAAAGCTGTCCTCATTAACAACTTAAAAAATGTTTACTATTTGACAGGTTTCTGGGGATCGAACGGGACTGTTTTGGTGACAGAAGAGCGCGTGGTCCTCTTTACAGATTCTCGCTATACCATTCATGCCCATGCGACTTGTTTCCCCTTTGTGGAGATTGTTGAAACCCGCAATGAATTGGAAGAAGCGGCAAAAATAGTCAAAGATGCAGCGATCCAAGAACTTGGCTTTGAGGATGAGATCACAGTTGCCTATCATACTCGTCTGGCGACAGCTTTCTCAGGAGTCTCTCTAAGAGCCTTGTCTGATTTTGTGATGGAGTTTCGTTTGATTAAGGATGAGACAGAAGTGGCAACCATCCGCAAGGCCTGCAGTATTTCAGATCAAGCCTTCCTAGATGTGCTCGAGTTTATCAAGGTTGGTCAAACAACAGAGTTAGAAGCTGCGACCTTCCTGGATTTCAGAATGCGGGAATTGGGAGCGTCAGGTGTATCCTTTGATATCATCTCCGCTGCGGGAGAGCGCTCTGCCATGCCTCATGCGACTCCAAGTGATCGCATTATCTCTGCGGGGGATGCCTTGACCTTGGACTTTGGCTGTCTTTACAACCATTACGTGAGTGATATGACCCGGACCATTTATGCAGGTCATGTCAGTGATAAGGAAAGAGAGATTTACGAAACGGTCTTGAAAGCCAACCAAGCTCTCATTTCTGAAGCCAAGGCTGGACTAGGTTTCCGTGAGTTTGATAAAATTCCTCGAGACATTATCGAGGCGGCAGGATACGGCCAGTACTTTACTCATGGCATTGGTCATGGAATTGGCTTGGACATCCATGAAGAGCCTTATTTCAGCCAAACTTCCAAAGAAGTCATCAAGGCGGGGATGGTCTTGACAGATGAGCCAGGAATCTATATTGAAGGCCTATCAGGGGTCCGGATTGAAGATGATCTCCTGATTACGGAAACTGGCTGTGAAGTCTTGACCCTTGCGCCAAAAGAATTGATTGTGATCTAAGGAATTTTGCAGAGACAGATTTGAGAAATCTGAGCTTTTGTGATAAAATAAAGAGTAATATATTTTTAAAAAGAGGTATGAAAACATGATTGAAGCAAGTAAGTTGAAAGCTGGTATGACCTTTGAAACAGCTGATGGGAAATTGATCCGCGTTTTGGAAGCTAGCCATCACAAACCAGGTAAAGGAAATACCATCATGCGTATGAAATTGCGTGATGTTCGTACTGGTTCAACTTTTGATACAAGCTACCGTCCAGAAGAAAAGTTTGAGCAAGCCATTATTGAAACTGTGCCAGCTCAATACTTGTACAAAATGGATGACACAGCTTACTTCATGAACACTGAGACATATGATCAATATGAAATTCCTGTTGTAAATGTTGAGAACGAATTGCTCTACATTCTTGAAAACTCAGAAGTGAAGATCCAATTCTACGGAAGCGAAGTGATTGGGGTGACTGTTCCTACAACTGTTGAATTGACAGTTGCTGAAACTCAACCATCGATTAAAGGAGCTACTGTTACAGGTTCTGGTAAACCAGCAACAATGGAAACAGGTCTCGTGGTAAACGTTCCAGACTTCATCGAAGCAGGACAAAAATTGATTATCAATACAGCTGAAGGAACTTACGTTTCTCGTGCCTAATGGCTAACAGCAGGTCTGATAGAAAGGAACTTCTATGGCAACTGAACAATACGGCGAAATCGTCATTGCACCTCGTGTGTTAGAAAAAATTATTGCGATTGCGACTGCAAAAGTGGATGGTGTTCATTCTCTTGAAAACAAGAGTGTATCGGATAGCCTTTCAAAACGTGCTCTTGGACGTGGGGTTTACCTACGTACACAAGAAGATGGTCAAATCTCCGTCGATATTTACCTCTACCTAGAATATGGTGTAGCAGTCCCTAAAGTAGCGGTTGCGATTCAAAAAGCAGTAAAAACAGCTGTCTACAATATGGCAGATGTGACCTTGGATGATGTCAATATCCATGTAGTAGGAATTGTGACTGAGAAAACAGCTAAACCTGATTTGAAAGATTTGTTTAATGAGGATTTCCTCAATGACTGATATTTTATTTGAATCACGTCGTGATTTACGGGAGCGTGCTTTTCAAGCTTTGATGAGTTTAGAGTACGAAGGGGATATTGTAGAAGCGTGTCGATTTGCTTTTACGCATGATAAAGAAGAAACAGACCAGGAAGTGGAGATTCCAGCTTTTCTACTCAACTTGGTATCGGGTGTTCGTCAATCAAAGGATGAATTGGATCAACAGATTGCCCAACACTTGAAAACTGGATGGACTGTAGAACGCTTGACTCTAGTAGAGAAAAACATTCTTCGTTTGGGTGTGTTTGAAATTACTTCCTTTGATACCCCTCAATTGGTTGCGGTGAATGAAGCAATTGAATTGGCTAAAACTTTTTCAGATGAGAAATCTGCTCGGTTTGTGAATGGTGTCTTAAGTCAATTTGTAACAGAAGCAGAATAAGATAGAAAAGAAACCACCTGCACGGGTGGTTTCTTTTTGAGTATAGAGATTCGATTGATCAGGATAATGAAAAAAGAGAGTGGGACAGAAATCGGTAATTCGTTAGAATTCGATTTCGTTGTCCCACCTCCGCACAGTTGAGTAGGGCTGTAAAAGCTGATGAAATCAGCGTAGTAGAGCCCACTCAACCACTGCGTCTTGCTCGACAATCCAAAGACAATTGAGAGGCTAGGACTTTTGTCCCAGCCTCTTTTAAACACTTTTGCCGGGTAAAACACTAACAGGGAGAAAATAGCCTGTAGTTTTAACATCTTTTCCTTCGATTTTTTGAAGAAGAAGGTCGACCGTCAGGCGAGCAATCTCTTGTAAGGGTTGCTTGATGGTGGTGAGACGGGGGAAATAATTTTCGATAAAGTAGGTCCCGTCATAGCCAATAATCTTCAGGTCTTCTGGAATGGCAATGCCGAGTTCGTCAGCGATTTTCATCACCAAAATAGCCGTTAGATCGTCAGACGCAAAGATGGCATCCGGTTTTTGCTGGGTCAAGATGGACTTGATTTCCATTTCTTTGCGAATGGGTGAATAATCACTGGAAACATTGATAATTTGTGCTTCTGGTAGGACGGAAGCAAAGCCAGCATGCCGGAGGCCAGTAGGGGAATTGGAGTTATCATTCCCTGTGAGCATGATAATCTTTTTTGCCCCCGTCTTGGCAAGGGTTTCCGCAGCGAGAACGCCCCCAGCGTAGTTATCCGACGAGACGACTGGAATCTCAGGGGAGAGGTTCCGGTCAAAGGCGATGATAGGAGCTGTGACCCGGTTATAGTCTTCAATTCCCAGATTATGACTACCAGAAATAATCCCATCTACTTGATTGGCTTCTAGCATTTCGATGTATTCACGTTCTTTTTCCGAATCATGCTCGCTATTACAAATAATAGTTTTGTACCCATGTTTGAACAATTCTTCTTCCAGTTTATCGATTAATTCTGCATAGAAGACATGGCTGATTTTGGGGAAGATTAAGCCGATTAACTTGGCTGATTTTCCTTGTAGGCTCCGAGCGATCGTATTGGGCTTGTAGCCCAATTCTCTCATGGCCTCTTTAACTTTTGAGACAGTTTTTTCAGATAAATAGCCCTTTTTGTTAATGACTCGTGAAACTGTCGTGGGGCTGACGCCAGCTAATTTGGCGACATCAGTGAGCTTTGCGACCATAGTCTATTTCGTAGTATGTTCCAGTAGGTGTTCCGGATTTGATCAAAATACCAGTTTGATCAGCATGCGGGAAGACGCGACCAGAGAATACCTTTTCTCCTTTGTTGATAAAGATTTCAAAAATCGAGTTATCGATGAAAATTGTAGCAGTTGTCGCTTGATTTTCGATCGGGCAAGTACGAGTAGTTCCAAACTCTTGGGCATACTGTTCACCAGCTTGGCTACGGTCGACAATGACTTGACCATTTGCAATATCAAAAGTAATAGAAAGTCCTTTGCCTTCTTTATCGGCTAGGAGAACAATCTCACTTTTGCTATTGGCTTCAAAGGCTAATTCTAACTCGTAGCAATTATTGGTTGTTTCCTTGTTTGTAAACTCGGAAGAAGTGGAGCGGAGCTCTTTTACTGCTTCGACCGGATATTGATAAAGTTTACCATCCTGAATAGTTAGCTCTTTGACCAAAGAGAAGGCTCCTTGGTGGTCATAGCGATCGGATGGGTAAGCGACATCTGGTAAACCTAACCAGCTAACCGTTAAGGCTCTTCCATCAGGAGTGTTGAAGCCTTGAGTTGCATAGGCTTCGAAGCCGTAGTCCAAGTTGTGTAATTCAGATACGTTAACGAGACGAGCTTGTTCAGGATCAAAAGAAGCCCCGATCTTATACATATTTGGGTAGATATTGTCGTAGTCGAGGACTGCTTTGTCCAAACCTTGAGGGCAATACAGAAGGACAGGTTGCTCGCCGACGAAGACCAAGTTAGGACATTCCATCATATAAGCTGTACGATCATTGTTGAAATCAAGATTGCCTACTTCAACCCAGTTGGTATAATCGTTATTCACCGCTTTGTAAAGGCGAACGAATCCTTTTTTCTCAAGATCTTGACCACCGACGATGGCATAGTATTGATCTTTGAATTTAAAAATTTGTGGGTCGCGGAAATGATCGGTAGCATCCTCTGGTTGATCAATGAGGATTTGGTCGATTTTTTCGAGGTTTCCATCCTGGTCTAAAAGGGCCCCGATTTGGTAGGGATGACGGATCCAGTTCTCGTCTCGTACATTTCCTGTATAGAATAAGAAAAGTTTATCATCGAATTGCATAGCCGAACCAGAATAGGCTCCGTGGCTATCCAAAGGTGTGTCTGGTAAGACTTTAAGACCAGTTTCTTTAAAATGAACTAAATCATCACTTTCCAGTTGTACCCAAGACTTCAATCCGTGAGCGGCTCCAAAGGGAAAATTCTGGTAAAAGAGAATCCATTTACCATTAAAATAGGAGAAACCGTTCGGGTCATTTAAAAGGCCAGTTTTGGGTTCGACATGGTAATGAGTATGCCAAGGAGAATTAGCCATGTTTTCTTTAATTTGTTTCTTTTCTTCTTCGGTCCAGTCTTCATACCGTTTGTACCGAAGTTCGGTTGTCCATTCCATTTGACTCCTCCAAAATTTTTCTTACTTCCATAGTACCGATTTCTATAAAAAAAAGCAAGACTTTGGCCAAAGAATTGAGAAAAAATGTCAAACGTTTATCATAAAATTTAGTAGTGAGTACTAGATTGAGTTTTTGAAAACAAATGAAAATATGAAAGTTTTTGAAAATTTAAAAACCGTAGTAAGTCTATATTCTATGGTATACGGGCATTGGGACGGTTGAAAATAAAAAGTACTATTTTCAAACCATCAAAAAATACAAATAAATACCAAAAACTTTCTGCAAAACGGTTGACATATTCTTGATACGTGGTACAATTAAATGCGTAGAGACGGGTGAACCGTTTTCAAAACAATAAAAAATAAGGAGATTTTTGCAAATGTCAAATACAGAAATTGCAAAAAAAGTCATCGATGCGATCGGTGGAGTTGAGAACGTCAACAGTGTTGCTCACTGTGCGACTCGTCTTCGTGTGATGGTGAAAGATGAAGCGAAAGTCGACAAAAATGCTGTCGAAAATATTGAAAAAGTTCAAGGAGTTTTCTTTAACTCAGGTCAATACCAAATTATTTTTGGTACTGGAACTGTAAATAAGATCTATGATGAAGTTGTCGCTCTTGGATTGCCAACTTCAACTAAGGCTGAGATGAAAGCAGAAGCCGCTAAACAAGGAAATTGGTTCCAACGGGCTATCCGTACTTTTGGTGATGTCTTTGTACCAATCATCCCAGTTATTGTTGCGACAGGTCTCTTCATGGGTGTCCGTGGACTCTTGAATGCCCTTGGTGTGACTCTTCCAGAAGATGTTACGACTTATACTCAAATCTTGACAGATACGGCCTTTATCATCTTGCCAGGTCTTGTCGTTTGGTCAACCTTCCGTGTCTTCGGTGGGAACCCAGCGGTTGGTATAGTTCTTGGTATGATGCTTGTTTCTGGTTCACTTCCAAATGCCTGGGCTGTTGCATCCGGTGGTGAAGTGACTGCTATGAAATTCTTCGGCTTTATTCCAGTCGTAGGGTTGCAAGGATCTGTTCTTCCAGCCTTTATTATCGGGGTTGTTGGAGCTAAGTTTGAAAAAGCTGTTCGTAAAGTAGTTCCGGATGTCCTTGATCTTTTGGTAACACCATTCGTAACCCTCTTTGTAATGTCAATTCTTGGTCTATTCCTTATTGGACCAGTATTCCACGTTGTTGAAAACTACATTCTTCTTGGAACAAAAGCTGTCCTTAGCTTACCATTTGGTCTTGGTGGGTTGTTGATCGGTGGGGTACACCAAATTATTGTCGTATCAGGTGTTCACCACATCTTCAACTTGCTTGAAATTCAATTACTTGCTGCTGACCATGCCAACCCATTCAATGCTATCATCACAGCTGCTATGACTGCTCAAGGAGCTGCTACTGTAGCGGTTGGTGTGAAAACTAAAAATCCTAAATTGAAAACTCTTGCTTTCCCAGCTGCTCTTTCTGCCTTCTTAGGTATTACTGAGCCTGCGATTTTTGGGGTTAACTTGCGTTTCCGTAAACCATTCTTCCTTTCATTGATTGCAGGTGCTATCGGTGGTAGTTTGGCTTCACTTCTTGGTCTTGCTGGTACTGGTAGTGGAATCACAATCATTCCAGGTACAGTGCTTTATGTAAATGGTCAACTCCCACAATACTTCCTTATGGTAGCAGTATCATTTGCTCTTGGTTTTGCTCTTACTTACATGTTTGGTTTTGAGGATGAAGAACCTGAAACTGTAACTGAAAGTGTTACAACAGATCGTTTTGTTGAGGAAGCTGTGACTGGAACCGTTCCTGCAACTCTTCAAGATGAAACCATTATTTCACCAATCATTGGGCAAGCTGTTGCTTTAGAAAATGTGAATGACCCTGTATTCTCAAGCGGTGCGATGGGTCAAGGGATTGCAGTGAAGCCTTCTGAAGGTGTCGTTTATGCTCCTGCAGATGCAGAAGTAACCATTGCTTTTGCGACTGGACATGCCTTCGGTTTGAAGACAGCCAATGGTGCTGAAATCTTGATCCACGTTGGGATTGATACTGTTTCAATGAATGGTGACGGTTTTGAGCAAAAAGTTGCACAAGGTGACAAGGTTAAAGCTGGTGATGTTCTTGGAACATTTGATTCTGCTAAAATTGCAGCAGCTGGTCTTGATGATACAACAATGGTCATCGTTACAAACACAGCTGACTATGCTTCAGTAACTCCAGTAGCTACTGGTGAAGTTGCTAAAGGCGATGCGATTATTGAAGTAAAAGCATAATTTAAAATATGATTGCTCAAGGACTGGTTAGGGTATCCTCCAGTCCTTGAATTTTGTTTGGAGATGAGGTTTGGAATAAAAAAGTTGCTCACCTAATGTTGAAACATAAATAAGAGTAGTTTTTTCTTTAAGGAATAGAAGTGAACCGTTTTCCTTTATGATATAATAGAAAAAAGAGAATTGAAGAAGAGGATTGATATGACTAAATTATATGGAAGTCTTGAAGCTGGTGGAACAAAGTTTGTTTGTGCTGTAGGTGACGAAAATAATAACGTCATTGAAAAGACACAGTTTCCAACAACAACCCCTATTGAAACCCTTGATAAATGTATTGAGTTTTTCTCTAAATTTGAAAGCCTTGCTGGTTTAGCGATTGGTTCATTTGGACCGATTGATATTGATAAAAATTCAAAAACATATGGTTTTATTACAACAACTCCCAAACCCCATTGGGCGAATATTGATGTGGTAGGGGCTTTCCGTCGTGCATTAAATGTACCGATTTACTTTACAACGGACGTAAATAGCTCGGCATATGGTGAAGTTGTCGCTCGTAATAATGCGGGTGCACGGATTGAAAACCTAGTCTACTATACAATTGGTACAGGGATTGGTGCAGGTGTCATCCAGCGTGGTGAATTCATTGGTGGAGTAGGACATCCTGAGATGGGCCATTACTATGTTGCCAAACACCCAATGGATGTTGAAAAAGAATTTAATGGTGTGTGTCCATTCCACAGAGGCTGTTTAGAAGGTCTTGCGGCTGGTCCAAGCTTGGAAGCTCGTACTGGTATTCGTGGGGAAAATATCGAACTCAATAGCTCTGTATGGGATATCCAAGCCTACTATATTGCTCAAGCTGCTGTCAATGCGACTGTAACCTTCCGCCCAGATGTGATTGTATTTGGTGGAGGAGTGATGGCACAACAGCACATGTTGGATCGCGTTCGTGAAAAATTCACAGTATTATTGAACGGCTACTTACCAGTTCCAGATGTTCGTGACTACATCGTGACTCCTGCGGTAGCTGGAAATGGTTCAGCAACCTTGGGTAACTTTGTCTTAGCAAAACAAGTCAGCAAAAAAGACTAATCAGGTAAGGCTGAATCAACAAAAAGCATGAAATGCTAGGGGAGGGAGTTCTTCGTCGGGAAGATGGATGAATGACCTTCTCTTTTTTAAGCAAGAGAGGAGAAAAGATGGAAAAAGCCATTATGAAGAATCCCTTCTTTTTGAGTCAAGTATCTGAAGAAGCTACAAAAGAGGATTTGTATCTGGCGCAAGATTTACAAGATACCTTACGAGCTCACCAGGATTCCTGTGTTGGCATGGCGGCTAATATGATTGGTATCCGCAAGCGAGTGATCATTATCCAATTTGGTTTGATGCCCTTGGTTCTCTTTAACCCTGTTCTAGTCAAGAAAGAAGGAGTTTATGAGACGGAAGAGGGGTGCCTTTCTTTGGCAGGGAGCCGAAAAACGAGCCGCTTTGAAAAGATTCAAATCTCCTACCGCAACATGAATTGGAAGCCTCAGCTCATAAGCTTAGAAGGTTTTGCGGCCCAGATTTGCCAGCATGAGCTAGATCACCTGGAAGGGATTTTGATCTAGGTCTACTTGCTGCTTGTTAAGGAATCGATCGAAGAGAATTTGTTGATGAAAAAAGAATATTTGTTCTATGAACGGGTTAGACCATTTTTGGTGTCGCATCCCAATTATCTTTCTTTATTAAAGTGGGTCAACCGCCTCGTCACCCTGCTGATGCCACTCCTTTATTTTTATGTTCTTTGGGCAGCTTATCTGAAAGCTTCCGAGATTTGGGTTGTTCTTGCCTATCTATTGGTTCCGGCATCTGGCTTTATTTTATTGAGTGTCATTCGAAAAGCAATCAATTGGCCCCGTCCCTATGAGCTTGGCGCGCTTCCACCTCTCCTAGAGAGAGAAGGTAAGGGAAGTTCCATGCCAAGCCGGCACGTCTTTTCAGCGGCAATCATTTCGACAGTAGCCTGGGGAGTGAATCCTCTTCTATCTAGCCTTGGCCTCTTCCTGGCTCTTCTATTGGCAGGAGTTCGTGTTCTGGCAGGACTCCATTTTGTCCGTGATGTCGTGGTCGGATTTGTTGTTGCACTCCTATGGGGAATCGTCAGTTTTTCTCTATTAGGAATTTTCTGATAGAGGTTGGATGGGAGAAGTAAGAAATAATAAAAACTGCCTAACTTAGTTTGGTAGTTTCAAAGTGTAAAAAAGTATTCTTGGAAACTTTCTTTAGGTGAGTACGGACGTCAGCGAACTTCTCCGAAGTTCCATGACTTAGTTTTGAACCCCCTCGCTCTTTAATTTCTGGGCTCGGGCTAAAACAGTTTCCCAAACTGTTTTACTCTCAAAACTCCCGAGTGCCTGAAACTATTGTGTTTCAGGCACTTTTCTCACAGCGGAAAGTTTTTATCTTCTTAAATGGCAAAATAAGTCATTTTTGAAGAGTAACTAGATGTTTTATGTATAATAATAGTTTGTCTACATTAAAAACTGCCTAACTCAGTTAGGCAGTTTTTAATTATGTGAGATTTGGTGTTGGAATTTTTGGAAGAACCGTTCACGTTCTTCTATAATCGCAGGACTTGGTTTTTTGAGGGAAGTTAACAAATCAACCAAGTCAGGTGTGACTTCACGAATCAGCTCTCCCAGTGACCAAATGGCTGTTGCAATATGAATCTGGTTTTGCGAGGTTTCGATGATTTCTAACAGTTTAGGAATAGCAGACCGGTCATTAGCATTGGCCAAAGCAATGATAGCATTGCGCTGGAGAATATTTTTTCCCCGCCAACTACCAGCGACCATTCCAAATTTTTCCTTGAATTGTCCATTGGATAACTCAATAAAGGGGATTAATTCTGGGTGAGCCAATTCAGGATCGATATCAGTGGCTAGCGGATTGTCCAGACCACGATTGTAGGGACAACAGATTTGACAGATATCACAACCGTAGATGACCGTTTTAATCTTTTTACGGAATTCCAGATCCATCATCCCTTTGTCTTGAGTCTGAAAGGATAGGCAACGTCGGGCATTCATGGTGCCATCCCCGATTAAGCAAGAAGTCGGGCAGGCTTCTACACAGCGGTTACAATCTCCGCAACCATAGTCAACGGCTTGATCGGGTTCAATCTCTAGGTTGGTGATAAGCTCCCCTAAAAACATATAAGAACCGTATTCTTTTGAGATGACGAGGCCGTTCTTTCCGATAAAGCCAATCCCTGCTCGTTGAGCAACCGCGGTATCCACTAAGGCACCGGTATCCACCATGCCCTTGTATTCGAAGTCGGCGGTTAATTCTTCAATCCCTCGTGCTAGGCGGTCTAATTTATCCTGCAAGACATAGTGATAATCAAGGCCCCAGCTATTGGGGGTGAATTTTCCGCGTTTATAGGCTGTCTTCTGAGGTTGTTGTTTTAACTTGTGAGGATAGGCAACGGCAATGGAGATAATCGTTTTAGCAGAAGCTAAACTTAAGCGTGGTTGGATTCGTTCTTCAATATTTTTGTGCTCAAAACCAGAATTTCGGCCTTCTTCCACAGCTAGGCGGAGGGATTTTTCTAAATAGGAAAAATCATCTGCCGTGGTAAAGCCAATTTTTGAAATACCAATGGAGTGAGCCAATTCAATAATAGATTCTTTGAGGTTCATATACCTATTATAGCGGAAAGCTGGTAAAAATGCGAAAAACGTGCAAAAAATTAAAAAGGGTCTAAACAGCTTGGCATGGCTTTCAAAAATGAGTAGAATTTGGTATAATAAGGTATTGAATACAAGGATATATGGAGGCAGGTATGTCACAACCGTTATTTTTACAATCCGTCATGCAGGAAAAGATTTGGGGTGGAACTAGATTACGAGATGAGTTTGGCTATGAAATCCCGAGCGATCATGTTGGTGAATACTGGGCTATTTCGGCCCATCCACATGGTGTTTCTGTTGTTAAGAATGGACCTTATGCTGGAATGGGCTTAGACCAACTATATGCAGAGCATCGCGAATTATTTGGAGATCGAACAGAACCGGTTTTTCCTTTGTTGACAAAGATTCTAGATGCAAATGACTGGCTCAGTGTTCAGGTTCACCCAGATGATGCCTATGGAATGGAGCATGAAGGAGAACTTGGAAAAACCGAATGCTGGTATATTATTGCTGCTGATGAGGGGGCAGAGATTATCTATGGTCATCACGCCCAGTCCAAGGAAGAATTGCGCCAAATGATCGAAGTCAAAGAATGGGATGATCTTTTAGCACGGGTTCCTGTGAAAGCGGGAGATTTCTTCTATGTACCAAGTGGAACCATGCATGCGATCGGTTCAGGTATCTTGATTTTAGAAACCCAGCAATCGAGCGACACGACCTATCGGGTTTACGACTTTGATCGTAAAGACGATCAAGGGAATCTACGTGAGTTGCATATTGAACAGTCCATTGATGTACTGAACTTAGGTGCTCCGGCAAATAGCCGACCAGTTGAGGAAAAAGTTGATCACTTGTCATCGACTTTGTTAGTGGCCAATGACTTCTTTGGTGTTCACAAGTGGGTAGTTAATGGGGAAGTTCGATTTGAAAAGACCCATGATTATAGCTTGGTGAGCGTTCTCTCAGGGCAAGGAAGTCTTCAGGTAGATGGGGAGAATTATCCGATTGGAAAAGGGGACCACTTTATCTTAACGAGTGATATCCAGAATTGGACCTTGTCAGGAGAAGAGATGGAATTAATTGTCAGTCATCCATAATAGTCAAAAAAAGTTGAGTAGGTTCTTGCTCAGCTTTTTAATTTGTACTAAAGCAAGAGAAATACAAACCCGAATGGGGGCAGGAATTGATTACGAAAAATGTTACAAAAATCCTTTTTCCTAATGACGGAATTTCTTGAAGGATAGGGATGGTTATGCTATAATTAAAAGAACGTTTAAATTTAAGAAATATGAAAAGTAAGGAAAAAAATGGCTAATTTATTAAAAACAATTATCGAAAATGATAAAGGTGAATTAAGACGATTGGAAAAAATGGCAGATAAGGTCTTTGCTTACGAAGATCAAATGGCTGCCCTTTCAGATGATGAATTAAAAGCAAAAACAGAAGAATTCAAACAACGCTACCAAGATGGAGAATCATTAGATGATCTTCTTTATGAAGCATTTGCGGTGGTTCGTGAAGGTGCTAAGCGTGTCTTAGGCTTGTTCCCTTATAAAGTACAGGTTATGGGTGGAATTGTTCTTCACCATGGGGACGTTCCAGAAATGCGTACAGGGGAAGGAAAAACCTTAACAGCGACCATGCCGGTTTATTTGAATGCTCTGTCTGGAAAAGGGGTTCACGTTGTTACGGTCAATGAATACCTAACAGAACGTGACGCGACAGAGATGGGTGAATTGTACTCATGGCTGGGCCTTTCTGTCGGTATTAACTTGGCAGCCAAGTCGCCGTCAGAAAAACAAGAAGCTTATGCTTGTGACATCACCTATTCAACCAATGCGGAAATCGGTTTCGACTACTTGCGTGACAACATGGTCGTTCGTGCAGAAAACATGGTACAACGTCCATTGAACTATGCCTTGGTCGATGAGGTAGACTCCATCTTAATCGACGAAGCCCGAACTCCGTTGATTGTTTCTGGTCAGACTTCTACAGAAACTAGCCAGCTTTACCATATGGCAGATGCCTATGTAAAATCTTTGGAAGAAGAAGACTACATCATTGATGTGCCTTCAAAAACCATTGGCTTGTCTGACTCTGGGATTGATAAGGCTGAGAGCTACTTTAATCTTGAAAACTTGTACGACATCGAAAATGTTGCCTTAACCCACTACATTGACAATGCCCTCCGTGCAAACTACATCATGATTTTGGATATTGATTACGTGGTCAGTGAAGAACAAGAAATCTTGATTGTCGACCAATTTACAGGTCGGACCATGGAAGGACGTCGTTATTCAGATGGGTTGCACCAAGCGATTGAGGCCAAAGAAGGTGTACCAGTCCAAGAAGAAACCAAAACATCTGCATCGATTACTTACCAAAACCTCTTCCGTATGTACAAGAAACTTTCAGGGATGACAGGTACTGGTAAAACAGAAGAAGAAGAATTCCGTGAAATCTACAACATTCGTGTGATTCCGATTCCAACCAACCGTCCGATTGCACGTATTGACCATCCAGACCTTCTCTATCCAAGCTTGAAATCGAAGTTTAAAGCTGTGGTAGAAGATGTAAAAGCTCGTTACGAAAAAGGGCAACCAGTCTTGGTAGGTACTGTGGCAGTTGAAACCAGTGACTACCTATCTCGCCTTTTGGTCGAAGCAGGAGTTCCTCACGAAGTCTTGAATGCGAAAAACCACTACAAAGAAGCACAAATCATCATGAACGCTGGTCAACGTGGTGCTGTTACAATCGCGACCAACATGGCCGGACGTGGTACCGATATTAAGTTGGGTGAAGGGGTTCGTGAATTGGGCGGACTATGTGTCATTGGTACGGAGCGTCATGAAAGCCGTCGTATTGATAACCAGTTGCGTGGACGTTCTGGTCGTCAAGGGGATCCAGGTGAATCGCAGTTCTACCTCTCTCTTGAAGATGAATTGATGCGTCGTTTTGGTTCAGAACGAATCAAAGCCCTTTTGGATCGTTTCAAATTGAGTGAAGAAGAATCAGTTATCAAGTCCAATATGTTTACACGTCAAGTTGAAGCAGCCCAAAAACGAGTGGAAGGGAACAACTATGACACTCGTAAGCAAGTCCTTCAATATGATGATGTCATGCGGGAACAACGTGAGATTATTTACTCTCAACGCTATGATGTCATTACTGCAGATCGTGATTTGGCTCCAGAAATCAAGGCCATGATTAAGCGGACGATTAAACGGATTGTTGAAGGGGCAAGTCACTCAAGTAAGGAAGAACGGATCGAAGCCATCTTGAACTTTGCCAAATACAATTTGGTCCCTGAAGATACCATTTCAGAGAGCGATATTGAAGGCAAATCTGATAAAGATGTGATTGATTACTTGTACAAACGTGCTGAAGAAGTTTATGAAAACCAAGTAGCGAAATTACGTGATGAGGAGGCTGTCCAAGAGTTCCAAAAAGTATTAATTCTTCGTGTAGTAGATAGCAAGTGGACAGATCACATTGATGCCTTGGATCAATTGAGAAATGCCGTTGGTCTTCGTGGGTATGCACAAAACAACCCTGTGGTTGAATACCAATCTGAAGGATTCCGTATGTTTAACGACATGATTGGATCCATCGAGTTTGATGTGACTCGTTTGATGATGAAAGCTCAAATCCACGAGCAAGAACGTCCACGTACAGAACATAGTATCTCAACGACAGCGACTCGTAATATTGCAGCTCAAAACGTAGCGCTACCGGAAGATCTTGATATAAGCCAAATCAAACGCAATGACATTTGTCCATGTGGATCTGGTAAGAAATTTAAAAACTGTCACGGTAAAAAACTCTAATCGTATGAAAGGATTTGCCTATGTCTTTTACAGCTACTAGCCCAATCATTGATGAAACAACGGTGACTTCTCTTTATCGCTTAGAAGGGGAACATTTGGCTCGCAAAGAAGCGCGTGATCGTGAACTAGCCTCTATTTTAAAGGGGGAAGACAAGCGGATCTTGCTTGTGATGGGCCCATGCTCTTCTGATAATGAGGAAGCGGTGATGGAATATGCTCGTCGACTTGCAGCCCTTCAAGAAGAAGTCAAAGATCGGGTCTTCATTGTGATGCGGGTCTATACTGCTAAACCTCGGACCAATGGTGATGGCTATAAGGGCTTGATGCATCAGCCAGATACTGCTTCAGAACCAAGTTTTGTAGCTGGTTTAAAGGCTGTTCGTCGCTTGCATCATCGAGTGATTACAGAAACCGGATTGACAACAGCAGACGAATTGTTGTATCCAGAGACCTACCCATTTGTTGAGGATTTACTTTCCTATGTTGCTATTGGGGCACGTTCTGTAGAAGATCAAGGCCATCGATTTGTAGCGAGTGGAATTTCAGTCCCAACTGGATTGAAAAATCCGACATCTGGAAATCTGTCTGTCATGTTTAATGCGATTTATGCTGCACAGCATGGGCATCATTTCTTCTATAATGGTCGTTCTGTGGAGACAAGTGGAAATCCATTCGGACACGCTATTCTGCGTGGGGCCTTAGATGCGAATGGGAAAAATATTCCAAACTACCACTATGAAGATCTGTTAGAAGCTGCGCATCGCTACCAAGCCTTGGGATTGCAACATCCATTTATCCTGGTTGATACCAATCATGATAATTCAGGGAAAAAATTTGCTGAGCAGATTCGCATTGTCAGAGAAACCCTTACAAATCGTAGCTGGAATCCAATTATCCATGATGTGGTCCGTGGGTTTATGATTGAATCTTATTTAGAGGACGGTCGTCAAGATCAACCAGAAGTATTTGGTCAATCGATCACAGACCCATGCTTGGGTTGGGAAAAGACAGAAAGCTTAGTACGAGAAATTTATCAGTATGTAGCTGAATAAGAGGAAAGGGCTGGAGAAAACATTCTCAGCCCTTTCCTTCTTAAATTGAGTTGTCGATAGAGAATCATTGAAGAGGAAATAATATGATTGTTGGACATGGGATAGATATCGAATCGATCCAATCCATTGAAGAGGCCTACCAAAGACATCCGAGATTTGCTTCTAAAGTATTGACAGAGACGGAACGAGCACGGTTCGACCAATTATCTGGAAAACGGAAAATGGAATACCTGGCAGGTCGATGGTCTGCCAAAGAAGCCTTTTCCAAGGCTTGGGGAACAGGGATTGGTCCAGTAGGATTTCAGGATCTGGAAATTTTAACCAATCAAAAAGGAGCTCCCTATTTTTCAAGAGCCCCTTTTAGTGGAAAGATTTGGGTTTCGATTAGTCACTCAGGCGATTTAGTTTCGACCAGTGTCATTTTGGAGGAAAGAAATGAAAGCAAGCATACATAGACCAACGCGAGCATATGTGGATGTAGAGGCTATTGCCTATAATGTTCAACAAATACAGGCCCATATTCCGAAAGAGACCTTGACTTTTGCGGTTGTCAAGGCGAATGCATACGGCCATGGGGTTGAGCCAGTGGTAGAATGCTTATTGCCAATAGTAGATGCTTTTTGTGTTTCCAACCTAGATGAAGCCTTGGAAGTTCGTCAAGTAGCTGGGGAAAAGCCTATCTTAATTTTGGGAGTTGCACCAGTCGAACACGTTGCGATTGCCATCAAAGAGGAAATTCGTTATACAGTAGCTAGTCTCGAGTGGTTGAAAGCATTGTTGGCTGAAAAGTCTGATTTGACTGGGTTGAAGGTTCATATTAAAGTGGATTCAGGAATGGGACGAATTGGTTTTCGTTCGGCAGAAGACTTGCAGGAAGCCATGATCTTATTAAGAGACCATGGAGCAGAAGTGGAAGGGATCTTTACTCATTTTGCTACAGCTGATGAGAAAGATGACCGTCATTTCCAAGGCCAATTGCAACGATTTAAGACCTTGTTGGAGCTCTTGCCCTATACTCCGAAAATTGTACACGCTAGCAATTCAGCAACGACTTTATGGCATGCTGATACCATTTTCAATGCGGTTCGTCTGGGCGATGTCATGTATGGGCTCAATCCAAGTGGAAGAGAGTTGGAACTTCCCTACAGCATCTGTCCGGCCCTGAGTTTGGAAACAGAATTGGTGCACGTCAAGTCACTGGAAGTAGGACAGACAGTTGGTTATGGAGCGACCTATCAGACTAGTGATGAAGAGTGGATTGGGACTATTCCGATTGGCTATGCAGATGGCTGGACCAGAGATATGCAAGGATTCCATGTTCTTGTTGATGGGCAATTCTGTCCGATTGTGGGTCGCGTATCTATGGATCAAATCACCATTCGCCTACCGAAAGCCTACCCGATTGGAACCAAGGTGATTTTGATTGGATCAGATGGTAATCTAGCAATTTCTGCGACGGATGTAGCAGACTATAGAGGGACCATCAACTATGAGGTGGTTTGTGTCCTGAGTGATCGCGTCCCAAGAGTTTATCGTCCAGCAAAGAAAGATTGTGGAAAGTAAGCTGGATGGATGTCCCAAACTTTCAGTAATGGCAAGTTAAAGATGAAAGAGGTTGATGACAAAGGTCCCAGCCTCCTTTCTTATCTAGGAGGAATGAATGAACTTACATCAACCACTCTCTGTCCTACCAGGAATTGGACCAAAATCAGCAGAGAAATACAAGAAATTGGGAATCGAAACAGTTGAGGATTTCTTACTCTATTTTCCATTTCGGTATGAAGATTTTAAATCAAAAAATGTTCTAGACCTGGAAGATGGAGAAAAAGCGGTTGTTTCCGGTCTTGTCGCTACTCCAGCCAATGTTCAATATTACGGCTTCAAACGCAACCGTCTTCGCTTCACTATTAAACAAGGAGAACTGGTCCTAGCAGTTAGTTTCTTTAACCAGCCCTATTTAGCGGATAAGATTGAGTTGGGACAAACGGTGGCTGTCTTTGGTAAGTGGGATAAGGCCAAGGGAGCTTTGACAGGAATGAAGCTACTAGCGCAAGTCGAAGATGATCTTCAACCAGTCTATCGACTAGCTCAAGGGGTGAGCCAGTCAGCTCTAGTAAAGGTTATCAAAACGGCTTTTGAAGCTGGCTTGGATCAACTATTGGAAGAAAATTTACCCCAAGTCCTAATGGACAAGTATCATCTGCTTTCTCGAAGACAAGCAGTCAGGGCCATGCATTTTCCCAAGGATCTTGAGGAATACAAGCAGGCTCTGAGACGAGTAAAATTTGAAGAATTGCTCTTTTTCCAATTGCAACTACAGGTCTTGAAGGAGGAAAATCGCTCGGTTGGTCAAGGAATTATACTGGATTGGGATGAGAAGAAGCTAAAGAACCTTCAAGCTAGTCTTCCCTTTTCGTTGACAGAAGCCCAGGAGCGAAGTCTGAACGAAATTCTAGCAGATATGCGTTCTCCTTACCACATGAATCGTCTCTTGCAAGGGGACGTTGGAAGTGGAAAAACCGTCGTTGCCGGACTAGCCATGTATGCTGCTGTGACAGCTGGCAAGCAAGCGGCTTTGATGGTACCGACAGAAATTTTGGCTGAGCAACATTTAGAAAGTTTAACCTCTCTTTTCCCTAATCTCAGAATCCTTCTTTTGACAGGCAGTTTAAAAGTTGCGGAGAGACGAGAACGTTTAGCCTTGATTGAAGCTGGGGAAGTGGACCTTATTGTGGGAACCCATGCTTTGATTCAGGAGGGGGTCCATTTCCATGATTTAGGCTTGGTTATTATTGATGAACAGCACCGTTTCGGTGTAGCTCAAAGACGGATCCTTCGTGAAAAGGGACAAAATCCGGATGTATTGATGATGACAGCGACCCCAATTCCTCGCACTCTGGCGATCACCGCATTTGGGGATATGGATGTTTCCATCATTGACCAAATGCCAGCTGGTCGAAAAGAAATCATTACTCGTTGGGTCAAGCACCAACAGTTAAACTTGGTTTTGGATTGGCTGGTCAAAGAAATTCAAAAAGGTTCCCAAGCCTATGTCATTTCTCCCTTGATTGAAGAATCTGAAGCCTTGGACCTCAAAAACGCCATTGCTTTGGAGGAAGAATTGATTGCCTACTTCGGAAATCGTGCCCGTATTGCCCTCCTCCATGGTAAGATGAAGGGGGAAGAAAAAGAGGCCATTATGCAGGCCTTTAAGCGAGGAGAAATTGACTTACTAGTTTCTACAACTGTTATTGAGGTTGGAGTTAATGTTCCCAATGCCACCGTCATGATTATCATGGATGCAGACCGCTTTGGCTTGAGCCAATTGCACCAGCTGAGAGGTCGGGTAGGACGTGGTGATAAGCAGTCTTACGCAGTATTAGTTGCCAATCCTAAAACAGAATCAGGCAAGCGTCGAATGAAAATCATGACCGAAACAACCAATGGGTTTGTCTTGGCCGAAGAAGACCTCAAGCTACGAGGCTCTGGGGAAATCTTTGGAACGCGTCAATCAGGCATACCAGAATTTCAAGTGGCCAACCTCATTGAAGATTATCCGATTTTAGAGGAAGCGCGAAAGGTAGCTATTCAAGTGGTGACAACTCCTAATTGGCGAGAGCATCCAGACTGGCACTGTCTGTCTCTGCATTTGGAACAGAAAGAACACCTGGATTAAGAAGTGATAAGAAAAAGAGGCTGGGACAAAAGTCCTAGCCTCTCAATTGTCTTTGGATTGTCGAGCAAGACGCAGTGGTTGAGTGGGCTCTACTACGCTGATTTCATCAGCTTTTACAGCCCTACTCAACTGTGCGGAGGTGGGACGACGAAATCGAATTCTAACGAATTACCGATTTCTGTCCCACTCTCTTTTTATCTTTTTTTAAGTTTGTAGACCTATAATCGTAAAAAACAGAAAAGAGGTCCTAGCTATGCGAACCATGTTGAAATTCATTTTGTCAGTCATTATCTCAGTCCATCAAAGCTATTTTTAAATTCAAAAGGCGGATGTATCAACCATCACGCCTTCTATTCTTATTTTAACCTTCCATATAATCTCTTAATTCTTTATCTTTTAAGCCAGCATTGATTGCGATCAAGAGTTTTAGCCGAGCCTTGGCGGCATTGAGCTCTTTGACAAAGAAGATGCTGTGCTCGTGAAGTTGAACTCCGCCACCGTCGTAGGCATAGACAGGTTCCGCAATCCCATTGAAGCAACGAGAAACTAAAGCAATGGGGAGGCCAGACTCTTGAAACTCAAAGAGTTTTTCCGCAACCTCCCTAGGAAGATTTCCTGCACCAAAGGCTTCGATAATTAAGCCATCCATTTGTCGGACATCTAGCATATCAAGAAGGTCTGTCTTCATGCCAGCATAGGCGGAAACAATGGGGACAACTCCCTTGATTTCTTGCAAATCAAAACGCACACGGGGTTCAGCTGTTTTGAAGAAAAGAACTTCTTTTTTCATGACCAAGCCTAGAGGACCGTGAGTTGGTGTTTGAAAAGTACTGACATTGGTTGTATGGGTTTTGGTCACGTACTTGGCTGCATGGACTTCGTCATTCATCACGACCAAGACCCCCTTGTCTTGTGATTTGGGATCTGCCGCGACCCGGATGGCAGTCAGATAGTTATAGACGCCATCACTCCCTAATTCGTTGGAGCTTCTCATGGCTCCTGTCAGGACTACCGAAATAGTTGGCAAGTCCATGGTATCTAGAAAGTAGGCTGTTTCTTCAAGAGTATCGGTACCGTGGGTGATGACAATCCCATCATACTGGGAAGCCTCTTTCTGAATCTTATGATAAAGTTGCAACATGTGCTGAGGAGTTACATGAGGGCTAGGTAAATTAAAAAAATCTTCTGAAGTAAGCTCAATCCCTGCCAGTGACAGATCAATATGGTTCATGGGGTTGGATGAATTGGTCACGACAGCTCCAGTGGCATCCGCCTGCATGGAGATGGTCCCTCCTGTATGAAGGGCCAAAATTTTCTTTATCATGTGTGTCTCCTTGAAATGTGTGTTATAATTTATTGTATCATAAAACGGAAAGAAAGCAGTCATCATGGAAATAAAAGCGGTCTTTTTTGATATTGACGGAACCTTGGTCAATGATAGTCGGATGGTCTTAAAGTCTACCGAACAGGCCATTCAAACGTTAAAAGAGCAGGGAATCTTTGTGGGCTTGGCAACGGGCCGAGGTCCTTTCTTTGTCCGCCCTTTTATCGAGCGCTATGACTTTGATTTTGCAGTTACCTATAATGGACAGTACATTTTTACCAAGGACAAGGTTTTGTCGGCTTCTCCAATTGATAAGAAGAATCTTCACCGCTTGATTCAATATGCCAAGAAACATCGAATGGAAATTGCCCTAGGGACTAAGGACGGAATAGAGGGCTCGCGCATTATGAGCTTTGGAATGAGTTCAGTTTCACAGTGGTCTGCCCAATTTGTTCCCAAAGGTCTAGCTCGAACGGTTAGCCAAGGCTTCAATAAGTTTGTCAGTCGAGTTGTACCGCAAGATCAGGAGCAATTGCTTCATATTGCTCAAGGTCCTGTTTACCAAGTTTTATTGTTAGCAAGTTCCAAGGATACGCAGAAAGTTGAACAGGACTTTCCTGATTTAAAATTCACTCGCTCCAGTCCCTATGCAGCAGATGTTATCAATCCAGGCAATTCTAAACTGGAAGGGATTCGTTTGGTTGGAGAAGAATTTGGCTTTTCAATGGATCAGGTCATGGCCTTTGGTGATTCGGATAATGATCTAGAAATGCTTTCCGGTGTTGGATTGTCCATTGCGATGGGCAATGGAACCAGTAAGGTTAAAGAAGTGGCCCAACATACTACGACTAGTAATACCAAGGACGGGATCCAAAAAGCGTTGGAACATTTTGGCATTCTAACTGATCAGCCCCTATTTGTGAGTAGCGATGACCACTTTAATCGTGTGAAAACTTTCCATCAGCTCATGGATGGTCAAACCCAGGAAGAGCCTAGAGCTTGGGAAAACCAAGAGGCTCTTTATCGAACTATGTTTAAACAAGAGGAGCTAGTAGAGTTTATTCGTGCTGCCTGTGAGGACGAGGCGAGTTTTGATCGCTCTATAGCTAGTCTCCACCAGGCCTTGGATCAAGCGGCAGAAAAAGTTCGAACGAAGCATCCTGCAGAACAATCCCTGGTAGGTCAAGTGGATGCCTTAATCGATACTCTCTATTTGACTTATGGGAGCTTTGTATTGATGGGAGTGGATCCTGAACAGATCTTTGAAATTGTGCATCGGGCAAATATGGGTAAAATTTTCCCAGATGGTAAAGCTCATTTTGATCCAGAGACTCATAAAATTTTAAAACCAGATGATTGGGAGGAAAAGTTTGCTCCTGAACCGGCTATACAAAAAGAACTGGACCGGCAAATGAAGGCTTATCAAAAGCATCATCTAGAAAACCAAACGGATAGAGAGAACAATAAAAAGGTGTGAAAGTGAAGGACTTTCACACCTTTTTGTTAGATTAATCCATGACTAGAAGGTTTTATCTTTGTCACGAACAACCAATAAATCGACTTTGGCATGGCGAAGGATATACTCAGAAGAAGACCCAACTAGTAAACGTTCGAAGGCGTTAAGGCCAGTTGCACCTACCATGATGAGATCAACTCCTTCTTGTTCAGGGATATCGTGAGCTAAGAGCACTTTTGGATTTCCCATTTCAATGACAGTAGCAACATTGTGGAGACCAGCATCTTTTGCGCGTTTAATATAGTCTTCCAGGAGTTCATTTGCTTCTGTTTGGAAGCCCTCATAAACTTCAGCATCAAAAGTAGAAACACTTTGCAAGGCACGTGTATCAACGACATGTGCTAGTGTTAGTTTTGAACCATTGCGCAAAGCAACGTTGACCCCTTTTTCGAAAGCGAGTTCTGCTTCATGAGATCCATCAACTGCAACCATAATGTTTTCGTATTTTTTAGACATAATCCGACCTCCTTTAATGCTTGAAAAAGTGAAAATGAAATGGAATAACACCATTTATGTTACCTATAATTATATTTTAACCCTTTTAACATAGATTGTAAAGGTCAAATGGAATTTTCTAATAGTTTGGGAGAAGGTATACAAAATGAGGTAACCTGCTCAGTTGTACTCGGGAATAACTAGTGGTATAATGGTAGCAGTTTGATAAAGTGAGGAAAAAATCATGAAAGAATACAATAAGTCCATCAAACTGGAACATGTCGCTTATGATATTCGGGGACCAGTTTTGGAAGAAGCCATGCGGATGCGGGCAAACGGGGAGAAAATCCTTCGCTTAAATACAGGAAATCCGGCTGAATTTGGTTTCACGGCTCCCGACGAAGTCATTCATGATTTGATTATGAACGCTCGGGATAGTGAAGGGTATTCAGATTCAAAAGGGATTTTTTCTGCCCGTAAGGCCATTATGCAGTATAGCCAGTTGAAAAAGATTCCGAATGTAGAGATTGATGATATCTATATCGGAAATGGTGTTAGTGAGTTGATCGTGATGTCTATGCAAGGCTTGCTGGATAATGGCGATGAAGTACTTGTGCCAATGCCAGACTATCCTCTCTGGACAGCAGCAGTCAGCCTAGCAGGTGGAAACGCGGTGCACTATGTCTGTGATGAAGAGGCTGAGTGGTACCCTGATATTGAGGACATCAAGTCTAAGATTACCTCAAACACCAAGGCTATCGTCGTGATCAACCCTAACAACCCGACGGGCGCTCTTTATCCAGATGAGGTATTGTTGGAAATTGTCGAGATTGCCCGCCAAAACGATTTGATTATTTTTGCGGATGAGATCTATGATCGATTGGTTATGGATGGAGATAAACATACAGCCATTGCCAGTCTTGCGCCAGATTTGTTCTGTGTCAGCATGAACGGTTTGTCCAAATCACACCGCATCGCGGGATTCCGTGTAGGCTGGATGGTCTTATCTGGACCGAAACACCACGTGAAGGGCTATATTGAAGGTTTGAACATGCTCTCGAATATGCGCTTGTGTTCAAATGTGTTGGCTCAACAAGTGGTACAGACTTCTTTGGGAGGCTACCAGTCAGTGGACGAACTCTTGCTTCCAGGGGGGCGAATCTACGAACAACGGAACTTTATTTACAAGGCCATCAATGATATTCCCGGTCTCTCAGCTGTCAAACCAAAAGCTGGTCTCTATATCTTTCCTAAGATTGATCGAGAAATGTACCGGGTGGATGATGATGAGCAGTTTGTCTTGGAATTCTTGAAACAAGAGAAGGTTCTCTTGGTTCATGGACGTGGTTTCAACTGGAAAGAGCCGGATCATTTCCGGATTGTCTACCTTCCACGAGTGGAAGAATTGGCTCAAATTCAAGAGAAGATGACCCGTTTCTTAAAGCAATACAAACGATAAACAATGGAGAAATCGCTAAAAAGGCGGTTTCTTTTTTTGAATGAATCCAACGAATATTTTGTTACGTAAGGCTAATTTTTCTGAATTGAATAGAATTGTAGAAAAAATAAATAATTTTCAGATAATTCGATTGAAATTCCCTCACTTATATGATATACTTTAGCTGACTATATGCGAGGTTTATTATGGCTAAATTATTAGAAAAAACAAGAAAAATTACATCTATCTTGAAACGCTCAGAAGAACAGTTGCAAGATGAAATGCCTTATAATGCAATTGCCCGTCAACTGGCTGATATCATTCATTGTAACGCTTGTATTATTAATAGCAAGGGAACTCTTCTAGGTTATTTCATGCGTTACAAGACGAATAATGACCGGGTTGAGGCTTTTTTTGACAATAAAAAATTGCCAGAAGATTATGCTAAGGCAGCTAGTTTGGTCTATGATACAGAGGCCAACTTAGATGTTGACCATGATTTGAGCATTTTCCCAGTGGAAACTAAGTCTGATTTTCCTGATGGTCTGACAACGATTGCTCCCATTCATGTATCTGGGATTCGTTTGGGTTCCTTGATTATCTGGCGCAATGACAAAGAATTTGCGGATGATGATTTGATTTTGGTTGAGATCGCTAGTACCGTAGTTGGGATTCAAATGTTGAACTTCCAACGAGAGGAAGATGAGAAAAACATTCGCCGCCGGACTGCAGTCAACATGGCTGTCAATACCTTATCCTATTCGGAATTGCGGGCAGTTTCCGCTATCCTTAGTGAATTGAAGGGTAATGAAGGGCAGTTGACAGCGTCTATTATTGCGGATCGGATTGGCATTACTCGCTCAGTGATTGTCAATGCACTTCGGAAGTTGGAGTCAGCAGGAATTATTGAAAGTCGTTCGCTTGGGATGAAGGGAACTTATCTCAAGGTGTTGATTCCAGATATCTTTGAGGAAATTAAGAAAAGAGACTACTAATGAACAAAGCATTGATTTCAATTGATTACACAGTTGATTTTGTCGCAGATGATGGAAAACTGACCGCAGGAGCGCCTGCCCAGGCTATTTCAGAAACTATTGCTCAAGTGACAGAGGAAGCTTTTAAGCAGGGAGCTTATGTCTTCTTTGCTATTGATGGCCACGATTTGGACGATACTTTTCATCCGGAAAGTAAACTATTTCCCCCTCACAATATTATGGGGACTACTGGTCGTCATCTTTATGGGCCTTTGGCTAATTTTTTCAAGGATTATCAGTCAGATGCTCGTGTCTTTTGGATGGACAAACGTCATTATTCTGCCTTTTCAGGGACTGATTTGGACATCCGCTTACGAGAGCGGGGAGTGGATACTGTCATTTTGACAGGGGTTTTGACGGATATCTGTGTTCTCCATACAGCTATTGATGCCTATAATCTGGGCTATCAGATTCAAGTAGTGGAGTCTGCTGTAGCCTCTCTAACAGTAGAGAATCATCAATTTGCTCTGAATCATTTTAAATACGTTTTAGGTGCAACACTAGTAGATGAGAAACTAAACAAAATCAAAGACTAACGATTGCTTTGTAAGATAGTATCAGATGAAGAATCTGATACTATTTTTTAGGAGCTAGCCATTGTTTTGTAACTCCAAAAATGATATTCTTAAGGGTGTTTAAGAAGGAGAAATGAATGAGTAGAAAAGCAGTTGTCTTTGTAGCAGAGTTATCCTATATGGAAAAATTAGAAATTGCTATCAAATCACTTTGTGCCCATCATCACCACTTGAAAATCTATGTACTGAATGAGAATATCCCTACAGAGTGGTTTCAACTGATGAATCATCGTTTGGCAACCATTGACTCAGAGATTTTGAACTGTCGGGTTGCTGCGGAGAGTTTCAAACAGTTCTCACTTCCAAGCTCGCATCTTCATTATGCGACCTTTTTCCGTTATTGCATCCCAGAATTAGTCGAAGAAGATCGTGTTCTCTATTTGGATTGTGATATGATTGTGACGAAATCTCTATCAGACTTATTTGAAGTAGATTTAGATGGCTGTGGGTTAGGAGCGGTAGAGGATCGTCCGACAACAAGAGAGGGCTTCAATGCCGGACTACTCGTATTGGACTTGGCTTGGTGGCGTAATCACCAGACGACTCAAGCTCTCTTTGACTTGACCAAGGAGCATCACCAGCATGTCTATGGAGATCAAGGAATTTTGAATCACTACTTCAAGGATGCTTGGCTTCGCCTGCCTTTAACCTATAACCTTCAAGTGGGATCGGATAAGGATCAGCATCAGTATGGGGACTTAGCCTGGTATGATGAGTTTCAAGGCCTTCCAGCAGTCATTCATTATACATCTCATAATAAGCCTTGGACAGCTAAACGATTCAATCGTTTCAGAGAGATTTGGTGGTTCTATTATGCTTTATCTTGGGAAGATAACTTATTAAGAAAGCCACTCATGCAGCAGCGCTTGGAAGATCTAGTAGGGGAATTCCCCTATCATACTGCTGTTTATACTCATTCAGCAGATTTACATGAGGTAGAGCTTCTATTGAAGGCCTTTCCAGATGTAGCTTTTCATGTATTGGCGCACACCCATTTTGGTTTTGGCTTGATTCAGCTGGAACGGTATCCAAATTTAATCCTTTATCCCGCCTTTGATCCTTTGACGAGCCGCAAGGTCCTAGAAAAAATCGATTTTTATTTGGATATCAATCCATATGGAGAAGTGGACCAAATTACTCAAAAAATCCACCAGTTGGGCAAGCCGATTTATTCCTTTGTTAGTACCAATCATGATCAGACTGGGCAAAATCACCTTTTTGAAGACCAGCAAGTAGATCAGATGATTGAAGCTATCCGCCAATATCTAAAGACAGTTGAGAAATAGAAGATGGAAAAAAAAGAAGTCATTAGTATTGTGATTCCCATTTACAATGTGGAAAAGTATCTGAGCCAGTGTCTTGAGACTGTTGTGACCCAAACCTATCCTCATTTGGAGATTATCTTGGTCAATGATGGGTCTCCTGACCAATCAGAAGCTATCTGTAAGGAGTTTTTTAAGAAGGATACTCGTATTCGCTACATCCGCCAAGAAAATGGTGGCTTATCTGCTGCAAGAAATGCGGGGATTGATTTAGCAACAGGGGACTATATTACCTTTATCGACCCAGATGATTGGGTAACGGAAGACTATATTGAAACCCTCTATAACCAATTAATAAAATATGAGGCCGATATCTCCATTGGGAACTACAATTTATATGATGAATCGAGAAGCAAGTACCTCATTAAAGTGACGGAAGAGACCTACTCAGAAGCGGTGTATGAGGGGCGGGAGATTATCGACCAGGACGCTGTCCAGGAAACCAAGGACATGGCTTGGGCCTGTGCCATGATGAAGCTCTACAAGCTTTCTCTCTTTGACGACCTTCGTTTTCCCCTTGGGAAAAATGTAGAGGATAATTTCTTGATGTATAAGTTGTTGCTGAAGGCTGAGCGTGTCATTCATACAGAGAAGTGTATCTACTGGTATCGAGTTGGCAGAGAGGACACCCTATCTCAGGTCTGGACTGAGAAGCGTGTCTCAGATGAGATGGAAGCTAAAAATGAAAAACTGGCCCTTTTAGGAATGATGGGGTATGATTTGACTTGGCATCGTTATATCTACAAGACGAGGTTGAAACGAGCGATTGAAAAGCTTGAAGAAGCCCAGCTACAAGAAACAGAAATCTATCAACGTGCCCGTATGAACTTAGGTTTGTTGGAGCCCTAAATTCTTAGTTAGTGGGCTTCTTTTTAGAAAGGATTCTTATGCTAGTCATTGCACCAGAAAATAGTAGAGAGTTGGAAAAAGTCAGAAAGCTACTGGCTATCTTGGGTCAGTCTTATCAGGTTCTGTTTACCAATTTAGAAACAGATTTGGGTCTGGGAGAAGCTAGCTTGGTTTCCCTCTTGACCTATACAGATCCCAGCTCTAGAGAGGGCAAGCCCCTCTTTTTCAATGACCTACCTGTTCCTGCCTATTGGGAGCCGTGGACCATGGGGATTACGACCTATATTTTTGATGGTCAGAAACGACGTGGAAATATAATCTTACGAAAAGATATCCAATCACGAACTGTAGAGCGTGTGGAGTGGTTGGGTGAGGGGGATACTGTTCTGACCGTTGAGGATTACAATCGTTATGGTTGGAGAAGCCGTCAACGACTGTTGGAAGAAGATGGACAAACCTACCTGGAAATTTACTACAATCGAAATCAGGAAGAGGTCTTGCATCATTTTGTCAAAAAGGGGTATTTCCTCTATCAGACAAAGTCTGGTCGAGATCAGCTTTATGCCAATGAGGAGGAATTGAGACGAGCCCTATTAGATAAGGTCCTTTCTGGTCAGGAACCCCTTATCTGTTTGGATTCGAAGGTAGTTCCCCTTCTACAAGAACTTAGAAAGGAAGACCTCATTTTTTGCAGTCCTCAGCAAGAGAATTTAGAAGATCTTCAAAAACAAGTCAAGCAGATTCTCATCTTGAATTACTATGCTCCTGAAGATCGAAACACGGACCTTCACTATGTGGCTGGATTAGTTGATCCCGAGACAATGGCCTTTCAAGCTAAGGCTTTGATCATGACAGCATCAGAAGAGGTAGAAGGCTTGGCCTATTTGGTAGAAAGTCTTCCTGGAGTGGACTTTCATGTTGCAGCCCTGACCAACATGGGACCAAAATTAACGAACCTAAACTCCTTTTCAAATCTCTATCTCCATCCGAATTGTTCAGAGGAACGTTTCCAGGAGCTATTGGTAAGTTGCTCGCTATATCTGGATTTGAACCAGGGTAAGGAAGTTTTAGCAGCCACCATGAGGGCGATTGAAAATGGACAGTTAATCCTTGGATTAGACACCACTGTTCATTGGGGAGCATATCAAAAATTACCAACTGTCCTGACCTCCGGCGAATTATTACTAGAAAAGATCAAAGAAGTGTTGCAATCACCAGAAGAGTTTACTAGTCGGATTGAGGAACAAAGAGATGTCTTACAATTGGCTAGGAAAGAAGATTTGCTTACACTCTTTAATTGTCGAGAGGAGGTAGCTACATGACCATTTATACCTTTAATCTTTTGGTGGGCTATGAACCAAATGGGGTAGATGTAGCTCAAGCTTCTCGGGCGATCATGCTTCGTCAGTTACAGGAGCCAGCACGATTTGTCTTTACGACCTGGCCCAGTCCTCAGAAGTTAGCCTATTATCTTTCGCTTGGCCACAAGGATGAAGAACTCTTATATGCCTATCTCAGCTTTACGGATCAAGCAACCAATGTTCCTTCTGTCACAGTCGGGGCTCTACAAATGGACTTTCAGTTAACGCGACTAGACTTGGTGAAAAAGACGGAGACGGAGGCACATTACCAGTTTTCTAATAACCAATCGCTGGTCTTTACTTTAGATCCTTATCATAGAGACTGTGTCCGCTATGTTGATTATCTAGTGAGAGGGTCCATTGTAAAACGGGAGTGGTATGGGGCCAAAAAAATGGTTACAGAGTACTTTGTGGGTGGGACCATCGTGCGGCGAACCTATCACCATCAAGATGGCAAAGTAGCTTTTCAAGAAATCAAGCAGGGAGAACAATGGTTTTACCAATTGGGGACAGAAATCTTATTGACCCAAACCCAAGTGTTGGAACGTTTTCTTGCTCGACTTAATCTAGGGAAAGAAGATATCCTCCTGCTTGATCGGGCTTCATTAATGGACTTTACCCGTCCAATTCTTGAGCAAAAGACTTCTGCTCGTTTAGGCTTTGTCTTTCACTCGGAACATGAATTTTTGAATGGTTCTCTTAACTATGAGTACTATTATGTATTTAAATATATGCGACGCTTTGACTTCCTGCTAGTAGCAACAGAACTTCAAAAAGAGGTCTTATTAGAAACTTTTAAAAAGCAAGGTATAGATGTACTTCCTATTTATGTACTTCCTGTTGGACATTTGGATCAGTTACAGCAACCATCGTCCCCGCGCCAACCTCTGAGCATGATGACGGCCTCTCGTCTGGATCCTCGTAAACGAATTGATTTAGCCATTCGAGCGGTTGCTCTAGCCCATCAAAAGGTGCCCGGTTTGCAATTTCATATCTTTGGTAAAGGAGGAGAGGAGCCTACTTTGCGCCAGCTTATTCAAGATCTTTATGCGGATGATTATATCTTGCTTCGAGGGCATGCAGATTTAGATTCTCTCTATCCCCAGTTTCAAGTTTATGTCACGACTTCCCAGTGGGAAACCTTTGGTTTAACCCTAATGGAAGCCGTTGGTTCGGGTTTGGCCTTGGTTGGTTTTGATGCTCGCTACGGTAATCCAACTTTCATTCAGGATGGAAAAAATGGTTACCTGGTTCCTTATGGTGTGGAGAGAAATGAAGAAGACTTGGTTGCTGACATGGCAGATAAGCTTGTCTCGGTCCTAGAAAATGACCTGGAGTCTATGCACCAGACTTCTTACAAGATTGCTAGGACCTACTTGAGAGAAAGGGTTGTCCAAGCTTGGCGTCAGGTGCTCGATGGGCTGAGGGAAGACCTTTCAAGCCATTCATAGTCAGTGAAGCAATCTGATTTCTGCAGGGCGAAAAAGTCCTGCAGATTTTTTTCTCGACCGAGCAAAATAGGGTAAATTATGGTAAAATAGTACAGATTGAAATGAATAAATTCCAAGATGGGAAAGGAAGCAAGATGAAAATTACGCAAGAAGAGGTAACCCACGTTGCCAATCTTTCAAAATTGAAATTCTCTCCAGAAGAGACAGCTGAGTTTGCGACAACCTTGTCTAAAATTGTCGACATGGTGGAATTGTTGGAAGAAGTGGACACAACCGGTGTGGCTCCAACAACAACCATGGCGGATCGTAAGACCGTATTGCGTCCGGATGTTGCTGAAAAAGGGACGGACCGTGACCGCTTGTTTAAAAATGTACCTGAAAAAGATAACTACTACATCAAGGTACCAGCTATCCTAGAAGATGGAGGAGATGCCTAATGTCATTCAACCATAAAACCATTGAAGAGTTACACGCTCTCCTTGTCTCTAAGGAAATTTCAGCAACGGAATTGACCCAAGCGACGCTTGACGATATCAAGGCGCGTGAAGAAGCGGTTAATGCTTTTGTAACGGTGGCTGAAGAAGCTGCCCTTGCACAAGCCAAGGCCATTGATGAAAAAGGAATCGATGCAGACAACCTCCTATCAGGAATTCCACTCGCGGTCAAAGACAATATCTCAACAGATGGCATCTTGACGACTGCGGCTTCAAAAATGCTCTATAACTACGAGCCCATCTTTGACGCAACGGCGGTTGCCAATGCCAAAGCCAAAGATATGATTGTCATCGGGAAGACCAACATGGACGAGTTTGCCATGGGTGGATCTGGTGAAACTTCATATTATGGACCAACCAAGAATGCATGGGACCACAGCAAGGTGCCTGGTGGATCTTCTAGTGGTTCAGCAGCTGCTGTAGCTTCAGGTCAAGTCCGTTTGTCTCTTGGTTCAGATACAGGTGGTTCTATCCGTCAACCGGCTGCTTTTAACGGGATTGTTGGTCTCAAACCAACTTATGGAACAGTTTCACGTTTCGGTCTCATTGCCTTTGGTAGCTCACTTGACCAAATTGGACCGTTTGCACCAACCGTTAAGGAAAATGCCCTCTTGCTCAATGTCATTGCCAGTGAAGATGCCAAGGATTCAACATCTGCACCTGTTCGTGTAGCAGACTTTACTTCTAAGATTGGTCAAGACATTAAAGGCATGAAGATTGCCCTTCCTAAGGAATACCTTGGGGAAGGGATTGACCCAGAAGTCAAAGAAACTATCCTCAATGCAGCCAAACACTTTGAAAAATTGGGAGCAACTGTCGAAGAAGTTAGCCTTCCACACTCTAAATACGGGGTTGCCGTATACTACATCATCGCTTCATCTGAAGCTTCTTCAAACTTGCAACGTTTCGACGGAATTCGCTATGGTTTCCGTGCGGAAGATGCCAAGAACTTGGATGACATCTATGTGAACACTCGTAGCCAAGGCTTTGGTGATGAGGTCAAACGCCGGATCATGCTTGGTACCTTTAGTTTGTCATCTGGTTACTACGATGCTTACTACAAGAAAGCTGGTCAAGTTCGTACCCTCATTATCCAAGACTTCGAAAAAGTCTTTGCGGATTACGACCTTATCCTTGGTCCAACAGCTCCAAGCGTGGCCTTTGATTTGGATTCGCTCAACCATGATCCGGTTGCCATGTACTTGGCGGACTTGTTGACCATTCCAGTCAACTTGGCAGGTCTTCCAGGAATTTCGATTCCTGCAGGTTTTGCGCAAGGTCTTCCAGTTGGTTTGCAGTTGATTGGTCCCAAGTATTCTGAAGAAACCATCTACCAAGCTGCAGCTGCCTTTGAAGCAACGACGGATTACCACAAGCAACAACCCCTTATTTTCGGAGGTGACAATTAATGAACTTTGAAACAGTCATCGGACTTGAAGTCCACGTTGAATTGAATACAAACTCAAAAATTTTCTCACCAACCTCTGCTCACTTTGGAAACGAGCAAAATGCCAATACCAATGTGATTGACTGGTCTTTCCCAGGGGTGCTTCCTGTCTTGAACAAGGGTGTTGTAGATGCTGGTATCAAGGCTGCTTTGGCGCTCAATATGGATATCCACCAGCACATGCACTTTGACCGTAAGAACTATTTCTATCCTGATAATCCAAAGGCCTACCAAATTTCACAATTTGACGAGCCAATCGGTTACAACGGTTGGATTGAAGTGCAATTGGAAGATGGCTCAACCAAGAAAATCGGTATTGAACGGGCCCATTTGGAAGAAGATGCTGGTAAGAACACGCATGGAACAGACGGCTTCTCTTATGTAGACCTCAACCGTCAAGGGGTGCCCTTGATCGAAATCGTATCAGAAGCAGACATGCGTTCTCCTGAAGAAGCCTATGCCTATTTGACAGCTCTCAAAGAGGTCATCCAGTACACAGGTATTTCTGACGTCAAGATGGAAGAAGGATCGATGCGGGTTGATGCCAACATTTCCCTTCGCCCATACGGTCAAGAGGAATTTGGTACCAAGACGGAGTTGAAGAACTTGAACTCTTTCTCAAACGTGCGTAAAGGTCTTGAATACGAAGTGGAGCGTCAAGCAAAAATTTTGCGTTCAGGTGGTGTCATTCGTCAAGAAACACGCCGTTATGATGAGGCCAACAAGAGCACGATTCTTATGCGTGTCAAAGAAGGGGCAGCGGATTACCGTTACTTCCCAGAACCAGACCTTCCCTTGTTTGAAATCTCAGATGAGTGGATCGAGGAAATGCGTACGGAGTTGCCAGAGTTTCCAAAAGATCGCCGTGCTCGCTACGTGGCAGAGCTTGGCTTGTCTGACTATGATGCCAACCAATTGACAGCGACGAAAGTCACTTCTGACTTCTTTGAAGCAGCGGTAGCCCTTGGTGGAGATGCCAAGCAAGTGTCTAACTGGCTGCAAGGGGAAGTCGCACAATTCTTGAATGCAGAAGGTAAAACGCTGGAAGAAATCCAATTGACACCAGAAAACTTGGTCGAAATGATTGCCATCATCGAAGATGGCACCATCTCATCTAAGATTGCCAAGAAAGTCTTCGTTCATTTGGCGAAAAACGGTGGCGGTGCGCGTGAATACGTCGAAAAAGCCGGATTGGTACAGATTTCAGACCCTGAAGTCTTGATTCCAATCATCCACCAAGTCTTCGCAGACAATGAAGCAGCCGTAGCCGACTTCAAGTCAGGGAAACGGAATGCGGACAAGGCCTTCACAGGCTTCCTCATGAAAGCAACCAAAGGCCAAGCCAACCCACAAGTAGCTCTCAAGTTACTTGCCCAAGAATTGGCGAAGTTGAAGGATAGTGAATAAAAGGAACAGGCACCGAAGATATCTGTCAGATTCAGAACAAAAACATTATAGAAACTTTCCTTAGGTGAGTACGGACGTCAGCGAACTTCGAAGAAGTTCCATGACTAATTAAGATACAAAGAGCGTTGCGGATAAAGTCAAAATAGGGAGCAGGACAGAAGCACTTTTGTATGGTATTGCTTCGTTGTCCTGCCCCCACAAGGCTGATTAGGATTCTTCCGAGCTAAAAGGTGAGAGAAGAATTCAATCAGCTACTGTGTCTTGGATTTAGTACTAATGTACTTTGTTCTTTTTGACACGATCCCCGTGTTCAATTCGTATTGAGCCCCTTCGCTCTTTAATTTCAGGGCTCAGGCTAAAACAGTTCCCCAAACTGTTTTACTCTCAATAATTCCGAGTGCCTGAAACAATTATGTTTCAGGAACTTTTCTCGCGGCGGAAAGTTTCAGTATATATTTACATTCTAACAGGCACCTTTTAGTGTCTGTTTTTACTTTTTTCAGAGGGAATGAAAAATGGAATTTAATTGACAAAGTCTTCTGAATATAATAAAATTAAAAACAGACCTATAGTCTGTTTTTTAAAAAAAGGAGGTATGTTGCTTGAAACAAGAAATAAAATCAAAAAGAAGTAAAGATCAAATTATACAAGTGGCTTTATCCTTGTTTTCAAATAAAGGCTATAATGAAACAACGATGGCTGATTTAGTAGAGGCGACAGGATTGTCAAAAGGGGCTGTTTACCATCACTTCAAAAGTAAGGAAGAGATTCTACAACTCTTAATGGAAAAAGAAACAATTGCCCTATCAACTTTTCTAGAAGAATTGTCAAAGAACGAAGGAGTTTCATCAACAGATCGCCTATTACAATTAGTTGATTATTTAATAGGCAATGAGAATATAAAACAGCTTACGGGCATTGACTGGGCACAAAAGATACCGTTCGGCTTGTTGTTTTCTTTAAAAAATACGGTAAATATTCTTTCCAAATATGTAGGAATAATCATTCATCAAGGAAATGAGAAGGGCGAGTTTTCTTGTAAATATCCTTTAGAGACAGCTACAACACTATCTCTATTAATTGATGTGTGGCTTGATCCAACTATATCAGGTGAAGAAATGATATCATTCTCACAAAAATTAGACTATATTGCATTTTATTTAAACAGTAGCGGTGTTCCTGTTTTAACAGAAAAAAGGTGTCAAGAGATTAATAAGTTTCTTCTTAAAGGGGGAAGAATATGAATCGGTTGTTAAGATTCTTATTTATTTTACTTATCATAGCCATGTCTGGAGCCATTATTTTTCAGCTCTTCTTTCCATCTTATATGGGAAGTCATTCAGGATATGGTGTTTCTATCGGTTGGCAGCGGGAGATTGGGATTTGGAATGTGGCAGTTCTTGTGATCCTCATTGCTGTAAATCTCAAATATGATTGGTTTTATCTTCGTACGGTTTTATTGGCCTTGATTATCGGTGGGCTTGGGATTGGGACCAATCATCTCTTCAATTATTTTCACTATCATTTGCCAGTAAATGTTATTGGAGCTTTTGAAAATTATCTTCTTGTTCTGGGCTGGATTGTCGGTTGGAAATTAGAGTCATCTCGGACTGATAATTAAGATATTAACCGTTTGTTTCTTCTTGACAAAGTTTGTGAAAAGGCTTACAATAGACTTGTCGGGTTTCCTGAAAGGGAATTGCAATTCATGGAAAAATAGGAGAATCATATGGAAACAATGAAAGCTGCTCGCTGGCATGGCAAGAAGGACGTTCGCATCGAGGAAGTAGAAGTACCAAATATCCTTCCGCATCAAGTAAAGGTTGCTGTTAAATTTGCAGGAATCTGTGGAACAGACTTGCATGAATACTTAGACGGGCCAATTTTTATTCCAACTGAAGAGCATGTTTACTCTGGTCAAAAGGCACCAGTAACCCTAGGGCATGAATTCTCAGGTGAAATTGTGGAAGTCGGAAGTGATGTGACTCGTGTCAAAGTTGGGGATCGTGTGACGATTGAACCAATTTTGGCAAAACATAACCTAATCGGTAACTACAACCTTGATCCAAACTTGAACTTTGTTGGTTTAGCAGCAGATGGTGGATTTGCTAAATACTGTGTACTGGATGGGGATTTGGTTCACGTGATTCCAGATAGCTTGAGCTATGAGCAAGCGGCTCTCACAGAACCTGCTGCTGTTGCAGTCTATGCGGTGCGTCAATCTGCTATTAAGGCAGGAGATACTGCAGTTGTCTTTGGATTGGGACCAATTGGACTCTTGATCGTGGAAGCCCTTCGTGCGGCTGGCGCATCAAAAGTTTATGCAGTTGAATTGTCTCCGGAACGCCAAGCTAAGGCTGAAGAATTGGGTGCCATTGTGGTTCGTCCAGAAGAAGGTGAATCAATCGTTGAAGCGATCCATCGTTTAACAGGTGGTGGCGCCGATGTGTCTTATGAAGTAACAGGGGTTCCTGTTGTTCTTGGACAAGCTTTGGCAGCTGTTCATAAGGCTGGTGAATGTATGGTTGTTTCCATTTGGGAACGCGAAGCCAGCATCAATCCAAATGAATTCGCTATTCAAGAAAAAACCCTCAAAGGGATTATCGCTTATCGTCACATCTTCCCTAAAGTATTGGAATTGATGGAACAAGGCTACTTCTCTGCTGAAAAATTGGTTACCAAGAAAATCAAATTGGAAAATATTGTTCAAGATGGCTTTATCGAATTGACGCAAGATAAATCTCAAATCAAGATTTTAGTTGAGCCATAATTTGCTATATTTACAGAATAAGACCAGTCCGTTTGGACTGGTTTTTATGATTCTAACTGACCTAAAAAAGATATAGAAAATGGTATGATGTTTTACGAAAACGCTTGCATAAATCCAAAGGAAATGCTATACTAATTGAGTATTACAATTTAAGGAGACAGATATGAAACAGAAATCTTCTGTTACAGGCGATAAGCAAGTGGTCTATGCGATTGGTCGGTTGAAAAATGGCGTTGGTTCGGTGGCGATTGCGACGAGCTTAGCCCTATTAACAGCCTTTGCTGGTCCGGTCAGTGCGGATGAAGGGATCACCCCCCCTGCACAAGCCTCAGAAGTGGTGACAGCCCCGTCAAATGAAGTAAGCACTTCTTCATCTGATGTGAAACCAGCTGCGACCACTGAAACAAGTGAAACCCCAAAAGTGGCGGATGAAAGTGTCACAGCGCCTGAAAATGTAAGCGTACTCACTGAAGAGGTGGTATCTCCTAAGGCTGAGAAGGCAGAAGAGCCGATTGCTGATCAGACTATCCGGATTCACGTGAAAAAGCTACCAGAAGAAAACAAGGAAACTCAGGGGCTTTGGACCTGGGATGATGTTGAAAAACCTTCGGAAAACTGGCCGACAGGGGCTCAATCCTTTAAGGACGCTAAGACGGATGACTACGGCTATTACCTAGATGTCAAGCTCAAAAATGAGCAGGCTAAGAAGATTAGCTTCCTCATCAACAATGTTAAAGGAGACAATATCACAGGGGATAAGTCCATTGAATTGCTCTCGCCAGAGATGAATGAAGCTTGGTTGGACGAAAAATTTAAAGTCTATTCTTATCAGCCTCAAGCAGAGGGAACTGTTAGAGTGAATTACTATCGAACAGATGGCAACTATGACAAAAAATCTCTCTGGTATTGGGGAGATGTAGAAAATCCGAGCAGTGCTGCTTGGCCGGATGGGACAGATTTTACAGCGACAGGGAAATATGGTCGTTACATCGATATCCCCCTAAAGGCTGCTGCAAAAGAATTTGGTTTCTTATTATTGGACGAAAGCAAGTCTGGAGACGATGTGAAAATTCGACAAGAAGATTATAAATTTGCTGATTTGAAGAACCATAGCCAGATTTTCCTACGGGACGATGATCCTACCGTTTATACTAACCCATACTATGTCAACGATATCCGTATGACGGGTGCTCAGCATGTTGGTAAGGAAAAGATTGAAGCCAGCTTTTCGACCTTGGCAGGAGCACAGAAAGAGGAGCTACTCAAACGGACCAAGATCACGGATGCTCAGGGAAATCCTGTCACCATCTCGGACCTTCTTTTAGATGAAGCAGGGAAGAAAGTAACCTATACGGGGGATTTCTCTCAGGTTGATCAATCCTATACGGTTCAATACGACAATGATCGCTTTACGACTAAAATGAACTGGCGCCTCAAGGATGAAGCTTAT
The DNA here is from genome assembly GCF_004785935.1 of Streptococcus rubneri. Taxonomy (GTDB): domain Bacteria; phylum Bacillota; class Bacilli; order Lactobacillales; family Streptococcaceae; genus Streptococcus; species Streptococcus rubneri. Next base: position 1,162,716 of record NZ_SRRP01000001.1, on the reverse strand, counting down.
AGCTATGATGGAACTCTCGGAGCTCATCTTCATGAAGCTGGGAAAAAAGTGGATCTCACCCTCTGGTCACCAAGTGCGGATAAAGTATCCGTTGTCGTCTATGATAAGAATGATTCTGAAAAACTAGTTGGTCGTGTGGCTCTAGAAAAAGGGGATAGAGGTACTTGGAAGCAGACCCTTTCTGCTGATTCAGGACTGGATATCCAAGATTATACGGGCTATTTCTACCAGTATGAAATTGAACGCCAAGGGAAAACCTTCACAGTCCTTGATCCTTATGCCAAATCACTGGCAGCTTGGAACAGTGAATTGGCCAAGACAGATGATGTCCATAAGGTAGCTAAAGCAGCCTTTGTAGATCCAAGTAGATTAGGTCCGAGTGACTTAACCTATGCGTCCATTCCAAACTTCAAGAAACGGGAAGATGCCATCATCTATGAAGCCCATGTCCGCGACTTCACTTCTGATCCGGCTTTGGCGTCAGAGCTTAAGAGCCAGTTTGGGACCTTTGCTTCCTTTGTTGAAAAATTGGATTACCTCAAAGACCTTGGTGTAACGCACGTTCAACTCTTACCAGTTCTGTCTTATTACCATGTCAATGAATTAAAAAATAGCGAGCGCTTGTTAGAGTATGCATCAAGCAATAGCAACTACAACTGGGGCTATGATCCACAGAACTACTTCGCCTTGTCAGGGATGTATTCAACAGATCCAAGCAATCCTCAAAAACGGATTGAAGAATTCAAGAATTTGGTCAATGAAATCCACAAACGTGGAATGGGAGTGGTACTAGACGTTGTCTATAACCACACCGCTAACGTGGACATCTTTGAGGATATCGAGCCGAATTACTATCATTTCATGGATGCGGACGGTACGCCTCGGACAAGCTTTGGTGGTGGACGCTTGGGAACAACCCACTACATGTCCAAACGGATCTTGGTCGATTCGATCAAGTATTTAGTGGATACATATAAGGTGGATGGTTTCCGATTTGACATGATGGGAGACCATGATGCGGCCTCTATCGAAGAAGCCTACAAGGCAGCCCGTGCTCTGAATCCAAATCTCATCATGTTGGGTGAAGGCTGGGTGACCTATGCAGGTGATGAAAACAGCCCAGTACAACCAGCTGACCAATCCTGGATGAAGAAAACAGATACCGTTGCAGTATTCTCGGATGATGTTCGAAACAATCTAAAATCTGGCTATCCAAATGAGGGACAACCTGCCTTTATCACCAATGGAAAACGGAAAATTGCGACTATCTTTAAGAATCTCATCGCACAACCAACCAACTTTGAGGCAGATAGTCCAGGTGATGTTATCCAATACATTGCAGCCCATGATAACTTGACCCTCTTTGATATTATCGCTCAATCTATCAAGAAGGATCCAAGCATTCCAGCAAATAATGCAGAGATCCATCGTCGCTTGCGTCTCGGAAATCTGCTTGTCTTGACAGCTCAAGGAACACCTTTCCTTCATTCTGGTCAAGAATATGGTCGGACCAAGCAGTTCAAGGATCCAGCTTACCGCACGCCTGTTTCCGATGACAAGGTTCCAAACAAATCTCATTTGTTGGTCGATGAAAATGGAAAACCATTTGACTACCCTTACTTTATCCATGATTCCTATGACTCAAGTGATGCCATCAACCACTTTGATTGGGGAAAAGCAACCAATGAAGACCTCTATCCAGAGAATACACGCTCTCGGGCCTTCACCAAAGGGTTAATTGCCCTTCGTAAGTCGACAGATGCCTTCCGGATGGATAATATGAATGAAGTGAAGAGTCGCGTCAAGCTCTTGACGATTCCAGGTGAGAATGGTGTGGAAGAAGAGGATCAGGTGATTGGCTACCAAATCACTGCAAGCAATGGGGAAGTATACTTGGTATTGGTCAATGCAGATACCAAGGCCCGTGACTTTGCTCTAGGGACTGACCTAGAACGCTTTAGAAAAGCGGATGTTCTAGTGGATGGGGAACGAGCAGGTATTAGCAATCTGACTGATCCAAAAGGAATCTCTTGGACAGAAACAGGACTTCGACTGGATGCTTTGACTGCAACTGTTTTGCGTTTGTCTGCTAAGGAAGAAGCTGAAAATCCAGCACTTCCGGATCGTTCTGAATACCATACGCCGGTATTTCCATCTCCAGAGAAAGTCCTTCCTTCGCAAACTGCTAAACCGACGCCACAACTTCTGGCTCAAAAGAACGAAGAGCCAGAGGTTCAAGATTTGGCTCCTCATCATGAATTCGTTTCAGTTGAAACAGGAGAAGAAGCAAGCCCAGCTCGCCTGCTTCCTGAAACAGGAGAAGCGAGCTCCAACCTCACCAGTCTGGCTGGACTTCTTCTCTTAGGAGGTCTCGGGTTAGGAATGGCTAAGAAAGGGAGAGAAGAAGACTAAGCTCTTCTAGATAGGACCTTAAAAATACTTTTTAAATCCAACAAAAATCAGCCCTTTTGGGCTGGTTTTTGTGATAAAATAGAGAAGAAGCAGAGTACCGCATTAATTTGTTTTAGGAGGCAATATGTCTACATCTCTCAAAGGAACCTTGATGACTGTAATTGCTGGGATTGCCTGGGGGCTTTCTGGAGTGAGTGGGCAGTATTTGATGGGACACGGTTTTTCGGCCCTTATCTTGACCAATATTCGCCTGCTGATTTCAGGTGCCGTCCTCATTCTCTTTGCTTATCTGTCTAATAAAGAGAAGTTTTTTGCCTTTTTGAAGGATAAAAGCTCTTATATCTCTTTGATTCTTTTTGCTTTTTTGGGCTTGTTATTGACTCAGTTAACGTATCTAATTGCTATTGCAGAAACTAATGCTGGAACTGCAACGGTGCTTCAATATGTATGCCCGGTTGGTGTTTTAGCCTATACCTGCATCAAGGACCGCGTTGGGCCAACTGTCTCAGAGATTGCTTCTATGCTATTAGCGATTGGGGGGACTTTCCTGATTGCAACCCATGGACAGTTGAATCAATTGGCTATTACTCCCAAGGGTCTAGGCTGGGGCTTGTTTTCGGCCTTTGCCTATGCTCTCTATATTATCTTGCCCCTAAACTTAATCAAAAAATGGGGAAGCATGCCGGTCATTGGGGTAGGCATGCTCTTGCCAGGGATTCTCATGGTTCCTTTTAGTGGCCTGGTATCCTTTCAAGGACATTATTCTTCGGATAACCTTTTGGCCCTCTTTGGCTTGATCGTATTAGGAACTATTTTTGCTTATACGGTCTTTCTCAAAGGAACCTCAATGGTTGGGGCAGTAAAAGGGAGTTTATTAGCTTCTATTGAGCCTATTTCCGCTGTATTTTTCGCCTATATGATTATGAACGATCAGTTCTATGCGATTGATTTTATTGGAATGGGGATGATTCTGTTAGCAGTTCTCCTGATTTCTCTGAAAGACCTCATCATTCAAAAAGAAAAAGGAATTCTATAAAAAAGATGCTGGGCTGTTGCCCAACATCTTTTTTACATCATTTGCCAGAAATAGTCGATGATATAGGTGAGACCGTAGGTGTAGATGACCAAGGTAATCGGCTTGCACAAAATAATAATCGTCATGTAGCGTTTGAAGGTCATATTTGTCAAACCAGCTAGCATACAGATGAAGTCTGCAGGGCTGATGGGCCAGATCATCATGAAGATGAAGAAACGATCGAACCGCTTGCCTTCATTGAGCCAGCCGATATACTTGTCGTAGGTCTTTTTACTGACCATGGATTGGACAAATTTAGGCCCATACATTCTCGCCAGGTGAAAGATAATGGCACAGCCAATGACAATTCCAATGTAGTTGTAGATGGTCCCAATGATGTGGCCATAGATAAAGACCCCAGCGACAGATGTCAGAGCACCAGGGATAATAGGCACCACTGTCTGGAGAATCTGAAGAAAGATAAAGAGAGGGGGTCCAAAGATACCTGCTTGGAGAATAAAAGCCGACAAGGTCTCCTTAGATTGAAGAATGCCAGCAAAGTAGGCCCAGATACAGAAAGCAAGGGTTGCGAGGGCTCCAATGATGGAGGACCAATTGATGATTTTTTGGAGGAGAGGTGAGACCTCCTTCAATTTTTTTTCTTTTGCTATCATAACTCTTCCGTGTAGTTTTTCTTCTACTATACCACGTTTTTTGAACTTTGTAACGATTTTGTCTATTTTAGGGAATATCAAAGAGATAGATTGGGGCCTCTTACAAAGGGGAGACAACGAAGCAAGTGCAAAATACGTCCATTTATGCTACAATGAAGAGAATATAAAAAATGGAGAAGAACGTGTCAATCGAAAATTACAAACCAGATTTTGCGGTGGAAGCAGCCTATGATCTCACCGTTGCAGACTTGAAAAAACAGGGCATCAAGGCCGTTCTCGTGGATTTGGATAATACCTTGATTGCTTGGAATAATCCGGACGGCACCCCAGAGATGCGCCAGTGGTTGCATGACCTTCGTGATGGCGGGATTCGGGTCATCGTGGTGTCCAATAATAGTCCTAAACGGGTCAAACGTGCGGTTGAGAAATTTGATATTGACTTTGAAGCTTGGTCACTCAAGCCCTTTACCTTTGGGATTGATCGGGCTCTCAAACGTTTCCACTATGAAAAAAATGAAGTGGTCATGGTAGGGGATCAATTGATGACCGACATTCGGGCAGCTCATCGGGCGGGCATTCGTTCGATTTTGGTTAAACCTTTGGTCGAGCATGACTCCATCAAGACCCAGATCAACCGGGCGCGTGAACGCCGTGTCATGAAGCAAATGGCCGAAAAATATGGTCCGATTGTATATAAAAAAGGAATTTAAGAATGGAAGAATTATTCTGTATTGGCTGTGGAGCCCCCATTCAGACAGAAAACAAAGAGGGACTAGGCTATACTCCCCAATCAGCTCTTGAAAAGGGCTTGGAAACAGGCGAAGTCTATTGCCAACGCTGTTTCCGTCTCCGTCACTACAATGAAATCACAGATGTACATCTGACAGATGATGATTTCCTGAAATTGCTACACGAGGTAGGAGATAGTGACGCTCTCGTGGTCAATGTAGTCGATATTTTTGACTTTAATGGCTCCGTCATCCCCGGCTTACCTCGCTTTGTAGCAGGAAATGATGTGCTTTTGGTCGGAAATAAAAAGGATATCTTGCCCAAGTCTGTCAAGGATAGCAAGGTGACCCATTGGTTGATGGAGCGGGCCCACGAAGAAGGCATGCGTCCTGTCGATGTGGTCCTCACCTCTGCTCAAAACAAGAGTGCTATCAAGGACTTGATGGAAAAGATTGAGCAGTACCGTAAGGGTCGTGACGTCTATGTGGTAGGTGTGACCAATGTTGGGAAATCGACCCTCATCAATGCGATTATCCAAGAAATCACAGGCGATAAGGATATTATTACAACTTCTCGCTTCCCAGGGACAACACTGGACAAGATTGAAATCCCACTGGACGATGGATCCTACATCTACGATACACCAGGGATTATCCATCGTCACCAGATGGCTCACTACTTGACGGCAAAAAACCTCAAGTATGTCAGCCCTAAAAAAGAAATCAAGCCCAAGACTTATCAGCTCAACCCAGAGCAAACCCTCTTCTTGGGTGGTCTGGGACGCTTTGACTTTATCAAGGGAGAAAAGCAAGGTTTCACCGCCTTCTTTGATAACGAACTCAAGCTTCATCGGACCAAACTCGAAGGAGCGACCGCCTTTTATGACAAGCATGTCGGTGGCTTACTAACACCCCCTAACAGCAAGGAAAAAGAAAAATTTCCACCCTTGGTTCCCCATGAGTTTACCATCAAGGACAAGACAGACCTCGTCATCTCAGGACTCGGCTGGATCCGCGTCAATGGGGAAGCAAGAGTAGCTGTGTGGGCACCAGAAGGCGTCGCCGTCGTCACTCGAAAAGCTATTATTTAAAAATATGAAAGGAAATAGTTTCTTTATAGACAGGGCGAGTGTAACGAGCCTAGAAAGGATACTTTTCGCTGTGGTGAAAGCCTAAGTAGGTGTTTGACTACTTAGGCGCGGGAAATTTGAGACCTTAGGCTCAAATTTAAGTCATGGAACTCCACTAGGAGGTCGCTGACGACCACTGCCACATCAGAAAAGTATCAAAAAAGAAACAATGAAAAAAACATGACATTAACATCCAAACAACGGGCTTTCCTCAATAGCCAAGCCCACAGCCTCAAACCGATTATCCAAATCGGGAAAAACGGGCTTAACGATCAAATCAAAACCAGTGTTCGCCAAGCACTAGACGCTCGCGAACTGATCAAGGTCACCCTCCTTCAAAATACGGACGAGAATATCCATGAAGTAGCGGAAATCTTGGAAGAAGAAATCGGTGTGGATACGGTTCAAAAAATTGGACGCATCCTCATCTTGTATAAACAATCAAGCAAAAAAGAAAACCGGAAGATTTCAGTCAAAGTAAAAGAAATCTAAGAGACACAGGAGAGCAAACCTATGGCAATTGAACTATTGACTCCCTTTACCAAGGTAGAGTTAGAGCCAGAGATCAAAGACAAGAAACGCAAACAAGTTGGTATTTTGGGTGGGAATTTCAATCCGGTCCATAACGCCCATCTCGTGGTTGCAGACCAGGTCCGCCAACAATTGGGCTTGGACCAGGTCCTTCTCATGCCAGAATATGAGCCTCCGCATGTGGATAAAAAAGAAACCATTGATGAACGTCATCGCCTGAAAATGCTAGAACTAGCCATCGAAGGGATTGAAGGGCTAGAAATCGAGACGATTGAGCTAGAGCGTAAAGGGATCTCTTATACTTACGATACGATGAAGTTGCTCAATGAGCGAGACCCAGATACAGACTATTACTTTATCATTGGAGCTGATATGGTGGACTACCTGCCAAAATGGTATCGGATTGACGAGCTAGTGGAGATGGTTCAGTTTGTCGGTGTTCAACGTCCCCGTTACAAAGCGGGAACTTCTTATCCAGTGATTTGGGTCGATGTTCCCCTGATGGATATCTCTTCAAGCATGGTGCGAGAGTTTATCGCTCAAGGTCGGACGCCCAACTTTATGTTGCCAAAACCAGTCTTGGACTACATCAAGAAAGAAGGTTTGTATTAATGACCTATGAAAACTATCTCGGCTTTTCTCGAGAGGTCTTGCTCGAAAAAATGGGCCAAATCCTTCCGGAAAAACGCCTAACTCACTGTTTAGGGGTTGAGAAGGCTGCGCGTGACTTAGCTAAGCGCTATGGGGCAGATGAAGAGCAGGCTGGCCTAGCCGGTCTATTACATGACTACGCCAAGAAATTATCAGATCAGGAATTTCTGGACTTGATCGATCGCTATGAGCTGGATCCAGCATTAGAAAACTGGGGAAACAATGTCTGGCATGGGATGGTCGGGATTTATAAGATCCAAGAAGATCTAGGACTGACAGATCCAACCATTCTTCGCAGTATTGAGATTCATACGGTTGGGAGTGGACAGATGTCAACCTTAGACAAGATTGTCTATGTAGCAGATTATATTGAGCATAACCGGACCTTTCCAGGGGTAGATCAAGCGCGGGAAATCGCCCAGGTCTCCTTAAATCAAGCGGTGGCCTATGAGACGGCTCGTACAGTCGAACACCTAGCCCACCAAGGATTGCCCATTTATCCCCAAACCCTTGAAACCTATAATGCCTTTGTAAAATATTTGAAAGAGGACTAAATGAAAGAAAAAGAATTACTTGAACTTGTTGTTAAAGCTGCCGATGAAAAACGTGCAGAAGATATTGTGGCTTTGGATGTTCAAAGCTTGACCAGTGTGACGGATTACTTTGTTCTCGCAAGCTCTATGAACAGTCGCCAATTGGAGGCGATCGCTGAAAATATTCGTGAGAAGGTCATCGAAGCTGGCTTTAATGCTAGCCATGTCGAAGGGAATTCAGCTGGAGGTTGGGTCCTTCTTGACTTAGGTGGTGTAGTGGTCCATGTCTTCTCAGAAGAAATGCGTGCCCACTATAACTTAGAAAAGCTATGGCACGAAGCAAGTGCTGTCGATCTTTCAGCAGTCTTAGCATAAGCAGGTGAACTCAGTTGGTAGCAACTGAGTTTTGTTGGTTAAATTGAAATTCTATGGAAAGAAAGGATGGGGCCTCGTGTTAAGTTAGTTTGGTAACGGAACACGAGCTAAAAACTATGAGAAAAAGAGTAACTTCCTTTGTATCTGACGATACGGCAGAAAGTTTCCTATTTTCTCTTTGCTTTTAACGCTCTTTGTATCTTGATTTATGGCGACTTATGAAACGTTTGCGGCGGTCTATGATGCGGTCATGGATGACAGTCTGTATGATTTGTGGACGGATTTTTCCCTCCGCCATCTCCCAAAGACAAAAGATAAGAAAAAATTGCTGGAATTGGCTTGTGGGACAGGGATTCAGTCTGTCCGCTTTTCCCAAGCTGGATTTGACGTAACAGGATTAGACTTGAGTGCTGATATGCTGAAAATTGCTGAAAAAAGAGCGGCTTCAGCCAAGCAAAAGATTGATTTTATCGAGGGCAATATGTTGGACTTGTCGAAAGCTGGTACCTACGATTTTGTGACCTGCTACTCTGATTCCATCTGCTATATGCAGGACGAGGTGGAAGTAGGAGATGTTTTCAAAGAAGTCTATAACGCTCTTAATGAAGATGGTATATTTATTTTTGATGTCCATTCGACCTACCAGACGGATGAGGTTTTCCCGGGCTATTCTTACCATGAAAATGCGGAAGATTTTGCCATGCTCTGGGATACCTATGAGGATGAAGCTCCTCACTCGATTGTCCATGAGCTGACCTTCTTTGTCCAAGAGGAGGATGGCTCCTTTAGTCGTCACGATGAAGTTCATGAGGAACGCACTTATGAAGTTTTAACCTATGACATTTTATTGGAGCAGGCTGGCTTTAAATCCTTTAAACTCTTCGCAGACTTTGAAGATAAGGCCCCAACAAAGACCAGTAAACGATGGTTTTTTGTAGCGCAGAAGTAGGCTAGCATGACAGTTACAGGAATTATTGCAGAATTTAATCCTTTTCACAATGGGCACAAGTACCTGCTGGAACAGGCAGAAGGGCTGAAAATCGTTGCCATGTCTGGGAATTTTGTCCAACGTGGCGAGCCTGCCATTGTAGACAAGTGGATTCGAGCGCAGATGGCTTTGGAAAATGGAGCAGACCTGGTGGTCGAGCTCCCCTTTCTCGTAGCTGTTCAGTCGGCTGATCATTTTGCCAAGGGAGCGGTAGAGATCTTGTCCCGTCTGGGAATCGACCAATTGACCTTTGGGACAGAAGAGGTCTTAGATTACCAAGCGATTGCAACTATTTACTCTGAGAAAGAAGTGGAAATGGAAGTTTTCTTGCGAAGCCTTCCTGACGATTTATCCTATCCACAGAAGACCCAAAAAATGTGGGAAAGCTTTGCTGGAGTGGAGTTCACAGGGGATACTCCCAACCATATCCTGGGCTTGGCTTATGCCAAGGCTTGTGCTGGGAAGGGGATTGTGCTCAAGCCTATCCAACGTCAAGGTGCGGGCTACCATTCAGAAGAAAAAGAGGAGGCCTATGCTTCTGCTACCAGCCTTCGTCTTCATAAAGAGGACCACGCTTTTGTGGATCAGTTCATGCCCAATAGCCAACTCTTTCAGTCGGCTCCAAAGGTATCTTGGGAGGATTACTATCAATTGCTCCGTTATCAAATCCTAACCCATCCGGAGCTGACACAGATTTTTCAGGTCAATGAAGAGTTGGCTAATCGGATAAGGGATGCCATTCGAAGCGCGAGTTCTGTGGAAGACTTGGTGGAGAAAGTGGCAACCAAGCGCTATACCAAGGCGCGTGTCCGTCGCATTTTGACTTATATCTTGGTAGGGGCGATGGATCAAGAATCGCCCGATGCCATTCATGTCTTAGGATTTTCCGCAAAAGGCCAAGCTCACCTCAAGTCACTAAAAGGTCAAGTGGACTTGGTGACGCGGATTGGTAAGGAACCTTGGGACAGTTTGACCCAGCAAGCGGATCAGGTGTATCAGTTAGGCCCTCCCCAATTGCCAGAGCAGATCTGGGGTCGAGTGCCGGTGAGAGTAGAAGAATAAACAGCCTTACGTAACCTCTTTGCCCACAGAACAAAAGCATCTTTATCAGGTAAGGCAAGAAAGTGATGATGCACGGAAACAGTGTTTATCCATTGTCTAAAAAATCTTTTTAGACAATGGATTTTTTTTACCAAATTTAGAAGCTTTTACGAATAATTAAGTGGAGAGGGAAAACTTGTACAAGTTCCTGACAAGTTTTTCTTTTTCATGTATAATAATAGAAAAGCAGTAGAATGAGGTATGGTAATGGAAGCAGTCGTTTATTCAACATTCCGCAATCATTTGAAGGATTATATGAAGAAGGTGAATGATGAGTTTGAGCCTTTGACAGTCGTGAATAAGAATCCAGACGAAGATATTGTGGTTATTTCTAAGAGCGAGTGGGACAGCCTACAAGAAACCCTAAGACTAGCTCAGAACAAGGAATTGTCAGATAAGGTCTTGCGGGGCATGGCAGAAGTCCGAGCTGGTCAGGTTCAACTCCATGAGATTGAGGGGTAACGGATGTTACTCAAGTTTACTGAAGATGCCTGGAAGGATTATTGTTACTGGCAAAGTCAGGACAAAAAAACACTGAAGCGGATTAATAGCCTTATCAAAGAGATCCAAAGGGATCCATTTGCAGGAATTGGTAAACCTGAACCCTTGAAATATGACTTTCAAGGAGCATGGTCAAGGCGGATTGATGCAGAAAATCGCCTGATTTATATGCTAGATGAGTCAGGAGTTGCCTTTCTGTCATTTAAAGATCATTACTAAGTTTCTAACAGAGAGGCTTTTTTATAGTTAAGCGAGCTATTTAAAGTTTCTAACTCATAGAAAGTTCCCATAAAATCCCCCGTTAAAAATAGAAAATTCTAGTCCAAGTTCAGCGATTTGTGATATAATGTTAAAGATTGAAAATAATATGAACCAAACACAAGGAGAATCCTCATGGGACGTAAATGGGCCAATATTGTAGCCAAGAAAACTGCCAAAGATGGTGCTAACTCAAAAGTATATGCGAAATTCGGAGTAGAAATCTATGTAGCCGCTAAAAAAGGTGAGCCAGATCCAGAATTGAATACTGCTTTGAAATTCGTTATCGACCGTGCTAAACAAGCGCAAGTGCCAAAACACGTGATTGATAAAGCGATCGATAAGGCAAAAGGAAATACAGACGAAACCTTTACAGAGGGACGTTATGAAGGATTTGGACCAAATGGTTCTATGTTGATCGTTGATACCTTGACGTCAAACGTCAACCGTACAGCTGCCAATGTCCGTGCGGCTTTTGGTAAAAACGGCGGTAACATGGGAGCTTCAGGTTCTGTATCTTACCTCTTTGACAACAAGGGAGTCATCGTATTTGCTGGTGATGATGCGGATGCTATCTTTGAGCTTTTGCTTGAAGCAGATGTCGATGTAGACGATGTTGAAGCAGAAGAAGGAACTATTACAGTCTACACTGCTCCAACTGACCTTCACAAAGCGATTGTTGCTTTGCGGGAATCTGGTATCGAAGAATTCCAAGTAACTGAATTGGAAATGATTCCTCAATCAGAAGTTGAGTTGTCGGGTGAAGATTTGGAAACCTTTGAAAAACTTTACAGCGTTCTTGAAGATGATGAGGACGTGCAAAAAATCTACACCAACGTAGATGGATTCTAATAGAAATAGACCTTTGAAGATAATTTCTTCAAAGGTTTTTTTCTTGTAGCGTGGCTTTTTAAGGAACGAGTATGAAGTAATAAAAAGTGATATAGCCCCTGGCTATAACTGAGAGAAAAAAATAGGAATTAGACGAATAGGGGAGGCAGTGATAGAATAGAACTATGCTAGAAAGGGGACGAGAATGGTATCATTTTCCTATGAACATCTAGTGCCCATTCGGCATTATGTGCATCAGCATCCAGAGTTGTCTGGACAAGAATACCAAACCACAGCTTATCTCAAAGCCTATTTGGAAAAGCTAGGTGTACGCATTTTAAACAGTGGATTAAAAACTGGTTTGATTGCTGAAATCGGAAGCGGTAAACCGGTCATTGCCCTGCGTGCAGATATTGATGCCCTCCCGATTCAGGAGAACACGGATCTCGACTATCAAAGCCAAAACCCTGGTGTCATGCATGCCTGTGGTCATGATTTCCACCAGGTGAGCCTCTTAGGGGCTGCAGAAGTCCTAAAGGGTATGGAGGCTGACTTAAAGGGAACGGTTCGGTTAATTTTTCAGCCAGCTGAAGAGACTTCTGAAGGAGCATCTGCGGTATTAGCGACCGGACTCCTCGAAGATGTCCAAGCCATCCTTGGATTTCACAACATGCCGTCATTGCCTGCGGGTCAGTTGGCCCTGCGTCCAGGCGCCATGATGGCAGGAGTTGAAAAGTTCAAGGTGACTGTCACTGGAGTGAGCAGTCATGCGGCTCGACCGGATCTCGGTTTGGATACTGTTGTAGCGATTACTAGTATGGTCCAGCAGTTGCAGACCTTGGTCTCTCGTACGGTTTCGCCATTTGAGACAGCTGTCCTATCGGTGACCCATATCGAAGCTGGTTCAACCTGGAATGTTCTTCCCAAGTCTGGTTACTTTGAAGGAACCATTCGAACCTTTAATCCGGATCTTCAGAAACGTCTCAAGGCAGATTTCATTCGCGTGATCGAACAGATCTCTAACAGTACCGGAGTCATGGTCCAATTTGATTGGGGCAAGACACCACCGGTTACCTATAATGATAAGGTCTTGGCTAAAAAGGTCTTTCGCTGGTCCAAGTCTTTCGCAGAAGTTGTGGAGGCTCAGCCGTCGACAGCGGGTGAAGATTTTGCCTTCTATCAAGAGAAGATCCCGGGAGTCTTTGCTTTTATAGGATCCAATGGTGCAGCGGATGCACCGGATCTCCACCATGATAGCATGGTCATAGATGATGCTGCTTTTGCGGTATCGGTTCCATATTATGTTGAAAATGCCCTCGCTTTGCTGGAAAAATTCTCAACCAAATGAGAGGTGATAGATAAAACCTATCACCGCTATAAAGAAAATATAATACCCAAGAGTTAGGAATTTTGATATGATGGAAAAAGCTGTTTTTTTACAGAGGAATAAACAATTTTAGTGAAAAAGGAGAACAAATGAAATTGAATAAATTCATCAAATATGTTGCTTTGAGCCTTGTGGGCTTAGCTACAGTTGGGACTTTGGTTGCCTGCTCATCCAAGTCATCAAGTAAATCAAGCGGAAAACGGACCATTGAAGTCGCAACAGTTGGGACAACCAAACCCTTCACCTATGATAAGGATGGGGAATTGACTGGTTACGAAATCGAAGTTATGCGTGAAATCTTCAAAGGATCAGATAAGTATGAGGTCAACTTTAATAAGACAGAGTGGTCTTCTATCTTTGCTGGTTTAGACGGAGATCGTTACCAAATCGGTGTCAGCAACCTTAGCTACGATAAAAAACGTGCGGAGAAATACTTGTACCCAAATCCTTACGCTAAGAACCCAGTGGTCTTAGTAGTCCGTAAAGATTCAGGCATCAAATCACTAGACGATATCGGTGGCAAGTCTACGGAGGTCATCCAAGGAACTTCTACAGCGAAACAATTGGAAGCCTATAATGAAGAACATAAGGATAATCCAACTGAACTCAAATATACAGATGGGACCATCCAGTCCATTCTGGCTAATTTGAGCGATGGCCGTTCAGATTATAAGATTTTTGAACGTTTGACCGTTGAAGCTTTGATCAAGGACCAAGGGTTGGATAATTTGGAGGTCATCGAACTTCCAAGTGATCAACAACCATACGTATACCCAATCCTTGCCAAAGGTGAGAAAGAATTGGAAACCTTCGTCAACAAACGGATCAAAGAGTTGTACGAAGATGGGACACTGGAAAAATTGTCTAAGAAGTACTTCGGTGGAACTTACCTTCCAGAAGCTTCTGATATTAAATAAGGTTTTTTAAAAACATCATAAGGAGAAAGAACATGAAATTAACAAAACTTTTTGGTGTAGCAGCCCTTGCTACCGTTGCAACCTTTGCCTTAGCAGCATGTGGGTCTTCAAAATCATCTAAATCATCTGATAAAGATGGTGTGACAACTGTTAAAGTTGGGGTGATGAGCTTAAGCGATACCGAAGAAGCTCGTTGGAAAGAAGTGCAAAAGAACTTGGATGATGCAAAAGCTAACATCAAGTTGGAATTCACTGAGTTTACAGACTACTCACAACCAAACCAAGCTGTTCGTGATGGGGATGTGGATATCAACGCTTTCCAACATTACAACTACCTTGAAAACTGGAACAAAGAAAACAGCGCAGATCTAGTTTCTGTAGCAGATACTTATATTGCGCCAATCCGTCTTTACTCTGGTACAAAAGATGGGAAGAACAAATACACAGATGTGAAAGACATTCCTGAAAAAGGAACGATTGCAGTACCAAACGACCCAACAAACGAAAGCCGTGCCTTGTATGTATTGGAATCAGCTGGTTTGATCAAGTTGGATACAAAAGATGGGGAATTGGCTACCATCAGCAACATCAAAGATAATCCAAAGAACTTGACAATTTCTGAGTTGGACGCTTCTCAAACAGCTTCTTCACTTCCATCAGTTGATGCAGCGATCATCAATAACACCTTTGTTCGTGAAGCAGGCATTGATTACAAGAAAGCTCTCTTTGTAGAAAAAGCAAACAGCAACTCTAAACAATGGTACAACTTGATTGCAGCTAAGAAAGATTGGAAATCATCTGATAAAGCAAAAGCAATCGAAGCCATTATTAAAGCCTACCATACTGATAACGTGAAGAAAGTCATTGAAGAATCTTCAGACGGTATGGACCAACCAGTTTGGTAATTGAGAGGATGAATAGAGAGGTGGAGAAGGTTTTCTCTACCTCTTATCGTGTATAGTAGGAGGAAATGATGTCCAATCCAAGAGAGACAGAACAAATACGCAAATTTGAAAATGATGAGGTGGCTCAGCATTATTTTGAAGTCCTAAGGACTCTCATCTCCAAGCGGTCTATCTTTGCCCAGCAGATTGGTTTAAAAGAAGTAGCAACCTACCTGGGAGAAATCTTCACAGCTGCGGGGGCTAAGGTAACTGTGGATGACAGCTACACAGCGCCATTTGTTATTGCTAAATTTGTTTCACCTAATCCGGATGCGAAGACCATCATTTTCTACAACCATTACGATACAGTTCCAGCAGATGGTGACCAACCTTGGACGAGTGATCCCTTTACCCTTTCGGTCCATTACGGGACCATGTATGGTCGAGGGGTAGATGACGACAAGGGTCATATTACTGCACGGTTAACGGCTATTCGAAAATATATCCGTGAAAATGGCGACCTTCCAGTTAACATTACCTTCATTATCGAAGGGGCAGAAGAATCTGCCTCGACCGATCTGGATAAGTATCTATCCAAGCACAAAAAGCATTTGCGTGGGGCAGATCTCTTAGTTTGGGAACAAGGGACTCGCAACCAACAAGGAGAACTGGAAATCTCAGGTGGCAACAAGGGGATTGTGACCTTTGACATGGTGGTCAAAAGTGCAGATGTGGATATCCATTCCAGCTATGGTGGAGTAGTGGATTCAGCATCCTGGTATCTGCTCAATGCTTTGTCGAGTCTACGAGATAAAGACGGTCGGATCCTGGTGGATGGCCTCTATGAATTGATTGAGGAGCCTAACGAGCGGGAACTGGCCTTGATTAATCGTTATGCCAATAAAACGGCAGACGATGTGACAGAAATCTATAATCTCCAATTGCCTATCCTGAAAGAGGAACGAAGTGAGTTCTTGAAACGTTTTTATTTTGAGCCAGCCATGAACATTGAAGGTTTGGGGACAGGCTATCAGGGACAGGGCGTCAAGACGATTCTCCCTGCAGAAGCTCGAGCCAAGATGGAAGTTCGTTTGGTACCAGGCTTGGAACCGAAACAAGTCTTAGAATTGATTCGTGCTCAGTTGAATAAAAATGGCTTTGAGAAGATTGAACTTGTTTTCACACTAGGGGAAATGAGTTATCGGAGTGATATGAGTGCGCCGTCCATCCTCAATGTGATTGATCTGGCCAAACGCTTTTATCCAGAAGGGGTCTGTGTCCTTCCGACAACTGCAGGCACTGGTCCCATGCATACGGTCTTTGAGGCCTTGCAAGTTCCAATGGCTGCCTTTGGTATTGGAAATGCCAATAGTCGAGATCATGGTGGGGATGAGAATGTGAAAATTGCAGACTACTATACCCATATTGAATTAATTAAGGAGTTAATCACAAGTTATGAGTAAAGAAATTATCAAACTGGACCATATCGATGTTACCTTTCATCAGAAAAAACGGGAAATTGCAGCCGTGAAGGATGTGACCATTCATATCAATGAAGGGGATATTTACGGGATTGTTGGTTATTCTGGAGCAGGGAAATCAACTCTTGTACGGGTCATCAATCTCTTGCAAGTACCGTCAGCAGGTACTATCACCGTGGATGGTGATGTCATCTATCAAGATCGGGTTACCTTGAATGCTGCGGCTTTACGCCAAAAACGCCGGGACATTGGTATGATTTTCCAACATTTCAATCTAATGGCCCAAATGACCGCTGCTGAAAATGTGGCCTTTGCCCTTAAACATTCAGACTTATCTAAAGAGCAAAAGGCTGAAAAAGTAGCCAAGTTGTTGGAACTAGTTGGTCTGTCAGATCGGGCGGACAACTATCCTGCTCAATTGTCAGGTGGACAAAAACAACGGGTGGCGATTGCGCGTGCGCTCGCCAACGATCCAAAGATTTTGATTTCTGACGAATCAACATCTGCCCTAGATCCAAAAACGACCAAACAAATCCTTGCTCTTCTGCAAGAGCTGAATCAGAAATTGGGCTTGACAGTGGTATTAATTACCCACGAAATGCAGATCGTTAAAGATATTGCCAATCGGGTGGCGGTCATGCAAAATGGTGAATTGATTGAAGAAGGCTCTGTTTTAGACATCTTCTCTAATCCTAAGAACGAATTGACACAAGACTTCATCACAACTGCAACAGGAATCGATGAAGCCATGGTGAAAATCAACCAGCAACAAATTGTTAAGAAATTGCCGGCTGATTCTGTTTTAGCCCATTTGAAATATTCTGGCTCGGTGACGGACACAGCGATTATCAACGATATTTATAAACAGTACCAGGTGTCTGCTAATATTCTACACGGAAATATTGAAATTTTGGATCATACCCCTGTTGGTGAGTTGGTTGTTATCCTTATTGGGGAAGCAGCGAATCTAACTGCAGCACAGCGGGATCTACAAGCAGCAGGTGTTTCTGTGCGTGTCTTAAAAGAAGGGAGTAATGCATGATTGACTTTATTCAAACCTATCTACCAAATGTTTACCGGATGGGCTGGAGTGGCCAAGCTGGATGGGGAACAGCGATTTATCTGACCCTTTACATGACCTTTATCTCTTTTGTGATTGGTGGTTTATTGGGACTCATTGCAGGATTATTATTAGTCTTGACAGCACCTGGTGGGATTATCGAGAATAAATTGGTTTTCCATATCTTGGATAAAATCACGTCCATCTTCCGTGCCATTCCTTTTATCATCTTGCTAGCCTTGATCAATCCTTTTACTCGTATGATTGTCGGAACTGGGATCGGTCCTACAGCAGCCTTAGTTCCCCTATCTTTAGCTGTCTTTCCTTTCTTTGCGCGTCAAGTTCAAGTCGTTTTGTCTGAATTGGACCGTGGGGTGATTGAAGCAGCTCAAGCTAGTGGGGCAACATTTTGGGATATTGTTGGTGTCTACCTTCGTGAAGGACTTCCTGATTTGATTCGTGTCACAACCGTTACCCTCATTTCCTTGGTTGGTGAAACAGCCATGGCGGGTGCGATTGGAGCAGGTGGTCTCGGAAACGTCGCTATTTCATATGGTTACCAACGCTTTAATAATGACGTTACCTTGCTAGCAACCTTCTTGATCTTGCTTTTGATTTTCTTTATTCAGTTTATCGGTGATTTCTTGACCAAGAAAATTAGCCACCGGTAAGGATGGGATAGATACATGAAAATAATACAGAAACATCAGTTTAAGCAGATTGCGGCCTTTGCAGGCTTGTATTTTCTTGCCATTGGCTTAGGTGTCCTACTTGGAAATCTGGTTGATCATCAAGGCAACATGTTCTATGCTCCCGCCTTCTCTGCCCTGGTTGGTGGAGGAATCTATCAGGTCTTTGTTGAGAAAATTCAACGAACAGGAGCCATTCTAGTCGTTGCTCTTGTGATTGGTGCTTTTTTCCTTTTCACTCGTCATGGAGCTGGAGCTTTTCTGCCTGCTCTTGTTGGAGGGCTTTTGGCAGAATTGGTCGCAAGCCGTGGCCACTATCAGTCGAAGTTAGGCAATGCGGTGTCTTTCCTCCTCTTTTCCTTTACGACGACAGGGCCTATCCTTATGATGTGGTTCCAACCAGCTAGTTACCGTGCTTCTTTACTAGCCCGTGGGAAGTCGATGGATTATATCGAACGCGTTATGGTACCGTCGAATATGGGAACGGTGAGCTGGTTTTTACTGACCCTTCTTCTTGGAGCTCTGCTTGGTTATCTTCTTGGATACTTGGTCTGTCAAAAACTAAATAGAAAATAACATGATGGAGAAGAAATATGTACAATAATTTACTAGTCCTTCAGTCAGACTTTGGTCTGGTAGATGGAGCTGTCTCTGCTATGATTGGGGTTGCCTTAGAGGAATCACCAACCCTCAAGATTCACCACTTGACTCATGACATTACACCTTATAATATCTTTGAAGGAAGTTACCGCCTCTTTCAGACGGTGGATTACTGGCCAGAAGGGACAACCTTTGTATCGGTTGTCGATCCGGGTGTCGGCTCCAAACGTAAAAGTGTTGTAGCCAAAACGGCAAAGAGTCAATACATTGTTACACCGGATAATGGGACCCTCTCTTTCATCAAGAAACATGTAGGAATCGTTGCCATTCGTGAGATTTCAGAGGTGAAGAACCGCCGGGCCAATACAGAGTTTTCTTATACCTTCCACGGGCGTGATGTCTATGCCTATACAGGAGCTAAGTTAGCCAGTGGCCATATAAGCTTTGAGGAAGTGGGGCCAGAACTCAGTGTTGAACACATTGTAGAAATACCAGTGGTGGAAACGGTTATGGAGGACAATCTTGTCAAAGGAGCCGTTGACATCTTGGATGTGCGCTTTGGTTCTCTTTGGACCTCGATTACTCGGGAAGAGTTTAATCATTTGGAACCTGAATTTGGGGAACGCTTTGAAGTAACCATCTATAACAATGACATGCTGGTTTACCAAAATCAAGTTACCTATGGCAAGTCTTTCGCAGATGTGCGGATTGGACAGCCAATCCTCTATATCAATTCCCTCTACCGTGTTGGTCTTGCCATCAACCAGGGATCCTTTGCCAAGGCCTATAATGTAGGAGTTGGGGCTTCTTGGCATATCGAAATTAGAAAAATGGAAAATTAATAGGAGATAAAATATGAAACAAAAACAAGCTTTTTCAATTAAGGATGTTGTAGCTATCGGGGTTGGAGCAGCCCTCTTTGTGGTCATTGCGATGATTCCAATTCCGGCACCAGCTCCAAATACAAACATTCAGTTGCAATATGCTCTTCAAGCCCTCTTTAGTGTGATCTTTGGTCCGATTGTTGGTTTCTTGATGGGCTTTATCGGTCATGCTATTAAAGATGCGATGACCTATGGCCTCTGGTGGACTTGGATCATTTCTAGTGGCTTGTTTGGTCTCTTTGTTGGTATCTTCCGCAAACAAATCGGTGACCTCAAAGGAGAAGTGACCAAGAAAGAATTGATCGTCTTTAACGTTGTGCAAGTCATTGCCAACTTGCTTATTTGGGGATTGATTGCTCCGATTGGGGATGTGATGATTTACAAAGAAAGTGCCAACAAGGTCTTCCTTCAGGGTGTTGTAGCAGGTTCTGTCAATGCTTTAGTGGTAGCTATTGCAGGTTCTCTTCTCTTGATTGCCTATGCTCGTACCCAAACAAAAGACGGAAGTTTATCTAAAGATTAATCGTAAATAAGAAGAGAAAGTCTGGGAAACCAGGCTTTTTTTGTTTATCGAAAATATTTTTTTACAAAATGTAAGATATATGTTGCAAAATAGAAAATATAGTGTATAATAGAGCTATAAAAACAAGAAAGGAAAAGCATGTGGCGAAAAATCTCAAATTAAAAATGGCCCGGGTCGAGCATGATATGACCCAGGGGGATCTTGCAGATGCCATCGGGGTGACGCGTCAGACCATTGGCCTGATCGAGGCAGGGAAGTACAATCCGACACTCAGCCTCTGCCTAGCAATTTGTAAGACCTTGGATAAGACGCTGGATCAACTGTTCTGGGAGTAACAGTTTTAACAATAGAAAGAGGAAATATATGAAACAAAAGAAAGAACCAATTGTAAAAGATGAGCGGACCATGCTGCTTGATGGAAAAATTGCAGGGGAACTTGTTCTAGGAATGACCTGCTTTATTGCAGTCTCTGCCTTTGTGAAAGCTAGTATCCTGGACTTAGACCTAGTAGCTTATATTCCAGAGCTCATTCTCTTGATTGTCATGGGAGCTTATGCCTTTGTGAGAAGGATCAGTTCAGGTATTGATGTTCGAGATATGTTAGAAAAAGATAGCTGGTTCAGCCGCATTGGGTCAGGCATCCTATTTGCCTTATTTGTGATTGCAACAGATGTGATTGGGAAGCGAGAAACGATGAGCTTTATGTTCGCTCCCAAGTATCTGCTCAAGATCGTTCTTGCCATTTTAGTCTTTGCCCTTTTGACTTATCTGTTAGAGAAACCACTTGCTCTTATCAATCGGAAAAAACAGAAGAAGATCGAGGCAGAGTTGGAGGAGGAATAAATGAGATTACAATTGTTGAACAAACAAATCATAGATGAACGAGAAGAAGGACTGGCCAATAAGGCTGGTGCTGAAACGGCTAGTTTTCTGTTTCTTGTCTTAACCGTTTTTAGTGTGGGGTCTATATTTACTTCCAAGGCCGGATTAAGTCCAATCATGGTCATAACCTTACTCATTGTTTCAGGAATTTTTTATGCTATTCGTTGTCAACGTTTGGGCGTACGGTTTATCAGCTATAGCTACCTAAATCTAACAGGTGTTGTAGTAGTGACCTGTATTCTTGCCTTATTCATCTGGGCTCAGAATTATCAATTAAATCAACCCCTCTATCAGTCTAATCCCTTCCATTCAAAATTCTTACTGGTGCTTCCGATCACATTTCTCCTGAATCTTCCGATTGTATGGGGGATGAATTTCCTTGTGATGCTCCTAGCCAAAGTAGAGAAAAAACGCTATGAAGCTTATCTGGATCAGTTGGAAAAGGAAGAGTAGTTAGTTGGAACCTTATTTTCGTCGTATAAAAGGTCTGGAACCCCAGGCTTTTATTTTTCAGTCAAATAAATTGCATTCATTTTCTGGGGAGAGTATACTGGTATAGTTGAATGAAAAATTCTGATAATTTAATCTTAGAAAAGAGAATCTTATGGCAAAACCTATTCGTGTTTTACTTTACTATAAATATGTTCCCATCGAAAATGCCGAGCAATTTGCGGCAGACCACTTGGCTTTCTGTAAGTCTATTGGCCTCAAAGGGCGTATCCTAGTCGCTGACGAAGGGATCAACGGTACTGTTTCTGGCGACTACGAGACTACTCAAAAGTACATGGACTACGTTCACAGCCTTCCAGGCATGGAAGACCTCTGGTTCAAGATGGATGAGGAAGAAGAGCAAGCTTTCAAGAAGATGTTTGTTCGCTACAAAAAGGAAATCGTCCACCTTGGGTTAGAGGATGAAAACTTCGATGAAGATATTAATCCACTTGAAACAACGGGTGCTTACTTGTCTCCAAAAGAGTTCAAAGAAGCCCTTCTTGATGAAGATACCGTTGTCCTTGACACACGTAACGATTATGAGTATGACCTAGGACATTTCCGCGGTGCCATCCGCCCAGATATCCGCAACTTCCGTGAGTTGCCACAATGGGTCCGTGATAACAAAGAGAAATTTATGGACAAGCGTGTCGTAGTTTACTGTACAGGTGGAGTCCGTTGTGAGAAATTCTCAGGCTGGATGGTGCGTGAAGGCTACAAAGATGTTGGCCAATTGCATGGTGGTATCGCCACTTACGGAAAAGACCCAGAAGTTCAAGGAGAGCTATGGGATGGTAAAATGTACGTCTTTGACGAGCGGATTGCTGTCGATGTTAACCATGTTGATCCAAGTGTTGTCGGAAAAGATTGGTTTGATGGAACACCATGTGAACGCTATGTCAACTGTGGAAATCCTTTCTGTAACCGTCGCATCTTGACTTCAGAAGAAAACGAAGACAAGTACCTCCGTGGCTGCTCCCATGAGTGCCGTGTTCATCCACGCAATCGCTATGTAGAAGAACACAACTTGTCACAAGCAGAGGTTGCTGAGCGTTTGGCCGTTATCGGTGAGACACTTGATGGAACTCTTGCATAAGTTAAAAACAGCCTTTTGGCTGTTTTTTTCTATGGAAAGTCATGAAAATTTGTGCTATAATTTGGTAAGCGATTACAAAAAGGAGAAAACAAATGTCAGTTGTGTTTTCAATTCGAAATAAAAAGAGTATGTTTGGCTATCAAAAAGTGATGCCAGCTAAAGATGTATTAAATTTGGTGGAGGGAGTTCTTACTTACAGTTTTGAGGAAGCTATGCTTGGTCGCCCTCTCAAAGATTTTCCAGCTATGATGTGTATCCGTTATGGCAAGAGCTGCTTGCCCATCATCCTTCGTTATCTGGATCAAGAACATGCTTACCAGTTCATCCTTGCAGATTTTGCCACCCTTGAAGATTGGCGACTCATCTTAGAATGGCTCAGTGCCCTAGCTCGCCAGTTAGGAAATGAGATTCACGATAATTTGGGGACCAGCTATGACGCAGACTCTATTTTCTCTTTTGACTATGAGAACCATTTGCTGAAGAATCTACAGAATCTAGAACAAGATCCAGACCTTCATCAATATCAGCTTCAGGGCTTCGCTCATCCTGTGATTTTAGATCGTGAGCTCCTTCGTAAAATTCTAGACTCCGCTCAACCTTTAGAGGAGTTCAGTCAAGTGGTTAAAAAGGTTCAATACAGCTCCGCCTTCTTTAGTCAAGTTCGTTTCTACAGACAGAACGAAACGGGAGGTATTATTGGCAGTTACAGTCTAACAGAAGATACGGATACTGTCTTGCCACGAGTGCCTTTTGTACCTGCTGAGTTTGTAGAGAAGGTCAATATGGATGAAATCATCGACTGGAAAGTGAATTTAGTGGAAATTACTGGAAATCCCGATATGCCAGAGAGTTATAAGCCAGTGGCAGCTGTGAATTTAGAAGCCTTACTGAGTGCTTTGGACTCAAGTGAATTTGACTTGTTGGATGCCAATCAAATTGAAATCAAAAAATTGTCTAAGGAACGCTTGTTGCAATTAGCCCAACTCTAAAAAAAGTTCTCAATTCTGAGAACTTTTTCTTTTAATTTGATTCATGTGGCAAGATCAAGTTGAGGATGATTCCTGTCATAGCTGAGAGAGCTGTTCCTGCGAGGGTCACTGGACCAAGTTTCAGAGTAGCCCCACCAAGTCCAAGAACCAACATAGCACTTGCAATAATCAAGTTGCGCATTAAGCTGAAGTCGACGCGTTCTTTAATCAAGACTTTCAAACCGTTACTTGCAATCACTCCGTAGAGAAGGATGGACATTCCACCGAGAACAGAGTTTGGAATGGTAGAAATGAGGGCAGTAAACTTACCAAAGAAGCTCAAAGAAAGAGCGATCAAGGCAGCATTTCGGATAACGGAAACAGAAGCGATACGGGTCATTCCGATTACACCGGTGTTTTCTCCATAAGTGGTATTGGCTGGACCACCAAGGAAGGCTGATACAGAAGTTGCAATCCCATCACCAAGAAGGGTACGATGAAGTCCTGGTTGTTTCAAGAATTGACGGCCACAGATTTGGCTAAGCACTGTATGGTCACCGATATGTTCTGAAATCGTTACGATAGCTATTGGCAAGATGGCAATGGTTTCAGGCCCAAAATACAAGTTGTATTGTTTGAAGGCACCACCTGTATTGAAAGGAAGATAGAAGCCAGGAATCTCAAACCAGTTGGCTTTGAGGACTGGATCGAAGTTAACCAAGCCCAAGCAGACTGCGAAGACATAGCCACCGATAATGGCAAAGAGGAAAGGAATAATTTTGAAGAAGCCTTTTCCTTTGGTGTTGATGAAGGCAGCGATCAGGAAGGTCACGACAGCGACAAGGGCATTTTTCCAGTCTCCCCCTTCGACAAAACCGGCGTTCTTAACAGCTGATCCTGCAAGCCCTAAACCAATGACGATGATCATAGGTCCAATAACAACGGCAGGAAGCAATTTGTCAATCCAGCGAGTGCCAGCAACTTTAACCCCTGCAGCAACAAGCACGTAGATCAGACCAGTCAGAATAACCCCAGTTTGGGCTGCATCGACTTTTCCGCCCATTTCCTTCATCGCCAAAGCCATAGCGGTGATAAAGGCGAAGGAAGAGCCGAGATAGACAGGGACTTTAAAGCCGGTACAAGTCATATAGATTAGCGTCCCAACGCCTGATGCAAAGAGCGCAACAGATACGGGCATGCCTAAGATGAGTGGTACCAGGATGGTTGCCCCAAACATGGCAAATACGTGTTGGAAACTTAATAAGATTCCTTTTAGGGGTGCCGGATTTTGGTCGACATCCAGGAGCAAATCAACAGTTGATTCTTCTTTCATAATAACCTCACTTTTGGGCACCAAAAAAGAGCCCATGATTTTTTTGCATAGCAAGGGCCCTCAGATTGTTCATATTCTGTGTCTTTGTCACCTCACAGGATGACATTAAAAACCTTTGCTTCTAAGAAGTA
Source organism: Streptococcus rubneri (assembly GCF_004785935.1). Classification (GTDB taxonomy): domain Bacteria; phylum Bacillota; class Bacilli; order Lactobacillales; family Streptococcaceae; genus Streptococcus; species Streptococcus rubneri. Next base: position 1,137,661 of record NZ_SRRP01000001.1, on the reverse strand, counting down.
TAGCAGAAAAAATTCGTTTTGTAAACGAATTTTTCCCGAGCCAAGAAACAAGAGAGCGAGGTTCGTTTTGTAAATATTTTTTTCTCGAGCCTGAAAACAAGAAAGCGAGGTAGGAGTTAGTAAGTGTTATCTATTATCATCAAGAAAGAGGTCTGCGATAGACGCAGTGGTTGAGTGGCCCATCCCCCGCTCTAATTCTCGCTTGGATGGCCCTACTCAACTTTGCGGGGGAGGGACGACGAAACCGTCATTTTAAATGGTAACCGATTTCTGTCCCTCTCCCTTTTCCCGAGCCCGAAAATGAGAAAGCGAGGAGGGAGTAATTAGGGTTTTCATTTTTGCATCAGAAAAGAGGTCAACGATTGACGCAGTGGTTGAGTGCTCCCTCTTTATTTTTTTGGGAGGTCAGCTGTGTTGTTTCCTAGCACAAAAGGCGAACAAGTGGGGTTTCTCGCTCCTTTGTTAGAAGGAAAGAAGCCGGTTTTATGGTATAATAGAGGACCAGAAGTAGAATATATGAAAGAGGAGCAAGAGATGCTGTTAGAAGAATTTGATGCCAATCGACAGGCGATTATCAATCCACAAGACTTACACAAACCAATTGAAGGATTTCCCAAAGTAGTCATCTCTTGCTTTTCCAGAGTAACTTTTGCGCGCCTCCTTGAAAATTATGAACATGAGGTGATTGCAAGAACTTCCATGGCTAACTTTGAAGTCATTGTCTATGGGATTACGATTGAAGACCAAGAGATTGCTGTCTTTAATGCACCAGTTGGGGCTGCTTCTTGTGTGGGAATTATAGAGGATTTGATTCAATTTGGGATGGAAAAACTAGTGCTCTTTGGGACCTGTGGGGTTTTGGACCAAGATATTGAGGCGACCTCCATCATCATTCCAACAGCAGCTCTTAGAGACGAAGGGACCAGCTATCACTATCTTCCGGCTAGTGATGAAGTGGAAGTAAATAAGGAAAGCCTTCCTCTCTTCCAAGCTTTTCTGGACAGTCACAAGGTTTCTTATCAGTCAGGAAAAGTGTGGACAACCGATGCTCCCTATCGGGAAACCATCGACAAGATGAAGCGTCGAAAGGAAGCAGGGGCCATCTGTGTCGATATGGAGTGCTCTGCAGTGGCAGCTTTAGCAGCTTTTAGGGGCTTTGAACTCTGCCATTTCTTCTACGCGGCGGACCACCTCTCTGAAGAAAAATGGGATATCCGAACCTTATCTAGTCATGAGGACTTAGATGGTAAGGACCGAATCGCGGAGTTGGCAATACAATTTGCGCTCTTATGGGAAAAGGCAAACTAAATGAAAGAAGCAATCATCGAATTGAAGGATTTTTCCTTCCAGTATAAGGCTCAGTCTGAGCCGACCTTAAAGGGGATTAACCTGACCATCTACGAGGGAGAAAAGGTCCTGATTGTGGGACCATCTGGCTCTGGTAAGTCAACCATTGGTCAGTGTCTAAACGGGATTATTCCCAATATCTATAAGGGAACCAGTAGTGGGCAATTTCTCATTCAGGGGACAGAAGCCTTTGATCATAGTATTTATGAAAAATCTCACTTGGTCAGTACGGTTTTACAGGATACGGATGGCCAGTTTATCGGTCTTAGTGTAGCAGAAGACTTGGCTTTTGCTCTTGAAAACGATATGGTGGAACCGGAAAGTATGAAATCTCGGGTTCACACCTGGGCGGAGCGCTTAGATTTGAGCAAGCTCTTGGACCATCGGCCTCAAGATTTATCCGGTGGGCAAAAACAGCGGGTGAGCTTAGCTGGCGTCCTGATCGACGAAAGTCCGATCCTGCTCTTTGATGAGCCACTGGCTAATCTAGATCCCAAATCGGGTCAGGATATCATTGATCTAATCGATCAAATTCATGAAGAGCAAGGGACAACAACCATTATCATCGAACACCGTTTGGAGGATGTGCTCTATCGTTCCATTGATCGGGTCATCTTGATCAATCAGGGGCAAGTCCTCTTTAATGGGGAGCCAGATGAGTTGTTGAGAACGACACTGCTGGCTGAAAATGGGATTCGGGAGCCCCTCTATTTAACAACTCTTCGCCAGTTAGGCCAGGATATCAGCAAGCTACCGAATTTGGACAAGGTGGAAAAAATACCACTTGAAGATTTATCAGTGGAAATTCCAATTCCACATTTTGAAAAAGGTGCAGAGGCAGAAGCAATTTTAGAGCTTGGTCATTTGAACTTTGCCTATCGAGAAAGCCAGCCTATTCTTAAAGATCTTTCTTTAACCGTTCTAAAAGGCCAACGGCTAGCGATTGTTGGTAAAAATGGGGCTGGAAAATCAACCCTTGCTAAGGCGATTTGTGGCTTCATCCAGACGGAAGGAACCTATTTCTCAAAGGGAGAGGATATCAAGGGTGATAGTGTCAAGGAGCGAGCAGAGAGAGTAGGTTATGTCCTGCAAAATCCTAACCAGATGATTTCATCGACCATGGTGTTTGATGAGGTAGCTCTCGGTCTTCGCTTGAGAAATGTCCCAGAGGACCAGATTGAAAGTCGTGTCCATCAAGCCTTGAAAACTTGTGGTCTCTATGAGTTTCGTAAGTGGCCGATTTCTGCTCTATCCTATGGCCAGAAAAAGCGGGTGACCATCGCTTCGATTTTAGTACTGGGGCCTGAGGTTTTGGTACTGGATGAACCGACGGCAGGCCAGGATCAACGAAACTATACAGAAATTATGGATTTCCTTGATGAACTCCAGCAAAAGGGGCATACCATTGTCATGATTACCCATGATATGCAACTGATGCTGGATTATTCCGACCGGGCAATTGTGGTCATGGATGGGCAGATTTTAGCAGATTTGACGCCGGCAGAGCTCTTGACCCAACCAGAAATTTTGAGACGGGCTAATTTGAAAGAAACGTCTATTTTCGCCTTGGCAAATCGACTTGGTGTCGATCCTCTTGCCTTGACCCAGTTTTATATGAATCAGAAAGGGGAAGGTCATGAATAATCGCTTAGTCGGCTACCATGCCGGAACCAGCTTTCTGCATCGCCTCTCAGGCGCTAGCAAGCTCCTTTTCCTACTCTTTGTCTCATTAGCAGCTATGTTGAGTTATGATACCCGCTTGCTATTGGTCATTGGTCTAGGTGCCCTCGCCTTATTTGCAATCTCAGGCATTCGTTTGAAAGACATCTCTTTTGTTCTTAGTTTTGCCTTAGCTTTTGCTCTTCTCAATGTCTTGATGGTCTATCTTTTTGCCCCTCAATATGGGGTAGAGATCTATGGAGCAAAAACAGTTCTTCTAGATGGTTTAGGAGCTTATAGCATCACAGCTCAAGAGTTGTTTTATCTTTTCAACCTAGCTTTGAAGTATGTCTGTACCATTCCTTTGGCTCTTATTTTCCTGATGACCACCCATCCTAGTCAATTTGCTTCGAGTCTTAATCAGATAGGAGTGTCCTACAAGATTGCTTATTCAGTCAGCTTGACCCTGCGCTATATTCCAGATGTGCAGGAGGAATACCAGATTATCAAGCTCTCCCAAGAAGCAAGAGGATTGGAGTTGTCCAAAAAAGCCAACTTTGTCCAGCGGGTGAAGGGAAATCTTCAGATGATTTCTCCCTTGATTTTTAGTTCTCTAGAGCGAATTGAAACGATTTCTACGGCGATGGAATTGCGACGCTTTGGAAAAAATAAAAAACGAACCTGGTACACCTATCAGGAGATGACGACTCGTGATCACTTGATTATCCTGGGGTCAATCTTTATGGTAGTCTTAAGTATAGTCTTGATTTGGGTAAACCAAGGTCGCTTCTATAATCCTTGGAGGTAAGAATATGTCAGAGACGATTTTAGTAACGGGAGCATCAGCCGGTTTTGGACAAGCCATCTGTCGTCGCTTAGTTGCCGATGGGCATCGGGTGATTGGTGCAGCTAGACGCTTAGATAAATTGACAGCTCTTCAAGAGGAGTTAGGCACAGCCTTTTTCCCACTGCAAATGGACGTGACGGATCCTTCTCAGGTAGATCATGCACTTGCTAGTTTGCCAAAAGCTTGGAAGAGAATTGATGTCTTGGTGAATAATGCTGGCTTGGCCCTAGGACTCGCTCCAGCTCATGAAGCAGAGATCGTAGATTGGTTGACCATGATTCAGACCAACATTATCGGTCTGACCTATTTGACCCGGAAAATCCTCCCCCAGATGGTGGAAAGAAATGACGGTTATGTCATCAATATGGGGTCAACTGCTGGAACAGTGCCTTATCCAGGAGCTAATGTTTATGGTGCCTCCAAGGCCTTCGTCAAACAGTTCTCATTAAATCTGCGCGCTGATCTAGCTGGAAAGCAGATTCGGGTGACCAATATTGAACCAGGTCTCTGTGAAGGGACTGAATTCTCTGCGGTTCGCTTTAAAGGAGATGAAAAACGAGTAGAAGCTCTCTATCGAGATGCCCATGCCATTCAGCCTGAAGATATAGCCAACACGGTGTCTTGGCTCATTCAACAGCCCAAGCATGTCAATGTCAATCGTATCGAAATCATGCCGGTTTCCCAAACCTTTGGCCCTCAGCCGGTCTATCGGGGTGACTAGTTTTACTAACCAGCACGAGATCCGGTGCTGGTTATTTTTCCATGTTGAGAATAGAGAATAGGAGGGGAAACCCATGTCGAAAGCCTTAGTGATTGGATCCACTGTTTGTGATATTATGGTCTATCTAGATCGTCTACCAAGTCGGGAAGGGGATGCCCATATTCATGAGCAGACTTGGTCACTTGGAGGGTGTGCCTTTAATGTCGTCTCCGTTCTTCATGCTTTAGGTCAAAAGGTTGACTTCATCTCGCCAGTGGGGACAGGTGTCTACGGAGATTTTGTCAAGGCAGAACTAGAGAAGTTAGGCATCCAATCCCCAATCTCCGTAACAGGAGCGAATGGTTGTTGCTATTGTTTCATTGAGTCGGATGGGGAACGAACTTTTTTATCAGATCATGGAGTGGAATATGGTTTTCAGAAGGAATGGCTCCAGTCTCTGGAGCAGGAAAGCTATGACTCTATTTATCTCTGTGGCCTTGAAGTAGAAGAGCCGACCGGAATGGAACTCATTCAATCTGTGTCAAAACTTGAAGGCCAAGTTATCTTTGCACCAGGACCTCGAGGCCTCTTGATTCCCAAGGAGCGTTTGGAAGCCATCTATGATTTGCATCCAATCCTTCATCTCAATGAGGCAGAAGCCAAGGCTTTTTCAGCTTGTGAAGAGATTGCTGACGCGGCTAAGAAGCTCTACCAAAGAACGGGGCAGTTAGTCATCGTCACCTTGGGAGAAAAAGGAGCAATCGCATACGATGGTAGGTTCTACGAGGTAGACGGATTTCCGACAGAAGTTCGTGATACCGTAGGAGCAGGAGACAGTCATCTGGGAGCCTTTTTAGCAGCATCCTTGAAGGGGCTAGATGTGGAGGATGCCTTAACCTTTGCTAACCGTCTAGCAAGTATGGTTGTTGCGACCAAGGGAGTTCATTTAGAGCGCCATCACTACCATACCTTACGGCAAGAGTTGAACCAATTAGTCCAGTCAAAAAGAAGCTGACAAACTGTCAGCTTCTTTTGAGTTGGTCTTATAATGGTCGCTTATTGGGCAAACCTGCTTTTCTTGGGTATTTATTGGGTGTTTCTTTTTTCTTCTCCACAACAGTAATGTAGCGAGGATCCCCATTTGGCAATTCATACTGTAGATTGTCTTCAACCTTGCTAAATAGCAGATTCAGGGCGTTTTTGGCTTCCTCCAGCTCTTCTGGAGCATTGCTAGCTTTAAGTGCGAGGAGGCGCCCCCCTACTTTCAAATAAGGAATGGTCAGCTCAGAAAGGACCTGCATCCGAGCAACGGCACGAGCAGTCACAAGGTCAAATTGGGCACGGAAGGCCTTATCTTGCGCAAAGTCTTCAGCTCGTCCATGGTAGAAATGAACCCTGCTCAAGTCTAACTCTTCAGCTAGTAGGTGGAGAAAGTTGATCCGCTTATTGAGGGAATCAATGATGGTCACATCCAACTCAGGGAAAAGGATCTTCATTGGAAGACTTGGAAAGCCAGCACCAGCTCCGATATCCAAAAGACGGATGGGTTGGTTTTCGATCAACCCCTGCAAGATGGGGGCGATTGAATCATAGAAATGCTTGAGATAGACCTCGTCTTTTTCGGTGATAGCAGTGAGGTTGATCTTTTCATTCCACTCAACCAATAACTCAAAATAGCGTTCGTATTGTTCTTTTTGTCGATCAGTTAATGGGAAGCCGAGGTCGGCTAAACGGGTATAAAATTCTTCTGGTTTCATAAGATAATTTTACCACAAAATAAGAGAAATTTGATATACTGGTAGAAAGAAATGAAAGGAATTCAATAAAATGATTTGGATTATTCTTGGGATCCTTGTGGTCCTTGTATTGATGGTAGTAGGAGTTTACAACGGTTTAGTGAAAAGTCGGATGCAAACTCGCGAAGCTTGGAGTCAAATCGATGTACAATTGAAACGTCGGAATGACTTGATTCCAAACTTGATCGAAACGGTTAAAGGGTATGCCAAGTACGAAGGAGATACACTTGCTAAGGTCACTCAACTTCGCCAACAAGTAGCTCAAGCATCTTCACCTGCAGAAGCAATGGCAGCCAGTGATGCTCTTTCACGTCAAGTTGCAGGCATCTTTGCGGTTGCTGAAAACTACCCAGATTTGAAGGCTAATACCAACTTCATGCAATTGCAAGAAGAATTGACCAATACAGAAAATAAAATTTCTTATGCCCGTCAATTGTACAACAGTGTGACAAGCAACTACAATGTGAAATTGGAAACTTTCCCAACAAATGTGATTGCTGGAATGTTTGGCTTCAAACAAGCCGAATTCCTTCAAGTGCCTGAAGAAGAAAAAGCAGTACCAAAGGTGGACTTTAGCGGATTAGGAGACTAATATGCTGTTTGACCAAATTGCAAGCAATAAAAGGAGAACCTGGATTCTCCTTATTGCTTTTTTCATACTCTTGGCCCTCATCGGAGCAGCCGTCGGCTACCTCTGGTTAGGATCCTCTCTTGGTGGCGTCATCCTTGCTTTGATTATTGGTGGCATCTATGCCTTTAGCATGATTTTTCAATCAACGGAAGTTGTGATGCGAATGAATGGTGCACGCGAGGTGACAGAAGATCAAGCTCCTCAACTTTACCATGTTGTCCAAGACATGGCCATGGTGGCTCAGATTCCTATGCCTCGTGTCTATATTGTAGACGATCCGTCCATGAATGCATTTGCGACAGGGTCCAATCCTCAAAATGCGGCTGTTGCAGCAACGACAGGTCTTCTAGCTGTGATGAATCGTGAGGAATTGGAGGGAGTTATTGGACACGAAGTTAGCCATATTCGCAATTACGATATCCGCATCTCCACTATTGCAGTGGCCTTAGCCAGTGCCATCACGATGCTCTCGAGCATTGGTGGCCGGATGATGTGGTGGGGCGGTGGCCGTAGACGGGATGATGATCGAGAAGGAGGCAGTGGTTTAGAAATTATTATTCTGATCCTTTCCTTGATTGCCATCGTATTAGCTCCATTAGCGGCGACCTTGGTACAGTTAGCCATTTCTCGTCAACGGGAGTTTCTGGCGGATGCTTCAAGTGTCGAATTGACACGGAATCCTCAAGGGATGATTAATGCTCTATTGAAACTGGATCATAGTGCACCCATGCAACGAGAAGTTGATAGTGCAAGTAGTGCACTCTTTATCAACGATCCAAAAAAAGAATCCGGCTTTCAAAAGCTGTTTTATACCCACCCACCCATTGCCGAGCGGGTGGAAAGACTAAGAAGAATGTAAAGTGAGAGTGGGACAGAAATCGGTAATTCGTTAGAATTCGATTTCGTCGTCCCACCTCCGCACAGTTGAGTAGGGCTATAAAAGCTGATGAAATCAGCGTAGTAGAGCCCACTCAACCACTGCGTCTTGCTCGACAATCAAAAGACAATTTAGAGGCTAGGACTTTTGTCCCAGCCTCTTTATTTGCTAGATAAGAGGACAGTGCCGAAACCGAGGAAGGCAAACATCCCCCAGGCAATAGGAAGGCTCCAAATAGCTAGACTAGAAAAAAGGGCTGTTCCAAGAGGCATGGCAAAGCTTACCATCAGACCCAAAAAGCTAGAGGTTGAGGCTAATTTCTCAGCTGGCAGTTTGCTCATTAAAAGACTGGAAACTTTTGGGTTGATTTTTGCAACAAGATAACCAAGAAAAGTGATGAGTAGAAGGGAAAGGATATCCCAGTGGACCAGAGTATTTGTGAGGCCAAGCATGGTCAGACCACCTGCAATCCACAGTAGAGTATGGTGGAGGGTTTGTTTGGAAAAATAATCGTGAGGTGTCAGGCTAGCCCAGACCATGCTTAAAATAGTTACTGCTTCTAAGATCAAGAGCGATTGGCTAAAGCTCAAATGAAAGAAGGGGGAGTGAAGCAGTTGCAAATTATAGATGCCGGAGATGGATCCTCCCAAAGCATTGATGAAAATTAAGGATAGGAGAAGTTTCCCAAAGTTGTGAACTTCTTCGTCTGCAAAGATAGTGGTGACATTGCGATAGATGTCTCGACATTCTTGAAGGAAAGAAACTTTCTTACTCGAATCTACTTGAATCGGTTCGTGGGTTAGTTGACGTCGTCGGATGAAAAGACAAGTGGAAGACAGGAGAAATGTCAGGGCATTGATCGAAGCAACAAGTGCAAAGTTTTGGTGACTGATAGCTAAAAGCCAGACTCCCAGCGCTTGACCTGAAATGGAACAAACCATACTAAGCAGTTGATTGAAGGAATAGGCTTCCATCAGATCCTCGCTAGGGATATTCTTCTGCATAATGGGAAGTTGCAATCCCCCGCGATAATCACTTAAACAATCTGACACAATATTCAAGAAGCAAACGATTGAAAAGGTCAAATAACCCGGAATCTTTGTCATCAGTGCAATGATGACGAAAAGGATAGCTTGCAGAAAGCCCATTCGGATCAGCCAGTCGGCTTTTTTAGCGGTGTGATCGGCCTTCATTCCAATGAAAATGGTGAAAAGACTTGGGATGAAAACAATGAGATTTGCGATCCCAACTGCCAGACTAGGGTGAGGCATGCTAGCCGCGAAGACCACAAAGACAAGGTTGTAAATCGCAGCACCAATGGTATTCAAAAAACGTGAAAGACTGAGTAAGGCAAAGATGTGATTGCGAAATAAGAGTTTCATAAGCTTTCCTCCTTATGCTTAGCAGATAAAATAACTTCTCTTAAATGTTGTAAGGCCTGCTTGAGAAGAGATAGTTTCTCTTCTTCCGTCAGTTCTAATTTTTCCTCTTTAACATAAAAACTAGTCTGTTTAAGGAAATAATGAAGGAGACGATTCTTTAGTTTGGTTATCATACTGGACCTCTTTCTTTTCTTGATGATCCTATTGTAGACCTCAAAAATATGGAAAACAAAAAGTTGCATATTTTCAACAAAAAGAGAGTGGGACAGAAATCGGTAATTCGTTAGAATTCGATTTCGTCGTCCCACCTCCGCACAGTTGAGTAGGGCTGTAAAAGCTGATGAAATCAGCGTAGTAGAGCCCACTCAACCACTGCGTCTTGCTCGAAAATCCGAAGACAATTGAGAGGCTAGGACTTTTGTCCCAGCCTCTTTTCAGGATTCCTTGAGGAGTTCTTGCAGGCCCTGTTTGTAGTAGTTGGCACTGACCTTACAATTCAGAATAGAGAGGACCTGGATGGCCTGTTCCATCTTTTCAAGACCAGTTTCTTTTTCTCCCTTTCGATAAAGGAATTCCCCTTTGGCATAGAGATAAACCGTCCGAAGGTAGGCTTCGTTTTCGGAGTAAAAGTGGTCCTTGATCAGCTGATCAAAATAGGTCGCATCTTCAAATTCATTTGAACTAATGGCCAGAAAAAAGCCATTGAGAAAAATAGAGTTGAGGGCAGGAAGAGAAGAGTCTAGGAGAAGCTTGAAGTCCTCCCGCTGGACCAACTCCACTGTATACTGCCGATAGAGCTGACTAGAGAAAAGAGGAGAGGTCAGAGAAAATAGGCTTAATTCAAAATTTCCCCAGATCATGACAGAGAAGAGGTAGTCATAGAGGAAATCTAGTTCCTCTTGGTTAGCAGTCAACTCTACCTCAGGATAGTTGCCAAGCATTTGGGCCTTGAGAATAATGCTGGCTAAGAAGTCTTCTTTTTTATGATGTTTCTGATAGGCTAGCTGGTAGCTTTGGTACAAGGCTTGATCGTGTTCTAAGCTCATGTTTTCATAGTGCTCTTTCAACAATTTGGGAATAAAAGAGTGCTGGTCGATTTCTGCTAGATGGGAAAACTCACTGAGACTGGTTTTAATCTGTTGTAAGGCCAGGAAAAAACGTTGCGTCGTCAGGTCATTTTCTCCTCTTTCAAATCGAGATAGCATAGAGCGCGAAAATTCTCCACCTGTAGCCTCCTCTAAAGAGATGTGGCGACTTTCACGTATTTGCCGAAAAACTGCTCCGATTTCTTTCATGCCTTCTCCTCTTTTAGCTGGTATTTTTCAACCAATTGCTCAACAGTCTTTCCCTTGCTTAACCAATCGACCAGACGATCTAATCGACGAATTTCCTGCATCAAAGGATCCTGAATCGTTTCAATTTGCACGCCACAAACTTTCCCAGTAATCAGTGTTCGATTGGGGTGATAGGCGGGAGCTTGGCGAAAGAAATCTCCGTAGCTTCCGTCACGCTTTTTCCATTCTTGCAGTTCCGCCAGAGAATAGCCTGTTAATCGCGAGGTAATTTGGTCAAGGCTAGTCTCTTTTCCACCCTTTTGTAAGACTTTTTGGACCAAAGCTGTGTATACAGTTGAAAATGGTAGGTCGTAAACTCTTGCCATCAGATTTCCTTTATCTTTTTTCATGATTATAACAAATTTTTGAGGAGACTTCTTGGTTGAAGGGACAGCTTCATGATATACTAATAGTATCTAGAAGATTTGAGGAAAAAAGAATGAAATTATACACACAAGAAATCCGTAAAAACCCTGAAGGACTAGCTTTTGATCAAGAGTTGGATTTGCTAAAGGAATTGCAAAAGCGCAATCCAGAAATTCTTGATTTAAAAGATGTCAAAGCGACAGGTCGAGTAACTTACGATACAGGTCTCTATGTCTTGGATTACCAATTGACCTATACCATCGTCCTTGCCTCTAGCCGAAGCATGGAACCCGTTGAGCTTCAAGAGAGCTATCCTGTGACAGAGGTGTTTTCTGAGGACGCACAGTCAGAGGCCGATATCGAAGCTCTTGAGGAAGATCTGATCCTTCCCATTGAAGGGGGCAAGATTGACCTGAGTGAGAGCGTGGAAGACAATATCCTTCTCAATATTCCCCTTAAAGTTCTTACACCAGAAGAGGAGGCTGGACACGGCTTTATCGAAGGCAATGATTGGAAAATCATGACAGAGGAAGAGTACCAGGAAGCTCAAGCTCTTAAGAAGGAAGAAAATAGTCCTTTTGCCGGGCTTCAAGGATTATTTGATGAAGAATAAGCTGGCTATAAAGCTTCTCTTAGGTTCTGACTTGAACTTTCCATATCTTTTGATATACTATATTTAACCAAAATGAGTGAGGGAAATTCCCTCAAAAGGAGATTAGAATGGATACATTTTTTATTCCAGGTTGGTTGATAACTGGCCTAATAGTCGCAGTTATTATTCTGATTTTGCTTGTTAAAGGCTATGTGAATGCTAAACCAAATGAAGTCGTTGTCATTACAGGTCTTCGAAAGCAACGTCATTTACGTGGTAAAGCTGGTTTTATGATTCCTTTCGTAGAACAACGTTCTTACCTTGATATTGAGCAATTCTCTACAGATGTTCGGACTTCTGAGTCTGTTCCAACGCTTGATTTCATCAATGTCCGGGCCGATGCAGCTGTTAAATTGAAAATCGGGACAACCGATGAGATGATTGCGCGTGCTGCAGAAAACTTCTTGAACTGGAATACGACAGATATTTCCAATTCTGTCCAAGATGTCTTGGAAGGAAACTTGCGGGAAGTGATCGGTCAGATGGAGCTTCGTAAGATGGTCAACGACCGTCAAGAGTTTGCTTCAAAGGTGCAAGACAACGTAGCGCCAGATTTGGCTAAAATGGGTCTGGAAGTCATCGCCTTTACGGTTCAATCCTTCTCTGATGAAGGGGGAGTCATTGATAACCTTGGTATCGAAAATGTTGAAACCATCAAGAAGGATGCCATGATTGCTAAAGCCAAAGCAGAACGCGAACGCAAAGAAGTCGAAGCAGAACAAGATAAGCTAGCCAACGACAAACGCGTCGCAGCCGACCTTGAAATCGCGCAAAAACAAAATGAGTTGAAACTCAAACAAGCAGCCCTGAAACAAGAAGCAGATATTGCTCAAGCCAAGGCAGATGCTGCGAAAGGGATTGAGGCGGAAGTGCAACGTCGTGAACAAGAGCGCGTGGCAGCCGAAGCCAACATCATGAAACAAGAGAAAGAAGCGGAAGTTAAGGAACGCGAAGTTAAGGTTCGTGAGCAAGAATTGGATGCCAACATCCGTAAGCAAGCTGAAGCTGAAAAGTATGCGCGTCAACAAGCAGCGGAAGCTGAATTGATTGAACGCCAACGCAAGGCCGAAGCTGAACTCTTCGAAACTCAAAAAGAAGCAGAAGCTCGGAAAGCCCAAGCTGAAGCAGAGAAATTTGCTCAATTGCAAGAGGCGGAAGCCATCGAAGCGAAAGGTCGTGCAGAAGCCGAAGCCATTCGCTTGAAACTAGAAGCGGAAGCCAAAGGTTTGGACCAAAAGGCAGAAGCGATGAAGAAAATGCAAGAGGCAGCCATTACCGAAATGGTGGTCGACAAATTGCCTGAAATTGCACGTGCAGTGGCTGAGCCATTGACCAAGGTGGATAAAATCACTATGTATGGTGACGGAAACGCCTCTAAGATGGTGGGCGATATCATGCAAAGTATCGACCAAGTCTCTCAGGGAGCTGGTTTTGATATTCGTCAATTGCTAGCTGGAGCTCTTGGAGTCAATATGACAGTTAATAAACTCAAAGAAGGAGAACAACCTGTCATTGAAGCATCTGAAATAGCTTCTAAAGAAAAATAATGAATCAACAGTAAGTGTCTGAGAACAGTTTCTCAGGCACTTTTGTTTTTTACATCAAAGAAATTGCCTCCTCATTCTCCTCTGGGAGCGCGGGACAGCTATTTTCTGCTTTCTTTTAAGGACGAAAAATGGTAGAATAAAGGCAAACTATAAAGAGGAGTGTCACATGACAAAAGCAAACTTTGGTGTTGTTGGTATGGCCGTAATGGGTCGTAACCTTGCCCTTAATATTGAATCTCGTGGATACACAGTTGCTATCTATAACCGTAGTAAAGAAAAAACAGAAGATGTTGTTGCTTGCCATCCTGAAAAGAACTTTGTGCCAAGCTATGATATCGAAAGCTTCGTAAACTCAATTGAAAAACCACGTCGGATCATGCTCATGGTTCAAGCAGGACCTGGTACAGACGCAACTATCCAAGCCCTTCTTCCACACTTGGATAAAGGCGATATCTTGATTGACGGAGGAAACACGTTCTACAAAGATACTATCCGTCGTAACGAAGAGTTAGCGAACTCTGGTATCAACTTCATTGGTACAGGTGTTTCTGGTGGTGAAAAAGGTGCCCTTGAAGGTCCTTCTATCATGCCTGGTGGACAAAAAGAAGCTTATGAATTGGTAGCAGATGTTCTTGAAGAGATCTCTGCAAAAGCACCAGAAGATGGTAAACCATGTGTGACTTACATCGGTCCTGATGGAGCAGGTCACTACGTGAAAATGGTCCACAACGGGATCGAGTACGGGGACATGCAATTGATTGCAGAAAGCTATGACTTGATGCAACACTTGCTTGGCCTTTCAGCACAAGACATGGCTGAAATCTTTACTGAGTGGAACAAGGGCGAATTGGACAGCTACTTGATCGAAATCACTGCGGATATCCTTGGACGCAAAGACGACGAAGGTCAAGATGGTCCAATCGTAGACTACATCTTGGATGCTGCAGGAAACAAGGGAACAGGTAAATGGACTAGCCAATCAGCTCTTGACCTTGGTGTGCCATTGTCACTGATTACTGAGTCAGTATTTGCGCGCTACATTTCAACTTATAAAGAAGAACGTGTACACGCTAGCAAGGTGCTTCCAAAACCAGCTGCCTTCAAATTTGAAGGAGACAAGGCTGAGTTGATTGAAAAGATCCGTCAAGCCCTTTACTTCTCAAAAATCATTTCTTACGCACAAGGTTTTGCGCAATTGCGTGTAGCTTCTAAAGAAAATAACTGGAACTTGCCATTTGCAGATATCGCATCTATCTGGCGCGATGGATGTATCATCCGTTCTCGTTTCTTGCAAAAGATCACTGATGCATATAACCGTGATGCAGATCTGGCTAACCTTCTTTTGGATGAGTACTTCTTGGATGTAACAGCTAAGTACCAACAATCTGTTCGTGATATCGTAGCTCTTGCTGTTCAAGCTGGTGTACCAGTCCCAACCTTCTCAGCAGCTATTACATACTTCGATAGCTACCGTTCAGCAGATCTTCCAGCGAACTTGATCCAAGCGCAACGTGACTACTTTGGTGCTCACACATATCAACGTAAGGATAAAGAAGGTACCTTCCACTATTCTTGGTACGATGAAAAATAATTGATTGTATGGTAAAGCGGATATTATTAGTAGAAAACGAAAAAAATTTAGCGCGTTTCATTGATATGGAGCTTCAAAAGGCTGGCTATGTAGTTGAGCTAGTTGAAGAAGGGGAGTCAGCTTTAAAGCTTCTACAAGCTACAGAATATGATCTAATTCTTCTCAATTATGAATTAGAGGATATGACGGGTCAAGACTTTGCTCAACGGCTTAGTGCGATTCGACCTGCAGCCGTTCTGATTGTTTTGGATAGTCGGGAGAAAATTTCTGAGCACCTGGATAGCATCCAACGCTTTGCTGTTTCCTATTCGGTGAAACCATTTATCATTAGTGATTTGGTAGATCAGATAACAGCTATCTTTAGAGGTCGTGATTTTATTGATCAACATTGCAATCAGATGAAGGTGCCCACTTCCTACCGAAATCTTCGAATTGATGTGGAAAATCACACTGTTTATCGAGGAGAAGAAGTCATTGCCCTGACACGTCGAGAGTATGACTTGTTAGCGACCCTGATGGGAAGCAAACATGTTCTCAGTCGGGAGCAACTCTTGGAGCGGGTGTGGAAGTATGAAAGCACAGCTGAAACCAATATCGTAGACGTTTATATTCGCTATCTTCGTGGGAAGATCGATCTGCCAGGACAGAAGAGCTATATAAAGACTGTTCGTGGGGTAGGCTACCAAATGCAAGAATAAATAGAATCTCCTTTGATCAGTAGGATCGGAGGAGATTTTTTTCTAAAAATGTAGATGATTCGAAGGAGTTTCGAACTATAGTCAAGGTATTTCAGCAATCGTTTGCTGTGCCTATCTCCATGTAGAAGGAACTTAAAATAGACTATTTAAATCAAAAATATTCATAAAAGGGCTTTACAAATGAAATTAAAGTGGTATAATAGAAGGCGAAATATGCAAACGTTTTCTCACGCAAGCATTTCAAACATTATAAGGAGGTCGAATGATGAATAAACAATCATTCAAAAGTCTATTCAGCTTCGAATTTTGGCAAAAATTCGGTAAAGCGTTGATGGTTGTCGTTGCTGTTATGCCTGCAGCTGGATTGATGATCAGTCTTGGTAAAACCATTACAATGATCAATCCTGAAGTTGGATTTTTTGTAACGACTGGTGGAGTTCTTGAACAAATTGGTTGGGGGGTTATTGTCAACCTTCATATCCTTTTTGCACTTGCTATCGGTGGTAGCTGGGCGAAAGAACGTGCTGGTGGTGCCTTTGCGGCAGGTCTATCCTTTATCTTGATCAACCGGATCACAGGTGTGATGTTTGGTGTATCAGGAGACATGTTGAAAGATCCAGAAGCAAAAGTAAGTACCCTTCTTGGTGGCTCTATCAAGGTTGCTGATTATTTCACTAGTGTCCTAGAAGCACCTGCCTTGAACATGGGGGTTTTCGTTGGGATTATCGCCGGATTTGTTGGGGCAACTGCCTTTAATAAATACTACAACTACCGTAAATTGCCAGATGCTCTATCTTTCTTTAACGGAAAACGCTTTGTACCATTTGTCGTGATCTTACGTTCTGTAGTGGTTGCGATTGCCTTGTCATTCCTATGGCCAGTAGTTCAAACAGGAATTAATAACTTTGGTATTTGGATTGCTAACTCAAAAGAGTCAGCACCGTTCATCGCACCATTTGCTTTCGGTACCTTGGAACGTCTCTTGCTTCCATTTGGGCTTCACCACATGTTGACCATCCCAATCAACTATACACAATTGGGTGGTACTTATGAAGTACTTTCTGGTATTTCAAAAGGTTCGACTGTATTCGGTCAAGACCCACTTTGGTTGGCTTGGGTGACTGACTTAGGAAATACAAAAGTTTCTGATCCTGCTACTTACCAACACTTGTTAGATACTTTCACTCCTGCTCGTTTCAAGGTAGGTCAAATGATTGGTTCATTTGGTATCTTGATGGGGGTTGCTCTTGCTATCTACCGCAATGTGGATGCTGATAAGAAACACAAATATAAAGGAATGTTGATTGCGACTGGTCTTGCAACCTTCCTTACAGGGGTTACAGAACCAATCGAGTATATGTTCATGTTTGTGGCAATGCCTCTTTACCTCGTTTACGCAGTGGTTCAAGGTGCAGCCTTTGCTATGTCAGACCTTGTTAACCTTCGTGTTCACTCATTCGGATCTATCGAGTTCCTTACTCGTACACCAATGACGATTAAAGCTGGTCTTGGTATGGATATCTTTAACTTCATTTGGGTAACGATTCTCTTTGCTGTGATCATGTACTTCATTGCAGACTTCATGATCAAGAAATTTAACTACGCAACTCCTGGACGTAACGGAAACTACGAACAAGCTGAAGGAGATGTAGAAGCTTCTGAAACTTCAGGTTCTGGAAAAGTGGCTGCTAACTCTCAAGCAGTTAACGTGATCAATCTTCTTGGTGGTCGTGCTAACATCGTAGATGTTGATGCATGTATGACTCGCCTTCGTGTTACTGTTAAGGACGAAACAAAAGTCGGAACGGAAGAACAATGGAAGGCTGAAGGAGCAATGGGACTTGTCATGAAAGGACAAGGAGTCCAAGCGATTTACGGTCCTAAAGCAGATGTTTTGAAATCAGATATCCAAGATTTGTTAGACTCTGGAGAAGTAATTCCAGAAACTCTTCCAAGCCAAAAAGCAAGTTCCCAACAAGTAGAAACAAGCTTTAAGGGTGTAACAGAAGAAGTTCACTCAGTGGCAGATGGAGAAGTTATTGAATTAGAAAAGGTTCAAGATCCTGTTTTCTCACAAAAGATGATGGGTGATGGATTTGCAGTTGAACCTGCAAACGGTCAGATTGTTTCGCCAGTAGCTGGTAAGGTGACAAGCGTCTTCCCTACCAAACATGCGCTTGGTTTAGTAACAGAATCTGGACTTGAAGTTCTTGTCCATATCGGTCTTGATACGGTTAGTCTAGAAGGCAAACCATTCGAGGTTAAAGTTGAAGAAGGTCAAACTGTATCAGCAGGAGATCTCTTGGTTGAAGCAGACCTAGATGCTATCCGTGAGGCAGGCCGTGCTACTTCTACGGTTGTTGTCTTCACAAATGCTACAGCAATTCAATCAGTGACTCTTGTACAAACAGGCCAACTTCCAGCAGATGCTGTCGTTGCAAAAGTTGAATTATAAAATAGAAGAGCAGTTCCTTGTGTCTTTCTGACGCAGGGAATTCTCTCTTAGGAGAGTATTGTCATGAAATTTTTGACCTTAAACACCCATAGTTGGATGGAGGAAAATCACCAACAGAAATTTGAGGATTTGGCAAAGGATATTTTGGACAAGCAATATGATATCATTTGCTTTCAAGAAATCAATCAGGAAATTCAGAGCCCACTGGCTCCTGTTAATGATCTTTATCACCCCACTCCTTCTGCGGAGCCAATCCACCAAGACCACTATGTTCGCTGTTTAGTTGAAAAATTAGAAGAAGCTGGTTTGACTTATCATTGGACTTGGGCTTATAATCATATTGGCTACGATCGCTATCATGAAGGAGTTGCTATCCTTTCTCGTAGTCCGATCCACGCAAGTGAACTTTTGGTATCAGATGTAGATGATCCTGCAGACTACCATACACGGCGTATTGCCATCGCAGAAACACATGTAGATGGGAAAGAAATCGTCGTTGCTAGCGTACACTTATCTTGGTGGGACAAAGGTTTCCAAAATGAATGGGCACGATTGGAGAAGCATCTTTCTCAGATAAAGAAACCCTTGATTTTAGCCGGTGATTTTAATAACCCTGCAGGTCAAGAAGGCTATGAAGCCATTTTAGATAGTTCTTTAGAGTTACAGGATAGCTTTATTGAAGCTCGTCATACCAAGGGAACCTATACAGTTGGCCCAGGTATCGATGGCTGGGATGATAACCAAGTTCCTTTGCGAATTGACTATGTTTTTGCTTCAAAAGAATGGCAAATTGAGAGCTTAGAGGTCGTATTTGATGGTTCGACGCAACCTCTCGTTAGTGATCACTATGGTCTAACTGCTGTTTTACATCTTTCATAAGGATGAATCCCTTAGCCAGTTATTTGGCTAGGGATTTTCTTTATTTCGCTTGCTTTCACTTTGCCCCTAAATATGATAGAATAAAGTATTAAGAAACATTAAGGGGAGGGTGTCCATGCGGTGTCCAAAATGTGGCGGTAATAAATCGAGTGTTGTAGATAGTCGTCAGGCTGAAGATGGGAAAACCATCCGCCGAAGAAGAGAATGTGACGAATGTCATCATCGCTTCACAACCTATGAACGAGTGGAGGAGCGTACTCTGGTCGTGGTAAAAAAAGATGGCACCCGGGAGCAATTTTCCAGGGATAAAATCTTTAATGGAATTATTCGTTCTGCTCAAAAACGACCAGTTTCAAGCGATGAGATCGAGTCTATTGTTAGTCGGATTGAACAAAAGATTCGTAGTCAAAGTGAAAATGAAATCAATAGCGACTATATTGGCTCCCTTGTTATGGATGAGTTAGCAGAATTAGATGAAATTACCTATGTTCGCTTTGCGAGCGTCTATCGTAGTTTTAAAGATGTTGGTGAGTTAGAAAGCTTGTTAAAGCAAATCACCAAAGGAACAAAGAAGAAAAAGGAAAAATAGATGAAGCCTAATACTTCATTTTCTTTCTTAAAGAATAATCACGTTGCCCCTCTGGGAGCCTCCTTTATGTATCTATATGCTCCCATTCTAGGAGGTCAAGCTAGCCAGTTGTACAGCTTTTTAATGAGTCTCTATGATCAAGGACAGGAAAAACGGCTGATTGCGACCATTCTAAACCACCTGGATCTTGGTTTTGCCCCTTTCCTTGATAGTCTGGATCGACTGATAGCCATGGACTTGCTAGAGGTTTTTGAGACGCATGAGGAGATTCAGATTCGTCTCTTATCTCCGTTAGAAGCTTTTCTATTTTTAGCGAATCCTGTATACAAAACCTTATTAAAGAAAAAAATTGGCGATCAAGCAGTAGCAGACTTACTTCCTGAAAAACCAGAGGGTCAAAAACGAAAGGTCGCTTTTGCAAGTATCTTTGGGATTGAAGGTATTTCTATTGCTCAGCCTACATCACCAGCTTTTAGTTTAGATCACTTTAAACAATTGATGGCTCGAGATGGGCTTCGTTTTGCCAATGAAAGCGAAGACCTCTTGGTGCTCTATGCCATTACGGAAGAAAAGAATTGGACCTGGTATGAGACCTACCTCTTAGCGAAAGAAACGGCAACTAATTTTGTCATTTCAACTAAGCGTATGAGACAAAAGTTGATCCAACAACCACAAGAAAAAGGCAAGGATGAGTTCACTCCGCAGGAAAGAATCATTATTCGGGAAGCTAAAAATAAGACCAGTCTTCAATTTTTAGCAGAAATCAAACAAGCTCGCAAGGCTGTAGTGACACAATCAGAGCGCAAAGCAATTTCTGATTTGGCCAAGTTAGGACTCTTAGATGAAGTCATAAATGTAATCTTGCTGTTGACCTTTAACAAAGTTGCTTCCGCAAATCTTAATGACAAGTATGCCTTAAAAGTTGGAAATGACTTTGCTTACCAGGGGATAAAAACTGCTGAAGAAGCCGTTTTGAAGATTCGTCAACGACAAGAACCAAGTACGAAAAAAACAAAAGAGAAGCAAGCAACAGGGAAAACCAATGTCCCTAAATGGAGTCAACCTAACTATACAAACCAGACTAGCCAGGAAGAACAAGCTGACCTGGAACAACAAAAACGAGCCTTGCTCGAGAAATTAGATCAAGGAGGGGAGTAAATGGAGAGCGTAGGGAAAACCATGTCCCAGATGAATCGATTACAACAGTTCAATTATGAAGAATTGGTGGCTCAAATTCTCACCGAACCTGAGATTGCAGCTTTTATTGAAAAGGAAGCCTTATCGGATGCAGAAATCCGTCGTAGCATTTCAAAATTTAATCAATACATCAGTGAGCGTAATCGCTTTGTCCTTGACGATGCAGATTATATTGCAAGAGGGTATAAGCCTGTTTTAGTAATGAATGAGGGTTATGCGGATGTTTCCTATGAGGAGACACCTGAGCTGATTGAGGCGCAAAAACAAGCAGCTATCAATAAACGCTTGCAACTAATCAACTTACCAAGCACCTTGAAGGAAGCTTCCTTAGCCAAAGTGGACTTGGATGATCGTGGACGTTTTGGGGCCTTTGAAGAGTTAGCCAATTTTGTTGCTTCCTATCCTCAAGCACGTAAAGGAATTTTTCTATATGGTGATTTTGGAGTAGGGAAAAGCTATATGATGGCAGCCCTGGCTCATGACTTGTCCGAAAAACGGCAGGCTTCTTCAACCCTCTTGCATTTCCCAAGCTTTGTCATTGATGTCAAAAATGCCATCAACACAGGCCAAGTCAAAGAGATGCTGGATCAGGTTAAGAAAGCTGAAATTTTGATCCTTGACGATATTGGAGCAGAGCAAATGTCACCGTGGGTTCGGGATGAAGTCTTGCAAGTGATTTTGCAACACCGGATGCAGGAGATTCTTCCAACCTTCTTTACTTCGAATTTTAATTTTGAAGATTTAGAACGTCATTTTGCTACGTCTCGGAATGGAGATGAGACTTGGCAAGCCAAACGTGTTATGGAGCGAATCAAGTTCCTGGCTAAAGAAGTCCGCCTAGAAGGAGAAAACCGCCGATGAATACTGTTATTGATTTGATGAAATCTCATTCCTCTGTCCGTCGCTTTAAAGAGGAGGATATCAAGGAGGAAGATCTTCAGGAGATCCTAACAGCTGGACAGATGGCTTCCTCTTGGAAGAACTTTCAGTCTTACTCCATTATCTTAGTGAGAAGCCAGGAAAAGAAAGAGGCGCTCTATCAATTCGTCCCTCAGGAGGCCATCCGTCAATCCTCTGTCTTCCTACTTTTTGTAGGAGATCTCAACCGAGCTGAAAAAGGAGTTCGGATGCATACGGATCAATTCCATCCAGAAGGACCGGATAATTTGTTGATTACTTCTGTAGATGCGGCCTTGGCAGGTCAGAATACCTTGCTGGCCGCTGAAAGTCTAGGCTATGGAGGGGTTATTATTGGCTTAGTTCGTTATCAAGCTTCTGAAGTAGCTAAATTATTCAATTTACCAGATTATACCTATCCTGTCTTTGGGATGGCTTTAGGGGTTCCAAACCAAAACCATCCTGTGAAGCCTCGCCTTCCTTTGGAAGCTGTTGTCTTCGAAGAAAGTTACCAGGAGCAGACTCCTGAAGTGATTGAAGCCTTTGATCGAGTACAGACTGCCTATGCTGGAGCACGGGCAACGGATACTTGGAGCCAACGATTGGCTGCCCAATTTGGACAGGAAGAACCTGCTGCTACGGCAGAATTATTAAAGAAACACCAACTAGAAAAATAAGAGAAAAGAGGACACCATGGCTTTACCTACTGTTGCCATTGTAGGACGTCCCAACGTCGGGAAATCGACGCTCTTTAACCGGATTGCCGGTGAGCGGATTTCCATTGTCGAGGATGTCGAAGGGGTTACTCGGGACCGTATTTATGCAACGGCAGAGTGGCTCAACCACCAATTTAGTATTATTGATACTGGCGGGATTGATGACGTGGACGCACCTTTCATGGAGCAAATCAAGCACCAAGCTGAGATTGCCATGGATGAAGCAGACGTCATTGTCTTTGTCGTATCTGGAAAAGAAGGGATTACCGATGCAGATGAGTATGTCGCTCGGATGCTCTACAAGACCCATAAACCAGTCATTTTAGCAGTCAATAAAGTGGATAATCCAGAGATGCGAACTGACATCTATGATTTCTACGCTCTTGGCTTAGGAGAACCCTTGCCAGTGTCATCTGTACACGGGATTGGTACAGGGGATGTCTTGGATGCTATTGTTGAAAACCTTCCTACGGACCGGGAAGCAGAAAATCCAGATGTCATCAAGTTCAGCTTGATTGGTCGTCCAAATGTCGGAAAATCTAGTCTGATCAATGCTATCCTTGGGGAAGACCGCGTCATTGCCAGTCCTGTGGCTGGAACGACGCGAGATGCGATTGACACCCATTTTACCGATGCGGAAGGCCAAGAATACACCATGATTGATACAGCCGGAATGCGGAAATCTGGTAAGGTCTATGAAAATACAGAGAAGTATTCTGTCATGCGGGCCATGCGGGCTATTGATCGCTCGGATGTGGTCTTGATGGTCTTGAACGCAGAAGAAGGAATTCGCGAGTACGATAAGCGGATTGCTGGATTTGCCCATGAAGCTGGAAAAGGGATGATTATCGTGGTCAATAAGTGGGATACCCTTGAAAAGGATAACCACACCATGAAGCAATGGGAAGATGATATTCGAGATCAGTTCCAATACCTTTCTTATGCACCTATCATCTTTGTCTCTGCTTTGACCAAACAACGCTTGCACAAGCTACCAGACATGATCAAGCAGATCAGTGAGAGCCAAAATACACGCATTCCTTCAGCTGTCTTGAACGATGTCATCATGGATGCCATTGCCATTAATCCGACACCGACAGATAAAGGAAAACGTCTGAAAATCTTCTATGCGACTCAGGTCGCTACCAAGCCACCAACCTTTGTGGTCTTTGTCAATGAAGAGGAGCTCATGCACTTCTCTTATCTTCGTTTCTTGGAAAATCAAATTCGGAAAGCCTTTGTCTTTGAAGGGACCCCGATTCATTTGATTGCTCGGAAACGGAAGTAATAGATGTCTACTCCGAAAGAATAACTAAATCTAGGAAAAGGAGCAAGCCTTTATGGAGTGCTTCTTTTTTACTGGCCGAGTAATACAATTGAAGTGGAGCTGGGTAGAAATGAAGACGATCATCATTTTGAGGGATGTTTTCACCTTATTTCTATTATCTTAGTTAGAAAGACCGCTCTCATATCAATATTTCTTTTTTTGGAAGGGCTATACGTTTTTTGGAAGGGCTATACGTTTTTTGGAATCTATTTCCGACTTCTTATTCTCATTTCAATCGTAGAGCTTGGGATCTTAGGTCTTGGATTAGCCAGTATACCGAAAATAGCGTTCAGCATTGGCTTCCTTTTCTTTTCTATTTTAGGCTTGCTCATATATTCTTTCTCTTTGATAGTTATCGGGGAATAGAGACATAAAAAAACTCAAAATGAAGGTTTTAAACACACAAAAAGAGGGCTTGCCCTCTTTTTTGGTGAATTGGTCTATCGGAAGATGCATTACTACTTGCTATCCTCTGCTACCTTTTTAAATTTCATTTCAAAGTACATTGGGAATTCATCCTCTGTGGCTGATTTCGTTTCCAATGTCAGTGTCAGAATGTTGCCTACTAATTCATAGTGGTAGAAGACAGGGTATCTTACATCAGCCCCTCCTACAATGGCAAGTCCCAAAATATTTGGTGTTTCTAAGAAAAAAATGGTTTTATCTGTTTCATTCAGCATTCCATCTTTTAAAACAGAATGAGCTGTCAACTTGTCTCTGTCTAATTCAACTTTATGATGTTTATATTTATCAAAAATCCCCTTGAAATTGTTAAGGAGATTCGTAGTGAACTCTTCTTTGCTAATGGTTATAGGTTCTTTGGGATCTTTTTCTTTATACGCATAATAGTTATCTATTAATGGTTTCATTTCTAATCTATACTCAAATGAAACCTGATCTTCGGAGATTGTGAGGGTTGGAGCGACATCTTTCATCGCATCAGAGTATATGAGTCTAGATGCATGCGAATCGGCCATGTCAATATATCCCAAGCTTCGTTCAATAGTATTTCTGAACTCAATAGCTTCCCATTTCCCATCGAGTGTTACTGTATTATCAGTGGATGAAGTGGATTCAACGGATGAAGTGGACGTTGAGGGAGAATGAGTCGAAGGTGTTCTTACACAAGCAGCAAAGAAGAAAAGAGAAAAAAACGTAATCAAGAAAGCTTTCATTATTTTTTTGAACATAAGATTCCCTCTTTTCTATTTGGATGGCTGTGTTAATACTCGATTGAATTTCAATTCAAAAAGATGGGGAAGATGATCCTCATCTTCAGCTTCTAGACTTAAAATTAACTGATCATCTTTGAGTTCGTAGTGATAAGTTGCAGGCTTGAAGGGGCCGTCCACTGTAAAAGTGAAAGAATTGATTAACGTCAAAGCTTCCTTGAAGTGAATGGTTTTGTCTTTCGTATTTACAGTACCTGGGGCGTCGAAAGTGTATTCGCCAGTTTCTGTATTTACAGTTGCCTTGATTGATTTATATCGAGCTGCTAGTTCTTTAATACCTTGGAGTTGTTCTTTTTTGAATTCTTCTTCAGTTTTGGTTTTCTTTGCGATAGCGTAGTAATTCGTGAGATAAGTGTTTAGATCATAATCGTAAGTCACTTGAGCTTGGTCTTTATCAATGGTTAGTCTCATATCTAAAGCATCAAATTGGGGTAAAAAGGTTGCAAATGTGCGTCCATACATATCGTGAATAAAGTAAGTTTTCTGAACAGCATTTCGGATATCGGTTAATTGCCATTCCCCAGTAATTCCTGTTGCAACATCTTTAGAAGATGTTGCTTTTTCAGGTTTTGGCGAGCATCCTCCAATAAAGAGGATGGAGGCAAGAAGGACAACTGTACAGATAAGTTTTTTTGTTAGTCTAAACATAGTAGACCTCCTAATGAATAGTGATAGATTTCTTTTTTTCATGAAGATGACGATCTTCTTATTTTGTTACAGTATGTTTCTTAGTTTTACAGAAACAACACTACAGACTACATTGTAAACACATCCTTGTATATCATTTCTATTATATCGCTAAGTTGTAAGGAGAAGGTATAGAAGAGATTACAAAAGGATTACAAATTCTAAGAAAAGGAACCTATAATGTGAAAAAGCTTTAACCTCCTTATTATTTTTTAAAGGATGTGATATAATAAAGAGATTAATGTAAGGTGGTAATTATGGCAAAATTAATTCCAGGAAAGATACGTTCTCAAGGGACTCTATTATATGAAGAGGGACGAGTTTCTCTAAAGGAAAAAAAGGATCAGTACCTCTATTTTCGAATCGAGGGAGAGAATCTTCGGTATAGCCTGGATGATCAAGCAATTTTTTGTAGCTGTGATTTTTTCCAAAAAAAGAAATTTTGTATCCATCTAGCTGCAGCAGAAGCCTTTCTAAAAAACGATGGTCAGGGGAAGGAACTATTACGGAGCTTGGAAGAAGATGTGACTGAATCCCAAGAAACCCAAGATAAAGTCTCTTTTGGAAGTTTGTTTTTAGACCAAGTTCTACCGAAAGTTGAAACCAAAGAAATCAAATACGGATTGTCAGCAACTGGGCATGTAGATGATTATTCGGGGCAATTTTTGTGGACTCTACGGATTCACCGCTTACCTGATGAGCGCTCTTATGTGGTGAGAGATATTTTAGCCTTTTTACAGGCAGTACAAAAAGAAAGCTATTTTGCCATCGGGAAAAGTTACTACGAACCCTTGGCCTACGGAGCTTTTGATCCAGAAAGTCGAGAACTGATTCGATTCATACAAGGATTGGTATCAGGAGCCTCAACGCATGATTCTCTTTTTTTTCCAAATGCAGGCCGTCATCTCTATTTACCAATGACTCTCTTTGAAGAAGGAGTCCAATTGCTGATGGCTCTTTCTTCCTTCATATTGGAACTGGGGCTTGAAAGCTACCAGGAAGTCTACTTTCAAGAATTACAAGAAGATTCAGGTCTCTATTCTTTCCAAGTGGAGGAAAAGAAGGACTATACGGAGCTTCAGGTCGATGTTCGAAGTTATAAAATGGTGGAAGGTCGTTTCCTTTTTGCGAATGGACATTTTTATCAAGTTCATCCACTTCAAAAATCCTTGATTGATGCCATTCAAGATTTACCTATAGATACGGATCGAAAAAGAAGGGTTCAATTTGATGGAGCAGATCAAACGAAATTAACCTATAGTCTGGAGAAATTTCGCTTAATTGGAAGTATTCAAGCACCAGAGAAGTTTGTTATTCATGATTTTCAACCTCGTTTTCATTTTGACTTGTCCCAAGATCAGGAGGTTCTCTTAGACTTAGAATTTGTATTTTCGGATCGCAAGATCAACTCTAGGAATGAATTGGAGAAGCTTCCTTATTCTGGTAATTTTGATAAGGAACGCCAAGTATTTGAGACCATGTTAGTGGCGGGATTTACCGATCAGTTCCAGACCAAACGGGCGCCTCTCCTACCTCAACAAGTGTATAGCTTTTTTAATCAGACTCTTCCTTTGTTCGAGCTACTGGGTCCTGTTCAGTTATCAGATGCTCTACTCGACCTCTATCATGTAGAAAAGCCCAAAGTCTCTATCCAGACCAGTGGCCGTTTACTAGAAATTGGTTTTGATTTTGATTCTGTTGATCCTGCTGAGGTGGACCAAGTCCTGTCTGCATTGATAGAAGCTAATGATTATTATGTCAGTAAGGCTGGGAAACTTCTGATTTTTGATGAAGAAACCAAGAAGATAAGTCAGATCCTCCTTGATCTTCGGGCTAAGAAAACCAAGGATGGACAGTTGCAAACCAACCGAATCGCAGCCTTCCAGTTGTCCCAACTATTTGAGAAATCTGAGAATGTCCAATTTTCTGAACAATTTCGCCAGCTAGCTTATGATTTGACCCACCCGGAAACCTATTCACTAGGGGAAATCCAAGTTCAAGCCAAACTCCGAGATTATCAAGAGATTGGGATTCGTTGGTTGTCCATGTTAAATCATTATGGTTTTGGGGGAATACTAGCGGATGATATGGGACTTGGAAAGACCCTCCAAACCATCGCCTTTCTTTCGAGTGTGGCTAGTCCAGATAAAAAAATATTGATTTTAGCGCCTTCTAGTTTGATTTACAATTGGAAAGAGGAATTTGAAAAATTCGCTCCGCAAATGGAAGTCGAAGTCATTTATGGTTTGAAAGCTAATCGGGATGAGGTGATTGCCAGTAATCCTCAGGTGGCTATTACCAGTTATGCCTCTTTCCGCCAGGATGTAGAGCAGTACCAAGAAAATCAATACCATTACTTGATCTTGGATGAAGCCCAGGTCATGAAGAATTCCCAGACAAAGATTGCACAAAATTTACGGAAATTCGATGTTCCCCATACCTTTGCCTTATCAGGGACCCCTATTGAAAACCATGTAGAAGAACTCTGGTCCATCTTTCAAATCGTTCTCCCTGGATTGTTTCCTGGGAAGAAAGAATTTAAACAGCTCAGTCCAGAAACCATCTCCCAGTATGTCAAACCTTTTATATTGAGACGGAAAAAAAGTGATGTCTTACAAGAGTTGCCTGATTTGATCGAGATGACCTACAAAAACGAATTGGCAGATGATCAAAAAACGATCTACTTAGCGCAACTTAAACAAATGCAGGAGAGAATCCTGACATCCTCAGTAGAAGAAATCAACCGGAGCAAGATGGAAATTCTATCTGGTTTAATGCGTCTTCGCCAAATCTGTGACACCCCTGCCCTCTTTTTAGAAGATTATGAAGGGGAAAGTGGAAAATTAGACAGTTTGCGAGAACTCTTGGAACAGATCAAAGATGGGAATCAGAGAGTTTTAATTTTCTCTCAATTTAGGGGGATGTTAGACTTGTTGGAAGGAGAGTTGCAGTCTCTCGGCATGTCCTCTTTTAAGATTACAGGATCTACTCCAGCTAATGACCGACAAGACATGACCAATGCTTTTAATGCTGGCCAAAGGGATGCCGTCCTCATTTCCTTAAAAGCTGGAGGTGTTGGACTAAACCTAACTGGAGCAGATACCGTCATCTTAGTCGATCTTTGGTGGAATCCTGCAGTAGAAGACCAAGCCATTGGTCGCGCCCACCGTATGGGTCAAGATAAGAATGTTGAAGTCTATCGGATGATTACGCGTGGAACAATTGAGGAAAAAATTCAGGAACTACAAACGAGTAAACGTCATCTAGTATCTACCATCCTAGATGGAACAGAATCACGCTCTGGTCTCTCTATCGAAGAAATTCGGGAAATTTTAGGGATTTCAGCTGAATAACTTGAAAAATAAAATGAATAGTTTATAATTAATGAAGTGTCGAAAGGAAGAGAACAATGAAGGATAAGCATTTCCCTCAAGTAGCAGATGATGAAATCATGCTAACCAGTATGCCCCATATGAACTTGTACGATGATGGGGACTTCATTAGTAACATTCTTGGGGATTATACAGATAAAAATTATTTAGAGTGGGAGCCGATTGCAACCAATAAAAAAGCAGATCACCCCTATCAAAAGCCGTTTCAACAACCGCTAGAACGTAGTAAACATAAAAGACAACCAATGGCGCCAGACTTTAAGGCGCCTGTTGATAAAAAAAGTTCTGCCAATCGCTATGCAGAGGAGGCACGTGAAGCAGCGAGAGCGGATTTGAAAAAAAAGCGTACAGCGCCTTATCTAACAGCAGATATTGCTTCTAAGCCAAATCGAAAGAAATTTACCCCTTCTTTCATGCCTAAAACTAAGCCGACGGCTCCTTTTCAAAAGGAGAACCCAGGAGAATTGGCTCAGTTTGGAGATCGCCTCAAGCAGGATCAGTTGATTCTCCTTGATGTGGCGGAAGCAACACCACTTTCTGAAAACCTTCAAGAAGAGCAACCTAAGAAAAATAACTATGATTTCTTGAAAAAGAGTCAAATCTACAACAAGGATCAACACAAGAACCAATCACAGCCAGTGAAGCAAGAACTGAATGTGACTAAGCTGGACCAATAGAAGGAGAATCCATGTCAAAAACATTTCATTTTATCGGTATAAAGGGGGCTGGAATGAGTGCCTTAGCTCTCATGCTCCATCAGATGGGACATTCTGTACAAGGTTCTGATGTCGAAAAATATTATTTCACACAAAGAGGACTAGAACAAGCTGGGATTAAGATTCTACCATTTAGCGAGGAAAACCTCACAGGGGAACAAATCTTGATTGCCGGGAATGCCTTTAAACCTGAGAACAACGTAGAAATTGCCTATGCAGATGTTCAAGGCTATACTTACCAACGCTACCATGACTTTTTGGGTGAATTCATGCGTGACTTTGTCAGCATGGGAGTAGCAGGTGCCCACGGGAAAACTTCTACGACAGGGATTTTGTCCCATGTCTTGTCCAATATCACTGATACTAGCTATTTAATAGGGGATGGGACTGGTCGTGGTTCCAAAGGAGCTAAGTATTTTGTCTTTGAATCTGATGAGTATGAGCGTCACTTCATGCCCTACCATCCAGAGTATTCCATCATTACCAACATTGACTTTGACCATCCAGACTACTTTACTAGTCTAGAAGATGTTTTCAATGCCTTCAATGATTATGCCAAACAAATTTCGAAAGCCTTGTTTATCTACGGTGAGGATCCTGAGCTTCGTCGAATTACAGCCAATGCGCCAATCTATTATTATGGGTTTGAAGAAGCTGGGAATGATTTTGTAGCTAGTGATCTTTTGCGTTCAACGACTGGTTCAAGCTTTACGGTCCATTTCCGTGGAGAAAATTTGGGTCAATTCCAGATTCCATCATTTGGTCGTCACAACGTGATGAACGCAACAGCTGTTATTGGCTTATTGCATATTGCTGGTTTTGATCTTGACTTAGTACGTGAGCATTTAAAGACATTTGCTGGGGTGAAACGTCGCTTTACCGAAAAGATTGTCAATGACACGGTTATTATCGATGACTTTGCCCACCATCCAACAGAAATTATTGCTACTCTAGATGCAGCTCGTCAAAAATATCCAAGTAAAGAGATTGTAGCGGTCTTTCAACCTCATACCTTTACTCGGACCATTGCTCTCTTAGATGAGTTTGCAGATGCCCTTAACCAAGCAGATTCAGTCTACTTGGCCCAAATTTACGGATCAGCTCGAGAAGTCGATCATGGAGATGTCAAGGTCGAAGACTTGGAAGCTAAGATTGTTAAGAAATCTGGAATTATTACTGTTGAAAACGTATCTCCACTCTTGAACCATGACAATGCTGTCTATGTCTTTATGGGAGCTGGAGATATTCAAACCTACGAATACTCATTTGAGCGTTTGCTTGGGAACTTGACAAACAACGTTCAATAAGGAGAAAACAATGCAATCGAAGCTAACGATTCGGTTTGCTAGAGAAAATGATTGGGATGAGATCGAACAGATCACGTCCCAAAATTTTTCTTTTCAAGGACTAGCAGACACTGGATCAGATTCATTGAGAGTACTTATCCTTGAGTTTGAGGACCAAGTGATTGGGGCATGTATCTTACAGTCTGCTAAGCAAGCCCAAGCCTATCTGACCTTACTCTCTCTAGGAATCCATCCCATGTGGAGAAAACAGGGATTTGGCACCTTACTTTTAGCCACTGTAAAGTCCCTTGTCGTTCAGGAATCTTTTTTAGGGATTCGCATGGCTTGTCAAGAGGAATTGGTCTCTTATTTTGAAATGAATGATTTTCAATTGGATTTTTTGGAGGAAGGGAGCTTGGGAGGTATTCAGCTAATTTGAATTCCATCCAATGAGAAGGAGAAAACATGAAGATTCGTCAAGCGAAACTAGCCGACTTAGAAGAAATTGCTGCAATCGAACTGGAAAATTTTAGTTCAGAAGAAGCAATGGATGCGACAGTTTTCAAGAAACATATTGAAGAACTCACCTCTACCTTCTTAGTGGCTGAGAAAGACGGGCAGATTCTAGGCTATTTAGAAGGCCCAGTCACCCTTAAACGACAGGTAGACGATCAATCCTTTACGGACCAGATAGTAGATGAGGCAAGTAAGGATGGAGGTTTTATCACGATTACTAGCCTTTCTATTGCGAAATTTGCCCAAGGTATGGGAGTCGGGGAAAAGCTACTAGAAGCTATGAAAAAACTTGCAATGAAGGAAGAGAGAGAAGGGATTAGCTTAACCTGTCATGATTATCTCCTTGCTTATTATGAAAAGTATGGCTTTGTCAATGAAGGCCTATCTGCTTCGACCTATGCAGGCGAAGTATGGTATGATATGGTTTGGGAAAATCCTTTAGCCCGCTAAAATTAGCTCGTTTTTGGAGTAAAAGCCCGTGACTGTTGCTTTTCTAACCCTTTTAAGATATAATATTAAGGATTATGACGAGGGAGGTCAATTATTTGACTGATAACCAACAAGATAAGGAAAAACTGCTGAGCTTTAAGGAGAAGATCCTTCGTGACCTTGAAGAAGCCAATAAACAGCTTGTAGAGGTAGAAAAAAAGTATGATCTACCGGTCCAAGAGAGAGGAACTCAGACAGGCGAGAAGGAGTCCGATAAAGAGGCTATCTCTACAGATATTCCTAGCATCAAGGAAGAAAAAGAACCTGTTTCAGTAGAAAAGAAACCTATTCCTGTGGAAAAGCAAGTAACTTCTCTAGAAACAGAAAAGATTGAACATCCTATCCGCCCAACTCAGCCAGTATCCAAAAAGAAAGAAACTAGCCCAGATCCATCCTTTTCACGAAAAGATCGCGATCAACGAGTTCAGAAAAAGAAAAAACAGAATAGTATCGCCAAGCGTATCGTCTTAACCGTTTTGGGAATCTTAATTGTTGTGATGATTGCTACTGGGATTTTTGCAGTGACCTATGTGCGTTCTAACCTCCAAGCAATGGATACAAGTGCGACAGAGTTTGTGAGTGTTGAAATCCCTGCTGGTTCTAGCAATCGTGAGATTGGAACCATTCTGGAAAAGAAAGGCTTGATTAAAAACGGCCAGTTCTTTAACTACTATACTAAGTTTAAGAATTACAGTAATTTCCAATCTGGATTTTTCAATTTACAAAAGAGTATGGACTTAGGAACTATTATTCAAAAATTGCAGGAGCAAGGGACGACAACGCCTCAGCCACCTGTCCTAGGTAAGATCACCATTCCGGAAGGGTATACAATCGATCAAATTGCAGAGGTTGTTTCAGTTGATGCAAGCTCTAAGAAAAAGGCAAAAACTCCTTATACCAAGGAACAATTCTTGAAAGTGGTTCAGGATGATGCCTTTATTGAGAAAATGATTGCCAAATATCCGAACTTATTGGCTGATTTACCAACTAAGGAAAGTGGTGTCCGCTACCGTCTAGAGGGCTACCTTTTCCCTGCTACCTACGGCTATGGCAATGATAGTAAGATGGAAGATTTAGTGGACCAGATGCTAGCTGCGATGGATCAAAATCTTGCTGGCTACTACGATACTATGGAATCAAAGAATATTAATGTAAATGAAGTATTGACCTTAGCTTCTTTGATTGAAAAAGAAGGTGCGACGGATAAAGACCGAAAAGATATTGCAAGTGTCTTTTATAACCGTCTCAACCAGGATATGCCACTTCAAAGTAACATTGCCATCTTGTATGCGCAAGGTCAATTGGGTAAAAAGACGACTTTGAAGGAAGACGCTGGCATTGATACCAATATAGACTCTCCATACAATGTCTATAAGAATACCGGCTTGATGCCTGGACCAGTAGATAACCCAGGTTTGTCTGCAATTGAAGCAGCTGTCAATCCAAGCAAAACAGATTACCTCTACTTTGTAGCCAATGTAGAAACTGGTGAAGTCTATTTTGCACAAACATTTGAAGAACACAATAAGAACGTGGAAGAACACGTGAATAGCAAATTAACAGAAAGCAGCTCAAACTAAGAGGGATGTGGCATGCCACACCTTTTTAGTTCTAAAAAATAACAGAAAAGAGAAAAAATATGACAGAAAGAACTTATCCGATGACCCTAGCTGAAAAGGAAAAGCTAGAACTTGAATTAGAAGAATTGAAATTAGTCCGTCGCCCAGAAGTTGTTGAACGCATTAAGATTGCTCGCTCTTATGGAGACCTCTCTGAAAATAGTGAGTATGAGGCGGCGAAAGACGAACAAGCCTTTGTTGAAGGTCAAATATCCAGCTTAGAGACCAAGATTCGTTATGCAGAGATTGTAGACAGTGATGCAGTAGCAGTTGATGAAGTTGCGATTGGTAAAACTGTAACTGTCCAAGAAGTTGGTGAAACCGATGAAGAAGTTTATATTATTGTGGGTTCTGCTGGTGCAGATGCATTTGCAGGTAAGATTTCAAATGAAAGCCCAATTGGTCATGCTTTGATTGGCAAGAGAACAGGAGATACTGTAACAATTGAAACTCCTGCAGGAAGCTACCAAGTGAAGATCTTGAATGTTGAAAAAACAAAGTAATCAAAAATAGAGTTCCCTAGAGGGAACTCTATTTTTGATGGAAGATAAGTCTATACCTTGTGGTCAGACTGCGATCAAACATACAATAATATTAATAATATTAATTTCTATTGAAGTATGATAGCTAATTTAGCAGAAATATAACTGTAGCTAGCAGTAGTTACCTAAGGGATGTTATATTCGAACTGCGTAAAAGGCCGAGAGGGAATCTCGGCCTTGATTTTAGTTTCGATTGCGTTGTTTACCAGCATTTCGTTTCTTATTTCCATTGATTGGTAAAGCGCTGTTATTAGTTGTTTGAGTGGTTGGTGTTACATCTTTTGCAACACGCCCGCCATTGGATACAGCTGCTTTTGGAGGATTGTTCTTATACTCTTCTGCAACTTGTTTCCGTAATTTTGGACGGATGAGGTAATTGATGACAAATTGTTGAATGATCTGTACGAAACCACCAACTACCCAGTAGAGGGTTACTCCAGCAGGTGACATGATAGAGAAGACTGCTATCATGATTGGGCTCATCAAGGCAGTTTTTCTCATGGTTTCTTTTTGAGTTTCATCCTCAATTCCATGGAGAGAGAGCATGCTTTGGATGTAGTAGAGAATCCCAACAATGACGGTCAAGAGTAAACTAGCTTTGCCAAGACTGATGCCAAGGAAGGTGCTTTCTTTTACGCCTACAGTATATTGGGCTGCAAAGAAGAGGGCTGAGAAGAAGGGCATTTGAATCAAGAGTGGGAGACAGCCAATTCCTCCAAAAGGGCTAACGCCATTTTCACGTTGGGCCATCATCAAATCTTGATTGGCCATTAGTTTTTCTTCTTGGGTCTTCGCATTTTTAATACGTTCTTGAATCGGAGCAAAGATTGGTTTAAGGTAGTTCATCTTTTCTGACTGGTAAGTTGCCTTCCATGATTGATAAACACCGAGAGGGAAGATGATTAGTCGCACGATGACTGTGACGATAATAATTCCAAGACCAAAGCCAAGACCAAGATCAGTTGCAAAGAACTTAATCGCTTCGCCCATTGGTCTTCCAATCAGATTCCAGACAAATCCTGTAGGTTGTTTGGTTGTTTTGTCAATGCTAACACATCCTGTTAGAAGCAGGAGAGCAGACAAGCTGAGAGTAGCAAGTAAATAACGTTTATATTTTTTCACTAGATCAATCCTTTAATTTTAAAATGATACCTATCTATTCTACTGTTTTTTTATGAATTTAACAATAGTTCTCAAGACTTAATTTGAAATTTTGAAATCCTTATAGGGTTCAAAGTTTGCTAAATGGACATCTAGGTAGGTTACTTTTGAAAATGGGGTTGGTCCTTTTCGAATCTCTTGAATAAATTTAGCCATAAGGGCATTTTCTTCACAAGCAGCTAAAATGGTAACTGTTCCATCGTCATTGTTCCAGACCCGGCCTGTTATCCCTCCAATTTCAAGAGCTAAGCTATAAACTCCCCAGCGAAAGCCAACTCCTTGAACCCGGCCTTGTGCAGTCATTTCTACTTTTTGCATCTTCCTTCTCCTTTTACTTGAATTCCTTCTCAGGACGGAGACTCTCCCCCTGTGAATGTGGTATAATGGTCTTATGAATATTATAACCTCTAAGTCCAATAATGGAATTAAAAAAGTAAAAAAACTTCATCAAAAAAAATATCGGACAGAGTCTTATTTGATAGAAGGTTGGCATCTGTATGAAGAAGCTGTCAAATACCAAGCACCTATTGAGCAAGTCTTCGTCATAGAGGAATACGTCGATCGCGTGATGGAGGGAACAAAAATAACCCTTGTGACGCCAGAGGTTTTAGCAGATCTTGCGGATTCGAAGACTCCTCAAGGGATTGTAGCAGAAATTAGATTGGATCTATCTCCCCAGCTTAATCTGAAAGATGGACGCTATCTATTTTTAGAGGATGTTCAAGATCCAGGAAATGTCGGGACTATGATTCGGACAGCAGATGCAGCTGGTTATGATGCAGTTCTTCTGACAGATCAATCGGCAGATTTGTATAATATGAAAACCTTGCGGTCGATGCAAGGAAGCCATTTCCATCTTCCTCTCATTCGCATGAAAAAAGAAGCGCTTTGCCAACTTATTGAAGAGAGTCAGCTTCCACTTTATGCGACGACCCTATCAAAAGATTCAGTGGATTATAGGAATCTGGTCCCTTCCACTTCTTTCGTGCTGGTTATGGGAAATGAGGGACAGGGGATTAGTTCGGAAATGGTGAAGAAAGCGGACAAATTGGTTCATATCACCATGCCAGGTCAGGCTGAAAGTCTCAATGTAGCTGTTGCAGCAGGCATTTTGATGTTTGCCCTAATTTAGTGTATGGTGATTCCACTCGTATTGAGGAGGTGTGGTTTATGTATCGGCAGGATAAAGAATACATGGCCGAAGTTGGCCATTTGATTGATCACCCTAAACTTCAAAAATTAAAGGATATTCCCCACCACATTCATTCTAATCGGTTAGAACATTCGATTCACGTTAGCTATACCAGTTATCGTATCTCAAAAAAAATGGGCTGGGATACCAAAAGTACGGCTAGGGGAGCTCTCCTTCATGACCTCTTTTACTATGACTGGCGTCAGGTCAAGTTTAATAAGAGTCATGCTTGGGTACATCCACGAATAGCTGTACGAAATGCAAAAAAGATTACAACTCTCAATAAAAAAGAAGAAGACATTATCCTCAAACATATGTGGGGGTTGACGCTTGCTCCACCATGCTACAAAGAATCTTTCCTCGTGACCATGGTCGATAAGTACTGGGCTATCAAGGAAGCTTCGGAACCAATGAGAAAAAAGTGGTCAAAGAGGAGACTTTTCCATCGAAAAATGTTAAAATCATAATAATTTAAGTTTGAAAGGAATGATTGATTATGAATCAACAAACCGTTATCCACGAACAAAGTGGGATTAATAGCTTTTATAGCAAAATTTATTCTCTAGTTGGAGTTGGAGTTGGAATCTCAGCTGTTGTATCAGCTTTGATGATGACCCTTTTCCAAGAAACCTTCATATATATTCTAACTCAGGCTCCATGGGTCTACTATATTGCTATTGCCGTTGAATTGATTTTGGTCCTTGTCGCTTCTAGACAATCGGTGAAAAATAATCCCATGGCCTTGCCTCTCTTTTTAACTTATTCAGCTTTGAATGGGTTTACCTTGAGTTTTATCATTGCACGCTATGCTCAAGCGACAGTTTATAAAGCTTTCGTCGTTAGTGCCTTGATGTTCTTTATCATGTCAGCCATTGGTCGTGTGACCAAAAAAGACTTGTCTGGAATGGGCCGAGCATTTATGGGAGCCTTGATTGGAATTATCATTGCTTCGATTGCGAACATTTTCTTACAAAGCTCTGGTATGGATTATGTCCTTAGCATTCTTTGTGTGATTATCTTTGCAGGTTTGACTGCTTGGGATAACCAAAAGATTCGTTATGTCTATGAACAATCCAATGGTCAACCAACCAATGGTTGGGCAGTAGCTTTAGCTTTGGAACTCTATCTTGATTTCATCAACTTGTTCATCAATATTCTACGTATTTTTGGACGCAACGATTAAGAAAAAGAGCCGGGGAACCGGCTTTTTTTGTTGGAAAACTTGTGATATACTAAAGAAAATTGATAGAAAAGAGAAGCTTCAAATGAAACGCCCATTTATTAGCAGAGAGGCATTAAAACAAATTACGGAAACCTATCCAACTCCCTTTCACCTATATGATGAAGCTGGGATCCGGCAGACAGCCCGTGCGCTCCATCAAGCTTTTTCTTGGAATCCAGGATTTAAGGAGTATTTCGCTATCAAAGCGACCCCGAATCCAGCCATCCTAAAAATCCTTAAAGAAGAAGGCTGTGGTGTGGATTGCGCTAGCTATGTGGAACTGTTGATGGCTCAAAAATTAGGTTTTACGGGACAAGAGATTATGTTTTCTTCCAACAATACGCCGGCTGAAGAGATGGTTTTTGCCCGTCAACTAGGAGCAACTATCAACTTGGATGCCTACGAAGACGTAGCTTTCTTACAATCTGTTACGACTCTACCAGAGGTCATCTCTTGCCGCTATAATCCAGGAGGGGTGTTTGAACTGGGAACGGATATCATGGATCACCCTGAAGAGGCAAAGTTCGGCATGACCAAGGAACAATTGATCCAAGCATTTATTGAGTTGAAAGACTTAGGAGTCAAACGCTTTGGAATCCATGCCCTCTTGGCTTCAAATACCGTCTCCAATGATTATTATCCAGAATTGGCCAAGCAATTATTCCAGTTAGCAGTAGAAGTGGTTGAAAAGACAGGGGTGACCTTGGACTTTGTCAACCTATCCGGTGGGGTTGGAGTGAACTACAAACCAGAAGACCAACCAAATGATATTGCTGTGATTGGGGAGGGTGTTCGTCGGGTTTACGAGGCCATTTTAATCCCTGCTGGATTAGGTCAAGTGAAAATCTATACGGAATTAGGCCGCTTTATGTTGGCGCCCCATGGCCTTTTGGTAACCCATGTTACCCATAAGAAACAGACCTACCGCACCTATTTAGGAGTGGATGCTTCAGCTGTCAATCTTCTTCGCCCAGCTATGTATGGTGCCTACCATCATATTACCAATCTCGATCGTCCAGAAGGTGAGACAGAAGTGGTAGACATTGTTGGAAGCTTGTGTGAAAATAATGACAAGTTAGCCAAAAATCGGGAGTTTCCTGTCTCTGAGATTGGGGATCTCTTGGTGATCCATGATACAGGAGCGCATGGTTATTCTATGGGCTATCAGTACAATGCCAAACTTCGATCTGCCGAGATTTTATTAGAAGAATCGGGCCAAACTCGTCTCATCCGACGGGCCGAAAAACCAGAGGATTACTTTGCAACATTGTATGGCTTTGACTTTGAAAAATAGGGCCTTTTTGGTATAATAGAAAATGTGTAAATATTGAATTTAGGAGAAAAACACTTATGTCTACATTTTTGACAATTTTATTGATTATCCTTGCCTTCTTTGGTGGAATGT
The DNA here is from genome assembly GCF_004785935.1 of Streptococcus rubneri. Taxonomy (GTDB): domain Bacteria; phylum Bacillota; class Bacilli; order Lactobacillales; family Streptococcaceae; genus Streptococcus; species Streptococcus rubneri. The sequence goes on along the minus strand of NZ_SRRP01000001.1, from coordinate 1,098,715 downwards.
TGGCAGGTATGTACCTACTTCGCAAGCAGTTTGAAAAAGAATTTGCATCAAACCCACGTTTGAATGTTGAAGCAGTTCGTACATTATTGGGAGCTAGTGGTCAACGTCCAAGTGAAGCGAAGGTACAACAAGTTTACCGTCAAATTCTGAATCAACAAAAAGCATCTTTGAATACGAAGAAGAAATAAATAAACTGAACGTTAGTTTTTTACAATAAAATAAGTAAGGGGACTTTAAGATTTTTCTTAGTCCCTTGTTTTGGAAGGAAAACAGATGGACAATCGACCGATTGGTTTTTTGGATTCGGGTGTCGGAGGGTTAACCGTTGTACGCGAATTGATGCGGCAACTTCCCCATGAAGAGGTCGTCTATATTGGTGATTCTGCCAGAGCACCTTATGGGCCGAGACCAGCAGATCAAATTCGTGACTATACTTGGGAGATGGTTCGTTTTCTCCTAACGAAAAATGTGAAGATGATTGTTTTGGCCTGTAATACGGCGACAGCTGTTGTATGGGAAGAGGTGAAAGAAGCCTTGGACATCCCTGTTTTAGGAGTGATTTTGCCAGGAGCTTCCGCAGCGATCAAGGCGACAAAAAGCAAACGAATTGGGGTGATTGGGACTCCAATGACGGTTGCATCAGATATTTATCGGAAAAAAATTCAAAGCCTGTCACCAGAAATGGCAGTAGAGAGTTTAGCTTGTCCGAAGTTTGTCCCTCTGGTGGAATCCAATGAGTTGCAGTCCAGTGTTACAAAAAAAGTCGTCTATGAAACGTTGAAACCTTTGGCTGGGAAGGTGGATACCTTAGTCTTGGGTTGTACCCATTATCCACTTCTTCGACCCATTATTCAAAATGTCATGGGGCCCGAAGTTCAATTGATTGATAGTGGTGCAGAGTGTGTCCGGGATATCTCGGTCTTACTTAACTATTTTGAGATTAATCGCAGTCGTCAATTGGAGGACTGTCACCATCAGTTTTATACAACGGCTAATGCCGCTAGTTTTGCAGCGATTGCTAAGACTTGGTTGCATCAAGTCGTTCATGTGGAGCATGTAACATTATGAACCAAAAAATTTATGAATATAAAGATTCCTTAAACTGGTACCTTGCAGAATGGGGAGAGCGCAGTGATTACAACGAGTACAGTGAGGTCACTTCAGAAGCTTCTGAACTTCTTGATGTGGTTGAATCACTAGTTGGAGACACAGATGCTGGTTTTCCCTTAAATCTAACAGTGGTTCGTTTTGGCTCTAGCTTGCGATTTTTAACCTTCCTCTTTCAAATTGTGGAAGAAAAGTTAGGGCGTACCATTGAGATTATTCAACGCCAAGGAGCTCTCCTTATGGTAGAGAAGGGGCAACTTCTATCGGTCTATCTCCCTAAGACAGGGCTTCCTTTAGCAGACTTTCTTGGTCAGGAAGGTGTAAAAGATCGCTTGTTAATTGCCACTCGGAATGAAGGAAAAACAAGAGAATTTCGTCAGATTTTTGAACAAATGGGCTTTGAAGTCGAGAATCTCAATGACTATCCAGATCTTCCAGAAGTCGCTGAAACAGGAATGACATTTGAAGAAAATGCTCGCTTAAAAGCTGAAACAATTTCACAGCTAACAGGGAAAATGGTCTTAGCGGATGATTCAGGACTTATGGTCGATATTCTTGGGGGCTTACCAGGTGTCTGGTCTGCTCGCTTTGCAGGTGTGGGAGCGACCGATCTAGAGAACAATGCCAAGCTCTTACATGAGTTGGCGATGGTCTTTGAATTGAAGGATCGGTCAGCAAAATTCCACACAACCTTAGTGGTTGCCAGTCCTGGTAAGGAAAGCCTTGTTGTCGAGGCGGATTGGCCAGGATACATCAATTTTGAACCAAAAGGTGAGAATGGGTTTGGCTATGATCCCCTCTTTCTAGTTGGAGAAACAGGTAAGTCTTCTGCCCAATTAACCCTAGAAGAGAAGAATCAACAGTCGCATCGTGCCCTAGCCGTGAAGAAACTAGTGGAGGTATTTCCAGCATGGCAGAACAAGTAATCATCGTAATGAGTGATTCCCATGGTGATCGTGAGATCATTGAGGAGATTAAGGAACATTACAAAGGAAAAGTAGATGCTATTTTTCATAATGGAGATTCTGAGTTAGAAAATACGGACCCAGTTTGGGATGGGATTCGCGTGGTGAAAGGGAATGTGGACTTTTACGGGGACTTTCCAGATCGTTTGGTAACGCAATTGGGGCCTACCCGGATTATTCAAACCCACGGGCATCTCTTTCAGATTAATTTTAGTTTCCAAAAATTGGATTTATGGGCTCAGGAAGAAGATGCAGACATCTGTCTTTATGGGCACCTGCATATTCCCAATGCTTGGAAAGAGGGACGAACTCTTTTCCTCAATCCAGGATCGTTGAGTCAACCTCGTGGTCCGATTCAAGAATGCCTCTATGCAAAAGTAGAAATTGACAAGGATATGTATCGAGTGGAGTTCTTAAACCGCCATCATGAGGTTTATGAGGCTCTTACAAAGGAGTTTGATCGATGATTGCCAAGGAATTTGAAGAGTTTATTCTTCGTGAAGAGAAGACTTTTTTGACTCCTGCTCGAAACTTAGCAGTCTTGATTGATACCCATAATGTCGATCATGCTATATTAGTGCTTAGTCAAATTAGTTACACACGTATTCCTGTTGTAACTGATCAGAGGAAGTTCGTTGGAACAATCTCCTTAACAGATATCTTGTCCTATCAGATGAGAGAAGAGATTCCTGATGAAGAGTTTTCTTCAATGGATATTGTCCATATGACAAAAAAAGATGGTGAGCGTTTAGGAGAAGATTTTGATGTAACAGATGTCCTTCATAAATTGGTTGAGGAGTCTTTTCTTCCAGTTGTCGCAGCAGATGACACCTTCTTGGGCATTATCACCAGAAAATCTATTCTAAAAGCCATCAACTCTCTCATGCATAATTTTTCGAATGAATATGAGATGAGGATAAAATGAAAGAACATATTACTAGTTTTATCAAAGAAAAAGACTTAAGTGAAAATTCACAGACAGCTTATTCCTATGATTTAGATCAATTCGTAGACACGGTTCACGGTCATATTTCTGATACCAATCTTCGGATTTATCAAGCCAGCATCAAAGACTTCAAACCAGCTGTTCAAAAACGGAAACTGTCTGCTGTTAACCAATTTCTTTTTTATCTCTATCAAAACCATGTGATTGGAGAATACCATCGCCTAGTCTTGCCCAAAGTAACAGTTGCTAAAAGCCATGATCAAGAGCTCTTAGATTTGTCTTTGTTTTGGGAAGGATCAGAGATTCGTCAAGGACGTCTAATTGCCTTACTGATTGTTGAAATGGGCTTGTTACCTAGTGAGATTCTTCAGTTGAAAATTGTTGATATCGAACCTGATTTCCAGGTCTTGCGAGTTGGTAAGGAAGGGCAAAAGCGTGTGTTGCGAATTCCAGATTCCCTCCTAGACGAATTAACAGATTCTCTAACAGGAACCTATTTGTTTGATAATAATGGCAAGGCCTATTCGCGTCAATGGGGGTTTCGTCAATTGGAATCGTTTTTGATTGAAAAGGGCTTTAAAGATCTATCAGCTCAATCCTTACGGGAACAATATATATTAAAACAACGGGAACAGGGGATGGATCTCTTTAGTATCGCTCGTGAGCTAGGCCTTAAAACTCTGGTCACCTTAGAAAAGTATAAGTAATGGATATAAAAATCAAGGATTTCGAGGGGCCTCTAGATCTCCTCTTACACCTCGTTTCGAAGTACCAAATGGATATTTATGAAGTGCCACTGATTGAGGTCATTGAGCAGTATTTGGTCTACCTAGCCACCCTTCAGGCTATGCGCTTGGAGGTTGCTGGTGAGTATATGTTGATGGCTAGTCAATTGACTCTGATCAAAAGTAGGCGCCTCCTTCCTAAGATTGCGGAGCAAGAGGCTGAGGAAGAAGATTTAGAGCAAGATCTCTTATCTCAAATCGAGGAATATCGAAAATTCAAGTTGCTAGGGGAGAAAATGGCCCTTCAACACGAGGAGAGAGCCCAGTACTTTTCAAAACCCAAAACGGAATTAGTCTATGATGATGCAGAATTGGTCCATGACAAGACCACGATTGATCTTTTCTTGGCCTTTTCAAAATTGTTGACGAAAAAGAAAGAAGAATTTCGACAAAATCATACGACCATTGTTCGAGACGAGTATAAAATTGAAGACCTGATGAATGTTGTTCGTCACTTGTGTCAGCCTGGTAAGAGAATCTTGCTACAAGATATTTTTGAGGAAGCCAAGGATGTCAACGAACTGATTACAGTCTTTTTGGCGACTTTGGAATTAATTAAAGTACAAGAAGTTGAGGCTCTTCAGGAAGAACCATTTGGAGATATTATTTTAGTAGGATTAAAGAATGAGTAAAATTGCAGAGATGGAGGCCCTCTTGTTTGTTGCAGGAGAAGATGGTTTGACGGTGAGGCAGATTGCCGACCTCTTATCCCTTCCTCCCACAGGAGTAATTCAAAGTTTAGAAAAATTGGCCCAGAAGTACGAGCAGGATCAGGATTCTAGTATGGCCTTATTGGAGACAGCGTCAACCTATAAATTAGTGACCAAGTCCCAATATGCAGAGCTGTTACGTGAGTATTCAAAGTCACCAATGAATCAAAGTCTCTCTCGAGCTGCCTTGGAAACTCTCTCCATCATTGCCTACAAACAGCCGATTACTCGGATTGAAGTCGATGATATTCGAGGTGTCAACTCCAGTGGGGCCATTTCAAAATTACTTTCTTTTGAACTGATTAGAGAAGATGGGAAAAAAGAAGTCATAGGAAGACCAAATCTTTATGTTACCACAGATTACTTCCTTGATTATATGGGGATTAACCACTTAGAAGAACTTCCAATTGTTGAGGAAACGGAGTTAATTGGTCAGGAAAGTCAATTGTTTACAGAAAGAACAGAGGAAATCGATGAGAATTAATAAATACATTGCTCATGCTGGTGTTGCGAGTCGACGCAAAGCAGAGGAATTGATCAAACAAGGTCTTGTAACTGTCAATGGTCAAGTGGTTCGTGAATTGGCAACTATTATTAAATCTGGGGATCTAGTAGAAGTGGAAGGCCAACCCATATACAACGAAGAGAAGGTTTACTACCTCTTAAATAAACCAAGAGGAGTCATTTCCAGTGTATCAGACGATAAAGGGAGACCAACTGTTATTGATTTGTTACCGCAAGTCAAGGAACGGATTTATCCTGTCGGTCGTTTGGACTGGGATACTTCTGGTGTCCTGATTTTGACCAATGATGGTGATTTTACGGATGAAATGATCCATCCGCGTAATGAGATTGATAAGGTTTATGTTGCGCGTGTGAAGGGATTGGCCAACAAAGAAAACTTGCGCCCCTTAACTCGTGGTGTGACCATTGATGGCAAAAAGACCAAGCCAGCAACCTATGAGATTCTAAAGGTAGATCCAGAAAAGAATCGCTCGGTTGTCCAATTGACCATCCATGAAGGCCGTAATCACCAGGTTAAAAAGATGTTTGAAGCTGTGGGCCTTTTGGTGGATAAATTGTCTCGGACGCAATTTGGGAATTTAGATGTGTCAGGACTTCGCCCCGGTGAATACCGCCGTCTCAATAAAAAAGAAATTAGCCAATTGCATACTCTTGCAGTGACAAAGACGAAAAAATAATGAAGAAATGTGCAATCGGCCTTGTTCGTCTCTATCAACGCCTTCTTTCACCCCTCTTTCCACCTTCCTGTCGCTATAGTCCTACCTGTTCAAACTATATGATTCAATCTATTGAACGGCATGGTCTGAAAGGGATTCTAATGGGGCTTGCTCGGATTCTTCGTTGCCATCCCTGGAGTAAGACAGGCTTTGACCCAGTTCCGGATCATTTCAGTTTGAAAAGCCATTTAGAAGAGAATGAAGAAATTGGGAATGGAGATCATTTTTGATTTTTTAAGACAACTAATTTTAGAGAATAGAAAAAAAGTTTTGGAATCATTTCCAAAACTTTTTTAACGTCTAGACCAAGTTCTTGGCATAAAGAGAAGTAACATCGGGTAGATTTCTAACCGACCTGCAATCATGGCAATCGATAGTAAGAACTTCGAGATGGGGCTAAAGATAGCGAAGGTATCCGTTGTCCCAATCATCGGTCCGATATTGTTAAAGCAACTAAAGACTGCACTGACAACCGTCATAAAATTGTTGCTGTCAAAGCTGACAACCGCAATGAGGGCGATCGTAATCAAGGTATAGACCACGAAATATTTTAAAATTTTGTGCTGGGTATCCTTGTCTAAAGATGAACCATTGATATGAAGGGTCATCACCCGATTGGGTGATAGCATGGAACGGATTTGATTTTTTCCGATCCGAGCTAGAATTAAGCAACGAATCACTTTCAGTCCCCCAGCCGTTGACCCAGCGGATCCACCAACCACCATGAGCATGAGAAGGAGAAACTGAGAAAAGAGCGGCCAATCAACAGTATTGCCAAAACCAAATCCAGTCGTGGTAATGACATTGGAGACTTGGAAAAAGGACATTTCAAAACTATCTGCAAAATTATGATAGAGATGGAAAATGTTGCAGGCAATCAGAAGGGAAGAAACCCCGACAATCATCAGGTAGGTGCGAAGTTCTTCATCGCCGAAGAAGGCTTTGAACTTGCGAAGCATGATGTAGTAATAAAGGTTAAAATTGACCCCAAAGACCAAGACTCCGAAACTGACCAAATAAGTGATGAGGGTCGAATGGTAGTGGGCAATCCCGTCATTGAAGACGGTGAACCCACCAGTACCAGCAGTTCCCATAGCAATGATAAAGCTATCATAAAGAGGCATGCCAGCACGGAAGTAGATCACGACAAAGAGGAAGAAGAGGGCCAAATAGAGGTAATAAAGGATTTGAGCTGTGTTCTTCAATTTGGATACAATTTTACCAAATACGGGACCAGGCACTTCTGCCTTCATCACTTCGAGGTGGCTGTTCTTGTTATTGTCCATAATAGCTAGGGCAAAGACCAGCACCCCCATCCCTCCGATTAAGTGGGTGAAACTACGCCAGAAAAGAAGGGAAGGACTGAGGACGGAGACGTCATTTAAAATGGTTGCCCCTGTGGTCGTAAAACCAGAGCTAACTTCGAAAAATGCATCAATGATGTTTGGGATTTGTCCTGAAAAGACAAAAGGAAGAGCACCAAAGAAGGACCAGAGGATCCAACACAAAGCCACAATCAGAACGCCTTCTTTGGCATAGATGTGAAAATCTTTGGGCTTGAATAAGGTTCCCATTCCTCCAAGGATGAGGAGAATGGCAATGGTTGCAATAATGGAGAGGAAGACAGTTGGACTATCTTTGACAACAAAGTCATTCTGAAGATTTAGAAGACCTACGATGATTGGAACACCAAGAAGCATGGCTTCAATCAAGAGGAGTTTTGCTAAAAGGTAGCGAATCATACTTTTATTCATGGCTTACCCCTCTAACAAATCATAGATTTTCGTGATATTGCTGATTAAGGTGGTGACGATAATCCGGTCTCCAATCAAGAGGTGGTCATCTCCAGTTGGGAAAATAGCTTTGCCATTCCGGATAATAGCAGCAATGAGGACACCTTTTTTCAATTTTAGTTGAGCCAAAGGTTTGCCTGTCATCTTATTTTCTTCTCGAATCTGGAATTGAAGAGTCTCGATTTGACCGTTGGCAACGTGGTGCAAGGCTTCAAGATTTGAATAGCGGGCATTATAACGTCCACGGATGAAATGCATGATGGTATCTACCGCAATGCCCTTCGGTGTCACAATACTTGAAAAATCTTGCCGATCAATGATTTCCAGCAGGCTAGTTCGGTTGACCTTGGTAATATTCTTTTGTACGCCAATGCTATTCAGGAACATGGAAGCAATGATGTTCTCTTCATCAACGCCCGTCAAGGTTGCTACGGCATCAAAGTTACTAGCCCGTTCCTCCATGAGGATATCTTTTGATGTCCCATCTCCTTGGATAACATAGAGATCAGGGAATTCTTGACTAAACCATTCTGCTCGTTTTTGATCGATTTCAATGACTTTTAAGTCGATCTTCCGTTTGCTATTTTCCAAAATATTTAGGAGATAGTAGGAAATCTTACCAGCTCCGATCAGGAGGAGACTTTTAACGACCTGAGGACGAATGCTATTGTGGAAATTCACAATTTCCACTCGATTTCCCGTCATAAAAATCTTATCAAAGGCTTGTAAAGTGAAGTCCCCATCCGGAATCGTTAACTGACCTTGTCGTTCGATGGCACAGATAATAATGTTTCCATATTTTTTCCGGAATTGAGAAAGGGTCATCTGGCAGAGAGGGCTTTCCTCTTTGATTTTGAATTCCATAAAGGCAACTCGTCCACTAGCAAAGTGCTCGACAGACAAAGCATTTGGGAAATCAACGCTATTAGCAATATAGCGAGCTGCGAGGAGCTCAGGATTGACGACCAGGGAGAACCCAAGTATATTTTTTTCTTTAAAGTAAGGGTTTGAGTATTCTGGATTGCGGACGCGGACAACGGTCTCTTTAGCTCCCATTTTCTTAGCCAGGACGGCAGAAACCATGTTGACTTCGTCTTGCTCTGTGAGAGCAACAAAGATGTCACAGTCGGCCACATCTGCTTGTTCGAGAATCTTAAAGTTGGCACCATTACCAACAATACCAATGATATCGTAGCGTTTGGTAATATGATTAACAACGGCTTCATCTTGTTCAATCAAGATGACATCGTGATTTTCCGCGACGAGGGAACGACAGAGTGCTGTTCCGACTTTTCCGCCTCCAACTACAATAATTTTCATGAATATTTCCTCCAAAGTATGATTCTATCTTACTCTATTTTCAAAAAAAAATCATCTTTTAATGGGAGAAACAGTAGAAGATTCAAGTAATGAGAAGAAATTTGGAATAATATTGTAAAATTATGAAATTTTTAGGGCAAAGTAGTTGACATGACGGATGAAAGTGGTATACTGATACAGTAACTTGATTGATTTACCTCAAACCTGTTGTGAGTTAAGTTAATGAAGTCGTAACCACGCTGTTTGCTGAGCTTGACTCCGGGCAGTGTGGCTATTTTTTTGCCAGAAATGAGATCGTGATGAATATTGAAGAATTAGCTTATACAGAAACCAAATCAAAAAACCATGTAGTTCTTTACCAACCTCAAATTCCCCAAAATACTGGGAACATCGCTCGCACTTGTGCAGCTACCAATGCTCCTCTCCATATCATCCGTCCCATGGCTTTTCCTATTGATGATCGAAAGATGAAACGTGCGGGACTGGATTATTGGGATAAGTTAGATGTTCGCTTTTACGACAGCTTGGATGAGTTTATGGAGGCTGCGGCAGGCGGAAAGGTCCACCTGGTTTCAAAATTTGCTGATCAGACCTATTCGAATGTAAATTATAATGATAATTTAGAACATTATTTCATCTTTGGTCGTGAGGACAAAGGCTTACCAGAAGATTTTATGCGGCTCCATGCTGAAAAGGCAATTCGGATTCCGATGAATGATGAACATGTCAGAAGCTTGAATGTCTCCAATACCGTTTGTATGATTGTCTATGAAGCCCTCAGACAACAGAAATTTGCTGGATTAGAGCTGGTCCATCAGTATGATGGAGATAAGTTGAAGTAGGGCAAATGCTCTTTACAAAAGTCCACTTATTGTAACTTTTGATATTACAAAACACTTGCAATAGCAGGTGTTTTTTGTTATGATTAAGGGGTCTTCAGGGCAGGGTGTAATTCCCGACCGGCGGTGACTTTTACTAGGAAATGGTCTTTTCCTTTTATACTTTGTTGCCAAGCTTTACCTAACTATAAGTTATGTCTACAGCTTGGCGCCTCGTCAAAAAGAAAAGACCATTTCCATACTCTAAAAGAAGTCCGCGAGCGCAAGCTGATGTGGTGCGATTCCACAACCGACAGTATAGTCTGGATGGGAGAAGACGAGAGAGGAACAAACCTGTTCTTTTTGACGCTGGACTTGATAGAAATTTTGTTGATTTTATAAGAAATCAGTCTTCGAGCTTTTTTCTTGTAGCATTCTGACATCTTTAGTCAAGTACCAAGGAACTGTTTAAGTTTTCTTTAAAACGATTGAAATAGAATAAGGTTAAGGGAATCTTTCCAACTTCTTCTAATTTTAGTAAAAATTGGAGGAACCTGTGATGACAAATACTCGCAAACTGACCCTAGTGGCTGTTTTATCAGCACTTTCTTTTCTATTGATGTTTTATCAACTATCAATAGGGATTGATTTTTTAAAGGTTGATTTTAGTACGATTCCAATCTTACTCGCCTTAGTTCTGTTAGATTTGAAGAGCTCATTTCTGGTACTGGTGATTCGATCTGTTCTCAAATTGGTACTAAATGGGCGAGGAGCCGAGACCTTGGTTGGCTTGCCGATTAATATGATTGCTGTATTCGTCTTTATTCTAGCATTTGCAATCATTTGGAATCAGAAGAAAACCATAGTGCGGTTTGTGATGGCTAGCCTATTTGGAACCATTGGCTTAACCCTTTCCATGCTTCTGGTTAATTACTTTTATGCCATCCCTCTCTATGCTAAATTTGTTGGATTTGACATAGCGAAGATGGTCGGAGTTGAAAAGTATCTTCTCAGTATGGTTGTTCCCTTTAATCTAATAGAAGGACTGATTTGGGCTGCTACTTTCTGGTTGCTCTATAGTGTCTTGCAGCCCCTACTTAAAATCTATGAAAAATAAACAATCTCATTTTTTAAAGGGCTCTTTTGCCCTTTTGTTATTTATGATTCTAGGCTATGTAGTCAAATTTTATCCGGAAAATGTAGTCGGAATCGATCAACCGATTCAATCGGCTATTCGCGGGGATTTACCAGCCTATCTGACTGACTTCTTTACCCGTGTGACAGTGCTGATGAACACACCAGTTGTCGTATCCTGGGTTGGCGTCATTGTCCTCTTCTTTGTCTGTAAGAAATGGTATACGGAGGCCCTCCTCCTCACTGGGAGTTTAGTTACAACTGGATTACTCGTGGTGATTCTGAAACACATCTATCTGCGCCCACGTCCAGCACTTCAACACTTGGTACAAGAGGGTGGCTATTCTTTTCCGAGTGGTCACTCTTTAGCAGCCACCCTCGTATTTGGTGGTTTGATTATTATTGTAGGACAACGCATGACCTCTCAAGTCGGAAAAGTCCTGGCTCAGATTGCCCTCTTCCTTTGTATGGTGACCATTGTTGTATCTCGTGTCTACGTTGGGGTTCATTACCCGACAGACGTCACAGGAAGTATGCTTTTGGGATTCGGTCTTTTACAAATGGTCTTTCCTTATTACGACCGTTTGCGTTTTGAATGGCGCTTTAAGAGTAAGCAGAAGTAAAGCATGAACGATTTATTTGAAGAAAAGGTCCTAAAGGTCGTTGCTCAGGTTCCCCTGGGACGTGTTGCGACCTATGGACAAATCGCCCAACTCATCGGCTATCCTCGCCATGCCCGCCAGGTCGGCAAGGTCTTGGCAACTTCTACAAAAGATGTAGCCTATCCTTGTCATCGGGTCGTGACGTCTACTGGTCGCTTGGCTCCTGATTGGGAAGAGCAAGGCACGCTTCTCTGGGCAGAAGGGGTAGACCGGAAAAAGAATGGTTGTATCGATCTTAAGAAATACAAATGGAAAGCAGAGGAGACTCAACTTTGAGTTCACTCTGCTTTTTTGCTATAATGAGGGGTATGAAATCCTATTCGACCTTAAATGATTATTATCGAACTTTATTTGGAGAAAAGACCTTCAAAGTCCCGATCGATGCGGGATTTGACTGTCCCAACCGTGATGGAACAGTTGCTCGTGGGGGCTGTACTTTTTGTACAGTTTCTGGTTCTGGAGATGCCATCGTAGCGCCAGATGCTCCTATTCGGGATCAGTTCTATAAAGAAATTGACTTTATGCACCGTAAATGGCCGGATGTCAAAAAGTATTTGGTCTATTTTCAAAATTTCACCAATACCCATGAAGCTGTTGATGTCATTCGGGAGCGCTATGAGCAAGCCATCAATGAGCCAGGTGTCGTAGGGATGAACATCGGGACACGGCCAGACTGCTTGCCAGATGAAACTTTAGCCTACCTAGCAGAATTGACAGAGCGCATGCATGTGACCATTGAGCTGGGCTTGCAGACGACTTATGAAGCAACTTCTGAACTGATCAACAGGGCTCATAGTTACGAGCTCTATGTAGAAACGGTGAAGCGGATTCGCCAACAGGTCCCTAAGGCAGAGATTGTTTCACATTTAATCAACGGTCTTCCTGGGGAGACGCATGAGATGATGGTAGAAAATGTCCGTCGTTGTGTAAGGGACAACGATATCCAGGGCATTAAATTGCACCTGCTCCATCTCATGACCAATACCCGGATGCAGCGAGACTACCATGAAGGGCGATTGCAATTGTTGAGTCAGGAGGAATACGTGTCGGTCATCTGTGATCAACTGGAGATCATTCCTAAGGAGATCGTCGTCCATCGGATTACAGGAGATGCTCCAAGAGAGATGCTGATAGGACCGATGTGGAGTCTCAATAAGTGGGAAGTACTGAATGCTATTGAAACAGAAATGCGTCGTCGAGGAAGTGTTCAAGGCTGTAAAGTAGGAAAATTGGAGGACTAGCATGTTGCGACCATTAGAAATGGCCCATGATTTTCTTAGGGAAGTCATTACGGATCAAGATACCGTCGTTGATGCGACCATGGGCAATGGCCATGATACCCTTTTCTTGGCTAAACTAGCCAAAGAAGTTTATGCATTTGATATTCAAGAGCAGGCCTTGGTCCATACGCAGAAGCGTTTGGAAAAAGCAGGTCTTTCCAATGTCCACCTTCTTTTAAAGGGGCATGAAGAAGTAGATAGTTATGTCGACCAGGTCAAGGCAGCTATCTTCAACTTAGGCTATCTTCCTTCAGCAGACAAGTCGATTATTACCCAGCCCAGAACAACGATTCAGGCCATTGATAAGTTATGTCACTGCTTAATCAAGGGTGGGCGGATTGCCATTATGATCTATTATGGTCATGAGGGTGGAAATTTAGAGAAGGACGCGGTTTTAGATTTTGTCTCCCAACTTCCTCAACAAGAATTTACGGTCACTAGTTACCGGACTCTGAACCAAATCAATCATCCCCCATTTTTAGTCATGATTGAAAAATTAGAAAGTTATCGCCATGGATAAAGAATTTTTAAAAAATAAAATTGAAGATCTTCGCCACAATTTTGTGGAGTCAACCTCTCATGAACGTGCAGTCGGTTTTTTGGATGAAGCACGGATGAGCAAAAAGATGATCAAAATCAAGAAGAAGCTGGTCTCTCTTGAAATGGAACGTTGCCAGAAGAAAATTGAGCACAAGGATCTGACAAAGATTGATCAAAAGATCCAAGAACAAAAGCAACTCTTTGAGGACTGTTGTAACCAACAATCAGGAGGATAAGAGATGGAGATTCTTGTCTATGCCATTGTCTTTTCCCTGATCCTGATTGTCTCCAATGCGACCAATAAGTTGATTCCGACCTTGCCCCTCCCCTTGATCCAGATCGTCCTTGGGATTGGGATTGGCTTTCTCTTACCCAATTCTGAGTATCACTTAGATACCGAACTCTTTTTGGCCTTGGTTATTGGACCATTACTCTTTCGAGAAGCAGAAGAAGCAGACATTACCTCGATTTTGAAGCACTGGCGCATTATTGCCTTTTTAATCTTCCCAGTCATTTTTATTTCGACCCTTAGCTTGGGCTGGATGGCTCATCTCATGTGGATGGGAATTCCTTTGGCTGCTTGTATGGCAGTTGGAGCAGCGCTCGGTCCGACAGATTTAGTGGCCTTTGCCTCTCTATCGGAACGCTTTTCCTTTCCAAAACGAATCTCCAACATTCTAAAAGGAGAGGGCTTGCTCAACGATGCTTCAGGCTTGGTCGCCTTTCGTGTGGCACTGGCTGCATGGACCACTGGAGTATTTTCCTTGGGCCAAGCTAGTTGGGACTTGGTTATCTCCATTTTAGGCGGTTTTGCGGTAGGGATTGTGACAGCAGCTGTCAACCGTGGGCTTCAAAAATTACTGCTCAGTGTTCGGGCAACAGATATTGCCAGTGAACTCATTTTAGAATTGAGTCTTCCGTTGTTAACCTTCTTTATCGCAGAAGAGATCCATGTGTCGGGGATTATTGCGGTGGTCGTGGCTGGGATTCTAAAGGCCAGTCGGTTTAAGAAAATTACCCTATTAGAAGCCAAAGTCGATACGGTCACGCATACAGTTTGGAATACAGTCAATTTTGTCCTCAACGGTTCTGTCTTTGTCCTCTTGGGGATGGAGCTAGAGATGATCTCTGAGCCAATTCTTAGAACTCCCTTTTACAACAATCTGCTCTTGATTGTGACTGTTCTCTTATTGACGGGACTCTTATTCCTGATTCGCTTTTTGATGGTGTTTGGATTTTACTGGTACCGGGGTTTCCGATTAAAAAAATCCATTGATAAGTATCTGAAAGATGCCCTCTTGTTGACCTTTTCAGGGGTCAAAGGAACGGTGTCTATCGCGACCATTCTCTTGATACCGACAAATTTAGAAACAGAATACCCTGTTCTCTTGTTTTTAGTAGCAGGAGTCACCTTGTGTAGTTTCTTAATCGGGCTTCTCATCCTACCAAAACTCTCTGAAGACAAAGAGGAATCCAATGATCATTTAATGCACATTGCTATCTTGAACGATGTCGTCATGCTATTGGAAAAAGAGTTGACGGTGACCAAGCAGAAGGGTCCTTTGTATGCGGCGATTGATAATTATCATGGTCGGATAGAGAATATGATTCTCAGTCAGGAGGATAAGGCGACTCAAAGAGATTGGGAACAACTGAAACTCCTTATTCTTAGTATTGAGAATGATGGTCTGGAACAGGCTTATGAAGAAGGAAAGATTCGAGATAGAAGTTACCATGTCTATCAACGTTATCTTCGATCCATGGAGCAGAAGGTCAACCGCAATCTGTCATCCCGCTTGACCTATTATTTCTTGGTACTCTTCCGCTTAATTAGACTCCTCTTCCACGAAGTAGTGACCTTCGGTTCTGGTCTTCGGGCGTGGAAAAACGGAGAGAATTACAAGCTCGAAGCCATTGACTATGACCAGATTGCTGCCTTGTATTTGGCTAATACGGAAATTATTATCGAGAGTTTGGAAAATCTAAAAGGAGTCTATCGCAGTAGCTTGGTTTCCTTCCTTCAAGAATCTCGTCTGCGTGAAACGTCATTGATTACTAGTGGAGCCTTTGTAGAACGGGTTATCAATCGCATCAAGCCCAATAATATTGATGAGATGCTAAGAGGTTATTACTTAGAGAGAAAATTGATTTTCGAATATGAGGAACAGCATTTGATTTCGGCCAAGTATGCGCGTCGCATGCGGCAAAATGTCAACGAATTGGAAAACTATTCCTTAAGAGAAAGTGCCAATACTCTTCCTTATGATATGATCAATTACGCTCGAAATCGATAAAAATGATTTTCAGCTAAATAGAAGAAAAGAGATTGGTGACGCTTGTCCCAATCTCTTTGTTTTGTATCTTAGCAGACTATTGATTACTGGTCTGGTTGAATGTAATAGCGGTCCTCTCCGATTGGAATTAGCTGGACTTGTCCTCCATAAAAGGCGGATAGAGTCTCTTGGGTGAGGATTCCCTTCTTAGGTCCTTGAGCAAAACTTTGTCCGTCTTTGAGGAGAAGGACATGGCTAAAGGACTTGGTGATTTCCTCTGCATGGTGGGTGACAAAGAGAATGGTCGGTGCCTTTTCCATCTGTTTGATCTGGTGGATCAGCTGAAAAATCGCTTCCCGAGCAAACAAGTCGAGCCCACTTGAGGCTTCGTCAAAGATAAGAAGATCGGGTTCTTCCATGAGACTGCGGGCGATAAGAATCGTCTGTTTTTCCCCTTGAGAGAGGGTCCGGTATCTTCGCCCAATCAAAGCATTGGCTCCGATGCGACGCAACATGTCCCTTGCTTCGTCGAGTTCTTTTTCTCCATAAGCTGTATAAAGAATGCTACTTTTGTATTTTCCAGTGAGGACAATCTCTTCTGGAGAAAGAGATTCGGGGATGCGCTCTGAAATAAAGGAACTGACCACTCCGATTCGTTTGCGAAGCTCAGGAATGCCCCCTTGTCCAAATTGTGTCCCAAGAACGGAAACCTCTCCTTCCGTTTTCCAATATTCCGCCATTAAGAGACGAAGTAGGGTCGATTTACCAGCACCATTTAGTCCAAGGATGGCCCAGGTTTCCCCCTTATTGACGGTCCAATTTAAATGCGAAAGGAGATTGTTTCCATCTTTTCTTAGGGTGACCTCTTTTAGTTCAATTAAGCTATCTTTCATCTTTTTAACCTTCATAAAAATATTCTCTATTTTACCATAAATATGATAAAATAGCAGATAGGAGGAAAGGGATGTTTCATAAAAGTAAATTATTCTTTTGGACCTGTGAAGTCCTATTATTAACCATCATATTCTATATTTGGGGGACCATGGGAAATTTGATTTCGCCATTTGTGTCGGTCCTAAATACTATTATTCTTCCGTTTTTGATTGCGGGCTTCCTATATTATATTACCAATCCGATCGTGGAATTTTTAGAGAAGAGATTTCGTCTAAATCGAATGTTAGGAATCCTTTTAACTCTGGTAACTCTTTTTGGGTTGATCATCTATGGAGTAGTCTATATTCTTCCTATCTTGATTAATCAGTTGACTAGTTTGATCAATTCGACTCAGAGCCTCTATTGGGAAGTCCAAAGTTTTGTTACTAAGTTATCTAAGAATCCAGCCTTTCAGAATATCAATATCCAATCAACCATTCAGCAACTGAACTTATCCTATGTAGATATCCTACAAAATATTTTGAACAGTGTGACCAATAGTTTAGGTAGTGTGGTATCGACGATTGTCAACACGCTCTTTATTCTCGTGATGACGCCTATTTTCTTGGTTTATTTCTTGATCGATGGGAAAAAATTATTACCGATGCTAGAGCGGACCATTCTGAAAAATGACCGACGGAATATCAGCTCTCTCTTAGTGAGCCTCAACCAAACGGTTTCTCACTATATTAGCGGGATTTCAATCGATGCCTTGATAATCGGCACTCTCGCCTATATTGGTTACAGCATTATTGGTTTGAAATATGCCTTGGTCTTTGCCATTTTCTCAGCCTTGGCCAACCTCATTCCTTATATTGGGCCTACGATTGGCTTGATTCCTATGGTGGTTACCTATGCCTTCACGGATTTCAATATGATGGTCAAAGCGGTTATCTTCATGTTGATTGTTCAACAAATCGATGGAAATATTCTTTATCCACGGATTGTTGGAGGCGTAATGAAGGTGCATCCCATTACGATCATGGTTCTCTTGCTCTTGTCTAGTAACATCTACGGGGTCATTGGAATGATTGTGGCGATTCCGGTATACTCCATTGGAAAAGAAATCGTCAAATTTTTAGCAGCCTTATACGAAAATCATAAGCGGAACGAAAAACAAAAGAAACAGGAAGAATTTGGGATTATCAACAAATCCAAAGGTAGTTTTAATGAATAATGAATAGGGAGAACAGGACTCATTTTATCAAAATGACTTCCGTTTTCCCTTTTTTCTTGTACAATAGATATAAAATTATAAAGAATATGGTCCTTTCGTAAATTCTTACGCTTTTTTTAGGAAATGTGTTATAATAACTAGTGAATTGTGTAAATCAAGGAGAACTTAGGCATGTTAGAACTACTTGCTAAGAAACAACGGCGCCAAATGCGCTTGTTAGAAACATTAATACGTGAAAAACGCTGGTTCCATTTAAAGGAATTAGCAGAAATGCTAGATTGTACAGAGCGTTCGTTAAAGGAAGATCTTTCCAATTTACGGACAGTTTTTGATGACTTTTTGATTGAATCTTCTACCAATGGGATTAAAATTAGCTATGATGATTCTATCGGAATTGAGGTTGTTTACCATCACTTTTTCAAGGAATCTGTTGCTTTTTCTTTGTTAGAGTATCTATTTTTCCACAAGGATGTCTCAGCTGATCGGATCTGTCGTCGTTATGACCTGAGTCAACAGTCCTTTTATCGATTAATTCGTAATATCAACCAGATTTTACAAGAGAAGTACAATATCAGAATTACGTTGAATCCTCTCAATGTGGAAGGGGATGAGATTGATGTCCGCTTTTTCTATTCGCAATATTTCGCGGAGCGGTATTATTACTTGGATTGGCCTTTTCCAGACATCAGAGAGCAGGTTATCACAGATTTTATTACCTTTTTCTACAAGCTGACAGATTACCCCTTGTCCTTCTCTCTATTCCATTCCTACAGAATTATGTTGACGGTTTATCTTTGCCGGATCAAGCAAGGATATCGTATTGAGTTAGCGAATAAGTATGGCCAATATGCCTATCTCTACCAAGATTTACCAAAGATTAATGAGATGCTCCATTATTTCGGTCTCCAACTAGGTGTCGAATTTACTGAAGAAACCATCGAGCAACTCTTTATTATCTTCTTACAAAAACGCTTTTATTTTAGTCCTGAAGATTTGATTGCTGCGACCAAAGAAGATGCAGTCACCTATAAATCCTATAATCTAGCAAAAGAACTCCTTGAGAGAACAAGCCAAGCCTATGGCTTAGAGGTTCCAAATTTTGATGAAATGATTATGCATATTCACAATACGGCTCATTTGGAACGTCGTGAGATCTTTGCAGAATATCTTCTTTATGATACCAAGTCTAATACCAATGGAGATTACAAGACCCTCTTCCCTAAATTCTACCAAGATGTAGAGGAGAGTTTGTATCAATATTTAGTGGCGATGGGCTTCCATGAAAATCCGGAGAATCTCAAGCATTTGGTTTATACCGTCTTTTCTCATTGGGAAACCCTCTTGCCACAGCTCTTACGTCGCCGGAAGGCTGTGAAGGTTCTTATTATTAGTCGCTTTGATGATAACCATGCTAGATCGATGATTGATTTCTTGAAGTTTTATTGTACCGACAACTTTGAGTTTTCACAGTTAATTCAGCATGATGTTACGATTAGTGAATTGGAAAAATCTGAATATGATGTCATCGTTGCAAACTTCATGATTCCGAAACTGAAGGGAAAAGATTTTATTTGTACCAGCAGTTTGACCTTATTAGAACTAGTCGAAAAACTCAACACTCTCTTTTATGACTTTACGCGTCAGGAAGACTAAACCAAATTTCCCTCCGCTTTTGGAGGGAAATTTTTGCAATCATGCACCATTTTAAAAAATATGGTATAATGAGCATTATTATTTATACATTGAGGAGAAGATCCATGGAAGACCCTGGCAGTCAGGATTTAATACTGCAATTTGTTTTACTATTTATATTGACGCTATTAAATGCATTTTTCTCTGCGACAGAAATGTCGATGGTATCGCTGAATCGCTCTCGGGTGGAACAGAAGGCTGAAGAGGGTGATAAAAAATACATTCGCCTCTTAAAAGTATTGGAAAATCCAAACCACTTTTTGTCTACGATTCAAGTCGGCATTACCTTGATTACCATCTTGTCTGGGGCAAGCCTAGCCCATGATCTTGGGAAAGTCATAGCTTCTTGGATGGGAAATACGGAGACAGCGCGTGCGATGGCTAGTTTCCTCTCACTGGCTTTTCTGACTTATATTTCGATTGTATTTGGTGAGTTATATCCGAAGCGTATTGCCATGAATCTAAAAGATAGTTTGGCTATTCGGACGGCACCGATTGTTATTTTACTTGGTAAAATCGTTAGTCCCTTTGTCTGGCTCTTATCGGCATCAACCAATCTGGTAAGTCGTCTGACACCAATGCAATTCGATGATGCAGACGAAGAGATGTCACGAGATGAGATTGCCTATATGCTGGCTAAGAGTGAAACGAGTCTGGATGCTGACGAGATTGAAATGTTGCAAGGAGTCTTTTCGCTAGATGAGCTGATGGCGCGTGAGCTAATGGTTCCTCGTACGGATGCCTTTATGGTGGATATCCAAGATGATACCAGAGAAATCATCGAAAGTATCTTAAAACAGAATTTTTCTCGTATCCCTGTCTATGATGACGACAAGGATAATGTTATTGGTCTCATTCA
This sequence comes from Streptococcus rubneri, assembly GCF_004785935.1. Lineage (GTDB taxonomy): Bacteria > Bacillota > Bacilli > Lactobacillales > Streptococcaceae > Streptococcus > Streptococcus rubneri. Next base: position 1,078,480 of record NZ_SRRP01000001.1, on the reverse strand, counting down.
TACTAAACGCTTGCTCAACGAAGGGTTTGTGAATGGCTTTGAGAACATATTTCTTCGCAAGATTCTTCAGGAACCTCTCTTTGTACCTGAAACGATCTTTGTTGATGATCTCCTGAAGGAGCTTCGGAATACACAGAATCAAATGGCCATTTTGCTCGATGAGTATGGAGGAATGGCTGGTCTGGTAACCTTGGAAGATCTTCTTGAGGAAATCGTCGGGGAAATCGATGATGAAACCGATAAGGCTGAGAATGATGTTTTTGAAATTGAGCCTAACCTCTATATTGTTCAGGGGATTGTGACCCTAAATGATTTCAATGAGTATTTTGATGTGAAGTTAGAAAGCGATGATGTGGACACCATCGCAGGCTACTACCTGACTGGGGTTGGTCGCATTCCAGGTCATAAAGAACGCTTGAGCTTTGAAGTAGACAGTATGAAGAAACATTTGATTTTGACCAATGATAAAGTCAAAAATGGTCGTGTAACCAAAGTCAAGGTTGAGGTCAGTGATCTAGTGGATGAAGAAGAAACAATATCCAAATTACAGGATGCCTAATAGCATCTAAAACCAAGGGCTTTCCTTGGTTTTTTTGGTAGAGTGAAGATCAGCTCCTTTTGAGGCTTGGTTGCTTGTCCATCTGATTTAGTTTATAATAAAACTAAGAATCGCGAAGGAGGAAATAGGATGAAACAAGAAGAGTGGTTAGCGGAATTTGAACGAATTCATGGACGACCAGCTAGTCAAGAGGAATACCAACAAGCATGGGGATTGTTTAGAAATCCCGAAACTTCACAAGGGACGGTGGATGGAAACCCAAGTCCACAGGTTCATGCACCGACGGACGTTTCGGACTCAAGAATGGGGCAAGCAGTGCCACCAGTTGCGTCTCAGCCACAAGGAGGTCTAAACCAAGAGCAGGCTGTTTTTCCAGCGTTGAATGGGCCACAAGTTCAAGTGACTTCTTTCCCAAATGGTCAGGTGAATGGGACAATGGCGTATCCGGGTATGGGATCAATAGCTCCTAAGAAATCGAAAAAGGGATGGATTATTGGGATCTGTTCACTACTGGCAGTTGCTAGTTTGGCAGTCGGTGCTTTTTTCCTTTTTTTCAAGAATCCAAATAGTATTCAAGGGACTTGGCAGGCAACTTCTGAGACTAAAAAAGAATTGCTGTCATATGTAGGAAAAGGCTTCTTAGATGATACCGACATCCCGGAAGAATACATGAAGGATTTGAATGTTTCTCTTGAGGTGAAAGATAAAAAAGTAAAGATGGTGGCAACGGCCAAGATTGATTTCAAAGCCCTAGCTGATTATATGGTGGAAGGAAGCGGTGGAGTAATCGCTTCATCTTCAGATGCCTTGAACTATATCGAAACCTATGGTAACAGTTTACTTTTTGATCAAATAGGCATTAAGATAGATACCAAAAAGGGGACCATTGAGTACATGATGTTTCAAGGAAAGCTTAATGAGAAGGATAAAGAATTTGTATCTGAAAAAGATACAACCCTGATCAATGTAACCTTAGATTATACCACTAAGGATGGTATCTTAACTATTAAAGAAAAAGATGGTAAAGGCGACGAGAAGTTAACGTTTAAAAAATAAAAAGTCATTAAATCTATTTTGAGGCTGGGCAAAGAGTGTCCAGCCTTTGCTGTGTGATAGTAGTAGATGCATGATGCAGTACTTGATGGCTAAAGCACTGTTTTGAGCTATGTGGGAGTGGGGAAAGGAACTCTATTTAATTAGTTGGAGTCCTTTGCCACTCCCATTCTCGTTTGTGGATGAGAAAGAAGTTCCATCAAAAAATTTAAAAAATTCTGAATTTAGGGTTGACAAGGGGAAATAATTACGATAAGATAATCAACAAATAAAAAACGAAAGCAGAATGTTATGAAAAACACACACACCTCATTGTTAAATCAAAACTTTTATTTTAGCTACTTTAGATAGTGTTTGTAGACATGAACTCATGGATGCAAACGAAACGAGCAATTTGTTTGTATCTATGTGGCTAAGATTTTTGATTGTGGTCCATATAGATGATATCTAAATGGACGGCAATGCTGGCATACTTTTTAAGTTTGTGAGGAATCATACCAACCGTTTAGAGATCATCTAAACGGTTTTTTGTTTCCTGTTTGGATTTTTTAGAAAAGGAGATCTTTTTAATGAAAGTTGTAAAGAAATTAATTGCACCAGTTTTGGTTGTCGGTCTACTGATGACTTCCCTCTTGACCCTACATCAGTTGAAGACCTCCAAGCATCAAAAAATTAGGATTGGGATTTCCCAATATATTACCCATAAGTCTCTAGATGCGACTCGCAAAGGCTTTGTAGAAGAGTTGGCCAAGCAAGGCTATGTGAATGGAGAAACGATTGAAATCGACTATCAAAATGCCCAAGGCGAACAAAGAAATTTGAAAAATATTTCGAAACAATTGGCTCAAAAGAGTGATTTGGTCTTTGCAATCGCCACTCCATCAGCTCAAAGTTTAGCCAATACAACTCATACAACCCCTGTCCTTTTCTCAGCGGTAACGGATCCTCTGGCTGCCAAGCTAGTCAAGAAATTGGATCAACCTGGTGGGAATGTGACGGGAACGAGTGACCAGTCTTCAGATGCGATTGCTACTCAGGTTGATATGATTAAAACTGTCTTACCCACTGCTAAGATCGTAGGAATTCTCTACACACAAAGTGAACCTAATTCTGTCGTTCAAAAGGACGAAGCAAAAAAGATTCTTGAGGCTAAAGGCTATCTAGTGGTGGAGAAAACTATTTTAGACAGCAATAATGTGAAAGCTGCAGCTGACAGTTTGATGTCAGAGGTGGATATAGTCTTTGTTCCAACAGACAACATCATTTCTTCCACTATGGAAACCATTAAACAAGTTTCTTTGAAGCATCAGGTTCCGGTGTTTGGGGGATCTATTGAAATGATCCAAGTGGGCGGTCTTTATACCTATGGTACAGACTATAAAGCCTTGGGACGTCAATCTGCCCGGATGGCGATTCGTATCCTGAAAGGGGAAAAGGCAGCCGAACTGGCAGTGGAGGCCCCTAAGAATCTAGAATTGTATGTCAACAAAGAGATGGCGAAGAAATTAGGAATTGATCTCTCTGGTATGAACGAAAAGAAATAGGAGATGGATGATGGATTTAGTATTATCAAGTTTATCTGAAGGTTTATTGTGGTCAATTATGGCCATTGGTATTTTCTTAACATTCCGCATCTTAGATATAGCGGATATGACAGCGGAAGGGGCCTTTCCACTAGGAGCTGCTGTAGTTGCTTCCCAAATCCAAGCAGGTCAAAACCCTTGGTTAGCGACCCTCTTCTCGATTTTAGCAGGGATGTTAGCAGGTCTAGTTTCTGGCCTTCTGCATACCAAGATGAAGATCCCCGCCCTCTTAACAGGGATTGTGACACTGACTGGTCTCTATTCAATCAATATTAAGATTATGGGGGGCGTCCCTAATTTATCCATTGGTGATTCTAGTACCATTTTCAAGTCTGTAATGGGCTTGGGTTTGTCCAATGAGGCGGCTGTCTTTGCTGTTAGTATTGCTTGTTTGTTATTGGTTTGTCTGATTTTGACCCTCTTGATGAAAACCCAGATTGGTTTGGTTCTTCGTTCGACTGGTGACAATATCCCGATGAGTGAGGCCAATGGGGTGAATGTGGACACCATGAAGATTTTCGGTTACATGATTTCCAATGGACTGGTTGCATTGTGTGGGGCTCTTTTCGCTCAGACAGACGGCTTCTCCGACGTGACTTCTGGTACAGGGACCATCGTCGTAGGTCTCAGTGCTGTTATTTTAGCAGAAGTCCTAATTCATGATTTGACCATTGGAGGACGCTTGCTTTCGATTGGAGTGGGGGCAATTGTCTACCGCCTCATTATCCTCAATATCTACGAAATTCCAAACCTAGACCAAAACTTAGTCCGTTTGTTTAACGCCATTCTCTTGGCTTTGGTCTTGTTCGCACCAGAAGTACAGAAACGTGTCAAGATTCGTGGATTAAAATTAAGCAGCAACTAGAAGGAGAAGATAAATGGCAACATTGTTAAAAATTGAAGATATCCATAAGACATTCGAAGCAGGTACGGTCAATGAAAACCATGTTCTCAAAGGCTTGGATCTAACAGTAGAAGAAGGGGATTTCATCTCCGTCATCGGAGGAAATGGAGCTGGGAAATCGACCTTGATGAATATTCTGGCTGGTGGCTTGCAAGTGGATCAAGGAGATATCCTTTTGGAAGGGAAATCCATTAAGCAGACCAGTGTTCGGAAGCGTGCTAAAGATATTGCGCGTGTTTTCCAGGATCCTAAGATGGGGACGGCTTCCCGCTTGACCATTGAAGAAAACATGGCCATTGCTAAAAAACGTGGAGCAAGACGGAGCCTCAGTTGGGGTGTCAAAGAAAAGGACCGCGAGGAATTTAAAACGGCTTTGAAGGAACTCAATATTGGTTTGGAAAATCGCCTCAAAGTGGATACGCAATACTTATCAGGCGGGCAACGTCAAGCTTTGACCTTAGTGATGGCTGCCTTGGTCAAACCGAAACTCTTGCTACTGGATGAACATACCGCGGCGCTCGACCCCAAGACCAGTGAAATGGTCATGGAACTGACGCAAAAGATTGTCGAAAGCCATGATTTGACAACCTTGATGATTACGCATGATATGAACCATGCCATCGCATATGGCAATCGCTTGATCATGCTCTACCAAGGCAAGATTGTAGTCGATGTTAAAGGGGAAGAAAAGAAGAACCTGACAGTTGAAGACTTGATGCGCCTTTTCCATCAGAACAGTGGTGAAACATTGGTGAGTGACGAATTGGTATTAGGATAAACGAAAAAGAGAGTGGGACAGAAATCGGTAATTCGTTAGAATTCGATTTCGTCGTCCTACCTCCGCACAGTTGAGTAGGGCTGTAAAAGCTGATGAAATCAGCGTAGTAGAGCCCACTCAACCACTGCGTCTTGCTCGATAATCCAAAGACAATTGAGAGGCTAGGACTTTTGTCCCAGCCTCTTTTATATTGAAGAAAAAGTAATCCTAGTAACTTTCCTTAGGTGAGTGCGGACGTCAGCGAACTTCTACGAAATTCCATGACTTAGTTTTGAATCTAAGGTTTCAAAACTCCCGAATGCTTGAAAAAAACAGTGTTTCAAGCATTTTTCTCACTGCGGAAAGTTTCAATGCTTAGCTTAATGCTAAAAAGACGAAATTTATTTTTTTATTGAAGAATCACTAATGTTCTTTTATTGATGTAGCTAACAACATCAAGCTAATCCTGTTCCTTTTTCTCTAGGAAGCTAGCTGCGAGAACAAGGCTGAGTCCTGCTAAGAAGAGTAGGTATGAACTGTGTCCAGTATTCGTTTTTGGAAGTTGTCTTTGCGAAGCCTGGTCTTGTTTAGAGTTGGGAACACTCATCAAAGCATCACCGGCCTTCCTTGGACTAGTGCTCTCTGAAATTGGCTTGTATGGCTCCCTTCTTTCTGATGTAGTCGGCTCAACTTTTTCACTGGAGTCTGACTGGTAGACAATGGCATAGGTTCTTAACTCTTGTGCCATGAATTCAATCATGCCCTCTCTGAGTGTGAATTCTAATGGTTGGAGTCCTTGATTAGGAGTCAGGACATAGAGTTGCTTCACTTCTTTTGATAGTGGAAGTCGTACCAGTACACTTCCTTTCACTGGAACTGGATTCCCTTCTTTATCCTTGAGTTGAAGGTTGAAAGCATCGTAGGTTTTACCAAAGAGACCTTGGTCAAGGACCTTTTGAATCTCTAAATGACTGTCACTACCAATCTCATTCTCTCCGCTAATGACCTCTACCTTGCTTGCTTGGTCTTTCAGTACTCGAAGGACATATTCAGGTAGAGAGTGGATAGGTGCCTCCTGCCCAGAAGTGCCGATTGGCTCTGTGTACTCAGGAAGGGTCACTACAGGTGGTTTTTGGTCTCCCAAACTTGTCACTATAGCAGGTAAGAGAGAGACGACCGGACTAGTGATGGTCTTTCCTCGGATGGCATAGGCTGAGATGATCTGATTTTGTTTTTGGTGAAAAGTTTCTGGGATCGGCAGTTCAATCTGCTGGTCCTTAATCGCTAACACTCGATTTCCATCTGATAGAGTAACGTGCTGTTCGTCCCTTTTTTTGAGGAAAATAGGATCTTTTTCGCCAGGGAAATGAAGGGCAATAGCATCCCACTCCCCAGACGGAAGTGTGAGGGTAATCGTCTGATCGCCTGCTTTTACTGGGGCTAGGCTTGGAGTATCCAGGGATACTGTTGGTGGCTTTAAGATGTCGAATGAATCTAGAGAAATCATCTTTCTGTCATCAAGAGAATTAGGATCCACTGTCAAGGTGAGGATATGATCTCCATTGCTTAAGTTTGTATACTCGCCAATTAATACGTTCTTTTCATAGTCAGCACTTGAGTAGAAGTTCAAGCTTGGCATTTCTTTTCCATCCAGGGTTACTAAGGCTTTTCCATAGTCAGAAGATTTTAAGCCGTAAATGCGAATACCTGTACCAGTGAAGGGAATGGTTGCCTTGGCCTCAGAAAACTGAGATGGATCCACGTTTTGGAGAGTCGCGTATTTTTCTGTCGTTTGATATAAGCCTGATTCATTCCAGTCCTTGAACAAGGAGCCATAGTGGATGCGGGGGTCTCTGTCATCCATCTTTTCAACAGTCGCACCTTGGCCTGGATAGATTTTAAAGTAATCCAAGGAAATTTTTGAGCGTTCATCCCCTCGGTTCAAGTGCTCCTTCTTCACAGTTAGAGTTAGGAGGTGATCTCCATCAGGAAGTCCTGTAAAACGACCGATTAGAGCACTTTTTTCCGTCTCTCCAGATGTGTGGAAATCTAGGTCTCCTATTTTTTTGCCATCGATTTGGACTTCTGCCAGGCCTAATTCAGATGATTTGAGACCATAGATTTCAATTCCTCTCCCCTTGAAAGAGATCCTAGCAGTAGCATCTTTGTCAGAATAGCTATCGACAGTTAGGTCAGCGTATTTTTCAGTTCCTGCAAATAGATCAGCATCCTCCCAGTTATGGAAGGCAGGACCGTATTGAACACGGGGATCTCTGTCGTCCATCAATTCGACAACTGGCTGGATTGACGCAGCTTCTGATGCTTGCCTTGAGCGCTCCCCAATCATGGCTCTAACAGTATAGCTATAGCTGTGGAGAGAATCAATGGAGCGGTCGATGAAATGAGTGACATTGGTTAGGAATTCCTTGACAGAAGAAGCGTCATTGCTTTCATCTTTGCTTTCTCGACGGATGACATAGTGGGTTGCATCTGTAACCGGATTGAAATCGAGTTCAGCTGTTACAGCATCTTTTCTCACAGCAGATAGGCGAGTGACCTGCTCTGGCAACTTCTCAAAGGTAATCTGATCCCCTTTTTGAGTGGCAATCTGAATCCGATTGCCCTTCAGAAGAGTTGGCTTGATTTCTTTCCCGTTAATCTTGACAATACTCGATTCGATATCTGGATAATCGACCACTAAATCTCCCCCAGCATGGGAAAGGAAAGCTAATGACTCAAGATTTTTTTCTTTCCATTTCATGCTGACTTCAAAGTTACCACGAGCGACTAGACCTGAGACTTGCCCGTCTTTCCAGGCATCCGGAAGAGCTGGTAATGGAGCAATATAGCCTGTGTGAGACTGAAGGAGCATTTCTGCCATCCCGCTGGTGGCACCAAAGTTTCCATCAATTTGGAAAGGCGCGTGCGTATCCCAGAGGTTTTCTAGAGTTGAAGATTTAAGCTGTTCAGCCAACAAACGATGGGCACGATTTCCATCTAGTAGACGAGCCCAGAGGTTGATTTTATTGGCCTTGGACCAACCAGTCCCCCCATCTCCACGATGGTTTAAGGTTGCGCGTGCGGCCTCCAGGTATTCCGGCTGATCCTTGCCAAATAAAGTACCTGGGAAGAGTCCAACTAGATGGGAAACGTGACGGTGATGGTTTTCAATTCCTTCATTAGTGAATTGAGGACTGTCTTCTTCGTACCATTCCTTGATTCGGCCCTCTTGGTTGATATGAAGTGGTTTGAGCTTGTCAAATTTAGTCTTCACTTCTGTCACCAAGTCTTGGTCGACATTGAGATGATTGGCTGCTTCCATATAGTCGTGGAAGAGCTGCCAAACTAGAGATTGGTCAAAGGTATTCCCAATCGTGATGGTTCCATGTTCTGGTGAGTAGGATGGAGAAGACACCCAACGGTCACTAGATTTGTCGTAGTGCAAGAAGGAATTCCAGAACTTAGCAGTTTCCTTGAGCATTGGATAAATCTTTTCTTTGAGATAGGTCTCATCCTTGGTGAATTTGTAGTAGTCATAGACATTCTGCATCATCCAAGCATTGGCAGCCGGAGACCAACCCCAATAATAGTCCCAACCTGGAGTGGTCCAGCCAAACGGTGTAGCTTGGGTGTGGACCAGCCAACCATTTTCTTGGCCTTCTTTGGACTCGATCCCTGCATACTCTTTAGCAGCGATACGGCCATAGTAGCGCAGGTCATCGATATAATTGACCATTGGTTTAGCCGTTTCTGCGAGATTGCTCATATAGGCAGGCCAGTAGTTCATCTGAAGGTTAACGTTGAGGTGGTAATCAGCGTTCCAAGGTGGATTGTCTACAGCATTCCAGACTCCTTGCAAGTTAGCAGGAAGAGCATCAGTACGGTCACGAGACGAACTGATGAGGAGGTAACGTCCGTATTGGAAGAAGAGTTCCTCTAGTTGTTGCCCTTTTTCCGGATTATAGGTTTGGAGAGCTTCTTTTGTCGTTTGAGTAGACTTGCTACCGCCAAGATTTAGTTGAACACGGTTGAAGAGACTTTGATAGTCCTCGATGTGGTCATGTTTTAGAGTTTCATAATCTTTGGCCTTAGCAGCTTCGACAATCGATTTGACAGTTGTTTCTACATTAATATCCTTGCGATAATTGGTTTTTGGATTTTGAGCATAATTGGTCTTGGCACTGAGTAAAAGGGTCGCATAGCTAGCTCCAGTGACAGTCAAATAGCCATCTTGTGCAGTGACTTGTCCGTCTGTCTTGATTCCAAGATAAGAAGCAAATTGTAGTCCATTATCTTTGACAGTCCCCTTGAGCAAGATACCATTCGAATCAGTCGTAACCGCCCCTTGTTTATAATTCGAATATTCCCAAGAGTAATCGCCATTAGCAAGTAAATCTTCTGTTAAGCTATTCCAAAGGGTAAAATCGAGGGTCTTATCTCCTTTTTTACTCAAATGGGTTACAGTAACATCGTCAGGATAGCTAGAGAAGGTTTCGCGTTTAAAAGTGGTTCCATCTTGGCTATAAGAAGTAGTCGTAATAGCTTGGGTAATATCTAAGTCACGATGATAGTCGGTAACATTTTCCAAGCCTTTCTTTTGGTTGTTAAAGACCATAAAGATATCACCAAAAGATAAATAACGACCATACTGAGCATTGTTTGGTCCTACTAGATTTTGTTCAGCTAATTGTTTCGCTTTTTGGCGGTCTCCAGCTTCAAGGGCCTTACGGATTTCTGCTAAGACTTTGTAGCGGTCTTCGTAGTTTCCTCCTTTATAGTCTGTACTATCTGGCTGAGGGCCTCCAGACCAGAGTGTTTTTTCGTTGTACTGGATTCTCTCCTCACCAATTAATCCGAAGACTTTGGCCCCCATCTCGCCATTTCCGACTGGGAGAGCCTGCTTTTCCCAACCGTCATAGGAAGGAGCAGCTGGTTGATTGTAGGTCAATTGATAATCAGTTTGTTTGGCCACGGGAGTCTCAACTTTCATAGTTTCCTTATCTTTATTCGGCTCAATTGAACTAGTCGAACCGTCTGTATGATTACTTTCAACAGATCTATCAGGAGTTGAGTCTCTTTCTTCAGAAATAGGAGCAATAGGTGGATTTTCTGGCTTGGATCCTCCAGTTCCGTCAGTCGGACTCTCTATTGTTGGGGCAGATTCAGTAAGGTTGTTTTCATTTTGACTTCCCGTAATACTATCAGCCAATACCTGATGTGAGCTGAGAAAAAATGCACCTAGTAAAACAGAAGCCGTACCGACTGTTAGTTTGCGGATGCTATAACGACAGGATTTTTCCAAAAATCTTTGGTCCATAGAACTCTCCTCTAGCTTTTTGAGACCGCTTACATTTTTAGTTAAAGACAGTCCCTTCATATTTTATTTCTATCATATCCAATTTAATAGGGAAACAGGAAAATGTCAATAGCTTTTAGGTAAGATGCATATTTGAGAGTGTTATTTCTTAAAATAGGAGAGAAATAAGAGATAAATAAGCTATTATTTTGGGCTGAAACAGTTTTCATTTTCGGATATCGTAAAAAAAACAGTTGAGTCCATTCTCAACTGCCAGCGGAGTACTCTATTTTTGATTTCTTTTTGCATAGTCGACAAAATGAAACTTGTCTAATTTGTGACGGCTTTCGGTGAACTGGAATTGCCGACCGTCTGCTAAGTAAACCTGGGAGCGGACTGTTACAACGTGTTGGTCTTTTCCAAGATCCAGTAAGATTTTATCGCGATTATCGATTGGTGAAATCAAGATTTCTTAAGATATTAAAAAAAGAAAACGGCTCTTCGTTTTCTTTTTTTGCTATAGAGAATAGGTAAGAGTAACAGCTACTGGAATGACCTGTACTAATACAATGGGATGAAATTGGAAAACAGTTTATTTTCTAAAAAATCATTAAAATCCTTTTATTCACAAGGAATCGTGATATAATAAAATCATAAATCGTTTTCAAGAGAGAAGGACAAGACATGGAAAATGAAACAGTTGACTATGGAAAAGTAACAGGAATGGTACACTCTACGGAAAGCTTCGGTGCGGTGGATGGACCAGGGATCCGTTTTATTGTCTTCCTTCAAGGCTGTCAAATGCGGTGCCAGTATTGCCATAATCCAGATACTTGGGCTATGGAAACCAATAAGTCCCGTGAACGGACGGTGGATGATGTTCTAGAAGAAGCCTTGCGGTTTAAAGGCTTCTGGGGAAATAAAGGAGGAATTACAGTCAGTGGAGGAGAAGCTCTGCTTCAAATTGACTTCTTGATTGCCCTCTTTACCAAAGCTCAAGAACTAGGCATCCACTGTACGCTGGATACCTGTGCTCTACCTTTCCGAAATACACCTCGTTATTTGGAAAAATTCGACCGCTTGATGGCGGTGACAGACTTGGTGCTTCTTGATATCAAGGAAATCAATGATGAACGACACAGATTTGTGACCAGTCAAACTAACAAGAATATTTTGGCCTGTGCCAAGTACTTGTCTGATATTGGAAAACCCGTTTGGATTCGTCACGTTTTGGTACCAGGTTTAACGGACCGAGATGATGATTTGATCGAGCTTGGAAAATTTGTTAAAACCCTTAAAAATGTCGATAAATTTGAAATTCTCCCTTACCATACTATGGGGGAATTCAAATGGCGTGAATTGGGAATTCCGTACAAATTGGAGGGTGTGAAACCTCCAACAAAAGAACGGGTTCAAAATGCTAAGGACTTGATGGAAACCGAAAGTTATCAAGATTACTTGAAACGAGTTAAAGGATAAAGAAGTTAAGACAGTTGGTTCTTCCAGCTGTCTTTTCTGATGAAATGCACAACTATTCCCTTTCTTTAAACGGAAAAACGTGCTAAAATAGAGTTAATAGACAAATGAAAATGAAGAGGTAGAAACATGTCAAAAATTCTTGTTTTTGGTCACCAAAACCCTGATTCAGATGCCATTGGTTCATCTGTAGCTTTTGCTTACCTTGCAAAAGAAGCATATGGTTTGGATACAGAGGCAGTGGCCCTTGGAACTCCAAATGAAGAAACAGCTTTCGTCTTGAACTATTTTGGTGTAGAAGCACCGCGCGTGATCACATCTGCTAAAGCAGAAGGTGCAGAGCAAGTCATCTTAACAGACCACAATGAATTCCAACAATCTGTTTCAGATATCGCTGAAGTAGAAGTGTATGGTGTGGTGGACCACCACCGTGTGGCTAACTTTGAAACTGCAAGCCCACTTTACATGCGTTTGGAACCAGTTGGATCAGCATCCTCTATCGTTTACCGCATGTTCAAAGAGCATGGCGTAGCTGTTCCAAAAGAAATCGCAGGTTTGATGCTATCAGGTTTGATTTCAGATACTCTTCTTTTGAAATCACCAACAACCCACCCATCTGATAAGGTGATTGCGCCTGAATTGGCTGAATTGGCTGGTGTAAACTTGGAAGAATACGGTCTTTCCATGCTTAAGGCTGGTACAAACTTGGCAAGCAAATCTGCTGAAGAATTGATTGATATCGATGCGAAGACTTTTGAACTCAACGGAAACAATGTCCGTGTGGCTCAAGTGAACACAGTTGATATTGCTGAAGTCTTGGAACGCCAAGCTGAAATCGAAGCAGCTATCCAAGCCGCAAATGCAGCTAACGGCTACTCTGACTTTGTCTTGATGATTACAGACATCGTCAACTCAAACTCAGAAATTTTGGCTCTTGGTGCTAATATGGACAAGGTAGAAGCAGCTTTCAACTTCAAACTTGAAAACAACCACGCTTTCCTTCCAGGTGCTGTTTCACGTAAGAAACAAGTGGTACCACAATTGACTGAAAGCTTTAATGCATAATCATAGATGGGGAAGCCCATTGTTAAAAAGGAGTTTCGGCTCCTTTTTTGCTAGGAGAGAAAGATGTTAGAAAATGGCGATTTGATTTTTGTGAGAGAAGATACGGAAATGGGGCAGGCCATCCAGGCTTCGACAGGTAATTACAGCCATGTGGCTATCTTTTTGGACGGTTTCATTTATCATGCAACGGTAGAAGGTGGTGTTCTTTCCCAGTCACCCGAAGATTTCTTTGAAGCTGGAAAATTCTATGACCTTTATCGCTATACGGAGATTGATCACGAAGAGGTCAAAAAGCGAGCAGAGAGTCTTTTAGGGGCTCCCTACAATGCGTCCTTTTATCCAGATGGAGATGGTTTCTATTGTTCCCAGTTTGTAGCAGAAATTCTCCCTATTTTTGAAACCATTCCCATGAAGTTTGGAGATGAGGAAGAGGAGATTAGTCCGTTCTGGCTGGATTACTACAAGGAGCTTGGTCTAGCCGTTCCTTTAGATCAGCCCGGGACCAACCCGAGTCAGTTAGCCCAGTCTCCCCATCTACAATTTAAAGAAAGGTATTTGGATGATTACAATCATTAACCCCACACGTTTGACACGTCAGCCTTTTTTTAAGGACTTGATCAACTATTTGGATCAGCAGGATGATGTGATTTTGCGGCAAATCAAGGCCCAATTTCCAGATCAACCAGTGGATAAACTGATGGAGGAGTATATCAAAGCGGGCTTGATCCTTCGAGAAAATAAACGCTACACCCTCAACCTGCCTTTCTTGGAGTCAGCTGATCTTGTTGATTTGGATCAAGAAGTCTTTGTCCGAGAGGATAGTGAATTTTATCAGGAACTGAAAGTCAAGGTCTTCCAAACGGAACTCCGCAACACGACCAATGCAGTGCTTCTCATAGAGGAGACTGACTTTGAGCGAAATGCACAGACCCTTTCCAATTACTTTTACAAGGTGGCTCACCAATACCCTTTGACGGAGGAGCAAGAGAAGCTCTATGCCATTTTGGGAGACGTCAATCCAGAGTATGCTCTCAAGTATATGACTAGCTTTTTGCTCAAGTTCCTCAAAAAAGAAGAAGCCCAGCAAAAGCGCAGAGACATCTTTGTAGACAGTTTAGAAATCTTAGGCTATATCCGAAAAAATGATGAAGGCAAATATGAATTAGTAGTGGACTTGGACAAGGAAAGACTGATGTTTAGTAAACAATAGAAAAGGCTAGGAAAATTTCCTAGCCTTCTTTCGTTTGATTATAGGTAACGTTCAGCAATGGCGGCATCCCCTGGATACTCTTCTTTTACGCCATTGACGATTTGGTAGCAGTCAGCTCCTTTTCCGGCGATAATAACAGCATCCTCAGGCTTGCTGGTCGTTGCCATAGCCTGTTGAATGGCTTGTTCGCGATCTGCGATTTTTTCGACAGGGCGCGTGATGAAACTGCCAATCTCTTCAGCGATGGCCAAAGGATCTTCATAGTTAGGGTCATCCGCTGTGAGGAAGACTTGAATTTCAGGATGGTCTTCTAAGAGCAAGCCAAAGTCCTTGCGGCGGCTCTCTCCTTTATTCCCAGTTGATCCAAGGACCAGTGAAATGGTTCCCGATTGATGGGTTTCGACAACTGAGAGCAGTTTTTTCAAGCTATCTCCATTATGGGCATAGTCGATGAAGACCTTGGCCCCATTCTTTTGAGTCAAGACTTCCATTCGGCCAGGAACGCGCGTCTTGGCAATTCCTTTTTGGATGTCTTCGAGACTCGCACCTAGACGAAGGCAGGCAAGACCTGCAGCCACAGCATTTTCTTGGTTGAAGCGACCAATCAGTTGGGTCTGGTAGTCGCCGGCTAACTTGCCAGTGACAGAAAAGCTAAAGGCTTTAGAGTTGTGGACTTGGTTGCTTGATTGACTACCGTAAAAGTCGTGGTCTTGCTCAGCGACCTCTTCCGCAAGAATCTCAAAATGATCCATATCGCTATTGACGACAACAGCACGACTATTTTCCATCAAGAGACGTTTATGGTAGAAGTAGTCCTCAAAGGTTGGATGCTCAATCGGTCCAATATGGTCAGGGCTGATGTTGAGGAAGACACCAACATCAAAAGTAAGTCCGTAAACCCGTTTGACTAAATAGGCCTGACTAGAGACCTCCATAATCAGGTGGGTCCGATTATTGGCTACTGCCTGGGCCATCATTTCAAACAAATCAATGCTTTCTGGAGTCGTCAAGGTTGATTTGAAGAAGGTCTTGCCATCCAAGGTTGTGTTCATAGTGGATAGCATAGCTGGACGGTGGCCTTGTTCAAGAATCTTGTAGGCATAGTAAGCAGAAGTGGTTTTGCCCTTGGTCCCTGTAAAAGCTAAGAGTTTTAGCTGGCGCTCAGGGTGGCCATAGAATTCCATGGCAATCAAGCTCATAGCCTGTTTGATATCCGTAACGATAATGGCTGGGATGCTAACCTCAAAGTCTTGCTCAGCGACATACCACTGAAGGCCTTGTTCGATTGCTTGTTCCAAAAATTCCTTCTTGAAATTTGCCCCCTTCACAAAAAAGAGGGTCTCAGCGTTGACCTTTCGACTATCGTAGCTAATTTGATTAAAAGAAACACCACTTGCAGAATAGTGGTATTCTCCGTCTTGTAGGATCTCACGAAAGTTGTGATCCTCTTTTAAAATGTTTAGTACAGTTTCTATCTTCATCATAATCCTATTTTAAACTGAAAGCCCTTATTTTACAAGTGTAAAGGAAAAGTTTATAATGAAAGAAGACTATCTAGTAGAGGAAACATATGAGTAACGAAACAAGTAATCAACAGGCCCAGATGCTGCGTGGAACAGTCTGGTTGACAGCTAGCAATTTTATCAGCCGTCTCTTAGGAGCGGCCTATATCATCCCTTGGTATATCTGGATGGGGAAACATGGGGCAGAAGCAAATGGTCTCTTTACTATGGGGTATAATATCTATGCTTGGTTTTTGCTGATTTCAACAGCAGGCGTCCCGGTAGCAGTCGCTAAGCAGGTGGCTAAATACAATACTAAGGGGCAAGAAGAACATAGCTATGCCATGATTCGAGGTTTTCTCAAGTTCATGTCCTTGTTGGGACTAATTTTTGCCATTATCATGTATTTGCTTTCTCCAGTCTTTGCAAAGCTGTCTGGGGGTGGGAAAGACCTAATCCCTGTCATGCAAAGCCTGTCTTGGGCAGTCCTCATCTTCCCTTCCATGAGTGTCATCCGTGGCTTCTTCCAAGGGCATAACAATCTGAAACCTTATGCCATCAGTCAAATTGCTGAGCAAGTGATTCGGGTTATCTGGATGCTCTTGACAGCCTACTTTATTATGAAAGTTGGCTCAGGTGATTACGTTGAAGCAGTGACCCAGTCCACTTTTGCAGCCTTTATTGGGATGGGGGCAAGTCTATTTGTTCTCTTCTATTACCTCTGGAAGACAGGCCTTTTGAAACATATTATTCATCGACCAGAGTCTGACAATGAGATTGATACCAAGGCCCTCTTGTGGGATACCATTCGTGAAGCGATTCCGTTCATTGTAACAGGATCAGCCATTCAGCTCTTCCAGATTATCGACCAGATGACCTATAGCAATGTCATGTCTTGGTTCACCAACTTCTCTCGCTCAGAGCTTTTGGTTCAATTCAGCTACTTCTCAGCAAATCCAAATAAAATCACCATGATTTTAATTGCGGTAGCGACCTCGATTGGAGGAGTGGGGATTCCGCTTTTAACAGAAAACTATGTCAAGGGGGATTTTCGAGCTGCTGGTAAGCTAGTTCAGGATAACCTGACCATGCTAGTAGCCTTCTTGCTTCCAGCTACGATTGGTGCAGTAGCCATTGCAAAGCCTCTCTATACCGTCTTTTACGGGAAACCAGATTCCCTTGCTTTGGGGCTTTTTATCCTAGCGATGTTGCAAACGGTCATTCTAGGCTTGTATACAGTCCTATCCCCAATGATCCAGGCTCTTTTCCAAAATAGGAAGGCGATTCTTTACTTTGGTTATGGGGTATTGGTGAAACTGATTCTACAAGTGCCTTTTATTTATCTCTTTAGAGCCTATGGCCCTCTTCTTTCTACTACTATTGGTCTCATGATTCCAATCGTCCTCATGTACAAAGAAATTCATCGAGTGACTCATTTTAATCGCAAAATAGTCTTCAAACGGAGCTTATTAACAGCTATTTTAACCTTAATTATGCTATTAGTGGTTTTACTTTCAGTCTTGATTTTTAGTTTTGTCTTAAAACCAAACGGTCGAGTGATGAGTATGATCTATGTAGCTCTGATTGGTGGTGTGGGAATCATCGTTTATGGTGGTCTTGGTCTTCGTCTTCGTTTCTTAGATCGTTTTATTGGGAACAAGGCAGCTACTCTTCGAAATAAATTTCACATCTCATAAACTATGGAGGTTGGGTTTAGCGCCCACCTCTTTTTCATTATAGTTTGAAGCTATATCTAGCTCTTGAAAAAGGAAAAACCGTATCATCTGAAGAAGTGATACAATAGAGACAACTGAATTTACGTCCATTGGAGGTTTGTATGAGTCGCAAAAAGAATATTAACACTATCCTAGCGCAAGCTGGAATTAAATCGGATCAAGCAACGGGGGCTTTGATTACTCCGCTTCATTTTTCAACTACTTACCAGCATCCAGAGTTTGGTCAATCTACTGGATACGACTATATCCGTACAAAGAATCCAACTCGGGTAAATGCTGAGAAGACTTTAGCAGCTATTGAGAGCGCAAAGCATGCATTGGTGACGAGTTCAGGTATGTCTGCCATTGTCTTAGCCTTTAGTATTTTTCCAGTGGGAAGCAAGGTCTTAGCAGTACGGGACCTTTATGGAGGCTCTTTTCGCTGGTTCAACCAGATGGAGCAAGAAGGCCGCTTCTTCTTTACCTATGCGAATTCAGAGGAAGAATTGATAGAGGGTCTGAAGGAAGAAGTGGATATTCTCTATATTGAAACGCCAACCAATCCTCTCATGTTGGAGTTTGATATCCAGAAACTGGCTACCTTAGCTCATGAAAAAAGGGCAAAAGTGATTGTAGACAATACCTTCTATAGCCCTATCTACCAACGTCCAATTGAAGAAGGAGCAGATATTGTCCTCCACTCAGCGACCAAGTATCTAGCGGGGCACAATGATGTCTTAGCGGGTGTTGTTGTCACAGATGACGAAGGTCTCTATGAGCAACTTTTTTATAACCTTAACACAACTGGAGCTGTTCTTTCACCTTTTGACAGCTACCAATTGATCCGTGGTTTAAAAACCTTGGCTCTTCGTATGGAGCGCTCTACAGAAAATGCGAAGAAGGTAGTGGAATTCTTGAAGGGGCATCCAGCTGTTAAGGAAGTCTTGTATACCGGCAAGGGAGGCATGGTTTCCTTTAAAGTAAGGAAGGAAGAAAAAATTCCAACCATTTTGAATCATTTGCAAGTCTTTACCTTTGCAGAGAGTTTAGGTGGTGTGGAAAGTTTGATTACCTATCCAACGACCCAGACTCATGCAGATATTCCTGCAGAGGTTCGTCATTCCTATGGGTTAACGGACGACTTGCTTCGCCTCTCCATCGGAATTGAAGACGCAAGGGATTTGATAGAGGATTTAGAACAAGCATTGGCTAGATAGGAGTCCATCATGGGAAAAGAACAATTTTTGACCGCCCCTGATCGTTTGGGGCACCACACTAGTAAGTGGAAGGAGTCAGAACAAGATCCTGAGCTTCTTCCTGCTTGGATTGCCGATATGGATTTTGAATCCTTACCTGCTGTTCGACAAGCCATTCGAGACTATGCGGATCAATTGGTCTACGGCTATACCTATCCAAGCGAGGAGCTCTACCAAGCCATTCAGAATTGGGAAAAAACCGAGCATGGCTATGAGTTTGCTAAGGAAGCCATTGTCTTTATGGGAGGGGTTGTTCCTTCCATTTCAACGGCTATTCAAGCTTTCACCAAGGAAGGGGACTCTGTCCTCATCAATACACCAGTCTATCCCCCATTTGCTCGTAGTGTTCGTCTCAATCAACGCAAATTAGTGACCAATTCTCTTCTTGAAGAGGAGGGACTCTTCCAAATTGATTTTGAGCAATTGGAAAAAGATCTAGTCCAACATCAGGTAAAACTCTATATCTTGTGCAATCCTCATAACCCGGGTGGGAGAGTTTGGGAGAAGGAAGTCTTAGAAAAAATCGGTCGACTTTGCCAAAAATATGGAGTCTTACTTATTTCAGATGAAATTCACCAAGACTTGGCGCTGTTTGGGCACAAACATGTGTCTTTTAATACAGTAGATCCCAGCTTTAAAGAATTCACACTTGTCTTATCTAGTGCGACAAAAACTTTCAATATTGCAGGGACAAAAAATTCCTATGCCATCATTGAGAATGAAGGCTTGCGGAAGTCCTTCTTAGCCCAGCAATTGCGAAACAACCAGCATGAAATCTCTGCCCTTGGTTATATGGCAACAGAAGTTGCCTATCAGAAGGGAAAGGATTGGTTGGAAGACTTAAAAACTGTCTTGGAAGAAAATATCGATTATGCTGTGGATACTATACGAGAGCGGACCGATATCCAGGTGATGAAGCCTCAGGGGACCTACCTTCTTTGGCTAGATTTTTCTGACTACGGATTGTCTGAGGAAGAACTCCATGCTCGTCTTCATGATCAGGCCAAGGTCATCCTCAATAAAGGAACAGACTTTGGAGTAGAAGGGAAGCAACATGCTCGTCTAAATGTGGCGGCTCCGAAAACCCTAGTCCAAGAGATTGTTGCTCGGATCGTAACTGCCTTTCCTAAAAAAGTTTAATGTGAGGGTTGACTTTTCTATAGGGGAGGAGTATACTCAAGGGGAATAACGGTAGGTGAGGCTACCACAAGGATACGGATGACTACCGCAAAGCAGTGGAGACACTACTCGTTGGTCAACAGTCCTGATCGCAAAGGTCAAGACTAAGCTCATTTCATTGCCTTGCGGAGCTAAAGCTTGGACGGTCTATTTTTTGAGAATTTTCATTAAAAAATAAACGACGAGTTTAATGAGTCCTACCTGTTAGAGGGAGGGCTCTTTTCTTATGCTTAAGAAGCCTTTCACCTATCAAGTAGAAAAGGAGAACACTATGATACAAATCGACGATCATCCCGAACCGCACATAGCCAGCCAATCGCTGATTTGTGTCATCGGGACTCTATAAGCGTTTGGCTCCTGATAAAAAAGGAGATTTCAATGCAAACAACAAAAGAAAGACTCATTGCTGCATTGCAAGATGCAGAAACAAGAACCTTATCCAACTATCAATCTAGCTGGTCTGGATTGACGGAAGACCAAGTAGAAGAAAACCGGGAAAGTTATGGAGAAAATGTCCTTACCAAAGGACAAGAAAGCTCTATCTGGAAACGGATTGTTGAATCGATCATCAATCCCTTCACAGTCATCCTGCTTCTCATTGCCCTTGTTTCTTTGGTGACCAATGTTTGGTTAGCCAAGCCGGGTGAGGAAGATCCAACGACCTCTCTTATTATCGTCGTCCTCGTTCTTCTCTCAGGGGGGATTCGCTTTATCCAAGAATTACGCAGTGACAAGGCTGCTAGTAACCTTTCTCGCATGATTGTTAATACAGCAACAGTGATTCGAGAAGGCAAGGAAGAAGAAATTCCCATTGATGAGATCGTTGTGGGAGACTTGATCAAACTGAGTGCAGGCGACATGATTCCAGCGGATGTGGTCTTGTTAGATTCTCGAGACTTCTTCGTCCAACAATCCGGTTTGACTGGTGAGAGTGATGCTGTCGAAAAAGTTTGTTTAAAAAAAGCAAGTGGCCAAAATCTGGATAGTCTCCTGGAGAGTGAGAGTCTAGCTTTCATGGGGACCAACGTCATCTCAGGCCGAGCAACTGCCTTGGTCTTAGTAGTCGGGGATGAAACCATGATGGGAGCGATTGAGCAGACCATCAATACTTATGATGAACCAACCTCTTTTGAACGAGAAATGAACACCATCTCTTGGTTGTTGATCCGACTCATGATGGTGATGGTGCCCATCGTCTTCTTTATCAATGCTTTGACAGACGGGGACTGGCTGGAAGCAGGCGTCTTTGCCCTCAGTGTAGGAGTGGGTTTGACTCCGGAAATGCTTCCAATGATTATCACAGCTAGCTTGGCTAAGGGTTCCATTATCATGGCCAAAGAAAAAGTGGTTATCAAAAAGCTCAACGCTATTCAAGATCTAGGCGCTATTGATATCCTCTGTACGGACAAGACAGGAACCTTGACCCAAGATGAAATTGTACTCGAATACCCACTCGACATTCGTGGGGACTTGGATTTATCCGTCCTACGTCGGGCATATCTCAACTCTTACTTCCAAACCGGCCTCAAAAACTTGATGGACCGCGCCATTATCAGTCGGACAGAAAGAGAAGCTAAGAAACACGAAATTGTCAGAGGCTTGGACCAAAGCTTCCAAAAAATTGATGAATTGCCTTTTGACTTTGAACGCCGTCGGATGAGTGTCATTGTCAAGGATGAGCTGGGAATCGTGAGCATGGTCACCAAGGGAGCCTTGGAAGAAATGCTAACAGTCTCTAACTATGTGGAATACAAGGATGAGATTATCCCCCTAACAGACCAAGTGCGGGAAGACGTCTTGGCAGAAGTGGCTCAACTGAATGAACAAGGTTTGCGCGTGCTAGGGGTTAGTTACAAATCAAATCTTGAGGAAGGCTATGCCTTTGAAGTAGGGGATGAAGCAGACATGATCTTGACGGGCTATCTAGCCTTCTTGGATCCACCAAAACCATCCGCAGCACCAGCCATCAATACCCTTGCGGAATACGGAGTTGCTACTAAAATTCTTACGGGTGATAATGAGAAAGTGACCCAAGCGGTTTGTGAAAAGGTGGGACTGGATGTTGACCGCATTTTGCTGGGTAGCGATATCGACAGTCTCTCTGATTCAGAGTTGGCTCAAGCAGTCGAAACAACCACCGTTTTTGCAAAATTATCTCCAGACCAAAAAGCACGCATTATCTTGCAGCTCAAAGCGAATGGGCACAAGGTGGGGTATATGGGAGATGGCATCAATGATGCACCTTCTATGAAAGTAGCAGATGTGGGTATTTCGGTTGATACAGCTGTCGATATTGCCAAAGAAACAGCAGATGTTATCCTTCTGGATAAGGACTTGATGGTCCTCGAAAAAGGCTTGGTAGAAGGACGCAAGGTTTATGCCAATATGACCAAATACATCAAGATGACCGTTTCTTCTAATTTCGGGAATATCTTCTCCCTTCTCTTTGCCAGTATTTTCCTTCCTTTCCTTCCAATGGCCCCTATCCATCTCATCGTCTTGAACTTGGTTTACGATCTTTCCTGTATTGCCTTGCCTTTTGACCGAGTGGATAAGGACTTCTTGAAGAAACCACGAATCTGGGAAGCCAAATCCATTACCCGCTTTATGGCCTGGTTCGGTCCTATTTCCTCTATCTTTGACATCCTGACCTTCATCATTCTCTACTTTGTCATTGTACCCATGATTACAGGCTATGGCTATGTCCATGGTGCTGGTAGTGCAGGACTCTTCATCATGCTCTTTCAAACCGGCTGGTTTATCGAGTCCATGTGGTCCCAAACCATGGTCATCTATATGCTGCGGTCTCCAAAATTGCCCTTTGTTCAAAGTCGGCCAGCCCTTGCTGTCATGGCAACGACCTTATTGGGCGCCCTCTTTGTGACCTTCCTACCATATGGCCCATTGGCTTCCTTGCTAAAAGTAGCGCCACTAAATAGTCTTTACTTCCTATTACTAGCGGGGATTCTCTTCCTTTATATGGCAAGTGTCACCCTGGTCAAACACTATTATATTGGTAAGTACAAGGAGTGGCTATAAGCTACTAATGAAAATAAGAAAAGAAAAGGTTTGCATATTTGTAGGCCTTTTTCTTCCTTTTTGATATAATAAGATGAATATAGAGAAAGAAGGAACTATTATGGGAAAACTTGAAGTCATTAAACATCCACTTATTCAGCATAAATTGTCCATTTTGCGCCGGACAGATACCTCTACAAAGGCTTTTCGTGAATTAGTTGATGAAATTGCCATGTTGATGGGGTATGAAGTGTTGCGTGATCTTCCACTAGAAGATGTAGAAATCGAAACACCGATTACCAAAACAATTCAAAAACAAATTGCTGGTAAAAAACTAGCGATTGTCCCAATCCTTCGTGCGGGAATCGGGATGGTAGACGGACTCTTGAGTTTAGTACCAGCTGCCAAAGTTGGGCATATCGGAATGTATCGCGATGAAGAAACCTTGAAACCGGTCGAATACTTGGTGAAATTGCCAGAAGATATCGACCAACGCCATATCTTTGTCGTGGATCCAATGTTGGCTACAGGTGGTTCAGCTATCTTGGCTGTTGATTCCTTGAAGAAACGTGGTGCCAGCCATATTACATTTGTCTGCTTGGTTGCAGCTCCAGAAGGAGTGAAAGCTTTCCAAGACTCTCATCCAGATGTCGAAATCTTTGCAGCAGCCTTGGATGAACGCCTGAACGAAAACGGTTATATTGTGCCAGGTTTGGGAGATGCAGGGGACCGTCTCTTTGGTACAAAATAATTACATCTCCTGAAAGTCTTTGAAAGAAAGTAAAAATTTGACCTTTGTTGACCAATGGGATATAATAGCTTTTAGAAAAGATCGAAGGTGAAGAACCTCTCGAAAGAAAGCCGGTCCCCAAAGAAGAAGGGGACTGGTGAAATTGGATAAAAGGAGATGAATCAATGATTCCAGTAGTAATTGAACAAACTAGTCGTGGGGAACGCTCATACGACATTTATTCTCGCCTCTTAAAAGACCGGATTATCATGGTAACAGGACCAGTAGAAGATCAAATGGCCAATTCCATTATTGCCCAATTGCTTTTCTTGGATGCTCAAGATAATACCAAAGATATCTACATGTATGTTAATACACCGGGTGGGTCTGTTTCAGCAGGGCTGGCCATTGTAGATACCATGAACTTTATCAAATCAGATGTCCAAACCATTGTTATGGGAATGGCGGCTTCCATGGGGACTGTGATTGCGTCAAGTGGTGCTAAAGGCAAACGCTTCATGTTGCCAAACGCGGAGTACATGATTCACCAACCAATGGGTGGTACTGGCGGTGGTACCCAACAAACAGATATGGCGATTGCAGCAGAACACCTCTTGAAAACACGTCACAGATTGGAAAAAATCTTGGCGGAAAATTCTGGGCAAACCCTCAAGAAAATCCACGCAGATGCGGAACGCGATAACTGGATGACTGCTGAAGAAACATTGGCCTATGGTTTTATCGATGAAATCATGTCCAATAACAATTTAGGCTAATCAAGCTTTTGCAGAGCAAAAATCTCCTCTAAAATATAGAGGAGATTTTCTTATTTCAAGAGAGTTTTTTGAAAAATATAGTATTTTTACTTGAAATTTGCTATACTGGTAGAAGAACCAGAAAGGGACAATGTATGTTTGAGAAACAAGCAAGAACAGGTTTAATTGTTAAGTTGTACTATAATCGTGATGCAAAAAAATTACAGGCAATTGGGGATGTGATTTATCATTCCAAAAAAATGCGCTATGTACAGGTCTATGTCGATAGTTCTCAAGTCCTTGAAATCGTGCAGCAATTAAAAAAGGAACGCTTCGTGAAGAAGGTTCAAATTTGCCATATTCAAGAATTGGATCGTGATTTTGTAGGAAGTTTGCATCGTCAACAGGATGAAATACGAGTAGAAAACGCAATCATTTAGAGGATTGCGTTTTTTATGTTGACAATTTTCAGATAATTCGGTATATTCTTAATATATATTTAATTTTTAGATTTATTTAAGGAGATTATTACAAATGAAGAAAAAATTTGCTCTTTCATTTTTAACAATTGCAAGTGTCGCTCTTCTTGCGGCCTGTGGTGAAGTTTCAACTTCAGGTTCAAACACAACTGGTAACGAAATCGGCAAAGAACTAAAAATCGGTTTTAACTTTGAAAAAACTGGTGAAGTAGCAGCATATGGTAGTGCTGAACAAAAAGGTGCTCAATTAGCCGTTGATGAAATCAATGCTAATGGTGGAGCTGATGGTAAGAAGATTGTTGTCACAGACAAAGATAACAAATCTGAAACAGCTGAAGCAGCTACAATCACTACAAACCTTGTCACTCAATCAAAAGTGAACGCTCTTGTAGGGCCTGCTACTTCAGGTGCCACTGCCGCAGCTGTTGCGAATGCTGGTAAAGCAGGTGTTCCATTGGTAACACCATCAGCAACACAAGATAATTTGACAAAAGGTCAAGATTACCTTTTCCGTGCAACCTTCATCGATAGCTTCCAAGGACAAATCATTGCTAAATATACAACGGATAACTTGAAAGCGAAGAAAGTTGTTCTTTATTACGATAATTCATCTGACTATGCTAAAGGGATTGCTGAAGCCTTTAAGAAATCTTATAAAGGTGAAATCGTAGCAACAGAAACTTTCCAATCTAAGGATACAGACTTCCAAGCTGCTCTTACAAAAATCAAAGACAAAGACTTCGATGCGATTGTCCTTCCAGGGTACTACACTGAAACTGGTAAAATCGTAAACCAAGCACGTGGTATGGGAATCAAACAACCAATCATTGGTGGTGATGGATTTAGCGATGCTAAATTCGTTGAACAAGCAACACCTGCTGCAGCTACAGACATCTACTACGTAGCTGGATTCTCTACTGAAGGTGAAATGACTGATAAAGCCAAGAAATTCGTAGAAGCTTATAAAGCAAAATACAACGAAGAACCTTCAATGTTTGCAGCTTTGGCGTATGATTCAGTTTACATGGTTGCAGAAGCATCTAAAGGTGCTAAGAACTCTGTCGAATTGAAAGACAACCTTGCGAAGTTGAAAGACTTGGAAGGTGTTACTGGTACAATGTCTATTGACAAAGACCATAATCCGGTTAAATCTGCACTTATGATTGGCTTAAAAGATGGTAAAGTTGAGTCAGTTGAGTCGGTTAAACCTTAATTATCATTTGTTGTTTGTACAAGAGGCTGGGAGAATGAAAATTCCTGGCCTCGCTCTTTATTATTAGAAAGGATGGTTCAAATGCTCCAGCAATTAGTGAACGGTCTAATCTTGGGAAGTGTCTATGCACTCTTAGCCCTTGGTTATACTATGGTGTATGGAATTATCAAATTGATCAACTTTGCCCATGGGGATATCTACATGGTAGGTGCCTTTATGGGATATTTCTTATTGAACTCATTGAAGGTTAACTTCTTTGTAGCCTTGCTTCTGGCTATGGTCGGGACAGCTATTTTAGGGGTTGTGATTGAATATCTGGCTTATCGTCCGCTTCGCCATTCAACTCGGATTGCAGCCTTGATTACAGCCATCGGGGTTTCCTTCTTGCTCGAATACGGGATGGTCTTCTTTGTAGGGGCCAATACCCGTTCCTTCCCACAAGTCATTGAAACTGTTCGTTACAATTTTGGTCCCATTTCGATCTCTAACATTCAGTTGATGATCTTAGGAGTGTCTATTTTCTTGATGGTCGCTCTTCAATTTATTATCCAAAAGACAAAGATGGGGAAAGCCATGCGTGCCGTTTCTGTTGATAGCGATGCCGCTCAATTGATGGGGATTAACGTAAACCGGACCATCAGCTTTACCTTTGCCTTGGGATCAGCCTTAGCGGGTGCTGGTGGGGTTTTAATCGGTTTGTATTACAACTCAATCGAACCTTTGATGGGGATGACACCAGGGATCAAAGCCTTTGTCGCAGCCGTTCTTGGAGGAATCGGAATCATTCCAGGCGCGGCCCTAGGTGGCTTTGTCATCGGTTTATTGGAAACTTTCGCTACAGCGATTGGTCTTTCAGACTTCCGTGATGCTATTGTGTATGCCATCTTGATTGTGATCTTACTTATCCGTCCTGCAGGTATCCTCGGTAAAAATGTGAAAGAGAAGGTGTAAGCCATGAAACAAAATTTAAAAGTGAATTTAGTCTGGCTTGGTCTTTTGATTGCAGGTTTTGCCTTGATCCAAGTCTTGGTTGCAGCAGGTGTCCTCAACCTCTTCTATATCCAAATTTTG
Source organism: Streptococcus rubneri (assembly GCF_004785935.1). Classification (GTDB taxonomy): domain Bacteria; phylum Bacillota; class Bacilli; order Lactobacillales; family Streptococcaceae; genus Streptococcus; species Streptococcus rubneri. The sequence continues at coordinate 1,051,659 of NZ_SRRP01000001.1, read as the reverse complement.
GAACAAATCGGGATTAATATCATCCTTGCAGTTGGTTTGAACCTCATCGTTGGTTTTTCAGGTCAATTCTCACTCGGTCATGCCGGATTTATGGCCATTGGTGCCTACTCTGCAGCCATTCTCGGTTCTAAATCACCAACCTACGGTGCTTTCTTTGGCGCTATGGTTTTAGGGGCCTTGATTGCAGGTCTCGTTGCCTTGATCGTTGGGGTTCCAACTCTTCGGTTGAAAGGAGACTACCTGGCGATTGCAACACTTGGGGTTTCAGAAATTATCCGGATTTTGATTGTCAATGGTGGTACTCTAACAAATGGTGCCGCAGGTATCCTTGGTTTGCCAGCCTTTACAACCTGGCAATTGGTTTACCTCTTTGTCGTGATTACAACGATCTTTACGATTAACTTCTTACGCAGTCCAATTGGGCGTTCTACCCTTTCTGTTCGTGAAGATGAAATCGCAGCAGAATCTGTTGGGATCAATACGACCAAAGTCAAAGTCATTGCCTTTGTATTTGGTGCGATCACAGCAGCGATTGCTGGATCTCTTCAAGCTGGCTTTATCGGTTCCGTTGTTCCTAAAGATTACTCTTTCACCAATACCATTAATGTCTTGATTATTGTCGTTTTCGGTGGTTTGGGATCGATGTCAGGAACAGTTGTGGCAGCCATCGTCTTGGGGATCTTGAACATGGTGCTTCAAGACTTCTCAAGCGTCCGTATGATCATTTACTCATTGGCTTTGATTCTCGTGATGATCTTCCGTCCAGGTGGTCTTCTAGGGACATGGGAATTTAGCTTGAAAAAACTACTCTCAAAAAAGGAGGCTAACTAATGGCACTTCTTGAAGTAAAAAATTTAACAAAAAACTTTGGTGGTTTGACAGCCGTTGGGGATGTAACCATGGAACTCAATGAAGGGGAATTGGTTGGTTTGATCGGACCCAACGGTGCCGGTAAAACAACTCTCTTCAACCTCCTAACAGGGGTATATGAACCAAGTGAAGGAACCATTACTTTAGATGGGCACCTATTAAACGGTAAAGCACCTTATAAAATCGCTTCTGGTGGTCTTGGACGGACCTTCCAAAATATCCGTCTCTTTAAAGACTTGAGCGTTTTGGACAATGTCTTAATTGCTTTTGCCAATCACCACAAACCACATGTCTTTGCTAGTCTGTTCCGTTTGCCAAGCTATTACAAAAATGAAGAAGCGTTGAAAGCAAAAGCCCTTGAATTGTTAGCGATATTTGGTTTGGAAAAAGAAGCAGAAACCTTGGCTAAGAACTTAGCTTACGGACAACAACGTCACTTGGAGATCGTTCGTGCCCTTGCTACAGAGCCAAAAATTCTCTTCTTGGATGAACCTGCTGCAGGAATGAACCCTCAAGAAACAGCAGAATTGACCCAATTGATCCGTCGCATTCAAAAAGAATTTAATATTACGATCATGCTGATCGAACACGATATGAGCTTGGTCATGGAAGTAACAGAACGGATTTATGTATTGGAATATGGTCGTTTGATTGCCCATGGTACGCCAGAGGAAATTAAGAATAACAAACGAGTAATCGAAGCATATCTAGGAGGTGAAGCCTAATGTCTATGTTAAAAGTTGAAAATCTTTCTGTACACTATGGCATGATCCAGGCTGTCCGTGATGTCAGTTTCGAAGTCAATGAAGGAGAAGTTGTTTCTCTTATCGGTGCCAATGGTGCTGGGAAAACCTCTATTCTTCGTACCATTTCAGGTTTGGTGCGTCCAAGTGCTGGGAAAATCGAGTTTTTGGGTCAGGAGATTCAAAAGGTTCCGGCTCAAAAAATTGTAGCTGCTGGGCTTTCTCAAGTTCCAGAAGGCCGCCACGTCTTTCCAGGCTTGACTGTTATGGAAAACTTGGAAATGGGAGCTTTCTTGAAGAAAGATAGAGAAGAAAATCAAGCTAACTTGAAGAAAGTCTTCTCACGTTTCCCACGTTTGGAAGAACGGAAGAACCAAGATGCCGCTACTCTATCTGGTGGGGAACAACAAATGCTCGCAATGGGTCGTGCACTTATGTCAACACCAAAACTCTTGCTTTTGGATGAACCTTCTATGGGATTAGCTCCAATCTTTATCCAAGAAATCTTTGATATCATCCAAGATATCCAAAAACAAGGAACAACCGTTCTCTTGATTGAGCAAAATGCCAACAAGGCCCTTGCCATCGCAGACCGCGGTTATGTTTTGGAAACAGGAAAAGTGGTTCTGTCCGGAACAGGAAAAGAACTCTTAGCCTCAGAAGATGTCCGCAAGGCCTACCTTGGTGGATAACGGATAAAAAAGAGCCCTTGGGCTCTTTTTTAAAAATAGTTTATCTGCAATTAGAGAATTTAGTTTTCATAGGGATGAATGCAAGGATTATTAGGCAATTCTGAATTTTGAAAACAAGAGAAAACTGCTGAAAGCGTTTGAAATAGCACTAAAAATCAAGTATAATAAAACTAACAAAAGTATAGGAGAATGGTTATGGCTGTTAAAGATTTTATGACCCGTAAAGTAGTCTATATTAGTCCAGATACAACAATTGCTCATGCGGCAGATTTGATGCGGGAACAAGGCTTGCACCGCTTGCCGGTCATTGAAAATGACAAATTGGTCGGTTTGGTGACAGAAGGTACGATTGCAGAAGCGAGTCCATCTAAAGCAACTAGTTTATCTATTTTTGAAATGAACTACCTGCTCAATAAAACCAAAGTTAAGGACGTCATGCTTCGTGATGTTATTACTGTCTCAAAATTTGCCAGCCTTGAAGATGCGACCTATCTCATGTATAAGAACAAGGTGGGGATTCTTCCGGTTGTAGACAATGAACAAGTTTCTGGTGTGATTACCGACCGTGATATTTTTCGTGCCTTCCTCGAAGTATCCGGTTATGGAGAAGAAGGAGTTCGTGTTCGTTTTGTGACAGAAGACAAGGTGGGCGTTCTTGAAAAAATCATCCATTTGATCGTAGAAGAAGGGTTGAATATCTCCAATACGGTCAATATCCCAACCAAGGATGATCGTGTGGTCATTGAAGTTCAAATTGACGGCATTACCGATACAGAAGTCATCAAGAAGAAATTTGAAGAAAATGGTATTGGTGTGGATGAAATTAGTCGTACGTCTGCAAAAGCATTTTAAATAAACAAAGAGAGGCTGGGACAAAAGTCCTAGCCTCTCAATTGTCTTTGGATTATCGAGCAAGACGCAGTGGTTGAGTGGGCTCTACTACGCTGCTTTCATCAGCTTTTACAGCCCTACTCAACTGTGCGGAGGTGGGACGACGAAATCGAATTCTAACGAATTACCGATTTCTGTTCCACTCTCTCTTTGTTTTAGCGAGCAATGGGTTGCTTGTTGGTATCCAAGGTAAATCCTTCTCCTAGGATTTCGTGGGCTTCTGTAATGGTAATGAAGGCAAATGGATCAATTTTATTAATCAAGTCTTTCATTTGTTTCATTTCATTCCGAGAGACTACGCAGTAGATAATCTTCATTTCTTGTTGGCTATAATAGCCCATGCCGTTCATGAATGTGACCCCTCGGCCCAAATCAGTCGTGATTTGTTTGGCAATTTCATCCGGTTTAGAAGTCACCACGAGGAATCCTTTCCCTGCAAAGCCTCCTTCACCAACGATATCAATGACGACGGTGTCAATCAGGATAAAGAGGAGGGTGTAGGCCGCAATTCGGAAGTCCTTAAAGACGATCAAAACAGTTGTCAAGACGATGGCATCCACAATCAACATGAGGCGTCCCATAGAAAGCGTCGTGTACTTGTTAAAGATACGTGCGACAATATCGGTTCCACCTGTAGTTCCTCCAGCATTGAAGATAATCCCCAGCCCAGTTCCAAGGATAACCCCTGATCCGATACAGGCGAGGAGGATATCTCCATCTAAAGCAGTGAAAATCGCATTCTGGAGATGATGACTCCCTGGGATCAGCTCAAAGATAGCCATCCAAGAAGAAACGGAGAAGGTTCCTATCAGACTGAGATAGAGAGATCGGAGACCCAGTAGTTTCCAGGCCAGGAAAAAGAGGGGAATATTAATGGCCAAGTTCATGACTGAAACTGGAATTTTAAAGAGGTAGTAGGTGATCAGGGTAATCCCTGTAGCCCCTCCTTCATAAAAGTGGAATGGAATCACGAGGAAAAAGATTCCAAAAGAAAAAATGCCAGCCCCAAAAATAATGGTTAGAATATTTTTTACCTTAAACATGCTCGTTCTCCTAATCGTTTTTCACCATACATTTTACCAAAAAAAATGAAAAATAGGAAATTATTTTCATCAATTTTCACTGATTGGGACAGGATTTTTACCCCTATTTTTGGTAAAATAGGAGGAAGTAAAACAAGCAAGAGAAATAATCATAGAAAGTTAAGAAGAGAGAATGAAGCAAGGAACATTAATTTCAATTGAAGGACCAGAAGGTGCTGGGAAATCCTCCGTTTTAGAGGCCTTGTTACCACGTTTGGAGAAGGCAGGGATTGCGTATATTACCACGCGGGAACCGGGAGGGGTCACAATTGCAGAAAAAATACGAGAAGTTATCTTAGATCCCTCCCATACGGAAATGGATCCCAAAACAGAATTGCTTCTTTACATCGCCAGTCGTCGTCAACACTTGGCAGAGCGTGTCCTTCCAGCTTTGGAAGCTGGGAAGCTCGTCATCATGGATCGCTTTATCGATAGTTCGGTAGCTTACCAAGGTTTTGGCCGTGGATTAGCAGTAACGGATATTGAATGGTTGAACCAGTTTGCGACCGATGGTCTCAAGCCAAACCGGACCTTCTATTTTGACATTGATGTAGAAGAAGGATTGGCTCGAATTGCTAAGAGCTCTAGTCGTGAAGTCAATCGCTTGGATCTAGAAGGGCTTAGTCTCCATCAGAAAGTTCGACAAGGCTATCTGGCCATCCTCGAAAAAGAACCACAACGAGTGGTGAAAATCGATGCCAGTCAACCTTTTGACCAGGTGGTTGAGGATACGTGGCTTTTATTAAAAGAAGTCTTGGAGATTAGCGAATGAAGTTAGAACTAGTGCGAGAACTTCAACCCCAGCTAGTGGATCGCTTCCAAGCTGTTTTAGAACAGGAACGATTGAGTCATGCCTATCTCTTTACTGGTGATTTTGGCAGTTTTGAGATGGCCCAGCTCTTATCCCAAAGTCTTTTTTGTACGGATAAGAAGGGTGTTTGGCCCTGTGGGACTTGTCGGGCTTGTCGTTTAATTGAAGAAGATGAATTCTCAGATGTGACGGTTGTTCGGCCGATCAATCAGATTATTAAAACGGATCGGATTCGAGAGTTGATCCAGAATTTCTCTCAGTCGGGCTACGAAGGATCCAAGCAGGTCTTTATCATTTGCGATGCAGACCGAATGCATGTTAATGCTGCGAATTCCCTCCTCAAGGTGATTGAGGAGCCTCAGAGTGAAGTCTATATTTTCTTGTTAACGGCCGATGAACAATTGGTTCTACCGACCATAAAAAGTAGGGCGCAACAGATTCATTTTCTGAAAAACCAAAATTTCTTAAAAGAGTATCTCCTTCAAGAAGGTTTGCTCCTTCAACAGGCAAATCTATTAGCCGACTTTAGTCAAGGTTTTCAAGAAGCACAAACCCTTGCTCAGAGTTCAGCCTTTTTCGATTTGGCAAGGGAGTGTGAGCGCTTTGTCACGGCCTGTCTAAAAGCGGATCCTCATGTTTACCTACTTGTATCTCGCTTAGTACAAGAGACGGATGATAAAGAAAAACAGGCCCAGGCCTTCCGCTTGTTGGAGTTGCTCTTTGCCCGCTCCATCAGTCTTGCTCTAGGAAGAGATTATCTAGAACATTTGGTCTTGGCTAAACAAATGTGGGAACGCAATGTAAGTTTCCAAAATGCTCTTGAGTATATGGTTTTGCAGTTGAAAAATAGAAGGTAAAGAGATGAATAAAAAAGAATTATTTGATGCTTTGGATGGCTTTTCCCAGGAATTATTAGTCACCTTAGCAGAAGTTGAAGCCATTAAAAAGAATCTCAGACTGATTGTTGAGGAAAACACTGCTCTACGTCTTGAAAATGATAAACTACGTGAACGATTAGGAGAAGTGGAGAAAACTACCTCACCAAAATTTCATCGCAATGGACGTGAAAATTTACAAAGAATTTACAACGATGGTTTTCATGTCTGTACTGACTCCTATGGTCAACGCCGTGAAAATGATGAAGAGTGTATTTTTTGTGATGAGTTGTTATTTAGGGAGTAAGCATGCAGATTCAACGAAGTTTTAAGGGGGATAGAGGGACAGGGACTCTTTTCTTAGTGCCAACTCCAATTGGCAATCGGGATGACATGAGCTATCGCATGATCCAAACCTTAAAAGAGGTAGATCTGATTGCGGCGGAAGATACCCGTAATACAGGACTCTTGCTCAAGCATTTTGAGATTAGTACGCCTCAAACCAGCTTTCACGAGCACAATGCTATGGAGAAAATCCCTGATTTGCTGGCTCATTTGGAGTCAGGAAAGGACTTGGCCCAGGTTTCGGATGCAGGATTGCCAAGTATTTCGGATCCAGGTCATGACTTGGTCAAGGCAGCCATTGAGCGAGAGATTCCGGTTGTGGCGGTTCCTGGTCCGAGTGCCGGTATTACCGGTCTAATTGCGAGTGGTCTGGCACCTCAGCCTCATATCTTTTATGGCTTTCTCCCACGCAAGGAAGGGCAGCAAAAGGCCTTTTTCCAAGAGAAATTGGCCTATCCTGAGACCCAGATCTTTTATGAGTCTCCGCACCGAGTTCGTGCGACGCTTCAAAATATGCTGGCAGTTTATGGGAATCGTCCAGTTGTGCTGGTCCGAGAATTGACCAAGATTTATGAAGAGTACACGCGAGGGACTATTGAGGAGTTAGTGGCTTACCTAGAGGAAAATCCCCTCAAGGGGGAGTGCCTTCTGATTGTAGAGGGAGCCAGTGAGCAGGAGCCAGATTTAGAAGAAGTGGATCTGATCCAAGAGATTGATCTTCTGGTCCAGTCTGGCATGAAAAAGAACCAGGCAATCAAACAGGTTGCCAAACAATTCGGGCTGCAAAAGAGTGATCTCTATGCCCGTTACCACCAAGAGGAGGAAAAAGGAGAGTCTGATGGAAATTAGAATGGCCTATCCCAATGAAATCAATCGGATTATGGAAATCATTCAAGATGGCAAGGACAGCTTAGCTGCAGCTGGCGTGGACCAATGGCAGGATGGTTATCCGGATCAAGAAATCATTTTTGAGGATATCCTAGAGAGCCGTGGTTATGTAGCTGTAGAGAATCAAGAAGTCGTAGCATATGCCGCTCTCTATAAGGGAAATGAAGCAGCTTATAATGATATTTATGACGGAAAATGGGAACATGATAACTATCTCTATATCAGTTTTCACCGGATCGCTGTTGCCAAAGAAGCTGCTGGACGAGGCGTAGCCCAAACCTTCCTTCAAGGCTTGATCGAAGGAGAGAAAGGCCCGGATTTTCGCTGTGATACCCATCCTGACAACAAGGTCATGCAATATCTTTTAGAGAAGTTAGGCTTCCATTACTGTGGAAAGGTTCCAATTGATGGTGTCCGTCTCGCTTATCAGAAGATTAAACGGAAGGCAGAAACCAGCCTCTTCCAAGTGATTAGCGAAGACGATCGCTGGGACTACCGTGCAGAACAATCTCAAAATGACTAGGTTCTATCGGCAACTCTATCAGAGTCCCTTGGGACCTCTATCTATTGTGGTGGATGAGGAAAGTCTAGTTGGGGTCTGGTTTTGTGACCAAGCCAATTGTGAGCAAGGGATTGATCACATCAAAGCAGCTTGTCGACCTCTTCATGAAGCTGTCTTTGAATGGCTGGATCAGTACTTTTTAGGGGAAGATCTTCCCATCCCCTTTGCCCTGTCTCCTCAAGGGACAGACTTTCAACAAAGAGTCTGGGCCTACCTAGCTCAGATTCCCTATGGGGAGAGTCGGACTTATGGAGAGATTGCCCGAGCCTTGTCTTGCAGATCGGCCCAAGCCATCGGTCAAGCAGTAGGTCGGAATCCCTTGCTCCTTCTCCTCCCTTGTCACCGAGTGCTAGGACGGGAGAATCAATTGACAGGCTATGCGGCTGGATTAGACCGCAAACGTTGGCTGTTGCATCATGAGGCCATATCTTGGAAAGAATAAGGAGAAAAAATGTTATCATTTATTGAATACCCAAAATGTTCGACCTGTCGCAAGGCAAAGTCGGAGTTAAACGACTTAGGCTGTGAGTTTGATAGCCAAGACATCGTGGTAGATACCCCGACCAGTGAGCAACTACAAACCTGGATGACGGAATCTTCCCTACCGATCAAATCGTTCTTTAATACTAGTGGAATGAAGTATCGGGAATTGGGCTTGAAAGACAAGGTGAACCAGCTTTCGATAGAAGAAGCAGCGGACCTTTTAGCTAGCGATGGCATGCTGATCAAACGCCCTCTCTTAGTGAAAGATGGAAAAGTTGTTCAAGTGGGTTACCGGAAGCCATACGCAGACTTAGGTTTGTAGTAGGAAAGGGAGTTGGACTCCCTTTTCATTTTATCTTGAAGATGGTATAATCATACGAGTGAAGTCAATGAAAGAGAGTCAATCATGAGTATTTTAGAGGTAAAAAATTTAAGCCACGGCTTTGGAGACCGGGCTATTTTTGAGGATGTGTCCTTCCGTTTGTTAAAGGGTGAGCATATCGGATTAGTCGGAGCCAATGGTGAAGGGAAATCGACCTTCATGAGCATCGTGACAGGGAAGATGTTGCCTGACGAAGGAAAGGTTGAGTGGTCTAAGTATGTGACCGCTGGGTATCTGGATCAGCACGCTGTTCTAAAAGAAGGACAAACTGTGCGTGATGTTTTGCGGACAGCTTTCGACGAACTCTTTAAAGCAGAGGCTCGCATCAATGACCTCTATATGGAAATGGCTGAAGATGGAGCGGATATGGATGCCCTCATGGAAGAAGTCGGAGAGCTCCAGGATCGGTTAGAGAGTCGGGATTTTTATACCTTGGATGCCAAGATTGATGAAGTGGCTCGGGCTCTAGGGGTCATGGACTTTGGCATGGAGACAGATGTCACGGCCCTTTCAGGTGGGCAGCGGACCAAGGTCCTCTTGGCCAAACTCTTGCTAGAAAAACCTGATATCTTGCTACTAGATGAGCCGACCAACTACTTGGATGCGGAGCACATCGATTGGCTCAAGCGCTACTTGCAGAATTATGAAAATGCCTTTGTCCTTATTTCCCACGATATTCCTTTCTTGAATGATGTAATCAACATCGTCTACCATGTAGAAAATCAGCAGTTGACTCGCTATTCTGGGGACTATTACCAATTCCTCGAAGTCTATGAAATGAAAAAATCGCAATTGGAAGCGGCTTATGAGCGCCAACAAAAAGAGATTGCTGACCTCAAAGATTTCGTGGCCCGCAATAAGGCACGTGTGGCAACGCGGAATATGGCCATGTCTCGTCAGAAGAAGCTGGATAAGATGGAACTCATTGAGTTGCAAAGCGAGAAACCAAAACCTTCCTTTGAATTTAAAAATGCCCGTACACCTGGACGCTTTATCTTCCAGGCCAAGGATCTCCAAATTGGCTATGAACGTCCCTTGACTAAGCCTTTGAACTTGACCTTCGAGCGCAATCAAAAGGTAGCCATTATCGGAGCTAATGGGATCGGGAAAACCACTCTTTTGAAGAGTCTTTTAGGAATTATCCCTCCAATTGCTGGTGAAGTCGAGCGCGGGGATTATCTTGAGCTTGGCTATTTCGAGCAAGAGGTCGAAGGAGGCAATCGTCAGACACCGCTAGAAGCAGTCTGGAATGCCTTTCCAGCTCTCAATCAAGCAGAGGTTCGTGCAGCCCTTGCCCGCTGTGGCTTGACGACCAAGCATATCGAGAGCCAAATTCAGGTACTATCCGGTGGGGAGCAAGCCAAGGTACGCTTCTGTCTCTTGATGAACCGTGAAAACAATGTCTTGGTACTAGATGAGCCGACCAACCACTTGGATGTGGATGCCAAAGAAGAGTTGAAACGGGCCCTGAAAGAATACAAGGGATCGATCCTCATGGTTTGCCACGAGCCAGACTTCTATGAAGGCTGGATGGACCAAATCTGGGACTTTAATGAATTGACATAAAGACAAAAAGAGAACCGTCAGGTTCTCTTTTGCTTATTTCTTGAAATCATAGTCTTTGACGACTTCCATCTTTTCAATTTTGACATCTTCTTTTGGTTTGTCTTTGTCGTCAGTTTCAACTTCGGCGATTTTGTCAACTACATCCATGCCGTCGATGACCTGTCCAAAGACGGTGTAGTTGCCACCATCAAGGGTAGGGTTTCCACCATTCTTATAGGCTTCGATGATTTTAGCTGGAAAACGATCAGTTGGAAGCTTGCTTGAGATATCCGCCTTATTTTGGTTGATATAGAATTGGCTTCCATTTGTGTTTGGACCGGAATTGGCCATAGCTAAGGCACCTCGAAGATTGTAGAGGTAAGGGGAGTATTCATTTTCAAATCCAGAACCTGGATCTTTAGAGGTATCTTTGCCTTTCCAGATGGATTCACCACCCGTACCATCACCTTTAGGGTCTCCTGTTTGGATCATGAAGTTGTTAATCACACGGTGGAAGAGGAGACCGTCATAATAGCCTTCCTTAGCGTGGGTCAAGAAATTCTCAACGGCTAAAGGTGCGTATTTCGGAAAGAGCTTAACGGTAATGTCCCCTTTGTTGGTAGTGATTTTCACGACAGCTTCATCTTCGGCAACTTCGTTGGAGAGCTGAGGGAAGACCGCATTTTCATTGGTCATGGCATCGTTAAAATCTTTGCGCAGTTGTTCTAATTTCTTTTGTTCTTCTTCAATTTTCTTTTGATCTTTTTGATTAGAGCTAGACGTTGAAGTTTGCTCAGTTTGTTCTTTGCTTGAACTTGAAGAGCTAGAATTTGTTTTATTTGTTGTACAAGCTGTCAAAGCCAAGCCAGAAAATAATAGTAGGGCGATAATTTTTTTCATATTAATCCTCTCAACACATTTGTCTATTCTCTATTGTACCTTAATTTTTCATTTGATTCAAATCTAGTCATAGGAGGGGCTTATATTCAGCTTGCGTGCCTAAGAAAAATGAGGTAAGATAGGAGGTAACTTGTTTTGATGTCAGAGAATCTGTTTTCAAGTAAAAATAAAGTCTATAAATAGGAGGCTACAAATTGGATTATAAAGCACTAAGAAAAAACTATAGGCTCTATGTTAGAGCAGCAGGGCTTTTGGCAATACTCCTGATTTTTTGTATAGGGATAGTAGTCAGAGATACCTTTCTTCAAATTGGTGCAGTCTTATTGGTCCTTGCAGTCTTGTTTTTATTCATTCAATGGATCAAAAAGAACTATGCAAACAAGTGCAACACCTTGCTCCATGTAGACTTAGATTTAGTATCTTGGAGGCAATATCTTCAGCTGAACAAGGATGTGAAAAAACCTATCTTACGGACAGACATCAAACTTACCTCGGTTGCCTATTCTTTTATGATGGGAGAATTTGATACTGTCATAAAGGAAACCAGAGACGAACTTAGTCAGGCGGATTGTCCGCAGAAGTATAAGAACTTTTTTGAAAGTTATCTTATTCGATCAACCGTGCTGACAGATCCTGATTTGTCCAGAGAAGAGCTAGAGGCTCGGTTAAATGAATTGACCATTACAGACCCTACACTAGCTGAGAAAACAAGAAAGGTCTGTCTTGCTCTCTATGATTTAACCGTTGCCCACCAAAGCAATGATTATTTCGAAGACTTGACCAATGACTTCAAGTACCAGCAGTTAGAAATCATCTACTATCAAGCTTTGAATGCTACTCTTAAAGGTGATAAGGATAGAGCGAAGGAGCTTTTTAATAAGTTGCTATCAGAAGATACGTCGCTCTATATTGTTCGGATGGCAAAACAATACTTGGAGGATGAAGTTGGCGATGGGCTAGCGATTGAGGAGTAAGAGGAGAAGTGCTGGTTTTCTTGAGTGGAACAGTTGACGTTCTATTTAATAGCAAGTCTGGTGAGAAGAACTACTAAAAACTGACAGAATCAAAAGCTGGAGTAGACTATTGAAGTGAAAAAGTGACTAGCTTGCCACATATGTACAGTAAGGGAGGTTTAAAATGCATAGAAAAAATAGTTTAATTTATATAATGCGTTTTGCTGGTAAAGAGTACTACTTAGATATGATAAGAATGAAACTTTATGTGAATGATCAAAAAAAGCCCATTCGATTTGATAAGTGGACGGTTGGTCTAGCCTTCGTCATTGGTTTCGTAATCCTAGTCCCTTATTGGATCCATTCCATTTCTGTGGTTTATAAGACTGTCTTGCTTGTAGTGGGCTGGTTGGCGACTGCTAAATGGATCAGCCGTATGCTGACCATGGAACGAGATCCAAGTTTTGGAGAGTTTCATATAGAGGCGCTCGACAAGCAGGCAGAGTTTCTTTTAAGAATGAAATCAAAGCTTTATTATAAACTGTGGATTGGTCTGGCCTTGCTATATGCTAGTATTTTTCATGCAGTTCATTACATCATAGAAAATCTTCCGGAAAGCTATTGTATGAGTCTGATGATGTTCTATGGAGTCTATCTCTGTTTAGGTCAATCCCATATACTATCTCAGAGGAAGGTCCACAAAGAGCTAACAAAAAGCCTGACTAGATAAGGGTCAGGCTTGTACTTGGATGTGCTGATTTCATGTAAATTAATGAACAGAAAAGGGAATATTCAGATAAAAGTGAACCAGTAAAACTATTTGGGTCTGCCATAAAAGATGAAGTAAATAGAGAATCGAATCTTAATAATACTCAAATTGTAAGTGGAGATAGAAAACTGACTGTAGAAACCTATAAATTGTTTATGAATTAGGGAGGCAGTGCAAGGGATGTTTCTTCATCCGATTTATATTATGGTTTAAATTACATAGAATATAATTTCTCAAAACAAGGATATATTACATTTCAAAGGTAGAGTTATAATGCTTGGGATCCCTTTGGTTTATCGTCGAACGATGATCAAATTAAATAAGAAAACAAATGGTGATAAGAATGAATGTTAATATGAATTAAATACTATTTGGCATTGCTGTAGTTGTATCAATTGCTGGACTGTCATGGTATATTTTATATAATAGTACCTTTAAAAAAATACAATAATAGGAAATTTGCCTCACATTTGACCGTTCAAACTTTTGAAGATCAAAAATTGTTTTAGTTAGCCAAAAAGAGAACAAAGGCTATATTTACCATGGTCAAGATTATGTAATAACCTATTCAGAACATTGCCTGTTTACTGGAGATCTAAAGACACCTCCTTTAATTGGGGAAGAAGAATATTTCAAAGTAATTAGTTATGACCTGAATCATTTAGGCCACAAAAAAAGAATTTGATATTTATCGTCTATTAGGTAAAGATAATACATACCGTAGTGTTTGGAAAGTACCTGATAGCGATGGATATGCTGACGGGAATGATTATCTATCCTTAAACATACAAAAAATTGATAGAGGTAACTATTCTGATTTGAAGGACCCTAACAATATGCGGATCCTTTTCACTTTCACAGGAGCAAATTGTTCAAGGTGATGTTGAATCAAAGATCAACTATCTAGAAGATCAACCATCAGTCTATCAACGAAAAATTGATTGGGGCTGAGGAAGAATATATGATCAGTTGAGAAAAAAATTTAAATACCTATGGTTTAATTTTTTACCAATTAGGTTATCGAATGAAGTAAATAATGATAAAGTAAATATTTTTGGTACAAATTTTGCACATATCTACCCGGAAGTTGCAAAAAATATGAAATATATAGAAAAATTATATTTCCGCCTTAAACAATACAATGAACGCGAATGGTTTGATAAAATCATTCATTGGTTTGCGCCAGAAGGTCAAGAAGTTATGGAACTTTATGCTACTGACGAGACAACTCTGGAGAAAAAACACAAATTCACTCTTATGACGAGTTTGTAGCGTGGATTGAGTCTCATCCGAAACATTAATCATCTTCTAATCAAATTCAAGTTTTGAAGATCAATCTCTCTCATCTGTAGAGGGATTTTTTTCTTTAAAAGGTATAAAAATACCTCTTTTTTGCATAACTATCTATTCTGTTTTAGCGCTCTGTTCATATGTTGGACAATGTGAAAACGGTCAAGAACAATATTAGCATTTGGAAAAATAGTTTTGATTAAAGGGATGTAATTACCAGACATATCCATAGTAACAATTTCCCCCCCTTCTCGAGCTTCTTTAGAGTATTTGAAAAAGTGATTACGAATGGTTGTTTGTCGTCTGTTATCAAGAATAGTGATGATTTTCTTAGTCTCATAATCCTGAGCAATAAAGGCTAGCTTTCCCTTTTGATAAGAGAAATCATCCCAAGACAGTACTTCAGGTAAGGTAGAATGGTCATCCTTGAACTGAAATTGTTTAAGCTTACGATACACAGTTGAGGTCGAGATGGCAAGTTTTTCAGCGATGTGCGTCAAAGCTTCTCGATTAAGCAAGAGTTGAGCTGTTTTCTGCTTCACTAATTCAGAGATTTGACAGTTCTTCTGAACAAGGGAGGTCTCAGAAACCGTCACTTTATGGCAGTCTTTGCATTGAAATCTTCTCTTCTTCAAACGAATAAGACTAGGAAGTCCACCAATCTCAATAAAAGGAATCTTAGAAGGCTTTTGAAAGTTGTATTTGATTTGTTTTCCTTGACAATGACAACACTTAGGAGGGGTGTAATCAAGCGTAGCTTGCACCTCAATATGTGTCTCGCGTTGAAAAACTTTAGTTAAAGTGATATTTTTGTCTTTAATTCCGATTAATTCTGTAGTATGATAGAGTTGTCTCATATGATTCTTTCTATTTATGGTTTAGTCGCTTTGGAAAACCTGACAGTTTTATTAAGTGATACGTCTGAGTCGACAATTCGTCGTGACTTGGATGAGTTAGCGGCAGATGGCCAACTTAAACGTGTTGATAGTGGTGCTGAAAGGATTCATGGTCTAAAGGAAGAAATTGCCAATAGCCAAAAAGCTATCAGAAATGTTCAAGAAAAGGCTCAATTAGCTGGCTATGCTGCCGATTTGATTAAGGAAGGTGATGTCGTTTTTCTTGAGGCTAGTACAACGAATGAACTTTTGATTCCACATTTGAGCAATCGTCAGGTGACGGTTGTGACTAATTCTATCCATCATGCTGTTAAGCTGGTAGATCTCGGTATTAGTACTAGGATTATTGGTGGTAAGGTTAAACATTCAACAGATGCCTCTATTGGAAGTACAGCTCTGGAACAAATCAGACAACTGAATTTTGATTGTGCTTTCATTGGTGCTAATGGAGTTGATGCCAATTATTTCACAACGCCAGATATGGAAGAGGCGGTCATTAAACGAACAGTGATAGCTAATGCGCAAAAAGCCTATGTTCTAGCTGATGCCTCTAAACTTGGTCAGGTTACCTATGCTAAGGTAGCCGAGGTTGAGAAAGTAACTATAATCACAAATGCTTCGGAACAAGGGCTCCTTAAATAATTAAAAGAGAAAACGAGGGTTATTGAAGTATGATTTATACTGTGACGCTAAACCCATCAATCGACTTCATTGTTCGTATCGACAAGGTAGAGATTGGTGAAGTTAACCGTATAGAGAGTGATGATAAATTCGCTGGCGGTAAGGGTATTAATGTCAGCCGTATTCTACAACGTTTAGGAATTGACAATACTGCTACGGGCTTCATCGGTGGTTTTACAGGACGTTTTGTTACAGACAGTTTGGATGCTGAAGGTATTAAAACTACTTAGATTGGTGAGGCTGTAATGGTATTAGGAAAAGTAAGTGATTTTTTAATCAAGCATCAAAGATTGTTAACGTACTTAAGTATTTTTGCTGCGTTAATGTTATTAATTCGCTTAGTGTATGATGATGTTTTGATTGACCATGATAATCCCATCGTTTTAGCAATCTTTATAGGAATACTAGTTCTTTGGACCCTAGCATCTTACCTTAATCGAAGACAGCATATGCTATCCCACTTTATCTTACAGAGTTCGAAACTTATTAACGTCTATGCTGTAGACTTAAATTATCGTTTTATTGCGGTTAATAAGAATGATATTCGGCTCATGGAAGAAATCTTTTATTTCACTCCCAAAATTGGTGACTTTCCAATGAATTATCTTAATAGTGATGATGCTGCGCGTTTAAAAGCAAATGTTGATCGTGCGAAAAAGGGTGAAACATTTATATTTATGGATGCTATTAAGACAGGCGACAAAACGCTTTACTGGCAAAATATGTATTCTCCCATTTATAACAATCGCCAAAAAGTGATTGGTGTTTTTTGTTTTGTTCTTGATGTTACAGAGCAGAGACTTCATGAACTTGAAATACAGAGGATGGCATACGAAGATGTTTTAACACGGGTTCATAATCGACGATATATTGAGCTTGCTTTTGAGGAATGTCTGACACGTAAAGAAGAACAAATTACGGTTATTATATCTGATTTGGATAAATTCAAGGAAGCAAATGATACTTTTGGACATGCTACGGGAGATAAGATTCTAATTGAATTTGGTGATATTTTAACGAAGATAATGCCTGAAAGTGCTGTAATAGCAAGGTTAGGTGGAGATGAATTTGCGGTTTTACTCCCTGGAGTTTCTGAAAATCAAGCTGAATTTTTAATAAAACTTGTTCAAGCAGAAATGACTCTCAAAGATATGGGGATTACAGCATCTTTAGGTGCTTATACGGACTCTTATCAATCACATAAAAACTTCGTTGATTTTTTTGCAATAGCTGATAAGAAAATGTACGAAAATAAAAGTCAGAAAGGAGAACGTCGATGATGTTTCAAGATGTTGTTATTGTCATTCCTGCCTATGAACCTGATGACCGTTTGTTGGAACTTTTGAAAAATATTCGGGATAAGGAAAATCAAATGTTTGACATTATTCTAGTCGATGACGGTAGTGGAGCTGATTTTGCACCGTTATTTGCAATAGCGCAGAGTAACTATGCTTGTCATTTGCAAAGACATGCTGATAATAAAGGAAAAGGTCGTGCTTTAAAAACGGCTATTTCATATATTTTGGACAATTTTCCTAATGCCAAAGGAATTGTGACGATTGATTCTGATGGTCAACACACCTACGAAGACATGATGAAATGTTTGGCTGAATTTTTGCAACATCCTGATAGTTTGGTGCTGGGTGTTAGAACATTTGAAAAATCTGTTCCTTTACGTAGTAAATTTGGAAATTTATTGACAAGAGACGTCTTGGGGGCTATGACAGGTATGAACGTTTCTGATACGCAAACGGGGCTTCGTGTGATTCCTATGTCATGGTTGCCAAAACTCTTAACCGTGGAGGGTGAACGGTATGAATTTGAGATGAATATGTTACTTGAGGCAAAAGAGGACAATATTCTGATTTGTGAAGTTGGCATTGCAACGATTTATTTGGATGAAAATCAGTCGTCGCATTTTGATGCGATTCGTGACTCGATTAGAATTTACAAGGTTTTCTTCAAGTACATTTTTTCATCATTGTTTTCCTTCTTGGTTGATATTGTTGCTTTTACGATTTTAATTTCTTTGTTTAATGGATTGAGTTTTAGTGCGGTGACGTTAGCTTCGATTTTAGCGCGTGCGATATCATCTTTTGTTAATTTTACCTTGAATCATAAGGTGGTCTTTAAACGAGGTCAATCAAATAGTGCGATAAAATACTTTACTTTGGTGGTAGTACAGATTGTTTTGTCAAGTTTATTGGTAACAGTTCTAGGAAATGCCTTGACGATGCTGCCAATTTCATTGGTGAAGATTTTAGTTGACGGTACACTTTTCTTTGTCAGTTATTTTGTGCAAAAACATTTGATTTTTAGTGGAGGCGAGAATGAAGGCTAATAAGAGGATACTCTATTTCGTTGCATTTGTAACGACTGCCTTTTATTTAACTTGGCGTTTGGTGGCGACTATTCCGTGGCATGATTCATGGTTTGCGCTGATCTTTGGGATTTTATTGTGGGGAAGTGAGGTAGTTTCAGCCATTACAGGCTACATTCTCATTTGGAATAAGCAAAAGGACTTTGAGCTTGAAAAGCCTGAGATTGCTAAGGAGCGTTACCCAGATGTGGATGTTTTGATTGCAACGCATAATGAGGATCCAGAGTTGCTTTATAAGACGATTAATGCCTGTACTTTTATGGAATATCCTGATAAGTCTAAGGTGCATATCTACGTCTGTGATGATACCAATCGTCTAGAAGTTGCCAAATTGGCTGATGAGCTTGGTGTTGGTTATTTTGGTTTGGCAGATAATAAAGATGCCAAATCAGGAAACTACAATAATGCTTTACGTCAGACGTCATCACCTTTGGTGGCGACATTTGATGCGGATATGATTCCTTATCGTGAATTCCTGTTGGAAACTGTGCCTTATTTTGTTGAACAAGTTGAGGCTTATGAAAATGGTGACGATTATGATAAGTCAAAAGTTGGTTTGATTCAAACGCCACAAAGTTTTTACAATGCTGATATTTTCCAATTTAACTTGTTTTCAGAATCAACCTTACCAAACGAACAAGATTTCTTTTCCAAAGAAATTAATGTTTGCAATAATTCGCACGGTGCAGCGGTTTATACGGGGTCTAATACGGTTATTTTCCGCAAGGCGATTGAAGATGTTGGTGGTTTTCCGACAGATACTATTACGGAGGATTTCGAGCTAGGTGTTCGGATGAATGCGGCTGGTTATGTAAATTATTCGACGAAAAGTCCAATGGCTAGCGGGTTAACGCCAACAGATTTGAAGAGTGTCATCAAACAGCGCACGCGCTGGGGACGTGGCGTTATTCGCAGTAGCTACAATATGAATATCTTCTTTAATCCCAAATTGACAAAGGGGCAAAGAATTGTTTATATTAATGGCTATCTTTATTGGTGGTCTTTCTTTAGACGGTTATTGTATATCTTGGCACCGATTTTATATACGGTTTTCCATGTCCGTGTGGTGGTGTCAAATATCTTGCTACTGTTCCTATTCTGGTTGCCAAGTTACGCATTGACACACTTGTCAATGCGAGAAGTCTCAAAACAATACCGAACACAGGTTTGGGGAGAAATTGTGGAAACGATTTTTGCTCCGTATTTGTTTATTCCCATGATGTTGGAGTCCTTTGGCATTAGCAATAAAAAATTTAAGGTGACACGTAAGGGAAATGATACGTCGTGGACGTTGTACCTTTATGCGCTTCCTTATCTTGTTTTATGGGGATTAGCCGTTTATGGTTTGGTGACTTTTAACTATGGAAAATTTGGTTCAGAGCTTTTTTATGGAAGTATTATCAGTTTTTGGTTGATTTATCATATCATCAATTTGACCTTTGCGATTTTCTGTGCGCTTGGTCGTCCGATTTATCGCTCAAGTGAGCGTTTTACTGTTGATGAAGCTATGGTTATTGAGGTTGATGATGATTCTTACCAAGTGAGAGTCTGTGATATTTCAGAAACGGGGATTTCATTCTATACGGATTTACCATTGTATTTGCCGAAAGAAAAAGAACTGACGCTTAATTTGCAATCACGTGATTACCATGCGAGGGTAAAAGGTCATGTTGTTCGTGTTTTTGCGATTGATAATGGTTGGCGCTACGGCGTTCAATTTTCAGAAATTCCTGAAGCTGATAAGCGCGAATTTTATCAGTACATTTATGACCGCATTAATCACAATCTTCCGAAGGAAAAAGACCCTTGGATGACAACATGGGATGATTTATTTGAGAACTTTAGTCAACGTTTCCAAAATAATGAACGTCCTGTTTCAGCCTATGACCAAGTAGCTTTTCCGAAAGTTCGTGTTAATGAAGAGGTTCAGGTTGCTGGAAAAAAATGCCAGCTTAGAAAGACAGATTATTATTACATGACATTTTCTGGAAAATTTACAAATCCTAAAAAAGAACCGAATGTCGCATTTACCTACAAAGATTTGCCAATTCAGTTGACTTTTGTGTCCTATGATATTGATAGAGACGAATCGCTTTATCGAGTTACCAATTTAGCGGATTTGGATAGCTTACCTGCTTTTAAAGCCTTAGCAAATGAATGGAGAGGGAGAGTATGATTAGTATTGCTAGATTACTGTTGTTCTTTGTGATTACCATGGGGTACAATGCCTTTTTCCGTAATACTGTGAAGATGAATCGCAGTCTGACATGGGTGTTTACATTTTCAGTCATTACATTGGTATTGTACCTTGGTAGTTTGTTAGGCTTTATGTTGCAGACCGTGTATGCCATTTCTGTTTTGGGCTGTCTTTTGAGTCTTTATTATCTTTGGGCGGTATGGAAAAAGAAATATCGCTTTAGGAGACTTGATTATATTGCGCTTGGAATGATGGCTTATTTGCTTTTGTTTGGAATAACGCTCTGGCATTCACCGCTTTTACATTATGATAATTTTACGCATTGGGCAACGATTGTAAAATTTTTCCATATCAATAATGCTTTGCCAACACAGCAGGATACGATTATTAGTTATTATACCTATCCTGTTGGAAGTTCACTTTTCATTTATTTTTTCACGACTATCGTAGGCTTTTCAGAAGGTAGTATGTTGGTCGGGCAATTCTTCTTGATTGCTTCCAGTCTTTATGCCATGTTTGCGGCACTTCGTGATGATCGACGTGTCTTAATGGTTAGCATGATTTTTGCTTCGTTTGCTGTTTTTAATACGTTCAACGTTGCTATTCGATTAAATAATTTGCTGGTTGATTTTCTGCTTCCTGCCTTGGCCTTGGCAGCCATAGCAGGTTGTTTTGTCTATCGTAATCGTTTCTGGTTTTTGTCGCTAAATACGGCGGTAATTCTTGGATTATTAAGTATCGTCAAAGTAAGTGGACTTTTCTTTGTCGCTCTCGTTTTAGTAGTTTATGTGGTTTGTATTGTGCGTTTACTTGTTCGTAAAAGAGCACGTTTAAAAGCACTAGTGCTGCTCATAATGACCTTGCTAGTCAGCTGTCTTCCTTTTGTTATTTGGCAAAAGCATGTGACGGATAATTTCCCAAATGCCTCAAGTGCCAAGCATGCGGTGTCCATGTCAGAACTTGGTCAGGTATTGACTGGAAATCTGTCAGGCGACCCACAAAAAATTATCACTCTTTTTGTCAAATCGGTGTTTACGTTTGACAGTTTGGCAAGCAATGGAATTTTGATAATCAATCTGATTATGCTGATTGCCTTTATTGTGATTGGCATTCGTTTGAAATATAAGAAATTTGTCTTGTTGACTTGGGGATTTGTTGATATTTCGATTGTGACTTACTATATTGGCATTTTACTCATGTATCTGACAGCAATGCCGACTGATGAAGCGTTAGAATTAGCAGGATTTGAGCGCTATGCTTCGAGCATCGTTATCTTTGCTTTTGGTTGTTTGACCATGGCTTTAGCATGGGTAATGGACAAGTGTCTGTATGAAAAAATCATTAGTAAACGTAATGCTAGGTCTTACAAGTGCTTATTTAATAAACACTTGTACCAATACGCGAGCCTTGTTTTGACAGTTTATGCCATTGGAATGTTCTTGTCAGAAAATAATAGCATTGTTTACAATAACAATCAGGAAACAAACGAGGTCGTAAAAGAAATTCATCAGTTTACTGGAAGTCAGAGTAATTCGTCAACGGATAGAATTTTGGTTGTAACAGCAGATAAGGAGAATGTAGATAATTATTTTGTCCAATATGCTAGCCGTTATTATCTGTGGGATGTCAATGTTGATGCCAGAGAAAATTTTGTGTCGGCTGACCAAGAATTTTTAGATTTAATGGCATCATACAGCGACAGCGCAACAAGTTATTACCTCGGCAATGAAAATATGGATACTAGAGATGGTTCCAATTTAACAGACAATGACTTTATTGCACTCTTAAAAACGTATGACGAAGTCTTGATTTTAGATGACCATTATACGTTTAATGCCTTGACGAAAAAACTATTTGGTCGGACATATTCCCCAGGATTGTATAAAGTATCAGATATTCTTGCTGGAAAAGGGTAAGTTTTCTAGCTTTATCAAGCATAAGTCTTGATATTTCAAATAAAATATTCTATTATAACAAAAAATATGTAGAAGGAGGCGGAGTTTGTGACTTCGCCTCTTGTGGTGCTCAAAAGACTTTCTTGAACATTGGAGAGGAAGCTAAGATAAGTCCGTTTGAATTATCTGCTCTACTCATCACACAAAGCGAGGTCCTTAAAAGATACAATCCACGTTCCACACACTCAACACTAGCATAGAAAAATCTCATATCTACAAAAGCAATATCAGATTTTGGTTCTCGTGAACAATCAAAATATGATGGACTGAGCAGATAGCGGAGAATGAACTGAGATTTCTCTCTAGTCTTAATTTACTTGCTTGTCATTTGCTTCAAAAGACAATGCTAGACCTACCATAACTGTTTTTCATACAGCTATGGAATGTTTATCTTTTGAAAATCATTTTAGGTCTATTTGCTTCACTCAACACTTTCTCGATCTTCCTTTACCATAAAGACTGAAAAAATAAGGCTAGAACTGGTTTTAAGCCTTATTTTTTCTTCATCCATTGTCCAATTAGGTGAAAAATGATTGCAGGATTTTACTAGAGATGTGTGCTAGAAATATGGTATAATAAAGTTTATGGCAAACAGTAATCAAACAAAAAAAACACGATCTTCACGGAGGCCTACTAAGGCAGAGATCGAGCGTAAAAAAGCAATTCGGCGTATGGTGGTTAGTCTGGTATTGACCTTCATCTTTATTTTCGCTTTTTTCCGTCTAGGAGCACTCGGACTAGTAGCCTACAATCTCGTCCGTCTTCTAGTAGGAAGTTTAGCTTATCTAGCCATGACGGCCGTTATTTTTTATCTCTTCTTTTTTAAATGGGTGGAAAAGCACGAGGGAACTCTATCAGGATTTTTGAGCCTCTTTGCAGGCTTACTTCTGATTTATCAGGCTTATTTTGTGTCTGTCCTAAAACTTGAAGGCTCGTCGATTGGACCGACCCTATCTCGGATTCTTGGGGATTTGCTCCATCTTCGCGTCTCTTCTTTTGCAGGAGGAGGCGTACTAGGGGCGATTCTATACACACCGGTTGCCTTCTTGCTGTCTAACATTGGAACCTACTTCATTGGTGTTCTCTTAATTCTCCTAGGGGTTCTGATCATGAGCTCTTATTCTGTCTATGATTTGTATGAGAAGGCAGTGATGACGTTCCATGCTTTTATGGAGAAGCGAGAAACGCGGAGGCAAGAGCGCTTTGTCGAGCGTGAAGAGAAGAAAGCTCTAAAAGCAGAGGAGGCTACTCGCATCGAGCAACTAGCAGAAGCTAGTCCCATGAGCACAGAGGGCTATCCTGTAAATCTTGAGACAGGTGAGGTCATGGAACCTGTGATCGAAGCAGAAGCGCCTGTAGAGGAGTCCTACCCTCAAATCTATCTACCAAATGAAGAGGAAGGTTATTCGGAAGACTGGCCAGAAGACGATCCAGAGGAGATGGAAGAAGTTCCTGAGGAGGATATGGATGAAGAAGTCACTGTGGACTTCACACCTAAGGAACTCCTTCAGTACAAACTTCCAACGATTGATCTCTTCGCACCTGACAAGCCCAAAAACCAATCCAAAGAGAAGAACATCGTTCGCCAAAATATCCGCATTTTGGAAGAAACCTTTGCAAGCTTTAACATCAAGGCGACAGTGGAACGGGCGGAAATCGGCCCCTCTGTCACCAAGTATGAAGTCAAGCCGGCTGTCGGTGTGCGGGTCAACCGCATCTCCAACCTAGCAGATGATTTGGCCCTAGCCCTAGCAGCCAAGGATGTGCGAATCGAAGCACCGATTCCAGGGAAGTCTCTGGTCGGAATCGAAGTGCCCAACTCAGAGATTGCAACAGTTTCCTTCCGTGAATTGTGGGAGCAGTCCAAAACTGATCCTGCCAAACTCCTTGAGATTCCTCTTGGGAAGGCCGTAGATGGTTCAGCGCGGACCTTTGATTTGGCTCGGATGCCCCACCTCTTGGTAGCAGGGTCTACCGGATCTGGTAAATCGGTTGCGGTTAATGGAATCATTTCGAGTATCTTGATGAAGGCCCGTCCAGATGAAGTCAAATTTATGATGGTCGATCCAAAGATGGTGGAACTTTCTGTTTACAATGATATTCCTCACCTCTTGATTCCAGTGGTGACCAATCCACGCAAGGCCAGTCGAGCCCTACAAAAGGTTGTCGATGAGATGGAAAATCGCTATGAGCTCTTCTCGAAAGTGGGTGCTCGGAATATTGCTGGCTTTAATGCTAAGGTGGCTGAATACAATGCCCAGTCTGAGATGAAGCAAGTACCACTTCCATTGATTGTGGTCATTGTCGATGAGTTGGCAGACTTGATGATGGTCGCAAGTAAAGAAGTGGAAGATGCTATTATTCGCCTGGGACAAAAGGCGCGCGCAGCGGGGATCCACATGATCCTTGCGACCCAACGGCCATCGGTTGATGTTATCTCAGGTTTAATCAAGGCCAATGTGCCTTCCCGTGTCGCTTTTGCGGTATCATCCGGGACCGACTCACGGACCATCTTAGATGAAAATGGAGCAGAGAAGTTGCTCGGTCGGGGAGATATGCTCTTTAAACCGATCGATGAAAACCACCCGATTCGTCTACAGGGATCCTTTATCTCAGATGACGATGTCGAGCGGATTGTCAACTTTGTCAAAGAACAAGCAGAAGCGGATTATGACGATGCCTTTGATCCTGGCGAAGTATCCGAGTCAGACTTTGACGGAGGCATGGGTGGCTCCGACGAGGGTGATCCACTCTTTGAAGAGGCTAAGGCTCTCGTCATTGAAACTCAGAAAGCTAGTGCGTCAATGATCCAACGTCGCCTATCGGTTGGCTTCAACCGGGCGACCCGCCTCATGGAAGACTTGGAAGCGGCGGGTGTCATCGGACCAGCTGAAGGAACCAAGCCAAGAAAGGTCTTGCAGACCAATTAATCTTTCTTTAAATGAAGAAGGAATGAGATATTTGACAATAGCAAAAACCTGCCTGTACAAAGGGCAGGTTTTGTTTACGAATAAAAAGAAAGGATAGCAGATGCATCTCGATACCATTCACCACATTGCCATTATTGGCCACGATTATGACAAAACCAGAGAATTTTATGTAGACAAGTTAGGCTTCGTACCTTTAGACGAACACCATCGACCAGAAAAGCAGGATATTCTCTTTAATATTCGAAAGGGAAATCTGACTTTAGAAATATTTATCAAACCAGATGCCCCAAAGAGACCCTTTCTCCCTCATCCAGAACATACCGGTCTCCGTCATCTGGCTTTTAAAGTGGAAAATGTTCAAGCCTGTCTAGCAGAGTTTGACCAATTGGGAATTCCTCATACAGAGCTACGGGTGGACGATTTTGATGGGCGCAAAATGGCCTTCTTCTTTGATCCAGATGGCTTACCTCTTGAACTTCATGAATAGGTCTACACCATCTTCGGTCTCTAGTCCCAAGCCAGAAGACATTCTTTTTGCTAAACTAGATACAGAAAAAAGAAAGAAGAAAATATGGAAGAGAAGCGATATAGCGGGCTAACGAATGAGCAAGTCCAAAGCAGAGTCAGAGAAGGCAAACAAAATCGAGTAACCATCACGGCAGAAAAGTCGACGAGAGAGATTATTTATTCAAATGTCTTTACTTATTTCAACCTGGTTTTTGGTATTCTAGCTATTTTATTGATACTAGTACGGTCTTGGAACAATATGTTATTTGTTCCCATTGTCGTCGTTAACTCCTTGATTGGGATTGTTCAAGAATTGCGGTCCCGTCGGATTTTGAATAAGATGCGCCTCCTTCAAGTGGAGAAAGCTAGAGTGATTCGTGAAGGAGAACGGCTGGACCTTCCTGTCGACCAGGTGGTAGAGGGGGATGTTGTCTTGTTCCAAGCAGGGGATCAGATCTATGCAGATGCCAAGATTCTAGATGGCTCGATTATGGTCGATGAGTCCCAATTAACAGGTGAAGCAGATGAAATCCCTAAAGGTGAGAATCAACAACTCATGTCAGGTAGTTTTGTCATTTCAGGTCAGGCAGTTGCGGTCTTGGAGCAAGTAGGAGATACGTCTTATATTAATCAGCTGAGTCTCTCCGCCAAGAAAGTCAAGGGACACGAAGAATCGGAAATGGTTCATGCAGTGGACGGCCTTGTCAGAATGATTGGAATGATTCTCCTCCCGATTGGCTTGCTCTTGTTTTTGCAGAGTTATCTAGGAAATCAAGAAACCTTCAAAGTTAGCATCACCTCTATGGTCGGTGCCATCATTGGGATGATCCCAGAGGGACTCTACCTCTTAATGACTCTGGCCTTGGTGCTTGGAGCAACTCGTTTAGCCCTTCAAAAGGTCCTACTCAACAGTATGAAGGGAATTGAAACCCTATCCCGTATAGACGTCCTCTGCCTAGACAAGACGGGGACCATTACCGAACACAGGATGCAGGTGAGTGAGTTCCTCCCTTTGGCGCTAGATGAAAAAGAAGGCAAAGAAATATTAAGTCACTATCTTCAGGCAAGTGAAGATCAGAATGATACCATCACGGCCATTCGCAAGTCTCACTCCGTCCACCAAACCCAAGTATGGCCCGTTCAAGACCGTCTTCCTTTTTCATCTAAGAAGAAATTTGGGGGCCTTCAGTTCCAAGAAGGGATCTACCTATTAGGAGCACCGGATGTTTTGCTCAGAGATGATCTCGATGCTTACCAAGAAGTGTGGCAACGAGAGATTGAACGAGGTGCGCGTGTCCTTATTTTGGGGCATTACCAGGGGGAACAGCTGACGGAAGTATTAGAAGCTCCAGTCCTTCCCCTTCTAGCCCTGGTCTTGGAGAATCCTGTACGGTCGACTGCTCCTGAAACATTTGCCTATTTCCAAAAACAAGGGGTGACTATCAAGGTTATTTCAGGAGATCATCCTGTGACAGTTGCTGCCGTTGCTCAAAAAGCAGGTATTCCAGATGCGGATCGGGTCGTAGATGCGAGTCAGCTCAAGACGCGTGAGGAGGTGGTAGAGGCAGCCAGGACCTACACCGTCTTTGGACGAGTTAGTCCAGAACAAAAGCAAATCCTCGTAGAGAGCTTGCAAGTGGATGGTCATAAGGTTGGGATGACAGGGGATGGGGTCAATGATATCCTAGCTATGAAAAAGGCAGATTGTAGTATTGCCATGAATACGGGACATGATGCGACCAAAAAGGTGGCCCAGGTTGTGCTTTTAGATTCGGACTTTTCTCACATGCCATCGATTGTAGATGAAGGTCGCCGAGTGGTCAACAATATTCAACGTTCGGCGAGTCTCTTTTTGGTCAAGAATATCTTTTCAATTTTATTGGCTATTTTGGCCATTCTCTTTAGTTTCACCTATCCCATCCAGGCTTCTCAGATGTCCTTGATCAGTGGATTTACCATTGGAATCCCCGGTTTCTTGCTGGCCTTGGAGAAGAATCGTGCCCGGATAGAAGGAGACTTTATTGAAACCGTGATAGAGCAAGCTCTTCCAGCTGCCTTGACCAATCTCATATCAGTCCTTTTCCTTGTGGTTCTGGGTCCTTTCCTTGCATTAAGTCAGGGAGAAATTTCGACCATCTCTATCTACTTGCTGGCATTGATTGGCTTTACAAAAGTATACCAACTCAGCCTTCCCTTTAATCATGTAAAATTGGGCATCATCCTTCTGAATATAGCTGGATTTTGCCTGTCGGTTTTTGTATTTTCTTCCATTTTTAATCTCAGCCATCTTCATCTGACTGGCTGGATCATGACCCTTGTCCTAGGACTGGTCATGGAAGGAGTCTTGTGGTTGATGAATCGTCTTATTTATTCCTTAGTGACCCGTCTGCATAAGTCCAGAAACAAATAGAAAAACGGTATGAACTATGATTTTAGTTCATACCGTTTTATTGATGCTTTAGATCAGATGAAGAGACTGATCGTCATAATGAGGTAAAGAAAGAAGGTAATGAGGAAGCCTGCTCGCCAAAAGTATTTAAAAAATTTCGGATAATAAAAGCTATGTCTCTTTTTCAAAAAATAAATGGTTAAGCCAATAGCTAAGAGGGACAAGGCCAATAGCAATTGCGGCAACAAATTATGATAGTAAGCCGCATCTGAAATTAAATAGTATTCTAGCGCGAAAAGAGGAAAAGCCAGGTCGGCAAAATTCCAACCATATCGACGCAGTTTAAAGACTCGAATAATAATCCCACTGAGAATCAGGGTCAAAAAAATAAATACAAGGGAAGCAACTTTTATTAACATACCTCCATTTTATCACAAAAGTAAAAAAAGTGTGATGAAAATGAAATTTTTTCTTGCATTCGGAAGAAAATAGTGTATAATAGAAAGGTATGCGCAGAGCATACTTGTGGGAGGTAAAAATCTGTAATTACCGCCAAAACCACAAAGGAGGATTTAAGAAATGGCTAAAAAAGTCGAAAAACTTGTAAAATTGCAAATCCCTGCTGGTAAAGCTACTCCAGCTCCACCGGTTGGACCAGCACTTGGTCAAGCAGGTATCAACATCATGGGATTCACTAAAGAGTTTAACGCTCGTACAGCTGACCAAGCTGGTATGATTATCCCAGTTGTGATCACTGTTTATGAAGATAAATCATTTGATTTCGTTACAAAAACACCACCAGCTGCTGTTCTTTTGAAAAAAGCTGCAGGTGTTGAAAAAGGATCAGGTACACCTAACAAAACGAAAGTTGCAACAGTTACTCGTGCACAAGTACAAGAAATTGCTGAAACTAAGATGCCAGATTTGAACGCTGCAAACATTGAGTCTGCAATGCGTATGATCGAAGGTACTGCTCGTTCTATGGGATTCACTGTTACTGACTAATTGTAACAATCCTATTTGCCCGCAATACACTTGATCATGAGACGAGTGACGTGGGAGATGAAAATCGATATGACCACATTACAAGGAGAAAGATAAAATGGCTAAAAAAAGCAAACAACTTCGTGCTGCACTTGAAAAAATCGACAGCACAAAAGCATACAGCGTAGAAGAAGCTGTAGCTCTTGCAAAAGAAACTAACTTTGCAAAATTTGATGCAACTGTAGAAGTTGCTTACAACTTGAACATCGACGTGAAAAAAGCTGACCAACAAATCCGTGGAGCAATGGTATTGCCAAACGGAACTGGTAAAACTGCTCGCGTTCTTGTATTTGCACGTGGTGCAAAAGCTGAAGAAGCAAAAGCTGCTGGTGCAGACT
The DNA here is from genome assembly GCF_004785935.1 of Streptococcus rubneri. GTDB lineage: Bacteria > Bacillota > Bacilli > Lactobacillales > Streptococcaceae > Streptococcus > Streptococcus rubneri. The sequence continues at coordinate 1,022,261 of NZ_SRRP01000001.1, read as the reverse complement.
TCGTAGGTGAAGATGACCTTGTTGCGAAAATCAACGATGGTTGGTTGGACTTCGACGTTGTTATCGCTACACCTGACATGATGGCTCTTGTTGGACGTCTTGGACGTGTCCTTGGACCACGTAACTTGATGCCAAACCCTAAAACTGGTACTGTAACAATGGATATTGCTAAAGCAGTTGAAGAGTCTAAAGGTGGTAAAATCACTTACCGTGCAGACCGTGCAGGTATCGTTCAAGCGATTATCGGTAAAGTGTCATTTGACGCTGATAAATTGGTTGAAAACTTCAAAGCTTTCAACGATGTTATCCAAAAAGCAAAACCAGCTACAGCTAAAGGTACTTACGTAACTAGCTTGACTTTGACTACAACTCAAGGTCCTGGTATCAAAGTGGATGTTAACTCACTTTAATTAGAATGTAAAGCTACTTTCGGGTAGCTTTTTTGTTTGTTTAGTGTATTTTTTAACAAAATAGTTATAGAAGTTTTAGCAGGAGATAAAAGTTGGAAGGATAAAAATTTTTTGATGGATTTCACTATATAAAAAACGCTTTTTGTGGTAAAATAATACAGATCATAAAAGGAGTGACAAAATGGTAGAACCTAAGTATAAACGTATTTTAATTAAGTTATCAGGTGAAGCGTTAGCCGGTGAACGGGGTGTCGGAATTGATATCAAGACGGTTCAAAAGATGGCCCTTGAAATCAAAGAAGTTCATGACCTTGGAATTGAAATTGCTCTCGTTATCGGTGGAGGAAATCTCTGGCGTGGAGAGCCTGCGGCAGAAGCAGGTATGGATCGCGTTCAAGCAGATTACACTGGAATGCTTGGAACAGTTATGAATGCCTTGGTGATGGCAGATTCCCTTCAACAAGTTGGAGTGGATACGCGCGTTCAAACAGCTATTTCCATGCAACAAGTCGCTGAGCCATATATTCGTGGCCGTGCCCTTCGTCACTTAGAAAAAGAGCGCATCGTCATCTTTGGGGCAGGTATTGGTTCCCCATACTTCTCAACAGATACAACGGCTGCTCTTCGTGCCGCTGAAATTGAAGCAGACGCAATCTTGATGGCCAAGAATGGTGTTGATGGCGTTTATAATGCTGATCCAAAGAAAGACAAGACAGCAGTGAAGTTTGAAGAATTAACTCACCGTGATGTCATCAATAAAGGTCTTCGTATCATGGATTCGACAGCATCGACCATCTCAATGGACAATGATATTGACTTAGTCGTTTTCAACATGAATGAGTCAGGTAACATCAAACGCGTTGTCTTTGGAGAAAATATCGGTACTACCGTTTCTAATAATGTAGAAAAATAAGGAAGTTAGAGGAATAAAATGGCAAATCCAATCGTAGAAAAAGCTAAAGAAAGAATGTCTCAGTCTCACCAAAGTTTGGGACGTGAATTTGGAAGTATCCGGGCAGGTCGTGCAAACGCAAGTCTCTTGGACCGTATCTATGTTCAATATTACGGAGTTGATACTCCATTGAATCAAATCGCATCTATCACGATTCCAGAAGCCCGTGTGATGTTGATCACGCCTTTTGACAAGTCTTCATTGAAAGATATTGAGCACGCTTTGAATGCTTCTGACCTTGGTATTACTCCGGCTAACGATGGTTCGGTCATTCGCTTGGTCATCCCAGCTTTGACAGAAGAAACTCGTCGTGACTTGGCCAAAGAAGTGAAAAAAGTTGGTGAAAATGCTAAGGTAGCGATCCGTAACATCCGTCGTGATGCGATGGATGAAGCTAAGAAACAAGAAAAAGCAAAAGAAATCACTGAAGATGAATTGAAGGGTCTTGAAAAAGAAATCCAAAAAGTAACGGATGATGCTGTGAAACATATCGATGAAATGACAGCTCACAAAGAAAAAGAATTGCTTGAAGTCTAATCATTTCCAGCAGTTTACAGAGGAAATGAACTCAGTTGGCACTGCTGGCTGGGTTTTATTTCCATTAAGGGGCTATTGATCATCATTAGCCAGAAAGAAGGAAGAAATGAATACCAATCTCGCACATGATATCGTGGGCCTTGTTACAGATGAGAATGACCGTTTTTACTTTGTCCAAAAGGATGGGCAAACCTATGCCTTGGACAAGTCTGAAGGAGAGCATGCTCTTGGAGAGTCCGTCAAGGGCTTTGTCTATACGGATATGAAGCAACGTTTGCGCCTGACCACACTTGAAGTTACAGCTCGTCAGGACCAATTTGGTTGGGGGACAGTGACAGAAGTTCGTAAGGACCTGGGTGTTTTTGTCGATACTGGTCTACCAGACAAGGAGATTGTCGTCTCTCTGGATATTCTGCCAGAAATCAAAGATTTGTGGCCTAAAAAAGGGGATAAACTCTTTGTTCGCCTGGAAGTCGATAAAAAAGACCGGATTTGGGGTGTCTTGGCCTATCAAGAAGACTTCCAACGGATTGCTCGTCCAGCCTACAACAATATGCAGAATCAGAACTGGCCGGCTATCGTCTATCGTTTAAAGCTTTCAGGGACCTTTGTTTACTTACCTGAGAACAATATGCTTGGCTTTATCCATCCAAGTGAGCGCTATGCAGAACCCCGCTTGGGACAAGTCCTAGATGCCCGGGTTATTGGTTTCCGAGAGGTGGATCGAACCTTGAATTTATCCTTGAAGCCACGCTCGTTTGAAATGCTGGAAAACGATGCACAGATGATTTTGGCATATTTAGAAAACAACGGAGGCTTTATGACCTTGAATGATAAGTCCTCCCCAGAAGAAATTAAGGCAACCTTTGGCATTTCCAAGGGGCAGTTCAAAAAAGCTCTGGGAGGCTTGATGAAAGCAGGGAAAATCACACAGGATGCCTTTGGTACAGAATTAAAATAAGAGGAGTCCTATGCGAAAATCATTTTATACTTGGTTGATGACAGAGCGCAATCCCAAAAGCAATGCTCCCAAGGCTCTTCTGGCAGATCTGGCCTTTCATGAGACAGCTTTTCCAAAGCATACAGATGATTTTGATGAGGTTAGTCGCTTTCTGGAAGAGCATGCCAGTTTCTCCTTTAATCTAGGAGATTTTGATGCAATTTGGGAAGAATACCTAGGTCATTAAATACAAGAAAATCAAAGTGGGCCGGGGATGGTCAATTCTCGGTCTCTTTGTTATAATAGAGAAAACTTACAGAAATAGAGAGGTTCTTTATTTGAAAGAACATTCAATTGATATTCAATTAAGTCATCCAGATGATCTCTTCCATCTATTTGGGTCCAATGAACGTCACTTGCGTTTGATGGAGCAGGAGTTGGATGTGGTCATCCATGCCCGAACAGAAATTGTCCAGGTCATCGGTCAAGAAGAAGATTGTGAAAAAGCCAGACAAGTTATTGAGGCTTTGCTTATCTTGGTAAATCGTGGCATGACTATCGGGACGCCAGATGTTGTAACAGCTATTCAAATGGTTCGTAATGATGAGCTGGATAAGTTCGTGGCCTTGTATGAAGAAGAAATCATCAAGGATAGCTACGGCAAGCCCATTCGGGTCAAAACGCTAGGTCAAAAGATTTATGTAGATAGTGTCAAGCACCATGATGTGACCTTCGGGATTGGACCAGCAGGGACTGGGAAGACCTTCTTGGCAGTAACTTTGGCCGTGACCGCCCTCAAGCGTGGTCAAGTCAAGCGCATTATTTTGACTCGCCCAGCCGTGGAAGCAGGAGAGAGCCTTGGTTTCCTTCCAGGGGATCTCAAGGAAAAGGTAGACCCTTATCTACGTCCAGTCTATGATGCCCTCTATCAAATCTTGGGCAAGGACCAGACCACTCGGATGATGGAGCGGGAGATTATTGAGATAGCTCCCTTAGCTTATATGCGGGGTCGGACCTTGGATGATGCCTTTGTTATTCTTGATGAAGCGCAAAATACAACCATCATGCAGATGAAGATGTTCTTGACCCGTCTTGGTTTTAACTCCAAGATGATTGTCAATGGAGACACTAGCCAGATTGACCTTCCTCGAAATGTCAAATCCGGCTTGATTGATGCCCAGGAGAAGTTAAAAAATATTTCTCAGATTGATTTTGTGCACTTCTCTGCTAAGGATGTTGTTCGCCATCCTGTTGTAGCAGAAATTATCCGGGCCTACGAGCCCCTCCCAAATCCAGTGCTCAAAGAAAAACTGGATGTGGAAGAAGAAACGGAATAAAAGAAGAGGCAAAGATCTTATAATCTTTGCCTTAAATTGACGATAAAATCATTTTCTAGCCTTTCCTTAGGTGAGAACGGACGTCAGCGAACTTCTTCGAAGTTCCATGACTAAATCAAGATACAAAGGGCGTCTGCGGATAAAGTCAAAATAGGAAGTTTGACGCAGAATCTTTTGATTCTAGAAAAACTTATCTTTTTGACACAATCCGCAGCCCGTGTTCAATTTTTATTAAGCCCCTTCGCTCTTTAATTTCTGGGCTCAGGCTAAAACAGTTTCCCAAACTGTTTTACTCTCAATTATTCCGAGTGCTTGAAACTAAATTGTTTCAGGCACTTTTCTCACAGCGGAAAGTCTCTGAAAATGATTTAAAAAGCTCAAAACAACTTGTTTTTTTCAAAACTTTTTTATTAGTTCATATGAAAAAATAAGTTGCTTATTTTTTTCGATGATAATTCTTTAAATATAAGATAGTTTAAACCAATTCGTCGATTGGAGTGAAGTCGCGTTCTAGACCTTCTGCAACTGGTTGGCTTGTGATATGGCCTTGGTAAGTAGTGACCCCTTGGCGCAAGCCTTCATCAAGTGCGATGGCCTTATGGAAGCCTTTGTCAGCCAAAGCTTCTACATAAGGAAGGGTTACATTGGTAAGGGCGATAGTAGAAGTGCGAGCGACAGCCCCTGGGATATTAGCAACGGCATAGTGGAGCACACCATGTTTTTCGTAAACAGGCTCCGTATGCGTTGTCACACGGTCTGCTGTTTCGATAACACCACCTTGGTCAACTGCAACGTCGACGATAACGGAACCTGGACGCATTTGTTTGACCATATCGTCTGTTACTAATTTAGGAGCTTTAGCCCCAGGAATCAAGACAGCCCCGATGACAACATCGGCATCACGGACACTGGCTTCGATATTAAATGGGTTGGACATGAGTGTTTGGATTTGATGACCGAAGACATCTTCTAGGACAGACAAGCGTTTGGCGCTGATATCCAAGATGGTGACTTGGGCACCGAGTCCAAGAGCGATACGAGCAGCATGGGTTCCAACGACCCCGCCTCCGATGATAGTGACTTTTCCTTTTGGAACACCAGGCACACCACCTAGGAGGACGCCTGAACCTCCTTCTTGTTTGGTCAGGAAGTGAGCCCCGATTTGCACGGCCATCCGTCCAGCGACCTCACTCATTGGGACCAAGAGTGGTAATTGTCCTTCAAGGTCTCGCACTGTTTCGTAAGCTACCCCAGTTGTCTTGGCTGCTACCATAGCATCTGCTAATTCAGGAGCAGCAGCCATGTGCAAGTAGGTGAAGAGCAAAAGGTCTTCACGAAGGAAGTCGTATTCTTCAGCGAGGGGCTCCTTGACTTTGACCACCAATTCAGCGGCCCAAGCCTCTGCAGCAGTAGCCACGATAGTTGCTCCTTGTTTAGCGTAATCTTCATCCACAAAACCAGAACCAAGTCCGGCATTTGTTTCCACCAAAACTTGATGGCCCTTGCCCACTAAGCTGTGGACGCCAGCAGGTGTCAAACCGACACGATTTTCATTGTTTTTAATTTCTTTTGGAATACCGATTAACATGTTTATTTCTCCTTGCTTAGATATAGGTGTAAAAAGGCCATTGGTGTGAGATTGCTCTCCTAACTCAATGACCTTTTCACTCCTCATCCCAATTTTTTTAACCGAATGGTTTTATTTTATATAAAAGCTAATCAAAAATCAAGGAAAAATTTTAGATTGTCTTCCTTTATGTTTTTTGCTAAACTAATCCCTAAAGAAGGAGTGTCAAATGGAAAATTTATATGTGAAGTTAGCGGCTTATCGTGAAATGGAGACAGAGCGTTTACGTTTGCGTCCGGTCACTCTTGAAGATGCACCGGCTATGTTTGAGTATGCTTCTGATGAAGCTGTTACGCGCTATACTTTTACAACCAATCAAAGTCTTGAAGAGACGCGTAATAACATTGCCCTCTTTTATCTAGCTAGCCCACTTGGAAAATGGGGGATCGAGCTCAAAGAAAATGGAAAATTTATTGGGACGATTGATTTACTGGATTTGGATCTTTGTCTGAAGAAGGGGAGTATCGGCTATGTTCTGAATAAAGACTATTGGAACCAAGGTCTTGCGACAGAAGCTACCAAGGCAGTGATTTCCCTAGCATTTGAACAATTAGGGATGAACAAGATCATTGCCGTTCATGACAAGGACAACCCAGCTTCTGGCCGGGTGATGGCCAAATCAGGGATGCAATTTTCCCACGAAGAAACTTATGCGATGCTAGACTTGCATGAAGAAGGGAGAATGGTGACGAGAGTCCATTATGTCCTCACTAAGGAAGAATTTTTGGCAGAAAAATGAGTCAGGATATTGACAAAAGGCCTATCTCCATGATATAGTAGATAGGTACTGCTGGTTTAGCTCAGTCGGTAGAGCGCATCCATGGTAAGGATGAGGTCGCCGGTTCAATCCCGGCAACTAGCATAGTAAAAGAGAGAAGCTTAGAGGGGATCTAGGCTTCTTTTTGTACGCTTTCTTCTAACTGGGAGCCTATTCGTGGAATCTTTTTCAACAATTTTCAAAAAAACGTTGACAAGCACAGAAATCCGTGGTAAAGTTATAGCAACAAAGAGAAAGGAGAAAACCATCATGAACAAAGTAGATGTTTTGATGACACAATTGAATACACAGCTTCTCCAATCTCAGTTGAGTTCAATGTAGACAATGAATGAAACCCAAGATGGAGGAGTCTGTCTTGGGTTTTTTGTATGCATTTTTGCCTGCCTTAACTGAATTGGTGATAGGCATCAGAAGGCCCAAGTGTGGACTGAGCACGTACTCAGCTCCTACTTGGGTTTTTTCTGTGCCATTTTGAAAGGGGAGAATATGATAGGAGCCTTATGGAAGTACATTTGGGAACATAAGTGGCTGTATCTCAGCATCGCTGTGGTCCTAGTGATTTATGATTATACAATTTTAATACCGACACAGGTCATTCAACGACTAGTCGACCAGCTGAGCAAGCAGACCTTGACTCAGTCAAGTTTTGCGAGAGATATTGGTCTCTTGTTGGGAGCTACCATTTTAAATTACATTTCCGCTTACTACTGGCATTTGAAGCTGTTTCAAGCTTCGGTCCATTATAAGGCCAGATTACAGGGGCAAGCTTTTCGTAAGCTCGTAGCCATGCGACGGCCATTTTATGAAAAGTTTCGCTCAGGAGATCTCTTGACTCGTTTTACCACAGATGTAGACGGGATGATGGGGATGGTCGGCTATGGGATGCTCATTGTTCTTTATGGGGGAGGATTGTTCCTCTTTATCATTCCAGCCATGTTCTTGATCTCCTGGCAGTTGAGTTTAATTTCCTTTATTCCTATGAGTTTTTTGGTTTTATCAACCTATCTCCTAGGGAAAAAAGAAGAAATCTATGTGGATGAAAACCGTGATGCGGTGGCCCACTTGAATGATGAGGTCCTAGAATCCATCGAAGGGATTCGGGTTATGCGGGCCTATAGTCGTAAGGAGCGTCAGGTGCGACAATTTCAAGAGCGAACAGAAAGTTTGGCCAAGACGGGGGATAAAATCGCCTCTATTCAAAATGCCTTTGGTCCCTTTGCCCTTTTCTTTATTGGGGTTTCTACTGTCCTTCTTTTGGTCTGTGGGGGCCACTTCTTGAAAACTGGACAGATTAGCTTGGGTCAACTGCTAGGTCTAGAATTGTATCTAGTAGCCTTGATTGAGCCGATGTGGATGTTAGCAGATTTTATCCTTGTCTATCAAACAGCCAAGACCTCCCACAAAAAATTGTCAGAACTAATCGAAGAGGATGATGACTTGGAAACAGATGGTGAAGAATGGCTAGAGGAACTTGATGAAGTAGCTTTTGACAACTATTCTTTTACCTATCCTATGGCGGAGAAGGAGAGTCTTTCACAGATTTCTTTGCAGTTTAACAAAGGGCAAACCATCGGGATTGTGGGTCGGACAGGAGCCGGAAAGACGAGCTTGGTCCGCCAATTCTTACGGCAATACCCACTTGGCCAAGGAATGTTTACCATCAATGGGCAGCCCGTTGCACGCTATGTGAGACGTTCCATTGAGGAAAAAATTGGTTACGTCTCTCAGGAACACATCCTATTCTCGAAGTCTATTCTAGAAAATATTTCCCTTGGTAAGAAGGGGGCTCGTCAAGAGGAAATCATGGATGCTATCGCTCAGGCTGCTTTCGCAGATGATTTGGACCGGATGTCGGATGGTCTGGATACTCTGATTGGAGAAAAGGGAGTATCCGTATCGGGAGGCCAGAAGCAGCGAATTTCTCTGGCACGTGCCTTTTTACGTGATGCCCAGTTGCTCCTCTTGGATGATTCGTTATCCGCAGTAGATGCTAAGACGGAACAGGCCATTATTGAAACTATTCAACAAGAGCGACAAGGAAAGACAACCTTGATTGTCTCTCACCGACTATCAGCTGTCCATCAGGCAGATTGGATCCTTGTTTTAGATCAAGGACGAATTGTGGAAGAAGGAACAGCTAGTGATTTACTGGCTCAAGAAGGTTGGTATTATGAACAATACCAACGGCAACAAAGACATGAAGGAGAATAAGATGGGTATTTTAAAAAGACTATTACAAAAACTATCACTTTTTCCTGGTATTTTTGGGCTTGGTTTCATCTGTCTTTTGCTGGCAACGATTTTGTCAGATCTATCTCCGTTTATTCTGCAAAAGATGATTGATGGTCCCTTGACAGCTTTGAGTCAGGGAGGAGAGTTGGGAGCACTCTATCCTATGGGGGTCCTCTATCTGATTGTTTTGGCAGTGGGGCAGATCATCAGTTATATAGGCAATCGGGTTTTGATTCATGGAGGCAATAAGGTAACTGCGCAGCTACGAGACCAAGCCTTCCTCGTGATGCAACAACTACCAATTTCCTACTTTGATGATAAGCCAGCAGGGAAAATTGCAACCCGCATTGTTAATGATACAGAGACCTTACGGACCCAATTTTATAATTCCTGTATGTATTTGGTGATTCATTTGATGCGTTTCTTCTTTATCATGGGGGTTATCTTTACTATTAATCCTATGATGGGTCTCCTCTTATGCTTGATTTTTCCTATTTTTTACGGGATTCAGTCCTTGTATAAGCATATGACAGACAAGCCTATGAAAGACTTTTTTGACTCCAGAAGTGAGATCAATACCCAGGTTAATGAACTGCTTCATGGGGCTAGTATGATCCAACTCTACGGACAAGAAGAGCGCGTGATTGATGAGTTTGACCAAACGACAGAGAAGATGACCGTGGCCAATGATCGTCTAGTTTTAGCAGACTCCATTGCTTCTTGGAGCCTGACAGAATTCTTGAAATACATCGTCATTGCAGGAATATTAACTATTGCAGGCCTATCCTACCTTGGTGGGGATTTGGGGATGACTGCTGGTTTCTTGTTTATCAATCTCAATTATGTTATTCAGCTCTTTGATCTTATGGCCAATTTGATTCGCCGTCTTCCGGATATCCGACGCTCTCTGGAAACAGGGGAGCGGGTCTTGACTTTCCTAGACGAAAAGGTAGAGGCAGATGCAACAGAAGAGATCAAAATAGACCGGGCAGCTGTGGAGTTTGATCATGTCACTTTTGCCTATGAAGAAGGCAAGCCAGTTCTTAAGGACATTTCCATCCAAGCTCATCCGGGTCAAACCCTTGCCTTGGTTGGCCATACCGGTTCGGGTAAATCCTCTATTATGAACTTGCTTTATCGTTTCTATGATCCGCAGGAGGGAGAAATTCGGATCGACGGCCAGAACATTCGCCATTTCTCTAGAGAGAGTCTTCGGTCCCACATGGGAATTGTCTTACAGGATCCTTATCTGTTCTCAGGGACCATTGCTAGCAATGTGGCCATGAGTCAAACAGATATCGACCGTGATCGCGTCTTGGATGCTCTAAAACAAGTCGGTGCCCTGCCTATGATTCAGAGATTAGAAAAGGGAATTGACCATCCAGTAGTTGAAAAAGGATCGGCCTTTTCAAGTGGAGAGCGTCAACTGATTTCCTTTGCTCGGACCCTCTATATGAATCCAAAAATTCTGATTCTGGACGAAGCGACCTCCCACATTGATACGGAAACAGAGGAGATTATTCAGAAAGCTATGGCAGTCCTACAGAAAGGCCGGACTACCTTTATCATTGCCCACCGCTTATCGACCATTCAAGATGCGGATCAGATCTTGGTTCTATCAGAAGGACGCATTGTCGAACGGGGCCAACATGCAGACTTGATAGCCCATGGTGGTATCTATGCCCAGATGCAAGCCATCCAACAGACGGTTGAATAAAAGGGCATTCTTCAAATAGTAAAAGTAGCGTGTATTCTAGTATATACGCTATTTTTATGCTATAATTGAAATGATAGTGAGGTGATCCAAAATGTATATTGAAATGGTTGATGAGACCGGTCAAGTCTCTGAAGAAATGATCAAACAAACCCAGGAAATTTTAGAATTTGCCGCAAAAAGATTAGGCAAAGAGGACAAGGAAATGGCAGTGACCTTTGTAACCAACGAACGCAGCCATGAATTGAACTTGGAATACCGGGATACGGATCGCCCAACGGATGTGATCAGTCTGGAATACAAACCAGAGATGGACATTGCTTTTTCGGAAGAAGATTTAGAAGACCATCCAGAATTGGCAGAAATGATGGCAGAGTTTGATACCTATATTGGAGAGCTCTTTATTTCTGTAGACAAGGCACGTGAGCAAGCGGCAGAGTATGGTCATAGCTTTGAGCGCGAGATGGGCTTTTTAGCAGTACATGGCTTCCTTCATATCAACGGTTATGATCACTATAGTCCGGAAGAAGAGAAGGAAATGTTTGGCTTACAGGAAGAGATTTTGACGGCCTATGGACTCACAAGACAATAAACGAAAATGGAAAAATCGAGAACTGATTGCCAGTCTTGAATTTGCTTTAACAGGGATTTTCACAGCCTTTAAAGAAGAACGAAATATGCGTAAGCATGCACTTTCAGCTATCTTAGCGATTGTTGCAGGCTTCCTTTTTGGCATTTCAGTCACAGAGTGGCTCTTTCTACTCTTAAGTGTTTCTTTGGTCATTGCCTTTGAAATCATGAATTCTGCTCTTGAAAATGTAGTGGATTTGGCGAGTGATTACCACTTCTCCATGCTAGCCAAAAACGCCAAGGATATGGCGGCGGGAGCGGTTCTCGTTATTTCCGGCTTTGCTTTGGTGACAGGATTGATCATTTTTGTGCCCAAATTGTGGGCCTTGGTATTTGGATAAGAGGGAGTGGTTCCCTCATGAAAGGATATTATGACATTTAAATCAGGCTTTGTAGCCATTTTAGGACGTCCCAATGTTGGGAAGTCAACATTTTTAAATCATGTCATGGGGCAAAAGATTGCCATCATGAGTGACAAGGCGCAGACAACGCGCAACAAGATTATGGGAATCTACACGACCGATAAGGAACAGATTGTCTTTATCGATACCCCAGGGATTCACAAACCCAAGACAGCTCTTGGTGACTTCATGGTAGAGTCGGCCTATAGTACCCTTCGAGAAGTCGATACGGTTCTCTTTATGGTACCAGCAGATGAACCACGGGGCAAGGGTGATGATATGATCATCGAACGCCTCAAGGCAGCCAAGGTGCCCGTCATCCTTGTGGTTAATAAGATCGACAAGGTCCATCCAGACCAACTTTTGGCGCAAATCGATGATTTCCGTAGTCAGATGGACTTCAAGGAAATTGTGCCGATTTCAGCCCTTCAAGGAAACAATGTTTCGCGTTTGATTGATATTTTGAGCGAAAACTTGGAAGAAGGTTTCCAATATTTCCCTGCTGATCAGATTACTGACCATCCAGAGCGTTTCTTGGTCTCTGAAATGATCCGTGAAAAGGTCTTGCACTTGACGCGTGAAGAAATTCCCCACTCTGTTGCCGTAGTGGTGGATTCTATGAAGCGGGATGAAGAAACAGATAAGGTTCATATCCGTGCGACCATCATGGTGGAACGCGATAGCCAAAAAGGGATCATCATCGGAAAAGGTGGCGCCATGCTCAAGAAGATTGGAACCCTTGCGCGTAAGGATATCGAGCTGATGCTAGGGGACAAGGTCTTCCTAGAAACCTGGGTCAAGGTCAAGAAAAATTGGCGAGATAAGAAATTGGACCTTGCCGATTTCGGTTATAACGAAAAAGAATACTAAGAAGAGGTGGGCAGAAGCCTGCTTCTTGTTTTTGAAAGGAGTTCTATGCCTGAATTACCAGAAGTTGAAACCGTAAGACGTGGGCTTGAGAAATTAATTCTTGGGAAGACCATCCAATCAGTTGAAGTAAAGTATCCCAAGATGATTCAGACGGATCTGGATGCTTTTCGTCAAGATCTCCCAGGTCAAGAAATTCGGGCCATGGGGCGCCGCGGGAAATACCTCTTGTTTTATTTGACGGATTTGGTTTTGATCTCGCATTTACGTATGGAAGGCAAGTATTTCTTTTATCCAGACGAAGTCCCTTTTCGCAAGCACGCCCATGTCTTCTTTTATTTTACTGATGGCAGCACCCTTGTCTATGAAGATGTCCGCAAGTTTGGAACCATGGAAGTCTTAGTACCTGAGCTTGTAGACAGCTATTTTTTGGCGAAAAAAATTGGTCCAGAGCCGACAGAAGCGGATTTTAAAGGGCCAGCCTTCCAAACAGCTCTTAGTAAATCAAAGAAACCCATTAAATCAGCTCTTTTGGACCAAAAATTGGTGGCAGGTCTGGGAAATATCTATGTAGATGAGGTCCTCTATCGAGCCAAGGTTCATCCAGATCGTTTGAGTCAAAGCTTGACTGCTAGAGAAGCCAAAGCTATCCGAAAGGAAACAATCGCTGTATTAGCTCAGGCTGTCGAAAAAGGTGGCTCCACTATTCGCTCTTACAGCAATGCTTTTGGAGAGGATGGCACCATGCAAGATCAACACCAAGTCTATGGAAAGACAGGTCAGCCTTGTTTGCGCTGCGGGACACCGATTGAGAAAATCCAGCTGGGAGGACGCGGAACCCATTTTTGCCCGCACTGTCAAAAGGAGAACTAGATGGCAAGAATCATTGGATTAACAGGAGGGATTGCTTCAGGAAAGTCCACTGTCACCTCCTATTTGAAAGAAAAAGGTTATCCTGTCATTGATGCTGATCGAGTGGTCCATGACTTGCAGGCACCAGGTGGAGAACTCTATCGAGCTTTAGTAGAGCATTTTGGAAGGGACATCCTCCTAGATACTGGAGACTTGAATCGTCCTGCTCTGGCTCAACGCATCTTTTCAAGCCAGAAAGAGATTGCCTGGTCCAACCAAGTACAAGGCGAAATGATTCGCAAAGCTCTGGCGCGAGAACGGGATCGCTTAGCTAAAACAGAAGACCTCTTTTTCATGGATATCCCCTTGTTAATCGAGCAGGGATATCTGGATTGGTTTGACCAAGTTTGGCTGGTCTATGTGACGGAAGATACCCAGTTGCAACGTCTAATGGAAAGAAATGCTCTAACGGAGGTACAGGCGCGGGATCGTTTGGTAGCCCAGATGCCTCTAGATGAGAAAAAAGCTTTTGTCAATCTCGTGATCGATAACAATAGCAAGCGTGATCGTCTCTATCAGCAAATTGATCGAGCTTTAGAACAAATAGAAAGAAGATGATCCTATTTCACTGGAAATCAATTGGCGTAAAAATCTTTTTATTGCCTGGATTGGCTGTTTTTTCGTAGGTGCCAGTCTCTCGTTGGTAGTCCCTTTTATGGCTCTATTTGTGGAGGAGTTGGGGGTAAAAGGTCCAGCTGTTCCTTTTTATGCTGGGATTGCAGTCGCCTCCTCCTCTTTGACTTCCGCTCTAATGGCCCCAATCTGGGGGAGTTTGGCGGACCGTTATGGTCGGAAACCTATGATGTTGAGAGCCTCGATTGCCATGACCATGACCATGGGAGGAATTGCTTTTGTCCCTTCCGTCTTTTGGTTGTTGCTCCTACGCTTATTAAATGGTGTCTTTTCGGGCTTTGTTCCTAACAGTACGGCTCTCATTGCCAGTCAGGTGCCAAAGAATCAATCTGGATATGCTCTGGGAACCTTGTCGACCGGAACCGTTGCCGGTACCTTAATGGGGCCTTTATTGGGTGGATTGATTGCGGAGCAATTTGGCATGCGGAACGTCTTTCTCCTCGTTGGTTTTTTCCTCTTTCTCGTCTCTGTCTTGACTTGGTGGGGCATTGAGGAAGACTACCAACAAATATCGAAGGAGGAGCATCTTTCAAGCTGGGATTTACTGGCTTCTATCCAGCATAAGGACATTTTACTGGGTCTTTTTTTGACCAGTATGACCATCCAGATGATAGGCCAATCTATTTCTCCCATTCTTCCACTTTATGTACGGGAGCTTGGTCAGAGTGACAATATTATTTTTGTCTCTGGCTTGATTGTATCAGCTATGGGGATTTCCAGTATCCTGACATCGGGATGGATGGGAAAGCTCGGAGATAAAATTGGCAACCATCGCCTCTTACTTTTAGCCCTTCTCTATAGTGGGATCCTCTATATCTTCTGTGCCCTTGCTCAGACCCCTTTTCAATTAGGCCTTCTTCGTTTCCTATTTGGAATTGGGACAGGAGCCTTAATGCCTGGAGTGACGGCTCTCTTAAACCGCATGACTCCCAAGGAAGGAATTTCTCGGATTTTTAGTTACAACCAACTCTTCTTTTATGTTGGGGGAGTTCTTGGTCCCATGATGGGCTCTAGTATTGCCATGCATGTCAATTACCATTGGGTATTCTATGGGACTGCTATCCTAGCCTTTATAGATTTGGCCTTCCTTTTATTCATCTTTAGAAAGTATTTGAAAGTGAGAGAAATCAGTGCGCATTAAAGTACAACTAACTTGCACGAGTTGTGGCAGTCAGAATTATTTGACAAGTAAAAATATGAAGACCCACCCTGAAAAAATTGAAGTTCTGAAGTATTGTCCTAAAGAAAGAAAAGTGACATTACATCTTGAAACAAAATGATTTTTATGATAAAATAGATAAGATTTTAAGGAGTTTTTTAATTATGACTAAACCGTTGATTACTATTTTATTGGTACTATCTGTATTAATTATTATCGCTATCTTTATGCAACCAACTAAAAATCAATCAAGCAACGTATTTGATGCTAGTTCAAATGATTTGTTCGAACGTTCAAAAGCTCGTGGATTCGAAGCGGTCATGCAACGAATGACAGGGGTTATGATTTTCCTTTGGTTACTCATTGCGATGATTTTAATGGTATTATCCAGTAAATAAGATAGGCTTAGACATTGTCTTTGCCTATTTTTTCATCTATGAGTTGTGTGATAGGGTGATTGTAACTTACAAAGAAATCCCTCTAAAAGAAAGAAAATAAAGGAGGCTGGCTATCCAGCACAAAATATGAAAAGTAGAATTATTGATTATTTAAAACAGGAGGGGAAAGCTCAAGTTGACCAGTTGGCCCAAGCCATTGGGACTACAGACGCCAAAGGTTTTCGTGAACTGATTAAGACCATTTCGCTGATGGAGCGACGTCGTCATTTGACCTTTGAAGAAAATGGCTTTTTATGTCTCCTTGATGCGAAACCAAAAGGGACCATTACTGTGAAAGGCATTTTTCATGCCCATAAAAGTGGCTTCGGTTTTGTTAGTCTCGAAGGAGAAGAAGAGGACCTCTTTATCGGACGAAATGATATCAACCATGCCATTGATGGGGATACAGTTGAGGTTGTCATCACCAAGGTAGCGGATCGTCAAAAGGGAACTGCGGCAGAGGGAAAAATCATTGATGTCTTGGAGCATAGTCTCCAAACGGTCGTTGGTCAAATCGTTCTGGATGAAGAAAAGCCCAAGTATGCTGGCTACATCGTTTCAAAGAATCAAAAGATTAGCCAACGCATTTATGTGAAAAAGCCAGCCCTGCAATTGGAGGGGACAGAAGTTCTCAAGGTTGCTATTGATCAGTATCCGAGTCGGAAGCACAATTACTTTGTGGCCTCTGTACAAGATGTGGTTGGACATGTAACAGACCCTGGAATCGATGTATTGGAAGTCTTAGAGTCTATGGATATTGTCTCAGAATTTCCAGAAGCAGTCCTCAAAGAAGCAGAGAACATTCCAGATCAGCCATCTGAGAAGGATTTTGAAGGACGTTTGGACCTTCGAGATGAAATCATCTTTACGATTGATGGTGCCGATGCCAAGGACTTGGATGATGCGGTTCATATTAAGCGCTTGGAAGGTGGGAATTTCGAACTAGGAGTTCACATAGCCGATGTCTCTTATTATGTAACCGAAGGTTCTGCCTTGGACAAGGAAGCTCTCAACCGTGCGACTTCTGTCTATGTAACCGATCGAGTTGTTCCCATGTTACCAGAGCGGTTATCCAATGGGATTTGTTCCCTAAACCCTCAAGTGGATCGCTTAACTCAATCAGCCATTATGGAGATTGACGAGCGTGGTCGGGTCCTTCGTTATCAGATTACCCAAACGGTCATTAAAACGACTTTCCGTATGACCTATAGTGATGTCAATGAGATCATTGCGGGAGACCAAGAGAAGCGTGAGGAATATCAAGCTATTGTTCCAAGTATCGAAGCCATGGTTGGTCTTCATCAGATCTTAGAAGGAATGCGGGAAAAACGAGGGGCTCTTAACTTTGATACCAGTGAAGCTAAAATCCTAGTCAATCCTCAAGGAAAACCAGTCGACATCGTCTTGCGTCAACGGGGAATTGCAGAACGGATGATTGAATCTTTCATGCTGATTGCCAATGAGACAGTGGCTGAGCACTTTGCCAAACGAAAACTTCCCTTTATTTACCGGATTCACGAAGAACCCAAAGCAGAGAAGGTGCAAAAGTTTATCGATTATGCCGCTAGCTTTGGCCTTCCTATTTATGGGACAGCTAGTTCCATGAGTCAGGAAACCTTGCAGGACATTATGAAGAGAGTAGAAGGGGAACCTTATGCTGATGTCTTGTCCATGATGTTGCTTCGTTCCATGCAGCAAGCGCGTTATTCTGAGCACAACCATGGGCACTATGGGTTAGCAGCTGAGTTCTATACTCACTTTACCAGTCCGATTCGCCGGTATCCAGACTTATTAGTCCACCGCATGGTGCGAGAGTATGGGAAGGATTCTGAAGTAGCTAGTCATTTTGAACAGGTCATTCCAGATATTGCTAGCCAATCCTCTAGTCGGGAACGCCGCGCTATTGATGCGGAGCGAGAAGTAGAAGCCATGAAGAAGGCAGAGTATATGGAAGAGTATGTTGGCGAAGAGTACGATGCTCTGGTGTCCAGTGTCGTCAAGTTTGGTCTCTTTGTTGAATTGCCAAATACCGTAGAAGGTTTGATCCACATCACCACCTTACCGGGTTTTTATCATTTTAATGAGCGTGATTTGACCTTGCGAGGGGAAAAATCAGGTGTCACTTTCCGTGTCGGTCAAGAGATCCGAATCAGGGTTGAAAGAGCGGATAAGATGACTGGCGAGATTGATTTCTCTTATATCCCTAGTGAGCTGGATCTGATTGAAAAAGGCAATAAAGCATCGAGACGTAAAGATCGGAATGGGACCTCTAAGCGCCCTCCTTCCAAGAAAGAAGAGCGAAAGCAAGGAGGCTTTAGAGATACCAAGCGTAAGCATTCTCCAAAAGACAAGAAGAAAAAGAATAAGAAACCATTTTACAAAGAAGTTGCTAAGAAAGGAGCTAAGCATGGCAAAGGGCGAGGGAAAGGTCGTCGCACAAAATAAGAAAGCAAGACACGATTATACGATTGTTGACACCATTGAAGCTGGCATGGTCCTAACGGGGACGGAAATCAAGAGTGTTCGCGCAGCTCGCATTAACCTCAAGGATGGATTTGCCCAAGTCAAGAATGGTGAAGTCTGGCTCAGCAATGTCCATATTGCTCCCTATGAGGAAGGCAATATTTGGAACCAGGATCCGGAACGTCGTCGCAAACTCTTGCTCCATAAGAAGCAGATTCAAAAATTGGAGCAAGAGACAAAGGGAACAGGGATGACCTTAGTTCCCCTCAAGGTTTACCTTAAAGATGGCTATGCTAAACTCTTGCTTGGGTTAGCCAAAGGGAAACATGATTATGATAAACGTGAATCCATTAAACGTCGAGAGCAAAATCGTGATATTGCTCGTGTGATGAAACAGTATAATACGCGTTAAAGAACAAGTAGGGACATCTAGAACAAAAGTGTTTTACCGGTTCCTACTTTTCTTTTTCTTTTTTTGAAACCGCTTGCATTTTTATAAGGTTAAGAGTATACTATAGGTAGCGTTGGTATAGTTGTTTTTCGTCGGCTTGAATATCATTTTCTAGCCTCTTTTGTAGTCAAAAAGGAGATCGACTATGAGAAAATTTCTGGTCAAACTAATGTTTGCACTGATGGTAGTTGCCTTGCTTCCTGTTCAAGTAGCTCAGGCTTGTTCAGCTTTTATCGTAGGGAAAGATCTAACGACCGATGGATCTATGCTCTTTGGTCGGACAGAAGACTATCCTTATGCCCCTGATGGCGGACGCCACAACAAAACCTATGAAGTAGTGCCTGCCAAAGATTATAAAGACGGGGACATGTTAGAGGATGAATCTAACGGTTTTGCTTATCCGCACTTGAGTCATGAAATGAAATATACAGCAACTTATGATGCGGCGCATGGAGATGGTTCTAACGGGAACTTTGGGGCACACGGATTTAACGAAGCTGGTGTTTCCATGACCTCAACAGTATCTGCAACTCCTCATGATAAGATTTTAGAAGCAGATCCGCTAGTGAAAAATGGCTTGGCTGAAGCTGCTATGGTAGACTTGGTTCTCCCACGTGTGAAAACAGCTCGCGAAGGAATTGAGTTGGTTGCCAAGGTTCTCGATGAAAAAGGTTCTGCTGAAGGGAATATTATTGTTGTAGCTGATAAGAATGAATTATGGTACATGGAAATCTTATCTGGGCATCAATATGTAGCTATTAAATTCCCTCAAGATCGTTATGCCATTTTCGCTAATACCTATTATCTTGGTCATGTTGATTTAACAGACAAAGAAAATGTTATCGCTTCTAAAGATGTTGAAAAGATTGCCAAGAAGGCAGACCATTATAAGACAGATAAGGATGGAAAATTCCATATTGCAGATTCTTATGGTCCAGATGAATACACAGAACGCAACCGTTCACGGACCTATGCAGGAATTACCTTGATGGATCCTAAAGCAGACGTCAAATATGATGACAAACACTTTGACCTCTTACGCAAACCAACAGATCCTTCTAAGAAATATAGCCTAGAAGATGTTTTCGCTGAACAACGGAACCGGTTCGAACACCTCAAACAATACACACCAGATGACTTGGTGGAACCAGGTAAAGAAGTCGATACCAATAAATACAAATATGCTTTGGGAAATGAAAACGTCATTAACGCCCACGTATACCAAATTAAGAAGGACTTGCCAACTCCATTTGGTGGTGTCGTTTGGTTGGGACTCGCTCAAAGCCGGAACACGCCTTATGTGCCATTCTATGGTATTGTCAATGATACCTATGGACCATTCAAAGTTCGCTCTGCCAAATACGATCCAACTTCTTGGTATTGGGCTGTTTGGCATATTGACCAAATGGTCATGAAATACCCAGACCTCTTTGGCAACAGCATCCAAGAGAAGTGGAAAGAAATGGAAGAAGGCTGGATCAAGGAACAAGCGGCTTTGGATCAAAAATATAGTGGACTCACTGATGACCAAGCAAAAGCTACTGCGGACGAAGTAACAAGTGACTCTCTTAAACGTGCGGAAACTATCTTCAAACAAATCAAACAAGTTGAAAGTGAGATGGAAGATAAGATTCGTACAGAAAAAGGTTTGGAAGCAGACTTTGTTTATGACGGCTACAACAAGGCCAATCTGGTAGCAGCAGCCCAAGCTGAAAAAGATGCATCGAAAGAAACAGATAAGAAGGAAGAAACAGCTTCTAGTCAATCATCTAGCAAGGCAAGTGATTCAAGTAGCAGTTTATCTGCCGTCTTAGGAGTTTTAGCTCTTGCAGGATTTGGCTTGGCAGGTTTCTACTTTAAAAAATCAAAAAAGAATGAAAATGAAGAATAAGTAGACAGAGACTGTTAGATCAGTTTCCTGTCTCAAATAGATTCTAAAAGAGTGGAATAGAAGTCTTCGCAAAAGAAGCTTGCAATTCCACTCTTTTTATTGTTATTTGCATATAATTTTTGTATGATAAAGATAAATAGAAAGAAGGAGAATAGATGGATGCCTGAAAAATTGATTGCCTATAAGCGGATGCCTTTGTGGACCAAGGATACCATGCCTGAAGCAGTCCAAAGAAAGCACAATACCAAGATAGGAACTTGGGGAAAGATTACTGTCCTTAAAGGAAAACTTAAGTTTATCGAGCTGACAGAAGATGGGGAAGAAGTAGCCAGCCATGTTTTTGAAGCAGGTGCGGATAATCCTATGGCACAACCTCAAGCTTGGCACCGTGTAGAGGCCCTTACAGATGATGTGGAATGGTTCTTGGAATTCTACTGTGAGCCCAAAGATTACTTCCTCAAAAAATATAATTGTAACCCCGTCCATTCGGAAGTGCTAGAAGCCATGGAGTCCCTTTCTCCAGGGAAAGCCTTGGATTTAGGGTGTGGACAAGGACGAAATGCTCTCTTTTTGGCCCAGCATGGCTTTGAAGTGACAGCAGTCGATCAAAATGAATTAGCACTAGAGATTCTACAAAGTATTGTAGAACAAGAAGATTTGGAAATGACTGTGGGGCTCTATGATATTAACTCGGCAGCCCTAACGCAAACCTATGACTTGATTGTCTCAACAGTTGTCCTCATGTTCTTGCAAGCGGACCGCATTCCAGCGATTATTCGAAATATGCAAGACCAGACCAATCCAGGTGGCTATAACTTAATCGTTTGTGCCATGGATACAGAGGACTATCCTTGTCAGGTTCCTTTCTCCTTTACATTTAAGGAAGGCGAGCTAGCTGACTATTACAAGGATTGGGAACTCATTAAATACAATGAGAATCCAGGTCATCTGCACCGACGTGATGAACATGGCAATCGGATTGCCTTACGCTTTGCGACCATGTTAGCAAAGAAAAAATAAATAGCTCTCTAGACAAGGAGACCCTTACAGTCGTCCTTGTTTTTTTATGTCTGAAAACCTTCTGTAAATACTTGATTTTTTACAGAAAAGGAGTAGACTGTTAGTGTATCTTTCAAGAATTTTGAGGAGAAGCGCGTGAAACTCTATGTTCAACTGATGATTATCTTTACCATCTCTTTGATTGGGGAAGGGATATCGACCCTCTTTCATTTGCCAATTCCAGGTAGTATTATTGGTCTACTGATTTTATTTCTGTGCTTGCAGTTGAAATGGCTTCGTATCCGCCATGTGAATCTGGTCGGATCTTTTCTCTTAGCCAATATGACGATTTTATTTTTACCTCCAGCGGTTGGGATTATGGATAAGTTTGATGTCATCCAGCCTCATTTATTGCCCATCGTGTTGATTATTTTAGGGGCTATCATCATCAATGTAACCCTCATTGCTTTAGTCGTCGGTTTTATCAAGACTCGGTATGAGGGGGATTATAAAGGAGGAAAAAAATGATGGAAAGTTTGTGGTCTAATCCTCTCTTTGGGATTTCTCTATCGGTCTTTGCCTATCTGATTGGGATGATGATTTTTCGTCGTTTTCCCCATCCGATCACGACACCCCTCTTAGTTGCGACAGTCTTAGTCATTACCTTCTTGAAGGTGACAGGGATATCCTATAAAGCATACAATATTGGTGGGACCTACCTCAGTAATTTGATTGTGCCCTCAACGGTCGTCCTGGGAATCCCCTTGTACAAGAGTTTCCATTTGATGAAGCACCATGCCAAGAGTATTCTTTTAAGTAGTTTTCTAGCAGTAGTGGTCAATACAGTTTTCACAGCTGTCTTGGCTAAACTTTTTGGGATGAAGTACTTTCTAGCTATTTCCCTATTTCCTAAGTCTGTTACAACGGCCATGGCAGTGGGGATTGCTGAAAAAATGCAGGGAATGACTACCATTACCCTGGTTGTCGTTGTAGCGACAGGTATCCTGACAAGTGTCCTAGGGCCAACCATTCTTAAATTCCTAAAAGTAGAAGATCCTGTTGCCATTGGTTTGGCCCTTGGGGGGACTGGACATGCTGTTGGAACGGGGACAGCTTTCAATTATGGACAAGTCGCAGGCGCAATGGGTGGTTTAGCAATCGGGATTACTGGAGTCATGTATGTCTTTGTTAGTCCCCTTGTGGCGAGTTTGATTCTTTCTTAAAAGAAAAGCGGCGTTAGGGAAAAAGTTTGGAAGAATTTCTAAGCTTTTTTATTGTGCAATTAGATAGAGAAGGTTGGATAATAATTTGAAAGTCAAATAATTATCAGATAGATTACTAATTGATTACAACTAGTGAAAGCGCTTGCCAAAATCTGGTCTAAAAGGGTATACTAAGATAGGTTATACGGTTTACATTTAGTTAAAGGAGTTCAATATGAAGAAACGTTATGCTCGATCAGCCTTGGGCTTGATCACTGCTCTCTTCCTCTTTGCCCAACCGGTAGAGGCCTGTACAGGTTTTATCATCGGAAAAAAATTAACAGCAGATGGGAATGCTTTGTACGGACGTACGGAGGACTTAGAACCGAACCACAATAAGAACTTTGTGGTTAGAGAACGAACCTACAATAAGCAAGGTTCGGTCTTTAAAGATGCCACCAATGGCTTTACTTACAGCCTACCAGAAGTGAGTTATAAATACACAGCAGTACCTGATGTCACACCTGAACAGGGTGTATTTGATGAAGCTGGATTTAATGAACATGGGGTATCCATCTCTGCAACCGTTTCTGCTTCTGCGAATGATAAGATTCAAAAAGTCGATCCTTATGTAGAAGACGGCTTGGCCGAGTCTGCTCTCACTAGTGTTGTTCTTCCGAGTGTCAAAACGGCTCGTGAAGGAGTCGAACTAATTGCAAAAATTGTGGAAGAAAAAGGCGCTGCAGAAGGTAATATTGTAACGATTGCAGACAAGGAAGGCATCTGGTACATGGAAATCCTTTCTGGTCACCAATATGTAGCGATTCTCTTCCCAGAAGATCGCTATGCTGTCTTTCCAAATACCTTCTTCTTAGGACATGTAGATTTTACAAATAAAGAACGGACGATTGCATCCAAGGATGTTGAAAAAGTTGCCCGTGATGCAGGATCCTATAAAGAAATCGATGGCCAATTTCATGTATCTCAATCCTACAATCCCCCTTTGCATGAGGCAGACCGTTCTCGGGTTTGGTCAGGGATTAAGTCTTTAGATCCTAGTGCGGATGTTCAGTATGATGACGACTATTTTGACTTGATGCATACAACGGATCGGAAATTGACACTACGAGATGCGATGAATCTCCAACGCAATCGGTTGGAAGGAACAGACTTCAAACCACAAGATCAAATGGAATTAGATGGAAAAGGGATCCCAGAAAAAGGGAAGTTTGATGAAGTCTATAAATACCCAATTTCGAATCCCAATGTTATGGAAGCCCATATTTTCCAATTAAAGGACAATGTTCCTGATAGTGCTGGTGGGGGAACTATGTGGTTAGCGATGGGAAGTCCACGAAATGCTCCTTATCTTCCATACTATGGAAATATCACCAATACCTACCAAGCCTATCAAGAATTAGGGACAGCATATAATCCCCAGTCTTGGTATTGGACCATGTCTAGAATTAATGATTTAGTTGCCAAATATCCTGATTTGTTTGGAGATGGAGCCATCCGTACCGAAATGGAACGCTTAGAATCTCAATGGATGGCTGAGCAAGAAATCAGTGATCAAGAACAGATTGCCCTCGCATCTCAACCGGCTGAAGCTAGTCTAAAAGCTACGGAAGAGAGCATGAAACGGGCTGAGCAGACTTTCGAACGCCTACAAGAAATTCGAAAAGAGGCAGAAGAGAAGGTAGTCAATGAATATGGAAAAGGGGAACTTCAGGATTTAAATGATGCAGAAGATGCAACCTATGAAGAAAAAATGAATTTAGTTCCGTTTGACTACGATTATCTTTTCGTGATTGGGTTAGTTCTAGTGACCGTCGTGGGAATTGGGGTCTTCCTAGTTCAATCAAAACAAGCAAAGGGAGGAAAGAAGGATGAATAAGTTTCAACGGATATTGTTGTACCTATTTTTGCTTTTAGCGGGGATTGGTATGGAGTTTGAATTGGGCTTTCTCTCCCAACAAGAGTTTAGCCAAGCAAATGGAAGAGACCTTGTTTTAAATGTTGCTGTTTTAGCAGTTATTGTCATTCCTCTCTATCTCTTTATCAAACGTCTTTCAAAAAGACTGGATGTTCCGCTCCTTGTCTTGTGGGCTACCATGTTTGGGGGTGCTTTTATAGCTGGTTGGTTAAGTTTTTCAGGGAATAGCCTAATCGATCATTTAAATAGTCATTTGATTAAGGATGTAAGTACCTTTAATAACTGGACGGATGCTTTAACAGCCCCTTTTGCAGAAGAATTTTTTAAGGCCTTGGTGGCATTTTGGCTCCTCATCATTCTGGGGCGGAAAGATTTGAAATCTATTTTAATTGCAGGCTTTGGATCAGGTCTTGGTTTCCAAATGATTGAGGATCTCGGCTATGTTGCTCGCCAAACACGATCTAGCGACCTTTCGGCTGTTACGGAAGCCATTAATCGTATTTCTGGTGGTTTAGCTTCTCATGCAGTTTATACAGCCGTTGTATCTGTTGGAGCCTTTCTTCTTTTATCTCAGTGCACCAAGCAAAAAGAAAAGCTCTTTGGCCTCTGGTGTGTGGTTTCCACGGTGGCGAATCACTTCTTATGGAACTCCCCATTCTATGAAACAGATCATCGAATTAACATTTTAGTTGGTCTCCTCTTTGCAGTCCAAGTTGGGACCTTTGTAGAAGTTCTTCTCTTTACCAAGAAATCACCTGATTTAAACTTGCTAAAGAAAGGTTCATCAAATAAGGAAAAGGGATAGAAAATCGTCACTACAAGAAAAAAGCTTAGAATCACGTTGGGAAAACGTTGATTCTAAGCTTTTTTATGGTTCTTTAAGACTTTACCTTAGTTTTCTTCTTTTTTCTTCAAGCCGAAGAACCCTAGAAAGGCGGTGAAGATGGCCATCATCAAGAAGGCTGGTGAGTTTTTTGCACCTGTTTCAGGCAATTTAGCTTGTGATGGTGTAAATGTTTTTGAAACAGACACTGGCAAGTGATAAGTAGTGACTGCTACTTCAACTTCTTTAGCACTCTTGTTGGAGCTTGGTTCTGTTTCGGTTGATGGAGCAGTTGATTCCTTATTTGAGTAACTAGGAATATATCTTTGTCCCCCCTGACCAGTTGAGTGACTAGGAATGTAGCTTTGTCCCCATTGACCAGTTGTCTGATCGACTGGCTTACTTGCTTGGTCATTGCTGCCAGGGTATGATTTAGGATTGGCTGGGTCAGTCCCTTTCTTGATTTCCTCAATGTCGGTTACGCCATCACCGTCAGAATCTTTTGTAGCAGATACTGAGATAGTCCGAGAATTAGGGTTAATCTCTGCATAAGTGGTTAAGTCTGCTTTTGCTAGGTAGTCTGCAAAAGCTACATCCATAGAAGGTCCTTCTTCACGAGCTCCACCTAACATGGTATATCCATCTCCTCCAGCGGCTAAGAAGTCGTTTGTTGTCAAATAGTAGTCTTTCGCAAGGTCGAGTGTTTCGTATTTTCCTGTTTCAGGATTCTTAATTTCGATATGGAGAATGCGTTTTTCAGTTGGTAGGGTGGTATCGTAATACACCTTAGCACCAGAAACTTGAAGGAAGCCACCGCTTGGTTCAAGGAGTGGTTGACCATTTTCATCTAAAACAGGTTTGCCATCTTTTTCTTGCAAGATAGATCCTAGAGACTTAGCAAACATATCAGCAATGTTTTGACCAGTTACCTTGATTTGAGAAATCGTATTACCGAATGGAAGAACGGCAATGACATTTCCTTTTGTGATTGGTTTGTCCTTAACAATTGTTTCACGCAAACCACCACCGTTGGTAACAGCAAGGTTTGTCTTGTGGCTAAAGCCAGTTTGACCGTATTCATAGAGGGCATCGGCCACAACATTTCCAAGGTTGGTTTCGCGAACACGGACATTTTCACGTTGTCCGTTTAACTCTACTGGGCTATTTTCGCGAACTACTTTAGCATTTTCAGCTTCGTATGCTTCCTTGATTTTTTGGACCATGGCTGCTACTTTTGCATTTGGTGCAACATTTTTGACACTGGCTGCTGAGATTTGTTGAGGGTCTCCAAGCAATTGGTTGGCCTTATAAGTGACCTTACCAATATTGTTCAAGTAGCTACCCGTTTGGTTATAAGTTACATTGTCGCCATATGTAGTAGATTGAACCGTATGAGAGTGACCGTCAATGACTGTAACTCGTTTTCCTTTTAGTTTAGGATTTTTTGACAGAGCTTCAGCAAGGGATGATCCACGCCATTCTACAGGAGTGGTTGTGTCGACTCCTAAGTGTGCCAAGACCACATAATGTTTGTAGTTCTTACCTTCAGCCGCAGCCCGTGCCTCGATTTCATCGATGACACTTGTGACTTCTTTAATTGGTTCTGTGAAGGTTACCCCTTGGACATTTTTAGGATGAGTTTTAGTTGCTGTTTCAGGAGTGGTAACACCAATGACAACAAATTCATCACCTTCCACATTTTTGTCCTTATCGACAATGGTAGAAGCTTCAAATAAGCGAGCACCATTTATATAGGTATTGGAACTGAGGAGTGGGAACTTCAAAATTTCTTTGTATTTTTTCACTTCATCTAGACCAAAGTCAAACTCATGGTTTCCGACAGCCATGGCGTCGTATGCCATCTCATTTAAGATTTTGGCCCGTTCCTCTCCCTTAGAACTATTGGAAATAGGTAAGCCCTGGAAGGCATCCCCCGCATCTACTACTAAGGTAGCAGGATTTTTAGCTCGTTCTTCTTCGATGACGGCAGCCAATTTAGCGTCCCCAATTACCCCTTTTTCTTCAACGATACGACCGTGAACATCGTTGGTATGGATAATATTAGTTTCAGGTAAATCAGCTTGAAGACTCGTAGCGCTTACTTCGGTAGGGGCGTCAGCTGTTGCAGAGCTAGCAGGGGCATCGTCTCCTTGAGCAGTAGCAGGAGCAACTTCTAGACTAGATTCTGGTGCACTACCTAGTTCATCAGCAGCCACTTGAGAAGCTAAAAAAGCAGGAGCAAGTAGCAAAATTGGCAAAAGAAGGTTTTTCTTTTTCATAAATAATCCTCTGTTTCTTATTTGCTTGATACTATCATTATAGCTAAAAATAGTTAAAATGTGAATCATTTCCAAGAAATCATGCGAATAAGTTCGTTTTGGTAACGTTCTCTGTCTCGTTTTAATTAGTAAAGGAGCGGGTTTAGAGTGGCTAACAGATGGTTGGTTTGCTTAGACCAAAAAAAAAGAGAGGACATGGTCCTCAGGGAGTATGAGCCAATAAGGCCTTTAGTTGGAAAAATCTACCTTAAACTATTTATTCAAAGGTTGGTTCCAATTGGTAAAATCAGAAACACTTAAAATAACAGTTGCGATTTCAATTGGATCTTCTTTTGCACCAGTGGCTAACCATTTTGTCAGGACAGCTTCGATGGTAGCAGTAAATATTTCAATAGCATACTTGTAGGGTACCTGGAAGTCACGGACAATATGTTTTTGGGCATTCGGAGTCTGATCAAGAAGACGCAAGGTAAAATTCTTCATTAAATGGTGAAATTGATTGTAGTCCATCTGCATCAGAGCGTAAATGAAATCGTAATTATCTTGAATGTATTGGAGAGAAGCGAGAAAGTTTGCTTTTTCACTGGGACTCGTCGCAAATAATCCTTCTAATTCTTTTAACAAATCGGATTTCATTTGACGGAACATATCTTGCTTGTCTACGTAGTGGAGGTAAAAAGTTCCTCGGTTGATCCCAGCTTCTTTGGTTAATTGACTAATGGTAATGGTATCAAATGACTGACTAAGAAGCAAACGAGAAAGAGCGGACCGAATTGATTTTTTTGAATTTGTTTGTCTTTTTCTTCTTGTCATGTTTCCTCCTTCATACTTTGATTTTTAAATAGTTTTAATTTTATGACTATCACATTATACAGAAAATTATGAAATCCATCAACGGAATAAAATTATAGTACAATTGTACAATAAAAAACGCTTAAAATCGATAGTTTTGCAAACGTTTTCTCGTTTTTTTATAAAAATTTTTCCCATAAGAAAACTAAAAGGGAATTTTATATAAACGAGATCAAGTTAAGAAAACACTGTATCTATAAGGCTTTATAAAAACTGTTTAACGATGCGGATTTATTAGTAGACAGTCCATTTTCCCATGACATAAGAAATGAGTTGGCAATAGGAAATGAATAACGAACAAAGAAGCATAGATGGGTATCCATAGAAAAGTATCAGTAAAAGAGTAACTAATTGAAGCGAGACGAATTCTTATTCGTTCTTTTTTGTAAGGGGATAAAAATGAGGAGTTTGAGGGAGAGATAAGAATAGAGGAGTTTTTTAAAAATAAATCAGAGGCCCCTTTTACATGATTCTTCATTTAGTCTGTGATTCAAGTGTAAGCAAGTAGAGTTTTGCTTGGTCTTCTTTGTAAAAAGGACTATAATGGGAATAGAAAGTGGAGGCGAAGGAGTAAGAAAGATGGCCTACATAGAAATGAAGAATAGTTCTAAACGCTATCAGACAGGTGATACCGAAATCATTGCCAACAAAGATGTTAGTTTTGAAATTGAAAAGGGAGAATTGGTGATCATTCTTGGTGCATCTGGAGCTGGGAAATCAACGGTCCTAAATATTTTAGGTGGAATGGATACCAATGATGAAGGCCAGGTCTTTATTGATGGGATTGACATTGCTCAATTCAATTCTCATCAGCGCACCAACTATCGAAGGGATGATGTCGGTTTTGTTTTCCAATTCTATAACCTAGTGCCTAACTTGACGGCAAAAGAGAATGTTGAATTGGCTTCTGAAATTGTAGCGGATGCACTCAATCCCGAACAGGTATTAATCGAAGTTGGCTTAGGTAATCGGATGAACAATTTTCCTGCTCAATTGTCTGGAGGTGAACAGCAAAGGGTAGCTATTGCTCGGGCAGTTGCGAAAAATCCAAAGATTTTACTCTGCGATGAACCGACTGGAGCCTTAGATTACCAAACAGGTAAACAGGTCCTTAAGATTCTTCAAGAAATGTCTCACGCTAAAGGAGCAACGGTAATTATTGTAACCCACAATGCTTCCTTAGCTCCCATTGCAGATCGGGTTATTCACATGCATGATGCCGGGGTGAAAGAGATTCGTCTAAACCCTTCTCCTCAAGATATTGATACTTTAGAGTATTAGAGGGAGGTTCTTCTTATGAAGCGAACAGTTTATTGGAAGGATATTGTAAGCTCCTTCACGAGATCAAAGGGGCGCTTTCTATCGATTCTAACCTTGATGATGCTGGGAAGTTTAGCTCTTGTGGGGCTAAAGGTTACACCACCCAATATGACCCGAACAGCCAACCGCTATATGAGCCAACAAAAAATGATGGACCTGGAAGTTTTGGGCGACCTCGGGCTAGATAAAGCGGATCAAAAGGAATTAAAGGAGCTGAAAAACACTCAAGTCGAATTTTCCCATCTAACAGATGTGACGGTGAAAGGCAAGAAAGGAGCTGTCCGTCTTTTTTCTAAGCCTAGTGAGATTTCGCTTTTTAGGTTGACTTCAGGGCGTCTTCCTCAAAAAGAAAACGAGATAGCCCTAGCAAGCCACTGGGCTAAATGGTATAAAATAGGCGAGTCCATTAGCTTTGAAGAAAAATCAGGGGCTCCATCTATTTTAACGAAACATCAATTCACTATTGTTGGCTTTGTCAATTCTTCTGATCTATGGTCTGAGAAAGATTTGGGAACTGCTACTAGCGGGAGTGGCTCTTTAACGGCTTATGGAGTGGTTTCTAAGGATATCTTTGATACGGAAGTATATAGCTTAGCTCGACTTCGGTTTAAGGATTTAGAGAAGGTAGATCCATTTACGTCTACTTACCAAAAGCGATTGGAAGACCATCAGCAGGACTTGGAAAAACAATTGAAAGACAATGGAGAGCAACGTTATCAACGACTAAAAGCAGTTGCTAGCCAAGAGATTCAAAAGGGAGAAAAGGAGCTTGTAAGTGCAAAAAGTAAGATAGGGACAGCTAAGGAAGAAATCCTCCACGCTCAAAGTCAACTGAAACAAGAAAGAGCATCGTTCGAAAAACTATCTGGCCTCCTGCCTCAAAAATTGTTGGGCAAGAGACAAGCTCAACTGGATCAAGCTCAAGAGCAAGTAAATCAGCGGGTGGTAGAGATTCAAAAGGGAGAGAAGGAGCTTTCTGAGAAAGAGGAAGAACTCGTTCAGGCTAAGTTAAATCTAGAGAAGCTTGTGCAGCCGAGCTACCACATCTATGATCGTAAGACCATGCCGGGAGGGCAGGGATATCTCATGTACAGCAATGCGAGTGCTAGTATTGCTGCGGTGGGGAATATTTTTCCAGTGGTGCTCTACGCAGTAGCAGCTATGGTAACCTTTACGACGATGACTCGTTTTGTGGATGAAGAACGAGGGAATGCTGGGATTTTTAAAGCGCTCGGTTATCGAACCAACGATATTTTGTCAAAATTTGTTATTTACGGTTTTGTAGCAGGCACTCTTGGAACTATTATTGGAACTCTACTTGGTCACTATTACTTATCAGGAGTGATGTCAAAAATCATTACTCAAGGAATGGTTGTTGGTAGAAGTAAAGCCTATTTTTATTGGAACTATAGTTTATTAGCCTTAGGACTTTCCTTGATTTCGAGCGTTCTCCCTGCTTATCTAGTGGCTCGTAAAGAATTAAAAGAAGAAGCTAGTGTACTTTTGCTTCCGAAACCGCCAGTCTCAGGTTCCAAGATTCTATTGGAAAATTTAAGGTTTATCTGGAAGCGTCTTAGCTTTACACAAAAGGTGACAGCCCGCAACATTTTTCGCTATAAGCAGCGGATGGTGATGACTATTTTTGGAGTAGCGGGCTCAGTGGCCCTATTATTTGCAGGCCTTGGCATCCAATCATCTGTTAGTGGAGTTTCGGGCCGTCAATTTGATCAGATTTTCAAGTATGAAATTATCCTGTCTAACAAGTCCAATGCCTCCCCTAAGGAGCAGAAGGCTTTAAAGAAACGATTGCATCAGTCAGATATCCAAGATCTTGAAGCGATTTATATCAAGGCTTTTGAAGCCTCTTATAAAGGAACTCGAGGGAAGCAGACCCTAACTCTCATGGTGACGGATCGGGAGACTTTTGCTCCTTTTGTGGACTTACGCTCTGAAGACGATCACGCTAAGTTGACTCTGACCAAAGGAGCTGTGATTACGAGCAAACTTGCCCAACTGGCTAAGGTTAAAATAGGAGATGTATTGCTCCTTGATGGTCACAAAATTAAGGTTGCAGGCATTGCAGAGAATTATGTCGGGCATTATATCTATATGGATAACACGACCTATCAAAGTGTTTTCGGGACAATCCCTTCAAGCAATAGCTACTTGCTTGCATTGAAGGATAGCTCGAAGGAATCCATCCAATCGGTCAGCGAGTCCTTAATGGGTCTTGCCGCAGTGAAAGGAGTGACGCAAAATGCTTCTTTGATTTCACTCTTTAACTCAGTTGCTCAATCTCTGAACAATACCATGATGATTTTGGTAGTCGTTTCGATATTATTGGCCATTGTCATTTTATACAATTTAACCAATATCAATTTAGCAGAACGGATTCGTGAGCTGTCTACCATCAAAGTTCTTGGGTTTCATAATAAAGAAGTGACCCTCTACATTTATCGGGAGACCATTCTCCTATCCATGGTTGGAATAGCGACTGGCTTATTGGGTGGTTTTTATCTTCATCGCTTCTTAATTGCGATGGTAGCTCCAGATTCCATTCTATTTTATCCCAAGGTGAGTCTCGGAGTCTATCTCTATCCGGTTCTTAGTGTGACCACCATTTTGGCTCTACTAGGAGTTTTCGTCAATCATCATCTCCGCAAGGTTGATATGCTGGAAGCATTAAAATCAGTCGAGTAAGAAATGAGGCTCTCTTTCCATGTATCAATCACGAAACTTCTACTCTTGGGTGGAAGTTTTTTAGAGCTTTGGTATAATGAAAGGAGGAGAAAATAGATGACAAAAATTGCTTTGCTTTCAGATATTCATGGAAATACAACAGCTTTAGAGGCTGTGCTCGAAGATGCCAAAAGAGCTAACGTGGAGGAATATTGGCTGTTAGGGGATGTCCTCATGCCGGGGACAGGTAGGCGTTACCTTTTAGAACTTTTAGGAGAGCTCCCCATAACAGTTAAGATTCTTGGAAATTGGGAGGATAGCTTGTGGAGAGCGATGAAGGGATTGTTGGATCCATCAAGGGCTAGCCATCGCTATTTGATACGCCATTGTCAATATATCTTAGAAGAAGTTAGCCCAGAAGAAATAGAGGCCATGAAAAGCCTGCCCATGCAAGTGCATCGAGAAGTTTCAGGGTTAAGAGTTGGGATTACCCATCATTTGCCGGACAAAAACTGGGGACGGGAATTGATTCATGTAGGAGACCAGAAAAATTTTGATCGGCTAGTAACGAATCCCGCTTGTGATATCGCTATCTATGGTCATATCCATCAACAATTTTTTCGATATGGAAGTGGAGGAGAGTTGATAGTGAATCCGGGTTCCATTGGACAACCCTTCTTTTTACAGGCCAATCTTCGAAAAGACCTCCGGGCCATGTATGCCATAATGGAATTTGATGAGAAAGGTCTAAAGAATGTAGATCTGAGACGAGTGGATTACGGTGTGGAAAAAGAACTGAAATTGGCTAGAGACCTGAGGCTTCCCTACTACCAAGTCTACGTTGAAAGTTTAGTTAATGGGATCCACCATACCCATAATCATGAGCTTCTGTATGAAATTGCTGAACGAGAAGGGCACAATGCAGAAGTAGATGCTTGGTTAAGAGATTATTTTAATTAGTGTAACAGTTGACATTACAACAAATAAGGGTATAATAGATTCAATGGAAGAACTGAAATTGTTCGTGATTGATGGATTTCTCATCAGTGGAGGATGGACTATTCTGTAGGAAAGAGAGGAGAATCAATGCAAATTTCAAGCCGTTTTACGATTGGAACCCATGTATTAGTCATGATTGCCTTAAAAGGAGATTGCACTAAAGTGACCAGTGATATGATTGCTGAAAGTGTTGGTGTGAATCCGGTCATTATTCGAAAGACCTTGTCTCAACTAAAAAAGGCTGGATTAATCCATGTGGCGCGGGGAACTGGTGGGGCTGAGATGGCAAAAGAGTTGGAAACTATTACCTTACTAGATGTTTATCGAGCGGTAGAGTGCCTTGGGAAGACAGGTCAATTATTTGGCTTTCACGAGCATCCAAATCCAGCCTGTCCGATTGGAAATAATATTCATGGAGTGCTTGATGGAAAACTCAAAGAGATTCAGTTAGCCATGGAAAAAGAAATGGCACAAATAAGTCTAGAGCAAGTAGTGAAAGAAGCTAAAATGAAGATGGAAGTAGCCTCTTAGTCCAATAAACAGAAGCTATCAATCTCTGGTAAGCAAGAGAAAAAGTTACCGATAGGAACTTGCTGATTCATTGATAGATACGTTAAAATAAAAAATTTCAGTACCTTAGATACTGAAATTTTTTTATTAATTGATGAAGGACACTAATAATGGAATGAGGGATAAACCTAAGAAGATCCAGGTCCAATAGCGATTGGGAATAAACATGAAAGAAGAAGAATCACGGTAAGCAATTCGTTGCCCTGTCTCTTCATCAATAAGATAACGAACTTCATCTGAAACAAATTTTTTTGTTAATAAATAATTTGTAGCTGCTGTAAATAGGCTGAACATGATCCCCATCAGAAAGCCATGAACTCGATTTGTGGCATTAAAATGAAGGACATAAATAGCAAGGTTGGAGACAGCTCCTCCAATAAATAAAGCAAGTACAACGAGTAAACCTTTACCACGCCAAACAATCATAAAACAATCTCCTTTTCTATCTTAATCAAAATATAGCAAATCTTTGCTAGTTTCAGTGAAGAGACCAAAACCGTCTTTTGTCACATAACCACAGTCTTCAATCCGAACTCCTACTTTTCCCGGAATGTAGATACCGGGCTCAACAGAGAAACACATTCCTTCTTCAATAACCAGATCATTTCCTTCCATAATAGATGGGAATTCGTGAACATCCATCCCGATTCCATGACCGAGGCGGTGGTTGAAGTACTCGCCGTAGCCTGCTTTTTCAATGACACTGCGAGCAGCGCGATCGACGTCGTGAGCTGTCACACCAGGTTTGATCATATCCAGGGCAGCCTGTTGAGCTTCTAGAGTTAAGTGGTAGATTTCTTTTTTGAAATCATCTGGTTTTCCAACTGCAACTGTTCGCGTCATGTCTGAAGCATAGCCGTTGACCATACATCCCAAGTCGAAGAGCAAGAGGGCATCCTTTTCAATTTTGTTACTTCCAGGAATACCGTGAGGATTGGCTGCATTGTTACCAGTCAAGACCATAGTTTCAAAGCTCATCTCGTAGCCCAAGCGTTTGATGCCAAAGTCGATTTCTGCGACGATATCAGTCTCGGTTTTGTCTAATGAAATAGCTTGGAAGCCCATATTGACAGCCTTATCTGCATATTGACCGGCAACCAACATCTTTTGAATTTCGTCAGCTGATTTGATCAAGCGCATACGGTTGATCCGAGGGCTAAGATTGATAAATGTTGCTTTTTCAAAGACAGAACGAAGACCATTGTATTTAGTCAAGATGAGATTATCAAATTCAAGAGCGACTTTTTTGGCTTCTGGATTGTTGCTAGCACCTTTGATTTTTTCCCAAGGATTCTCTGAGTCAACATAGCCAACGACAGGGAAGTTCACAACTGCTGTCGCCCGTTCTACCTCAAGAGCAGGAACAAACAGAAGTGGTTCGTGGTTGGGGTAGACGAACAAGAAGAGTTGACGTTCGTGAGGATCGCTATAGAATCCTGTTAAGTAGTTTATCGTAACAGGATCGGAGATAACGGCGATATCTGCATTTTCAGTTTCAAGAAATGCTACAATTTGATCTAATTTAGACATAAGCTACCTTCTTTCTATTGATATTATTTTGGCAAATTTTCCCTAAAAAATCAAGAGTTTGCAAAAAGATGTTAAAAAGCTTGAAAGTGTTTACAAGAAGTGGTAAAATGGTTGTTGTAGGAGACTGAAAACGATATTTTCAAAAAATGAAAGGAAGTATTATGAATACAGACGATACCGTAACCATTTATGATGTCGCGCGTGAAGCAGGGGTCTCAATGGCGACTGTTAGCCGTGTAGTAAACGGAAATAAGAACGTTAAAGAAAATACTCGCAAAAAAGTATTGGAAGTCATTGAACGCTTAGATTATCGTCCGAATGCAGTTGCTCGTGGACTTGCCAGCAAGAAAACAACAACTGTTGGTGTTGTCATCCCGAATATTACCAATAGTTATTTTTCTACTTTGGCAAAAGGGATTGATGATATCGCGGAAATGTATAAATACAATATTGTCCTTGCTAATAGTGACGAAGATGATGACAAGGAAGTTTCTGTTGTAAATACTCTTTTCTCAAAACAAGTGGATGGCATTATCTTTATGGGCTACCATTTGACAGAGAAGATTCGTTCTGAATTCTCACGTTCACGGACCCCTGTTGTTTTGGCGGGGACAGTTGATGTGGAACATCAATTGCCAAGTGTTAACATTGATTACCAACAAGCTACTATTGATGCGGTGACTCATTTGGCAAAACGTAATAAGAAAATTGCTTTTGTCAGTGGTCCCTTGGTGGATGATATCAATGGCAAGATTCGTTTAACGGGATACAAAGAAGCTCTTAAAGCTAAGAAATTATCTTATAGCGAAGGCTTGGTCTTTGAATCCAAATACCGTTATGAAGAAGGATATAATTTAGCAGAACGAATTATTGCTTCAAAAGCAACGGCAGCCTTTGTGACTGGGGATGAATTAGCAGCAGGTTTGCTCAATGGTCTTGCAGATCAAGGAGTGAAGATTCCAGAAGACTTTGAGTTGATTACCAGCGACGATTCTCAAATCACCCGTTACACCCGTCCAAATCTTTCAACAGTTGGACAACCTCTTTATGATTTGGGGGCTATTAGCATGCGTATGTTGACCAAGATTATGCATAAGGAAGAATTGGAAGAAAGAGAAGTTCTTCTTGCTCATACCATCAGTCAATGTGGAACGACAAAAAAATAAGAATTGAAAAGGAAGTTAGGAGCTTCCTTTTTTTCTTTACATCTATGAAATCTGGGTAAAACTTGAAGGGGGTTTCTAAATCAGGTATAATAGATGGTATGAAAGTATTACTGTATTTAGAAGGAAAATCTGTCCTACAAAAGTCAGGGATTGGTCGTGCCCTCCAGCATCAAATGCATGCTTTGGACTTGGCAGGGATTCCATACACAACAGATATTTTAGGAGACTATGATGTCGTTCACATAAATACCTATGGACCTCGGAGTTTGTTGCTCTTACATGCTGCCAAACGCCGTGGAAAAAAGGTCATTATGCATGGGCATTCGACACGAGAGGATTTCCAAAATTCCTTTATTGGGTCCAATTTATTTGCTCCTTTATTTGGAAAATATTTAGCCCATATGTATAAAAAAGCGGACTTTATTATTACACCCTCTGAGTATTCCAAGCAATTGATCCAATCTTATGGGGTGAAAACCCCGATTGTCGCTGTTTCCAATGGGATTGATTTGTCCAAATACAAAAAAGATCCCAAAAAAGAAGAGGTTTTTCGGAAACACTTCAAGATTCAGGAAGGACAGAAGGTCGTACTTTGTGCAGGGCTCTACTTTAGACGAAAAGGGATTGAGGACTTTGTTGAGGTGGCTCGTAGAATGCCAGATGTCCGCTTTATTTGGCTAGGTTCCATCAATAAATGGATTATTCCTCGCAAGATCAGGAGGCTTGTTGAGAAAGATCATCCAAGCAATGTCGAATTTCCAGGCTACTTTAAAGGAGCTGTTTTCCAAGGGGCGATGACAGGAGCGGACGCCTTCTTTTTCCCTTCCTACGAAGAGACAGAAGGGATTGTCGTTTTAGAAGCTTTAGCAGGTCACCAGCATGTTGTTCTGAGAGATATTCCTGTCTATCATGGATGGGTAGATGACCAGTCT
The DNA here is from genome assembly GCF_004785935.1 of Streptococcus rubneri. Taxonomy (GTDB): domain Bacteria; phylum Bacillota; class Bacilli; order Lactobacillales; family Streptococcaceae; genus Streptococcus; species Streptococcus rubneri. Next base: position 984,603 of record NZ_SRRP01000001.1, on the reverse strand, counting down.
GCGGAGCTCTGTCATTCAGTGGATGAATTTGTAGACTCCCTTGAAAAAGTTTTGTCTGGACAAGTGGACAAGAGGGACGCTGGTTACCGAGTAGCTCAAAGTCGATCAATTGATTTGGTCGCTGATCAATTAGTAAAAGCCTACCAGCAAGTATTGGAGATGTAATATGCGTATTGGATTATTTACAGATACATATTTTCCTCAAGTTTCTGGTGTTGCGACCAGTATTCGAACTCTTAAAACAGAGTTAGAGAAATTGGGGCATACTGTTTTTATCTTTACGACAACTGACAAAGATGTTAATCGTTATGAAGATTGGCAGATTATTCGAATTCCAAGTGTTCCCTTTTTTGCTTTTAAGGATCGGCGGATTGCCTATCGTGGATTTACCAAGGCTTTAGCCATTGCCAAGCAATATCAACTGGATATCATTCATACGCAAACAGAGTTTTCCTTAGGGTTACTAGGGGTTTGGATCGCTAAGGAGTTACGGATCCCAGTGATTCATACCTATCATACTCAGTACGAAGATTATGTGCGCTATATTGCCAAAGGGTTGGTCATCCGACCGAGTATGGTCAAATACATCGTTCGTGGTTATATGAATGACTTGGATGGGGTAATCTGCCCGAGTGAAATTGTGTATGACCTCTTGCTGAAATATAAGGTTAAGGCTGAAAAGCGGATTATTCCGACTGGGATTGAACTAGCTAAATTTGAGCGGCCAGAAATTACTAGTGTTGAGACACAAGCACTACGTGAGAAATTGGGGATTCTAGAGGGCGAGATTATGCTTCTAAGTTTGTCTCGAGTTTCCTATGAGAAAAATATCCAAGCGGTCATTGGAGCGTTTCCTGAAGTCTTAGCTGAAAATCCAAAGGTTAAACTGATTGTAGCAGGGGATGGACCTTATTTAGGGGATTTAAAGAACCAGGTGCAAAAATTGGAAATTGAGCAGTCGGTCGTCTTTACAGGAATGATCCCACCAAATGAAACAGCCCTCTACTATAAGGCTGCGGATTTCTTTATCTCAGCTTCGACTAGTGAGACCCAAGGCCTGACCTACTTGGAAAGCATCGCCAGTGGGACGCCATTAATTGCTCATAACAATCCGTATTTAAAAAATGTTATCGATGATCGAATGTTTGGAACCTTGTATAATCATGAAGAGGATTTGGCAGCAGCTATTTTGGATGCGACCTTAGCCACACCAGCAAAGGATGAAAGTAAGTGGGAGAATAAACTATACGAGATCTCCGCTACAAACTTTGGTCGCAGAGTTTATGAATTCTATCTAGACGCCATCATTTCTAAAGATTTTTATAACGAACGTCATCCGGAAGAAAGTCGTACCAAACGGGTAACCAAGTCGATCGTAAAAATCCCACAAAAAGTCATTGCTATGCCTGTGAATGGTTCTGTGAGAATCATGAAAGGATCCTTTAAACAGGTGAAAAAGATTCGCAACATCACCAAATTGTTAGATTAGAGATAACGATAGAATTAAGAGGTCCTTAATAGGGCCTCTTGATGATGGGAGAAGATTTTTCCACTTGCAAAATATTCCAATCGTGCTATAATACTAGTCAGAGACATATCAAATCTAGGAAATCTGATAGAGAGCGCGTGGAGCTGGAAATCGCGTAGAGGATAGATTTGGGACTACTCAAGATACTTTTATGCAAACATAAAACGGTGGCCACGTTAGAGCCAATCAGAGGTGTCCCTCTTTTTTGAGGAACATAAATGAAGGTGGAACCACGTTGCGACGTCCTTTTTGGATGTCGCAATTTTTTTATGAGGAGACTTACTATGGAGTTGCAAGAATTAGTGGAGCGCAGTTGGGCAATCCGACAAGCTTATCACGATCTGGAAGTTAAGCATCATGATTCCAAGTGGACGGTAGAAGAAGACCTCTTGGCTTTATCGAATGATATTGGAAATTTCCAACGATTAGTGATGACCAAGCAAGGACGCTACTAGGATGAAACACCATACACACTGGAACATAAACTTTCAGAAAATATCTGGTGGCTAGTAGAACTTTCTCAACGTTTGGAGATAGACATCCTGACGGAAATGGAAAACTTCCTCTCTGATAAAGAAAAGCAGCTGAACATTCAGACTAGGAAGTAGTCTGCTAATAAAAAGTCAATGCTTAGAAACTATGAAACAATAAAAGGAGAAAATCATGATTCAAATTACTTTCCCAGATGGCGCTGTTCGTGAATTCGAATCTGGCGTTACAACTTTTGAAATTGCTCAATCAATTAGCAATTCTCTAGCTAAAAAAGCTCTTGCTGGTAAATTTAACGGCAAACTCATCGACACTACTCGTGCGATCACTGAAGATGGAAGCATCGAAATCGTGACACCAGATCACGAAGATGCTCTACCAATCTTACGTCACTCCGCAGCACACTTGTTTGCACAAGCAGCTCGTCGCCTTTTCCCAGATATTCACTTGGGTGTAGGTCCAGCTATCGAAGATGGTTTCTACTACGATACGGACAATGAAGCTGGTCAAATCTCTAACGAAGATCTTCCTCGCATCGAAGAAGAAATGAAGAAAATCGTTAAAGAAAACTTCCCATCAATTCGTGAAGAAGTAACCAAAGATGAAGCTCGTGAAATCTTTAAAAATGACCCATACAAATTGGAATTGATCGAAGAGCACTCAGAAGACGAGGGTGGTTTGACCATCTACCGTCAAGGTGAGTACGTTGACCTCTGCCGTGGGCCTCACGTTCCATCAACTGGTCGCATCCAAATCTTCCACCTTCTCAACGTGGCTGGTGCATACTGGCGTGGGAATAGTGATAATGCGATGATGCAACGGATCTATGGTACAGCTTGGTTTGACAAGAAAGATCTGAAAAACTACCTTCAAATGCGAGAAGAAGCCAAAGAACGTGACCACCGTAAACTCGGTAAAGAACTGGATCTCTTCATGATTTCTCAAGAAGTCGGACAAGGTTTGCCTTTCTGGTTGCCAAATGGGGCGACAATCCGTCGTGAATTGGAACGCTACATCGTAGATAAGGAGCTAGCTTCAGGCTACCAACACGTTTACACTCCACCACTTGCTTCTGTAGAACTTTACAAGACTTCTGGTCACTGGGATCATTACCAAGAAGACATGTTCCCTACTATGGATATGGGAGATGGTGAAGAATTCGTCCTTCGTCCAATGAACTGCCCACACCACATCCAGGTCTTCAAACACCATGTTCACTCATACCGTGAATTGCCAATCCGTATTGCGGAAATTGGAATGATGCACCGTTTTGAAAAATCTGGTGCTCTTACAGGGCTTCAACGTGTCCGTGAAATGTCTCTGAATGATGGCCACCTCTTTGTGACTCCAGAACAAATCCAAGAAGAATTCCAACGTGCTCTTCAATTGATTATTGATGTTTACGGAGACTTCAACCTAGACGAGTACCGTTTCCGCCTCTCTCTTCGTGACCCTCAAGATACTCACAAGTACTTTGATAACGATGAAATGTGGGAAAATGCCCAAACGATGCTTCGTGCTGCCCTTGATGAGATGGGCGTGGACTACTTTGAAGCTGAAGGGGAAGCAGCCTTCTACGGACCAAAATTGGATATCCAGGTTAAGACTGCTCTTGGAAAAGAAGAGACCCTCTCTACGATTCAGCTTGACTTCTTGTTGCCAGAACGCTTCGACCTTAAATATATTGGAGCAGATGGTGAAGAGCACCGTCCAGTCATGATTCACCGTGGGGTGATCTCGACTATGGAACGCTTCACAGCTATCTTGATTGAGAACTACAAGGGTGCCTTCCCAACATGGCTTGCGCCACACCAAGTAACTCTCATCCCAGTATCTAACGAAAAACACGTGGACTACGCTTGGGAAGTGGCGAAGAAGCTCCGTGACCGTGGTGTCCGTGCAGAGGTGGATGAACGGAACGAAAAAATGCAATACAAGATTCGTGCATCGCAAACTAGCAAGATTCCTTATCAATTGATTGTTGGTGACAAGGAAATGGAAGATGGAACTGTCAACGTTCGTCGCTATGGACAAAAAGAAACGCAAACTGTATCTGTTAATGAATTTGTTGAAGCGATTCTTGCAGATATTGCTAACAAATCTCGTGTATCAGAATAAATATGATTAAAAGGAAAGCTGAGGATTTTTGTCTCAGCTTTTTGCTTACTTCCTTAGAAAATATAGGAAGACTTGTCCGCAAGTTTCAACTTGAATCAGGTTGTTATTTGCTAGTAAATCTGGGTAATTCTTTCAAATTAGTGCTTTTATCTTTCAAAACAAATTAAGCCAGTACTCCACTTTTTTCTAGAATTTTGCTATAATGAAAAGACAGAGATTTGAAGAAGTAAAAGAACAAAAATAAAAAAAGAAGTAGGTATGGGAATGAAGAAAATCCTTGTCGTAGACGATGAAAAACCAATCTCGGATATTATTAAATTTAACATGGCTAAAGAAGGGTACGAAGTGCTAACAGCCTTTGATGGAAAAGAGGCCTTGGCTGTTTTTGAGGCAGAGAATCCAGATATTTTGATTTTGGATCTCATGTTGCCTGAGATTGATGGTTTAGAAGTAGCTCGTACCATTCGCAAGACCAGTAATGTTCCGATTATTGTCCTTTCTGCGAAAGATACAGAATTTGATAAGGTCATTGGTCTTGAGATAGGTGCGGATGACTATGTAACGAAGCCTTTCTCAAATCGTGAGTTGCAAGCTCGGGTTAAAGCTTTGCTACGTCGGACAGAATTAGTTGTGGAAGTGAAAACAGATTCTAAGTCGGAATCAGAGATCAGTATTGGGGAATTAAAAATTATTCCAGATGCTTTCCTGGCTCAGAAAAAAGGAAAAGAATTAGAATTAACGCATCGGGAATTTGAATTGCTCTACCATCTTGCTACTCATGTGGGACAAGTAATGACCCGTGAGCACTTGCTTGAGACAGTCTGGGGTTACGATTATTTTGGAGATGTTCGGACAGTGGATGTTACCATTCGTCGTTTACGTGAAAAAATTGAGGATATTCCTGGACGTCCAGAGTATATTTTAACGCGCCGTGGTGTTGGCTATTATATGAGAAACAATGACTAATCAATTAAAGGAATTTTTCACCTCCTACAATTTTGTCTTTGTTCTAATCACACTTGGATTTATTATTGTAGTTGCTTTATTAGTTTTAGAGAATCGACGAGACAATCTAAAGCTACGTCTATTGAATGAAAAAATTAAGAGTCTGATTTCGGGTGAATATTCGGATATTATCGATTTGCAAGGAAGTCCAGAACTAACAGAGATTTCTAATAATATCAATGATTTATCCGAAGTCATTCGTTTGACCCATGAAAATTTAGAGCAAGAGACCAAGCGATTGACTAGTATCCTGTCCTATATGACGGATGGAGTTTTGGCTACCAACCGTCGTGGACAAATTATCTTGGTCAACGAGATGGCAGCTAAACAGCTCAATGTGGTTGTCGAAGAGGTTATGAATACCAGTATTCTGGATTTGTTAGGGATTGGGGAAGATTATGAACTACGAGATCTAATTACCAATGTTCCAGAGTTGACCATCGATTCTCTAGATGAGAATGGTGAATACATTTCTTTGAGGGTTCGCTTTGCTTTGATTCGGAGAGAATCTGGTTTCATTTCTGGTTTAGTAGCCGTCTTGCACGATACGACAGAACAAGACAAAGAAGAACGGGAACGTCGCTTGTTTGTTTCGAATGTTAGCCATGAGCTTCGGACTCCTTTGACCAGTGTCAAATCATACTTAGAAGCCTTAGATGATGGGGCCATTTCAGAGCCAGTAGCTCCAGATTTTGTCAAGGTTTCCCTGACGGAAACCAATCGTATGATGCGGATGGTGACGGATTTGTTGAGTCTTTCACGGATTGACAATGAGACCAGTCAGTTAGATATTGAGTTGACCAATTTTACAGCCTTCATTACCTTCATTTTGAACCGTTTTGATAAAATGAAGAGTCAGGCAGGTGAAAAAAAATATGATATCATTCGTGAATATCCTATTTCTCCAATTTGGGTAGAAATTGATACGGATAAGATGACACAGGTCCTTGACAATATCCTGAATAATGCCATTAAGTATTCTCCTGATGGTGGGGAAATTCGAGTAGGGATGAAGACGACAGATGCCCAATTGATTATTTCCATATCTGATGAAGGATTGGGTATTCCTAAGAAAGACCTGCCTCGTATTTTTGATCGCTTTTATCGCGTGGATAAGGCACGTAGTCGCGCCCAGGGTGGGACTGGTTTAGGACTTGCCATTGCGAAGGAAATTATCAAGCAGCACAAAGGATTTATTTGGGCCAAGAGTGAATATGGAAAAGGTTCTACTTTCACGATTGTTCTACCATATGATAAAGATGCTATCCTAGATGATGGATGGGATAATGAGGATGAATAAGAAAACCAATGGATGAAAAAGGATTTAAATACAGTATCCTAGCTTCTGGATCAAGTGGGAATTCCTTCTATCTAGAAACACCTAAGAAAAAAATACTTGTAGATGCAGGTTTATCCGGGAAGAAAATTACAGGTTTGCTTGCAGAGATTGATCGCAAACCTGAAGATCTGGATGCGATTCTTATCACACATGAACATTCGGATCACATCCATGGAATTGGTGTGCTAGCACGCAAATACGGGATGGACCTATACGCCAATGAAGCTACATGGAAGGCTATGGAGGGAAGCAAGTACCTTGGGAAGGTGGATGACTCCCAGAAACATCTTTTTGAGATGGGCAAGACCCTAACCTTTGGAGATCTGGATGTGGAAAGTTTTGGTGTCAGCCACGATGCAGCTGCTCCCCAGTTCTATCGTTTCATGAAAGACGGTAAGAGTTTTGTCATGCTGACGGATACAGGTTATGTCAGTGATCGAATGGCAGGGATTGTTGAAAATGCAGATGGCTATTTGATCGAGTCCAACCACGATGTGGAAATCCTACGAGCTGGCTCTTATGCTTGGCGATTAAAGCAGCGGATTTTATCCGATTTGGGTCACCTCTCTAATGAAGATGGTGCGGATGCCATGATTCGGACCCTAGGCAATAAGACTAAGAAAATTTATCTGGGCCACTTATCCAAGGAAAACAATATCAAGGAATTGGCCCATATGACCATGGTTAATCAACTGGCTCGAGCAGATTTGGCAGTAGGTCATGATTTTGAAGTGTTGGATACATCTCCGGATACAGCGACTCCATTAGTAGATATCTAAATGATTAAAAAGAGAGTGGGACAGAAATCGGTAATTCGTTAGAATTCGATTTCGTCGTCCCACCTCCGCACAGTTGAGTAGGGCTATAAAGCTGATGAAATCAGCGTAGTAGAGCCCACTCAACCACTGCGTCTTGCTCGACAATCCAAAGACAATTGAGAGGCTAGGAGTTTTGTCTCAGCCTCTTTTAGGTCAGTAGTGTAAGCTTGAAATGAGTGGAAGGATAGGAGCAGTTAGTTTGAAATATGTGTATATAACAGTAGGGTTTATTTCCTTAGGATTAGGGATTATTGGGATTCCATTACCTATTTTACCAACGACCCCATTTCTTTTATTAGCTATGGCTTGTTTTGCCAAGAGTTCTCAACGCTTTGAAAAATGGTTGCATGGGACCAAGTTGTACCAAACTTATGTAGCAGATTATCGGGAAACAAAGTCGATCTCTAAGAAGCGGAAAAAACGAATTATTTTACAAATTTATCTTTTGATGGGGATTTCCATTTACCTGGCTCCACTCTGGTTTGTGAAATTAGGTCTAGTGGGATTAACTATTTTTATAAGCTATTATTTGTTCAAAGTGATTCCGGATAAAGAAGAATAAGATAAGGAAAGAAAAGGTCCTAAATCCTATCTTGAAAACAAGGGAAAGGAGTGCGATACGCACTCTTTTTTGGTATAATAGAGGGGTGTATCTTTTGGACAGAATAGGTCACAGGATTCGATCCAGATGCATAAATGAAGAAAGAAAGTAGTAACGTGATGCAAGCCTTATATAACCTCCTTGCTGAGAAATTTCGTCTGACTTTTGACGATACAGAATTGTTGGAAACAGCTTTTACACATACCTCATATGCGAATGAGCATCGCCTCTTAAAAATTTCACATAATGAACGTTTGGAATTTTTAGGAGACGCTGTTCTCCAGTTAGTGATTTCCGAATATTTATTTGCCCTCTACCCAAGTAAGCCAGAGGGTGATTTGTCAAAAATGCGTTCCATGATTGTTCGTGAGGAAAGCCTGGCAGGTTTTTCCCGTGATTGTGGTTTCGATCAATTTATCAAACTTGGCAAGGGAGAGGAAAAATCTGGTGGACGGAACCGCGACACCATCTTAGGAGATTTGTTTGAAGCTTTTCTAGGAGCCTTGCTCTTGGATAAGGGAGTGGAGGCTGTTCGAGAATTCATTCAACAAGTCATGATTCCTAAAGTTGAAGCGGGACAATTTGAACAAGTGATAGACTATAAGACACGCTTACAAGAATTGCTCCAGATTCATGGTGATGTGCTAATTAGCTACGAAGTGACGAGCGAGTCAGGTCCTGCTCATGCTAAAGAATTTGAAGTTCAGGTCACTGTAAATGGAAAAGTAATCGGTGAAGGCCGTGGCCGGTCAAAAAAGGCTGCAGAACAAGAGGCAGCTAAAAAAGCTGTGGAGAATAAGGTGGATCCCTCATGTATTTAAAGGAAATTGAGATTCAAGGATTTAAGTCTTTCGCAGACAAGACTCGAGTCGTCTTTGACCAAGGGGTAACGGCAGTTGTTGGCCCAAATGGATCTGGAAAATCGAATATTACGGAAAGTTTGCGCTGGGCTTTAGGAGAGTCAAGCGTCAAGAGTTTGCGTGGTGGCAAGATGCCTGACGTTATTTTTGCAGGGACTGAAACCCGTAAACCCTTAAACTATGCCTGTGTAACAGTGGTGCTCGATAACCGAGACGCTTTTATCAAACATGCTGCTAAGGAAATTCGAGTGGAGCGCCATATTTATCGCTCGGGTGATAGTGAGTACAAGATTGATGGTAAGAAAGTCCGTTTGAGAGATGTCCATGATCTCTTTATGGATACTGGACTTGGGAGAGATTCTTTCTCTATTATTTCCCAAGGGAAGGTCGAGGAAATCTTCAACTCCAAACCAGAAGAGAGACGGGCTATTTTTGAGGAAGCGGCGGGAGTTCTTAAATTTAAGACTCGTCGCAAGGAAACGGAAGCTAAGTTGGTTCAGACCCAAGATAATTTGGACCGTCTGGAAGACATTATTTTTGAATTAGAAGGGCAAATAAAACCTCTTGAAAAGCAAGCGCTTGTGGCCAAACGTTTCTTAAAATTGGATCAACAACGCCAAATTCTCTATTTGGATGTTTTGATCGCACAAATTGAAGTCAATAAAAAAGACTATGATCAAGCCGTCCAAGAAGAAGCTACCATTCAGGAACAATTAAAGGCTTATTACCAGAAAAGAGAAGAGTATGAAGCAGAAAGCCTCCGCTTGAAACAGAGTCGTCAGGCCCTTCAGCACCAATTATCGGATGATCAAGCTAGTCTCTTAGAATTGACTCGCCTTTTAAGTGATTTGGAAAAACAAATCGAATTGGCACGCTTGGAGTCGCAACAGGTCGCCCGAAGCCGTCAGGAAAATCAAGAGCGGGTCAATAGTCTGGAAGAACGCCTACAAGTTCTTCGGAATCAGTTGGAAGAAAAACAAGCCAATACAAAGAGTCTTCAAGAAGAATTGCAAAAGAGTCAAGAAGCTCTTGAAGGTCTGGAGAAAGAGTTGGCCAGCTTCTCAGAAGATCCAGATCAGGTGATTGATTATTTACGTGAAAAATACGTGGCCTTGATGCAGGATGAAGCGGAGCGGTCAAACGAGTTAACAACCATTGAAAATCAATTGGAAGCCTCAGTTCAATTGTCACAAAGTAAAAAGGAAGATTACAAAAATCAAATCCAAATGGTGACAGAATTGCAGGAAAAAGAGCAGGTTGCTCAAGAAGCTTATCAAGGAGCTCAAGAGCATCTGAAACACTTGCTTGAAACCTATCAGTCAGAGGCAAAATTGTTTGAGGAAGCTCGCCAGGCTTATCAAAGGGCGCAAGCCAAGATGTTTGATTTACTGGATCAAAGTAAGGAAAAACAGGCTCGCATTAACAGTTTAGAGGCGATTCAAAAAAATCATAGCAATTTTTATGCGGGTGTGAAGAGTGTCTTACAAGAAGCGGCTCGCTTAGGTGGGATCGTGGGGGCTGTCAGTGAAAAGCTCTCCTTTTCACCAGAGTATCAGACTGCCTTAGAGATTGCTCTGGGAGCCAGCAGTCAGCATATTATCGTAGAAGACGAAGGAGCAGCAACACGGGCAATCGAACATCTGAAGAAGAATCGCTCGGGTCGGGCAACCTTCCTTCCTTTGACTACTATTAAACCACGCTTCCTTGCAGGAAAGAATCAAGAACTGATTGAAGCCTGTCCAGGATTCCTAGGGATGGCTAGCAGTTTGGTGAACTATGATCCTTCCCTCGAGTCGATTTTCCAAAACCTTTTGGGTGTCACGGCTATTTTTGATACGATTGAGCACGCCAAGGCGGCTGCCCGCAAGGTTGCCTACCAAGTTCGTATTGTAACGCTCGATGGAACTGAGCTTCGCACAGGTGGATCCTATGCAGGGGGTGCGAATCGAACCAATAATTCGATTTTTATCAAGCCAGAACTGGATCGCTTGAACCAAGAATTGGCTTCTCTTCAGAAGAACTTGCGAGAAGTAGAAGGACAAGTGCAAGAGCAACAGGACCAAGTGAGTCAATCGCAAGAAAAACTAGAATCTTTGAAAGGCCAAGGAGAAGGGGCTCGACTAGAAGAGCAACGCCTTCAACTGGTTTTTGAGCAAGCTCACCAGCAACTCTTGGATGCCCAAGAACTGTTAGAAGTTATCCGTACAGAGCTGGATGAAGGTAGCGACCAAGAGCTTCTCCAAAAACGGGATTACTTGCAAGCGCGACTGAAAGAAATTGGGGCGGAAAAAGAGCAAGTCACTGCTGAGATTGAAGAAGTTAAGCTCAATAAAGATGTCGTTGTCGAGAAAATTGAAAATTTACGAGCAGCCATTGCCAAGCTCCAATTACAGAAAACAGAGTTGAAGAGTCGATTGACCTATGACCAGACAGATGCCGAACGCTTGCAGCAAGAGTTGGCTTCTACTGAACGGGAAATCCAGGCTCTCCAATATGCGATTGAGCAGGGAGAAGATCGACATGAGCAAATCGATGTTTCTATCCTTGAAAAACAACTGCAAGCAAGCCTTCAAGAGAAAACCGCTCTGGAACAAGCTGTGATTCGTAAGCAATTTGAATTAGAGGATTTGGAAGGTCAGTCTGAAGATGTGGCGGGTCATATGGAACAAGCCCGTCGTCAAAATGAGGAGTGGATTCGTCTCCAGGCTAAAGCAGAATCCAATCGCGATCGCTTGGCAGATAAGCTAAATAAACTGATGTTAGCTCTGACCGATGAATTCAAGATGAGTTTTGAGGAAGCGTCTAAACAGGCCAATGAGCTAGAAAATCTAGCCCAGTCTGAGCAAGCCTTAAAAGACTTGGAGAAAGCGATTAAAGCCTTAGGACCTGTCAATATTGATGCTATCGAACAATACGATGAGGTCAAGACGCGATTTGATTTCCTTTCCGGACAACGAGAAGATGTCTTGGCAGCCAAAAATCTTCTTCTCGAAACCATTAATGACATGAATGATGAGGTGAAAGAACGCTTTAAATCTACATTCGAAGCGATTCGTGAATCCTTCCGAGTCACCTTTAAACAGATGTTTGGGGGAGGATCAGCTGATCTTATCTTGACGGATGGAGATCTCTTGTCAGCTGGGGTCGAGATTTCTGTCCAACCGCCTGGTAAGAAAATTCAATCCTTGAATTTGATGAGTGGTGGGGAGAAAGCCTTGTCAGCATTGGCGTTACTCTTCTCAATCATTCGTGTCAAGACTATTCCATTTGTCATCTTGGATGAGGTAGAAGCGGCTCTAGACGAAGCCAATGTAAAACGGTTTGGAGATTATCTTAATCGTTTTGATAAGGAAAGTCAGTTTATCGTGGTTACCCACCGTAAGGGAACCATGGCTGCAGCAGATTCCATCTATGGAGTGACCATGCAAGAATCCGGAGTCTCTAAGATTGTATCTGTGAAGCTGAAAGATATAGAAGGAATGGATAATGGAAATTAAATTAGTCGCAACAGACATGGATGGGACCTTTTTGGATGAAAATCATGAATTTGATCAAGCTTTATTCCTAAAGGTACTAAAGAAGTTTCAAGAAAAAGGGACCTACTTTGTGGCAGCAAGTGGTCGGCCTCTCCTCTCTTTGAAGACAATCTTTAAAGAGGTCCAGGATCAGATTATTTTCATAGCTGAAAACGGCAGTGTTGTTGAGTTTCATGGTGAAGATGTCTATGAAGCGACCATGAGTCCAGATTTTTATCAAGCCATGTTTGCTAAGTTGCAGGAAAGTCCCTATTTTGATAAAAATAAGTGCTTATTAACGGGAAAACGCGGGAGCTATGTTTTAAAGACCGTTGATCCAGACTATCTAACTGCTTCGCAAAATTACAATGAAAACATTCAAATGGTGTCAGATTTTTCAGAAATTGATGATCTTGTCTTTAAGATGACCACCAATTTTGACCAAGAAGTATTAGCGGAAGGTGAGGCCTGGGTTACCCAAAATGTTGAGGGTGTTAAGGCCATGACGACGGGTTATGAGTGTATTGATATTGTCTTGGATTATGTGGACAAGGGAGTCGCCATTCAAGCCCTAATGGATAAGTTGGGCATTAGTCGAGACCAAGTCCTAGCTTTTGGAGATAATCTCAATGATCTTCATATGATGCAGGTTGTTGGCCATCCAATTGCACCAGAAAATGCCCGTCCAGAGATTTTGGAATTGGCTGAAACCATATTGCCCCATCATTCGACAGGATCTGTCCTGCGCTATATGGAGGAAGAATTATGAATCAGATTAAGGTTATCGCACTAGACTTGGACGGTACTCTCTTAAATTCAGAAAAGAAAATCTCCCCTCGGAACCTGGCTGCCATTCGTGCAGCTCAAGAAAAAGGGGTCAAGGTGGTTTTGACGACGGGACGTCCTCTCAAGGCCATGGATTTTCTGCTCCAAGAGATTGGAACAGCCGGCTTGTCGGATGAATACACCATTACCTTTAATGGAGGCTTGGTACAAAAGAATACAGGAGAGATCATTGCGAAAACAGTTTTCTCTCGAGATGATGTCGTCCGCATTTATGAAGAGACAGAGGCCCTTGGTTTGCCCCTAGACGCCATTAGTGAGGGGAATGTTTATACACTGGCATCTGATCAAGAATCTCTTTACCCTCTCTATAATCCTTACTTGAACTTTATTCCTGTTTCTATTGAGGATTTGTCCAGTCAGATAGCTTATAATAAGTGTGTGACAGCCTTTCAACAGGACTATTTGGATGGAGCTATTTCAAAGATTTCTCCTGACTTAGGGGAGCGTTTTGAGATTTTTAAATCCAGAGACATGCTCTTGGAATGGTGCCCCAAAGGTGTTCAAAAAGATCGAGGCTTGGAGGCTTTGGTTGCGTATTTAGGAATCGATGCTAGTCAAGTCATGGCTTGTGGTGATGAGGCCAACGATGCCAGCATGTTAAAATGGGCAGGACTAGGAATCGCCATGGCCAATGCGGTGGATGAGGTGAAGAAAATCGCTACCCTTGTTTCGGACTACACCAATGATGAAGATGCAGTCGGAAGAGCGATTGAAGAATATGTATTGAAGGAGGGTCAATAATGGGATTATTTGACCGACTATTTGGAAGAAAAGAAGAAGCAAAACCACAAGCCCAAGATCATACAGAAGAGCTTGTGGAAAGTCCTGAGGAAGCAAGTTCCTTAGTTGAGCCAGAAACAAGTAAGGCTTCACAAAGTGATGATGCTAAGATTTCGGCAATGGAAGCCTACTATGCGGAATTGAAAGAGCGAATGGCTGCCGAATCAGCGCAATCAGCTCAAGAGTCGAAAGCATTTAGTGAAGAAGTACCTACAGAAGAGCCTGTCAAACAGGATACAGCTGTCGAGGAAGAGGCCCCTTCTCAAGTAGAGCAGGATACCTCTCCTGAGGAAGTAGCTGAGCCAGCTCCTGTGACTGAAGACCAGACTTTAGAACTAGAAGCTTCACAAGAAGTGAGTGTGAATGAGGAGCAGCTAGATTCTTCATCAGATCTTGCCCAAGAAACCCTTGAAGAAGAAGTTCTTGAAAGGCCAGATACAGAAGCTGAGACTTCAAGCTCTTCCAAAGAACCTGAGGAGGTAGTTGAAGAAGAGTCTGAAGTTGTGCCAGAATTGGAAGTGGTAAAGGAAGCACCAATTCTTGAAGAAGAAACAGCTGAAAGTTCAGAGGCAGTAACCGAAGAGCTTGAAGTAGAATCACCAGTAGAGGCCCCTACTAACGAATCCGATTTTTCAGAAGGGGTTGAAGCAGAATTGTCAGTAGAGGAACCTACTAGCGAACCTGAAATTTCAGAAGAAGTTGAAGAAGAGTCTGTAGTAGAAGAAACGACAAGTGATCCAGAGATTGCTGAACCAACAGAAACGGTTCAAGAAAAATACAATCGGAGCTTGAAGAAAACTCGGACCGGCTTTGGAGCAGCTCTTAATGCCTTCTTTGCTAACTTCCGTTCTGTCGATGAAGAATTCTTTGAAGAGTTAGAAGAACTCTTGATTATGAGTGACGTCGGAGTCCAGGTCGCTTCGAATCTGACGGAAGAGCTCCGATATGAAGCACGCTTGGAAAATGCCAAAAAACCGGATGCTTTGCGTCGCGTGATTATTGAAAAATTGGTGGATCTCTATGAAAAAGATGGCCAATACAATGAGCAAATCAACTTTAAAGACGGCTTGACCGTCATGCTTTTTGTGGGAGTAAATGGCGTTGGGAAAACAACCTCAATCGGAAAACTGGCTCATAAGTACAAGAAGGAAGGAAAAAAGGTGATGTTGGTCGCAGCAGATACCTTCCGAGCAGGCGCCGTTGCTCAGTTGGCTGAATGGGGACGCCGTGTGGATGTGCCCGTTGTCACAGGTCCTGAAAAATCAGATCCTGCAAGTGTAGTCTTTGATGGAATGGAACGGGCCGTGGCAGAGCAAGTCGATGTTTTGATGATTGATACAGCTGGTCGCCTGCAGAACAAAGACAATCTGATGGCCGAATTAGAAAAAATCGGTCGCATTATCAAACGGGTGGATCCTACGGCCCCTCATGAAACCTTCTTGGCCCTAGATGCTTCCACAGGACAAAATGCACTGGTTCAAGCTAAGGAATTCTCAAAGATTACTCCGATTACCGGTATCGTTCTCACTAAGATTGATGGAACAGCTCGAGGAGGAGTGGTTCTTGCGATTCGAGAAGAATTGGATATTCCAGTGAAATTAATCGGTTTTGGTGAAAAAATCGATGATATCGGTGAATTCAATTCTGAAAACTTTATGCGTGGCTTGTTAGAAGGCTTGATATAAGCAAAAAACTCATCTCTAGAAAGAGATGAGTTTTTTTGTTGCACTTTTAGTCAGTTGAACGATTTATTCTTCAATTGCTGGTTGCCAGACCCATTCCGCATTGTAATCCTTCAATAGGTCGAAGGAAGCTTGAGGTCCCATGGTTCCAGATTTATATTCATGAAGAGGCACTTGATTTTCAGACCACATGTGTTCGATTCGGTCAATTAACTGCCAAGAGGCTCTAACTTCGTTCCAGTGGCTGAAGTTGGTAGAGTCATTGTTCAAGACATCATAGATCAACTTTTCGTAAGGCTCTGGAGAAGCACCGGTCGCTGTCGCATCCGTTTCATAGTCAAAAGATATGGGAGCAATCTGGAATTGTTCGCCGACTTCTTTCCCGTTGACACTGAGTGAGAAACCTTCATTCGGTTGAATGTAGATAGTGAGCACATTTGGTGCAAGTTCTTGACCAAAAATAGAGTCCATCTGTTTGAAAACGACATTGACATGGGTTCCCTTTTTGGTCAGACGTTTTCCGGTACGGAAGAAGAAAGGTACTCCACGGAAGCGATCGCTATCTACAAAGAAAGCCCCAGAAGCAAAAGTCTCGGTCATGGATTCAGGGTTGACATTTGGTTCACTCCGGTAAGAGATGTCCTTTTTCCCTTGAATTTTTCCAGAGCGGTATTGACCTCGGATAAATTGTTTCTTTAATTCCTCTTCAGAAGGGTTGACCAATTGTTCAAAAACCTTGACCTTCTCTTTACGGATGTCTTCTTTGGTGAAGGAAGCTGGTTTGTCCATAGCCAAGAGTGAGAGCAATTGAAGGGTATGGTTTTGCACCATGTCGCGGAGGGCACCAGATTCATCATAGTAGCCACCACGTTCTTCAACTCCTAGCCGTTCTGCGAAAGTGATTTGAACATTGTCGATATAGTCTCGGTTCCAGATGTTTTCAAAGATCAGGTTGGCAAAACGGAGGGCAAAGATGGACTGGATCATTTCTTTCCCAAGATAATGGTCAATCCGGAAAATCTGCTCTTCCTCAAATGTTTCTTCCAGTTCTTTGTTGAGCTGGCTAGCTGTTTCTAAGTCTGTACCAAATGGTTTTTCAACGATCAAACGTTCAAAACCTTTTCCATCCACAATGCCTTCAGACTTCAAATGTTTGGCAATGGTTCCAAAGAATTGAGGTGCCATGGATAGGAAGAAGAGTTTATTATGGTCAGCTTGGTAGGTATCATTGAGCTGATTTTGGAGTTCACGAAGCTTGATGTAATGCTCCGTGTCATTGACATCGTGGCTTTGGTAGTAAAAATGGCTAGCAAATTCTTGCGCCTGTTCAGAACTATCTGCTAAATCCGAAATGGATTCAACGACAACGGATTCAAAGTATTCTTTACTCCAAGGACGACGAGCAGTTCCAATCACTGCAAAATGCTCGGAAAGATTTCCAGCTTTGTAGAGTCTAAAAAGGGAAGGGTAGAGCTTGCGGTGGGCTAAATCTCCACTGGCCCCGAAAATGGTTACAATTACTTTTGAAGACATGTTCATACCTATTTTCTAACTTGATAAACCATATTCTACCATAAAATTCAGAAAATTTCTCTTTGAAAGTAAAAGTATCCTGACTTTCATAGGAAAGAAAAGGAAAGAAAGTACGAAAAAAAGGTTGGACCGAAAGGTCACAACCTGTTGAGTGATAGACTGCCTAGAATACCCGATAAACATAAGGATTGGCGGGTTTTTCTACTGAGTGAGCTTCCTCTATATCTAAGACAGGAAGGCTTTGGCCAAGTTGTTTATGGTACTGGATCTTGAGAGTTCCAGTCGCTTGGACCCAGGTATTGTCTTCATAGGTTTGAGAGGCCCCTTTGGTTAACAAACCATAGACACCCGAGTCGGCGATACAGTGGATAATCCCAAAACGGAAAAGGAACTGGCTACCCGGATCCTGGGGATCCTTATAAATGAAGCCGGTTAAGGTAAAGGTTTTCCCTGCAAATTCATCTGGATAGTCGTAGATGACTTCCATGACTTCCATATAGTTTTCTGTCGTGATCTGGATATGATCCTGCTTGAGGTACTTCTTAGCTGCAGCCCTCATCTCAGATTCATAAGCGGATTTGGTGAAATAACTGCTGGTATCAGGCTTGAGATATTGGTTGGTTGTTCCCTCGTCATTTTGAATATCCTTAGAAGAGCCAGCCGCAATGGGGAAATGATAGCCCTTGGCTGAAACCGTTTGGGAATCTAAGGTCACAGTCGGGAAGCCAATCCCTACAATTAAGGGAATCAGGAGCAGAAGAATACTCATGACTTTAGCTTTTTTACTGGTTAGGTGACTATGAACGGGTAGATTCTTCATCCAGATATAGAGCTGGACGACAGCCAGGATGAAGGAAAGAATCATAGAGATATAGGCTAAATAGGAATAATGCATATTGATGTATTGGTTGAGCTTGCCAGAAAGCTGCAAATACATAGTAATTTCGAAATAGCCTGCTAAAATGAGAAATCGAATCATAGGACCACCCCCACAAACCAAGCATAAACCAAGACAACTAGGCTAACGATGCTAATGAATTGGACAATAAAGCGATTGGTCAGATAATTCTTCATCATCAAGAGGTTCTTGACATCTAGCATAGGTCCGATAACCAAGAAGGCTAGAACAGGAGCCAAGCCAAAACTTGAGAGGAGGGAAGAGCCAATAAAGGCGTCAGCCTCACTACACAAAGAGAGGAGGAAGGAGAGAAGCATAAGGAGAAGAATGGCTAGGAGTGGCGTCGCGGAGATAGAAGTCAGCACGCGAGTTGGCACATAAACCTGAACCACGCTGGCAAATAAACAACCGAAGACCAGATAGCGTCCAGTATCGAAAAACTCATCAATGGCCTGGACAAATACTTGAAAGAAGCGTTGACCGGCGGATAGTTTTGAAAAGTCATGAACATGGACTTCCTTGCGGTTGACCCGTTGAATAGAAGCGGTTTGGAAAAATCCTAGGAAAATCCCCAGAACAGTCGCTACCAGGATCGATCCGATAGCTCGTAGGAGAGCCATTTGAATGGAATTCCCAAAGGCAGAATAAGTAGCAAAGAGCACAATGGGGTTAATAACCGGAGCTGTCACTAGGAAGGGCACAGCTGTATAGCTAGGCACCTTCTTCTCTAAAAAGCGATTGACAATGGGGACGATACCACACTCACAGGAAGGAAAAATAAAGCCAATCAAGGTCCCAAATAGAATTCTCGCCCATTTATTTTTGGGAAGAGCTCGGTAGACTTTTTCGGGGGTGATATAGACATCGATTGCCCCTGAAATGAGACTTCCAATCAAAACAAAAGGAAGGGCTTCAATCATAATTGAAAGAAAAATTGCTCCAGCTTGAAGGACACTGGTTGGCAGCTGTTGGAAGAAACTCATTTGTCAGAATCCTTCTGCTCTTTTTGCCCTTTAGTTGCTTCCTTCTTCTCATCTGGGAAAGTGACTTGAGGGGAATCTGGTAAGATGGCAAATTCCTCAAAGAGTTTATCTAAATCGTCTGTTTTTGAAAATTTAATAGCCATGAATAGGTCTCCTTTTCTTTTTTCTCATTATATCAAATTCTCAGAAAAGAGGGGAAATCAAGTGCAAAACAGGATGGAAGGGCGGAATAGAGGGCTTTCTATGGTATAATAGAAGCTATGGAAAAATATGAAAAAATAGCCCAGGAATTGGGCGTGAGTCTTAAACAAATTGATACCGTTTTGACCTTAACAGCAGAGGGCTCCACCATCCCCTTTATTGCCCGCTATCGAAAAGATGCTACTGGGAATCTAGATGAAGTAGCGATCAAAGCCATTATCGATATGGACAAGTCCTTGACAGCCTTGGCTGATCGGAAAGAAACTGTCCTGGCTAAGATCGAGGAGCTTGGGAAACTCACCCCAGCCCTAAAAGAAGCGATTGAGCAGGCTGAAAAACTGGCAGATGTAGAAGAGTTGTATCTTCCCTACAAGGAAAAACGCCGGACCAAGGCTACCATTGCGCGTGAGGCAGGGCTCTTCCCGCTTGCTCGGATGATTCTTCAAGATCAAAAGGATTTGGAAAGAGTAGCAGAGGAATTTTTATCAGAAGCTTTTCCAACTGTAAAAGATGCCCTTTCTGGAGCAATCGATATTTTAGTCGAAGCGATTGCAGAAGACCCGCAATTGCGCAACCTCACCTACCAGGAAATCCGCAAGCATTCCTTGATAACCTCTAGCTTGAAGGATGAGAGCAAGGACGAGAAGCAAGTCTTCCAAATCTATTATGATTTTTCTGAGAAGATTGCAAATATGCAGGGCTATCGGACCCTTGCCTTAAACCGTGGAGAAAAACTAGGGGTATTGAAGGTTGGATTTGAGCATCCTGTAGACCGTTTGATTCGTCACTTTGAAGCCCGATTTAAATCGAAGAATAGCCACATCGAAGAAGTCATTAACCAGGCTCTGAAAAAGAAGATGCTACCAGCTATGGAGCGTCGAATTCGGACAGAATTGACAGAAGTGGCAGAAGATGGGGCCATTCAACTTTTCTCTGAAAATCTTCGTCACCTCTTGCTGATTGCTCCCCTCAAGGGGCGCGTGGTCTTAGGCTTTGACCCAGCTTTCCGGACAGGAGCCAAATTGGCTGTTGTCGATCAAACAGGAAAGATGTTAACCACTCAGGTGATTTATCCTGTTGCACCGGCTAAAGCAGCACAAATTGAAGCTGCCAAAGAAGAACTGAAACGGTTGATTCGTCAATACAGCGTGGAAATCATTGCGATTGGGAATGGAACGGCAAGTCGAGAAAGCGAAGCCTTTGTTGCGGAAGTCCTCAAGGAAGTTCCAAATGTGAGTTATGTCATTGTGAATGAAAGTGGTGCATCTGTTTATTCAGCTAGTGAATTGGCTCGCCATGAGTTTCCGGAACTGACGGTTGAAAAGCGTTCAGCCATCTCCATTGCACGTCGTTTGCAGGATCCATTGGCTGAGTTGGTAAAGATTGATCCAAAATCAATCGGAGTCGGCCAGTACCAGCACGATGTCAGCCAGAAGAAATTATCTGAAAGCCTTGATTTCGTTGTCGATACCGTAGTAAACCAAGTCGGTGTTAATATAAACACTGCTAGTCCAGCCCTCTTGTCTCACGTGGCTGGTCTCAATAAAACCATTTCTGAGAACATCGTGAAATACCGGGAAGAAGAAGGTGTAATCACCTCTCGGGCGCAAATTAAAAAAGTACCTCGTCTGGGAGCCAAGGCCTTTGAACAAGCAGCTGGTTTCTTACGGATTCCAGAAAGTGAGAATTTCCTTGATCGGACAGGGGTCCATCCAGAAAGTTACCTTGCAGTTAAGAAGCTCTTTACCTTACTAGGGATTAGAGAGATGGATGAAGAAGCCCAAGCCAAATTAAAACAAATTGACATAGTTTCTATGGCCCAGGAGCTTGAAATTGGCCCTGAGACCTTGAAAGATATTGTCGCAGATCTTCTCAAACCTGGTCGTGATTTACGTGATTCTTTTGATGCTCCCGTCCTTCGCCAGGATGTTCTTGATTTGAAGGACTTGAAGATTGGTCAAAAATTAGAAGGGGTTGTCCGCAATGTTGTTGACTTTGGGGCCTTTGTCGATATTGGAATTCATGAAGATGGTTTGATCCACATTTCACAGATGAGCCAGCAATTTATCAAGCATCCAAGTCAAGTTGTTTCAGTTGGCGACCTAGTGACCGTTTGGGTTTACAAGATTGATTTAGAACGGGAAAAAGTAAATCTTTCCCTCTTGGCACCACATGAATCTGACTAAATACGTTCAAGAAGTATCGTTGGAAGATTTTGGCCGCCCCTTTCTTCATCAAGCCATCTGGAATAATCGCCTGCGTTCGACCGGTGGTCGCTTCTTTCCTAAAGATGGTCATCTAGATTTCAATCCTAGAATACTAGAAGAATTTGGCTGGGAAATTTTTCGAAAGATTGTTCGCCATGAATTGTGCCACTATCATCTCTATTACATGAAAAAGGGGTATCGCCATCAGGACCAAGATTTCAAGGCCTTGCTCAAAGAGGTAGATGGCTTGCGTTATGCCCCTTCAGTTGATAAGGAAAACTATAAGATTTATGTTTGTACGAGCTGTGGGCAAGAATTCAGAAGAAAGCGGCAGATTAATCTTCAAAAGTACCGCTGTGGCCAGTGCAGAGGACTACTCAGGTATCAAGGTACAACTAAACTAGGAAATCGGCCTTGAGTCTGATGACAGTGACTTGATTTCGGGATATACTGTTCTAAAATAATAGGAGGTAAGCCCTTGAATCCAACATTTTATAAAGTACGTCGAGGCAGAATCGTTTTTGGAGTATTTGCTGGACTAGCGGATCGATTTGGGCTCGATGCAAACCTATTGCGTTTTCTCTTTGTGCTTTTTAGTATCTTTCATTTTTATGGGCTTGTAGGCTTAGCTATTTATTGCCTGTGTGCCTTCTCTTTGCCTTATAAAGAAGATCTTGAAAGAGAAAAGTACGGCCTCGGACCTCGCAAACGTAAGGATGCTCAAGTGATCAAAGATGACGATCCATTCTTTTAAAAAATTTTCATGAATCGAATAAGAAAGTGAGGCTGGGACAAAAGTCCTAGCCTCTCAATTGTCTTTTGATTATCGAGCAAGACGCAGTGGTTGAGTGAGCTCTACTACGCTTTTTATCAGCTTTTCCAGCCCTACTCAACTGTGCGGAGGTGGGACGACGAAATCGAATTCTAACGAATTACCGATTTCTGTCCCACTCTCATCTTTTTTTCAAAAGAAGAAACGATTGAAAAATGGGAAAAAAGGATAAATAGGGAAATCAAAGGGTACTGGAATGCGTGTGAGAATAATAGCCTCAGTTTCGATACTAAAAAATGATGCTTGAGCAAGTCTTACCAGGGAATAATTTGCTATAATAGAAAGAGAAAAGAAAAAGGGAGAAGCCTATGGCAATAACAGTCCGAGATTTAATTAAAAAGCTTCGTTTGAAGGTTATTTATGGCAATGAAAGTCTCTTTGATAAGGAGATTACAACGGCAGATATTTCACGACCTGGACTTGAAATGACAGGATATTTTGATTACTATACTCCAGAGCGGATTCAATTGGTTGGGATGAAAGAGTGGTCTTACCTCATCAAGATGACCTCCCACAATCGACACCAAGTATTGAGAAAGATGTTTCAGCCGGAAACGCCCGTACTCATTATAGCGCGGGATCTAGAGGTTCCTGAAGAAATGCTCCTAGCTGCAGAGGAAAAGCAAATCGCCATTCTAAGCAGTCGAGTTCCAACTAGTCGCTTGTCGGGTGAACTATCAAGCTACCTAGATTCTCTCCTTGCTGAACGAACCAGTGTCCATGGAGTATTGATGGATATCTATGGAATGGGGGTTCTCATCCAAGGAGATAGCGGAATCGGGAAGAGTGAGACTGGGTTAGAACTCGTCAAACGAGGCCATCGATTGGTGGCGGATGACCGAGTAGATGTCTTTGCTCGTGATGAGATGACCTTGTGGGGTGAGCCTGCTGAAATTCTACGCCATATGTTGGAGATTCGGGGAGTAGGAATCATTGATGTCATGAGTCTCTATGGTGCCAGTGCAGTGAAAGATTCTTCACAGGTTCAAATCGCTGTCTACTTGGAAAACTACACCAAGGAACAAACCTATGATCGTTTAGGAAACAATGGAGAAGAAATTGAGTTCTGTGGAGTGACCATACCAAGAATTCGCATCCCCGTTAAAACAGGTCGCAATATTTCGGTTGTCATTGAAGCAGCGGCTATGAATTATCGTGCTAAGGAAATGGGATATGATGCTACCAAAACCTTTGAAGATCGACTAACCCAGTTGATTGGTCAGAATGAGGTGAAAGAATGAATCCTGTGGCTATTCAATTTGGTCCCTTCAGTATTCGTTGGTACGCAATTTGTATTGTATTTGGCTTAATCCTAGCGGTCATCCTTGCTATGAAAGAAGCCCCTCGTAAAGGGATAGAGTCAGACGATATCATAGATTTCATTCTAATCGCCTTTCCAGTAGCCATTATAGGTGCCCGTCTCTACTATGTTATTTTTCGATGGTCATATTACAGGGAAAATCCAGGAGAGATTTTTGCCGTATGGAACGGTGGGATTGCTATCTATGGTGGACTCCTTGCAGGGGCTCTAGTCCTCTACCTATTTTCACGCAGTCGTTTGATTGACCCGGTTGATTTTTTAGATATCGCTGCACCGAGTGTCATGATTGCTCAAAGTATTGGCCGTTGGGGCAATTTTGTTAACCAAGAGGCTTATGGGGCTATTGTGAAGAATTTAGATTACTTGCCTGCTTTCATTCGAGACCAGATGTATATTGATGGGCATTATCGACAGCCAACATTTTTATACGAATCTAGCTGGAATTTACTTGGCTTTGTGCTCATAATCCTTCTCCGTCGACGTCCATATTTTCTCCGAAAAGGAGAAATCACAGCCTTCTACTTAATCTGGTATGGTTTTGGACGGATGGTCATCGAAGGCATGCGAACGGATAGCCTGATGTTCTTAGGATTTCGAGTCTCTCAATGGCTCTCCCTCTTCCTCATTATGTTGGGTCTTGGGATCATTATTTATCAAAGGAAAAAGAAGGCGTCCTTTTATCAAATTGAAACAAGTTAAGGAGAAAAGAAATGTTTATTGAAATTGCCTATGGAATTTTAGGATTGGCTCTGGTGGCCTTGGTCATCTACTTGATTTTTTTCCTTTCCAAGATTGGAAAGGTTGTGGATGAGACTCAGGTTACGATTAAAACATTGACCTCTGATGTCAATGTAACCTTGCATCATACCAACGAATTATTAGCAAAAGTCAATGTATTGACAGAAGATTTGAATCAAAAGGTTGCAACCATCGATCCGCTCTTTACAGCGGTAGCGGATTTGTCCGTATCGGTATCGGATCTTAATGATCAAGCTCGTCAAATTAGTAAAAAAGCCGTTGTAGCGGGTAAAAAGACCATCAAAACGTCAGTTGGTTTAAAAGCTGCTCGCATGGCTATGAAATTATTTAAATAAGAAAAGAGGTACCCTATGGGACGTTTATCATCATTATTAATCGGAACTATCACAGGGGCATCTGCCGCCTATTTCCTGACAACAAAAAAAGGGAAAGAATGGACTGGTAAAGTCAAAGGATTTGTCAAAGAATACCAGGAACACCCACAAGATGTCCATGAGTCCGTAAAACAAACTGCAGTAGATTTTTCTAAACAAGCTACAGATGCGATTCAGCAAACCAAGGAGAAGGTAGAAAAAGGAGAAATTACAAAAGAAACGGTGATGGAAACCGTTAAAGATAAAACCCAAGAGGTTGTAGACTTCTCCCAAGATGCTATCCAAACGATTAAAGATAAAATTCAACAAAAGACAGGAAGTCAAGTAGCTCCTTTACTTTCTAAATCAGAGTTAGAAAGTGAAGAAATCGTTTTAGATTTAGAAGATAAGCCAGTAGCTTCAGAAGCAATAAAAACGACTGTTGAAGATGATGTAGAAGCCGAATAAACAAGAACCCTCACCACTAGGTGAGGGTTCTTGTTTTAATCTTATAGATTAGAAGTCAGAGAATGCTAAAAAACCTCCCGAAGGAGGCTAAAAAATTCATTCTTAGTCCTTTTTGCGTTTTAGCTTGAAGAAGCGGAAGGCTTGGATACTTCCGAAGCTAGATACAATTGCTAGGGCAAAAGCAAAGAAGGTATTCATCTTCGTTGACAAAAAGATGAAGCTAAACAAAACGGTTAAGATACAGAAGACAGCAATATTAAGGAAAAATAGTAATTCACTTAATTGCGGAGCTGGTTCAGTATCAAGATTAAAATCATAATTAGTTGTTGTATTCTCTTGTTGAAGAGGGACTTCGAGATAGTCGTAATCTTCAAACTTTCGTATTTTTCTTGCGGGCATATTTCTCTCTCCTAACAGTACTCTCTTATTTTAACATGTTTTTGAGCTTATAAATGTTACAAAAATGTTACAATTTTTACAAAATTAAGAAATTTAAATAGCCAAATTATTTTTTTGGTATAATAGTTTTCATGAATAAGATTATTATTACAGCTACAGCTGAGAGTATCGAACAGGTTCAAGCTCTTCTAGAAGCAGGGGTAGACCGTATTTATGTTGGTGAAAAAGAGTACGGATTACGACTTCCCCATACTTTTTCGTATGACGAATTAAGTCGAATTTCTGAGCTGGTTCATGAGGCTGGAAAAGAATTAACAGTAGCCGTCAATGCCTTGATGCACCAAGATATGATGGACAATATCAAACCTTTTTTAGATTTCCTTGCATCCATTGAGGTGGATTATATTACAGTGGGAGATGCCGGTGTCTTTTATGTATTGAAGAGGGATGGCTATACTTTTAAAACAATCTATGATGCTTCTACCATGGTGACAAGTAGTCGTCAAATCAATTTCTGGGGACAAAAAGCAGGTGTTTCTGAAGCTGTTCTTGCTCGAGAAATTCCATCTGCCGAACTCTTCCAGATGCCAGAAATTTTGGAGATTCCTGCAGAGGTTTTGGTTTATGGGGCGAGTGTCATTCACCACTCTAAACGTCCTCTCTTGCAAAATTATTATAATTTTACTCATATTGATGACGAGAAGACGAGAGAACGTGACCTCTTTCTTGCCGAACCTGGAGATCCAGATAGCCATTACTCCATCTTTGAAGACAAACATGGAACTCATATCTTTGCCAATAATGACTTGGATTTGATGACCAAACTACCAGAGCTGGTTGAACATGGTTTTACCCATTGGAAGTTGGAGGGAATTTACACACCTGGTCAAAACTTTGTGGAAATTGCTAAGTGTTTCGTGAAAGCTCGGGAGCTATTGGAAGCTGGGACTTTCACTTCTGATCAAGCCTATCTATTGGATGAACAGATTCACCAATTGCATCCCAAGAATCGTTTCCTTGACACTGGATTTTATGACTATGATCCTGACATGGTTAAATAAAGGAGAAAAGCCTGCCAAAAAGAGCAGGCCTTCCTTTTTGGTAGAGAGTAGACAATAAGAATTTTAAAAACATGCTCAAATCATTGCCTTTCTGCTGAATTTGCTATAAAATATACAAGATTGATAATCTAACTAATATACTTGGAATATACTAGGAGATATGATGACAAAACAATTGAAAAGACCTGAGGTTTTAGCACCAGCTGGAACCTTGGAAAAACTAAAAGTAGCTGTGCGCTATGGTGCAGATGCTGTATTTATTGGTGGTCAGGCCTATGGTCTTCGTAGTCGTGCAGGGAACTTCACATTTGAACAAATGGAAGAAGGGGTTCAATTTGCAGCCCAGTTTGGTGCCAAAGTCTATGTTGCAGCTAACATGGTCATGCACGAAGGAAATGAAGTTGGAGCTGGAGAATGGTTCCGTCGTTTGCGAGATATCGGGATCGCAGCCGTTATCGTGTCAGATCCTGCCTTGATTACTATTGCAGCAACTGAAGCACCAGGATTGGAAATTCACCTATCGACACAAGCCAGTGCCACTAACTATGAAACTCTAGAATTCTGGAAAGACTTGGGCTTGACACGTGTTGTATTAGCTCGTGAAGTCTCTATGGAAGAACTGGCAGAAATCCGTAAGAGGACGGATGTTGAAATCGAGGCTTTTGTTCATGGAGCGATGTGTATTTCCTACTCTGGTCGCTGTACTCTTTCCAATCATATGAGTATGCGGGATGCCAATCGTGGTGGTTGTTCCCAATCCTGTCGCTGGAAGTATGATCTTTACGATATGCCTTTTGGACAAGAACGTAAGAGCTTAAAAGGGGAAATCCCAGAAGAGTTCTCCATGTCAGCTGTGGATATGTCTATGATTGATCATATCCCGGATATGATTGAAAATGGTGTGGACAGCTTGAAAATTGAAGGACGGATGAAGTCCATTCACTATGTCTCTACCGTAGCAAACTGTTACAAGGCAGCTGTTGATGCTTATTTGGAAAGTCCGGAGAAGTTTGAAGCAATCAAGCAAGATTTGATTGATGAGATGTGGAAAGTGGCTCAACGCGAGCTAGCGACCGGTTTTTATTATGGTACTCCTTCCGAAAACGAGCAATTATTTGGGGCTCGTCGCAAGATTCCAGAATACAAGTTTGTTGGAGAAGTCGTTGCTTATGATGCAGATAAGCAAATTGCGACCATCCGTCAACGGAATGTTATCCATGAAGGAGATCAGGTTGAATTTTATGGACCAGGATTCCGCCATTTTGAAACTGTGATTGAGGATCTGCATGACGCTAATGGCAATAAAATTGACCGTGCTCCAAATCCGATGGAGCTACTGACTATCCATATGCCTACTCGTGTAGAACCAGGTGACATGATTCGTGCTTTAAAAGAGGGCTTAATTAACCTCTATAAGGAAGATGGAACGAGCCAAACAGTTCGCGCCTGATTACATTGAACAGAATAAAAACACCGCCTGCTTTTCTTGCTAAAAAGCCTACGGTGTTTTTTGTTGTGCAATTCGAATCGTATGTGGAACTAAACTAATTTTTTGAATATCAGAGATGCGAATAATGGTCGACATACTCTTTTTAAAATTCTTGACAATGAGTTGTTTTCGTTCTTGGTCATATTTCACGATATCGCCTGTAAAACTCTTATTTTGGAAAATGACATGGACCCCTTGTTTTTTGCGGAGAGCCAGTTCAATAATCTGAATTATTTTAGCATCCTCGAGAGGAGCTGGTTGAGAGGTTTTATCGTTGAAAAATTCATTCGCTCGGTCCTTCAGAATCTCGAGAAATCTTTTCATAGCATAATTCTCCATAAGTTGATACAATATATTATAGAAAATTTCATTCATTTTGTAAAATTTTTTACGAATTATTCAGTTGAATAAAAGAAAAAGGAGAAGAAAATGGCAGATTTTACTTTTGAAATCGAAGAACAATTATTAGTCTTATCTGAAAATGAAAAAGGATGGACCAAGGAGTTAAATCGGGTTAGCTTTAATGGAGCGCCTGCTAAGTATGACCTACGAACTTGGAGCCCAGATCATAGTAAGATGGGCAAAGGGATCACTTTGACCAATGAAGAATTCCAAGTTCTGCTAGATGCATTTAAACAGTAGTAGACTGAGTAAGAAAGAGAGTGGGACAGAAATCGGTAATTCGTTAGAATTCGATTTCGTCGTCCCACCTCCGCACAGTTGAGTAGGGCTGTAAAAGCTGATGAAATCAGCGTGGTAGAGCCCACTCAACCACTGCGTCTTACTCGATAATCCAAAGACAATTGAGAGGCTAGGACTTTTGTCCCACTCTCTTTTTTGATGCTTTCAATAACTATAGCTTGAAACTATATCCCATTCAAGAAAACAAGATTAACGCAAATCATTGTGGATGATGAGATGGACTGTTATAATAACCTTATTCGTTTATTTCGTGTAGCCCTTATAGGAAAGGAATCCATATGTCAGATTTACTAAGTATCTATAAAGAATTGCAAGCTAAAAAATGGGTGGACTTGAGTCACCAGATCAATGCAGAAAGTCCTCACTTTCCAGCTCTCCCTGCTTTGCAACAAGAAGACCTTTTCACACTAAAAGATGGCTTCCATGTCCAAAAATTTACAGTGGTTGGTCAATACGGAACGCATATTGATGCTCCGATTCATTTTGTAGAAGGTGGCCGTTGGTTGGATGAGATTGACCTCAAAGATTTTCTCTTGCCACTCTATGTTATCGACAAGTCTAAAGAAGTAGCAGCCAACCCAAACTTTATCTTGAGCAAACAAGATATTTTAGATTTTGAAGCTGAATATGGACAAATTGCAGAAGGGGCCTTTGTCGCCTTCCGTAGTGATTGGTCAAAACGTTGGCCAGATCAAGATGCTATGCGTAACCTAGATGAAAATGGGGTTCAACAAAGTCCAGGATGGAGCCGAGAAGCTTTGGAATTCTTGATTCATGAACGCCATGTCAAGGCTGTGGGTCATGAAACCTTCGATACTGATGCAGGTATTCCAGCAGCAGAGCATGGCTTGGTCAATGAATACTACCTTTTGGAACAAAATATCTACCAAGTTGAAGTCTTGAACCACTTGGATCAAGTACCAGCAGTAGGTGCCTTGATTTCAATTGCCTTCCCTCACTGGGATAAGGCAACTGGTTCACCTGTTCGTGCCATTGCTATCTTGCCATAAACAACAGAGAGAGTGGGACAGAAATCGGTAATTCGTTAGAATTCGATTTCGTCGTCCCACCTTCGCACAGTTGAGTAGGGCTGTAAAAGCTGATGAAATCAGCGTAGTAGAGCCCACTCAACCACTGCGTCTTACTCGACAATCCAAAGACAATTGAGAGGCCGGACTTTTGTCCCAGTCTCTTTTTTTAATATCTTAAGAGAAGCTAGATTTCATTCTTTCGAAGGTTCTTATCTTACAAAAATGTAAGGTAAGAAAGGTAAAATGAAAGATTAGACTATGGAAGCTTCAACGATGATACATTAAAATTTAAACATAAGAAAAAGGCTTGTCGAACAAACCTTTTCTGATATTAGCGCATGGTAACGAATTCTTCGGATCCAGTTGGATGAATAGCGACTGTCGCATCGAAATCAGCTTTTGTGGCTCCCATCTTGATAGCAACGGCAAATCCTTGGATCATTTCATCCACCCCGTATCCAAGACCATGGAGACCGACAACGGTTTCTTCCGGTCCTGCAGTGATGAGTTTAAATTTAGCCAGCTGACGATGTTGGGTCACAGCTGAATACATAGAGGCAAAACTAGAAGTATAGACCTTGATGGCTTCTTTGCCATATTGTTTTTCGGCTTCTTCCTGGGTCAGGCCAACGGTACCGATTGCAGGGTGAGAAAAGACGACGGTCGGAATGGTTGAATAGTCCATTTTAGCATCCGTTTTTCCATTAAAGAGTCGTTCAGATAGAGTGCGCCCAGCTTTAATAGCGACTGGGGTTAATTCTTTTTCACCTGTTACATCTCCCAAGGCATAGATGCCAGGAACAACCGTATTCTGGTATTCATCTACTGCAATGAATCCTTTCTCATTTAAGGTGACGCCTGCAGCTTCTAGATGGAGGTCTTGGACGTTTGGTTTTCGCCCTGTTGCCCAGATGACATGATCAGCGACAAAAGATGTTTGGTCTTCAAAATAAACTCGGATTTGACCATTTTCTTCCTTCGTGAGTCGAACAGGAACCTTTTGAGGATGGAGAGGCAATCCTTGTTTATCCATCTCCTCCATTAAGCCATCGACAATGTAGGAATCAAACTTTCTTAAGGGACGATCATGGCGAACGAAGAGATCCGTCTTAACACCTAGGGCATGGAGGACACCAGCCAGTTCTACCGCAATGTAACCAGCGCCAATAATAGCCACTGATTTTGGTAGTTCTTCCCAAGCAAAGACATCGTCAGAGGTTTCTCCTAGGTCTGCTCCAGGTAGATCTGGGATGTAAGCATGAGCCCCTGTAGCGATCACAATATGTTTAGCTTTGATGGTTTCCCCGTTGACTTCAACCGTATGGGCATCGACAAAGCGAGCGCGACCTTGGATATACTCCACACCATTTCGTTTAAAACTGCCATCAAAAGAAGAACGAGCTCGATCAATATAGGCTTCGCGATTTTTTCTTAATGTCGCAAAATCAAAATTGGTCTGTTCAAAAGTAAACCCATAATCTGGACCGTAATCACGAATGGCTTCTGCAATTTGAGCGCCATACCACATAATTTTTTTAGGGACACATCCTTTGTTGACACAGGTCCCCCCTAATTGTTTTTCTTCAATAACAGCGGCGCGGGCTCCATGTTCTCCAGCACGGTTCATGGTGGCAATCCCTCCGCTACCTCCACCAATGGAGATAATATCAAATTCTTTCATGGTTAGTACTCCTTTGTTGATTTACACTTTCATTGTAACAATATAGGTTACAAAAATCAAGGAATTGCCATCGTTGAATAGGAGGAGGAAACAAGATAGCAAAAAAAACGTGCAAAACAGATGATTCTGAATTGAAAAATGAGGAAATATGATATACTAAACTTATAATTTGAAACGCTCTCGAATACTGGAGGAAAGAAATGAAGAAATTTAAAAAATGGCAAATTATTACAGCGACAGGTGCTGCACTAGCAGTTGTAGGAATGGGGAGCTGGCTTGCTTTTGGAACATCAAGCGCTGGCCCTGAAGAAATGGTCGATATGACGCCTATGGTGCAAACGGTGAAAGAAGGGTCGATTGCTTCCTCTGTCTTATTGACAGGTAAAGTCACGGCCAATCAAGAACAATATATTTACTTTGACGGAACCAAGGGAGATTTGCAATCTATCTTAGTGAACGTCGGGGATCAAGTGACTGCTGGGCAAGCTATTGTCCAATATAGTAGTACAGAGGCACAATCTGCCTATGACGCGGCGGTACGTGCGGTCAATAAGGCAGATCGTCAATTGAACGATCTCATGACCAATGGAGTGACCATTGATACAACAGGGGATGAGGAAGCAGATAGCAAATCAGCCTCTCAAGCCCAACGCTCTTTGGACACACAAGTGGGTGATTTACGCGATGCCCGTGCGGATGCTGTAGCCAATATGGAAAAAGCTAAAGCTTTGTTGGATGCTACAACCGTAAAAAGTAGTACAGATGGAACGGTTGTAGAAGTTAATAAAGATGTTTCAAAATCAACAACCGGAACCAATCAAACCCTTGTTCATATCGTCAGCAATGGTAACCTTCAAGTAAAAGGTGAGTTGTCTGAATACAATCTAGCCAACATTTCAGTTGGTCAAGAAGTGACTTTAACCTCTAAGGTCTATCCTGGGAAAAAATGGACTGGAAAAATTAGCTACGTTGCCAACTATCCGACCGATGCAGGTCAGGCAGGTGCAAGTGCTGCAGGTTCTGGCCAAGGAACAGGGGGAGCTAAATATCCATTTACGGTAGATATTACCAGTGAGATTGGTGATTTGAAGCAAGGTTTCTCTGTTAATATTGAAGTGAAAAGTTCAACTATCCATCCTTTAGTTCCTGTGACAAGTGTCTTATCAGATGGTGATCAAAGCTATGTTTGGACCATTGAAGCTGGCAAGGCTAAAAAAGTCAATGTTACCTTAGGAAATGCAGATGCAGAAAACCAAGAAGTCTTATCTGGCTTGAAGAAAGATGCGCAAGTGATCATCAACCCTTCTGGAGATTTGGAAGATGGGAAAGAGGTCGGAAAATATGACAAAATTGATTGAGCTGAAAAATATCAATAAAAGTTATAAAAATGGCGATCAAACCTTGCAGGTATTAAAGGATATCCATTTAGAAGTAGAAGAGGGAGAATTTCTAGCCATTATGGGACCTTCTGGTTCTGGGAAATCGACCCTAATGAATATCATTGGACTTCTCGATCGTCCGACCAGTGGTGAGTACAGACTAGAAGGGGAAGAGGTTGGGAACCTCAGTGAGAAGAAGTTAGCCCAAGTTCGCAATGAGCAAATTGGCTTTGTCTTCCAACAATTCTTTCTCCTATCAAAACTCAATGCCTTTCAAAACGTCGAGCTTCCCTTGATTTATGCAGGAGTGAATCCTTCTAAACGAAAGGAATTAGCTGAACAATTTTTAAAGAAAGTTGAACTAGATACGCGGATGCACCACCTTCCTTCGGAATTGTCTGGAGGGCAAAAACAACGGGTGGCCATTGCGCGTGCTTTGGTCAATCATCCTTCTATTATCTTAGCGGATGAACCAACTGGAGCTCTCGACTCCAAAACTGGCGATCAAATTATGGAGCTCTTGACAGCACTCAATCAAGAAGGGAAAACCATCATCATGGTAACCCACGAAACGGAGATTGCCGCTTATGCCAAACGGCAGATTGTCATTCGAGATGGGGTTATATCCTCGGATAGCCGCAATGAAAGGAGGGTCTGATGCAGAACTGGAAATTCGCCATTAGTTCCATTTTGGGACATAAAATGAGATCGTTCTTAACCATGGTAGGGATTATCATCGGGGTTGCCTCGGTCGTTGTCATCATGGCTCTCGGAGATGGGATGAAAGCTGGAGTGACTAAGACCTTTACCAAGGATCAGCAATATGTTCAGATTTCGTACTCCGCCCGTAAGAGTGGCTACATGACTGGTTTTAATCTTGGCCCAGAACCTGTCTCAGAAGAAGGTGGCGCTGAAGGTGGTGGGGAAGGCGGTGTTGCAAGTGAAGAAGACCAAGGAATGTCACCGCCAGCTGGCTATGGAGAGGAAAGTAGCGAAGATGTTGACAACCCAATCCTTGAAACACCACCCGTCGTTCAAGAAGAATGGGTCAAGGAACTGACCAAGATTCCTGGCATTGATGGCTACTATGTTGGTAATACAGCCAATGCCACTATCTCCTTTCAGAAGAAAAAATCTGAAGGGGTGAATATCATGGGGGTCAATGATACCTATTTCTCTGTCAGAAAATTTGAATTGGTTTCAGGAAGAAAACTAAATGCTTCAGACTATCAGAGTTTCTCACGGGTCATCATGTTGGATGAAGGTTTAGCTTCGACCTTGTTTGGGACAGAAAGTGCCCTCAACCAAGTGGTTGCTGTCGGAGACAATAACTATCGGGTGGTAGGAATCTTCAAGGATCCAAATGCTGGATCTGCTTTGTATGGAGTTTCTTCTGGAGGGAGTGCCTTGATGGCTAATACCCAAGTCGCTTCAGAATTTGGAACAGAAGAAATTTCTACTATTGTGGTGCATATCCCGGATGTCAAACAGATTAAACCAACTGGAATTGAAGCAGCGAAAAAATTAACCGAGTTATCGGGAGTTCGCCAAGGAGAGTTCCAAATCTTTAACATGGATAGTATCTTGGAGCAGACCAATCAAATGCTCGGAATTATGACAACAGTCATCGGTGCGATTGCAGGAATCTCCCTTCTCGTTGGTGGGATTGGGGTCATGAATATCATGTTGGTTTCTGTGACTGAGCGGACACGTGAAATCGGTCTGAGAAAAGCCCTCGGAGCTACTCGTGGAAAAATCTTGATTCAATTCCTCATCGAATCCATGGTCTTGACCATGATGGGAGGAATTCTCGGGCTGGGATTGGCCTATGGTGTCAATGCCCTCATCGCCACAGCAGCTGCAGGTGCTCTAGAAGGACCTCCAGTCGTCTCCATGTCGGTGGCTATTGGAAGTATCATCTTTTCAGCTTGTGTCGGAATTGTCTTTGGTATCTTACCAGCAAGCAAGGCATCAAAACTCGATCCGATTGAAGCTCTTCGCTATGAATAAGGATGAATGACCTACATAGTTGATTCGGATGAAGTAAAATTTGATCATGAATGAATGGAATGTGATGGAAAAGGGAGAAGGAACCCTTTCCTTCCATTCCTTTTTTCATTTTTCCTGCTCAAGAATAGTGTATTTCCCCGTCAAATATGATAAAATAGGGGAGAATAACTTAGGAGGTTCCAAATGACTACTGAACATATGGAAGAATTAAATGACCAGCAGATTGTCCGTCGTGAGAAAATGGCGGCCCTTCGTGAACAAGGAATCGACCCATTTGGAAAGCGATTCGAACGTACTGCAGATTCTGGTCAATTGAAAGAAAAATATTCAGAATTAGATAAAGAACAACTTCATGACTTGAACGAAACAGCCATTATTGCGGGTCGTCTTGTGACCAAACGTGGAAAAGGAAAGGTTGGTTTTGCCCACCTTCAAGACCGTGAAGGTCAAATCCAAATTTACGTTCGTAAAGACGCAGTTGGTGAAGAAAATTATGAAATTTTCAAAAAGGCAGACCTTGGAGATTTCCTTGGGGTAGAAGGAGAAGTGATGCGGACAGACATGGGTGAGCTTTCAATCAAAGCTACTCACATCACACACTTGTCTAAAGCTCTTCGTCCCTTGCCTGAAAAATTCCACGGACTTTCAGATGTGGAAACCATCTACCGCAAACGTTACTTGGATTTGATTTCTAACCGTGAAAGTTTCGAGCGCTTTGTAACTCGTTCAAAAATCATCTCAGAAATCCGTCGTTACTTGGATGGTCAAGGCTTCCTTGAAGTAGAAACTCCTGTCCTTCACAACGAGGCTGGTGGAGCATCTGCGCGTCCGTTTATCACTCACCACAATGCCCAAAACATTGACATGGTCCTTCGTATTGCGACCGAACTTCACTTGAAACGCCTGATCGTTGGTGGAATGGAGCGCGTTTATGAAATCGGACGTATCTTCCGTAATGAAGGAATGGATGCTACTCACAACCCTGAATTCACATCCATCGAAGTCTACCAAGCCTATGCTGACTACCAAGATATTATGGACTTGACGGAAGGCATTATCCAACACGCTGCGAAAGCCATCCATGGGGATGGTCCAGTTGACTACCAAGGAACTGAAATCAAGATCAATGAACCATTCAAGCGTGTTCATATGGTGGATGCAATCAAGGAAATTGCTGGTGTTGACTTCTGGCAAGACATGAGCTTTGAAGAAGCAGTAGCCCTTGCCAAAGAAAAACATGTGCCAGTTGAAAAACACTACACTGAAGTGGGTCATATCATTAATGCCTTCTTCGAAGAATATGTGGAAGAAACCTTGACACAACCAACCTTTGTCTATGGCCACCCTGTAGCTGTATCACCATTGGCTAAGAAGAATGACGAGGATCCTCGTTTCACGGATCGTTTTGAGCTCTTCATCATGACCAAGGAATATGCCAATGCCTTTACAGAATTGAACGACCCAATCGACCAATTGGAACGCTTCGAAGCACAAGCACGTGCTAAAGAATTGGGAGACGACGAAGCAACTGGTATTGACTACGATTATGTAGAAGCTCTTGAGTATGGTATGCCACCAACAGGAGGACTGGGAATCGGTATCGACCGTCTCTGCATGCTCCTTACTGATACGACTACTATTCGTGATGTTCTTCTCTTCCCAACTATGAAATAAGCTAAAAGAAAACACTGATCTTGCGATCAGTGTTTTTTAGTCCTCTATATAAGAGGTATCATTCCATTTTTCTAAGTGATAGTGCTCAAAATCATCTGTTGTCAAAATGGTCACACTTGCATTGTCTAAGCCCCCATTTTTACGAAGTTCCTCTGGTTTATAGCCAAGTAGAGTCCGAATAGAAGCTGTTAAATTAGCCCCATGTCCAACGATAAGAACGGTATCGAGTTCTTTTCCTTTCAAGCTTTTTACAAAATCACAGGTCCGCTTGGTCGTATCAGAAAGAGATTCCGCATCGAATAGATTGTGATGGAATTGTGATAAATTGTGTCGGAAAGCCCTCATTTCCTCTGGGTAGAGAGCTTTCAGCTCCATAATTTTTCTACCTTCTAGCCTACCAAGTCGCCATTCCCGGAGAGCAGGAACCTCTTGAAGGGTGATGGGATGCTGATTTTGTTTGAGGAGGATTTGAGCAGTATGGACGGCTCTTGGCAAGTCGCTTGAATAAGCTGCGTCAAAGTATGTTTGAGATAGATGCTGGCCCAAGGCTTCCAACTGCTGGATGGAAGATTCTAACAGCGGGGAGTCGCCATTTGCCCCTTGGATACGGCCCTCCTCATTCCATTCAGTACGTCCGTGACGGACAAAATATAATTTCATATTGGTTTTATCCTTTACTCGACTATGTCCTCGAAGCTAGCCTTGACAAAATCAGCTAAATCTTGCGCTTTGATTTGAATACTGTGACCAACTTCACCTGCAGAGACAATCATCTGATCTAGTTCCAGGGCGGATTGATCAATGAAAATAGGGTAGTTGTGTTTTTGTCGAATCCCAACAGGATTATTAGCCCCGTGGACATAGCCCGTCGTCTTTTCTAAATCTTTTTGCGGAATCATACTAACTTTTTTATTGCCAGATAGTTTGGCTAATTTTTTCTCTGACAAATGGGCAGAGATGGGAACAATACCAATAACTGGTCCGGTTTTGTCACCAGCTAATGCAAGGGTTTTATAGATCTGTTCTTGAGCGATGCTTTCGGGAATGTTTCCTTCTAAGGCATTGATCTGGATGCCTTGGTGGTCGATTTTAGCCTTGGTCAAAATTTGTTCCACTAATGTTTTTTTAATCTTTTGTTTCTTTGCCATAGCGATGAGATACTTTCTTCTTTTTTCATATTATATCATACGCTCTTCTTTTCCGAAAATATTCTAAGCAGAGGGCTCGTTGAAACAAAAAAGAAGCCTTGAGGCTTCTTATCTTATTCGTCTTTTGGAACTGTAAACAATTTTCGATAAATCGTTTCTTGGTCTTGTACAGTCGAAATTTGATTTAAATCCAAATAATGGCTGAAACCATTTAACTGTCCTTGGGAAGTGTACTGGTGTAAATCATATTCTGAATCGGTGAGAGGAGCAGCATTATAGTAACCGTCATCGTAGCCGTATGTTGGAATCCAAAGAGCCGTAAATTTATCAGTGGAAATACTGTGTTCTTCCATGAAGTAAGTTCCGATGTAGATCCCAATATTCTTAACCCCCAATGAGGCAAGCTTAGCGCGAAAGGCTTCGACTCCGGCATTCATGTCCTTCATGGTCTTTTCTTCTACATCTAACCAGTAGTATGTCGGTTTATATTTTTTAGCTGCCTTATAGAATTCTTCTGCCTCTTTTTCCATTTCCTTTTTATCTTTTGCAGCCACATAAGCATAGACTGCAACAGGAATATCACGTTTTTTGAACTCCTTGATATGGGTTTCAAATGACTTATCAATCCCATTCAAATAAGTGGCAGCATTTTCCTTTTTGGCTTGAGCCCCACTGTGAACACGAACAATAACTCCAGACACGTTTTGTGCCAAGACGTCGTAATCAATTTCACTTGGTAGTTGCCAACCGGAAATGTCGATTATCGGGCGATTCAAAAAATATTGGTCTAGCTCGGGCTCTTCCTCTGTGGATGAGGAGGAAGCACGAGATTTAGTTGTTTTTCTTGGCTCTTGTATGGTCTTGGATTGTGCAAGTTGACTTTTATGAATATCAGCTATTGTTTTTGAAATCAATAAGAATGAAAAGACACTTGCGAAAAAGACTAAGAGCACGATTGGTTTAATCCTTTTTCTCATACAGAATCATTTTACCTTAATTCATGGAAAAAGGCAAAAGAAAGCGATTGACTGAAGTGGGAAATCCGAATTTTTAGACCAGAAAAGGATAAAATCGGAACAATGAATTTTTATCATCCATTTAAATTGAAGCTTTAAGAAAAGAGGAGAAGTGAGAATTGGTATGGTTGACAAGTAGGTTAGATGAAAGCGCTCCATCTTGAAAATCCGAATCTTATTGGTTCTTTTCTTTTTTTTACTATTGAAAGGTGATATAATGAAATTTGAAAATTAAAGGTATGGGTGTTCCATGAAATTAGATAAACGTCATTTTTTAAACTATTCTATTCTAATTCCTTATTTACTTTTATCCGTTTTAGGATTGATTGTTGTTTACTCCACAACAAGCGCGCTTGCCATTCAAAAAGGGATTAGTCCATTTGGGATGATTCGAAGCCAAGGTATTTTTTTTGTTCTGAGTCTCTTATCTATTCTTTTTATTTATAAGGTAAAACTCAATATTCTAAAGAAAAAGGGATTTATTGGAATCTTTATTATTATAGAGACCATTCTCCTCTTGCTATCCCGTTTCACCACTGATACAGTTAATGGGGCTCACGGTTGGCTGAATTTTGGAGGGTTCTCCATTCAGCCAGCAGAGTATTTGAAAATCATCTTAGTTTGGTATTTATCCTTGGTGTTTTCAAAAAAACAGGAAGAAATCAAACAATATGATTATCAAGCTCTTACTCGTAATGAATGGATTCCTCGTGACCTCTCGGACTGGCGTTGGATGGTTCTTTTTCTGATTGCGATTGTCGTGATCATGCCAGACTTGGGAAATGCGACTATTCTTGCATTGACGACCATAATCTTAATTACTGCAAGTGGGATTGGTTATCGTTGGTTTACCAGTATCTTAGGACTTTTGGTTGGTGGATCTACTTTTATCCTTTACTCGATTAAATTAATCGGGGTAGAACGAGTATCTAAAATCCCTGTTTTTGGCTATGTCGCTAAGCGTTTTAGTGCATTTTTTAATCCCTTTGCTGATTTATCTGATGCGGGTCACCAATTAGCTAATTCCTACTATGCTATGAGTAATGGAGGTTGGTTTGGTTTAGGATTAGGAAATTCAATTGAAAAGCAAGGTTATTTACCAGAGGCCCACACAGACTTTGTCTTCTCTATTGTTATTGAAGAACTGGGCTTTGTAGGAGCTAGTCTTATCTTAGCCATGTTGTTCTTCTTGATTTTACGAATCATTTTGGTAGGAATCCGAGCGAGAGATCCATTTAATTCTATGATGGCTATCGGTATTGGAGGAATGCTACTAACACAAACCTTTATCAATATCGGAGGGATTTCTGGTTTGATTCCGTCAACAGGAGTCACCTTTCCCTTCCTTTCTCAAGGAGGAAATAGCCTATGGGTACTGTCGATTGCGATTGCTCTCGTTCTAAATATTGATGCTAGTGAGAAACGGGCCCTGGCTTATGAAGAAGAACCGGCCTATGAACGGCCTCACAAGATTCAGACTTACTACTAAGAGTTTGCTGAGCATAGAAAAGGAGAAATCATGACCTTACAGAAACTTGAAAACTACACTAATAAAGATATTATTAAAGAAGAGGCTGAAATTTTAACGACAATATTGGAAGATATTGCGAAAAACTTGGTCAGTTCTGAAACCTTTGAAAAAATTCTGGAGTTGAAAAATCTCTCGGTTTCTAAAGATTACCAAAAATTGGATGAGATTGTAAAAGACCTCACCAATGAAGAGATGATAGTTATCTCACGCTATTTTGCCATCCTACCTTTGTTGATTAATATCTCAGAGGACGTGGACTTAGCTTTTGAAATTAACCGTCAAAATAACCGAGGAGAGGACTATCTCGGGAAGTTATCTTCGACCATTCGCCAAGTAGCCCAAAAAGAAAATGCACATGAGATTCTTGAAAACTTGAATGTAGTTCCGGTTTTAACAGCTCATCCAACTCAAGTACAACGGAAAACGATGTTGGATTTAACGACCCATATTCATAGTTTGTTGCGCCAGCATCGGGATGTGAAATCTGGTCTGATGAATGAGACCAAATGGTATAATAATTTGCGTCGCAATATCGAAATTATGATGCAAACTGACATGATTCGTGAAAAGAAACTCAAGGTTACTAATGAGATTACCAACGTCATGGAGTATTATAATAGCTCCTTCCTTCAGGCTGTTCCAAATCTGATGTTAGAGTATAAACGTTTAGCAAAGGAACAAGGAATTGAGTTGAAGAAACCAAAACCAATTACCATGGGAATGTGGATTGGTGGAGACCGAGACGGGAATCCATTTGTAACTGCTGAAACCCTCAAGCGTTCAGCCACTATTCAAAGTGAAGTAATCTTAAATTATTATATTAGTAAGATCTCCAGTCTCTATCGTAATTTCTCACTCTCAACCAATCTTTCGAAAACCAGTCAAGCTG
The DNA here is from genome assembly GCF_004785935.1 of Streptococcus rubneri. Classification (GTDB taxonomy): domain Bacteria; phylum Bacillota; class Bacilli; order Lactobacillales; family Streptococcaceae; genus Streptococcus; species Streptococcus rubneri. Next base: position 943,457 of record NZ_SRRP01000001.1, on the reverse strand, counting down.
TAGAAGAGATGGCCGCACGTTCTGGTGATACTTCTGTCTTTCGTGAAAAAGAACCTTATCGTCGGGCCTTCCATTATATTCAATCCAAATTGGTCCAAACCTTATTAAATATCAAGGAATGGTCTGTAGTTGGCTCAACAGTAGATGACCGTCATCCGGTTGAGCGTCTCCTCGGTGCTCACACCCATCAACAAGGGGTGGTTTCTGATTATATTGGTAACCGCATCAGTGGAGCTATCCAAGAGTTAGCAGAAGACCGTCCTCCTTATTACGAAACAGTTGAAGAATTTAAACAGGATTTGATCCTAATTCAAGAGTCATTGATTGAAAATAAGGCAGAGGCTTTAATCTCAGGAGAGTTTGCTGAGTTATTAGAAGCAGTAGAAGTCTTTGGATTCTTCTTGGCTTCAATCGATATGCGTCAAGATTCGAGTGTCCATGAAGCCTGTGTTGCGGAACTTCTCAAAGAAGCTGGAATCAATGACCATTACAGTGATTTGTCAGAAGACGAAAAGTGCGAGTTGCTTTTACAAGAGTTGTTAGAAGATCCTCGGATTTTATCTGCTACCCATGCAGAAAAATCAGAATTGCTTGAAAAAGAATTAGCTATTTTCCGAACAGCGCGTGAATTAAAAGACCGCTTAGGAGAAGATGTCATTCGCCAAACCATTATTTCTCACGCAACCAGTGTATCGGATATGCTTGAGTTGGCTATCATGTTGAAAGAAGTGGGACTGATTGACAAGGAAAGCGCACGTGTGCAAATTGTTCCCCTCTTTGAGACGATCGAAGACTTGGATCAATCTGAAGATACAATGAGAAAGTATCTATCACTTCCAATTGCTAAGCGCTGGATTGCTTCTAAGAATAACTACCAAGAAATTATGCTTGGTTATTCAGATAGTAACAAAGACGGTGGTTATCTATCTTCTTGTTGGACTCTTTATAAGGCCCAGCAACAATTAACAGCGATTGGCGACGAGTTTGGTGTCAAAATTACCTTTTTCCATGGCCGTGGGGGAACGGTTGGTCGTGGGGGCGGTCCAACCTATGAAGCCATTACCTCACAACCATTGAGATCCATTAATGACCGCATTCGTTTGACGGAGCAAGGTGAGGTCATTGGCAATAAATATGGGAACAAGGATGCAGCTTATTACAACTTGGAAATGTTGGTATCTGCAACGATTAACCGGATGATTGCTAAGCAGAAGAGTGAAAAGAGCATGTCCGATCAGTACAATGAGATAATGGACCAGATTGTCAATCGTAGCTACGATATTTATCGTGAACTGGTGTTTGGTAATGAGCATTTCTATGATTACTTCTTCGAATCCAGTCCCATTAAGGCTATTTCTAGTTTCAATATTGGTTCCCGTCCAGCAGCCCGTAAAACCATCAAAGAAATTGGTGGCCTGCGTGCCATTCCTTGGGTCTTCTCATGGTCACAAAGTCGTGTGATGTTCCCTGGTTGGTACGGTGTTGGTTCTAGCTTTAAGGAATTTATCGATGCAGATCCAGAAAATATCAAAACCTTACACTACATGTATAAAAACTGGCCTTTCTTTAGATCCTTACTTTCTAATGTAGACATGGTCCTATCGAAAGCTAACATGAATATTGCCTTTGAGTACGCCAAACTTTGTGAAGAAGAAGAGGTTCGGAATATTTTCAATATCATTTTGGATGAGTGGCAATTGACTAAAGAAGTCATCCTTGAGATTGAAGAACATGAGGAACTTTTGGCGGAAAACCCTTATCTTAAAGATAGTTTGGATTATCGAATGCCTTATTTTAACGTTCTCAATTATATTCAATTGGAATTGATCAAGCGCCAACGTAGAGGAGAACTTCCAGCCGATCAAGATAAGTTGATTCATATTACTATTAATGGGGTGGCGACAGGGTTGCGTAACTCTGGTTAAGCTTCGGATTCTATACTTTTTTAAAGATTCAAAGCCATCTCATGGCTTTGGATCTTTTTAGCTTACTAGAAACATTGGCTCTGAGAAAGGTCCTACACAGATGAACGAATAAATAATCAAAATTGAATGCTTTTTTAGGCAGGAAAAATACGTGGTTCAAGGATCAAACTGATATTTAATAAAAATCTTTGAAGTAAAAAAGAAATAAGAAAAAAGCTAGTAAAACACTTGCAATTTAGTCGAAATTTGATAAAATAGTAAGGAAAGTTAGACTGTATTGCCTACTGTCTATCTATAAAATATATTTTATTGGAGGCTTTTACTCAAATGGCAAAAGAAAAATACGATCGTAGTAAACCACACGTTAACATTGGTACTATCGGACACGTTGACCACGGTAAAACTACCCTAACTGCAGCTATCACAACTGTTTTGGCACGTCGCTTGCCTTCATCAGTTAACCAACCTAAAGACTATGCGTCTATCGATGCTGCTCCAGAAGAACGCGAACGCGGTATCACCATCAACACTGCACACGTTGAGTATGAAACTGAAAAACGTCACTACGCTCACATCGATGCGCCAGGACACGCGGACTACGTTAAAAACATGATCACTGGTGCTGCCCAAATGGACGGAGCTATCCTTGTAGTAGCTTCTACAGATGGACCAATGCCACAAACTCGTGAGCACATCCTTCTTTCACGTCAGGTTGGTGTTAAACACTTGATCGTCTTCATGAACAAAGTTGACTTGGTTGACGATGAAGAATTGCTTGAATTGGTTGAAATGGAAATCCGTGACCTTCTTTCAGAATACGATTTCCCAGGTGATGACCTTCCAGTTATCCAAGGTTCAGCTCTTAAAGCTCTTGAAGGTGACTCTAAATACGAAGACATCATCATGGACTTGATGAACACTGTTGATGAGTACATCCCAGAACCAGAACGCGATACTGACAAACCATTGCTTCTTCCAGTCGAAGACGTATTCTCAATCACTGGACGTGGTACTGTAGCATCAGGACGTATCGACCGTGGTATCGTTAAAGTCAACGACGAAATCGAAATCGTTGGTATTAAAGAAGAAATCCAAAAAGCGGTTGTTACTGGTGTTGAAATGTTCCGTAAACAACTTGACGAAGGTCTTGCAGGGGACAACGTTGGTGTGCTTCTTCGTGGTATCCAACGTGATGAAATTGAACGTGGACAAGTTATTGCTAAACCAGGTTCAATCAACCCACACACTAAATTTAAAGGTGAAGTTTATATCCTTACTAAAGAGGAAGGTGGACGTCATACTCCATTCTTCAACAACTACCGTCCACAGTTCTACTTCCGTACAACTGACGTAACTGGATCTATTGAACTTCCTGCTGGAACTGAAATGGTAATGCCTGGTGATAACGTGACTATCGACGTTGAGTTGATTCACCCAATCGCCGTTGAAAAAGGTACTACATTCTCTATCCGTGAAGGTGGACGTACTGTTGGTTCAGGTATGGTTACTGAAATCGAAGCTTAATTCGATCTAGTTCCCAGATTAACAATTATAAAGACAGACAGAAAACCCCGTGAAGACGGGGTTTTTTCTTATTTATTAAAGAGAAGTTCAGAAATTAGAAAATGAAAATAGAAGCTTGTGTAAACTTTCATTATTTTGAAAATTGTGATAAAATAGGTAATATCAATAAAGAAAAACGAGGTGTGTGAAATGTCACGTAAACCATTTATTGCTGGTAACTGGAAAATGAACAAAAACCCAGAGGAAGCAAAAGCATTTGTTGAAGCAGTAGCATCAAAACTTCCATCAGCTGAACTTGTTGAAGCTGGGATTGCAGCTCCTGCTCTTGATTTAACTACTGTTCTTGCAGCAGCAAAAGGAACAAATCTTAAAGTTGCAGCTCAAAACTGCTACTTTGAAAATGCAGGTGCCTTCACTGGTGAAACTAGCCCACAAGTTTTGAAAGAAATCGGTACTGACTATGTGGTAATTGGTCACTCAGAACGTCGTGACTACTTCCATGAAACAGATGAAGATATTAACAAGAAGGCAAAAGCAATCTTTGCCAATGGTTTGCTTCCAATCATCTGTTGTGGTGAGTCCCTAGAAACTTATGAAGCTGGTAAAGCGGCAGAATTCGTAGGTGCTCAAGTTTCAGCTGCTTTGGCTGGTTTGACTGCTGAGCAAGTGGCTGCATCTGTCATCGCTTATGAGCCAATTTGGGCGATCGGTACAGGTAAATCAGCTTCACAAGACGACGCACAAAAAATGTGTAAAGTGGTTCGTGACGTTGTTGCTGCTGACTTCGGTCAAGAAGTGGCTGACAAAGTACGTGTTCAATACGGTGGTTCAGTGAAACCTGAAAACGTTGCTGAATACATGGCTTGTCCAGACGTTGATGGAGCTCTTGTTGGTGGTGCATCCCTTGATCCAGAAAGCTTCTTGGCATTGTTGAACTTCGTAAACTAATGCAGAACAAAAAAGGCGAGAGACTTCTCGTCTTTTTTCTGTCTTAAAAGAGAGTAGGACAGAAATCGGTAATTCGTTAGAATTCGATTTCGTTGTCCAACCTCCGCACAGTTGAGTAGGGCTGTAAAAGTGGATGAAATCAGCGTATATAGCCCACTCAACCACTGCGTCTTGCTCGACAATCCAAAGACAATTGAGAGGCTAGGACTTTTGTCCCAGCCTCTTTGTTTGTTATGAGCGTCCTAAGAGTCGTTTAATCAAGGACAAGGCTTTAAATTTCAGAGGATTTGGATAATAGCGGAAGGTTCCCATCTTACGGACGATATAGCCGTTGAAGTTTTGTTTGAAACGAAGAACACCGTCTGATCCGTCAAAGAGTCCGGTGATGCCCAAGAAATTATAGTGGTAAATACCACGGTGTAGAGATTCCTTCATGACATGTTCTTGTAGAAGGGTTGGCGCATAAAATTTATTAAATTCAGGATAAGAGCCACTAAAGAGGTAGGTTGTTTCCTGAGGAAAGTAGAGGAAAAGACTTCCAGCAAGGACCACATCCTGATCTCCATAGCGTTTGATAAAGTCATGAGCCTCAGTTTTTCGAGTTTCAAAGGTTTCAAATTGGCTTGACAATTCGCGTAATTGATTTTGTTTCTTTTCAGATTGAGGCTGAGCCAGGAGCTCTTTTTCTAATCTTGTTATTTTGAACTGTAATTTTTCTTGGTCTTGATCAAGATGACGGAGGTAATCTTGAAAATTGAGGGTTGCAATCATAAATTCAGCTTGCTCACCAAAGCTATCATAGAGATCTTGATAATAGTCTAGACTTTTATCACTGTATTCTCTTCGATCAGAAGTAGCAGAAGTGATTTCCTTAAAGATGCTTAGTTCATCTCGGTTTAACTTTTTTAATTGAATGCCGAAAGTGTTGGCTTTTTTGACGAGGGGTTTTCCTTTTTTACTGAAGGAAGATAGAAGGGTTTGAGGTGTGAGCCCTGACAAGTCCTTGACATAGTGCCAATCAGGCTCTCCACCAGGATATCCCGTTTGCAAACCGTCAAAGGAATAGCCAATATGGGCCAATTCGTTAATATAGTCTTGACGAGCCTCTGAACGTGGATTCCCATCACTATCGAAGGTTTGATAAGTGTCGTAGGGCTTGATAATTAATTCAAGCGCCCCTTGATTCTTAGCATAATCTTGCAAAGACTGATAGAAGTCCTGAAGATGAGAACGATCAGTAATAACAGGACCGCAATTAACTTCCAAGTGAAGGCCCCCCGTCATAGGCATTGAATACAGGAGGGCAGAGATGGTAATTTGAGTTCCTGTTTTCCAACCGACATACTGGGTCTTAAAACCTCTTTTCTCAAGAAGGCTGGCCATTTCAAGTGTCTGCATAAAGGAACGATAGGAGGCGCTATTAGCATGGCTAGCGAACTCTTCTTTGGTTAGAATAGCGAAAGTCATCGGTTACCTCATTGTTTATTTCTTAATTTTTTTCGTAATTGATAGGCCTTGTTGACGAGGGGATAAAGAAGACTGGTTGGAAGGTTAAACTCACCAACAAACTCTTCAATCATTGGATTAAACTTGGATTTAAAGTGGTAGAGGCCCCCATCCAAATCGTTTTCAATCCCCCCCATATTTTGCCAATCGGCTCCTCTATCAAAGGCATGCTGGGCTGTTTCGTACCAAGTCAAAATGGCTGGTTGATAACGACGAAAATTTTCGTCCATTCCTGCATAGACATTTTCAGAAGTACCCCCATATTCGAGGGTTAAGGTTCCAGATAGAGATACGGTTTCTTTGCCTGCATCCAATGCCTGCTTGAGAAATTGAATTTCTTCCTCCAAGCGTTCTTTTTCTTGGCGGTTGTTGTCAATTTTACCTGGTTTTGTTTTCTCATTAAAGCGACTTACTTCAAGTAGATTCTTTTCTAGTTGGTTTTCTAGTGAAGTGAGGCGCTGGGATAGATTAATTCTTGATAGAGTGATGTATGATTGCCCAGCATAGGTTGTGAGGAGTTTTTCGTAATAGTCTTTGCCACGAAGGTGGATGCCCTTGCGAGCTTCTGTTTTCTTCATCAAAGCAGCAAATTCATCCAAGAGTTCTGGGCCACCAAAGACGACTTCGACCCCTTTGTTTCGAGCAGTACGAATGGCCTGTTTGGTGGATTTAGACAGTTGCTCTTCTGTGAAATATTCTTTATAGATATTCGCTTGGAAGCGTGGTTGAATCGTTTCCCCCATATCTTTGGTCCGCCCAACCCATTCAACTCCGAATTTTTCTAAGAATTGAATAATCGCTACACTGACTTCTTGATCTTCTACTTCTTGGCCGATTAATCCTTTTCTTAGGAAAAGAGAGGGATCAAACTTAGCGAAGACAGCACGCTTACTCTTGGCGAAAGTTTTTATGGATTGGAGCATATAGGCTACTAGGTCCTTGTTTTGGTAGTCCATAATCGGTCCACGTGGAATATAGAGCATGGTAAAACCAAGTGGAAGGGGTTGAATTAAAATACTTGCGACAGCAACGAGCTCTTGATCCTTGTAGACACCTAGACGTTCATTCCCCCAGTTATCTTTGATCTTTGCCCAATCAGAGCTTTGAAGCAGATTGGTTTGAGAGCTCTTTTTCACAAATTCATCATGTTCTTCGGAAGAGATACCGATTTTATAACTATACATTAACGGAGTACCCACTTTCTAAGGGCGTAGGCTACGCCCGAGTCATCGTTGGATCGTGTAATCTTTTTTGCAAAATGTTTTAATTCAGGGCTGGCGTTTTCCATTGCAACTGGAAGACCGGCAACTTCCAACATAGCCTGGTCGTTTTCTTGATCGCCAACTGCCATGACTTGATCTGGACTTAAGTTCAATTTAGAAGCTAATTGTAAGAGGGCAAAGCCTTTATTAACAGTCTTAGGAAGTAACTCCAGATAAAAAGGAGCTGAACGTACTATCGTAAAGCGTTCGTAAAAGTCTGCTGGGATGGCAGGGAGAAGTTCTTCTAATCTCTCTGGCTCATCCACATACATGCATTTGAGAATGGTATGCTGTTCCATCTCTTCAGGAGTGCGATAAAAGAGATCCGACTGAACCAATTTAGCTTCATGGATAGTGTACTTTCCAATGTTGCGGTTGGCTGTATAGATCCCAGTTTTAGTAATCGCATGCATGGGAACTAGTAATTTTCGAGAAAGATATTCAATGTCCAAGTAGTCCTCATAAGATAATTGTTCTTCATAGAGGGTCTCCCCTGTATGCACATCTTGAATCAGTCCACCATTGAATGTAATCACCAAGTCACCTGGTTGATCCAACTGTAGTTCCTTTAATAAATGAAGAACGCCAGAACGAGGACGACCAGTCGCTAAAACGACATGAACACCTTGTGCTTTGGCTTCTTGAATGGCCTCGAAAACTTCAGGTGTCACCCGACCATCAGAGGTCAAGAGAGTTCCATCAATATCGAGGGCAACGAGCTTAATAGTCATGCATCTCTCCTGTAAAGCTATCATTAACAATATAAGACTGGAATCGCTGTAATTGTGGTGCAAATAAACTGTTTTCCAACAACATTTCTTTAGGGAAATAGAAGCGGTTGTCTCCTTGACGACTGCCTGCAAGTGAAGCCACAATAGGAGACAGTAGGGAAAGTTCAGCTAGCTTCCCATCCTTTTGGATAATCTCAATCTGAGTCCTTGGTTTTTCTGAATCTGGTCGATAAATATCGTAAGGGAGATCAAAGTTCCGATGGATGGCTGTGTAATAGTTTGGATCAAAGCCAACCTCTTGAATGAGCTGACTAAGGATTGGTAGTTTATTTTCGTCCTTATCTTGGAAGAGGATAGACTTGAACACCTTACGATTGATAAAGCGTTGAGCCAGGTCCGAAAGAATAGTGTCAGAACTTTCCATCCAGGATTGGAAATAGGTATTCATAACCCCATCATCGAGAGCAAGGTAATCGGATAAAGTAACCTCATGCTCAAAAAAAGGAAGTAGTTTTGGAGAGGTCGCTTGGAAAAATTCCTTTTGTTTCGAATAAAGAAGGCGTGCTCGTTTAAGTAGATTTTGCAAGAGGACTTCCATGGCTCGAGTAGCAGGATGGAAGTAGACCTGCATATACATTTGGTAGCGGGAGACGACATAATCTTCAACCGCGTGCATGCCATTTCTCTGGAAAGCAATTCCATTTGGTATGGGGCGGATAACACGGAGAATGCGAGTTAAATCAAAATTTCCATAAGAAGCTCCAGTAAAGTAGGCATCTCGAAGAAGATAGTCCATCCGATCAACATCAATCTGGCTAGAAATTAACTGTACTACCTGTTTATTAGGATAAGTATGGTCGATAACACTAGCTACCTTTTGAGGGAAGTCGGGAGCAACTTGCACTAATATCTGATAGATTTCTGTCTCTGGACAGGTGATGATGGCCTGGGTCATTTCTTCGTGGTCCGTATCAAATAACCCTTCAAAGGTATGAGAGTAGGCTCCGTGTCCGATATCATGTAAGAGGGCGGCCACCATGGTTAAGAGAGAGTCTTTCGAATCCCAAAGATCAGCATATTTCTCATCAAAGATAGACAGAATGCGACGAGCAATCTCATAGGCTCCAAGACAGTGTGAAAAACGACTATGCTCGCCCCCATGAAAGGTAAACCCTGAGGTCCCCAATTGTTTGATGCGACGTAGTCGTTGAAATTCTTTTGTATTGATTAATTGATATATTACGGGATGATCTACGTGAATATAGTTGTGAACGGGATCGCGAAATACTTTTTCATTCATGTCCCTATTATAGCAGAAATCGCCTTAAATTGGTATTGAGAGATGGTTGTGAAGGGAAAAAGAAGGAAGTTTTTGGTAAAATAAAAGAAAGAAGGAAAGGAACTTATCTTTTGAAAATTAGAATACGAAATCAAATCCGTTTCGGTGATCAAATCGAAGTTGTAGATCAGTTCTATGAGGGAGATTGGAAAGAAAAAGGGGGATTTCAATATCTCCTCTATGTCAATGAAGAGGGAGAAAAAGTGGCTTTAAAGTTTCATGACCGAGAATTGACCATGACCCGCTTCTCTTCTCCAAAATCCATTATGAAATTTATGGCTTCAGAGAAAAGTCAAGCCCTCATTCCGACTCCTATGGGGATGCAGCAGTTTGTTATTAATACAGTCGACTACCTCCTTGAAGAGCAATCTCTCAGCTTGTCTTATCAATTATTAACAGTGGATGGAAGTCAACAGTTTGCGACCTACCGTTTAGAATTGACTTGGGAAGACTAATTTATCTATAGTTTTTCTTGATTTTTTTACGAGTTGTGGTATAATGAAACCACTCAAGGGAGTAGCTGGCGGGAAACCGCGATAGTGTCGTCATTCCGAATTATTTCCGGCACTATATTAAACAGCGAGACTTGTTTTTTTAAAAAACAGGTCTCTTTTTTTGTAAAAAGAGGCCAAAAAGGAGGAGACTATTTTGTCAAAAGAACAAAATAAAGACTTGTTTTACACACAGACCTCAGAAGAAGTCCTAAAGAATTTGGACTCATCTATCGAGGGTTTGTCAACTGCTCAAGCCCAAGAACGCTTAGCGACTTATGGTCGTAATGAGTTGGAAGAGGGAGAGAAACGTAGCCTACTAGCTAAATTCCTTGATCAATTTAAGGATTTGATGATTATCATCTTGCTTGCGGCAGCGGCACTTTCTGTGATTACAGAAGGAATGGACGGTCTAACGGATGCCATGATCATCTTGGCCGTTGTTGTCTTGAATGCTGCCTTTGGGGTTTACCAAGAAGGGCAAGCAGAAGCAGCCATTGAAGCTCTAAAAAATATGTCTAGCCCGATGGCTCGTGTTCGTCGTGATGGTCATGTGATTGAGATTGACTCAAAAGAATTGGTACCTGGTGACATCGTCTTGCTTGAAGCGGGAGATGTCGTGCCTGCAGATATGCGCTTGTTTGAAGCAGCTTCTCTAAAAATAGAAGAAGCAGCTCTTACAGGGGAGTCTGTGCCAGTTGAAAAAGATGTGACAGGACTTGTTGAAGCAGACGCTGGTATCGGGGATCGTGTTAACATGGGTTACCAAAACTCAAACGTAACATACGGTCGTGGTATTGGTGTCGTAACCAACACTGGTATGTACACAGAAGTTGGTAAGATTGCGGATATGTTAGCCAACGCAGACGAAACAGAAACGCCGTTGAAGCAAAGCTTGGAACAATTATCTAAGGCCTTGACTTACTTGATTGTTGTGATTGCCGTTATTACTTTCTTGGTTGGTGTCTTCGTTCGTGGGGAACATCCGTTGGAAGGCTTGATGGTTGCGGTTGCTCTTGCGGTTGCTGCGATTCCAGAAGGTCTCCCTGCCATTGTAACCATCGTTCTCTCTTTGGGAACGACAACCCTTGCTAAACGCAATTCAATCGTTCGTAAACTACCAGCGGTTGAAACTCTTGGTTCAACAGAAATCATCGCATCTGATAAAACAGGTACTTTGACCATGAACCAAATGACGGTTGAAAAAGTATATACAAACGGTCAATTGCAAAGCTCTGCAGCTGATATTGTTGCTAGCAACAATACCCTTCGTATCATGAACTTTGCCAATGACACTAAAGTGGACCCATCTGGCAAGCTGATTGGTGATCCAACGGAGACAGCTCTTGTACAGTTTGGCTTGGACCACAACTTTGACGTTCGTGAAGTCTTGAAGGATGAGCCTCGTGTGGCTGAATTGCCATTTGACTCAGACCGTAAGCTCATGTCTACCATTCATAAGGAAGCTGACGGTTCTTACTTTATCGCTGTCAAGGGGGCACCTGACCAATTGCTCAAACGTGTGACGCGTATTGAAGTCAATGGAGAAGTTCGCCCTATCACAGAAGAAGACAAACAAGCTATCCTTGCTACCAACAAAGACTTGGCCAAACAAGCCCTTCGTGTCTTGATGATGGCTTATAAGACAAGCAACGAAATTCCAACCTTGGAATCTGAAATCGTTGAGTCTGACCTCATCTTCTCAGGTTTGGTCGGCATGATTGACCCTGAGCGTCCAGAAGCAGCTGAAGCTGTTCGTATCGCTAAAGAAGCAGGTATCCGTCCAATCATGATCACGGGTGACCACCAAGATACAGCAGAAGCTATTGCTAAACGTCTTGGAATCATTGATCCAAATGATACCGAAGACCATGTCTTCACTGGAGCTGAGTTGAACGAACTTTCTGATGAAGAATTCCAAAAAGTCTTCAAGCAGTACTCTGTTTACGCTCGTGTATCACCAGAACACAAGGTTCGGATCGTGAAAGCCTGGCAAAAAGAAGGAAAGGTCGTTGCCATGACTGGTGACGGGGTTAATGATGCGCCATCACTTAAGACAGCTGATATCGGTATCGGTATGGGGATTACTGGTACGGAGGTTTCTAAGGGTGCCTCTGACATGGTCCTTGCCGATGATAACTTCGCCACTATTATCGTAGCGGTAGAAGAAGGACGTAAGGTCTTCTCCAATATCCAAAAATCCATCCAATACCTCTTGTCTGCCAATATGGCTGAGGTCTTTACCATCTTCTTTGCAACCCTCTTTGGTTGGGACGTTCTTCAACCAGTGCATCTATTATGGATTAACTTGGTAACGGACACTCTCCCAGCTATCGCTCTTGGCGTTGAACCAGCTGAACCAGGTGTCATGACCCACAAACCTCGTGGACGCAAGTCCAACTTCTTTGACGGTGGGGTCTTTGGAGCTATCCTTTATCAAGGAATCTTCCAAACTATCTTGGTACTTGGCGTTTACGGATGGGCGATTCTCTTCCCAGAGCACCGAGGTCATGCTGAAATTCATGCAGATGCTCTGACTATGGCCTTTGCGACTCTCGGTTTGATCCAATTACTCCATGCTTTTAACGTGAAATCAGTTTACCAATCGATCTTTAAAGTGGGACTTTTCAAGAACAAGACCTTTAACTGGTCTATTCCAGTTGCCTTTATTCTTTTAATGGCGACCATTATGGTACCTGGATTTAACAAGCTATTCCATGTTTCAAATTTGAGTTTGACGCAATGGTTGGTGGTTGCTGTAGGTGCAATTATGATTGTGGTCCTTGTTGAGATTGTCAAAGCTGTTCAACGTGCGCTTGGTAAAGATAAAAACGCGATTTAAGCATAAAAAGTCATCTTCGGATGGCTTTTTTATCTGACAGAAAATGACTAGGCATATTTCTTGAGGCAAGAGTTGATTTTTGATAAACTAGACAACAGTTTTAAGAAAGGAAACTTGATTATGAAAAAGTTTTTTGCTGAAGTAATCGGCACATTTATGCTTGTCTTTATCGGGACTGGCGCTGTTGTTTTTGGAAATGGAACTGAAGGACTTGGGCATTTAGGAATTGCCTTGGCATTCGGTTTGTCAATTGTTGCAGCTGCATACTCTATCGGGACTGTTTCTGGTGCTCACTTGAATCCTGCTGTTTCCATTGCTATGTTTGTCAACAAACGCTTGTCTTCAAAAGACTTGGTCAACTACATTGTAGCGCAAGTAGTAGGAGCTTTCCTTGCAACTGCTTCTGTCTTCTTCCTTTTGTCCAATTCCGGTATGTCAACCGCTAGTCTTGGTGAAAATGCCTTGGCTAAAGGAGTGACTCCATTTGGCGGTTTCTTGTTTGAAGTGATTGCTTCCTTTATCTTTATCTTGGTTATCATGACAGTGACATCAGCTTCAAAAGGAAACGGGAAGATCGCTGGTCTTGTGATCGGTTTGAGCTTGACCTTGATCATTCTTGTTGGTTTGAACATTACAGGTCTTTCTGTTAACCCAGCTCGTAGCTTGGCTCCTGCTCTCTTTGTAGGTGGTGCAGCCCTTCAACAAATTTGGATCTTTATCCTTGCTCCAATCGTTGGTGGTGTCTTTGCAGCCCTTGTTGCAAAGAATCTCCTTGAAACAGAAGCATAAGCAATTTTAACGAAAAAAGATTTCGATTCCCTATGGGGTCGAAATCTTTTTCTTTTTAGCAATCAAGGATGGTTAAAGCCTGACGAAATTCACTTGCTAAATGTTGTCTTTTGTATTGATGAAATTCAGCTAAGTCTTTCACTGCATTGTAGCGTTTATGAAGACGATACATGTGAGGAATCTTGTATTGAGGAAAGTCCTTGAAAAAGTCTTCCGTCAGTTGCCATTCTCGAATATAGCCAAGAGGCCGTATGTGATAGTGGATGCCATCGATGATTCTAGAAGGATGGCGATGATGTAAGTGTCCGAAAACGACATCTGCTACCTCATGCTTCACAAAGAGATTATGAAAAGCCTGACTACCTAAGAAGGCGTTAAATCTCTGAAAGTAGGGGTGGCTAACGAGGAAGTCCTTGTGGGGGACAAAGTGAAGAGCGACGATGATTCTACCATCTAAAGAAGCGAGGAGCTGATCTAATCGGAAGAGAACTTCTTGCGTGATGGTTGGATCATCTAAAGGACGTTCCAATCTTCGATCAAACCAGAAAGTATTCTTGGTACGTAGGTGGGCCTCCTTGCTCTTTTCAGGAACAAAGCTATAATCGTACCATCCAGCAAGAGATACTAAATGGTTATCCCCAAAGGTCTGGACCTGAAAATCGTACTGTTTGATTTCTTCTTCTGAAAGAAATAGCATATCGTGATTGCCCAGGTTAAAGGAGACAGGAAGCTGTCTTTGGAGGTCCTGAATGAAGGGAAGGCTTATCTGTTTAAAGTCATTGGAAATGTCACCAGCTAGATGAAGGTGATCAATCTGTTCTTCTTGTAGGACCTGCAGGAGTTGCATGCGTTCGGCCTCGCCAAACTGATTGGAATCCAGGTGCAGGTCACTCATAAAACCAATACGTGTCATATCACTAGTGTATCATAAGTTGATGAGAAAGAGAAAGGTAACCAACATGTAACAAATCTAACAATTATGTAACAAGGGAGGTGACAACGACCTGGTTTTATGCGATTTTTGTAGGGTAAGCCATTCTTACTATCTCTTACTATGTGCAAATGACGGGGTTTGTGGTATAATAGACTGATACTTAGAAAGAGGTACTTATGGATATTTCAGAAATCCGTCAGAAAATTGACGCGAATCGTGAAAAATTAGCTTCTTTCAGGGGGTCTCTTTGACTTAGAGGGTCTGGAAGAAGAAATTGCCATTTTGGAAAACAAAATGACAGAACCTGATTTTTGGGATGATAATATTGCGGCGCAAAAAACGTCCCAGGAATTAAATGAGTTGAAACAAACCTATGAGAATTTCCATCAAATGACAGACTTGTTTGATGAATCCGAAATCCTTCTTGAGTTTCTCTCAGAAGATGAATCCGTTCACGAAGAGCTAGAAGAGAAGTTGACAGAGTTGGATAAGATGATGACCAGTTATGAGATGACGCTTCTCTTATCAGAACCCTATGATAATAATAATGCAATCTTGGAAATCCATCCGGGATCTGGTGGTACTGAGGCTCAGGACTGGGGAGATATGCTTCTTCGGATGTATACCCGCTTCGGAAATGCTCATGGCTTCAAGGTGGAAGTCTTGGACTACCAGGCAGGAGACGAGGCTGGGATTAAATCCGTTACCTTGTCTTTCGAAGGACCACATGCCTATGGCTTGTTGAAATCTGAAATGGGCGTTCACCGTTTGGTACGGATCTCGCCATTCGACTCAGCTAAACGTCGCCATACATCCTTCACATCAGTTGAAGTCATGCCAGAATTGGATGATACCATTGAAGTGGAAGTCCGAGATGATGATATCAAGATGGATACCTTCCGTTCGGGTGGAGCTGGTGGACAAAATGTCAACAAGGTTTCTACAGGTGTTCGTTTGACTCACATCCCAACAGGGATTGTAGTTGCTTCGACGGTTGACCGGACTCAGTACGGAAACCGTGACCGTGCAATGAAAATGTTGCAGGCGAAACTTTATCAATTGGAGCAAGAAAAGAAGGCAGCTGAAGTGGATTCCTTAAAAGGTGATAAAAAAGAAATCACCTGGGGAAGTCAGATTCGCTCCTACGTCTTTACACCATATACCATGGTGAAGGATCACCGTACAAGCTATGAAGTAGCCCAAGTTGATAAAGTAATGGACGGAGATATTGATGGCTTTATTGATGCCTATTTAAAATGGCGTCTCAATTAAAGTCCTCCTTCTATATAAAATGTGGAAAGGAATTTTCAATACATGTCAATGATTGAAATGAAAGATGTTGTCAAAAAGTATGACAACGGAACGACAGCTCTTCGAGGAGTGACCGTTCATATTGAACCAGGAGAATTTGCCTATATTGTAGGACCTTCTGGTGCAGGTAAATCAACCTTTATTCGCTTGCTTTACCGTGAGGTGAAGCATGATAAAGGTAGCTTGAAAGTTGCTGGTTTTGATTTAGATAAAATCAAAAAACGCGATATTCCGATGTTGCGTCGGAACGTTGGGGTAGTCTTCCAAGACTACAAATTGCTTCCTAAAAAGACCGTTTATGAAAATATTGCCTACGCAATGGAAGTAATCGGAGAGCGTCGTCGTAACATTAAAAAACGCGTAATGGAAGTTTTAGACCTTGTTGGTTTGAAACACAAGGTTCGTTCATTCCCAAATGAGCTTTCAGGTGGTGAGCAACAACGGATCGCTATCGCGCGTGCCATCGTCAACAATCCTAAAGTATTGATTGCGGACGAACCAACAGGGAACTTGGACCCAGATAACTCTTGGGAAATTATGAACCTCTTAGAGCGAATTAATTTGCAAGGTACCACTGTTTTGATGGCGACCCATAATAGCCAAATTGTAAATACACTTCGTCACCGTGTTATCGCCATTGAAAATGGCCGTGTTGTACGGGATGAAGCGGAAGGAGAGTACGGATACGATGATTAGAAGATTTTTCCGCCATCTCATTGAATCATTTAAAAGTTTAAAACGGAATGGCTGGATGACCATTGCTGCGGTTAGTTCGGTGATGATTACACTTGGACTTGTAGCGATTTTTGCCTCAGTTATTGCGAATACGATCAAGCTATCAGATGATATTCAAAACAGTGTACGGATTGTTGTCTATATGCGCAAGGATATCCAAGATCAAAGCCAGCAGATCGAAAAAGAAGGCCAGATGGTTGATAATGAGGACTACAAGAAAGTCTACAATGCGTTGACAGCCATGAAGAATGTTGATAAAGTTGAGTTCTCCAGCAAGGAAGAACAGTATGAAAACTTGATCAAGACTGCCGGTAATAACTGGAAAATTTTTGACGGGGATGCTAATCCTCTCTATGATGCTTATTTTGTAGAGACAACGGCTCCTAAATATGTGAAAGAGGTTTCTAAAGCCGCTAAGAAAATTGAAGGGGTGTCTGAAGTCAAAGATGGGGGAGTTGATACTCAACGTCTCTTTGCTCTTGGGAATTTCATTCGGATCTGGGGCTTAATCGGAGCTGCCTTGCTTGTGTTTATTGCAGTCTTCTTGATTTCTAATACAATTCGGATTACCATTATTTCACGAAGTAGAGAAATTAAGATTATGCGTCTGGTAGGTGCGAAGAGTGGCTATATTCGTGCACCATTCCTTTTGGAAGGTGCCTGGATTGGTTTGATTGGTGCAATTCCACCAGCTCTCTTGCTTTATTATGTCTATAATATTGTCTACAAATCCATGTACAATACCCTACAAGATCAGAAATTGTTCTTATACAGTCCAAACCTTCTTGTTCCAGTGATGATTGGTGGACTCTTTGCGCTTGGAATATTGATCGGGTCTATTGGCTCTTCCATTTCCATGAGACGCTTCTTGAAGATTTAAGAGTATAAAAAAAGGAAGTTCGCTGGAACTCCTTTTTTAATGCTTTTGGAAAAAGGGATTAAACATTTTTTCGTGCCCGATCGTTGTTTCTCCACCGTGTCCTGGATAGACAACATAGGAAGATGGAAGAGGGAACAGCTGGGTCTCGATACTTTCTAAAAGTTGAGGAGCGCTTCCTGTTGGAAGGTCTGTCCGACCAATAGTCTCACGAAAGAGGGCATCACCAGTTAAAACGAAATGATCATCTGGAAAAACGATAGAGACGCCCCCAATCGAATGACCCGGAGTATGAAGGACATAGAAGTGGAAATTATCTAGATTATATTCTTGCTGATAATCAAAGTGTTGTTCAGCTGGTTGACAAATAACATTCAATAAATCAGAATGACGATCCAAACCGGACAGGTTGTCTACGGGACTTTGAAGCCAATCTGCTTCATGGGCATCTACATAAACAGGAGGATGACCGTAAGTTTCTCGAACTCTTTCTAAACTCAGGATATGATCATAATGGGTGTGAGTTAAGAGAATGGCCGATACGGGCTTAGCAATCTGATCAATTCTGTTTTGAATTTGAGACCAGGCACTACCTGGATCAATGACGAGAAGATGCTGGTCATTTTCAATAAGATAAGTATTTTCATAAGCAATAGGATTCACAATACGTTGGATTTTCATAAGAGCTCCTTTCATTATAAGTCTATCAAAAATAGAATAAAATAGCTGACTTGAGCTCTTGCTTCTCTTTCGCTTTGCATCATTTATGGGAAAATAAGACGTAGGAATCGATTCTCCCTTATAAAAATGCGAGCAAAGCAAGTCAGAAAGTGATATAATTTTAAGTGCTATGACGACGAATGTTAAAAGAAAATATGCTGTCGTTGACCTGGAAGCAACCAGTGCAAGCAGCAATGCAAAAATTATTCAAATTGGGATAGTCATTATCGAGGATGGACAGATTGTAGAGACTTATGAGACGGATGTGAATCCTCATGAGGAGTTAGACCATCACATTTGCCAGCTGACTGGGATTACAGACCGCCAATTAAGAAAGGCTCCTGATTTTTCACAAGTTGCTAGAGAGGTCTATGAACTAGTGGAAGATGCTGTTTTTGTGGCCCATAATGTTAAATTTGATGCCAACCTTCTTGCTGAATCCTTGTTCTGGGAAGGGTTTGAGTTGACGACGCCAAGGATTGATACGGTAGAGTTAGCTCAGGTCTTTTTCCCGACACTAGAACGGTACAATTTAAGTAGTCTGTGTGAAGAATTGGCGATTCCTTTAGATCATGCCCATTCTGCCATCTCAGATGCCCAAGCAACGGCTCAACTCTTTCTTACACTACGGGAGAAGATTGCTTCCTTACCAACTGAATTGGTAGAAACCCTTCTGGCCTTATCGGATAATTTAATCTACGAATCCCGAATCCTCATCGAAGATGCCTTTGAAGATACTTCGAATTATTCAGATCCAGATGTGAACTCATGTCACGGAATATTTCTTCGTCAAACAAGTGGAGTAGGAAAAAGCAAGAGTCTGTCTAAACAATTCGCGATTAATTTGCAATTGATGGAGATGGAGCCTCGGCCCCATCAGTTAGAATTTGCGCAGTTTATTGAACGGAGTTTGGAAGCTCCTCTGGATGTGACGACTTTTATCGAGGCTCCGACAGGCATTGGGAAAACATTTGGTTACTTGCTCCCCTTGTTGGCACAGACTCAGGATAAAATTGTGGTGAGTGTTCCTACCAAGGTCTTGCAAGACCAAATTATGGAAAAAGAAGCCCAACTCATTAAAGAAACCTTTCAGATTTCTTTTCATAGTCTGAAAAGTCCTCAAAATTATCTAAAATTAGATGCCTTTTATCAGACCTTACATGAACTAGAAGAAAATCGTTTGCTCAACCGTTTCAAGATGCAGCTTTTGGTTTGGTTAACCCAAACGCAAACAGGGGACTTGAATGAAGTGGGCCAACTCCATCGATATGCTAATTTTGTTCATCGCATTCGTCATGATGGGAACCTATCTAAAAAGTCCTTATTTTATAGGGAGGACTTTTGGAGAAAAGGGCAAGAATATGCAAAATCGAGTCGAGTTTTGCTAACCAACCATGCCTACCTATTAACACGGTTAGAGGATGATCCGTCGCTCGTTGAAAATCGAGTCTTGGTTGTGGATGAAGCGCAAAAATTGTATTTTTCTTTAGAACAATTTTCGAGAGCTTCTCTATCCATGGCGGATTGTATGGTTGAGCTCCAGCGTGAGATTGAGACAGAAAAATCATTACTGAAGCGTCGTATTTTAGAAAGTCTTCAGTTTGAACTAAATGCTTTGGTCAAGAGGCTCGATGATGGTGGAAGAAAGTTAGAATTAGATGGAGAACAAGTGCAAAAGATTCGACAGGATTTATTCGAATTAGATGTTCCTAAACTGTCATCATTAAAGGAGCTCTTTCATTCTCGCTATCAGGTTTTCTGGCTGGATCGAATTCAAGAAGAGAGTCACCAAGTTTTGCGACTCCATTCTGGCAGGGACACCTTGGTTTCCATCCAAGATTTTATACCTGAGAGTACTCGGGTCTTGATGGTCTCAGCTACCTTAGCAATTAGTCGCAAGGTCAACCTAGCTGCCATTTTAGGCGTGACAAATTATCAATTTTTAGGGACAGAAATCAATTTTCATCAAGGTCAAACGATTTTCATTGATAGGGAATTTCCTGATCTAACGAATCTCAGTCAAGAGGAATTAGCTAGTGAATTAGCCTCATATATAGATGACTTGGCCTCTTTTGATTTGCCTGTGTTTATCTTGTTCACTTCTAAGGAATTATTATTAGAGACCTCTCAGCAGATGCTAGTTCCTCATCTAGCTCAATATAAAAATGGAGATGCAACCAATATCAAACGCCGTTTTGATAGAGGAGAAACGAGTGTTATATTGGGATCAGGAAGTTTTTGGGAAGGAGTAGATTTTGCCCAGCAATGCCAGCTCATCCAAGTCATTCCTCGGATCCCTTTCGACAATCCCAGTGATTTTCTAGTACAAAAGATTAACCAAAGAATACGCTTAGAAGGTAAAAATCCATTTTATGATTACAGTCTGCCTTTGGCAATTTTACGAATGAAACAAGCTCTGGGGCGCTCCAATCGGTTTGCCGAACAAGAGTCAATAGTGATCTTATTAGACCAACGATTGCTAAACCGACAATATGGCCCTCAAATTCAGACGAGTCTGAAAAAAATAGCTCCTTTAACGATTGTGAGCAGGGACGAAGTGATGGAGACGCTAGATCAGTTTAGGAGGAGAGAATGAGTCAAAAACAACAGATGAATAAGTTTAGTAAAGGGTTAATGCTTGCAGCAATTGGTGCGGGAGTCTCTATTTTATTAGGGAAGGCCTTTCCTTTACTCGGATCTAGTTTGTTTGCTATTTTATGTGGCATCGTTTTAAATGCTAGTCAGCGATTACCTCAAAGTAGCCGGCCGGGCTTGTCTTATTCGGGAAAGAATCTCTTACAGTATTCCATTATTTTGATGGGGTTTACTCTGTCCTTTCAAAAAGTTACACAGTTAGGTTTGTCTTCCTTACTGATCAGTTTACCAACCATTAGTGTTGCTTTCCTATCAGCTTTTGCGATGGGCTATCTCTTAAAAGCACCGAAGATTCTGACTGCCTTAGTAGGAATGGGGACAGCCATCTGTGGTGGTTCTGCTATTGCAGCAGCTTCTCCAATTTTAGAAGCTGATGAAGAGGATATGGCCTTGTCACTTTCGACAATTTTTTTCTTCAATATCCTAGCAGTCTTTATCTTCCCCTTCTTTGGGCACCTATTATCAATGACTGATAATCAGTTTGGAGTTTGGGCAGGTACTGCAATTAATGATACTTCCTCAGTAGTTGCAGCAGCGTTTTCGTATAGCAAAGTAGCAGGAGAAATTGCAACAGTAGTGAAACTTACCAGAGCTTTGATGATTATCCCTATCTGTTTTGGTATGATGGGTTTGAAGCTTTTAAAACATTCAAAAGAAGATAAAAACGGGAAAAAAGTAAATCTTGCCAAAGTAGTACCTTGGTTTATCCTTTATTTTATGCTGGCTTCCTTACTCGCTTCATTGGGGTGGGTTCCAGCCTTCCTTCTTCCCATCTGCAAGTTTTTGTCACAGTTTTTGATGGCCATGGCTTTGGTGGGGATTGGAAGTCAAGTTTCAGTAGATGCCTTTCGTAAACAAGGAGTGGCCCCTCTCCTCATTGGAGTAGTTGCTTGGGGCTGTGTATCAGTGGCGAGCTTGCTGATTCAATACTTTTTAGGAATTTAAATGATATCAACAAAGGGGGATGGAATGAAGAGACGTCAGTCTTTCAAACTTAGAGGAGATATTCCCCTGATTATCACAGTGTTTTTACTATTGGTGATTGGGGTTCTTGCAGTTTATAGTGCTGTCTACCATGACTATCCGGATTTAGTCTGGCCCATTTTAGGGCAACAGATTGCCTGGATTGTTCTGGGCTGTATGATCAGCTTTATTGTCATGCTATTTAACACGGAGTTTTTATGGAAAACAACTCCTTATTTATATGTGCTAGGCCTGATTTTAATGGTCTTACCACTTTATTTTTATAATCCAAATTTGGTAGCTTCTACAGGTTCAAAAAACTGGGTGGCTTATAAGGGAATCAGTCTCTTCCAACCATCTGAATTTATGAAAATATCCTATATTTTAATGGTTTCTCGTTCCATTGTCCACTTTTTACGGAAAAATAGAGAAATGGATCGAACCTTGAAGAGTGATTGCTATCTGATTTCACAAGTCTTTGCTTATACCTTACCAATCCTGATTCTCTTGACCTTTCAGCATGACTTAGGAACTTCTTTGGTCTTTATTGCTATCTTTTCTGGATTGATCCTCATCTCGGGCGTTTCTTGGAAAATCATCCTGCCAGTCTTTCTATCTTTGGCAGGAGCGATCGCCCTCTTTTTAGCGGTCTTTCTATCTGATGGTGGTCGAGCCTTCTTACACCAACAATTAGGAATGCCGACCTACCAAATGAATCGGATCTTGGCTTGGTTAAATCCTTTTGACTATGCTCAGACCATGACCTTCCAGCAGGCTCAAGGTCAATTAGCTGTTGCAAGCGGGGGAATTTTTGGACAAGGATTCAATGTATCTAATCTCTTAATTCCTGTTAGAGAGAGCGATATGATTTTCACAGTAATCGGAGAAGATTTTGGTTTTATCGGTTCAACTGTACTTCTCGTGCTTTATATGTTTTTAGTTTACAAAATGTTGCGGATTACCTTGAAATCCAATAATCAATTTTATACCTATATTTCTACAGGTTTTATTATGATGTTGGTTTTCCATATTTTTGAGAATATTGGAGCTGTTACTGGTATTCTCCCTCTAACTGGTATTCCACTCCCCTTTATTTCTCAAGGTGGATCCGCTATTATCAGTAACTTAATTGGGATTGGCTTGTTGTTATCCATGAGCCACCAGAATCGAGTAGCTGAAGAACGAAAAAAAGAGGGGCGCCTTCTACGTCAAAAGCAATTGAGTCGCCTCCAAGAGAAAGGAATGATATAAATGGTCAAAGTAGCTGTATTGTTAGCAGATGGATTTGAAGAAATTGAAGCCTTAACAGTAGTGGATGTCTTGCGTAGAGCGGAGATTGACTGTCAAATGATTGGCTTTGGACAAGAAGTGATTGGCTCTCATGGAATCACTGTCAAGTCTGACCAGGTCTGGTCAGGCTCCTTAGCTGATTTTGACGGGATTGTCCTTCCAGGGGGGATGCCAGGAGCAGCCAACCTTCGTGACCATGATGGCCTCATTCAAGAATTGAAAGAGGCAAGGATAGAAGGGAAGATCTTGGCAGCTATCTGTGCTGCGCCGATTGTATTCGATCAAGCAGGTCTGCTTGAGGGGAAAAACTTCACCTGTTACGATGGCTTTGAACAGGAGATTGGGAATGGACACTATCTGAAAAAAGCAGTGGTCCAAGATGGCCGGATCTTGACCAGTAGAGGGCCGGCTACAGCTCTTGCCTTTGCCTATGCTCTTGTTAACCAGTTCGGAGGAGATGCTAGCAAACTCCGAGAAGGTATGCTTTATCAGGATGTCTTCGGGATGGAAGCTCCTTAATGGGGTAAAATGGTAAAATAAGAAGGTAGAAAGAACTCTACCTTTTTTTGTTTTTTACGTTTAATTTGTCTATGAGATAAAAAGGAATAAACAAGGAAAAATTAGTCAGTAGAGTGTAGGAAAAAACCGTGAAAATATGGGATTTACAAGCTATTTTTTCCAAAATATGGTATAATAAAAGCTATGGATTATCATGATTTTATATGGGATCTTGGTGGGACTTTATTGGACAATTATGAGACTTCTACAAAAGCTTTTGTAGCGACCTTACAGTTTTTCCAAAAGCAGGCTGATCATGATTCCGTTTATGCAGCTTTAAAAGTTTCTACTGATTATGCAGTTCAACAGTTTGCCCCAGATCTTCCTGATTTTTTGCTGGAGTATAAGAAAAGGGAAAAAGAAGCCCTTGAAAGACCATGCTTATTTGAAGGAACTGAGGAATTATTGGACCGCCTGACCAAGGCAGGAGCCCGCCATTTTTTGGTTTCGCACCGTGATCATCATGTGGTGATGATCTTGGAACAGACAGGAATCAGTCACTATTTTACGGAAGTCGTGACAGCTGATGACGGATTTCCTCGTAAGCCAGATCCAACCTCTATGTTGTATTTAAAAAATAAGTACGCCATAGAAAGTGGCTTAGTGATTGGAGACCGTCCGCTTGATATCGAGGCTGGCCAAAGAGCAGGGATGGCGACCTACTTGTTTGATTCCATGGATCAATTAACAAACTATATTTTTAATTAGAAAAGGGAAAGAATGACAGAAGAATTGAAGCAAGAAATGGCTGGTCAAGAATATGATGCTAGTCAGATTCAAGTTTTAGAAGGTTTAGAAGCCGTCCGGATGCGTCCAGGGATGTACATTGGATCCACTTCCAAAGAAGGACTTCACCATTTAGTGTGGGAAATCGTCGATAATTCGATTGATGAAGCCCTTGCTGGTTTTGCCAGTCATATCCAAGTCTTTATCGAAGCGGATAACTCGATTACGGTTGTTGATGATGGACGTGGAATCCCCGTGGATATCCAAGAAAAAACTGGACGTCCAGCTGTAGAAACCGTCTTTACCATTCTCCACGCTGGAGGAAAATTTGGCGGTGGTGGATACAAGGTATCTGGAGGACTCCACGGAGTTGGGTCGTCTGTTGTAAATGCCCTCTCCACTCAGTTAGACGTGCGAGTGCATAAGAATGGGCAAATTCATTACCAAGAATACAAACGGGGGCAAGTTGTTGCAGATCTTGAAGTGATTGGTGAAACAGACCGCACTGGGACAACTGTTCACTTTACTCCGGATCCAGAGATTTTCACAGAAACCACTGAATTTGACTTTGACAAGTTGAACAAACGGATTCAAGAATTAGCCTTCCTGAATCGTGGCTTGCGCATCTCGATTACGGATAAACGAGAAGGTCAGGAACAAACCAAGGACTACCACTATGAAGGTGGAATTGCAAGTTATGTCGAATATATCAACGAAAACAAGGATGTCATCTTTGAAACTCCTATTTATACAGATGGGGAAATGGAAGATATCACAGTTGAAGTTGCCATGCAATACACAACTGGCTATCATGAAACAGTCATGAGCTTTGCTAATAATATCCACACCCATGAAGGGGGGACTCATGAGCAAGGATTCCGTACAGCCCTAACCCGTGTCATCAATGACTATGCTCGTAAGAATAAACTTCTTAAGGACAATGAAGAAAATCTCACAGGGGAAGATGTGCGGGAAGGGTTGACAGCAGTTATTTCTGTCAAGCATCCAAATCCTCAGTTCGAAGGTCAAACAAAGACTAAACTTGGGAACTCTGAAGTGGTAAAGATTACCAACCGCTTGTTCAGTGATGCTTTTTCTGATTTCTTGTTAGAAAATCCGCAGATTGCGAAGAAAATTGTTGAAAAGGGAATTTTGGCTGCCAAAGCGCGTGTCGCTGCTAAAAGAGCCCGTGAAGTGACCCGTAAGAAGTCTGGATTAGAAATTTCAAACCTTCCAGGAAAATTAGCGGATTGTTCATCCAATAATCCAGCTGAAACGGAACTCTTCATCGTCGAAGGAGACTCTGCCGGAGGATCTGCTAAATCAGGACGGAACCGGGAGTTTCAAGCAATTTTGCCGATTCGAGGGAAAATCCTCAATGTGGAAAAAGCTAGTATGGATAAGATTTTGGCCAATGAAGAGATTCGTAGCCTCTTTACAGCTATGGGAACAGGCTTTGGTGCCGAATTCGACGTATCAAAAGCTCGTTATCAAAAATTGGTCTTGATGACGGATGCCGATGTCGATGGAGCCCATATTCGAACCCTCCTATTGACCTTGATCTATCGCTATATGAAACCAGTCTTGGAGGCTGGTTATGTCTACATTGCTCAACCACCAATTTACGGAGTGAAGGTCGGCAGTGAAATCAAAGAGTATATTCAACCAGGTGCCAACCAGGAAGTGGAATTGGCAGCGGCCTTGGAACGCTATTCTGAAGGCCGGTCAAAACCAACCATTCAGCGTTACAAAGGGTTGGGAGAGATGGATGATCACCAATTGTGGGAAACCACTATGAATCCAGAGCATCGCTTGATGGCCCGAGTGTCAGTCGATGATGCAGCAGAAGCAGATAAGATCTTTGACATGTTGATGGGGGACAAAGTTGAACCTCGTCGAGAATTTATCGAAGAAAATGCCGAATATAGTACACTGGATGTATAAAATTCAGCCATATTTGCCTATTATTCGAATTTTTATGATATAATAACTACGATTACTTTCAAGTAATACAATGAAGGAGTTTTTATATGTCTAGTGGACTAATTATTCTCATCATTTTCATAGGTTTCGTACTAGTTGTAGGATACTTTGTGGCAGTGTTATTGAGAAAGCGCAATGAAGCCTTACTGGCAGCACTGGAGGAAAGAAAAGAACAACTGTATAATCTTCCAGTTAATGATGAAGTTGAAGCTGTTAAGAACATGCACTTGATTGGACAAAGTCAAGTAGCATTTCGCGAATGGAATCAAAAATGGGTTGATCTTTCCCTTAACTCATTTGCAGATATTGAGAACAATCTCTTTGAAGCAGAAGGCTACAATAATTCATTCCGATTTTTAAAAGCAAAGCAAGCCATCAGAAGTATTGAGAGTCAAATTGAGTTGATTGACGAAGATATCAAAGCTATCCGTCAAGCTTTGGCAGAGCTAAAAGAACAAGAAGAAAAGAATAGTGGACGTGTGGTCCATGCCTTGGATATGTTTGAAAATTTGCAAAAGCAAGTAGCTTCTGACGTCGATGCATACGGACCTGCTCTCCCAGAGATTGAAAAACAATCTGAAAATATTCAAGTAGAATTTTCTCAATTCGTAACGTTGAACTCTTCTGGAGATCCAGTGGAAGCGGCTGAAATTCTCGATACCGCCGAAAATCATATCGTGGCCTTGACTCATATCGTTGAAAAGGTGCCTGCAATTGTAACAGCCGTTCAGAAAACTCTTCCGGATCAATTAGACGATTTGGAATCTGGTCACCGCAAGCTCTTAGAATCGGGATATCATTTTACAGAGACAGATTTGGAAGCACGCTTCCAGCAATTACATGCTTCTCTTAGAGATAACCTTTCAAATGTAGCATCTCTCGAATTGGATAATGCCATTTATGAAAATGAGCAAATCCAAGAAGAAATCAATGCTTTGTATGATATTTTCACACGAGAAATTGAATCACGCAAAGTGGTTGATAAATTGGTCAAAGCCTTGCCAGGTTATCTTGCCCACGCCAAAGAGAACAATGCCAACTTAGCAGCTGAGGTAGAACGTTTGAGTAAGACCTTTGTTAGCAAAGACCTGAACGACCACCATTTGAAAGAATTAGAAGCTGAATTAACAGCTCAAGAGCTGGTTGTAGAAGATGCATTGAAAGATACATCAGAAACTCAAAAAGCCTATTCTATTCTTCAAGAAGAATTAGAAGCGATTGAAGAACGTCTGAAAGAAATTGAAGATGACCAAGTAGCCCTTAGCGAAACCTTCTCTAAAATTGAGAAAGACGATGCTAATGCTCGTCAAAAGGTGAATATTTATGCCAATCGCTTACATGGGATTAAACGCTATATGGATAAACGGAATCTACCAGGAATTCCTCAATCCTTCCTAACTATTTTCTTTACAGCAAGTGATAATACAGAAGCTTTATTATCTGAATTGGAGAGTGATCGTGTCAATATCGAAAATGCTAATCGTCTCCTGGACATTTTGACAAACGATATGACTGAGCTTGAAGAGGAAACCTATCGATTGGTACAAAATGCGACCTTGACTGAGCAATTGCTCCAGTACTCAAATCGCTACCGTTCATTTGATGACCATGTGCAAGCTGCTTTCGATGAGGCCTTGTATATCTTTGAAAGAGAATACGATTACCCAGCTTCATTCAAAGTCATCTCTGACGCGCTTGAACTAATTGAACCAGGTGTGACAGAACGTTTCGTTACATCCTATGAAAAAACACGAGAATCTATTCGATTCTAAATCAAAACATCCAGGAGAGTCCTGGATGTTTTTTTATAGGATGAAATAAAATTAAACTAGCAAATGAATTGGAGATGAAAGAAATGCCCCCTGCAAAGAAAAAAATAATGAAGATTGTCATAGCACCAGATTCCTATAAAGAAACCCTAGCAGCAAGCCAAGTCGCTAGAGCTATCAAAAAAGGTTTTGAAAGCATCCTTCCTCAAGCTTCCTATGAGATCATGCCTATTGGGGATGGAGGCGAGGGAACCATGATAGCTATTCAGGAATCTATTAAAGGAACGTGGGCAACTGTTGATGTGGAGGGCCCCTTCGGTGAGGCTATTTCCTACCCTTATTTGGTGAAGGGGACTAGTGCCTTGATAGAAACAGCTGATCTGGTTGGTCTATCTTTGGTTCCTCAAGAAAAACGGAATCCCCTCCTGATTTCGACTAAGGGCCTTGGGCAAGTTCTTGCTCATTTGTTGGGGATTGGAATGAAGGATATTTATATTGGTGTAGGTGGTACAGCTTGCAATGATGGAGGCATTGGCATGGCTACAGCTCTAGGCTATTCTTTCTATCATCATGAAAAGTTACTTGAAAATCCAATGGGGAAAGATTTAGGAAAAGTAACTTCTTTTGTAAAAGAAAAAAATGGTGTTTCTTTTGATCAAACGAGGGTGCATATTTTAACTGATGTGACTAATCCCTTGTGTGGTCCTCAAGGAGCGACTAAAATTTTTGCTCCTCAAAAGGGACTCGATTTGAGTAAACTAGAAGAAGTGGACCAGGCCATGCAGTCCTTTTACCAACTCGTGAATCCTGAGTTAGTCCATTTGGAAGGAGGAGGAGCAGGAGGCGGATTAGGAGCTGCTTTGGTCGCCTTTGCAAAAGGAGAAATTGCTTCAGGAATTGATACCTGTCTCGATCTCATCGACTTTGATCGGCGTGTAAAAGATGCAAGCCTGGTCATTGTAGGAGAGGGGAAAATGGATGCCCAATCTCTCGCTGGAAAAGCCCCAATAGGAGTCGCTAGAAGGGTCAAAGGGGGGGTACCAGTAGTTGCTATTTGTGGAAGTTTAGGAGGAGACCTTCCTGATCTGACCTCCTACGGAATTGCAGCAACCTTTTCTGCCCTCCAAAGATTGATGAGCTGGCAGGAGCTCCAACAAACATCTTTCGAGCAACTTGTTGAAAGTTCAAAAAATATAGCTAGGCTTCTTAAATTAAACTTATAGCTAAGAAATAATGTAAAAAAAGCTTGAGACAAAAATCTCAAGCTTTTTCAAGGACCGAATTTATTTAAAAATACGAGACCATAAGGAACCTTTTTTCTCAACCTTTCTGGATGTAGAGGGTGCTTCTGGGATCATGCTGACAAGATTTTTTGCTTCTATTTCAAGGGCATGATCTGTGTGGAGGATGAGACCATAGGGAGAACCACTGCATTCTTCTGAAACGATCGTCGCCACGATACCATTCGTTTGAGCAACCTTTAGATAGAAGACCTGTTTTCCTTCGTCAATATTAGGAGAAATTTTGAGAAAAAGCGGTTGGTATTCCTCTAATAAAGAGGTCAAAATACTCCCCATTTCTTTTTCAAGTTCCCGTGAATGGGCATCTGCAATACTTGAGTAAGCGACAACCCGTTCTTGGTAAGTCTCTAAAAATTTTTTTTGTTCATCTGGTTTGAGACGATTAGCACCAGATGCTTTTTGTGTGATTAGTTTATTAATATCTTCCATAATAGAAGTATATCATATTTCCTCTAAGGAAGATAGAAGCAAATTTGAGAGTTTTCTCACAAAAAAGTGAAAATGGAATCGTTTTCTTCCGGCAAACCCCTGTTTTTTCTTGAAAAAATAGGGTAATTGCGGTATGATAGAGGTGTAAAAAAATTTAACTCAATAAGGAGAGTAGAAAATGTCAATTATTACTGATGTTTACGCTCGCGAAGTCCTAGACTCACGCGGTAACCCAACACTTGAAGTAGAAGTTTATACTGAATCAGGTGCTTTTGGACGTGGTATGGTTCCATCTGGAGCTTCTACTGGTGAACACGAAGCAGTTGAACTTCGTGATGGCGACAAGTCTCGTTACGGTGGTCTTGGAACTCAAAAAGCGGTTGACAATGTGAACAACATTATTGCTGAAGCAATCATCGGTTACGATGTACGTGATCAACAAGCTATTGACCGTGCAATGATCGCTCTTGACGGAACTCCTAATAAAGGTAAATTGGGTGCAAACGCAATCCTTGGTGTGTCTATCGCTGTAGCTCGTGCTGCTGCTGACTACCTTGAAATCCCACTTTACAGCTACCTTGGTGGATTCAACACTAAAGTTCTTCCAACTCCAATGATGAACATCATCAATGGTGGATCTCACTCAGATGCTCCAATCGCTTTCCAAGAGTTTATGATCTTGCCAGTTGGTGCACCTACATTTAAAGAAGCTCTTCGTTACGGTGCTGAAATCTTCCACGCTCTTAAGAAAATCCTTAAATCACGTGGTTTGGAAACTGCCGTAGGTGACGAAGGTGGATTCGCTCCTCGTTTCGAAGGAACTGAAGATGGTGTTGAAACTATCCTTGCTGCGATCGAAGCTGCTGGATATGTACCAGGTAAAGACGTATTCATCGGATTTGACTGTGCATCATCAGAATTCTACGATAAAGAACGTAAAGTTTACGACTATACTAAATTCGAAGGTGAAGGCGCTGCTGTTCGTACATCTGCAGAACAAATTGACTACCTTGAAGAATTGGTTAACAAATACCCAATCATCACTATCGAAGATGGTATGGATGAAAACGACTGGGAAGGTTGGAAAGCTCTTACTGAACGTCTTGGTAAGAAAGTTCAATTGGTTGGTGACGACTTCTTCGTAACTAACACTGACTACCTTGCACGTGGTATCCAAGAAGGTGCTGCTAACTCAATCCTTATCAAAGTTAACCAAATCGGTACACTTACTGAAACTTTCGAAGCTATCGAAATGGCTAAAGAAGCTGGTTACACTGCTGTTGTATCACACCGTTCAGGTGAAACTGAAGATTCAACAATCGCTGACATCGCAGTTGCAACAAACGCAGGACAAATCAAGACTGGTTCACTTTCACGTACAGACCGTATCGCTAAATACAACCAATTGCTTCGTATCGAAGACCAACTTGGTGAAGTAGCTGAATACCGTGGATTGAAATCATTCTACAACCTTAAGAAATAATCTAGTTAACTAGATACAAAAGATCCTTGAGTTTTCTCAAGGATTTTTTTGTTATCGAGCCAAACAAAAATCCTCAACTAGATAGTTGAGGAATCGTTTGATTAGAACAAGCCTTTGATTTTATCAACAGCACCGCTGACGAGATCGTTTCCAGCAACAAGGGCTTTCGCTTGTTCTAAGTAGTCACCAAGGTTCTCCTTGTTGTCATCGATAAATTTTTTAGCAGCATCGAAATCTTTCTTTTCGATCATTTCTTTGACTTGGTTAAACAAATCCATTGGGTTCATGAGGCTTCTCCTATAAACTATTTATTAATATCACTATTTAATCATTTTTCAACCAAACTAGCAAGGATTTTGATTCTTAGTTGAAGAGGACGCAAACCGCCTCTGGTACGTAGAAATCATGGCTCAATTCAGTCAATCTACCACTCGCTTTGTCGCGTTTAAAAACAGTAGCATTGTCTGAATCTTGATGGACAGCAATGAGGTATTCTTGGTCCGGACTAAGAATGAAATCACGTGGATTGAGTCCATTGGTTGGAACGATTTCCAGAAGCACTAAGCTACCATCTGCCAAGATTTCATAAACTGCAATGGAGTTATGGGCACGATTTGAGGCATAGAGGAATTTCCCATCCTCTGAGAGGCGAATAGCAGCGGCCCATTTTTGACCTTCATACTCTTTAGGTAGGGTTGAGATGGTTTGGAAATGTTCAAAGTAGCCAAGTCCGTCATAGAAAAGGACATCGATGGTAGCGTTTAATTCGTTAATGAGGTAGGCGGTCTTGTAATGAGAGTGGAAAATGATATGACGTGGACCAGCACCTGGAGCTGTTTGATAGGTTTGAGTCTTCGTTAGTTTACCAAGATCATCGACTTGATAGACCACTACTTGATCGGTACCCAAATCACAAGTGATGAGTAGCTTATCGGGAGTGAGATCTGCATAATGTACATGGGGACTCGCTTGGTTTTCGTGAGGTCCAGAACCCTGATGAGTCGCTTGGTCGACAAAGGTTAAATGACCATCTTCATGGATGCGATATGAGAGGACTTGTCCCTTGTGGTAGTTAGCTCCATAGACCAAGCCACGCGCCTCATCAACAGAGACATAACAGAGGGGCGCCCCTTCCTCGACCACATGATTGATTAACTGGTGATCAGGACTAAAGCTTGCAATGCCGCCAAGACCTTGCTCCGCACCCACACTGTATAAGAAACCAGCTTTTGAAAAAGCGAGATAGGTTGGGTTTGGCTCTTGAGCAACTAGTTCTAAGTCGCTAAGTTGACCAGTTCTTTCATCGAAGGAAGCCTTATAAATTCCTTTAGAGTCTCGTTTGGTATAGGTTCCGAAATAAATATCTTGCATCACATGCACCTCGACTTTGTTGATAGCTCCATTATATCAGAAAAGAAGGGGATGGAAAACGATTAGGTGAAGGATTGACAAGCTAAGCATTAAAAAAAAGCTCACATTTCAGCTATATCGTGAAATTATGGACTAAAAATGCTAAAATAAAGACAGATTGAAAACGAAGGAGATTCCCGTGGAACATAAAGAAAAAGATTTTAGTTTATCCTGGTTTTTTAAATGGTTTGTAGATAATAAAGCCATTACTGTTTTTCTAGTAACCTTACTGATGGGATTGAATATTTTAGTTCTCAGCAAGATTAGTTTTATTTTTACACCCCTGTTAGAGTTTGGAGCAGCAGTCATGCTACCAGTCATTATTTCAGGGCTCCTCTATTATTTGTTAAATCCAATCGTGGACTTTTTGGAAAGGCACCGAGTCAAACGGATCATTGCAATTTCCATCGTCTTTATTTTGATCGCGCTTCTCATTTTATGGGGCTTGGCTGTCGCTATTCCAGCTATTCAACATCAAGTTCTTAGTTTTATGAAGAACCTGCCAGATTACTTGGAAAAGGCCAATAGGACCATCGATGATGTCTTAGACAACAAAGTGTCGCCAGAAATCAAGCCTCAGCTGGATGAATGGACCAGCCAATTGTCGCAGAATATTACCAGTTGGGCGAGTTCTTTTTCCGCCCGAGCAGTCAACTGGGTCAGCAATCTGATTACTGTCGCCTCTCAGGTCATTATCGCTTTGATTATTATGCCTTTTATCGTCTTCTATCTTTTGAGAGATGGAAAGAACTTAAAAGGGCAAATCATCCGTTTCTTGCCAACCAAGATTCGTAAATCTGCAGACAAAGTACTGTCTGATGTCAATACACAATTGGCTAATTATGTCAGAGGTCAGATTACTGTTGCTATCATCGTAGCTTTAATGTTTATTCTTCTGCTTAAGATCATTGGGCTTCGTTACGCTGTGACACTCGGTGTAACCGCTGGTTTTTTGAACTTGATACCATACTTGGGCAGCTTCTTGGCCATGCTCCCAGCCTTAGTCTTGGGGTTGGTGGCAGGACCAGAGATGTTTGTCAAAGTCGTCATTGTCTTTATTGTTGAGCAAACAATCGAGGGACGTTTCGTTTCCCCACTTGTCTTGGGGAGTCAGCTCAATATCCACCCAATCACGATTCTGTTTGTATTGATTACTTCTGGCTCTATGTTTGGAATCTGGGGAGTCTTCTTAGGAATCCCGGTTTATGCTTCGGCTAAAGTAGTCATCAGTGCTCTATTTGAATGGTATAAAGAGGTCAGTGGTTTGTACGAAAAGGACGAAGTTGAGGAAATTCAAAGTGAAGAATAGTCAAAAAATTCTAGAAGCAATTGAGAAACAAGAGCTAGATCGTCTGCCAGCTTATTTGGATAAGGCTTTGCTAGAAGATGATCCAGCTACCTTGTTAGAATTGGGACAATATTTTGAAAGTATTGGTTTTTACCCAGAAGCCAAGCAAACCTACTTGCATCTGAGAGATGATTATCCAGAGGTCTATCTGAGTCTAGCCACTATCGTAGCGGAAGATGGACTAATGGAAGAAGCCTTTGCTTATTTGGAAGAAATCCCGGAAAGTTCGGAATGGTATCTAGCCAGTCTCTTAGTCAAGGCAGACCTCTACCAAAGTGAGGGCTTGGCAGATGTGGCTCGAGAAAAACTGATGGAAGCAGCGACTCTTTCAGATGACCCTATTATTCAACTAGGCTTGGCAGAGATTGATTTAGAACTTGAAAATTACCAAGAAGCCATTCAAGAGTATGCTCAGTTAGACAACCGTCTCATTTTAGAAGAAACGGGCATTTCCACATACCAGCGGATTGGCTATGCTTATGCGAATCTGGGTCGGTTTGAGTCTGCTATTGAGTTTTTAGAAAAGGCCTTGGAAATTGAGTTTGATGACCAGATTGCCTATGAATTGGCAACCCTTCTCTCTGACCGAGAAGAGTATCAACGTTCTCTGATCTACTTCAAGCAGATTGATACACTGTCGCCAGACTTTGAAGGGTATGAATACGGCTATGCCTTGGCTCTTCAAGCTGAAAATGACCGAGAAACAGCGTTAGCAATAGCAGAGCAAGGAATCCAAAAGAATCCTTTTGACGCTTATCTCCTCCTTCTAGCCTCCCAATTGGCCTACGAGTTGCACCAGCCAGAAAAAGCAGAGAAGTATTTGTTAGAAGCCAAAGAAGTTGCTGAGGATCTTGAAGATATCGCCCTTCGTCTGACAACTCTTTATCTGGAACAGGAACGTTATGAAGACGTCCTTGAATGGCAAGAAGTGGAAGTGGAAAATGTCGTCACCCGTTGGAATATCGCTCGTGCCTTGGTAGCACTCGAAGAGGTTGAAAAAGCGGCTCCGATCTATGAAGAGCTCTACCCAGATTTGAAAGAAAATCCAGAGTACTTAGAAAGCTATAGTTACCTCTTGAGAGAGTTGGGACAAATCGCAAAAGCCCGGGAAGTGGCAGAAGGCTATTTGCAGCTAGTCCCAGATGATGGGCAAATGCAAGCTTTCTATGAGAGCCTGTTAGAAGATTAACTACTTGACCCTTGAAGGGCGGGAATCAGAACAAGTGTGCATCCTTGTTCTGGCCCGCTCTTTTTTAATCAGTCTTTTCTGTCATTGTCCTTGAGAATGTGGTATACTGGAAGGGCTGAAAAGAAGACAAGATGAATGAGGGAGAAGATAATGGAACCGGTGAAATTGTTTCAATACAATACCTTGGGGGCTTTGATGGCTGGTCTCTATGGAGGATCCTTTACCATTAAAGAATTACTAGAGCATGGAGATCTTGGAATTGGGACCTTGGACTCCATTGATGGCGAACTGATTGTCTTAGATGGCAAGGCCTACCAAGCTAAGGGATCAGGGGAGGAGCCAGAGATTGTGGAAGTGGCCCCGGATGCGACAGTCCCTTATGCGGCTATCGTTCCCCATCAGGCCGAAGTGATTTTTCGTCAGCGCTTTGAGATGACAGATGAGGAATTAGAGGCTCGCATTGAATCTTATTATGATGGCGAAAATTTGTTTCGTTCCATCAAGATTCACGGTGATTTCGCCAAGATGCATGTGCGTATGATTCCCAAATCAACTTCAGACACCAAATTTGCAGATGTGGCGACCCATCAGCCTGAATTTACGCGAGAAAATGTTACAGGA
This sequence comes from Streptococcus rubneri, assembly GCF_004785935.1. Lineage (GTDB taxonomy): Bacteria > Bacillota > Bacilli > Lactobacillales > Streptococcaceae > Streptococcus > Streptococcus rubneri. The sequence continues at coordinate 907,798 of NZ_SRRP01000001.1, read as the reverse complement.
ACTATTGTTGGTTTTTGGACACCAGAGATTTTCCATGGGGTCAGTGTAGCAGGCTATCACCTTCACTTTATCTCAGATGATCATACCTTCGGAGGTCATGTCATGGATTTTGTTATCAAAGAAGGGATTGTTGAAGTTGGGGCCATTGATCAATTGGATCAACGTTTCCCTGTCCAGGATCGCCAATATCTCTTTGCTAAGTTTAATGTTGACCAGGTCAAAGAGGATATCAATAAAGCAGAATAAAACAAAAGGGCTGAGATGAATCTCAGTCCTTTTACGTTGTCTACTCGCTGATGCGCATAGATTTGATCTTTTCTTCTTCAGGGGTGACCCGTAGGGTTTTTTGACCGGTATAGGTTACAAAGCCAGGTTTTCCTCCGGTTGGTTTGTTGAGTTTTTTGGTTTCAATCATGTCGACTTGGACCAGATTGGAGAGGCGTCCCTTAGAGAAATAGGCTGCCAGCTCAGCTGCATCGGTTTTGACCTCATCGGAAGGGTTGAGGTTACCTGTAATGACCACGTGACTACCTGGAATATCCTTAGCGTGGAACCAGAGTTCGTCCTTTTTAGCCATTTTGAAGGTCAATTCTTCGTTTTGAAGATTATTCCGGCCGACCAGAATAATGGTCTTGCCGTCTGAGGCTAAGTACTTCTCTGGTTTTTTCCGTTTGTGGATCTTTTCTCGGTTGCGTCGTTTGATAAAGCCTGTTTGGATCAGCTCTTCGCGAATCTCGGCTACTTCAGAAAGGCTGGCTTGGGCCAGAGCAGTTTCGACTGTTTCCAGGTAGGAGATGCTTTCCTTGGTTTCTTGGATAAGAGAGGTCAAATGTTTGACGGCTTCTTTTAGCTTCTGGTAGCGCTTGAAGTAGCGTTGTGCATTTTGACTGGGGGTCAAGGCCTTATCCAAGGCAATGGTAATAGGCTGGTTGGTATAGTAGTTGTCTAAGGTGACTTGGTCTTGATCATTTGGGACTTGATGGAGGAAAGTAGTAAGCAGTTCGCCTTTTTGACGGAACTCTTCGGCATTTTCTGTCGCTGCCAGTTCGGCTTCCTGTTTGGCCAATTTTTTCCGGTTCTTTTCTAGGTCATTGTCCACCTTGCGGATCAGTTCCCCAGCTTGTTGTTGGACCCGGTCGCGCTCAGCCTTGTCCAAGTAGTAGTGGTCAAGTAGATCCGATAAGGTCTCGAAGGTCTCCTCCTGGCTATCAGCAAAAGCGAGAGCAGCAAAAGATTTTTTCGTTAGACGGGGATCTGTTGGAGCTTCAAAGAAAGCTCGGAAGGTTTTTAATTTTTCTCCCGTTTCTAATCGACTGGCTAATTCTTGAGCAGTATCTCGACCAATACCCTGGAAATGGGTTTGAAGGTTTTTAGGTGTCAACTCTTCTCGGTGAAGAAAGGCGAATAAGGCTTCGTCTTTAATGGTAAAGGGGTTGACCGCTTCGGTTTTTGGAGGAGCTACATAGGTAGAACCTGGCAAGAGGGTCCGATAGCTGTTTTGAGAGAAGCCCACATGCTTGATCGCTTCGATAATTTTTCCAGTCGTCTTGTCCAGAAGAATGATATTGCTGTGCTTACCCATGATTTCGATGATCAGGGTCACAGATATATCATCTCCAATCTCATTTTTATTAGAGACGGCAATTTCTAAAATACGGTCATTCTCCAGTTGCTGAATCTGCTCAATGACTGCCCCTTGGAGATACTTGCGCATGACCATGATAAAAGTATTAGGGAAGGCAGGATTCTCAAAATTGGTCTGGGTCCGTTGGATCCGACCAAAAACAGAGTGGGAAGAGAGCAAGAGTTTTTGATTCTTGCGGTTGCTACGAATTTGTAAAACCAACTCTTGTTCAAAGGGTTGGTTAATTTTTTGGATGCGACCATTTAGGAGTTCGCTTTGTAATTCATTCACCATATGGTGTAAAAAAAATCCATCAAAAGACATGGGGTTCCTCAACATTCTAGACTAATTCTAGTAAATTATATCAAAAAAGTGCCTGAAAACCCAGTAAGAAGGCGGTTTTCAATCCTTGTAAAAGCATCCGTTAGAAAATGAATTTCAGGAAATGACGAACGTTTTCAAAAAAAACATAAAAAAGTATTGACAAGGTTTACAGAAACATTTACAATGGATTCAATTAGAAAAGTAATAAATGAAAATTTAATAGAGAGCTCACGGTTGGTGGAAGTGGGTAGTGGACATTTATGAAATTGGACTAATGATGAGATGAATTTGAAACAATAAAAATTCGGTCGGCACACCTTATCGTGCAACTTGTTGCTAGACAAGACAGAGAGATGGGAGGAGTTTATCCATTTTCCCATAAGTGAGGTGGCACCGCGATGACACGTCCTCACATAGCTATAGCTATGTGTGGGCGTGTTTTTTGTTTCAAAAAGAAGGGAGAAAAGAAGATGAAGAAACGATGGCGACTCAGTCTTTAACAAAGATGCGAAAAAACGAAAAAAATAAATAATTGAGGTGAAAAATATGAAAAACAAACGTGTATTGGGAATGATCGGTGCTTTGCTAGCTATTATTTTAGTAGCAGTAGTCTATCCAATGTTAAACAATAAAAATGATGCCAATAAAGCAGATGGAACTAAAAAGGTAAAAGTCGGTGTCTTACAGTTGGTCAGCCACCCATCGCTAGACGAAATCTACAAGGGGATTCAAGATGGCTTGGCTGAAGAAGGCTATGACAAGGACAAGATTGAGATCGAATTCCTCAATGCAGAAGGGGACCAAAACAAGGTTGCTACCATGAGTAAGCAATTGGTCCAAAACAACAACGACGTTTTGATCGGAATCGCAACCCCATCTGCTCAAGGTTTGGCTAGTGCAACCAAGGACAAACCAATCGTCATGGGTGCTATCACAGACCCAGTCGGCGCTAACTTGGTCAAAGATTTGAAAAAACCAGGTGGCAATATCACAGGAGTATCTGACCACAACCCAACGGAACAACAGTTGAAGTTAATCAAAGAGTTGACTCCAAACGTGAAAACAATCGGTGTCCTTTACTCAACTAGTGAAGATAATTCTAAAACGCAAGTAGAAGAATTTACAAAATTGGCTGAAAAAGCAGGCTACAAGGTAGTTCCTTATTCAGTACCTTCTACAAATGAAATTGCTTCAACGGTTTCTGTCATGACTGGTAAAGTAGATGCCATCTGGGTTCCAATCGACAACACCATCGCTTCAGCCTTCTCAACGGTAGTCGAAGCAAACAAAACAGCTAAAAAACCAATCTTCCCAAGTGCGACAGCCATGGTCGAAGCTGGTGGTTTAGGGTCAGTCGTTGTCGACCAACACGATCTTGGAGTGGCAACTGGTAAAATGGCTGCGAAAATCTTGAAAGGTCAAAAACCAGGTGATACACCAGTCGAAATCTTCACAGATGGTAAATCTGTCATCAACAAAAAAGTGGCAGAAGAATTAGGCATTACCATTCCAGAATCTGTCTTGAAAGAAGCTGGACAAGTCATCGAATAAAAACAAAAGAATAACAAGAATGGCAGAGGAATTTGGCTTTGGCAGGTCTTTAAATCCTGACCTTTAAAAATGTCCACCAGTGCCCAGGACCAGCTTATTTTACTCTTGGTAGAGGAGAAAGAATTGAAAATCAAAATAACAGATCTTCATCCGACCCAACTATATTTATCAGAAAAGAAGTTACATGATATCCAGATGCTTGATCAGTCGGCGGAAATAATCAATGTGGATCCAATTAGTATTCTTGCGTTTGGAAATTGCTTCTTGATTACAGATGGGCATCACAGGGCATATCAGGCTTTATTGGCTGGTCGGGATACGATTTCTGCTGAGTTTGATAGAGATGGTGGTGATGAGTTCTATCATCTCTATGCGCAAGCTTGCGAGGAAAGAAAGATATACTCTGTTATGGATTTAAAACATCGTATCTTAGCTCAAGATGAGTATGAAGCAAAATGGTATAACTGGTGTGATGGTTTTAACCAAGCAGCAACTCTTCTATTGAAAAGGAAAGCAGATGAAACAGACAAGGCAAATAAATAATGCCCTGCGTCTTGTTTCTTTGTCTATTGAAATTAGTCTCATCTAACTTGTTTTTTAACTAAAAATCTGATAAACTAGAATGTAATTGAATAGAAATCTGCAAGACTAGTACCTCAAGGGAAGTGCAACAGGGAGAAGAGCCGTGACTGAAAGCTCTTTGCATGAAAGCTGAGTGAATTCACTTGCGCAAGGATTTAGAAATTAAGGTCTGAGTTTCAGATAAAAGACGGATGGTACCGCGTGTCAACGCTCCGAATGTGGGTGTGGCGCGTGGTTTTTTCTATGTCTGAGTGAAGACCATGATGGAGGAAATATGTCAACGATTGAAGAACAACTAAAAGCGCTTCGGGAAGAAACGCTGGCAGCTTTGAAGCAGATCTCTGCTGAAAACAAAAAAGAGATGCAAGAGTTACGCGTCTCTGTCCTTGGGAAAAAAGGTTCCCTTACTGAAATCCTTAAAGGGATGAAAGATGTCTCTGCTGAAATGCGTCCGGTTATCGGAAAACACGTCAATGAAGCGCGTGATGTCTTGACGGCTGCCTTTGAAGAAACAGCCAAGCTCTTGGAAGAAAAGAAAGTCCAAGCTAAATTGGCTAGTGAAAGTATCGACGTGACCCTACCAGGACGTCCAGTCGCAAGTGGTCATCGTCATGTCTTGACCCAAACCAGTGAAGAAATCGAAGATATCTTTATCGGGATGGGCTACCAAGTCGTCGATGGGTTTGAAGTCGAAAAAGACTACTACAACTTTGAACGCATGAACCTTCCAAAAGATCACCCAGCGCGGGATATGCAGGACACCTTCTACATCACAGAAGAAATCTTGCTTCGGACCCACACATCACCAGTTCAGGCGCGTGCTATGGATGCGCATGACTTTAGCAAGGGGCCTTTGAAGATGATCTCTCCAGGGCGGGTCTTCCGTCGGGATACAGATGATGCGACCCACAGCCACCAGTTCCATCAAATCGAAGGTTTGGTCGTTGGGAAGAATATTTCTATGGCAGACCTCCAAGGAACGCTTCAGTTGATCGTGCAAAAGATGTTTGGTGCAGAACGTCAAATCCGTCTGCGTCCTTCTTACTTCCCATTCACCGAGCCATCCGTTGAGGTCGATGTATCTTGCTTCAAATGTGGTGGAGCGGGATGTAATGTATGTAAGAAGACAGGTTGGATCGAAATCATGGGGGCCGGTATGGTTCACCCACGCGTGCTCGAGATGAGTGGCATTGATTCGACAGTCTATTCAGGATTCGCCTTTGGACTTGGTCAGGAGCGTGTAGCCATGCTTCGTTATGGAATCAATGATATCCGTGGCTTTTATCAAGGAGATGTTCGCTTCTCAGAACAGTTTAAATAATCATGTTAGTTAGAGTAAAAATCGATCAATTACAGACCTTACGTGACCTAGAGGTGGAAACCTATCGGGAGACCTTTGGTCCCTATATTGTTGAGGAAGACTTGGAAGAGTACTTCTCTACCGTGCTCTCTTTGGAGCAAATCGAGAAGGATCTGCTAGATCCAGAATCTGAAATCTATTTTGTCCTCAATGAAGAACAAGAAATCTGTGGTTTTCTCAAGATCAATTGGGGGCAAGCACAGACGGAGCCAGTAGAGATGGACAAGGCCTTTGAGATCCAACGGATCTATGTCAAAAAGGAATGGCATGGGGCTGGTTTTGGCAAGGAAATGTTTACCTTTGCGCTGGATCAAGCCAAGAACCGTGGCTTTGAGTGGGCTTGGCTAGGTGTCTGGGAACGCAACTTTAAGGCGCAAGATTTTTACTATCGCTTTGGATTTGAACGATTTAGTGAACACCAGTATATCACTGGAGATACCGTGGATACAGACTGGTTGTTGAGAAAGAAATTGATCTAGAAGGAACGAGAAACTTCTATTCTAGAGAAGGGGAGGTTACTAGACCTACCTAAACCAGCCTCGAGCTGGAAAACACAAAATGAAAGGATCAAAACGAGGGTGGATGGAGATCTAGGAAAGATATCTAGATTTCTGCTTAGCCCTTGGTATCTTACATATGTTAGTTAGTTATAAATGGTTAAAAGAATTGGTGGACATTGATGTGCCATCACAAGAGTTGGCTGAAAAAATGTCAACCACAGGGATTGAAGTAGAAGGTGTGGAATCACCCGCTGCTGGTCTCTCAAAAATTGTCGTCGGAGAAGTCCTGTCTTGTGAAGATGTGCCAGAAACACACTTGCATGTCTGCCAAGTCAATGTGGGTGAAGAAGAAGCCCGTCAAATCGTCTGTGGAGCACCAAATGTGCGCGCTGGCATCAAGGTCATGGTAGCTCTTCCAGGTGCTCGCATTGCGGACAACTACAAGATCAAAAAAGGGAAAATCCGTGGCTTAGAGTCACTTGGAATGATCTGTTCCCTTGGTGAGTTGGGCATTTCTGACTCCGTTGTACCGAAGGAATTCGCAGATGGGATTCAAATCTTGCCTCAAGATGCAGTGCCAGGGGATGAAGTCTTCTCTTACCTAGACTTGGATGATGAAATTATCGAACTTTCCATCACCCCTAACCGTGCAGACGCTCTTTCTATGCGTGGAGTTGCACATGAAGTGGCAGCCATCTATGACAAGGCAGTCAACTTTAAGGAATTCAGTTTAACAGAAACAGACCAAGCTGCAGCAGACGCTCTTTCTGTCAGCATTGACACAGACAAGGCACCTTACTATGCGGCTCGTATCTTGGACAATGTGACTATCGCACCAAGTCCACAATGGTTGCAAAATCTTCTCATGAACGAAGGTATCCGTCCGATTAACAATGTGGTTGACGTGACCAACTACATCCTGCTTTACTTTGGTCAACCGATGCATGCCTTTGACTTGGATACCTTTGAAGGAACTGATATCCGTGTGCGTGAAGCGCGTGCGGGTGAAAAATTGGTGACCTTGGACGGGGAAGAGCGTGAGTTGGAAACGAGTGACTTAGTCATTACTGTGGCTGACAAACCAGTAGCCCTTGCAGGTGTCATGGGTGGACAAGCTACAGAAATCTCTGAAAAATCTACTCGTATCGTCCTTGAAGCTGCTGTCTTTAATGGCAAATCTATCCGTAAGACAAGTGGTCGTCTCAACCTTCGTTCTGAATCATCTTCTCGCTTTGAAAAAGGCATCAATGTGGCAACAGTCAATGAAGCCCTTGATGCGGCAGCCAGCATGATTGCTGAACTTGCAGGAGCAACAGTGCGTAAGGGTATCGTTTCAGCAGGTCAGCTTGATACTTCAGATGTAGAAGTTTCTTCAACCCTTGCAGACGTTAACCGTGTCCTTGGGACTGATCTTACTTATGCCGATGTCGAAGATGTCTTCCGTCGCCTTGGTTTTGGCCTTTCTGGAAATGCTGAAAGCTTCACTGTCAGCGTTCCACGTCGCCGCTGGGATATTACTATCGAAGCGGATCTCTTTGAAGAAATTGCTCGTATCTATGGTTATGACCGCTTGCCAACTAGCCTTCCAAAAGACGATGGAACAGCAGGTGAGTTGACTGCGACACAAAAATTGCGTCGTCAAGTTCGGACGATTGCTGAAGGAGCAGGATTGACTGAGATCATTACCTACGCTCTGACAACTCCTGAAAAGGCGGTTGAATTTACGACTGCACCAAGCAACTTAACTGAGCTCATGTGGCCAATGACCGTGGACCGTTCAGTCCTCCGTCAAAATATGGTTTCTGGTATTTTGGATACAGTTGCCTACAACGTAGCGCGTAAGAACAAAGACTTGGCTCTCTACGAGATCGGAAAAGTCTTCGAGCAAACGGGTAATCCAAAAGAAGAATTGCCAAATGAAATCAACAGCTTTGCCTTTGCCTTGACAGGTTTAGTCGCTGAAAAAGACTTCCAAACAGCGGCAACACCAGTTGATTTCTTCTACGCTAAGGGAATCTTGGAAGCCCTCTTTGCTCGCTTGGGTCTTGAAGTGACTTATACAGCAACCTCTGAAATAGCTAGTCTCCATCCAGGACGTACAGCCTTGATTTCACTCGGGGATCAAGTTCTTGGTTTCCTCGGTCAAGTACACCCTGTGACGGCTAAGGCTTATGATATTCCAGAGACTTATGTGGCTGAGCTTAACCTTTCAGCTATTGAAGCAGCCCTTCAACCAGCCGCAGCCTTTGTGGAAATTACGAAGTTCCCTGCGGTCAGCCGTGATATCGCCCTTCTCCTCAAGGCAGAAGTGACTCACCAAGAGGTAGTCGATGCCATCCAAGCTGCAGGCGTGAAACGTTTGACAGATATCAAACTCTTTGACGTCTTCTCAGGTGAAAAACTGGGTATCGGAATGAAGTCCATGGCTTATAGCTTGACCTTCCAAAATCCAGAAGATAGCTTGACCGACGAAGAAGTCGCACGCTACATGGAGAAAATCCAAGCATCACTTGAAGAAAAAGTAGACGCAGAAGTGCGTTAAATCGTAAAAAGATGAAACAGTTGAGAATTTCTCAACTGTTTTTTTCTTACAGGATTTGCAAGTTATAGGCCTTGAAACCCTATTAAAATAGAGAAATTCCTTTAAGTACTCAAAATATCTATGTCAAGCATTCTTCTATTTTTGACAAATATTTTTATTTTTTTGACAAATATACTTGTCAAAAAGAAAAAGAAGTGTTACAATGATTTTAGTTGAAAGAAGGGGAGGTTTCTTATGGGAGCCATATGGATTCTTTTTATCCCTTTTCTGATTATGGTTTATGCGAGCTCAGAAAAGAAGATTAAAAGGTTGAACAAACGCATTAGACGATTAGAAAAACAAGTGAAAGGAAATCAAGACATGTCTAGAATTTTAGAAGAATTAAAAGGCCAAACGGCCACTGTTACAGTGAGTGGTGTTGGATTCGAGTATGAAATTTTGGATATCGACGAAGATTGGGTCAAACTGACTCGTGTGAATAATAAACAACAAAGAGAGACAAAATTAGTTCGCATCGAAGATATTCAAGGTATTCAACTATAAGGGGGCGAAAGCCATGATCTTAAAAAATCGACTGAAAGAGCTGAGGGCGCGTGATGGACTCAACCAATCCGAGCTAGCCAAGCTAGCAGGGGTCTCGCGCCAGTCCATCAGTCTCTTGGAGCGGGGGGAATACACCCCTTCGGTTATCATTGCCATCACCATCGCCCAAATTTTCAAGGAACCGGTGGAGAATGTTTTTAGTCTAGTAGAGGGAGAAGAATAAAAGTGAAAAAGAAGTATAAAGAAAGGTCAGCCCGTTTTCGTTTTTGGAGAAACATGGCCTTGATCCTTTTAGGAATAATCATTGGCTTTTTGACAGGTTATTTTGGTTCAGATCATCCTATTGAAATCCAAAAGCTATTTGATCGAGATATGCTCTATATAGGGTCAATCATTTTATATCTGGTGAGCTTCGGAATTGCGTCTACTTATCTCTTGTCGTCCCGCCAGTCTTATCAAATGATAGAGGAGACAGAAGATGAGGACGAAGCCTACCATTATGAAAGTCAAACGAGAAGGCTTTATGACTTGGCCGCGATTTTCAAAGGCATCATGATTGTTCCCTATCTATTAGTGATTTTCTTTTCTTGCCAAAAACTAGTCTATGAAGAAAAACTAACAGGTGTTTTTGGGAAATACACCATCCCGCTTATTTTCCTTGCTTTGCTCCTTCTTACTTTTGGACTGGAACATCAGTTTAGAAAAACCTTCAAACAGATTTATGGAAAAGCAATCCCACGCAATGCTAGTGGGGCAGAAGTCCGTGAATTAATGATGAGCATGATGGATGAGGCAGAGAAACAAATTTGCTATGAGGAGAACTTCGACATTGTCTTTAAGTTAAGCAATTATGTCTTACCGATTTCCTTAATGGCGATATTCTTAGTGGGCATTACATTCCAGGCAGATATCTTGTTAGCATTAGTAGTTGTATCACTGATTTATATCTATATCTTGGTCTCTCAGTACAAGATTACCAAACGTTACTATAAAGAGTAGAGGAGTTTTCTATGTTAGAAATCAGAAATTTAGAAAAGAGTTTTGGCAAAAAGCAAGTCTTGTTCGGCATTGACTTGACTGCGAAAAAAGGATCCATCTTAGGTTTGATCGGGAAGAACGGAGCAGGGAAGACCACCATCTTCCATAGTATCCTCCGCTTCCTAGAATACAGTGGCGATATCCAATTGGATGGCAAAGCAATCAGTCAAGAAACCTATAAGGAAATTGGTTACCTGCCAGAAGAGCGGAGCCTCATGCCTAAGTTGACCATCTATGAGCAAGTCCGTTACCTTGCCAATCTCAAAGGCATGTCAACAGCTGAGGTAAAGGAGAAACTTCCAATCTGGATGGAAAAACTCCAAGTAAAAGGGAAATTAACCGATAAGATCAAGAGCCTCTCAAAAGGGAATCAGCAAAAGGTGCAATTGATCATTACCATGATTCATGAGCCAAAATTGATCATCCTAGATGAGCCTTTTAGTGGACTGGATCCTGTCAATACAGAAGTCCTCAAGCAGGTCATCTTTGAAGAAAAAGAACGCGGTGCGACCATTATCTTCTCTGACCATGTCATGACCAATGTGGAAGAACTCTGTGATGAGTTGGTCATGATCCGTGATGGATCTGTGATTCTTTCAGGTCCCGTACAAGAAGTTCGTAATAGCTTTGGCAAGACTCGTCTCTTCGTATCCAATGACTTCAGTAAAGAGGAGTTGGAAGACTTGCCTCATGTGACTAAAGTGACTATGACCAAGCAAGGTCTATGGAAGTTGGTATTGGATGATGAGACAGCAGGTCCAGACCTCTTTGACCAGTTGACCAAGGGTCGCTATCTAGCAACCTTTGACCAACAAGCCCCAACCATTGATGAAATCTTTAAATTAGAATCAGGAGTAGAAGTATGAAACAGATGCTGATTGTTATCAAAGAAACTTATTTACGCCAAGTGAAATCATGGAGCTTTTTCCTGATGGTCCTTTCTCCCTTTCTCTTCATTGGATTGACGATCGGAATAAACTATTTCGTTGGCTCTTCTACCTCTGCTAAAAGCAACGTCGCCTTGATTACAGATCAAGCTCCTGTCAAGGAAGGATTGAAAGACACCGATGGCTTGACCTTTGACTATAAGGATGAAGCAGCAGCTAAAAAGGCTATGAAAGAGGAAGAGATCAAAGGTATCCTCACAGTTGAAGAAAAGAATGGCCAGCTAGAGGCTCGCTACCAGAGCGAGGATGCCATGAAGCCAGAGTTCAAATCAATCGTCATGGCAAAATTGAGTCAGGTCCAACAAATGCTCAATGTTTCTAAGGCAGACTTAAGCCAAGAGCAGTTAACAGCCCTTTCTCAACAGGTCTCATTGACTGAAAAAATTGATGAGAAGAAAGAAGGCCTGAAAATGGTGCAGACCATGGTAGCTGGAGGAATCGGTTTTCTTCTCTACATGATTCTGATCTTTTATTCAAGTATCACTGCTCAAGAGGTAGCCAGTGAAAAAGGGACCAAGATTATGGAAGTGGTCTTCTCAAGCATTCGCGCAACTCACTATTTCTATGCTCGTATGATTGGTCTATTCGGGGTGATTTTTACCCATATTGGTATCTATGCAGTAGGTTTGGGAGGCGTTTGGATCTTTAGAGATTCCATTCCGCTTGTGAAAGATATTTTATCACCAGACTCTCCTATTACTCAACATATTGGACAATCCATTTCCTTGAATACCTTCTTCTTTATCATTCTCGGAATCTTCATGTACGTGGTTCTCTCAGCTTTCTTAGGCTCAACAGTTGCTCGTCCTGAAGATACAGGGAAGGCCCTCTCTCCTCTGATGATGTTGGTGATGGTTGGATTCTTTGGAGTGACTACCTTGGGTAGCGCAGGAGATGTCCCACTATTGAAGATTGGATCTTACGTTCCATTCATTTCAACCTTCTTCATGCCATTCCGTACGATCAATGGCTATGCAAGTGGACTTGAATCATGGGGTTCATTCGGAATCGCCTTGGCCTTCACGCTCCTCGGCACTATGATTATTGGAAAAATCTATTCTAGCCTCATCTTACAAACGGATGACCTAGGCTTGGTCAAAACAGTTAAAAAAGCCTTGAGCTATCGCTAAAAGAGACACCTTCAGTAGATGCTGGAGGTGTTTTGACTTTCGAAAATCATTGCTGTTTGATCTTCTTTACATTATAATGAAAGTAGAATGAAAAGGAGGCGGACATGAACTATATTGAGTTTGCTGAAAATGAGCGTCTGTCCACGATTGTCCTTGGGATGATGCGAATCAGTCAGTTGAGTGAAGATGAGGTGGAGGCCTTGGTGGAGGCAGCCTTGTCAATTGGGATCAACACCTTTGACTTAGCAGATATCTATGGCGATGGCCAGTGTGAGGTCCTGCTGGGTAAGGTTCTCAAGCGTCGTCCGGATTTTCGGGACCAGATGTGGATCCAGTCCAAGTGTGGGATTCGCAAGGACGGCTTTACCTATTTTGATTTTTCCAAAGATTATATTTTGGATTCCGTTGATGGCATCCTCGAGCGTCTGCAGATCGAGCGCTTGGATAGCCTCCTCCTTCACCGACCGGATGCCCTCATGGAGCCTGAAGAGGTGGCGGAAGCTTTTGATCAGTTGGAGCAAGCGGGCAAGGTCCGTCATTTTGGGGTGTCCAATCAAAATCCCATGATGATGGAATTGCTTAAGACGGCTGTCAAACAACCTCTCAAGGTCAACCAGCTCCAGTTGAGTGCAGCCTTTACACCGAGCTTTGAAGCTGGTTTTCATGTCAACATGGAAGGCCCAAAAGCAGCTGTGCGAGATGGCAGTGTCTTTGAGTATTGTCGCTTAACTGATACGGTGATTCAAGCTTGGTCTGTCCTCCAGCATGGCTATTTCAAGGGGAATTTTGTCGGCAAAGAAGAATTTGCGGCTCTCAATCATGTCCTTACTGACTTGGCGAAGAAATATCAAGTTACACCGACAGCTATCGCCCTTGCTTGGGTCCTTCGCTATCCGGGTAAGATGCAGGCTGTCATCGGAACGACCAAGCCCCAGCATGTCCTTGAAGCAGGGAAAGCAGCAGAGGTGAATTTGACCCGCAAGGAATGGTACCAAATCTACTTGGCGGCGGGAAATGATTTGCCTTAGAATCTTGTTAGTAAACCAGATTCCACTCTTATCTGTGGACTGGTTTTTTGTTTTGTAGTTTTCAGATTTTTCTTGACAAGTCTTTCTTTTTTATGGTATTCTTTATGCAACAAGTGTTGCGCAACAAATGTTGCGTGAAAGGAGTCTTATGCCACCAAAGGTTAAATTCAGTAAAGAGGCTATCATTGGGATAGCTTTACAATTGGTGAGAGAAGAGGGCATGGCTAGTTTAACTGCTCGAGCATTAGCGGAGAAACTGGGAGCCACACCGAGAGTCATTTTTGGGCAATTTGCTAATATGTCCGAGTTACAAGCAGAGGTTATTGGTGCTGCGGAGATGGTCGTGGTGGAGTATATTCGCAAGGCCTTAGAAGATGAGAAACCTTTTCGATCTGTCGGGGTTGCTTATATCCTTTTCGCCTCAAAAGAACCCCAACTCTTTCAGTTGCTTTTCCAAAATCCTAGCAAAGATACGATTCGTCGCTTTCAAGATTTTCTCCCCATGAAGGATCATAGTTACCAATTGGTTCTGGATTCGATTGTTGCAGACTATCCTTTGACTGTAGAAGAGGCTAGTCGCTTGTACCAGCATCTATTTATCTACTCACACGGGATGGCCTCAATGGTTGCTTCTGGTATTTATCAGTTCAGCATGGAAGAAATGATTGGATTACTGACAGAGGTTTGTCAATCTCTCATCAAAGAAATGGTAGGAAAGAAATGATTCAACTAGAAAATGTGCACAAAAGTTACGGCCAAACCAAGGTTTTAAAGGGGATTGATTTGCAGATTCAGGACCAGGATGATGTGGTTATCCTCGGTCCTTCTGGATCGGGGAAATCAACTCTCTTAAATGTGTTATCAGGCTTAGAAAAGGTTGACGAGGGGCATATCCTCATTCAAGGACAAGATTTATCACAACTCACGGATGCTCAATTGACAACTTTTAGACGTGAGAAGATTGCCTTTATTTTCCAGCAGTATTATCTATTGCCGAATCTGACGGTTAGACAAAATGTAAAGATGGGAGCTGACCTGGCAAACAATCATGACTTTTTGCAGATCATAGAAGATTTGGGACTTGGCGATAAGCTAGACAAGTATCCGAGTGAATTGTCGGGTGGGGAACAGCAGAGAGTCTCCATTGCTCGGGCCTTGGCCAAAAAGCCAGAGATACTCTTCTTAGATGAGCCGACGGGAGCTCTCGATGAAGAAACAGGGCGAAAGATTCTAGACTATATCTGGAAATTGAAGGAAAAGCTGGGCTTTACCCTCATCATGGTGACGCACAACCAAAATATTGCGGATATGGCCAGAACCATCATTCGAGTCAATAGTGGCAAGATTACCGAAGTTGTGACCAATGATCAGCCTCAGACTGCTTATGAGATTGGATGGTAAGCCATGTTTTCAGTAAAAGATATTCGAAAATTAGTTGTCGTCAGCATCATTGGGGCTTGTGCGGTCTTTGTGGCCAATCTCTTCTTGAATTTTTACCTGGATATCGAACAGTTGGAGATTTCGAAAACCAATCCCATGATTCAGACCTATTATGATGCCCAGGTTTCGCTTTCCTGGATGGTGGCCATGGTCAGTGGGGTTGTCTTGTCCTTGACGTCGGTCCTTCTCATGTGTTTTTATATCAAACAATTTGTCGATGACCACAAGGAACAATTAGGAATTTTAAAGGCTTTGGGATACAGCAATGGCCAGTTAGCTAAACGGTTTTGGGTCTTTGGGCTCAGTTTTGGAGCTGGAGCGCTTCTTGGCTATTTCGCTTCTTTTCTTATGATGGGACATTTTTATGACTTTCGTAATGAGAAGGGGATCCTGCCAGAAATCACCATTCATTTTCATTGGCAGCTCCTTCTTGCCTTGGTGATACTGCCAACGAGCTTCTTTATGCTTCTCGCGATTGGTTATGCTAGAAGACAACTACAAACGCCGGCACTCCGCTTATTGAAAAAGTCCCCAATCCCAATCAAGGTCCAAAGGAGAAAGAGGACTCCTAAGAAAGAGAAGGCCTTCCTAAAAGAGCTGTCCTCATCGCTGATTTGGGGGAGAAAATCTATACTGTTTTTTGTAGTCTTTGGCTCTATGTGTTTTGCGGCCATGGTTCAATTGTCCTTTGGCCTCAGGGATTACACAGATGATATCATCCAAACCATGATGATCATGATTGGCTTGATCCTTTCTTTCTCGATACTCTTTTTGTCATTGGGGATTGTGGTCTCTGAAAGTCGCGAAACCTTGGCTCTTATGAAGGCTTTTGGCTACACCGATCGTGAATGCCAAGGTCATATTCTCTCTCCTTATCGTTTTTGGGCTTATTTAGGATTTGTTCTTGGGACAGCTTATCAATATGGCATCATGGAAATTTTGATTGGTGTGATCAAAGATACGGTTCCTGAAAAGATTGAGCATCACTTTGATGGGAATGTGTGCTTTTGGACCTTGATAGGTTTTGCTGTAGTTTACGAAAGCCTCTTTTATCTATCCAACAGAAAACTCCAAAAACAAACGATTAAAGAAGTGCTCTTAGCTGAATAAATAGAAAAGAGAGTGGGACAGAAATCGGTAATTCGTTAGAATTCGATTTCGTCGTCCCACCTCCGCACAGTTGAGTAGGGCTGTAAAAGCTGATGAAATCAGCGTAGTAGAGCCCACTCAACTACTGCGTCTTGCTCGACAATCTAAAGACAATTGAGAGGCCAGGACTTTTGTCCCAGCCTTTTTCTTGTAGAATCATTGACAGGGAGGGGCTTTTCCGCTATTCTAAGGGAATAAAAGAAAGGAAAGGGAATGAGATGAAACGGAGTTATTGGCAGGACCTGAAGGGGGCCTTTTACTTAATCTGGCGTAATAAATGGTCCTTCATCTCTGTGGGGATCCTTTTGCAGTTTGTGGTTGGTATAGGAGCTGCGGCCTTGAGTTGGGTCTTTCAACTGGCCCTCCTCTTATCGGGTGAGTCCAACATTGACAAGAACAATATCCTCACGACCTTGACCAATCCTCTGAGTCTAGTGGCTTTGATTCTCTTTGCCATCGTCTTCGCCTTTCTCTTTATGCTGGAGATGCGGACCATGATCGCCCTGATCTATCTGTCTCGTACGGATCAGCACCTGTCTTTTAAAAAGGTATTTCGCCAGTCTTTTGGTCGCTTAAAGGATTTTAGCGGTTGGAACCTGTTGCATTTTCTCTTTTATATGGTTCTGACTCTGCCCGTAGCGGGTCTCTTCATTGGCTCAACACTGACTGACGGTCTCTATATTCCGAACTTTATCACAGGGGAGTTTAGCAAGACGACTGCTGGGGCCATCGGCCTCTTCATAGTTCAATTGCTTCTGATTTATCTCAATCTACGTCTCATCTATACGGTACCCAATATCGTGATTGAAGAGTTGCCTTTTGGGGCTGCCATGCGTAAGAGTTGGGAGATGACCAAAAAAGGTGGGATTCGCCTTATTTTGCGGATCTTCTCCTTTGAGTTTATCCTTTCTGTTACGGGTATTCTCTTGATCCTTGGCCTGGTCTTTGCATCTAGTCAGCTGGACAAAACGGGCCAGCATATCTGGGTGCAGACTATCTTTTTGGTCTTGATCCGCCTCTATATTTTCCTCTTTTCTGTCATGTCTAAACTGGGAACCTTGGGAATCATCCTGGACAATGGCTGTGAGGCTCCGAGTAGCTCGGTCATCAAGACTCGAGGCTCTCGCAAGATGAAGGGCCTCTTTGTCCTGACCTTTCTTTTCCTCTTGGCTCAGTCAGGGATGGCAGCATTTGATTTAGCGACCTTAGAGGTCAATGATCAGGTAAAAATCGTAGCCCATCGTGGCTATGTGGCTAAGGGGGTAGAGAATTCCCTCGAAGCACTCGAGGCAGCTGCCAAGGAGAAGGCTTCCTATGTCGAGATGGATATCCTCTTGACCAAGGACCATCAATTCGTCGTCATGCATGATTACAATCTCAAACGCTTGGCAGGAGTGGACAAGGATGTCAAAGATATGACCCTGGCTGAGGTGCAGGGATTGAAGATCCAACAGGATGGTCATACCAGTCATATCCCCTCCTTTGAGGAGTTTGTCACCCGGGCCAAGGAGCTGAAGATGCCTCTCTTGGTCGAGCTCAAACCTTACGGTGCAGAACCAGAGAATTACGTAGATCTCTTCGTCCAAAAGATGAAGGAGTTGGGAGTTGAAAAGGACTATCCAACCATGTCCTTGGATCTGTCGGTGATGGAAAAGGTGGAGAAGAAAGCTCCGGAGATTAAGACTGGCTATGTCATTCCGATTCAGTTTGGACAATTTGAAAACACCTCGGTCGACTTCTTTGCGATTGAAGACTTTTCTTATCAGGAGGATTTGGTAACCCAGGCCCATGAGATGAAAAAAGAGCTCTATGTCTGGACCATCAATGACGAAGAAAAGTTAACGGCCTACCTTCAACGGCCGGTAGATGGAATCATCACGGATGAAGTAGCAGAGGCGCAAAGCCTGAAGAAAAACTTGAAGAAGAACAAGACCTACTTTGATCGCTTCTTAAGCTTGGTATCTCTCAGTACCAGTAAATAGAGATACGGTTTAAATAGAACTTTAGCTAACTGGCCTTCAAGATAGCTAAATCGGAATATTCGGTGGAGAGGATGACTAAATGTTTGATTTTTCTCCCATATTGCTCTATACTAAATAGTATGAATAACGAAAGTCGTCCCTACAGTCACGCTGTCAGGGCGCTTTCTGTTTCTCTAACTTTATTGTGCAGGAACGATCCTTTTCAGACCGAAGAGCTGTTTCTTTGTTCGGAAATGGACGTCTTGCTAACGAAAACTGTACTAACTAGTATTTTAGGAGGTATCTATGCTTCAGTCATTGATTGCTGAAATCAAGGAATACAAGAAACCCTCAGTTCTAGCCTCACTCTATATGGTGTTTGAGGTCATGTTTGAGATTTCTATTCCCTTTATCATGGCGACGCTTCTGGACAAGGGGGTTCAGAAGGGGGATATGACCACGGTTCTGACCTATGGTCTCCTCATGTTGGTCTTCGCCTTTCTCTCTCTTTTCTGTGGGATGCAGTCGGCTCGCTACGGGGCTTTTGCATCAGCCGGATTTGCTAAGAATCTACGGAAGGCGATCTTTAAAAAGATCCAAACCTTCTCCTTTGAAAACATCGATAGCTTCTCCTCAGGTGGTCTAGTAACCCGCATGATGACGGATGTGACCAATGTGCAGAACTCCTATCAGATGGTCATCCGGATCTGTGTGCGTGCACCGCTTAACTTGATTTTTGCCATTGTTGCTAGCTATCTGATCAATCCGCAGATGGCCATGATCTTTGTCGGAATCACTCTTTTCTTGGGTCTGGTTTTGGGTGTAATCACTAAGATTGTCTATCCACTCTTTACTAAGGTCTTCGAGGCCTATGATAACTTGAACAATAGCATCCAGGAAAATATCACCAACATGCGCGTGGTCAAGTCCTATGTCAAGGAAGAAGAAGAGACGGTTAAGTTTAAGAAGGCTTCTCGCTTGATCTACAACATGTTCATGAAGGCCATTCGCATCGTGATCTTGAGTAGTCCAGCCATGATGCTGTCCTTGTATGCTTCCTTTATCTTGATCTCTTGGATCGGTGCCCAACTCATCGTGGCTGGAAGCTTTACGACAGGTGAGCTGACCTCTATGTTTGCCTATGTCATGACCATCCTCATGTCTCTCATGATGTTTATGATGATCTTCGTCATGCTCTCGATCTCTATGGCATCTGTGGAGCGGATCAATGAAGTCCTTGGGACAGAGTCAACCATCGTCTCTCCTGAAAATGGTCTGACAGAAGTAGCAGATGGATCTATTACCTTCGACCATGTGAACTTCGCCTACACAGACGAAAATGGCGACAAGGCCCATGTCTTGTCCGATATCAACCTCAGCATTCGCTCGGGTGAAGTGATCGGAATCCTTGGGGGGACTGGTTCTGGTAAGTCTAGTCTAGTCCAGCTCATCCCTCGTCTCTATGATGTAGAGTCTGGTAGTGTCAAGGTAGCTGGTCAGGATGTGCGAAACTATGATCTAGACTATTTGCGCAAGCAAGTTGCCATGGTGCTTCAGACCAATGTCCTTTTCTCTGGTACCATCAAGGAAAATATGCGCTGGGGAAATAAGAACGCGACGGATGAAGAAATCATAGAAGTTTGTAAGATCGCTCAAGCGGATGAATTTATCCAGAACTTTAAGGATGGCTATGATACCATGATCGAACGTGGTGGGGCCAATGTCTCAGGTGGTCAGCGCCAACGTCTCTGTATCGCCCGCGCTCTCTTGATGAATCCGAAGATCTTGATCTTGGATGATTCGACCTCAGCTGTCGATACCAAAACGGATAGTCTGATCCGTCAAGGTCTAGCGACTAGTCTCAAGGACACGACCAAGATCATCATTGGGCAACGGATCTCTTCTATCCAAGATGCAGATCGGATCGTGGTCATGAATGATGGGAAGATCGATGCGATCGGTAGTCACCAAGAACTGATCGAGAGCAATGCCATCTACCGTGAAGTCTATGACATGCAAACCCAAGGGAAAGGAGGACAAGCAGATGAAGAATAAGAAAAAAGCTAGCTGGGACTCTCTCGTACGCTTGCTAGACTATATGTGGAAACAGTATAAGTTCGTCCTTCTTTTAGCAGCTGCCCTCATCGTAACAGCCTCCCTCTCCACGGTCTATATCACGTCCTCTATCCGGGCCTTGGTGGACCAATACATCCAACCCATGTTGGATTCAGGAAGCAAGGATTTTGGACCCCTCTTAACTTTCTTATCGACACTGGCTGTGATTGGAGTGGTGGGAGTTTTGGCCAACTATGGTTTCTCCCTCATTATGTCGACAGTGTCTCAGGATACCCTGCGCTCTCTACGAAACCAGCTCTTTGCCCGCATGCAAAAGCTCCCTGTCAAGTACTTTGATACCCACCAGCACGGGGATATCATGTCAATCTACACCAATGATATTGACGCTCTTCGCCAAGCAATCGAGCAGTCTATCCCTCAGCTCTTGCAGTCTGCCATCACCATCATCGGTGTAGCCGTCAGCATGATCATGATCAGCCCTCTCCTTTTCCTTCTCGTTCTTTCGATGGTCGGAGTCATGGCCTATGTCATCAAGGAAATCTCTGGTAAGTCTGGTCGCTATTTCGCTGACCAACAAAAGAACCTAGGGATTGAAAATGGCTTTATCGAAGAGATGATGTCTGGTCAAAAGGTGGTCAAGGCCTTCGTGCATGAAGAAGAGAGCATTGAAGCCTTTGAGCGGATCAATGACCAACTCTTTGAATCTTCTTATCAGGCCAACCGCTATGCCAATGTCTTGATGCCTGTCTTGGGGAACCTGGGAAATGTCTCCTTCGTCTTGACCTCACTGGTCGGAGGGATCTTCGCCTTGAATGGCATTAGTGGGCTCACCATTGGTGGCCTCATGGCCTTTCTCCAGCTCAACCGTTCCTTCAACGGACCAATCACCCAAGTATCGCAACAGTTGAACTTTGTCCTCATGGCTCTGGCTGGGGGAGATCGGATTTTCGATCTCTTGGATGAAGAAGTCGAAGTGGATGAGGGAAAAGTCACCTTGGTCAACTATGAAGAGGTCGATGGTCGCATGATCATCACTGATAAGAAGACCAACCTCTGGGCTTGGAAACACCCTCGGGAAAACGGCGACTACGAACTGGTCAAACTGGTCGGAAATGTCGTCTTTACCAATGTAGACTTCTCCTACAATGAGAAGAACCAAATCCTCTACGATATCAACCTCTATGCGGACAAGGGGCAAAAAGTGGCCTTTGTCGGCGCGACAGGAGCAGGAAAGACCACCATTACCAACTTGATCAACCGTTTCTACGATATCCAATCAGGATCTATCACCTATGATGGGATCGATGTGAAGCTGATCGAGAAGGCTTCACTCCGTCGCTCGCTAGGGATCGTCTTGCAGGATACCCATCTCTTCACTGGAACCATCGCAGAAAATATCGCCTATGGTCGATCAGATGCGACCCGGGAGGAAATTCTGGAAGCAGCCCGCATTGCCAATGTAGACTCCTTCGTCAAACATTTGGACCAAGGCTACGATACCGTCTTGAGCGATGATGGAGCCGGTCTATCCAACGGTCAACGTCAGCTGATCGCCATTGCGCGTGCTGCCTTGGCCAATGCGCCGGTCTTGATCCTTGATGAAGCAACTTCCTCGATCGATTCACGGACAGAGAAGATGGTCCAAGAGGGGATGGATCGCCTGATGGCAGGACGGACTGTCTTTGTCATCGCCCACCGTCTCTCAACCATCGTCAACTCGGACGTGATCATGGTCATGGACAAGGGACGCATCATCGAGCGAGGCAACCACGCTTCCTTGATGGCAGAACGCGGGACTTATCACCGCCTCTACACCGGTGGCCTAGAAATTGATTAACAAAAAAGTCTGAGCGTTGGCTCAGGCTTTTTTTCGTGGGAGCGAATCTTTTTACGAATGATATAAGTGAGGGAGGAGTTGGTTCTCCCTTATTAAGAATGTAAAAGGAGGAAAAAGATGCGCAAACGCCATCCCCATATTTCACCTACTCTGGATCTGATTGCGAAGAAAATTTTTAGTCTTCCAGATGTCACTGCAAAATTTATCCAAGAGGTCCTGGACTTATCCATCCGCTCGGTAGAAATCTTAGAAGGCAATCAAATCCATGAACAAGGTTTCCTAGGAGATTTCCCATTTGAAACTTCTGTAGATGTGCGGGCCAAATTGGATACAGGCCTAGAAGTCATTATTGAGATTCAAGTCATGAAGCAGGAGTATTTTGTCAATCGTTTTTATTATTATCTGGCCAACCAGTTGATTGAAAATGTCCGAAAGAAACGGAAGAAAGGCAAAACTCATCAGATGTACGAGGATCTGGTTCCAGTCTATGGGATTGCGATTTTGGAGAAAAGTATTTTCCCTGATGAGGCTTCTCCTGTAAATGTTTATGAAGTGCGTCATGCCATCCATGGTGGTCCCTTACTGTCCAATAGCAAGGGGAATCAGCGTCATAATCTATTGCGACTTGCCTTTTTAGAATTGGACAAGTATAATGAAAGTAGAGGGACGCAAGTGAGTGATCCATTGCAACAGTGGCTAGAATTCTTCGGGAATCATCCTTTTAGCCATCAACCTGATCAGGTGATCGAACAAGCAGAGTCACTCTTAATCCCATCCAATTGGACCAAGGAGGAAAAAGACATGATAGATGAACGCATCCGCCTCAGAGAAAACTGGAATATGTGTATGGAAACCTTGCTCAAAGAAACCAAGGAAGAAGCTGGCAAGATTGCATTAGAACAAGGTTTAGAACAAGGAAGAATGCAGGGGTTAGAACAAGGACGGGAAGAAGCTACCCTTCGTATCGCCCAAGAGCTCTTGGCCAATGGCTTTAGCACTGAGGATGTCCAACAGTATACCTATTTAAGTGAAGAGCAGATAGAATAGTTAAAAGCCTCCCTTTGATAGATAGAGAGGAGAGAAAGAGGCTAGGACAAAAGTCCTAGCCTCTCAATTGTCTTCGGATTATCGAGCAAGACGCAGTGGTTGAGTGGGCTCTACTACGCTGATTTCATCAGCTTTTACAGCCCTACTCAACTGTGCGGAGGTGGGACGACGAAATCGAATTCTAACGAATTATCGATTTCTGTCCCACTCTCTTTTTATGACTTAACTCATTTCCATGGTATAATGGGAGGACTATTTATAGAGAAGATCAAAAGGAGACAAGAGTGGATCAAAAACATCACTGTCAAGTCCTATGGGCGAAAAATAAATACCTGGTGCTCAGTCGTTCCAGTAATCTCTACAAGGAAATCCGGGAATACCTCAAGCAAGACCAGGTAGAGGTCAGCCACGTCGAAGGCTTGATCCAGCAAGCGCTAGCCCTGCCGGAAAATCGTGGCCAGGTCTCCAATGCCTTTCAGCATATCTGGGGCTATTTCAAAAAGCAGGCGACTCCTGAGGAAAAGGCGGACTTTATGTTGCTACTTGAGAAGTACCAGCATGGCCAAGCTAGCCAAGAGGATCTGATCAAGGGGATCCAAACCCTCCTTGAGCGCTACCCGAATCGCTACTTACAAGACTCGACGCTACTAGGAGGTCAATAGATGAGACTCTGGCACCAAGACTTGATTCCCAAACTCCCTCGTCCCCAGCTCCTGGGCCAACACCGGGAATGCTGCGCCCTTCGAGGCAATGGCTGGGGCAAGAAGCACGCGACGGTCAACTATGTCTTTGACTGCTCGCCCTATCGTCTCTATGCCTATCACCGCCTGATCATGGAGGAGATGACCGCTCGTGGCTACAAGGTCAGCCCAGAGTGGTGGGAGTCGACCTACCGTGGCAAGACCTGCCCAGCCTATCCAGAACTAGAAGAGGAATCTTTGAGTACCCCCATCTATCCCGAGCACCAGGCTACTTACCTCCAAGAATGCCTAGACAACCTAGCAGAAAAAGGGATCCATTTAGATTAAGAAAAACGAACCAGACCAGGTTCTTTTTTTGCGCGAAAAACCAACAAAATGTTGTAATTTTTTTTAACTGTAACAGGCTATGAAGCTTTGAAACTAAGCACTTTAGGACTCTATCCTAGAGTGCTTTATTCTTTTTACTACCTTTTTAGTTACCTATGACTGATTTTTTATAAATTGCTAATAGTTATCTAAAAGCTGAGATGCCGCTGTATTTTGCTAAAAACTATAGAGAGGGCGCTTTGTTAGCATAGGAATAGTCCTACGCTTCATTTTTGTTTCTTTAAAAAAATGAAGCACTTGTTAGGGTATATTGTACTTTAGTAAGTTAGGTATGCTATAATGCTTTTATTAGGAGGGTGGGGCGATGAGATGCAGTCAACAAGTATTAGACATGCTACAGCAAGCAGTCACTGGCCAGATTGATAATTTTTGGGACTTTTCCTTTAAGTTTAACGCTCTTTTGGGAGAAAATGAGGAGTTTGCCGAGGCTTGGTATAATGAAAACCCTGAAATGTTTGACGCTCTCAATGACTTTGAGCTGATGATGTTCTTAGAGGAACATGACCCAAGAGATAAGCAAGGATTTATCAATTTCCTAACACCTTACTGCGAACGAGCAAAGCAATTAGCCAATATTGAAAGGGATATTTAAATGAAGCTCTGGGAATTTAACCGTACAGATGTAGTTATTACTCTAAAAAATGGTGTGATAGTTAGAGGGTTTGTAGAGGACTATTGTGACGCCTTAGACAATGCAGAAGAGATGGACTCGTTGCTTGTAGATGTTAACGGTACTCTTTATGAATATTTTGAGGATGAAATTCTTAGTATCACAGAGGTTTAACATGAATTTATCAGAGGCTTTTTCTCAAATTGACTCAATGGGGTTGAGTTCTCCAAAGTTTAACCTATCTGAGATGACAGATGAAGAGCTATCACATTTGAGGTTTACTACGTTCTCAAAAGAAGATGAAGAGGATATCATGGCTGAACTCAAGAAAAGAGGTCTAGTGTTATGAAATACGGTCAACAAGTCTTAAATATGCTAAAAAGAGGAGTAGATGGTGATGTTGATGATTACTATGACTTTTTTCTTGAACTCACTGCCAAATTAGGCGAAGATGAGGCTTTTGCTGATGGATTGATAGCAGAGAATGAGCCCCTTTTTGACCTTATCAATGACGAACCAATGTATTTTTTCTATGTTGAAGAAGATACAGAAAATAGAGAATTGTGTAGGAAATTTCTTGAACCATACTACAACAAAGCAAAACAGTTAGTAAAACATAGCGCTTAGTACATTCTAGGCGTTTTCACCTGCAAAAAACACTTTGGGAAAGGAGACCGTAAATGAGTAAACAACTTTGGGACTACCTACGATCAAAAGTTCAGGTGGTAACTAGTGACGGTAAAGTTATAAAAGGCTTTGTCACAGATTTTATTGACGAAATGGACAATGATGAGCAACTATCCTCATTGACAATCCTAGCCCTGATGAACCAACTGAGATTTCTCTCTTTGAGAGTGAAATTATCTCAATTAAAGCAATCTAGTAGCGCTTAGAACAATCTAGGTGCTTTCACCTATCAAATCACTATGGGAAAGGATTTTTTATGGCGATATTAGATGATTTACAAGCGTTATATGATAACGGCTGGGACGCCTCTTTTGATTATAATGGTCAAGCTTGTGGGATTTTTCCTAATTCTGTTCATGATTTTGTAGTGGTTATTGGAGATAAGGAATATCAGGTATCATCATTAAATGAACTGATTTCTTTAAAAATTGGCGATAATACTTTAATAAATATTATGGATGGAATTGAAGTGCAGTATTATTAAAATAAAAAGCACCTATGACAGGTGCAATTTACTTGCTTACTGAACTCATCGATTTAATCCCTTTTAGTTACCCTTTGTATTTTATCTGCTTATTTATAAGCAATAAAATTTGGTAGAAACAGGAAAAGAAACAGAGCAGGCTTAGGCCTGTTTTTTTGCGCGAAAAACCAACAAAATGCTTTGAAAGCGTTAATTTCTTTCCCAAACATGCTATAATAATAGGAGATTATGTAGAGGAAAAGGATAGACGGATGAAGGCAGTAGCAACTCCAGAACTTGAGATTGAAAGACAGTTGATCCAGCAGTTGACATCAGGGGAGAGTCAGTGGACCTATCGTGAGGATCTCAAGAACGAAGACCAGTTATGGGATAATTTTTTTGACAAGCTCGCGCAAAACAATGTCGCCTTGCTGGCAGACCACCCCTTGACCGACCAGGAAAAGCGCCAAATCAAGAACCAGCTCAACTTTGTCAGCTATTATGAAGCAGCCAAGTGGCTTGCGGGTGAAAATGGTATCGCCAAGGTTGAAGTCCAACGTGAGGATGCCAGTCTAGGGACCATCCGTCTGGCGGTCATCTGGCGGGACAATATCGCAGCTGGTAAGTCGAGCTATGAAGTGGTCAACCAAGTCGAACGCGACAAGGCCTATCCGCTAGACCAGGATCGAAGGCTCGATACGACCCTTATGATCAATGGCCTGCCCCTCATCCATATCGAACTCAAGAGTCCACGAGTGGCCTTTCTAGATGCCTTTCACCAGATAAAAAAGTACGACCGTGAAGGCAAGTTCCGGGGCATTTACTCCAGTTTGCAGATGTTTGTCGTGACCAATAAGGTTGACACACGCTATATCGCTGCGGCCCGTGAAAGCAAGCTAAATAAGCAATTTCTGACCAAGTGGGTGGACAAGGGCAACCAGCCCATGATCGATCTCAATAGCTTTGCTCATGAGGTCCTCTCCATCCCCCGGGCCCACCAGATGGTCATGCAGTACTCGGTCATCGACGATAGCAAGAAAGCCCTCATCCTCCTGCGTCCCTACCAGATCCATGCCATCGAGGCCGTGCAGGAAGCCTCCCGCCGTCAAGAGTCAGGCTATATCTGGCATACGACCGGTTCAGGTAAGACCCTGACCTCTTACAAGGTAGCACGCAATCTCTTGCAGATTCCAGCCATCCAAAAGACCATCTTTGTCGTCGACCGCAGAGACCTGGACCAGCAGACGACCTCGTCCTTCCTCTCTTATGCGGCCAATGATGTCATCGACATCGACGAGACGGACAATACCCATGAGCTGGTCAAGCGCCTAGGGGGCAATGACAAGCGCGTGGTGGTCACGACCATCCAGAAAATCACAACCATGATGCGCAAGTTCGAAGAAGGGAAGTACCAGC
This sequence comes from Streptococcus rubneri, assembly GCF_004785935.1. Lineage (GTDB taxonomy): Bacteria > Bacillota > Bacilli > Lactobacillales > Streptococcaceae > Streptococcus > Streptococcus rubneri. Next base: position 880,855 of record NZ_SRRP01000001.1, on the reverse strand, counting down.
GGGATGCTGGGAAGATCAAGGATTTGCGCGTGGCCTTTGTCGTGGATGAGTGCCATCGGGCGGTTACGCCACAGACACAAAAGGAGATCAAGGCCTACTTCAAGAACTCTCTCTGGTACGGCTTTACAGGGACTCCGATCTTCAAGGAAAACAAACGCAAACAAGTGGGAGACCTGGCTCAGACCACCCACCAACAGTATGGCGATCGCCTACATGAATACACTGTCAAGGAAGCCATCCATGATGGAGCGGTTCTAGGCTTTAAGGTCGACTACCGCAATACCATCATCTCAGATCTCCTAGAAGAAGAAATCCCAGACCAGGCCTATGAGGAAAAGGAGCACATGCTAGAAGTCCTAGATGCCATCCTCAATAAGAGCCAGCAACAGCTCAATATCCCTAAAGGGGTCGGAAAGAGCAATGAGGGTATCTTGACGGTCAAGTCTATCCCACGAGCACAGGCTTACTATAATCTGCTCAAGAGCATTCTCGCTGGCAAGGAGCGGGTCAAGGTCTCTGAGCGGGTCAAACGTTATTTGCCAGATTTTCCAAAGTTTACCATCACCTACTCAGTATCTGAAAATGAGGAAGAATCTATCGGCTACCAAGACCACATGAAGCAGGTCATGGAGGACTACAACCAAGAGTTTGGTACGCATTTTAGCATAGCGGATCTGCGGGGCTTTAATAGCGATATCAACAATCGCCTGGCCAGAAAGCAGGACAAGTACCTCTACCGCAATGAGCAGTTGGACCTGGTCATCGTGGTCGACCGTCTCTTGACAGGCTTTGATGCACCTTGTCTTTCTACGCTTTTTATCGATCGCAAGCCTATGCGCCCACAGGACTTGATCCAGGCCTTCAGCCGGACCAATCGGATCTTTGATGACAAGAAGCACTTTGGTCATATCATCACCTTCCAGCGCCCTCAAGCCTTTAAGGAAGCTGTCGACAATGCCCTCAAGCTCTACTCCAATGGAGGAGAAAATGAGGTCCTAGCACCAAGCTGGGAAGAAGAGAAGCGCAACTTCTTAAAAGCCTGGGCAGAGTTTAAAGGCCAAGTCACAGACTTGGAAGAAGAAGGAGTCGCCCTCGAGCAGGTCCCAACAGCGCAGCTCCGCAAGGTTGCTAAAGCCTATCAGGTCTTTGACAAGTACCAAGCTTCTATCCGCGTCTACTCAGAGTACGATAAGGAAGAGATCTATCGGGAAACAGGTCTTAGCGACAGACAGCTTGAAGCCTATCTAGGCTTCTATCAAAATATCCTGGCGGAGATCAAGAGCAGGGATCCAGAAGTGGACAGCCAAGATGAGCTGGATATCCACTATGAGCTGGAGTCTGTCCAAGTCGATGAGATCAACTATGCCTATATCCTGATGCTGATCCAGAGTATGATCCAGCAGGAGGAAAATGACGAGCAAAGCCTGAGTGACAAGGATATCGCAACTGTGGATAGCTATATCGAGAGACTGAATCGGACCAATCCAAGCCTAGCAGAGATCATCCAAAATCTCTGGACCCAAGTCCAAGAAGAGCCCGAACGCTACCGAGGACAATCCATCACCGGAGTCTTGGACCAGATGATCGAATCCATCATCGATAGCCATATCGTAAGCTTTGCCAAACGCTGGTATATCGGAGCTGACGAGCTGCGCTACTATATCCAACACTACCGCAAAGGCGCCAAAAAACAAGCTGGCGAAAGCCAACTGACCAAGAGCCAACGCTACAAAGACTACAAGGCAGAAGTAGCAGACGCCCTCAACCCACTCAGCTACAAAAAACAAATCAAAGAAGCCTATACCCAACTGATCGAAGAGGTGATTGAACCACTGAGAGTGGGGAGGTAGAGTTTTAAAACTGTAGTTAGATAATTGTTTAGATTTTTCATTTAAAATAATAATAATCTGAACTTAAATAAATATCATAATTTAGACAAATTTATTTATTAGTGTAATTAAGAACTAAATAGAGAGGTATTCATATAAATGTCTGAGGATATTATTGAAAATAAATTAGTACACTCTGATGTAATCAATGCTAATTCAAGCAATCCTAAAATGATTATAGTAGGAAACGGATTTGATATCAGTGTAGGGATAAAAAGTTCGTATAATAATTTTGTAGACCACTTGAGGGTTGAAGAGAAACTTGAAACAAATGAAGATATTTATAATTTTAATAAATTATTTTTACAAAAATTTGATGGGAAATCATTAAATTGGAACGATTTAGAGTCAATTTTTGAAAATCATATTAAAGAGATTAATGAGATAACTTACAATAGTGACGATGAAATCAGGAGTATATATAGTGTTACTGAAATAAATGCGTATCTTAAAGAGTTAGAAGATTTATTTTCGTCCTATTTGTCTGAATTTTACGAGAAATGGCATAATTCATACAGAGTTCAAAGAAATAATAAAAGCAGTTTGGTAGTTAATGAGGTTTATAAAAATATATTTAAAGATGCTGATGTAATTAACTTTAATTATACAAGTACTTTATATGATTTAAACCTAGTTCAAACTGGGAGTGTTAGTAATCAAAAATACTTTCAAGTACACGGATCTTTAATTGAGAAGAATATTATTTTTGGAGGTGGATTCACTGGGAATGAAGAGTACAGTGGGTTTAATGTTCCGGGTTCTATGGACAATGACAAACTGATTCGAATAAAAAAAGATACTTATTTATTTGAAAAACGCACCCAATTGATAGAGAAAATAAAGAAATATAAGAGAAATTCAGTTGATACCTATATTATAGGTCACTCTATTTATGGAAGTGATTTACCATTCTTGTCAAAAATATTTGAAAAATCAAATAGAATTTATTTGTTTTATTTTGGTAATGATTATCTAATCAAATTACAGAAGATTAATAAAATTTTGAATAACGATATCTTAGAAAAAATAGTTTTAGTACCATTCTATGATATTTTGGTCAAAGACAGTAAGAAAAATTTAGAATTTGGAGGCAATAATACTACTTCAATTCAGCTGGACAATAATGATATTGAATTATTGAAAAGAATGTTCAATGTATCTTTGCCGATAATATATCCTTTTGACAAATTCATACTGACTAATAAACTTTTTATATTCAATCAGTTTCAATATTTAAAAATATCGAGTATTATAGAGTGCGAATCTTTAAAAAAGATTTTAAGTTTTTTAGATATAAAAGAAACATACAATGAAAAACTTCATGTAATAATTGATGGAGTCGGAGCAAAATCTGATGATAGGTTGCTTTTGGATGAGTTGTTTGATATGAAAGAGTTTATTGAATGTATAAAAAATAGTGAATCTATTGAAATTACAAACTCATCGTTAAGTATTGAGAAACTAAAAAATTTAATTTCAAGTACTGAAAAATGTAGAAAAATAAAAATTAGTAATTGTGCAATTTATTGTGAAGGTGTTGAAAACGTTGAGATTGATATCAGTCAGCTTCAGAATATTGAATATTTTGAAATGTGTAAAAACAATATCAGTGAGGAACATATAGTAAATATCATTGCTTCTAAAAATATAATTAGTAACACTTTGAAAAAAATAATAATTCGTGAAAATGAAAATATTAAGATAGATTATTCTTTGCTAAATTTTGTTAGTAATAGTCGCTATATTGAATTGGATTATCCAGAAAATAGTGAGTTTGGTTACGATATTTACTTTCCCAATGTGTCAACATTCATTCTTGATGCTCAGGAAGTAGATGTGGATCCAATTATCACTGGAATTATTCTGTCTCCAAAAATTAGAAGTTTAAAATTGCTTGGTGTATCTTTGTCAGAGAAAACAAATGAAATAAAAGGAGAGACAGATACTTATAGATTTTCTTCGTTATTTAAGTTTGATGATAATAATCAAACAGATAAAACCCAATATTTGTCCAATCTGACTGAAATAGAAATATCAGTTTTTGATGGTAGTCAAAAATTAATATTTGATGTTGTTCCTAATCTTAGATATATTACATATAATGGCGAAGAGATGTCACTGTTAAATATGTGGGTTGAAGCACAAAATATACAACAAGAAGCAAATGATAAAAAGCGTGAGGAGATTAGAAATATAGAAAATAAGAAAGACAAAGACTCGACAGATACTTTAGGATTTACTTATATAAATAATCATAAGATAAGTAGGGGAGAAGAAAGTATTGAAGATAATCGAGAAAATACTAATATTAAAAAAATGTCTTTTGAAACAAAAGATGATGTCTTTGATGCAATTTTAAAGTATATTTCTGAAAATAAATTAAAACACTCCGAAAATGTAGATGAAGCAAATTATGTTGAGGCAAAAAACATTGAAAAAGAAATCAATGAATTTGCTAAAACATGGGCAGTTGATAGCCAAGCGTTGACTTTTTATGTACTAAATTTTGATGTTGAAAATAAAAATGAAAAACAATTTGGAGAAACGGCTCTAAAAGACACAGCAAATTATGAAGAGTATCCTCTCAAGAATAACAAAATTAAATTGATCTATAAACAAGAACTTAATACTGCAATAAGGAAATTTGCGACTACTCTACATAAAAAATATAGTTTGTGAATGGAGAGAAAAATAAATGGAAGAGAAAATCTTACCTATTTTAAGATTTGATAATTTTAACGATTATTGGCGGACGTCTTCGTTATTATCTCAAGTAGAAGTAAGAAGAGGTCTGACCTATAACCCAAACGATGTAAGAAGTAAGGGAGCACGGGTTTTAAGAAGCTCGAACATAGTAGATGATTCCTTCGTGATATCAGATGATGATGTGTTTGTAAGTAAAGACGTGATAAATATTCCCCGAGTAAGCAATGGAGATATTTTAGTAACTGCAGCTAATGGATCCACTAAGCTAGTCGGAAAACATGCAATTATAAAAAATTTACCAGATGATGAGATAGTTGTCCATGGTGGTTTTATGTTATTGTTTAAAACTGAGCAGAATTACTTCGTAAATGCTTGGATGAGTTCAAATGAGTATAAACGAGTGTTACAATTTGTACAAGGGGGAAATGGTGCGATTGGAAACTTATCTAGTGTAATATTGAAAAGTATGAAAATGAGCGTTCCATCTTTCTCTGAACAATCTGCCATTGGCTCCCTCTTCAGCACTTTCGATGACCTTCTGGCGAGATACAAGGATAATCTCACTAACTACCAATCACTCAAGGAGACCATGCTTGCCAAAATGTTTCCCAAAGCTGGACAGACTGTTCCCGAAATTCGTTTAGATGGATTTGAAGGTGAGTGGAAAGAAAGGACATTAGGCAGTTTGGGTTCTGTTGCTATGAATAAACGTATTTTTAAAAATGAAACTAGTGTAAATGGTGATATTCCTTTCTATAAAATTGGAACATTTGGAGGAACTGCTGATGCTTTTATATCTAAAGAAAAATTCAAAGAGTATAAAGAAAAATATCCTTATCCTGAAATAGGCGATATCCTTATATCTGCATCTGGCAGTATTGGTAGAACTGTTGTATACAACGGTGAAGCTGCCTATTATCAAGATTCAAATATAGTATGGTTAAAGCATGATCAGCAATTAGATAATTCATATTTGAAACAATATTATGGAATAATAAAATGGTCTGGAATTGAGGGAACAACAATAAAACGACTATACAATAAGAATATATTAGAAACGAATATCTTTTTACCTCCGAATGTAGCTGAGCAACAAGCCATCGGTGCCTATTTCTCAAACCTAGATAACCTCATCAATTCTCACCAAGAAAAAATTTCTCAGTTAGAAACACTGAAAAAGAAACTTTTGAAAGATATGTTTGTTTAAGATTGGAGAGACTATGACTGAAAGATTAAAAACTACTCAAATTTCTTTGTTTCTTAATAGCAAATCAGTTAAAAAATTTGAAGACTGTCTAAAAGATAAGATTAAGTATGATGAATACCCATTAAATAGTAAAATTGGACTAAATGGGAAAATATTTGTTCAGAAATCAGATCCTAAATTGCCTTCTTGGCAGGATGAGTTAAATCAACTATCTGCCCTAAAAATAAAGTTTTCTGAAAATGTTCCCAATAAAGCCGTGGTTGTAGTGAAGCTAAGAAATAGATTTTTTAGTATAACTTATGGGTATGGCAGATCAATGCTAAATGATTTAAAAATAGTTAGAAATTTTGGTTTGAAAGTAGCGGCAAATCTAATTGATAAAGATAAAATAAGAAGTATGAATATAACCAGTATTGAAGATGTCATAGTCTCATCCCAAAGACAAAGTTCAATTTACGCTTCTCAAGATATATTTGATTTAGATACTCGAAAAAATTTACTACAATCCGTTTCTGGAGCACCTAGTCAGGAAAGTGTGGCAACATTTCTGGTAGGAACAGATAGTTTAGTAGCTAGTCGAAAAATGAGTATAACTAACATTAAAGAAAGTATTGATTATTATTTTAGTAGCTATAAAAAAGATGATTATAAAAACAATGGTTTTTCATGGCTTGATAATATTTTGGAAGTGAGAGAAAAAAATTTAAAATCCGATTTAGATAATCAATTATACCTAGAGATAACAACGGGGAACTATCCAACCATTGCTCCTAATACTTTACTTGATTGGGAGAATATAGAAGGCTTTTTTCTTACTGGAACTGGAAAAAGAGAAAAAGAGTTTTCAATTGAAATTGATTCGAATGCATATTTCTCAACAATAGGAAAAAATAAATCAAATAGCTCTTTTATATCGTCTTTAAAACGGAATAAATTAGTTACCAAATATAAAGACACAGATGAGGAAAGAATAGTTGGAAGCTTATATTCATCATTAATTTTCGAAATAGATTATAACAAAGAAAAATATATTTTATGTTATGGTTCTTGGTATAAAATTAATAAAAAATTTTTTAATACTATAAAAACTGAAATTGATAATATTGTGGATACTATGCTTCCAATTGTTCTCCTAGCTTCTAATGGACAGAGTGAAGGAGATTTTAATAAAGCATTTTCTGCAAGTCATCCAGATTACTATATATTGGATAAAGAAATGTATCATGGGGATAGCTATGGAAGAAGTAGTGTTGAAGTGGCAGATATTGTGACCAAAGACAAAAAGTTAATTCATGTAAAAAAAGGAGGTTCTTCGTCAAAATTAAGTCATTTATTTTCTCAGGGTGTTGTGTCTGCCACTATATTAGCTCAGGATATTAAAATGAAAAAATTCATTAATAAAAAATGCGGTTGTAAAATACTGAATCTATCAGAGACAAATAATGAGTTGGAAATTGTATTTGCAATTTTAGATAAACGAGTAAAAGGAGGAGTAAGAAATTCTGATATATTACCATTCTTTTCAATGGTTAATTTATTCAATGCGATTCAACAATTAAAAAGCATGGGATTTAAATATTCAATTTTAAAAATTCCAGTAGTTTAAAAAGAAAGAAAAAAATTAGATCTATGATTAAAGAAACAACACAAACGTCCCAGTCGCTCTACCAAGCCCTGTGGAACTCAGCGGATGTTCTCCGCTCTAAGATGGATGCTAATGACTACAAGTCTTATCTCTTGGGCATGGTCTTTTATAAGTATCTGTCAGACAAGATGCTCTTTTTCGTGGCGGAGACCATGGAAGAAGGGACAGATAGTCTTGAGGATGCCCTTGAGGTCTATCGCAACTACTATGAGGATGCGGATACTCACGAGGATCTTCTTGCAGTCATGAAGGATGAGCTCAACTATATTATCAAGCCAGACTTGACCTTTACGGCTCTGGTAGCACGTGTCAATGAGGGGACTTTCCAGCTGGAAGACTTGGCTCAAGGTTTTCGTGATATCGAGCAGAGTGATGATCTCTATGAAAATCTCTTTGAAGATATCGACCTCTACTCTAAAAAGCTAGGGGCAACTCCGCAAAAGCAAAATCAAACGGTAGCAGCAGTCATGAAAGAATTGGCTGTGCTAGATGTGGCTGGTCATGCAGGCGATATGCTGGGGGATGCCTATGAGTATCTGATTGGTCAGTTTGCGACCGACTCGGGTAAGAAAGCAGGTGAGTTCTATACACCTCAGCCTGTAGCCAAGCTCATGACCCAGATTGCCTTTTTAGGGCGTGAAGACGAGCGGGGCTTTACCATCTACGATGCCACCATGGGATCAGGATCCCTCTTGCTTAATGCCAAGAAATTTTCTCACCAGCCTCAAACGGTCCAGTACTTTGGTCAGGAGCTCAATACCTCTACCTACAACCTGGCTCGGATGAACATGATTCTACACGGGGTTCCAGTGGAAAACCAGTTCTTGCATAATGCCGATACCTTGGACGAAGACTGGCCGACCCAAGAGCCGACCAACTTTGATGGGGTCCTTATGAACCCACCCTACTCAGCTAAGTGGTCTGCAAGCTCTGGTTTCCTCCAAGATCCTCGCTTCTCCCCATTTGGCAAGCTGGCGCCTCAATCTAAGGCTGACTTCGCCTTTCTCTTGCACGGTTACTATCACTTGAAACAAGACAATGGTGTGATGGCCATCGTCCTTCCTCACGGGGTTCTTTTCCGTGGCAATGCGGAAGGAACCATTCGCAAGGCCTTGCTGGAAGAAGGAGCCATTGATACCGTAATCGGACTACCTGCCAATATCTTCTTCAATACTAGCATCCCAACGACGGTCATCATTCTCAAAAAGAACCGGACCAATCGGGACGTATACTTAATTGATGCTTCTAAGGAATTTGACAAGGGCAAGAACCAGAACATCATGACGGATGCCCATATCGAGAAGATCCTCCAGGCCTATAAGAGTAGAGAAGACATGGATAAGTTCGCCCATCTGGCTAGCTTTGAGGAGATCGTCGAGAATGACTATAACCTCAATATCCCACGCTATGTAGATACCTTTGTGGAAGAAGAAGTAGAGCCACTGACAGATATCGTGGCTAAGATCAACCAAACCAACGCCACTATTGAGGTCCAGACAGCCTCCCTCCTAGACATGCTCAGCCAGCTTCATGGGACGACACCTGAAGCCGATGCCGAACTCAAGAAATTTGTCGAGGAGTTTAAGGGGTAAGGTATCAGTCTTTGATAAAATAAGTACCAGTTAATGAAAGTTTTAACTGGTCTTTTTGTTGCTAATCTGATACAATTAAATTACCTAAAAGGTAATTTAATTCAACAGAAAGGGACATATGAAGCTTATCTATACAAATAAAACTGTTGAAAAGCAGTGCACAGAGCTGAGGCGAGCGAAAAAGGATTTTTCGGATAAGATTGCTGTAAAGTTGCATCAGTTGATTACCTTTTTGGAAGCAGCAGATTCTTTGGCCAGTGTGATAGCTTTTCCTAAATATCACTTTCACCAACTCAAGGGGAAGAGACAGGGACAATTTGCTTTGGATATAGATGGTCGGAAAAGTTCCTATCGGTTGATTGTAGAATTTCGTGAGGAGGATCTAGAAAAGGTATTTCCTAGTCCTGTTGAAATTGAAATCCTAAAAATAGAGGAGGTCAGCAATCATTATGAGTAAAAAAATTGTTGAATACAAAGACCTGATTGCTTTTCATCCAGGTCAGTATGTTAGTGAGTTAATCGAAGATTACAATGTGACGCAGAAGGAATTTGCGGAGCGCTTAGGAGTTTCGGCAAAGACTGTCAGCAAGCTCGTCAATGCTGAGGAGTCGATCAGTAAGGAAACGGCGCATAAATTAGCCAAGCTAAGCGGAGTTGCCATGCAAACTTGGCTCAATCTTCAAAATGCTTATGATGTAAAAGTTGCAGAGATTGTAGAACAAAAAGAGCTAGAAGAAGGTAGCGAGAAAGAAATCAGTGAGGTGATTGATTTCAAGTATTTTAAGGAAGAAGGCTACGTGCCAGACAAACGCTATAGCTTGAAGGAAAAGATTATCGAGCTTCGCAAGATTCTAGGTGTTGCAAGTTTAGTAAACCTTACATCTTTTAACCATCTAGTCAGCTATCGGAATACGCGTGAGTTCACGACTAAAAGTATAGTCAACTCCAATATCATGCTGGAGTTGGCATCTAAAAAAGCACGTGATATAACGACTACTAAGCTCAATCGCAGAAAGCTTGAGAGAAGCTTGCCTGCTTTGAGAAAGTTGACCAGACAAAATCCTGAAGTCTTTCCTCAACGCTTATATGATATCTTGCTAGATTGTGGTGTTGTCCTAGTCGGTCTACCTGCTTTGCCAAATGCCAATCTAAATGGTGCTACGAGAAAATTTGGAAATGGTAGTGCCATGCTTTTACTCACAGATCGAAATAAAGCGTCCGATATTTTCTGGTTCTCACTTTTCCATGAGATAGGGCATATTCTAGAAAACGATTTTTCATCAGATGATGGAAATAGTGAATCCTACCGTCGTTCTGAGGAACGGGCAGACCAGTTTGCAAAAGATCTCTTGATTAGCCCAGAAGACTATCAGGCTTTTGTTGAAAAAGGAAATTTTGATAAGTCGGATATTCAACGCTTTGCTGAGGAAATCGATATCCATCCTAGTATTGTTTTAGGTCGCTTGCAGAAGGATCAGTATCTTGGATATGAGCAGTTCAGAGAGTTGAAGGTGAACTATTACTTTGTTTAAGTACATGGTGACTGAATAGGATTTTGTGTCTTGATGTGACTGTAAACTGTTTAGTTAAGGATTATCATAACTCACCCTCCTTAGTTTTCTAAGGAGGTTTTTCTGTCGAGTTATTTTATTTGCTTCTTTGGAAAAAGAGTGTATAATGTTGTAACACAAAAATTTACAACAAAAACAAAACCGAAAAGGAGATACCCATGACCTACGCCTACAATAGCAAGATTTACTTGGCAGAAGCTGCGCTCAATGTGAAAGACCTGGCGCGCCAGACCGCTTTTTATACTCAAATGTTGGGCTTAGAGATTCTGTCTCAGACGGAGGAGGAAGTTCTTCTTGGGGCTGGAGGCAAGCCCTTGGTCCATCTCATCCAAACGAATCGGACTGAGGCAGTTAAGGGGAGCTATGGTCTCTATCACATGGCTATTCTCCTACCTAGTCGGGAGGACTTGGCGGATGTCTTCAAGCATATGGCTGAGCTGAAGGTTCCCTTTGTCGGGGCTGCGGACCATGGCTACAGTGAAGCTCTCTATCTCGAAGATCCCGAAGGCAATGGTATTGAGCTCTACCGGGATAAGCCGGTGGCGGAGTGGGATATTCGTGAGGATGGCCGCATCATTGGGGTGACAGAGGAGCTATCTGCTCAAGAGATCTATGAAATGGGTCGCAAGGTGGAGCCCTTCCAGATAGCGTCCGCTACCCGCATGGGTCATATCCACCTCTCCGTAAGGGATAGCCGAGCAGCATCAGCCTTTTACCAAAAGGTGCTGGAATTATCGAATAAGTTTACTGCTCCATCTGCCAGCTGGATCGCTTCTGGAGTCTACCACCATCACCTGGCAGTCAATGAGTGGGCCGGCAAGCACTTGGCCAAACGGGAAGCCCAGCTTCCTGGCCTTGCCTATTACGTCGTCCACGTAGAAAAGAAAGAAGACTTGGTTGCCATCGCCGAGAGAGCAAAAGAGCAGGAGGCAGCTGTCACCTGGCTGACCTCAAGTGAGCTCGCGTTTACAGATCCGGATGGGATCGTGACTCGAGTCAGAAAGGTTTAGAAAGCCTGATAAATTAGGCTTTTTGATAGAAAAAAACTAAATAGTAAAAATTAGTGATATTTCAAGTTGTAATTCTTGACATTACATCTAGGCCGTGTATAATAGTTTTTGTAATAAATAGTCTTACAACAGAAAGAGAAAACAGCTATGAAAAACATTTTATTTATCGTCGGATCCCTTCGTCAAGGATCTTTCAACCACCAAATGGCTCAGAAAGCAGAAAGTCTTCTTGAAGGAAAAGCAACTGTGACTTACTTGGACTACAAGGACATCCCTATGATGAACCAAGATTTGGAAACGCCAACCTTGCCAGCAGTGCAAGCAGCTCGTGATGCGGTCCTTGCTACGGATGCCATCTGGATCTTCTCACCAGTCTATAACTTTGCCATTCCAGGTGTAGTGAAAAACTTGATCGACTGGCTCAGCCGTGCGCTTGACCTATCAGAAACTCGTGGCCCATCTGCCCTCCAAGACAAGATCGTAACCGTCTCTTCAGTCGCTAACGCAGGACACGAGCCAATGTTTGCGGCTTACCAAGCCCTCTTACCATTCGTTCGTACCCAAGTAGTGGGTGACTTCACAGGAACAATCGTTAACCCAGAAGCCTGGGCAACAGGTGAATTGGTCTTGACAGACGAAGCCATCGCAGGATTGGAAAAACAAGCCCAAGCCTTATTGGAAGCATGAGAAAAGAGAGTGGGACAGAAATCGGTAATTCGTTAGAATTCGATTTCGTCGTCCCACCTCCGCACAGTTGAGTAGGGCTGTAAAAGCTGATGAAATCAGCGTAGTAGAGCCCACTCAACCACTGCGTCTTGCTCGATAATCCAAAGACAATTGAGAGGCTAGGACTTTTGTCCCAGCTTCTTAGAATGTGGGCAAACTACTTTTTGCATAGACTATCTAGATGATTCATTAAAATAATGACTTTTATTTTTAGTCATTTAAGAAGAACAAAAACTTTCCGCTGTGAAAAAAGTGCCTGAAACGTAATTGTTTCAGGCACTCGGGAGTTTTGGAACCTTAGGTCCAAAACTAAGTCATGGAACTTCTACGAAGTTCGCTGACGTCCGTACTCACCTAAGGAAAGTTTTTTTGAAGATTAAATCTTCAAATTGAGCTGAGACTTCTGTCTCAGCTTTTTTTAGATACTAAACAATTGTCCGAAGAGATAGGTAACACCCATGGTAAGTAGTCCAATGACCAAGTTACGGATCATGGCTTGCTTGGTAGGGGCCTTTCCTAACTTGGCACTGGTGTAGCCAGTAAAGAGAAGGGAAAGGGCCACGATGATCACTGTTGCTGGGATCCGGATTTCTTTTGGAAAGAGAAGGATGGACAGCATAGGAGGAAGGGATCCGAGGACAAAGGCAACAAAGCTCGAGATGGCCGCATGCCATGGATTGGTAAACTCTTCAAACTCCAGGCCATACTTTTCTTCCACCAAGGCCTTGAGAGGGTGTTTGAGAAAGGCCCGCTCGGTCATGATTTGAGCAGCCGTTTCACATTCCCCATTTTGGATATAGGCTGCATAGAGGGAGTCTCGTGCAGCTTTTGGATTCCGATCCAGAAGGGCTTGCTCCCGACTCACAGCGGCTTCTTCTGTATCCTTTTGGGTCGATACAGACACGTATTCACCCCCCGCCATAGAGAAGGCACCAGCCAGAATGGCTGAAAGACCAGAGAGGAAGATGATCCAAAGGTTACTGGTCGCACTGGCAACCCCGATCACAACTCCAGCGATTGAGATAATGCCATCATTGGCACCGAGCACTCCAGCCCGTAAGATATTTAAGCGGTCGTTGAATGAAGCATCAAGACCATGTTTGGTTTCAGTCATACTCGTCTCCTAAGATTTATTTAGAATGATTATAATTAAAGTTGAGTGATTTTGCAAGCCTTTTGTCCTAAATGATAAAAGTCCGACAATTTAAGAAAAGACTGGGAGGATTTGTGGGTCCCTCGCTTTTTCTAGTTTTTTGTGCTGACTCGTGCTATAATCGTACTAGCAGATTATTGAAGGAGAAATTCATGAATCAAACAGTCGAATATCTAAAAGAACTCACAGCCATCGCATCACCGACAGGCTTTACGGAAGAAGTGGCAGCTTACTTGGTCAAGACTTTGACAGACATGGGCTACAGCCCTGTTCGGACAGCTAAGGGAGGCGTAACCGTTGTCCTCAAGGGGGAAAATGACGAGCAACACCGCTATATCACGGCCCATGTGGATACTTTGGGAGCAATTGTCCGTGCCATAAAACCAGATGGCCGTCTCAAGCTGGATCGTATCGGTGGCTTCCCTTGGAATATGATCGAAGGGGAAAACTGTACCGTCCATGTAGCCAATACAGGAAAGACACATTCGGGTACTATCCTTGTCCACCAAACCTCTTGCCATGTCTACAAGGATGCGGGAACTGTGGAGCGGACCCAGGACAATATGGAAGTGCGCTTGGATGAAAAAGTGACCAATGAAAAAGAAACGCGTGACTTGGGGATCGAAGTTGGAGATTTTATCAGCTTTGATGCTCGGACTATCGTCACAGATACGGGCTTTATCAAGTCTCGTCACTTGGACGATAAGGTCAGCGCTGCTATCTTGCTCAACCTTCTCCGCATCTACAAAGAAGAAGGAGTGACCCTTCCAGTAACGACTCACTTTGCCTTCTCTGTCTTTGAAGAAGTGGGCCATGGGGCTAACTCCAGTATCCCAGCTCAAGCTGTCGAATACTTGGCAGTGGACATGGGGGCGATGGGAGATGACCAGCAGACAGACGAGTACACAGTTTCTATCTGTGTCAAAGATGCTTCTGGTCCTTACCACTACGGTTTCCGTCAGCACTTGGTGGCCTTGGCCAAGGAGCAAAATATCCCTTACAAACTGGACATCTATCCTTTCTATGGATCCGATGCCTCCGCAGCCATGAGTGCAGGAGCAGAAGTTAAGCATAGTCTTCTCGGAGCAGGGATCGAGTCTAGTCACTCCTATGAGCGGACCCATGTGGATTCAGTGGTGGCGACAGAGCGCATGGTCGATGCCTATCTCAAGAGTGACTTGGTGAAATAAGGTTCGTTTTCGAAATCACTGTACTCCCTGATCACTTGTAATAGAGAGGGTTAATTACAAAATCCTATGAAAAGAATACAAAAGAAAAATTTGGAGATAGATAGTGATTTTACTAGTTGATAACTATGATTCTTTTACCTATAATTTAGCCCAATACCTCAGTGTTTTTTCAGAGGTGAAAGTCCTTCGAAATGATGATGAAGACTTGTATGAAGAGGCTGAGAAGGCAGCTGCTCTCGTTTTTTCACCTGGTCCAGGTTGGCCTGCGGATGCAGGTCTGATGGAGAGGATGATCCAGGATTTTGCTGGGAAGAAGCCTATGCTTGGAATATGCTTGGGCCATCAAGCTTTAGCCGAAGCATTTGGTGGTCAACTTCGTCTGGCAAAACATGTGATGCATGGGAAGCAAAGTCATCTGCTCTTTCAAACTCCTTCTCGAATTTTCAAGGGAATTGAAAACAATGTTCCCATCATGCGTTACCATTCATTGGTGGTAGATCAGTTGCCAGAGGATTTTGAAGTCACTGCCATTACAAATGATGACCAGGAGATTATGGCCTTACAACATAAGAACCTTCCGATTTATGGTCTCCAGTTCCATCCGGAGAGTATTGGTAGTCCAGATGGACTTAAGATGATTGAGAATTTTGTTTACTTGGTTCAAGACCAGCTGGGAGAAGAATGATTTAATTGAATCGCTGTTTCTTAAGTGATAACTAATTCGTCCCTCTCTACTGGGTAATCCAAAAAAAACATCAAATACTGATTTTCAGAATTTGGTGTTTTTTTGTTTTTCCCCTTGAAAGAAAGATTAGCAGGTGAGTCTTAAATTTTATTCTCAAATGGGGGTGGTAAAGACTTAAAGTTACAAAATTTAATAAATTTTCAGAAAATTACTTCTCTTCTGAAAATCTTTGTGATATAATCTTATGACAACCTTAAAAATTTATTAGGAGTAACAAATGAAAAAAAGAAACGTCATTGCTCTTGCAGGAGTAGCTCTCCTCTCATCAGCTCTCCTCGCTGCTTGTTCAGGTGGTTCTAAATCATCTAGCTCAAACTCAAGTGAATCAGGCCAAAAATTCTCCTATGTCTATGAGACTGAACCTGAAAACTTGAACTACATCACATCAGGTAAGGCTGCGACTCATGAAATCACAGGTAACTTGATTGATGGATTGTTTGAAAATGACAAATATGGGAATTTGATTCCTTCACTTGCAGAAGATTGGTCAGTTTCAGAAGATGGTTTGACTTATACTTACAAACTTCGTAAGGATGCCAAATGGTATGACTCAGAAGGAGAAGAGTATGCTGATGTGACAGCTCATGACTTTGTTACTGGGATCAAATATGCTGCAGACCACAAGTCGGAAATGCTCTATATCATTCAAAATTCAATTAAAGGATTGAATGAATACGCTGGTGGAAAGAATTCAGACTTCTCAAATGTAGGCATTAAAGCAGTCGATGATCATACCCTTCAAATCACTTTGAACCAAGCAGAGCCTTTCTGGAATTCTAAATTAACTCTTGGGATTACCTTCCCAGTCAACGAAAAATTCGTGGAATCTAAAGGGGATAAATTTGCTCAAGCGAGTGACACAAGCTCCCTTCTATACAACGGTCCATACATCTTGAAGAGCTTCACTTCTAAATCATCTATTGAGATGAGCAAGAATGAAAACTACTGGGATAAAGACAATGTTCACATCACAGATGTTAAGCTAGAGTATTATGATGGTCAAGATCAAAGTAAATTGGCTAATTCATTTGAGGACAACGCTCTCAGCCTTGCTAAATTGTTCCCAACAGGACCTGGATTTACAGATCAAGCCGAGAAATTCAAGGATGAAATCATCTACACTCCACAAGATGCTAGCACTTTCGTTATGGGGGTAAACATTGACCGTCAGTCATACAAGTACACCTCTAAGAAAACAGATGAAGAGAAATCATCTACTAAGAAAGCTCTTTTGAACAAGGACTTCCGTCAAGCGATCAGCTTTGCCTTTGACCGTGAAGCCTATGCTGCGCAGGCAAATGGTAAGGATGGTGCAAGCAAACTGATCCGTAACTTGTACATCCCACCAACATTCGTTCAAGCAGATGGCAAGACCTTTGGTGAAATGGTCAAAACTCAGTTGGTGACTTATGGAGATGAGTGGAAAGATGCCAATCTTGACGATGGGCAAAATGGTCTCTACGATGCTAAAAAAGCCAAAGAAGAGTTTGCGAAAGCGAAAACTGCTTTGGAAGCGGAAGGCGTGAAATTCCCTATCCACTTGGATATGCCTGTAGATCAAACCACTCAGTCAAAAGTTCAACGGACCCAATCCTTCAAACAGTCTGTTGAAGAAGTACTTGGTAAAGAAAATGTCGTGATCGATATCCATATGGTCTCAAAAGAAGATCTCTTGAACGTGACCCTCTTTGCTGCTAAAGCAGAAGATGAAGACTGGGATATTTCTGACAACGTTGGATGGAGCCCAGACTATCAAGATCCATCAACTTACCTAGATATCTTGAAAGCTTCTTCTGGTGAAAACACTCGTACCTT
Source organism: Streptococcus rubneri (assembly GCF_004785935.1). GTDB lineage: Bacteria > Bacillota > Bacilli > Lactobacillales > Streptococcaceae > Streptococcus > Streptococcus rubneri. The sequence continues at coordinate 863,606 of NZ_SRRP01000001.1, read as the reverse complement.
CCTTGGATTTGATCCAAGTGAAAACAACGAAGCTGCTAAAAAAGTTGGTCTCTATGATTTTGAGAAGATGCTTAATGAAGCAGGAGCTGAAACACAGGATCTTAACAAACGTTATGAGAAATATGCAGTGGCTCAAGCTTGGTTGACAGATAGTGCACTTGTGATCCCTACAACATCTAAGACAGGTCGTCCATTCTTAACTCGTGTAGAACCATTCTCAGCACCATTCGGCTGGACCGGTGGTAAAGGAAAAGACAACGTTGTTTATAAAGGCATGAAGCTTCAAGACAAGGCTGTTACTACAGAAGAGTACAACAAAGCTCTTGAAAAATGGAAGAAAGAACAAGCTGAGTCAGTTCAAAAGGCTCAAGAAGAAGTGAAATCTCACGTGAAATAAGCTTTACATAGATTTATAAGGAAAGAGAGAACGTAGTTCTCTCTTTTTATGCATTCCAAATAGCCGAAATTGGGCTTTTTACCCAATTTTAGGTCACTATCCAGCTAATCATTCTAGTTTAGCCGGTTTTTTTGATGCTTTAAATCACCTATATAAAAGGATTTGCAGACCTTTTCCTTCAGTTAAAAATGCTCATTAAAATATATGAATAATTATTTATAAAACGTTTATATTTAAATAAATATCAAAAATCGCTTGACTTTCAAAGTTTCATAAAGTAGAATGTTAAACAATATAATTTTAGAAGGTAGAGGTAATCCTATGGTTAAAGAGAAAGTCATACTAGCTTATTCGGGTGGTTTGGATACGTCAGTGGCCATTACATGGTTGAAGAAGGATTATGATGTCATCGCTGTCTGTATGGACGTGGGTGAAGGGAATGATTTGGACTTTATTCATGCTAAGGCCTTGAAAGTCGGAGCAATTGAATCTCACGTGATTGATGTGAAAGACGAGTTTGCAGAAGACTATGTCTTGGTTGCGCTACAAGGACACACCTTCTACGAACAGAAATACCCTCTAGTGTCCGCTTTAAGCCGACCATTGATCTCAAAAAAATTAGTCGAAATTGCTCATCAGACAGGGGCTACGACCATTGCCCATGGGTGTACCGGAAAAGGAAATGACCAAGTTCGTTTTGAACTTGCCATCGCGTCACTTGATCCAAGCCTTAAGGTGATTGCTCCTGTACGGGAGTGGAAGTGGTCGCGGGAAGAGGAGATCAATTATGCTAAGTCAAATGGTGTGCCGATTCCAGCTGATTTAGATTCCCCCTATTCGGTGGATCAGAATCTTTGGGGGCGTGCCAATGAATGTGGTGTTCTAGAAAACCCTTGGAATCAAGCGCCAGAAGATGCCTATGATCTGACAGTTACTCCTGAAGTGGCACCTGATACACCCCTTTATGTTGAAATTGAGTTTGAGGCGGGTATACCTGTTGCCCTAGATGGAAAGAAAATGAAGCTAGCTGATTTGATTTTGGAATTGAATGACTTGGCAGGTGCTCATGGCGTAGGTCGGATTGACCATGTGGAAAATCGTCTTGTAGGAATTAAGTCTCGTGAAGTCTATGAATGTCCAGGAGCTGTAACCCTCTTAGCAGCCCATAAGGAAATTGAGGATTTGACTCTGGTCAGAGAATTAGCGCATTTTAAACCTATTATTGAAAATGAGTTGTCCAATCTGATCTACAATGGACTCTGGTTTAATCCAGCGACGGAAGCCTTGATTGCTTATCTAAAAAAGACGCAAGAGGTGGTCAACGGGACGGCCAAAGTAAAACTTTACAAAGGCTCTGCAACAGTCGTAGCTCGGAAGTCAAGTAACTCTCTTTACAATGAAAGCCTAGCAACTTACACGAGTGCAGATACTTTTGACCAGGATGCTGCTGTAGGCTTTATCAAACTTTGGGGGCTACCATCTAAGGTTTACGCTGAAGTACAGGCCCATCAGGACAACTAGAAAGGATTGACCATGGCAAACCATAAATTGTGGGGCGGACGCTTTGAAGCCTCTTTAGAAGATTGGGTGGAAGAATTTGGGGCGAGCATCGGCTTTGACTATCGTCTAGCTCCATATGATTTGCAGGGCAGTTTGGCACATGTCAAAATGTTGGGTCAGACTGGTATTTTAACCCAAGAGGAAGCCAAGGCCATTGAGGAAGGCTTGGGAACTTTACTGGCCCGCTATCAGGCTGGAACACTGGCCTTCGATGTGGGTAATGAAGATATTCATATGAATATAGAATCCCTCTTGACCCAAGAGATTGGCTCTGTTGCTGGGAAACTGCATACGGCTCGCTCTCGGAATGATCAGGTGGCAACGGATATGCATCTCTATCTCAAGGATCAGCTACAGCAGATTGGACAGAAGCTATGGCATCTCCGTCAGGTTTTAGTAACGATAGCAGAAGAGCACGTCGAAACTATCATGCCAGGCTATACCCACTTGCAACACGCTCAGCCTATTAGCTTGGCTCATCACCTCTTAGCTTACTACCAAATGTTTACACGGGATAGTCAACGTTTTGCTTTTAACATGGAGCATACGGACCTATCGCCTTTGGGGGCAGCAGCTTTGGCGGGGACTACTTTTCCGATTGACCGAGAATTGACGGCTAACTTGATGGGCTTTAAAGGGGTGTATCACAATTCTTTAGATGCTGTCAGTGACCGGGACTTTATCTTGGAGTTTCTATCTAATTGTAGCATCTTGATCATGCATCTTTCTCGTCTCTGTGAAGAATTGATCCATTGGTGTAGTTACGAATACGGTTTTGTTAGTCTATCAGATACCTTTAGTACCGGGTCTTCCATTATGCCACAGAAGAAAAATCCGGACATGGCAGAATTGATCCGTGGCAAGAGTGGACGGATCTATGGTCATCTCATGGGGCTATTGACCATTATGAAGTCCTTACCACTTGCTTATAACAAGGATTTGCAGGAAGACAAGGAAGGCATGTTTGATACTGTGGACACCATTAAAAAATCGCTAGACATTATGGCGGGCATGCTATCCACGATGACGGTCCATTCGGATCGGATGCTGGCCTCCACCCAAGGGGACTTTTCAAACGCGACGGAATTAGCAGACTATCTAGCTAAAAAGGGCCTCCCTTTCCGTGAAGCACATGAGATTGTCGGTAAATTGGTGCTCGAATGTAGTAAATCTGGTTTCTATCTCCAAGACATTCCCTTCAGCCGTTATCAAAAACTATCTCCTTTAATAGAAGAAGATATTTATCAAGTCTTACAATCTCATACAGCTGTCCAGAAGCGAAATTCCTTAGGAGGAACAGGCTTTGAACAGATTAGTCTAGAACTAGAAAGGGCCAAACAAGACTTGGGAACTCTATAAATATAGAAGGAAACATCGCATAATGTTGCGGTGTTTTTTGCTGAGAAGGAGTCATGAAAGTGATAAAGGGAGGCTTTTATTACTAGAATCATCAATTAGAGATTGCTACAAAAGCGCTTACATAGTATAATGGAGGTGTTGATTACAAAAAAGTGAGGATTCTTTATGAAAAAGAAAACAATGGTTTCAATTGTAGCTTCGAGCTTGTTACTAGCCCCCTTTGTCCTGAACCAGGTGGTAGCAGCAGATGAGAATGTTCTTGAAACAAGTAATGCGACAGAGGTCGTAAATCAGGCTAGCTCTGAGCCGGTGACTAGTTCAGAATCTAGTCCGGTGGTTGCTACAGTTGCTGAAGATCAAGGAACGAATCGTCCAGAGGCCACTAGCTCCCAGCTACCTGCAAGTCCAGTTGTGGCTAAGCCAGTAGCTCTTCCTTCAGAAAAACCACTTACTGAAAACAGGGACGCTCAAGGGACTTCAAGCACGTCTGAAAGAAATGTCAGTCCTTCCGGAGACAATGGAGAGACAAGTCCAGTAGCTAGTCCCATCGCACCTGCTGGTCCAGTAGCGACAGGACAAGCCTTATCCTCCTATACGGGTGCCTTGTCTAAAGCAGAACTCAAGGACAAGGAATTAACGGTCCAAGATGCCGTTGATGAATTGCTTCAATGGGCTGCGACAGATTCTAAGCAGGTCGGTCAATCTGCTATGGATAGGGAACGTTTCGCTAAGAGTCTGGGCATGATTAGTAACCAAGATGACTTGAACCGCAAGGTTAGCCAAGAAGAGCTAACCAATATGTACGGCATCGCTAAAAAGCTCTACGACGCTTATCGCTCTGAAAAGAAAGCCCCTCTCTTTTTAAATGGGCGGGCCCAACCGATTTTCCCATATACAACTGGTGAAAAAGCAGATGAAGATTACCACTATGAGGATAGTGAAATTGTTCGTTTCCCAGTCTATGTAGAGACCGATTACGATACAGATGGGGATGGCAAGCGTGACTTAGTTAAGGCCATTGTCCAGTTGCCAAAAGCTGTTGCTAGGGGAGACTTTAAGGCAGCGACCATTCTTGAAGCGCGTCCTTATGTGGCAGGAACCTTGGATGAGAACTACGTGACCCTTGAAAGTCTGGGCTTACCAACAGATGGTTCCTACGATATGAAGAAGTTACGGGAGCAACCTGCTAAACGACAGGCTGTCGGAAGCTCTTCGACAGTCGAAGCAGCCAAGAAAGCCAAGGCTTCGGATTGGTACTACTACAGTCCCTACGAGTATATCTATGACTACGAAAACTTGAACTGGTACGACTATTTCTTGGTCAGAGGCTATGCCTTTATCTCCAGTGCTGGTCTAGGAACCAAGGGATCAGAAGGATTTAATACAACAGGTTCTGATCTCGAAATCAATGCCTTCAAGAATATTATCGAGTGGGTCAATGGCAAGCGCAAGGCCTACACCGATAAGACTAGCAATATCGAAATCAAGGCAGATTGGGCTACAGGAAATGTTGCCATGACCGGTCTATCCTGGGCTGGAACCACGACCTTTGGTGTGGCAGGAACAGGAGTTGAAGGCTTGAAGACCATCGTACCAGCTGCTGGGATCGCTTCTTGGTATGATTATTTCAACAGTCAAGGAACAGCTTATGGGAACCCACCATATAGTGATTTATCTTGGTTGTCCCTCTATGTCGGTACTCGGATTCTAGATGAAAAAGACTGGGCTGGTATTTGGCAAAATTATGCCAACTATATCAACCAGCTCAACAAGGATCAAAATGCGCATGAGCGCAATTACAGCGATGTCTGGAAGGAGCGGGATTATACCCTGCATCCTGAAAAATTCAAGACTAGCGCCCTCTTGGTTCACGGCTTGAATGATGACAACGTTAAAACCAAGCATTTTGAACTCATGTACGATGCCCTTAAGAAGGCAGGCCAAGATGTCAAACTCTATCTCCACCAAGGGGACCACGTCTATCCAGCCGCTATGTCTCGTGGCTATGGCATTAAGGCTCAGGGACAGGACTTCTATGATCTCTTGAATACCTGGCTCAGTCATTACTTATATGGAGTCGATAATCAGGTTGATAAGTTACCAGCTGTCTTGGCCCAAAACAACTATGACCCAAGCAAGTGGACCACTTATGATAACTGGAAGACCTCACAGCGCCTCTTCCTCAACGCTCAGTCGAAACGCTTGGAAGAAACCATTTCGAGCGATTATGCCGGAGCTGGTGTAGAAGTTGCAAAGCGCGATGAAACCGTTAGCCAGGGTTCTTCAAAAGCCAACATGACCTTTGTGTCAGAAGTGACAGAAGATACAACCATTAAAGGACATATCCCTGTTCACTTCAAGGCAGCCCTGGCTAAGGGACAAGGCAAGAACTTCCAAATCAATGCCCTCTTGGTCGACGTCTCTGATGAGGAATTTGATGTGGTCGGCAACGGTGGCGTCAAAGCAGATAAAAAAGCAGATGGCTTCTGGATGGGAAGTACCCTCTCTAATCTCTCTGTAGCAGAGTTTGAGACCATTAAGACAAAATACAAGGTTATTGCCAAAGGTTGGATCAACCTAGCCAACCCTGAGTCTGGCTATGATTCAGCAAGCTCAAGAAATAGTATTGAGCCAAAAGTTGGAGAATTTCACGACTATACGGTCCATCTCCAACCAAACCTTTATACGGTCAAAAAGGGACATAAGCTGGCCTTGGTCTTCAATACCTATGACCCATCAGACCTAACAGTGGAGAATCCTTATGAAGTGACCTTCAAGACGGATTCTATTCATGCGACTATTCCAATCGTAGAAGGTACTCGTTCGCAGGTAGCCTCTTATCTTCCTAACACGGCTGATACAGCATATGCTGCCCTTCCTGAGATTCAAGGGGCAAAATTAGTAGAACCAGCAATTCATTACATCGAAGAATACCATTTGCCAGTTCTTCCAGAGCCTGAAACATATGGTAGACCAGAGATTCCTGCTAGTCCAAGTCTTCTTCCTCTTGTTAAAACAGCTGAGCAAGAAACTACAAAACCAGAGTCTCTATCTGTTTCTTATGGACAAACATTTGTCTCCGAGACGGTTGAAGAAGCAACTCCAGCACAAGAAAAAGCAGGTCAGCTTCCTCAAACAGGTAGCACAGAAAACCAGCTGGGGCTCTCTGGACTAGCTGGTCTCATGGTATCTAGTCTTCTTTTCTGGAAGAAAAAGAAGGAAGAAATTTAAGCCGGAGATCTCGTAGCAAATATTTCTAAAAACTTGAATTTTGGTGTAGAATAAAGTTATCAATGAGTGATGAGTAGTAAAATCTACTGATCAAAGGAGGAACTATGGTACACGTACTTACAGATGCAAGATTTGAAGAAGAAACCAGCCAAGGTTTGGTCCTTGTAGACTTTTGGGCTCCTTGGTGTGGTCCTTGTCGGATGCAAGGTCCCATCTTGGAACAGCTAGCTGAAGAAATCCATGAAGATGACTTGAAAATTTTCAAAATGGATGTGGATGAAAATCCAAATACAGCTCGTAACTTTGGCATCATGTCGATTCCAACTCTCTTGTTCAAAAAAGATGGCCAAGTGGTCAAACAAGTAGCTGGTGTTCATACCAAAGAACAACTCAAAGCGATTGTGTCTGAATTGAGCTAAGAAGCTCTACTCAGACTAGTCAAGTCGAAAGAAAACACTTGTTCCTACCTCTTTTTATGAGGGAAAAGGAAGGAGTGTTTTTTTCTTTATCATTTCTATTGAAAATCTTGGGGTAAAGATTGACAGCGCTTACACGAAGTGTTAGAATGGACCTGTAGTTTGCTATAAAATATAAGAAAGAGAGTGGGACAGAAATCGGTAATTCGTTAGAATTCGATTTCGTCGTCCCACCTCCGCACAGTTGAGTAGGGCTGTAATAGCTGATGAAATCAGCGTAGTAGAGTCCACTCAACCACTGCGTCTTGCTCTACAATTCAAAGACAATTGAAAGGCTAGAACTTTAGTCCCAGCCTCTTTACTCGATTTCATTTTCTAGTTAGTCTGCCAAAACCCATACGCTGACGGCTCTTTCTGCAACTGGGAAATTAGCCCAGCCGTCTTCTTCAATTTGGACGGTATCTTGGTGGTTTCCAAGAGCATCGCAGTAGGTCCGTCCTGCATATGCTTGGCCGATTTCCATCCGTTTGTCAGATGCAGCAGCATTTGAAATGACGCAGGCGATAGGAGCAGACTCTTCAGTTCCAGATCGGGTCCAAGCGATACAGTTAGGATCGTCAAAGTAGTCTCTTTGTTCACCGTAGGCTAAGTCTTTGCGAATCCGAAGGAGTTGATCAAGCTCCGCTTGGAAAGATTGCTGGGCAAAATCGCCTGAGATTCCGTAATAGTCTCCATAAAAGACACATGGAATACCGGCTTCGCGGAGGAGAATAAGGGCGTAAGCAGCAGGCTTGAACCATTCACCGACTGTGGACTCTAAGGCTTGTCCTCTTTGGGTATCGTGATTATCGACAAAGGTTACCGCACTTTCTGGATGATTGCTTGCAAGAGTGCCATTGAAAATAGTCGTTAAATCAAAGTTTTCCCCTTCTTGGCTAGCTCTAAAGAGATTGTGGTGAAGGGCGACATCGACTAAGTCGAACTGATAGTCAATACTGGCCAGGTAGTCATTGTTGCTTTGTTCATCCCCATTCCAAAACTCACCAAATACATAGAAATCTTCTCCATATTTGTCCGTGATTTGTTGAATGAAGTTCTTCATAAAGAAAGAGTCGATGTGTTTGACCGCATCTAGACGGAAACCTTGAACTCCAGTGGTTTCGATAAACCATGTAGCCCATTGGTTGAGGTTTTCGACCACTTCTGGGTGTTTAAAGTCGATATCGGCATACATAAGATAATCATAGTTTCCATTTTCACTGTCAACGAGATCATCTTGTGCCCAACCTTTGTTGTCTCCTTGGATCTGGAAAATCCCACTCTTATTGCGGGAAGCATCGTAGTCTGTACCGGTAAAGTGGTACCAGTGCCAGTGGAAGTCATTGTAGGCTCCATTTCGGCCATCAAAGGTAAATTTTGTCCATCCTTTGATAGTAAAAGGCTCTGTCAAGACGATGGTACGATCGTTAGGGTCCACTTCGACCACTTCAAACTTTTCAAGGCCATCGGCAGCTGCTTTATGGTTGAGAACCACATCGGCCATGGGCTGGATCCCTTCTTCTTTTAAGGCTTGGATTGCTTGTAAGTAGTCTTCTTTGAAACCATACTTGGTACGGACAGTGCCTTTTTGGTTAAACTCGCCAAGGTCAAAAATATCATAGACGCCATAGCCGACATCATTAGCAGATGTTGCTTTAAAAGCAGGTGGCATCCAAACTTTACGAATACCAAGATTTGCCAGGTGAGGTGCATCTGTAACTAGGCGCGACCAGTGATGACCATCGGAAGGTAAGTACCATTCAAAATATTGCATTAAGGTTTGATTTTCCATTTTGTTCTCATCTTTCGTGAATAATGCCTTATTCTACCAAAAATAGGAAGATAGAGCAATCGTTTGCGCTTGACGTTAGGAAATCCCTAGAAAATTAATGATAGCTGCTTAAAAACCTCTTACCTCAAGATTTAAGAAGCTTAAAGCTTTCTCGGCCATTTGTTGTGGTCCTTTCTTTTAGGCATCTTGCTTCAAATTGTCTAATTTGGAAGAGACAAGTCTTGCCAATCTGTCTTAAAGGCCTGGGTTCTAGTTGAGAGTTAGGGAGTTTTTTAAAAAAATTTTTGAAGAACAATGATGAAAGGAGGGGGATCTTTAGATTCAAGAGGGGAGGTCTAGTTTATGAATCTAAAGAGGTTTCTAAAAAGAATTCTATTGTCTGCTTGCCAGTCGTTTTTTAGAGAAGCAGGTTTCCTAGATAAACGACTCAAAACTACATTTTTTTAAGGAGTTTGTATATGAAAAAATCAACCATCGTTTCGATTGTGTTTGCAAGTTTATTAATTAGTCCAGCAGTTTTAGCTCGCCATGTTCAGGCTGATGAAGTGGCTACCAATAGTGTAGAACCAGCATTGACCACTAGCCTAGAACCTGCAAGTCCATCTGAAGCAAGTCTTGCAACAGATAAAGGTCCAGCAGTCTCTGAGCTTTCCCCTAAGGTGGAAGTGTCCCATCAGCCTGAATTGAATATACCAGTAGCTGATACAAGCCCTGTGGCAACACCAGCAGTAACTAATCAGGAAACGACGACAAATAAGGCAGTTGTTGCAGAAAAGGATCCGGTCTCTCTTCCTGCAGACAAGCCGATTAGTGGGAGCCCTCAAACAAGTCTATCTCCTGAAGGAGATGGGGCAGAAAAAAGTGTCAGTCTTCTTTCTAGCGCTCCTAAGGTGACTCTTGGGGAACTTTCAGAGGTGACTGGTCAAGCTGTAGAGGAGCAAGAAGCTAAGAAGGATGCAACTGTGACGGATGCTGTCAACCAGCTCTTGAAGTGGGCGTCGACAAAAGATGGTCAAGTAGGAGCAACTGATAAGGATCGTTTAGCCTTTGCTAAAAGTCTTGGTATGATCAGTGAGGATACAGAAGGAACGGCTCCGGTGACTGACTTAGCTTCCATGGTTGAGGTAGCTAAAAAACTCCATGCGGCCTACCGCGCTGATCGCAAAGAACCTCTCTTTTTGAATGGACGGGCCCAGCCAATCTTCCCATTTTCACCGGGAGATGACATTGAGCATTATTCATATGAAAAGAGCGACATTGTCCGCTATATTGTCTATGTTGAGACGGATTATGATACCGATGGAGATGGCAAGCCAGACTTAGTGAAAACCTTGGTACAAGTTCCTAAGGCTGCAGTCAAGGGGGATTATAAAGCACCGACTATTTTTGAAGCCAGTCCTTACGTAACAGGTACGACAGAAGAACGCACCCTTGAGGGCTTGGGCCTGAAAGAAGGTGGGAATTTTGATATGGCAAGACTCTACAGCAAGCCAGAAAAGAGAAAAGCTATTAAAGAAGTCTCGACAGAAGAAGTGGCAAAGGCTGCAGATCCAAAAGAATGGTACTATGTTAATCCTCGTGAAAGCTCGGATGACTATACCCACTATGACTATGAAAACCTGAATTGGTACAATTACTACTTGGTTCGCGGTTATGCAGTAGTAACCAGTAGTGGTCTGGGATCCAAAGGTTCTGATGGGATTAATACGACTGGCTCTGACCTAGAAGTTGCGGCCTACAAGAATATCATTGAGTGGTTGAATGGCAAGCGTAAGGCCTATGCGGATAAAACCAGCAATCGTGAAGTAAAGGCTGACTGGTCTAGTGGAAATGTGGCAATGACAGGCTTGTCTTGGGCTGGGACAACGACCTTCGGTGTAGCCTCTACTGGAGTCGAAGGTCTGAAGACTATTGTTCCTGCTGCAGGTATCGCCAGTTGGTATGACCATTTTAACAGCCAAGGATCTCCTCTTGATACAGGAGCTTCCAATGACCTTTCTTGGTTGTCAGTCTATACCTCAGGCCGTATTCTTGATAAGGAAGATTGGGACAAGGTTAAGGACTACTATGCAGCCTATATTACCAAGCTTAATGAGCTCCAACACAAGGATGGCCACAATTACAACGAAGAGTATGTCAAACGTGACTACACCTTGAACGCAGCCAATTTGAAAGCTGCACCATTGATTATTCAAGGCTTGAATGACGACAATGTCAAGCCAAAACATTTTGAATTAATGGTTCAAGCCTTCAAGAAAGCAGGAATTGATCCGAAAGTCTTGCTCCACCAAGGAAACCATGTCTATCCATCTACCCGTTGGTCTGGGACTAATGTTGCGGGTCAAGCCTTCAATGATTTGATGAATCTATGGTACAGCCATTATTTGTTTGGAATTCGAAATGGAATTCAGTATCTGCCTGAAGTCACCGCACAGGACAACTTGGATCCGTCTAAGTGGCGAAAATTTGATAAGTGGGAATCAACCAATAGCATCAATGCGCGTGCTTATTCTAAGAGAGAGGATGTGACAGTATCTAGTGATTTCTATGGTACCGGTGAAAACTGGACCACCAGAAACCAAGATGCAGCCTTCCATTCATCTGCTGTCAGTGCCTCTTATGCTGCACCAGTCGATCAAGACATCACTATCAAAGGGCATATTCCTGTGAATTTTAGTGCTAGTTTCTTAAAAGGAGATAAGAAACATGCCCATGTCAGCGCGACCCTAATGGACGTTTCTGACGAAGAATTTGATGTTGTTAAAGAAGAAATCACCTATGATAAGGACGGCTACAGTACTCGTACCCTTGAAAAAGAAACCCTGGATGAAACGGGCTACTGGAGTGGTAGCAATTTGGACAGTCTCCCTCTGAAACGTTATAAGACGCACAAGGTCAAGAGTGTAGTCATTTCAAGAGGCTGGCTTAACTTGGCTAATCCTGGCTCTGGATTTGATTCAGCAAGTTCTAGCCACTCGATCGATCTAAAGGAAAATGAGTACCACAACTATACCATGTATTTACAACCGAACCTCTACACCGTTAAGAAAGGACATCGCCTAGTTTTGACGCTTCATGCTTTTGACCCAGACTTCATCTATTATGCTGATCCATACGAAGTCAAGTTTAAGACGGATTCAATCTCAGCAAGAATTCCGATTCTTGAAGATAGCCGTTCTCTCTTACTTCGTTACCAGCCAAATGAAAAGGATACCGAGTATGCAAGCTTGGCAGATCGTATTCTCCCAATCGCTAAGAAGAATCCGACGGTAGTGGAAGAAGCCGGTAAGGGCTCTGTTCCTGATCAGGCTAGTCATCAGGAACAAGAACCACCAGTCGGACGAGACCAAATGGACTTCCGTAAAGAACAGAAAGAAGAATTGGCTCAATTAGCACACGTCAGCGAAACCACAAGCCAAGGAGAGGAAAGTGTCACTCGCTTACCTGAAAAGGAGGAAACTCGCTTACCTGAAACTGGAGAGAAAGCTAATACCTTGACAGTCTATGGTTTGTTAGCAGTCCTTGTCACCAGCATGTGGAAAGTGGTTTATCGCCACAAAAAAGATTAATAATGTCCATTCTGTCCCCTTATGAGATAGAGAACAAAGGGATCTAGTCCAAGAGAAGGAGGCCTCCATTGAGATCCACAGAGTATTTCCAAGAACAAATTGCCACTATATTTCAAGAAGCCATGGCAATTCCCAGCTTTACCAATACCGAAAGTGAGCGTGGCATTGAGGATTATTTAGACCAGCGTCTCGCTTCCATTCCTTATTTCCAAGAGCATCCCCATCTGTTTGGTCGCTATCAGATTCCTCAGGATCATCTGCACAGGAGTATCAACTGGGCTTTAGTCGACAAAGGTAAGAAAAAAACTATGATCCTCTTTCACCACCATGACACGGTGGACTTAGAAGATTATGGTCCTCTTGCCTCTATTGCTTTGGATTCTGAAGCTCTTGCCCAGACCTTAAAAGAGATCGATCTTCGACCAGAGATGCAGGCTGATCTGGATTCAAAACAATGGCGCTTAGGTCGTGGCTCTTGTGATATGAAGGCGGCCTTAGCTCTCCAACTGGGAGTCTTAGAAGCTTATGCATCGGATCCAGCCGGTGGACAGGTCAACTTGCTTTATCTATCTGTTGGAGATGAGGAGTCCTATTCTCGGGGCATGAGAGCGTCTTTGGGCATACTCTGCCAATTAAAAGAAGAGTTTCATTTGGACTATGTACTTGCTATCGATTCGGAACCATTTGATTCTACTGATGCGCAAGAAAAAGTCCTACACATTGGAACGGTCGGCAAGCTCATGCCGGTTATCGTAGCTCAAGGGGTTCTCTCCCATATGAAGGAGCCTCTAAAGGGGATGAATGCTTTATCTCTCTTAGTAGCAGTGGCCTCAAAACTAGATCTTCATCCTGATTTATCAGACCGTGCTCTAGGCGAGCAGTCTCCTCTACCTTCTTGGTCTTATCTAAGGGATTTAAAGGACCAGTATGATGTATCGACTGTCCTTCATGCAGCAGGCTATTTTAGCGTTCTACATTTGAAAAAGACTCCCCAGCAGTTGTTCCAGCGAATTCAAGAATTGACCCAGGAGGCCTTAAATGAATTCTATGAAAAATACTGGACTCTACAAGAGAGAGCAGAACAAGAGCACCTTATTTCTCGACCACTAGCTATTAGTTATCAAGAATTAATGAATCGTTGCCAAGAGAAGGAAGGTTTTTCTGCCTTTCAAAAAGAGCGCGAGCAAGTGGCCTATCAAGAATTTTTGAAGGGTGTTAGCTACCAGACCATTGCCATTCACCAGATTCAAAGCTACTTAGACTTTCTGGGAGATAAGGATCCATTGGTGGTCATAGGTTTTGCTCCACCTTATTACCCGTCTATGAACTGCCGCTCCTTACCAAAAACGAGCCTTAAAATTGGGATTCTAGTAGATGACTACCGTCGTTATTTAGAAAAAAGAGGTCAATCCTTGAAAGTGGAAGAATACTTTATGGGTATTTGTGATACTAGTTACTGTGCCTTGGAAAAGGATGTTTCCACTTATCAAGTCGTGCTGGATAGTTTAGCGACACCTTCTCAGGTCTACGAATTAGATCTGGAAAAAATTGCTCAGATCCAAGTGCCAGCGGTAAACCTAGGTCCTTGGGGTAAGGAGCTTCACAAGAGGGGAGAACGAGTATTTATAGAGGATTTCTTAGATACGATTCCTACCTACCTCTTAAAACTCCTCTATCGCTTTAATGAATTACTCTAATTTTTTGGTTTTTCGTTGACACTTTTTTAAAATAGGAATAAAATATAAGCAATTACATGGAGATGTTCCGTTTTAAAAGAAGAAAGGCAGAAGGAGAATCTATGATTGAATTTCAAGGAGTCACAAAAGATTACGATGGGCATCTGGCATTGAACCACTTGAATCTGACCATTGAAGATGGGCAGATTGTCGGCTTGATTGGCCATAATGGAGCCGGAAAATCAACGACCATTAAGAGTCTAGTCAGTGTCATCACCCCAACGACCGGTAGCATCCTAGTAGATGGAAAGGACCTCTATAGCAATCGCCTAGAAATAAAGAAGAAAATTGGCTATGTAGCTGATTCACCAGATCTCTTTCTTCGTTTAACGGCCAATGAATTCTGGGAGTTGGTTGCCACGTCCTATGACATGAGCCAGCAGGAATGTGATGACCGCTTGGATCATTTGCTCCACCTTTTTGACTTTACTAGTCATCGCTATGAAGTCATCGAGTCTTTCTCTCATGGGATGCGCCAGAAGGTATTTGTTATCGGGGCTCTACTATCTGATCCAGACATCTGGGTTCTAGATGAGCCCATGACTGGTTTGGATCCCCAAGCCTCTTACGACTTGAAGCAGATGATGCGGGAGCATGCGGATAAGGGAAATACCGTCATCTTCTCCACCCATGTCCTCGAAGTGGCAGAGCAACTCTGTGATAAGATTGCCATCCTGAAGAAGGGGAACCTCATCTTTTATGGAACTATCGAGGAGCTGAAGGGGCAACACCCAGAACAAAGCCTAGAGTCCATTTATCTTGGACTGGCCGGTCGAAGAGAAGAGGTGAGTCCAGATGCGTCTTAAGATGGTTCGTCGCCTAGTGGATGTCAACATCATTTATGCTACTCAGCCGGCCCAATTAGCGAAATTTCGTAAAAAGCAGGAAAAGGATCCCACTAGGAAGGTCAATGTTTCCGCTCAGTCCATTCGGACCTATATTTTTATCGGTCTCCTTTATCTTTTCCTTTTTGGGATTCTCTCGAGTGCCAATGATTTTGTCTCTAGCCCTGGTCCCTTTGTCAATATGATTACGCTCTTTGCGCTCTTAGCTATATCACAAGGTTTGATGAGTTTTTACAATGTCTTTTACGAGAGCAAGGATTTGCAATTTTATCGTCCCTATGCCTTTTCGGATGCAGAAGTGATTGCAGGAAAGAGCATCTCGGTCATTTTAGTGCTCTTGATGGCCCTGCTTCCAATGATCAGTTATTTCATCATTCTGCCCATCCAAGCAGGGGGAAATATTCTGGTAGGGCTTCTTCTTGGCCTTCTTTGTGCCATGATTCTCCTCTCCATCCTCTTTTTGGGCACCTTGTTCTTATCCCACCTGATTACCAAATCAGCTATCTTTAAGAAGCACACGAGTTTGGTGTCTAACCTCATCATTGGCTTGAGTAGTCTCATTTCCATTGGAGCTTACCTCTATATTAATATGCTCCAATCAGAGCATTCGGTGGCTGGTGATCTGGTTACTCAACCCAGTATTTTTCCTCCGATAGAGGTCTTTCATAGCTTTATCTTGAATCCTTTGGATTCAGGAGCTCTACTTGGGATCTTGGCTTGGATTCTGCTTCTAGCGGTTCTCATTTGGCTGGTCAAAAGTCAGGTCTTGCCTCATTTTTATGATGCTGCCCTTGAGGTTTCTTCCAGCCATGCGGTTAAGGAGCGGGTGAGTCAGATGAAGGTGGGAGATCAGAAGGCCTTCCATCGCTTTACTGTTTCCTATCATAAACGGCTTCTAAGTGATGGTACCTTGCTGACGCAGGTCATCTTCATGATGGCGATTTTCCCTTATCTTTTCACATTTGGCTTGTTTTTAGGGGCGTCGCGAGCTTCCCTTCAAATTGAAAACTACCTCACACCCCAATATTTACTTCCCTTATCCCTCATCGCTTTCATGATCGGAGTCTTCAACTCTGTGGAAAGCTTGACCAGTATTGGGATCTCTTTGGAACGGGAAAATTTCGCTTATCTTCGTGCCCTTCCGATTGACTTCAAACGCTATTGTTTGAAGAAATTTTGGATTCTCTTTTCGGTTCAGTCTGCTTTGCCGACTGTGCTTTTGGTAGGGGTATCCTGTTACTTTGGTGTCCATCCCCTCTCCCTTCTAGCCATGCTTTTGATTTGGTTTTTGACCAGTTTGAGCTTGAGTGTGATCGCTTTTCGACGTGACTACAAGCTCTTAACGACTAATTGGTCGACTGTAACAGACCTGATGAACCGTAATAGAGGAAATGCAGCCCTGAGAGGATTATTGATCTTCGTATTTATTATCGTTATGCTAGTCCTGATAGGCTTTACCTTCTATCTATCCGCTGTGGCTTTCACTACCCTGATTGCTAGTGTGATTTATCTTCTCATTGCTGGTATAGGTGCTCTTGCGACTTACTTTATTTATAAAGGTACTTTCTACAAATTTAACCAAGAAATTGGTGAATAAAAAAGAGAGTGGGACAGAAATCGGTAATTCGTTAGAATTCGATTTCGTCGTCCCACCTCCGCACAGTTGAGTAGGGCTGTAAAAGCTGATGAAATCAGCGTAGTAGAGCCCACTCAACCACTGCGTCTTGCTCGACAATCCAAAGACAATTGAGAGGCTAGGACTTTTGTCCCAGCCTCTTTTTATGTTGATTTAAATTTCATAGCCGATTAAGAGGCCACCTTCTTCAGCATAGAAGCTACAGAGGCCTGAGGTCGGAAGAGCTTCGATATCCGCATTGGCGAACTTTTCATGGACCAAGGCAGAGAGTTGTTCTACGAATTTATCGTTGCGACGGTGAGCAATGGTGATATGCCCTCCTTTGTAGCCGGCTTTAAGCATCTCTTCAAAAGTAGTGGTAATAGCTTTCTTTTGGCCACGGGCTTTATGGAGAAGCTCCAGGGTGCCAGTATCGCTGGCTTGGCCGACCATACGGATGTTTAAGAGGCCGACAACAGTTCCGATAATTTTATTGAGTCGGCCATTTTTGACCAAATTATCGACCTTAGCAAGCACAAAGATCAGCTTGGTTTTTTCCTGGTATTTAGTAATGACTTCAACCACTTGATCAAAATCAAGGTCTTGAGCGATTAATTGATGGAGTTTGCGAACGAGTAGATCCACTTCACCACCAGCTGATAAGCTATCAATCACATGAATGTTGGTAGTCGGATGATCTTCTTGATAAAGTTTTTTAGCGACTTGAGCACTATTGTGGCTACCGGACAAAGTACCAGTGATGGTAACAACGATAATATTGTCAGCTCCCTCAAAGGCTCTCATATAGTCATCAGGACTAGGACAAGCTGATTTGGAAGCAGTAGTCGTTGCATACATATCTTCCATCATTTTATCTGTATCCAGATTAGCGTCGTCTGAATAGATGGTCTCACCAATCTGAATGGTAAGAGGCACTGAAACAAAGCTAGTATCTGGTGCAGCACTTTCGTAAGTACGATAATCACAGCCAGAATCTGCAATAATTTTCCATGTCATTTTTATTACCTCAAAATGTAAATAATTGTACATTGACAAGTGGTTAGTCTTTTTTTACAATTATATCATGAAGTTGCATTCTCTGAAAGCAGATACATTCAGATGATACAGATAGAAAGTAAGTGTTATGGCAGAAAGAAAGATATCAGAAAAATCCTTAGAAAATTTGAAACGGTCCAACCAAGAAAGCAATGCCATCACACGGGAATCCTTGGAGATTTCCTTGCTTCAGTTGTTGGATAAAAAGGACTTGAAAAAGATTACCATTTCAGAATTGGTGGAGAGAGCAGGAGTTTCTCGCGCAGCCTTTTACCGAAATTATGAGTCGAAAGAAGAATTGCTGGAATCCATCTTCCAATCAACTGTTTCGAATATTACCAAGTCTTTAGAGGGGTATAATTTTAAGACCGATTTGTACCAGATTTGGGTTTATCTCTTTAAAGAGGCCAAGAAGGAAGCACGCATTATCAGCTTGGCCGTCGATTATAATTTTGAGAAACTGCTTACCAAGGCTGTTTATGAGTTTCTGGAAAAGAGAAGTAAAAGTCAGAAATCCTCACAAGGACCGGCTAGTTATTTGAATTCCTTCCTCAGTTCAGCCATTGTCTCTGTCTTAGCCAAATGGATTAAGGATGGCATGAAGGTGCCAGCGGAGAAGATGGCTTCTTTAGGACTTCCCTTGTTTCCTCAAAAGAAAAGAAAATAAGAAAAATGATCTACTAGATCGAGTATTTACTTCGATTCCAGTAGATCATTTTTGATGTTATTGAGGAAACGGTCTAATTCCTTTTGGTTTTTGAGAGTGATGAATTTATCGGGATAGGTAGAACGGATATTTCGATACCTTTCTTTGGCATTCTTAGTTCGACCATCCCAAAGAATCCAACGGATGAATTCCCAGTCAAAGCGTTCAGGGCAACCTGCAGCCATACTCTCCCGGACTTTACCTTTATAGCGACGGTATCGTTTCCATCCTCTATAGAGGCAGTTCCAACGAGAGAAGTTGAGAAAGATAATGTAATCTGCTTGCTCCATTCTTTCCTCATAGCAACACCAAGAGTAATTGCCATCAATGACCCAGTCTCTATGATCGTTGAGAAACTGTTTCATCTCTTTCTCCATCCAATCCCGGTCACTGTCTATCCAACCCGGTTGAAATTGAAGGGTATCCATGTGGAGTTTGGGGATGGAGTAGGATCGGGCCAAGTTTTCAGCCAAGGTAGATTTTCCAGAACCAGAATAGCCGATAATCGTAATTTTCATCGTATCTCCTCATATGGAAGCAACAAAAAAAGCTCCGGAGAGCTCATTTTGTATGCAATTCTTGATTAGCCAAGTTTCGCTGCAAGACGTGCTTTATCACGGCTAGCTTTGTTTTTGTGGATCAAACCTTTAGTTTCTGCTTTATCGATAGCTGAGCTAGCAGCGCGGTAAAGTTCTTCAGATGGGTTTGCTTCAAAAGCTTTAATTGCAGTACGCATAGCTGATTTTTGAGCTGAGTTTTTTTCGTTGTGTTTAACGTTCAATTCAGCACGTTTGATAGCTGATTTAATGTTTGCCAATTTTTTCACCTCCAATGATATTCTAACTCTCTTATTATATCTGAAAACTTTTCTTTTGACAAGCCCAAACTAATTTTTCTTCGAATCGCCATCTTTTGGGGGTCATTTTGTTACAATCTCTTTATCTCTTAAGATAGATTTCATCAATCTCATGGTTGGCAGCTTTGTGCAGAATCAGTTCGGCTCGGTTTCGAGTGGGTTCGATATAGTCTTTTAGATTTAAGAGATTGATTGACTCCCATACCTGATGAGCGAAGGCTAGGACTTCAGCTTCTGGTTGCTGGGTAAAGCGGTGGTAGTAGTTGCTTTGGTCATCCTTTGCACGGTCCAACAACTTTTTAAAGCGATCAATATACCAAGACTCAATGTTGGCAACCTCAGCATCCACATAGATGGAGAAATCAAAGAAGTCCGTCATATAGAGTCGATCATTTTGAGGATTCTGAAAG
Source organism: Streptococcus rubneri (assembly GCF_004785935.1). Lineage (GTDB taxonomy): Bacteria > Bacillota > Bacilli > Lactobacillales > Streptococcaceae > Streptococcus > Streptococcus rubneri. Next base: position 844,019 of record NZ_SRRP01000001.1, on the reverse strand, counting down.
ACGTTGATCCCTTCAACAATAATGAAGTCTGCAGCTTGGATGGTTTGCTTCTGGTCAGGGACGATATCATAAATCTCATGAGAATAGACGGGAATCTGGTAACTCTGACCATTTTTTAGCTGATTCAGGAAATCCAAGAGAAGTTCCATATCATAGCTTTCAGGGAAGCCCTTGCGATTGAGAATGTTTTGTTCAATCAAGGTCGCATTGGGATATAAGAAGCCATCTGTCGTCACTAGCTCCACTGTAGAACCGGAAAAGGTTCGAGAAAGAAGGATTTGAAGGAGGCGGCTCGTCGTTGATTTGCCGACAGCCACAGATCCTGAAATTCCAATCATAAAGGGCTGTTTTTTGCTTTCCTGTTGGAGAAAGATGCCTTTAGAGAAAGCTAAGTCTTCTTTCGCTTTTTTGTAGATTTGAATTAAGTGTGTCAGGGGTAAATAAATGTCTGTTACATCTTGTAAACTAATAAGGTCATTAAAACTCTTGATGGAATTCAATTCCTCTTCAGATAGAGGAGGAGTTGATTTTCGGTGGAGATTTTGCCAAGTTTGTCGATTAATCTTTTCGAAGTGTAGAAATTCTTTATCCATTTCAAGCTTTTCCTCCATAGTGACCTTTAGTATATCAGTTTTAAGATCTTCTGTAAACGATTTAAAAATAGGTTAAATTATGCTATAATGCTAGTATGAGTAAAATGTACTATGATGAACATCCAGATGCTCAACATGATATCCATGAGTTACATGTGGTCCTTCTAGGAGAGCGGATGAAATTTTTTACGGATGCTGGTGTTTTTAGTAAGAAAATGATCGATTTTGGCAGCCAGGTCCTCTTGTCTTGTCTGTCTTTTCAGCAAGGAGAGGCGGTTTTGGACGTCGGTTGCGGGTATGGTCCTCTTGGTCTCTCTTTGGTCAAGGCGCAAGGGGTTCATGCTACTATGGTAGACGTGAATACACGTGCCCTTGATCTGGCTCAGAAAAATGCGGCTTTAAATCAAGTCAAAGCTAAGATCTTCCAATCCAATGTTTATGATGAGGTTGAGGGGTGCTTTGACCATATTATCAGTAATCCTCCCATTCGGGCTGGGAAAAAGGTAGTTCATGAAGTACTTTCTGGTAGCTTTGACCATTTGAATCCTGGTGGAGACCTAACCATTGTCATTCAGAAAAAACAAGGTGCTCCCAGTGCGAAAGCAAAAATGGAAGAAATCTTTGGAAACTGTGAAATCCTCAAAAAAGACAAAGGTTATTATATTTTAAGGAGTGAGAAAGTTACATGAGAGCTGTAGATATCATTCAGAAAAAACGTGATGGCATTGAGTTGAGTAAAGAAGAAATTCACTGGCTGATTGAGGGCTATGTAGCGGGAACAGTACCAGACTATCAAATGGCTGCCTTTGCCATGGCGGTTTATTTCAAGGGAATGACGACTCGAGAAATATCAGATTTGACCATGAAGATGGTGGAAACAGGGGAGCAATTCGACCTCTCTGTTATTAAAGGCATCAAGGTGGACAAACACTCAACAGGTGGTGTAGGGGACAAAGTAACGATTGTACTGGCCCCTCTAGTAGCCAGCTTTGGAGTTCCAGTAGCCAAGATGAGTGGTCGTGGATTGGGTCACACAGGGGGGACCATTGATAAGTTAGAATCAATAAAAGGATTCCAGATTGAGCGGACCCAAGAAGAGTTCATCAAACAAGTACAAGACATTGGTCTTTCTGTTATCGGCCAGTCGGATCAATTGGTCATGGCAGATAAGCTTCTCTATGCACTTCGAGATGTGACGGCAACAGTTGACACGATTCCCTTGATTGCGAGTTCCGTCATGAGTAAGAAGATTGCGGCTGGAGCAGATGCTATCCTTCTCGATGTTACCGTTGGAGAAGGGGCCTTTATGAAGACCATCGAAGAGGCGCGTGAATTAGCCCGCACCATGGTGGATCTTGGAAATGCTGTCGGTCGCAAGACCATTGCTGTCTTGACGGATATGAGCCAACCTTTGGGAACTAGTATTGGGAACCGATTGGAAATTCTCGAAGCCTTAGATATTCTTCAAGGCAAAGGCAAAGAAGACGTGACCCACTTCATTTGTGAATTGGCTCAAATTATGTTGGAGCTTGGCGGAGTGACGGCTAGCTTGGAAGAAGTCAAGCAACATCTGACAGCCGGCAAAGCTCTGAAGAAATTTGAAGAAATGGTCCTTGCTCAAGGTGGGGATTTAGAAGATCTCTACCGTCCAGTTCAGGTAAAAGAACAAGTGCCTGTCTATGCAGAAGAGGATGGCTATATTGCAGCCTTGCCTGCTATGGAACACGGTCTCTTTGCCATGCGTCTAGGGGCTGGCAGAGCAGTCAAATCAGATGATTTAGACTATGAGACAGGGATTGTTTTTGCTAAGAAAGTCGGGGATTCTGTTCAAAAAGGGGAGCTTGTTGCAACTATTTATACAAACTTAGAAATTTGTCAAAAAACCATTGCAGAATTCCAAAAAAATGTTAAAATACTAGACAAGGTTGAAAGCGTTTCAGAGATTATTGAAATCGTATCGTAATTCGTTTAGGGGAGATTCACTAATGAAATTAAACAAATACATAGACCACACACTATTAAAACCTGATGCACAACAGGAACAGATCGAACAATTGATCGAAGAAGCAAAAGAATATGATTTTGCAAGTGTTTGTGTGCAGCCAACTTGGGTAAACTTCGCTGCAGAGGGTCTACGTGATACAGATGTCAAAGTCTGTACAGTTGTCGGGTTTCCACTGGGGGCAAATACACCAGAAGTCAAAGCTTTTGAAACCGAGAATGCTATCCAAAATGGGGCAGATGAAATTGATATGGTCATCAATATTGGTGCACTTAAATCAAAAAATCTGAGTCTCGTTGAAGAAGATATTCAGGCAGTTGTAGATGCAAGCGGTGATCACCTTGTCAAAGTCATCATCGAAACCTGCCTCTTGACAGAAGATGAGAAGATTGTAGCGTGTCAGATTGCTAAGTTAGCAGGAGCTGACTTCGTGAAGACTTCTACAGGATTCTCGACTGGTGGGGCTACGCCTGAGGATGTGGCTCTCATGCGAAAAGTTGTTGGACCTGACATGGGGGTGAAAGCATCTGGAGGCACTCGTAGCTATGAGGATGCTCAAGCTATGATCCAAGCGGGTGCTAACCGAATCGGTACTTCCTCTGGAGTAGCCATCATGAAGGGAGAAGTAGCCCATGGCGACTACTGAGTTGATTGACCTAGCTGTAAAAACAAGCGAGAATGCTTACGTGCCTTATTCTCACTTTCCAATTGGAACTGTCTTAGTTACAGCAGAGGGAAAGATTTATACAGGAGTCAATGTTGAAAATGCGAGTTTCGGGTTGACCAATTGTGGTGAGCGAACAGCTATCTTCAAGGCTGTTTCAGAAGGCGAGCGTTCATTTAAGGAATTAATTATTTATGGTCAAACTGAAAAACCAGTTTCACCCTGTGGTGCTTGTCGCCAGGTGATGGCTGAATTTTTCGAGCCAGACCTACCGGTTACTCTGGTAGCCAAAGATAAATCGACGGTCGTGATGACGGTCAAGGAATTGCTTCCATATTCCTTTACAGATCTTACCTAGTAACTTCTGTAAAGGCGGTCTATTGACCCTTTCATTAATCCGCAACATAGTTGCATATCTTATTTAGGAGGTTCAGAAATGAACAAGAAACAATGGTTAGGCCTAGGTCTAGTAACTGTCGCTGCAATCGGACTTGCTGCATGTGGAAATCGTGCGTCTCGCAAAGATTCTTCAGATGCAAAAACTGATTTAAAAGCTGCTATCGTTACTGACACAGGTGGTGTTGATGACAAATCATTTAACCAATCTGCATGGGAAGGTCTACAAGCTTGGGGTAAAGAAAATGGTCTTTCTAAAGATAACGGCTTTACTTACTTCCAATCTACAAGTGAAGCAGATTTCGCGAATAACTTCAGTCAAGCTGCTACAAACGGCTACAAATTAGTGTACGGTGTTGGTTACAAACTTGCTCCAGCTGTTACTGCTGCTGCAGATGAAAATGCTGATATCAACTATGTTATCATTGACTCTGTTGTTGGTGATAAGAAGAACGTAGCATCTGCTGTTTTTGCAGATAATGAAGCTGCTTATCTTGCAGGGGTTGCTGCTGCCAAAACTACGAAGACAAACAAAGTTGGTTTCATCGGTGGAGCACGTGGTGAAGTTATCACTCGTTTTGAAAAAGGATTTGAAGCAGGCGTGAAGTCTGTAAACAAAGACATTTCAGTTGATGTACAATATGCTGAAGACTTCAACAACCCTGAAAAAGGTAGAACAATTGCAGCAACACAATACGCTGCAGGAGCTGACGTTATTTACCAAGCTGCTGGTGGTACAGGAGCTGGTGTCTTCAAGGAAGCAAAAGACTTGAACGAGAAGAAAAACGAAGGCGAAAAAGTTTGGGTTATTGGTGTAGACCGTGACCAAGTTGATGAAGGTAAATACACTTCAAAAGATGGTAAAGAATCTAACTTCGTATTGGCTTCTACTCTGAAACAAGTTGGTAAAACTGTTCAAGAAATCGCAACTCAAACTGCTGACGGTAAATTCCCAGGTGGAAAAGTGATCACATTTGGTTTGAAAGATGGTGGTGTTGATTTGACAACTTCAAATCTTTCTGAAGATGCTAAAAAAGCAGTAGAAGATGCTAAAAAACAAATTATTGATGGTAGTGTAAAAGCACCTGAGAAATAAAACCTTCCAGAAGCGATCCATCCTTCTTGGGTCGCTTTTTTATGAGGTGTTGAGACATTTTGTCTCAATAGAACTTACTAACTCGTTTAGCAGGTCCTACTGAAATAAAATATAGTTTTCTAGAAAGGAATATTCGAATGGCACACGAAAACGTCATTGAGATGCGTGAAATTACCAAAATTTTTGGTGAATTTGTCGCAAACGACAAAATCAACCTCGAATTGCGTAAAGGTGAAATTCATGCACTTCTTGGTGAAAATGGAGCTGGGAAATCAACCCTGATGAATATGTTGGCTGGTCTTTTGGAACCAACGAGCGGAGAAATTGTGGTCAATGGGAAATCTGAAAAACTAGATTCTCCTTCAAAGGCTGCTTCTCTAGGGATCGGGATGGTTCACCAGCACTTCATGTTGGTAGAAGCTTTCACTGTTGCAGAAAATATCATTCTTGGTAGCGAAGTAACGAACAAGGGTGTATTAGATTTGAAAAAAGCTAATGCAGATATTCTAGAGTTATCTGAACGCTACGGCTTGGCTGTGGATCCTACAGCAAAAGTTGAAGATATTTCTGTTGGGGCTCAACAACGTGTAGAAATCTTGAAGACACTCTATCGCGGAGCTGATATTCTGATTTTCGACGAGCCTACAGCAGTGCTAACTCCTGCTGAAATTTTGGAGTTAATGGATATTATGAAAACCCTCGTTAAAGAAGGGAAATCCATTATCCTCATCACTCACAAACTGGACGAAATTCGTGCCGTCGCAGACCGTGTCACAGTTATTCGTCGTGGGAAATCCATTCAAACGGTTAGCATCGAAGGTGCTACCAATAAAGATTTGGCAGAAATGATGGTTGGGCGCTCAGTTTCTTTCGTAACAGAAAAGGAAGAAGCGCAACCTAAAGAAGTGGTTCTGCAAATTTCTGACTTGGTCGTGAATGAAAACCGTGGTGTTCCTGCGGTCAAAGAACTATCTCTTGATGTTCGTGCAGGTGAAATTGTCGGAATTGCAGGGATTGACGGAAATGGTCAGAGTGAATTGATCCAGGCTATTACCGGACTTCGCAAAGTTAAATCAGGCAGTATCAAAATTAAGGGACAAGAAGTTGTTGGCCTTTCCCCACGTAAGATTACTGAAATGAATGTCAGCCACGTGCCTGAAGATCGTCATCGCGATGGTCTTGTGCTCGAAATGATGCTTTCTGAAAACATCGCACTTCAAACTTACTACAAAGAACCACTTAGCAAGAATGGTGTGTTGAATTACAATCAAATTAATTCCTATGCTCGCAAGTTGATGGAAGAATTTGATGTTCGTGCAGCCAACGAGATTGTTCCAGCAAGTGCTCTATCAGGAGGAAATCAACAAAAAGCCATCATTGCTCGTGAAGTTGATCGGAATCCAGATTTGTTAATCGTTAGCCAACCGACACGTGGATTGGACGTTGGTGCGATTGAGTACATCCATAAACGTTTGATTGGTGAACGTGATAAAGGGAAAGCCGTCCTCGTTGTCAGCTTCGAATTAGACGAAATTCTAAATCTATCAGACCGGATTGCTGTTATTCATGATGGAAAAATCCAAGGTATTGTGAAGCCGTCTGAGACCAACAAACAAGAGCTTGGTATTCTAATGGCTGGTGGAGAAATCAAGGAGGCTTCAAATGAATAAAAATACAAGACAAATTGCTATTCCTTTTATTTCTGTAATCCTAGGAATCATCCTCGGAGCCATTATTATGTGGATCTTTGGTTATGATGCTCTTTGGGGTTATGAAGAACTCTTCAAGACAGCTTTTGGTTCCATAAAAAATGTGGGTGAAATTTTCCGTACTATGGGGCCACTGATATTGATTGCTCTCGGATTTGCGGTAGCCAGTCGAGCTGGATTTTTTAATGTCGGCTTACCTGGACAAGCTTTGGCAGGTTGGATTGCGGCTGTATGGTTCGCTCTATCCTTCCCAGATATTCCTCGCGTTCTGATGATTCCTTTGACCGTCCTTGTGGCTGCAATTGCCGGTGGTCTCATTGGATTAATTCCAGGACTCCTACGAGCATTTTTGGGAACGAGTGAAGTGATCGTTACCATTATGATGAACTACATCGTACTGTTTGCTGGAAATGAAATCATCCGGAACTTCCCTAAAAAGTTTATGGTCGATTCTGAATCTAGTATCACAGTAGGAGCAAATGCAAGTTACCGCCTAGGGTTCTTGACAGAATTGACTAAGTCACGGATGAATATCGGGATCTTCATTGCCTTGATTGCTGTTGCAGTGATTTGGTTCATTATCAAGAAGACAACACTTGGCTTTGAAATTCGTTCTGTTGGTCTTAACCCCAATGCTTCAGACTATGCAGGGATGTCAGCTAAACGGACCATCATCCTTTCCATGGTGATTTCAGGGGCCCTCTGTGGGATCGGTGGAGCAGTAGAAGGAATTGGTACCTTCCAGAACGTTTATGTTCAAGCTGGTTCCTTGGCTGTTGGATTTAATGGGATGGCAGTTGCTCTACTTGCTAGCAATTCTCCTATTGGGATTGTCTTTGCGGCCTTCTTGCTTGGAACCTTGCAAACAGGTGCGCCAGGTATGACCACAGCGACTATCCCACCAGAACTTGTCAATATTGTGACAGCTTCGATTATCTTCTTTGTAAGTGCTCATTACATTATCGAAAAATACATCAAGCCTAAGAAACAAATGAAAGGAGTAGAGTAAGAATGAATACTGTTGCTATACTAACGATTCTTGTATCGAATATGCTGGTCTATGCTGCTCCCCTCATTTTCACTAGTATCGGAGGAGCCTACTCCGAACATGCTGGTGTCGTTAATGTCGGTTTGGAAGGTATCATGGTTATGGGTGCTTTCACAGGGGTTGTGTTTAACTTGACTTTTGCTAGCTCTCTTGGTGGCATGACAATCTGGCTATCTCTCCTTGCAGGTGGTTTGGTTGGTCTTATTTTCTCTGCCATCCATGCGGTAGCGACTATTAACTTCCGTGCTGACCACGTGGTAAGTGGTACAGTATTGAACTTGTTGGCTCCTGCCTTAGCCGTCTTCTTGGTAAAAGCCATCTATGGAAAAGGCCAAACCAACAACATCGATTTGTCATTTGGTAAATTTGATTTTCCTTTCTTATCTGATATTCCTGTCATTGGCGATATCTTCTTCAAGAATACAAGTTTAATGGGATATGTCGCGATTGGATTTTCATTTGTAGCATGGTTTATCATGTTTAAAACGAAATTTGGTCTTCGCCTTCGCTCAGTCGGTGAACATCCACAAGCTGCGGATACCCTAGGGATTAATGTTTACCTCATGCGTTACTATGGTGTGCTCATCTCTGGATTTTTAGGAGGAGTTGGGGGTGCCTTGTATGCGCAATCTGCTTCTGTCAATTTCTCTGCCACTACCATTGTGGGACCTGGATTTATCGCCCTAGCGGCTATGATCTTTGGTAAATGGAGCCCAATCGGTGCCATGCTATCAAGTCTATTCTTTGGACTTTCACAAGCCTTGGCGGTTGTATCTACGCAGATTCCTTTCCTTGCCCATATTCCTGGAGTATACCTCCGTATTGCTCCGTATGTGTTGACCATCATCGTACTAGCAGCCTTCTTTGGTAAGTCGGTTGCACCAAAAGCAGATGGTGTGAACTACATCAAATCGAAATAAAAGCCTCTATTATGGAGAAAGAAAGCACGAGTCATTCGGACTCGTGCTTTTTGTATGTTTATGGATTAGTTTGCATTTCGGTAAGTAGGTCTTCTGCTGTTGTAGTTGGTAAGATCCGCAGGCGTTTTAGTGAGTAGAGGCCATCGTCTAGACTAGCTAGTCCATTGTTGGTCGTTAAGCCCATTTTGTAACCATTGTTTTCTGCTATTTCCATGGTGAGATCAGAGTAGCGGCCGGAAGGGTAAACAATGGTAGTAGTGGTTTGATGGAGTTTCTTGTCTAGTACTTGTTTGGAAGTCGCCAATTCAGATTCCTGACGAGAGCTATCTGATCGGGCCAAATCTGGATGAGATACTGTATGACTCTCAAACGTCATACCTTGCGCTTTCATTTCTTTGATCTGATCGAAGGTTAAAACACTGGGTCTTTCTTCGTCAGAAAAGGAAGTAATGATATTGTTGGTTGCGGTCATTTGGTATTTTTTTAAGAGTGGATAGACTATGGTATAAAAGTCAGCAATTCCATCATCAAACGTTAACCAAACGACTTTGCCACCTTTCGGCAGTTCATTTTTTGTGAGCGCCCGATAAGCTTCTTCAGGAGTGAGGGTATAGTAGCCGGCCTTCTTTAAGGCTTTGAGATGACTTTCAAAGGTTTCTGGTGCCACGATGAGGTTGGCATTGGCTTCTTCTGATGGATCCATGTTATGAACCGAATGATACATAAGAATCGGAATTTTGACTGGTTTTTTTTGTTTGATCCACTGATGGCTAGCTATTCGTTGGGAAATCAAGTTTTCTTGAGATTTTTCTTGACTTGTAGTAGTGGGAGACAGTAGACGACCAACAATCAGAGTCCCTAAGACAAGCATGGATAGAATCAAAAAGGCATTTAAGAATAATAAGAGTTTGATTTTCTTTGGAACATATCTTTTTCGTATAGACATAAAAGCTCCTTTCTAAACATCTCTATTATAACATAAGAAATTGGTCAGTAAGGGACTGTTACGAAACTGTAAAAATCGTCCCCTTACTCTAGTCAGTAAATGTAAAAGATGTTTTAAAGGGCGCGCCGTTTTTTATAGTTAGTGACCCTACTATAAAAAAAATGGAAAGAAGACTAGTCTAGATATTTCGCTACCTTGAAAACGCATTCACATTAGGTTATAATAAATTAATAAAATATATTTAGGAGGCTTTTTCATGAAACATTGGCTCAAGAAATTTTTGTTTGTTGCCCTAATGGCTCTATGTGGACTCGCACTTGTAGGGTGTAATACAACTACGACTAGCCAAAAAACCACTAAGGAAACAAAATCAGAGAAAAAAATTGTCCAAAAAACGGATACACTTGAAGGAACCTGGGAATTAGTGGATGCTCCTATCACTCTTCAAAAGAGTATGATACTACGTGAATCAAACATCGATGCCTATCCTTATATTTTAGAAGATTTTGCTAAATTTAATCCTAAATTAATCATTTCTGGTGATTCTGTAGAATTCAAATATAGCTTAGATTATACAACTTTCTTTGATCACTTGTATGATAAAGTTGCAAAAAACGTCATGAAAAAAGAGGAATACTACAAGGCATACATTACGAGGCTTAAAGATAATGCTTCTTACTTCAAAGTGACAAAAATGAAAGTGCATCCTTCTAAGGCAAAATACACCTACTCTTTACCAGATGGTAGATTGGATGAGGCAAATAAAACCATTAGCTTTAAAGAAACACCGTCCTTGCTCATTAACTACTCATTTGGTACGACAAATTTAGTTTTGGATAAAATGACTTATCAATATGAGTGGAAGGGAGATACTCTGATCTTAACTGCTGAAGGAAACACTGAAAATGGAACATACGCAACCATGAAGATGACTTTCAAAAAAGTGTTGAAATAGAAAGGAGAAGTAACATGTTTAAATCATTCTTTAAAAAATATTCCATCTGTATAGCTTTCCTCCTGCTTTTCTTTCTTGTTGGATGCGCACAAAAAAATGTAGAAAAGACTACAAAAGAAAGTTCTTCTGCCTCTGTTTCGAAAGTAGAAAAAACAACACAAGAAACCTCTCCAACTCCTGTTTCTTTAGATGGCACATGGAAGGTTCATAATATTCGTGAAACTCTTGAAAGGTTTGCAATATATCAAAATTTCAAAGAGGACGGGGGGTTGAAACTTGTGAATTTGTTGTCTTCCCTTATCAATGCTGAGTTGACGATTAATGGGACCGACGTTCAATACCATATTGCTTATGACAATACTGAAGTCTTAAAATTAGATTACGAAGTTAGTGGAAGTTACAATTATGATTCGTTTGACGAATACATTCAGCATCTCCAGATGACCAAAGACTATTTGTCTAAGTTACCAAATAGCTCAGGTGGCTACAACGAGGATATGACAGCTGTTGATTTAACCATGAATGGGGGAGTTTTAGATCCAAATAAAGGAACTATTAGTTTCGAACGAGCATTGTGGCTCACACCAAATTTCTTTTTAATTCCAGATCCAGCTGGTACCTCACCAATTTATGAATACACGCTTGACGGTGATATCTTAACCTTAAAAATATCAGGGTATGACAAGTGGGAGGAAAATAACAAATATTACTTTATTCAATTTAAGAAAGAATAATGCCTATATTCGGAACGACCTCATTTGAACCTATTAAAGACGACCTCCTTCTCACAGAAAGTTTCTGAATTAATGTTAAAAACTGCTGATTGAGTATAGTGAATAACTTATTTGATACGATAGGGACAAAAATCCCTATCGTATTTTCTATAATGAAAAACCATAAAAAGTCATTGATAGATGAGCTAGTCCTATTGTTTTTTGAAAATAAAGAAGATTCTATCCTAAATAGTCATAGAAGTGGCCAGATACTGCATTTTTTTGATATAATGGAGCTATATTTTGAAATTCAAGGAGACGAAAATGTCTGTAAAAATTGCTTTATTAGGATTTGGAACTGTTGCGAGTGGAGTGCCGTTTTTGTTGAAGGAAAATAAAGAGAAGATTCTTCAATCAGCTCAGTCTGAGATTGAAGTGGCTAAAGTACTTGTCAAAGATGATGCGGAGAAAGACCGCTTATTAGCAGCTGGCAATGATTTTGATTTTGTGACTAATGTAGATGAGATCTTGGAAGATTCAGATATTGCCATCGTGGTTGAATTGATGGGGCGGATCGAACCTGCTAAGACTTTTATTACACGTGCTCTTCAAGCTGGAAAACATGTCGTAACTGCTAATAAAGATTTGCTTGCCGTTCATGGGGCTGAGTTGATTGCAATAGCCAAAGAACATGGTGTTGCCCTCTATTATGAAGCAGCAGTAGCTGGGGGAATTCCAATCCTTCGTACCTTGGTCAACTCTCTTGCTGCAGATAAGGTCACTCGTGTCCTCGGTGTGGTGAACGGAACATCTAATTTCATGATGACCAAGATGGTCGAAGAAGGTTGGTCTTATGAGGATGCCTTAGCTAAGGCACAAGAGTTAGGCTATGCGGAAAGTGATCCGACTAATGATGTAGATGGAATTGATGCGGCATACAAGATGGTTATTCTCAGCCAGTTTGCCTTCGGAATGGATGTACAATTTGACCAAGTCGGTCATAAGGGCATTCGTAAGATTACTCCTCAAGATGTTGCTGTGGCTCAAAGTTTGGGCTATGTGATTAAATTGGTCGGTTCTATTGAAGAGACTCCTTCCGGCCTTGTAGTAGAAGTAACTCCAACTTTCTTGCCAAAAGCTCATCCACTAGCTGGAGTTAATGGTGTCATGAATGCTGTCTATGTGGAGTCTATTGGGATTGGAGAGTCCATGTACTATGGACCTGGTGCTGGTCAAAAACCTACAGCCACTAGCGTAGTAGCAGATATTATCCGGATTGTTCGTCGCCTCAATGAGGGGACGATTGGTAAATCCTTTAACGAATACAGCCGTCCTGTTCAATTGGCTAAACCAGAAGATGTGAAGAGTGATTACTACTTCTCGATTCAAACACCAGACATGAAGGGACAATTGCTGAAGTTGGCACAAATTTTCAATCAAGAAGATGTTTCCTTTAAGCAAGTCCTCCAAGAAGGTGCCAAAGATTCTGTGGCAAGAGTTGTCATTATTACTCACCAATTGAATCAAACGCAACTGCAACACATCATTGAAAAAATTGATGAAGAAGCAGACTTTACCTTGTTGAATACCTTTAAAGTATTGGGAGAATAAGATGAGAATTACAGTACCAGCGACCAGTGCCAATGTCGGTCCAGGATTTGATTCTGTTGGAATCGCTGTTTCTAAGTATTTGATCATTGAGGTATTGGAGCCTCGAGCGAGTTGGCTAATCGACCATGACCTTGGAGAAGAAATTCCTACGAATGAGGAGAATCTCTTACTTAAAACGGCGCTTCAACTAGCACCAGATCTCCCTCCCCATCATCTTAAAATGATCAGTGAGGTCCCTCTAGCACGTGGCTTAGGATCATCTAGCTCTGTCATTGTAGCCGGTATTGAGCTAGCCAACCAGTTGGGCAACTTATCCCTTTCAGACCACGATAAACTGGAGATCGCCACTAAAATTGAAGGGCATCCCGACAACGTAGCTCCAGCCATTTTTGGGAATCTTGTGGTTGCTAGTTATGTGGATCAGCAAACCAATCATTTGGTTCTTCCATTTCCTGAATGTGCTCTGGTTGCCTTTGTTCCGAATTACGAACTAAAGACCAGTGATAGCCGGAATGTCCTTCCAAAAGAGTGGACCTACAAAGAAGCAGTTGCTGCCAGTGCGATTGCGAATGTGGCTATTGCGGCTCTTGCCAAGGGAGATTTGAGGACAGCTGGTCAAGCCATTGAGTCTGACCGCTTCCATGAACGCTACCGTCAACAATTAGTTGCGGAGTTTCCTGAGGTAAAGGAAGTAGCGCATCAACATGAGGCCTATGCAACTTATCTCTCCGGTGCAGGTCCAACTATTATGACCTTGCTCCCAGTTGATCATGCAGAAGCATTTGCTAAAGACTTGGAGTCTAAGGGCTTAAATGGTCAAGTCTTTGTCTTAAGCGTAGATACGAGAGGTGTTTCGGTTAAGGACTAAGCCAAGCGTATTTTAGATCAAAAAAAATGATTAGATAGGCCTTTAGGGTCTATCTAATTTTTGGATTCTATGATAAAATAATGGTGTTAAAAATTATTGGTCTGTCAAATTATTTTAGGATAAAAATAATGTTTTTGGTCCATTGATAGACAAAAGAGGGAGTATACAATGAAAGATTTTGAACGTCACCAACTGGCTACAGAACTTGGTTTGCAATTTGACCCAGAAACTTCAGTTATTTTTGGAGAAAATTCCGGCTACTTTTTCTTGATCCAGGAAACGGATAAAAATGTTTTTCGTATTACGATTTCTGTTAGCCGTGATGATGAAGACTATGGTGCAAGTGAATTGCAACAATTGGTTTCTGATTCTTCTGTTCTTAAAAGTATCGAACGAAACCAATATACAACGACGTACTTGGTTAAAACTGGTATGACCAAGAAAAAAATGAGTGAAAATATTCAACAGGCTGTGACTGATATTGCTCAATTGCTTCAAACAAAAGATTTCCATAATATTTGTGGGTTCACAGGTCAAGCTGGAGAAGTCGGTCTTTACCAGATTGATGATTCACTCTTTATCATGAATGAGGATAGTTTCCAACAAGTAGCAGCTCAACAAAAACTTGAAGCAGATTCTTATAAGAGTCAGAAAGAAAATGTCGTCATGGGAATCGTAGGAGCCTTTTTGGGGGCTATTCTCGGTGGAGCAGTTGCTTTAGTGATTGCGCGTTTAGGCTATGTGTCTTATATTTCTGGTTTTGTCCTTGGAGTCTGCATTGTTAAGGGGTATGAATTGCTAGGGAGAAAGTTCACCAAGAAGGGGGCTTTGATTTCGGTAGTCTTTATGCTTCTTGCCATCGTTCTTGTTCACCAATTCGACTATGCTTTCGAAATTGTGAAGCAGTTGGGCTATGATTTTACGGATGCCTTTGCTCTCATTAATGAAGCTGCCTTAGCTGGTGATGTTCCGGAAAATTATTTCTTTAATTTCTTCATGTTGCTAGGTTTCACAGGTATTGGGGCTGGGGTTGCTATTAGTTCAGCGATGTCAGTACAAAAGACTAGAGGACTCGTTCGTAAGATTGCCTAAGACTTCCCTCTTGAAAACACAATTTAATAGATAATATTCGGAATCAGTTAAAAGCTGGTTCCGTTTTTGACTTCCTAGTCGAAAAATAGGTCGCTTTTTGATATAATGGATGAGATAATGTAAAGAAAGAGTAGCGAGATGGAAATCCTAGAATTATTAAAAGAAGACTTAGATGGCATTGAGGTTTTGTTCAATGAGCCACTCAAGCAATATACCTATACCAAGGTGGGAGGGGCCGCAGAATATTTAGCTTTCCCTCGCAATCAATATGAATTAAAACGAATTGTCACTTTTGCCAATGCTCATGAGATTCCATGGATGGTTTTGGGGAATTCGTCTAACATCATCGTCCGTGATGGTGGAATTGACGGCTTTGTTATCATGTTTGACCATTTCCGTGATATCAAGGTTAATGGTTACGTCATTGAAGCAGAGGCAGGAGCTAAGCTGATCGATGTGACCCATGTGGCGCGCTATCATAGCTTAACAGGCTTTGAATTTGCTTGTGGGATTCCAGGTAGCATTGGTGGAGCTGTTTATATGAACGCTGGTGCCTATGGTGGTGAGATTGCCCACATTCTCCAATCGTGTAAGGTCTTGACGTCAGAAGGAGATATTAAAACCTTAACAGCAGAAGAATTAGCCTTTGGCTATCGTCATTCCAAGATCCAAGAGACAGGAGATGTGGTGATTGCTGCTAAGTTTGCCTTAGCTCCAGGTAATTATGATCAGATCAATCAAGAAATGGCTCGCTTGACACATTTGCGAGAACTGAAACAACCTCTCGAATACCCGTCTTGTGGTTCGGTCTTTAAACGGCCAGTTGGTCACTTTGCTGGTCAATTGATTAGTGAAGCAGGACTGAAGGGACACCGGATTGGTGGTGTAGAGGTTTCTGAAAAGCATGCTGGCTTTATGATCAATGTCGATCATGGTACTGCCAAAGATTATGAAGACTTAATCGCTCATGTCATCGCGACAGTTGAAAAATCAGCTGGTGTGACCTTGGAGCGCGAAGTCCGTATTATTGGGAAAGATTAAGGGTTCGAGATGGAATAAGGGCTACTCTAGGGTAGACCTTTCCTACTTTAGAAGGGGGGTGAGTGCCTATCGATACCGAAAATAGGTGGGGCAGTCTTATAAGTCCCCGAGAGGTGTTGGTGGTCTGACGGGTCCGCTCGTCAGCCTATGAGACTAGTTGGTTGGTCTCAGAAGGAAACGCATGAAAAAGAAGGAATTTATGTGAATTGAAAAAACCAATTATTGAGTTTAGAAATGTCTCAAAAGTATTTGAAGACAGCGATACAGTGGTTCTCAAAGATATCAACTTTGAGTTGGAAGAAGGGAAATTTTATACCCTCCTCGGTGCTTCAGGATCTGGTAAATCAACGATTCTGAATATCATTGCCGGTTTGTTAGACGCTTCAACAGGGGATGTCCTCTTGGATGGTGTTCGGATCAATGATGTGCCGACTAACAAACGGGACGTCCATACCGTCTTCCAATCCTATGCCCTTTTCCCACACATGAATGTGTATGAGAATGTTGCCTTCCCCCTTCGTTTGAAGAAGGTAGACAAGGCTGAAATCGAGAGACGAGTGACAGAAGTCCTTAAGATGGTGCAATTGGGAGGCTTTGAGAAACGTTCCATCCAGAAACTTTCTGGTGGACAACGCCAGCGGGTAGCCATTGCACGGGCGATTATCAATGAACCGCGAGTGGTCCTTTTGGATGAGCCCTTGTCTGCTCTCGATTTGAAGTTGCGGACAGACATGCAGTATGAGCTCCGTGAATTGCAACAACGCCTGGGCATTACCTTTGTTTTTGTAACCCATGACCAGGAAGAAGCGCTAGCGATGAGTGACTGGATCTTCGTCATGAACGAAGGAGAAATTGTCCAGTCAGGGACACCAGTTGATATCTACGATGAGCCCATCAACCATTTTGTTGCGACCTTTATCGGTGAGTCCAACATCCTTCCAGGGATCATGATCGAAGACTACCTAGTAGAATTCAACGGCAAACGCTTTGAGTCGGTCGATGGAGGGATGAGGCCAAACGAACCGGTCGAAGTCGTGATTCGTCCCGAAGACTTGCAGATTACACTGCCTGAAGAAGGCAAGCTGCAGGTGAAGGTGGATACGCAACTTTTCCGTGGCGTTCACTATGAAATCATTGCTTATGATGAATTAGGCAATGAGTGGATGATTCACTCGACGCGTAAGGCTATCGTGGGTGAGGAAATCGGTCTGGACTTTGAGCCTGAAGACATCCACGTCATGCGTCTCAATGAAACGGAAGAAGAGTTTGATGCTCGGATCGAAGAATACGTAGAAGTGGAAGAGCAAGAAGCTGGATTGATCAATGCCATCGAGGAGGAAAGAGATGAAGAAAACAACCTCTAACCTCTTTGTGGTCCCCTACTTTCTCTGGATTCTCCTCTTTGTCTTGGCTCCTGTAGCCTTGATCATTTGGCAATCCTTTGTCAATGTCCAGGGGCAGGGTTCCTTAGAGAATTATCAAACCTTTTTTACAGCGCAGAATTGGACTTATTTGAAGATGAGTTTTAACTCCATTCTCTACGCTGGGATCGTTACCTTTGTAACGCTTTTGATTTCTTACCCGACAGCTTATTTTTTGACCCAACTCAAGCATCGTCAACTCTGGCTCATGCTGATCGTCCTTCCGACCTGGGTCAACCTCCTGCTCAAGGCTTATGCCTTTATCGGGATCTTTGGTCAAGGGGGATCTATTAACCAATTCTTGAGCTTTATTGGGATTGGTCCTCAACAGATCCTCTTTACGGACTTTTCTTTCATTTTTGTCGCTAGTTACATTGAGTTGCCCTTTATGATCCTTCCTATCTTCAATGTCTTAGATGATTTGGATCCAAATCTCATCAATGCTAGCTATGATCTAGGAGCTAATAAGTGGGATACCTTCCGTCGGGTTGTCTTCCCGCTGTCTATGAATGGGGTTCGTTCTGGTGTCCAATCGGTCTTTATTCCAAGTTTGAGTCTCTTCATGTTGACGCGTTTGATCGGAGGAAACCGAGTGATTACGCTGGGGACTGCCATCGAGCAACATTTCCTCACAACGCAAAACTGGGGAATGGGTTCGACCATTGGAGTGGTCTTGATCCTTGCTATGCTCTTAGTCATGTGGGGAACGAGAGAAAGGAGTGAACGATGAAAAAGATTTCACGTATCTATTTAGGATTGATTTTCCTGCTCCTTTATCTACCAATCTTCTACTTGATTGCCTATGCCTTTAATGCTGGCGGGGATATGAATGCTTTTACAGGCTTTACCTTGGAGCATTTCCAAAGTCTCTTTGAGGATACGCGTCTCATGTTGATCCTCTCACAGACCTTCCTTTTGGCCTTCTTGTCAGCCTTGATTGCGACCATTATTGGGACCTTTGGGGCGATCTATATCTACCAATCTAAGAAGAAGTTTGAAGGACCGTTTTTGTCCGTCAATAACATCCTCATGGTGGCACCTGACGTTATGATTGGGGCTAGCTTCCTGATCCTCTTTACGACGATTAAGTTCCAGCTTGGCTTTGCCTCTGTCTTGATGAGTCACGTGGCCTTCTCGATTCCAATCGTAGTCTTGATGGTCTTGCCACGCTTGAAAGAAATGAACCGTGATATGGTCAATGCAGCCTATGATCTAGGAGCTAATCAGGTGCAGATGTTGAAGGAAATCATGCTTCCTTATTTGACACCTGCCATTATCGCTGGTTATTTCATGGCCTTTACCTATTCCTTGGATGACTTTGCGGTGACCTTCTTTGTCACAGGAAATGGTTTTACGACCTTGTCTGTTGAGATTTACTCACGTGCTCGCCAAGGGATTTCATTAAATATCAATGCCCTTTCTGCCCTGGTCTTCCTCTTCAGTATCTTACTGGTGGTCGGCTATTACTTCATCACTAGAGAGAAGGAGGAGACAGTATGAAAAAACTCTATTCATTCTTGCTAGGGATTGTCGTTGTAATCCTCGTGTTAGCGGGGCTAAGTGCCCGTCTTGAAGCCAAGACCAATCCAAAAGACAGTGACAAGCTGGTCATCTACAACTGGGGAGACTATATTGATCCAGAATTGCTCAAGGAATTTACCAAAGAAACAGGTGTTCAAGTCCAATACAATACCTTTGATTCTAATGAAGCCATGTATACTAAGATCAAGCAAGGGGGAACGGCATACGATATTGCTATCCCAAGTGAATACATGATCGCTAAGATGATGGACGAAAACCTGCTTGAAAAGTTGGATAAGTCCAAACTGAAAGGCTTAGACAATATCGACCCACGTTTCTTGGACTTGGATTTTGATCCGGACAATCAGTATTCAGTTCCTTATTTCTGGGGGACTCTTGGCATCATCTACAATAGCAAGATGGTTGATAAGGCTCCTGAGCACTGGGCGGATCTATGGAGACCAGAGTACAAGAATGACATCATGATGTACGATGGGGCGCGTGAGGTTATGGGGATTGGACTCAATAGCTTAGGCTATAGTCTCAATTCCAAGGATCCTCAGCAATTACAAGAGTCTGTTGATAAGCTCTATACCTTGATGCCCAATATCAAGGCCCTTGTAGCCGATGAAATGAAAGGCTACATGATCCAGAACAATGCGGCTATTGGGGTAACCTTCTCCGGTGAAGCCAGTCAAATGCTAGACGCTAATGAAGACCTTCGTTATGTGGTCCCATCAGAAGCCAGCAACCTTTGGTTTGATAATATTGTCATTCCAAAGACGGTGAAGAATAAAGAAGCAGCATATGCCTTTATCAACTTTATGCTTCGTCCAGAAAATGCATATAAGAATGCGCTCTATGTCGGTTATTCCACACCGAACAAAGAAGCTAAGAAGATGCTACCAGAAGAGATCCAAGAAGACCAGGCCTTCTACCCAAGTGATGACACGCTAAAGAATTTAGAAGTCTACGAACAACTTGGCAAGAAGTGGTTGGGCGTCTATAACGATCTCTACCTACAAGTGAAGATGTATCGCAAGTAGGATAAAATTCTATAAAAGTTAAAGCAAGTTTCTACTGGAAAAAAACCGGATTGAAACTTGCTTTTTTGTGTGAAAAGAGGGTTTGAAAACAATAAAATATTTATCATAGGTCCTTTCAATTATTTCAACTTTCAGAAAGATTATATTTATATGATACTTATTTATTTGATTTGACTATAAAGTGTGGAGGGATTACAATGGGAATGTAAACGCTGTCATTATATTTGAAAGGTCTTCCTTATTTCAAACTATAGAAACTTAAAGGAGTTTTATTATGAGGAAAAAGAAGTTGTCTATTATCTTGTCTGCTTTATTGCTCTCACCTATAGTAATAGCCACTCAGGTTCGGGCTGATGAAGTCTCCGAAAAGTCTACTGGAGCAGATACTGAACTAGTCGGTTTGCCAGAACTTGTTTCTACAGAAAATCCTCAGATCAATGCCCAGTATGAAGCTACAAGCCTTGAGTCAGTAGAGGAAGTAGATGCTGAGAAGGAGCGCCCAGTGGAGGTGGACGCTAGCAAGCTAACTGAAACTGACGATACTTTAGGAGGGTTACCGAAACCTTTATCGGTATCAGAAACGCCTGAAAAACTTTCTAGTCTGATTGAAAACCCACATGTGGCAAATCAGAATCTAAGTATAGGGGAAACAGCAGTTGAGTTACTCAAATGGGCAGAGGCCAAACCGGATCAAACGGGTGCAACGGTTGAAGATCGTCTTGAGTTTGCAAAGAGCTTGGGGATGATTCCAGATGGGGTAGGCAAGGATGGGCCTGTCCAGAATCTAAACCATATGATTTCAATCGCTAAGAAATTAAAAGAGGCCTACCGTGCAGAGAAGAAAGCACCACTAATCCTAAATGGAAAGACTCAGCCTATTTTTCCTTTTACTCCGGGTGATGTAGAAACTGGCTATTCCAATGAAAAGAGTGATATTGTCCGATTTGTGGTCTATGTCGAATCAGACTATGATACAGATGGAGATGGTAAAAGAGATCTTATTAAAACATTTGTTCAACTACCGAAAGCTGTTGCCAATGGGGATTTCAAAGCCTCTACTATCTATGAGGCAAGTCCTTACGTAGCAGGAACGACTAATAAGGAAACCCTTGGCGAAATTGGCCTAAAAGAAGAGGGCGAGTTTGACAACAAGAAACTCTATCGTTATGTAGATCCTCGTCGTCAAAATGGTTCTACTACGACTTTATCACATGCCAAAAAGGCGGATTCCAAAGACTGGTACTATAAAAATCCAAACGAGAGTGATGCGACCTTCACTCGCTACGATTATGAAAATATTAACTGGTACAACTATTTCTTGGTTCGGGGCTATGCGGTCGTCACCACATCTGGATTGGGAAGCTATCAGTCAGAGGGAATTAATACAACAGGAAGCGACCTGGAAGTAGCGGGTTATAAGAGTGTCATTGAATGGCTAAATGGCAAACGGGTTGCTTATACAGATAAGACATCGAATATTGCTATTAAAGCAGACTGGTCAAATGGAAAAGTCGGTATGACAGGCCTGTCATGGGCAGGAACCACTACTTTTGGGGTGGCTGCGACAGGAGTCGAAGGCTTGAAGACTATTGTCCCTGCAGCTGGAATCGCAAGTTGGTATGATTATTACAACAGTCAAGGTACGACCTTTAACGTCGGTCCTTATAGAGATTTGTCTCATTTGTCTGTCTATGTATCCAATCGGATTCTAGATCCAGCCGATTGGAGCAAGATTAAAGAGGACTATGCCCGCTACATTACTCAGTTGAATCGCGATCAACATAAACATGGCTATAATTATAGCGACATCTGGAAAAATCGCGATTATACCCTTCATCCAGAAAAATTCAAGGCCAGTGCCCTAGTCATGCATGGGCTAAATGATGATAATGTCAGAACCAAACACTTTGACCTCATGTATCAGACCTTGAAAAAGGCTGGACAGCCCGTGAAACTCTATCTTTATCAAGGGGATCATATTTATCCTGTCAATAAACGCTTCGGAATTAAAGAGGGCCAACAAAGTGTTAGTGACCTTCTCAATCTTTGGTTTAGTCACTACCTATATGATGCAGAAAATCAGGTAGAGTCTTTACCAGAAGTAACCGTGTCTAATAACTACGATCCATCTAAGTGGGAACACTATTCTAGCTGGGAGTCTAGCAATCAATTGACACTGAAGACCCTTTCTAGACGAGAGGAAGAAACCATTAATAATGATTACTATGGGGCAGGGATGGATTGGACCAATCGGGATTCTCATACCACCAAGCAATCGTCTACTGCCAATGCTTTGTTTGCAGCTGAGGCTACCGAAGATGTGACTATTAAAGGGCATATTCCCGTCCATTTCCAAGCTGCCTTAGCCAAGCTAACCAATCAAGAGATCAAAGACTACCAAGTCAATGTGCAACTGGTCGATCTCTCCGATGAGGAATTTGATGTCGCTTCCAATAAGATTACCTATGATGAAGCTGGCTACAAGTACCAAGAAATGCCTCTCAATACGCTTTCTGAATCAGGCTACTGGATGGGAAGCAATCTAAAAAATATTGCCAACAAACAATTTGGAACCATTAAAACCAAGTATAAGGTCATCTCTTCTGGTTGGATCAACCTAGCAAATCCTGATGCAGGCTATGCCTCCGCTAGCTCAGGTAGTAGCATCGATCCCAAGGTAGGAGAGTTTCGGAACTACACCGTCTATCTACAACCAAATCTTTACACGGTTAAGAAGGGGCATAAACTGGGCTTAGTCTTTACCACCTTTGATAGTAACTATGTCTGGACGGATGATCCGTACTCCTATCGCTTGAAAACACGGTCCATCGTAGCAGAAATACCAACTGTTCAAAAAAGTAGTCTTCGCTATGCTTGGTATGTTCCAAATGAAAAGGATGAGGCTTATCAGGTCCTTCCACTGGTTGAAGAACCCCTACCAGAGTATCCATTGGATCCCCTTGTACCATCCGTGAATCAGAAGGAGCAGACACCAAACAAGGAATATACACCATACAAGTCAGGTTCATTAGCAGTTAAGTCTAGCAAGAAGGATACGATGGCACCACTAGCTGTCAACTACCAACAAGAAACACCAGAGACGGTGGATGAAGAGCTCCCTCAAGTAAGCAGTACTCGTAAGGAAGGCCTTTATTTGCCGCAAACTGGAATGACCACCAACTTTGAAGTCACTTCAAGTGTATTAGGAATCGTTCTTTTAGTCGGAATGGGAATGATCCAACTAAAAGAAAGAGAAAATTAGTACTGTTAAGGACAGTGAGTACAAGACCATAATCGTCGTTTGAAGAACGGTTATGGTCTTTTTACTAATAAGTAGGAGAGATGATTTTTTAGTAGTTTGCGTACTTCTAAGCACTATCCTGAACTAGAAAAAAAGCCTTAAATATAGTATAATGAAGTGATACACTAAGAAGGGAAATTGTAAGGATTGAGAACTTCAGAATTGCTAATTATTATTCCTGCTTACAACGAAAGTGGGAATATTGAAAAGACAATCAAGATGATTGAAGATCATACTCCGGAGTTTGATTATGTTATTATCAATGATTGTTCAACGGATCATACTCTAGAGATTTGTAAGAAGAATCACTTTAATGTCATTGATTTACCCATCAATTTAGGAATTGGTGGTGCTGTTCAAACGGGTTATCAATACGCTGTTCAAGAGGGATACCAGTATGCAGTCCAAGTAGATGGCGACGGGCAACACAATCCGGAATTTATTAAAAATATGTTGAGGGTGCTTCAGGAACGAAAGGTCAACATGGTCATTGGATCACGGTTCATTGAAAACCAAGGTTTCCAATCCTCCTTCCTTCGTCGAATCGGGATCACCTTCTTTGAAAAATTGATTAAATTATTGACGGGACAGAAGGTAACTGACCCAACTTCAGGCTTGCGCGTAGTTGATAGGAAAGTGATTGAGGAATTTGCTAAGCAATATCCAAGTGATTATCCAGAACCTGAGACTATTGTTTCTCTCTTGATGTCAGGCTACTCGGTTACTGAAGTGCCAGTCTTGATGAATGAGCGAGAACATGGTGAATCATCTATTACCCTAAGTAAATCAGTCTATTATATGATTAAAGTGACAGTGGCCATGCTACTAGCAAGAATGACTGGAGGCCAAAAGAAGTAAGATGTTAAATATTTGGTTATCGCTTATTGTTATTGCATTTCTTGTTTACATACTTAGATTGGTTGTTAAACAAGTCGTTGAGATGAAAAATGTCATTTCTTGGCTCTTACTCTGTGTACTCTCTTTACCAGTAATCTGGTTTCCGAGAGTAATAGAAGGGGCATCTAAATTTATAGGGATCCAAGTTCCAAGTAATTTAGTCTTCTTTTTAGGTTTTTGTTTACTGGTTTATTTGAACTTTTCATTAACTCGTTTGACCTCTAAACAAGCCGTTCAAATTAGACAACTAGCACAAAAGATTGCTTTACAGGATAAGAACCATGAAGAGTAATCAAAATGTTTCAACAGAAAAAATCTATCTTTGGAATTTAATTGGGAATTTAGCTTTCTCAGGATCCTCTGTTTTATTTACTTTAATTGTGACGAGATTAACCTCTCCTATTGAAGCAGATTCTTTTAGTCTGGCATACGGTATTGCGGCTATTTTGGTAGTTGTTGGCATGTTTCAGGTTCGTAGTTATCAAGCAACAGATGTTTCTTTTAGACATAGTTTTACCAGTTATTTCTTAGCAAGGTGTATATCATTGACCTTAATGGTCCTAGTATTTTTTCCCTATTTATCAATCTCTAAAATTGACTTAAACGAGAGGGAAAAGGTTGCTATTATTGCTCTTTATGTCCTATTTCGTATGTGTGAAGCAATATCGGATCTATTTCAAGGTCTTTTTCAACAACATGAACGATTGGATATTGCTGGAAAGTCTATGACCATTCGGTACACTTTCAGTACTATTTTCTTATTTATTTTGCTCTATACTACTAAGTCCCTTGTAAGCTCTTTAACATTATTAGTAGTTCTTAATTTTCTTTTCGTTATGGGATATGATTTTGTGAAGGCAAGATCATTCGAGAGAATAGATTTTTCTTCTATAGAGTTTAAGAGTCTTTTAGTTGATGCATGTTCAATATTAAAAAATTGCATCCCCTTATTTATTAGTGGTTTTTTGCTAGCCTATATTTTCAATGAGCCAAGAATTGCAATAGATATGGAGATTCGGCTGGGTCACTTAATTGAGGGTACGCAAAGGGATTACAATATTCTTTTCATGCCAGTGTTCTTTATGAGTCTATTTATTTTAATTCTTAGACCTTTAACCACGCAATTAGCCATCTTCTGGAAGGATAAAGAATATAAAAGGTTTGATGGGATTATTGTTAAATTACTTGTGATTATTTTAGGACTTGGATTTGTTTTGACTCTAGTTGCTTATTTTATTGGGACTCCAATTTTGAGTGTTGTTTTTGGGTTAGATTTAAACCGATATAAAGAAACATTAGCTATTCTTGTATTTTCTGGAATATTATATTCGATTGGAATTGTATTTGGGGATGTGATGACTGTTTTAAGACGTCAATCCTATCTATTACCCGTCTATTTATTAATGTTTGTTGCCTCTAAATTGACAAATTTACAATTTGTACAAAGAAGTGGTCTATTTGGAGCGTCCCTTAGTTTTTTACTGGTAATGGTTGTATATTTTATTGGGAGTATTGTCTCTTATTGGATTGCAAGAAGGTTAGAAAGGAAGGATTATGTCCTTTAAAGATCAACATACTTGGGTAATTTGTGCCTATGGCGAAAGCCATTATTTAGAAAATTGTATTTTGTCCCTCAAAAATCAAACGGTGAAATCTCAAATTATATGTTACACCTCCACCTTACTTCCGTCTATTGAGGACTTGTGTAAAAAATACAATATTCCACTTTTCCATAAAGTGGGAGGGGGAATCGGAAAAGACTGGAACAATGCCCTCTCTTTTGTAGAAAGTCAGTATACAACTATTGCTCATCAGGATGATTATTACGAACCGACCTATCTGGAAAAGATTGCAAATAAGATCGGTGGTAAGGAGCAATGGAGCATTGCATTTTCTGATTATTTTGAGGAGAAAAATGGGACAGTCATTCCAGCGAATGCTAATTTAAAGATTAAATCCTTAATGTTACGAACTATGGCTGTTTTCCCGTCCTCGAAATGGTGGAGGAAGAGGATTCTAGCTTTTGGAAATCCGATTTGCTGTCCAGCAGTTACTTATAATTTAAGTGCATTAAAAGATTTTCAATTTGATGAAAAAATGAGAGTAAGTTTGGATTGGTATGCGTGGTACAAGATCAACCAGTACCCCGGCCAGTTTGTATATGTACCTGAGAAATTGATGTGCCATAGGATCCATGAAGAATCGGAAACCTCAAAGACAATTTCTGACAATACTAGGACGATTGAAGATCAGATGATGTATGAAAAATTTTGGCCAAAATGGATTGCGGATTTGTTAATGAATCAATATGTGAAAAGTCAGAAGACAAATAATTAGGAGGAGAGGATGAATTTTCTTATCGAAAGTTATGAGAGAAATAAAAAGTACGCCGTTGCATTTCTTGCTTTAGCATCCTGCATCGCTATTATTTATACAAAATGGTTTATTG
Source organism: Streptococcus rubneri (assembly GCF_004785935.1). Lineage (GTDB taxonomy): Bacteria > Bacillota > Bacilli > Lactobacillales > Streptococcaceae > Streptococcus > Streptococcus rubneri. The sequence continues at coordinate 817,730 of NZ_SRRP01000001.1, read as the reverse complement.
ATTTTCCTAAAATTGGTGTTTTGTGTGCCATCAGTTTTTCACTATTAATCTTCTTCTTACCTAAAAAAAATATTGGAACTTTTTTAGCCATGCTTGTAAGCGGAGTGGCATTTGCTATCATCACACCCGTTTTAAATACACCAGACGAGCAGGTCCATCTGGCTAGAACGATTCATATTGTCGAAGGTGATGTCAATATGGATAATAAAAATATTCATATTACGGAAGACTATTTTGATGTCTATAAGAATTTTAAAGCCCCTTTTACTAAATCCTCTTTATTTCATGAAGAGCAAACAACGAAACAGGTTGGATTCGGGAAAGAAACGGATTATCGAGCAACTAATTCATATTGGTTTATAGGATATCTTCCACAAGCAATCGGTTACGGAATAGGAAAAGTTCTTCATCTAAGCGTGGGTGTATCCTATTACTTGGGAAGAATATTTAATGTCTTTGCTTATTGTATTCTCGCCTTTATAGCGATTAAATTGAGTGGGAAGGCTAAGCAACTAATGACTATGGTTGCCTTGTTCCCAATGAACCTTGTACTTGCAGCTTCTTATAACCAAGACAGTGTTTCCTTAGGTTTGATTTACATCATTGTCTCTTTGTTTATTAATTTTGTAAGCAATGAAGACAAGATTGTTCAATTAAAAGACTTATTGCTATTCACTTCCTTGTGTCTTCTTCTGGTGACGATGAAATTACCATACGTTTTATTGATTGGCTTATTATTGTTTATTCCTAGGAAGAAAATAAATTGTAGGTATTATTACCTATTGGCTATTGCTTTAATTGCCCTTGTATTTGCATTTACAATATTCTGGTATGTTTTATCTCAGCAAGTGAGGATTGAAAATTTCAAACTAGATGGGGCTGATGTTAAGAACCAACTAATGAATCTTCTTACTAAGCCTAAATTGTACCTTCCAGTTGTTTTGAAGGAAGTTTTATTATCTGTTAGCCATTTAAACCAGTTGTACACTTTTGGTTGGTTGGACCTATCTATGTCAGAAGTTCTAATCCCTATCTATTCTCTCTATACGCTGATTACGTTTTCTAATGTAGGAAAAATAAAGTTACCAAAAGTTTCAGTGGTAGGTGCTTGCTTAGTATCTCTTGCGATTGTAGGATTGATTTCTTTAACACTATACTTAACCTGGACACCAGTTGGAAATGCTGAAGTACTGGGGGTACAAGGTCGGTACTATTTAGGAGTTGTTGCGTTGATGCTTCCTGTCATTTGTAGCATCTTTAAAAAACAAGAGTCAGAAGAAAAAACATTTTCTGATACATTTATTGTTCAAAGTAGTTTAATCGTTTTAGCTTTAACGGTGATTCATACAATTTCAGTATTATATGCTATTGTATAGGTGAATTAATCTAATTTTTACGTTAATACTAGGGGAAACCCTAGTTTTTTGTTACAATAGAAGGTGAAGTATACAAGGAGAGTGTTATGACAATATCAGTAGTAGTGCCCTGTTTTAATGAAGAAGAATCCATCCCTTTATTTTATGCAGAGATGGAAAGAGTTCGGGAAGTTATGGGTACTGAATTTGAATATATTTTTATCAATGATGGATCTTCGGACAATACACTATCCGTTTTGCGTGATCTCAATCTAGTTAATCCTAAGGCCCACTATATTTCTTTTTCAAGGAATTTTGGAAAGGAGGCAGCACTCTATGCTGGGCTCCAACATGCCAAAGGAAATTATGTGACTGTTATGGACGTTGATCTTCAAGACCCGCCAGAATTGCTCATTGAAATGAAGAAGCGATTGGATGAAGTTGTGGAATTGGATTGCGTTGGAACAAGACGGGTTACACGTGAGGGAGAACCACCCATTCGTTCTTTCTTTGCCCGAATGTTTTACAAACTCATTAATCATATTAGTCAGGTAGAGATGGTAGACGGGGCGCGTGATTTTCGTTTGATGCGTCGTCCAATGGTGGATGCTATCCTTGAGTTATCCGAATACAATCGTTTTTCAAAGGGGATTTTTGCTTGGGTCGGCTTTGAGACTCAATATCTGGAGTATAAGAATGTGGAGCGCGTGGCCGGGAAAACATCTTGGAATTTCTGGTCTCTCTTTAAATACTCTATTGAAGGGATTGTCAATTTTTCAGATGCTCCTCTAAATATTGCCTTTGTAGGTGGCCTTTTATCTTGGTTCCTAGCTTTTATCATGGTTGTATTTATAGTAGTGCGAACGCTGGTATTTGGAGATCCAACCTCTGGATGGCCTTCCTTAATGACAGTTATCCTTTTTCTGGGTGGTTTCCAATTGCTGACAATTGGCATTCTAGGGAAATACATTGGTAAGATCTTCATGGAGACCAAGAAACGTCCGGTTTATGTGATAAAAGAGAAAAGTGACAATGAAAAATTATTCTAGGAAACAGGGAACCATTAAGCTAAAGATCCATTCACTTTACGATAAAGTTGATACCATCCTTGATCAGCTTTTGCAGTGGAATGTTACTAAACGACTAAATAAAGTGGTAGACAGAGGAAACATTTTTTTTAATGGATTCCGTCATTCATTTTTTTACCTATTTTTGGTTCTGTATTCTATTTTCTTTACAGTCGTTTCTCAAAATGTCATTTTATTTCAAAGTCAGTCCTATGATTATGCTTTTCATCTATCTCGTATTGTCGGATTAGCTGAATCAATTAGTCATTGGGATCTACTTCCAAATCTAAATTTCTTATTTTCATATGGGACTGGATATGCTTCTCCTATGTTTTATGGAAATTGGCAATTCTATCCGTCAGCCATTGTTTACGTGATAAGTCAGGATGCAAATCTTTCCTATCTCCTCTTTGCCTTTCTGATTGTGGTTTGTACCTGTTTATCCAGCTATATTGTCATTGCTAAAATCATGTACAACAAGCTAGTAGCTTTGGCTGTTGCCTTGACCCTTCCTTGCTACTATACTTTGTTTGGATTTGGAATGACAATGGTTTTGCCTTTAGTTCCAATACTATTTTACGCTATCTACAGAGTAGTCTTTTTGAATAAAAAGAATCCTCTTTATCTTGGAGTTGTTGTAGCCCTATTGGTTCAAACCCATATTTTATCGACTATCATTTTAGCTATTGCCTCCTTTATTTTTTTATTGCTTAACTATAAGAAAATTACAATCGAAAAGCTAGCGTCTTTCGTATTTTCAATTGTATTTGCGCTCTTTCTTTCTGCAGGCTATATTTTCCAATACTTAGAACAAGTATCATCTCAAAAATTTTTATTTTCTTGGATGGGAAGGAGTTTCCCTGTGAATGTCAAAGATACATTTTCAGTACCCTATCCTTTTCAAGTAGATCGCTCTGGCTTTTATAAACCATTTACACCATTAGAATGGCCAATTCATCAAATGATTCGAACTGGTTTGATTGTCTTTACTTTCCTAGTTCTAATCTTTTATCGTCGAATCAGTAAGCTTAGTAAGTCGAGCTTTTTTGTCTGTTGGCTTCTGTATTTTATGGCAACGAGTCTTCTTCCATGGAGGTCCTTGTTGAAGTACAGTTTTATGGGAAGTATTCAATACTCAGGACGTCTCTTGTTTTTTATACCATTATTCTTTATTTTCTTTCTAGCTTTTGTTAATAAGAATGGGATTCTTTCGTTTATACTCTGTTGTTTGAGTCTTTCTTTCTTTTATAATAATTTGGTTCCAAATTATCATACGAGTTCGAAATACTATAAACAGATGCGAGTGGTGAATCGAAAGGACAATAAGCTTTTGAAGTCAACTTATAAAGGGAAAAAATCAAACTTTGTAAATCCTGTCGGGGACGAATATTATAACCTAGAGGTAGATAATCAGCGTGTTCGTGATCCTCATTTTTCTGAATTTCAATTAGGTAAGGGCCTGTCAGTTTCTAATGTAAATACTCAATATAATTTACTTGAATTCGATGTAGAGAGTGACTCTTCAAAAGGGAATACCAGTATGGTGGTTCCGCTCATCTGGTATAAAGGATATACCGTTAATTATTCAGAAGGAGCATCTGGTACAGAAGCGAGTATGGCTCATCGTTCATATAAGCAGGAAGAATTAAACAAAAATCAAAATTTAAGAAAACCAAAGCTAGCGGACAAAATTTTGAATGATGGAAAAATTTATCTAAAAATCAAAAGTTCAGGTCATGTAGCGATCTCATATCATAAAACCTTCCTTCAATATTTAGGTTATATAATTGAATCGCTTGCTTGGTTTGTGGTTGCTTATATTTTTAAAGTTGTCTATGAAAAGAAGAAAAATAAATCAATCAAAACCAGTTAAGACGAACTAGTTTTAAAAGCAGAAATCTTCTGCTTTTTTTGCTATAATGATAGGGAAAAAGCATTTGAAAGGAATTTAACATGATTTTAATTACAGGTGCAAATGGTCAACTTGGAACGGAGCTTCGCCATTTGTTAGATGAACGAAATGAAGAATATGTAGCTGTTGATGTAGCTGAAATGGACATCACAAATGCAGAGAAAGTAGATGAGGTTTTTGCGCAAGTGAAGCCAACGCTAGTTTATCACTGTGCTGCTTATACAGCCGTTGATGCTGCTGAAGATGAAGGAAAAGAGCTGGACTATGCTATCAACGTGACTGGTACGGAAAATGTAGCGAAGGCGTCTGAAAAACACGGTGCAACCTTGGTCTATATTTCTACGGACTATGTGTTTGATGGAAATAAGCCAGTTGGGCAAGAATGGGAAGTAGACGATCAACCAGATCCCCAAACAGAGTACGGTCGTACCAAACGTATGGGAGAAGAATTGGTTGAGAAGCATGTTTCGAACTTCTACATCATCCGTACAGCTTGGGTCTTTGGAAATTATGGTAAAAACTTCGTCTTTACGATGCAAAACCTAGCTAAGACTCACAAGACTTTGACCGTTGTTAATGACCAACATGGTCGTCCAACCTGGACACGTACTCTTGCAGAATTTATGACCTATTTGGCTGAAAACCGTAAAGAATATGGTTATTACCACTTATCAAATGATGCAGAAGAAGACACAACTTGGTATGACTTTGCAGTTGAGATCCTCAAAGATACGGATGTTGAAGTGAAACCAGTGGATTCTAGCCAATTCCCAGCTAAGGCGAAACGCCCACTTAACTCAACGATGAGCTTGGCTAAGGCCAAGGCGATAGGTTTTGTCATTCCAAGCTGGAAGGATGCCTTGAAAGAGTTTTACAAACAAGAAGTGAAATAATTAAAATGAAAAGATGGTGACATGCCATCTTTTCATTTGCTAATATGATAAGGAGAGTTATGAAAGAGAGAAAATTAAATATAGATTTACTTAAATGTATTGCAATAGTATTTGTCGTAGGTGTACATTTTTTTCTCCATACTAATTATTATGGACAGTCCTTTACTTTTAAAAGTATTTTCTTGTCATCTTTTATTTGGATGATTCTAATGACCTGTGTACCTTTGTTTATCATGACTACAGGCTATTTGATGAAAGATAAGACCTATAGTGAAGACTATTTTATAAAACTACTTCCAGTAATTGGAATTTATGCTCTTACAGCAGCAGTTTATACTTTCTTTGATATGAGAGTTGTCAATGAAGAATACCTCGGAAAGTTATTTGAAAATATTTTTTCCTTTAGTCACTATGCATGGTATGTTAATTTGTATATCGGCTTATACATGTTAATTCCTTTCTTGAATGCAGGTTTCAATTCGTTAACTAGCCGTAAGAATCAAGTTGTGGTTTTAGGTATTTTAGTGTTATTCACTATTGTACCGCCTACTCTTTCATTGTTGAACAACAATGAACAAAATTTTATGATTTTACCGCACATCATTCCAGATTATTGGAAAGGACTCTGGCCTATCACATACTATCTTCTTGGAGCTTTTCTCGCTTCATCAAAGAAGAAATCGAGTTTCAAGGAACTTGTTTTTGTTATTTTTATTCTTGATATTTTAAGTGTTTTTGGATTAGCAGCAATATCTGAAACTACCTTTGGTATCGAATATGGAGTTCTTCCGGTATTCCTATTGTCTAGTTTAATCTTTTATTCAGTTATACACTTAAAAGTCTCTATAAAAAATGAGTGGTTGCAAAGAGTTGTTCTATTTATTTCAAAGAATACTCTTCCAATTTATTTACTATCTGTGATTGGAGATTATTATTGGTACCCTAAAATGGTTGAGAAATGGGGGGATTTTACAAACATCTTCTCGAGATTTCCTCTGATTGTGATATTTTTGTTGATACAAGCTATCTTGATGACTTTCATTTTAAATACACTACTAAAATTTATCAAAACAATAATTCTGAAATTTGCTAAGTAAATGACTTGTTGAATGAATACATCATATTGAGTTATTCATATTAAATCAAGATTTTGATAGCGACTCTAGAGGGTCGCTTTTCTGTTTGAATTAGGCAAAAAGCCTAGAAAATGGTATAATTGAATAGACTGTAAATTGTTAGAAAGGGAATATTATGCAACACGTTTTTATTATCGGAAGTCGTGGGCTTCCGGCTCAATATGGCGGTTTTGAGACTTTTGTGGACCAATTGGTCTCCCATCAAGTGTCTTCGGAAATCCAGTACCATGTTGCTTGCCTTTCTAATGATCAAGCCTATCAACATTTTGACTACAAGGGTGTCGATTGTTTTACGATTAAAGCACCGAAACTTGGGCCAGCTCGGGTCATTGCCTATGATATGATGGCCATCAGTTATGCCTTGAAGGTTATCAAAAAGCAAGGAATTACACAGCCGATTTTTTATGTTTTGGGCAATACAATTGGGGCCTTTGTGGCACCCTTTGCGCGTAAGATTCATAAAATGGGTGGGAAATTCTATATCAATCCAGATGGACTGGAGTGGAAGAGGGCCAAGTGGGCTAAACCGATTCAAGCCTATCTCAAGTATTCTGAAAAAATCATGACACGCCATGCGGATTTGGTGATTTCTGACAACCCTGGTATCGAGTCCTATATCAAGGAAGCCTACCCTTGGTCCAAGACGACCTATATTGCCTATGGGACGGACTTATCTCCGACCAGCCTGACCAGTCAGGATAGGAAGGTCAGAGAATTCTATCAGAAATGGCAGACACAGGAGAAGAACTATTACTTGATCTTGGGCCGCTTTGTCCCAGAAAATAATTATGAGACCGCCATTCGTGAATTTATGATCTCTTCAACCAAGCGGGATTTGGTCATCATTTGTAACCATGAAGGCAATCCCTATTTTGAAGAGCTTCGAGCTCGAACGAGCTTTGATCAGGATCCACGCGTCAAGTTTGTAGGAACGGTCTACGATCATGACCTGTTGAAGTATATCCGTAAAGAAGCCTTTGCCTATATTCATGGTCATGAAGTGGGCGGGACCAATCCGGGACTCCTAGAGGCTCTTGCTCAGACGGACCTCAATTTGGTTCTAGGTGTTTCCTTTAACCAAACGGTTGCAAAGGACACAGCCCAATATTGGACCAAAGAAAATGGGAATTTGGCGCATTTGATCAACCAGGTTGATTCTTTAGAAGATGTATCTAAATGGGGTCAATTAGCCAAAGCCAACATGAAGCAAAACTTTACCTGGGAAAAAATTGTAGGTGAGTACGAGGAATTATTCTTATCATGAAAGTAAATATCTTGTTGTCCACCTACAATGGTGAGCAGTATCTAAAAGAGCAGGTCAAAAGTATCCAAGAGCAGACTTATCCAGACTGGCAACTCTTGATCCGGGATGATGGGTCAAGAGATGGTACGGTGGAAATCATTCAAGAGCTGGTAGCTCAGGATGAGCGCATTCGCTTTATCAATCAAGGTTCTATCGAAAATCTTGGTGTTATCAAGAGCTTCCATGCTCTTCTGAAATATGAAAAAGCCGATGTCTATTGTTTTAGTGACCAAGATGATGTCTGGCTACCAGAAAAGATTGCACTTCAGGTAGCAGAAGCCGAGAAACATCTGCAAGAAGAGCCTTTGCTGGTCTACACAGATTTAAAAGTGGTTGATGAAAACTTGAATGTGCAGCATGAAAGTATGATTCGCACCCAGTCTGATCATGCCAATACAGAACTGATTCAAGAATTGACGGAAAATACGGTAACTGGTGGAGTAGCCATGATTAACCATGCCCTGGCGGAATTATGGACAGGTCAGGAACAACATGCGCTTCTCATGCATGATTGGTACCTAGCATTGTTGGCAACTGCCTTCGGGAAGCTCATCTATATCGATCAACCGACAGAGTTGTACCGTCAGCACAGTAGCAATGTTCTGGGGGCTCGTACCTTTAGAAAACGGGTTAAAAACTGGGTTCGCCCTCATATTTTGTTTGCTAAATATTGGAATCTCATCGAGTCCAGTCAAGAACAAGCAAAAAATTTATTGGATCTGCCAGTCAGTCGCCAAAATAAAGAAATTATTGAGAACTTTGTGACCATCATGGACGTACCGCTAAGAGAACGTTTGAGACGGATTCGTCAGTATGGTTTCCGTAAGAACCGAGCTTTTCACACCTTTGTGTTTACTAGCTTGATTCTGACAAAGTTTGCATATCGAGGTAAAAAATAATGTTTGACGTTTTTAGTCAGAAAAATCGAATTTTATTACGAGAGTTAATTAAAACAGACTTTAAATTACGCTACCAAGGATCAGCAATTGGTTATCTTTGGTCGATTTTAAAGCCTTTGATGACCTTTAGTATTATGTATATTGTCTTCATCCGATTCTTACGCTTGGGTGGAGATGTACCCCATTTCCCAGTTGCCCTTTTGTTGGCAAATGTAGTCTGGGGGTTCTTCTCAGAAGCGACCTCCATGGGGATGGTGTCGATCGTTAGTCGAGGCGACCTGTTACGGAAGTTGAACTTCTCCAAACACATCATTGTCTTGTCCGCAATTTCAGGAGCAGCAATTAACTTTGTCATTAACCTTGTTGTGGTCTTGATTTTTTCATTCTTTAATGGGGTGACATTTTCTTGGATAGCCTTGATGGTCATTCCGCTATTCTTTGAGTTATTCTTGATGGCGACAGGATGTGCATTGATCTTAGCGACATTTTTTGTCCGTTTCCGTGACCTAGGTCAAGTTTGGGAAGTGCTCTTGCAAGCTGGTTTGTATGCAACGCCAATTATCTACCCGATTACCTTTATCGCAGATCGCAATCCATGGGCTGCTAAGTTGGTCATGATGAATCCCTTGGCTCAAATGATTCAAGACATGCGTTATTTCTTGATTGATAAGGCTAACACCCCAGTCTGGCTTTTGGTGGAGAATAAGTTCTTGGTACTGATTCCTTATGTCTTGCCAATTCTTATTTTTATCGCTGGCTTTGCTTACTTTAACAAACATGCTAAGAAATTTGCGGAGATTCTCTAATGACAGATAAACAAATTGCAGTAAAAGTAGACCATGTCAGCAAGTACTTTAAGTTGCCAACAGAGGCAACCAACAGTCTTCGGACAGCTATGGTTAATCGCTTCAAAGGCATTAAAGGCTATAAAGAACAGCACGTTCTTAAAGATATTTCTTTTGAAGTAGAAAAAGGAGACTTTTTCGGGATCCTCGGAAGAAATGGTTCTGGGAAATCGACTCTTTTAAAAATTATTTCAGAAATCTATGTGCCGGAAAAAGGTTCCGTCACCATCGATGGGAAGTTGGTATCCTTTATCGAGCTTGGCGTCGGTTTTAACCCTGAATTGACCGGTCGAGAAAATGTCTATATGAATGGTGCTATGCTGGGCTTCTCAACAGCTGAAATTGATGCCATGTATGATGACATCGTAGACTTTGCTGAGTTGCATGACTTCATGAACCAAAAACTCAAGAACTACTCATCAGGGATGCAGGTTCGTCTAGCTTTTTCGGTTGCGATCAAGGCCCAAGGTGATATCTTGATTTTGGACGAGGTCCTAGCAGTAGGAGACGAAGCCTTCCAGCGCAAGTGTAATGATTACTTCCAAGAACGGAAGAAATCAGGAAAAACCACTATCCTGGTTACCCACGATATGGGTGCTGTCAAGAAGTATTGTAATAAGGCTGTTTTGATTGAAAATGGTTTAGTGAAGGCAATTGGGAGTCCTGAAAATGTTGCCAACCAGTATAGTTTTGATAATACAGCTCCTTTGCAACAGGGAGGAGAAGCTGGTGGAGCGGGTAAGCCCAACCAGGAAGAACAAGTCTTGGTTGAAAACTTTCAGCTTCAGTTGTTAAGTTCCAACAAGTTACGACCCCAAGATAAGATTCACTTCCAAATTGATTTTGATGTACGTGAAGATATCCAGACATATATTGCACTGTCTTTAACAGATATCGATCGGAATATTTGGATCTACAATGATAATTCTATGGATCAGCTGATGAGTGGGGCTGGACATAAAACAGTTCACTACACTTGTTCCCTTCCAACGGTGAATGACTTGAAAATGAAATTAGAAGTGACAGTAAGGGATGCTGAAGGACAGATGCTGGCCTTTTCAGATGCTACGCAAACTCCACTAATTTTTATCAATCGAGATGATATCGCTTTGGATGATAAATCATCAATGGATGCAGCAAGTGGCTTAATCCAACGCAATGGAACATGGTCAATGACTGACTAGACTGAGGGAGATATGGAAACGACGCCTTTTGTTTCGATTATTTGTACAGTTTTTAATAAAGAACCCTGGCTTAAGAAGACAATCGATAGCTTCCTAGCGCAACAAACAGAGTTTGCTATTGAGATTATCTTGGTGGACGACGCTTCAAGCGATGGATCTCGCTCCATTATTCAGGACTATCAAGCAAACTACCCTAATCTGATTCGTGCTTTTTATCAGGATGAAAATCAGGGAATCGCCAAAACCTGGGTAGCTATCTGTAAGGAAGCGCGTGGGTACTACATTGCTCGCTGTGACGGAGATGATTTTTGGATAGATCCTTTAAAACTTCAGAAGCAAGTAAACTTATTGGCCAGTAAGCCAGACTGCAAATGGTCTAATACTGATTTTGATATCTATGATGAGCATGGCAATTTTGTTTCTAATGCTGGCTTTGCCAATCAGACGATTCCATTAGCAGATACCTATGAAAAAATGCTTGCAACTAGAGGCTTTACCATGGCATCGACCTGGTTAGTAGATCGAGACCTGATGTTAGATGTGAACCAAGAACTAGATCTTACGACATCAGACGATACCTTTAATCTACAACTGGAACTCTTTCAACGGACTTCTTTAGCCTATCTGGATGAAGCAACGGTTGCCTATACTATCAACCAAGGATCGGATTCTCGTCCTTGTGATTTTAGAAAATTGGAACGTCGCTTCCATAAGCTACTGCAAACTCAATTAGCCTATCTTGATAAATATCCAAATGCAGATTTTAAAGAGATGACAAAAATTCTCTTAGATCGTACTAATACTTATGAGATTCGCTTGTCTAAACCAATGGACTCCCTTTCACATATTGGGATGGAATCTGTTAAGATTTATTTGGGAGATGAAGAAAATACCTATTCGGAAGATCGCACTATGACTAAACTGCTTCAAAAAGAAGATCGTCTCACTATCGAAATTCCGAAAGGAACGTCGGTTATTCGAGTGGATCTTTCGGAACAGCCAAGTTACTACTCCCAGGTTGAGTTGAGAGATGCAAGAGGGAACCTAATTCCTCCAGTTTATACGAATGGTGTCGTCTCTGACGGCTATTATCTTTTCAGCGAGCCTGATCCACAACTGATCTATGATGTTGAGGAAGAAGGAATCTACTATTTAAGCTACAAGATGCTCTCAGTAGATGATCCTTCTGCATCTGATTATATCGGAAAAGTTTTTGCAGCTTCAATGTTGCAGTCTATTAATAACATGAAGAGACTAGAAGCAGAGCTGGAAACTGCGAAAGAAGCATACAGAACTGTTATTACTTCAAGACGTTGGACCATCCCAACAAAGATCTTGAAATTCTTAAGAATAAGGAAATAAGATGGAACGTTTACTTTTATATGTTCATTTTAACAAGTTTAATTTTATAAGTGGACATGTCCTTTATCAACTAGAAAAAATTCGTCCCCTGTATTCACGAGTGGTCTTCATCTCAAATAGCAAACTACCTGAAGACATCAAAGTTGAGCTATCACAAAGTCACTTAGTGGATGATATTGTAGAACGTCAAAATATTGGATTTGACTTTGCTGCATGGCGGGACGGAATGAAGACAGTAGGCTTTGATCAACTGGCTCATTTTGATTCTCTTACCCTCATGAATGATACTTGCTTTGGCCCTCTTTGGGATTTAGAGCCAATCTATCAAAAATTTGAGAATGATGATGAGGTTGATTTCTGGGGTATGACCAATTACCGGAAAGACAAGGATTTTAACGAGCATATTCAGAGTTATTATCTCAGTTTTAAAAAGCAGGTGCTAGAATCAAGTACCTTCCGTGAATTTTGGCAGGGTGTTCAAGATTTCACCAATGTTCAAGATGTGATTGATCACTACGAGACCAAGGTCACAACAAATTTCTTGGATGCAGGTTTTCGCTATAAGACAGTGTTTGATACCATTCAAGAAGACACAACGGGGATGCTCTACCCAGACTTTTCTTATTACAATCCTACAGCGATTCTCAATCATAAGGTTCCTTTCATTAAAGTCAAAACCATTGCCAACAATGAAGGGATCATGCCTTACATTTTTGATGAATTGGAGCGGGTTTCGGACTATCCATTGGATTTAATTCTCAACCACATGTCTATGATTGATCGTCCGGACTATCCGTATCTCTTATCTCGTAAGTATTTGAAAGATCAAGAACTAGATGGAACTTTTGATAAAAAAGTAGCAGTTCACCTCCATGTCTTTTATGTGGACCTCTTGGAAGAATTTTTGGATGCCTTTCAGGAGTTTCATTTCTCCTATGATCTATGGGTGACCACTGATCTAGAGGAAAAGAAGCTGGAAATCGAGCAAATCTTATCTCATCGTGGACAGATGGCTAGCATTTTGGTGACTGGTAATGTTGGTCGAGATGTCTTACCGATGTTGAAATTAAAAGATCAATTGTCACAGTATGATTATGTAGGACATTTTCATACCAAAAAATCTAAAGAAGCAGATTTTTGGGCAGGCGAGTCTTGGAGAAAAGAGTTGATTGACATGTTGGTGAAACCGGCAGATCAAATCCTTGCTAATATGGAGGGTAATCCAAAAGTCGGAATGACCATCGCAGATATTCCAACTTTCTTCCGATACAATAGAATTGTCGTTGCTTGGAATGAAGCCTTAATCTCACCAGAGATGAATAAGCTCTGGCAACGAATGGGAGCGACCAAGAGTATCAATTTTAAAAATCTCAATACCTTTGTTATGAGCTACGGTACCTTCGTCTGGTTTAAATATGAAGCCTTGTCTCCTCTCTTTGCTCTGAATCTAACAGAAGCTGATGTTCCTGCTGAACCCTTGCCACAAAATTCTATCTTGCATGCGATTGAGCGCTTATTGATCTATATTGCCTGGGATCAGAAATTTGATTTCAGAATCTCACAAAATCCGATTTCCCTGACACCGTTTATCGACAATAAGCAGTTGAACAATCGTGAAGATCTCCAGCCACATACCTTCGTGGATTTTAATCAAATCGGAGGGATTAAAGGTGCTTTGAAGTATATTGTAATAGGGCCTGCAAGAGCAGTGAAGTATATAATTAAAAGAATGATGATGAAAGCGAAGGAATGAAAAGAAAAAAGAAATTTGATTTGATTACGTTTTTGACTAACTTAAAACGTAAAATTACAAGAACACAATTTTATTATGCAACTACATTTGTGCTATTTTTCTTCTTTAATTTTTATCTAGCACAAAATAATTTGGCGATTCATAATAAGGCGACTGGAACCGTTCTTCAATATGTGAATTTTTTGGGAATTCTTTTTGGAATTAGTTTTGCATTGTTAGTGGTCATTATGTCCCAGTTTAACTTTAAAAAATGGTTCCCTTTAAAATTAATCGTTAGTTATTTTATCTACAATACCCTATCTTATCTTACGGAAATAACCCTTTATCTCAATAATCCAAAATATAAGGTGTGGAATTTACAGAAGAATCCATTCTTTCGAACGAATTCTTTTCTGGTAATAGGGATATTGTTTGCCTTGACCGTGGTACTTGTTTTGCTAAGGTATCATTATGATCGGGTGTCCAACCGTAAAAGACATAGGGATGAAATTAATGAAAATTATCAATATGTTATCCTTTCTCAATTATTAATTACCTTTATTGTTACGGATAAAAATTTTTCAACGTTAATATACCGAACGGATAACTTTTTGTACAAAGCCTTGGAGATTGGAAAGTATTCTGCTCAACAATTTTGGTTGACGAATGATTTCTTATTTTTTCTCTTTCCTTTGCTCTCTGCCCTTGGTTTTCTCTATACAAAAGGTCAAAGAGATTTTGTAAAGAATAAATCCAGTTTATCATTAGCATTTTTCTCTAGTGTAACTACGGCAATTGTTTTAAATTATTTCCTTCAATTTAGTTTGGGACGAACAGAGCCATTTCTTGGGATTCATTTCACTATTCCGGATGCTATCTTATTCCAGATATTGGTGCTGACAGCCGTGATTTTCTTTGTCTATATTTGTATCAACCAGTATTGGATTGCTTCTTGCTTGGTTCTCCTAGTTTCGGTGTTTTTTGTCATTGCTAACTTTATCAAATTTGGGATGAGAAGGGAGCCGGTTCTACCAAGTGATTTAACTTGGTTAAGTAAGCCAGCTACTTTGCTTGGTTTTGTTGATAGCTCCCAAATAGTTTTTACTGTCATGAGTCTGCTAGCGATAGTTGCTCTATCTGTATTTGGGATGAAGTTCTTTTTCAAGGGGAAAATCATTTCCTCTTGGAAGATCCAAGTACTTCTCATAATAACCATGTTTTTCTCTTTTCGAAATGTAATGTCTATCTTTTCAGACAAAGAAAATGGGAAAATTAGATCAAATGTTCCGATTATCACTACCTTGAATAACTACCAGGACATCAACTGGTTAGGCAATACCTCCAATGCTCGCTATAAAGGGCTTGCCTATGTTTGGATGAATCAATTGACCACAGAAGTGATTCAGAAGCCTGAAGGATATTCCAAGGAACGACTTGCAAAAATTCAAGAGAAGTACCGAAAATTGGCGGAGGTCATCAATAAAGAGAGAAACGGTTACTTGAGTGATCAGACGGTGATTTATATATTGAGTGAAAGCTTCTCTGATCCTAGAAAAATTTCAACGGTAGAAGTGACACAGAATCCAATTCCAAACATTGAAAATATTATGCAGACCCACACGAGTGGGCAGATGCAATCGGATGGTTATGGTGGTGGAACTGCTAATATGGAATTCCAGACCTTGACTGGTTTACCATTCTATAACATTTCTCAGACCGTATCAGTTTTGTATACGGAAGTATTTCCTAAAATTCACGATGTGCCATCGATTAGTAATGTTTATGCAACGGAGGATAAAATTGCGATTCACTTAGCTGGTAAATCTAATTATTCGAGGGATATTGTCTATTCCCGCTTGGATTTTAAAGATTTCATCACGACTAATACAAAGGGAGTCAAGTATAGAAATGAAGGCATTAGTCCTAGTGATGAGTCGACTTACGATTTAGTCATAGAGAATCTAAGTCCTCAAAAGGGACAATTCTTTTCAGTAATGACCATGCAGAATCATTCTCCTTGGCTGGAGGCAAATCCTGAAACGTTAGATGCCAAAGGACAAGGCTTTACTTCAGAGGAAAATTCTAAATTAACTTTCTATAGTCGCCTCCTTTATCAGACTGATGCTGCTACCCAAGCCTTCCTTGAAAAGTTATCGAAAATTGATAAAAAAATTACGGTAGTCTTTTATGGGGACCATTTGCCAGGCTTGTATCCAGAGTCAGCCTTCAAGGATTATCCAGAGGGACAGTATCAGACAGACTACTTTATTTGGAGCAATTTTGATGCTCCAAAAATGGACTACCCTTTGGTTAACTCGAGTGACTTCTCAGCTATGGTCTTTGAACAAACCAATTCTAAGGTATCTCCTTACTATGCTCTCTTGACTGAGGTCTTGAAAAAGGCCAGTGTCGATAAAAAGGCCCTTGAGGGAGAAGCGTTAGAAATTGCAGATGATTTAAAAATGGTCGAATATGATCTTATCAGTGGGAAGGGATATCTAACGAAAGATTTCTTTAAAGTTCCTGTAGCAAAATGATAAGTCAAACGGGCTTTGATGTAAGAATCTGATAGAAACGGTCTTAGGTTATTTGATGACTTAAATAATTTAAAATAGAACAGGCTTTCCTGTTCTATTTTTGCTAAATTTATGCTAAACTAGTAGGAGGGGGTTAAGCATATGATCAAGATTTTTGGAAAAATCCGCTACCATTGGCAGCCGGATCTATCAATGTTGATTACTTATTGGTCTTTATCAGTGATCCCAGTCTTTATTGGTCTGGCTCTTATGTATGAGAGTTCCAGTATTCCAACACTGGTACTATTTTCCTTTTTCCTCTTTATGGCTATGATGGCTGTAGGGGTTCATCGTTACTTTACCATATACGATGATGGAATCTTACGGATCATCACTGCAAACCCATTTACACCTATTAAAGTGCCTATTTCCAGTATTGATAAAGTTGAGGTTACAAAGAACTCCATCAGATTGATTTTTAATGATGGATCTAGAAGTCGTACCTTCTGCATGCGTAAGTGGCCTAAGAAATACTTTATTAATGCCCTGGCCTTAAATGACCATTTCAAGGGTGAGATTGAGTTGACGGATAATTTTATTCACGTAGATTACTACCAACTCTATTATGCAGACAATGAAAAAAGCTCTTAATCTTTGATCAGAGCTCGGGTAGGACAATTTTTGATAGCTTCTAGGACAGAGGCATCTTGGATAATTTCTTTTTCTAAGAGGTCTTCTGCAGAAGCAAATTTGACAATGCCATTGTCATGGTAGTCAAAGAGGTCAGAATAGGTTTGACAGAGCCCGCAGGCGATACAACGTTCTGGTATTAGAGTTACTTTCATACTTATATTGTAATGATTTTTAGAGGAAAACACAAGGAGGAAGTCATGGCAAAAGAACCATGGGAAGAAGAGATTTATGATGATGGAGAAGAAACATTGAAACGGACAAGTAAATTAAATGGAATCAAGGCAGATCGCCTATTAACAATTTTAGCCATTATTTTCTTTGTGATTGTAGTGATGATGGTTTGTCTTTTGATTTTCCTTTCAACAGGAGGAAGCGATAAGAAGAAACAAATGAATGGTTTCTACAATGGAGAGACCACAGTTGTATCATCAAGTAGCGCAGCTCCTGAAGCACAAAAATCAGAAGCTTCAAGTGATGATAAGCCAGAAGAAGGAACCATTACAGTCTTAGAAGGTGAAGGGGAAGCTGCTATCGCAGCTCGTGCAGGTATCTCAATTGCTGAGTTGGAGAAACTGAATCCTTCCCATATGTCTACTGGATCATGGTATGCCAACCCAGGAGATGTCGTCAAGATTAAATAAAGGATAAGCTATGAAACAGATTCAAATCGCGATTGATGGTCCTGCATCTAGCGGGAAGTCAACTGTTGCTAAGATTATTGCTAAAGAGCTAGGTTACACCTATCTGGATACGGGTGCCATGTACCGAGCAGCTACTTATTTGGCTCTCCGTCATGATTTGACTGAAGCAGATGTTGACCAGTTGGTTGATCTACTGAACCAATATCCTGTTAGCTTTGGTCGGTCTGAAGATGGCCAGCAATTAGTCTTCGTAGCTGATGTCGACGTGACACATCCTATCCGTGACAATGAAGTGACCAATAATGTCTCTTGGGTATCTGCCTTGGCACCTGTTCGTGAACGCTTGGTAGCGCAACAACAGCAGATTGCAGCTCAAGGTGGAATCGTGATGGATGGCCGCGATATTGGAACGGTTGTCTTGCCAGATGCAGAGTTGAAGATTTTCTTAGTAGCTTCTGTAGAAGAACGTGCAGAGCGTCGCTATAAGGAAAATTTGAGCAAGGGCATTGAAACAGATTTAGAAGTATTGAAAAAAGAAATTGCTGAGCGGGACTATAAAGACAGTCACCGAGAGGTTTCTCCATTGAAACCAGCAGCAGATGCCATTCATTTTGATACGACTGGTGTCGGGATTGATCAAGTGGTTGCATTTATTGAAGAAAAAGCAAAAAAAATCCTTGACAATCCATCATAAACTTGATATCATATAAAAGTTGAGAAAAGCAGAAGTGAGAACTTCTCGCCTTGCGACTAACGTTGTCTGGCCCCTACGGATCAAGTTTCAGAAATGAACTATAATCATGTAGTGCGGGTTTGCGTTAGCAAGTCCGCTCTTGTTTTTCTCTAAAATAAAAAAAGAGGTGAAAACCATAGCAAAGCAAGACTTATTCATCAATGATGAAATTCGTGTACGTGAAGTTCGCTTAATCGGTCTTGAGGGCGAACAATTGGGTATCAAACCACTTGGTGAAGCGCAAGCACTTGCAGACGACGCTAATGTGGACTTGGTTCTCATTCAACCTCAAGCTAAACCTCCTGTTGCGAAAATTATGGACTACGGTAAGTTCAAATTTGAGTACCAGAAGAAACAAAAAGAACAACGCAAAAAACAAAGCGTTGTGACCGTGAAAGAAGTTCGTTTGAGCCCAGTTATTGACAAGGGTGATTTCGATACAAAACTTCGCAATGCTCGCAAGTTCCTTGAAAAAGGGAACAAAGTGAAGGTTTCCATTCGCTTTAAGGGTCGTATGATCACCCATAAAGAGATTGGGGCAAAAGTTTTAGCCGACTTCGCTGAAGCAACTCAAGATATTGCTATCATCGAACAACGTGCTAAAATGGATGGTCGTCAAATGTTCATGCAGTTGGCGCCAGCAACTGACAAGAAATAATCTGTCAGAAAGTTAAAAAAAGGAGAAAATATCATGCCAAAACAAAAAACACACCGCGCATCAGCTAAACGTTTCAAACGTACAGGTTCTGGTGGACTTAAACGTTTCCGTGCTTACACTTCTCACCGTTTCCACGGAAAAACTAAGAAACAACGTCGTCATCTTCGCAAAGCATCTATGGTGCATTCAGGAGATTTCAAACGTATCAAAGCAATGCTTACTCGCTTGAAATAATCGCGTATTTGTAAGTAAAGAATTCTAGGAAATATTGGAGGAAATATAAATGGCACGTGTTAAAGGTGGCGTTGTATCACGCAAACGTCGTAAACGTATTCTTAAATTAGCTAAAGGTTACTATGGAGCTAAACACATCTTGTTCCGTACTGCAAAAGAACAAGTAATGAACTCTTACTACTATGCATACCGTGACCGTCGTCAAAAGAAACGTGACTTCCGCAAATTGTGGATCACACGTATCAATGCGGCAGCTCGTATGAACGGTCTTTCATACTCACAATTGATGCATGGTTTGAAATTGGCTGAGATCGAAGTAAACCGTAAAATGCTTGCTGACTTGGCTGTTAACGATGCAGCAGCTTTCACGGCTCTTGCAGACGCAGCTAAAGCAAAACTTGGTAAATAATTGATAAAGAGATCCACATGGATCTCTTTTTTTGGATGATGGAATCGGCTGTGACAGTGTCATCTTTTTTTCTTGCTGATTTCGTGCTATAATGAAAAAAATTAGAAGGTTTATGAAGGAGGATAAGACTGTGGGACACAAGCGATTAGCCTGGGATGAGTATTTTGCAGCACAGGCTTTGTTAATATCAAATCGAGCAACCTGTAAGCGGGCAAAGGTAGGTGCTGTATTGGTCAAGGATCATAAGGTGGTTGCGACGGGCTACAATGGCTCTGTCTCTGGTACAGAACATTGCTTGGATCATGACTGTCTCATGGTGGAAGGGCACTGTGTTCGAACCCTCCATGCGGAAGTCAATGCCATTTTACAGGGAGCCGAACGGGGGATTCCCAAAGGTTTCACAGCCTATGTGACCCATTTCCCTTGCCTCAACTGTACCAAGCAGTTGCTTCAAGTTGGTTGCAAGCGGGTGGTTTATATCCATCAATACCGTATCGATGAATATGCTGAGTACCTCTACCGTGAAAAAGAAGTAGAACTAGTCCATCTCCCATTGGAAGTGGTCAAAGAAGCTATTGCAGAGGCTGATTTTATTTAGATGATTTTGTCTTTGTGGGAAAGTTGGTTAAAAAAGGTTTAGTTTCTACTAATTCCATTTATAATTATTTTAAAGGAATTCTTCCTATCCATTTTAGGATGTGAATGAGAGGAAGGTGAATATGATGTCACGAAAGTTTTGGTATGGCCTCCTATTCCTTGTTCAAATTCTTGGAGTAGCGTATCAAGGTTTCTTGTTGCTGTCAGGATATACTGGAATTGGGGAGAACCATCCAGTGATTGGTTTTTCTTTGACACAGATACTGCTGTGGCTTGCCTTCCAAGTGAGTCTGACGGTTCTTGTCATGAGAAATGAAGAAAGAATAGAAGGCTTCCTTCCTTATAGTGTTCTATTGACCCTTAGTATGTTTTGGCCTGAGGCGCTGCCTATTGGTATCTATGGTAGCGGGTTTATGGTTGTATGCTTTCAAATCCTCTCTTTTGCTATCCTTATGTTTCTTATAGGGAAAGTGGATTGGCTACGATTATGTTCTTCGATTAGAAAAGAAAATACCTGGTATCCAATGCTTCCTCTTGTTTCCTTGGGGATCAGTATCTTACAATTGGTAGATCGGATTCCTGTTCTCTTACGCTTCTGGAATATATTGGATCATTCAAAATCTGATTTTTACTGGAGATTATTTGAAGTTGTGGACGATGAAGTTCTACTAATAGCCTTGCTAACTAGCTTTCTCATAATGAAGAATAAGAAATTTCTTGTGATCGTGACTTGTCTATACTGTTCTTTTTATGTTCCCTCAGTCTTACTAAACTTGCTTGTTTTAAAAACTACTTCACCAATCCCTTTTTACCATTCTGTCATTTCCCTTTACTTAGTTTATAGACAGAAGGAAAGTTTGCAGAAGCTGTTTGGGATGCAGGCAAACGCCTATACTGACAAAGAAGGGGGTGCAAGTGGAGATGAAGAAGGCACAGCTGAGCGGTTAAAAAGTCAAAGAAGCTCAAATGAAGGGCGCTCCGGAAATAAGGAATCTTCGTCCTTATTATCCTATTTGCTTTCTCACCCAAAACGGCTAGGCTATCCTAATTATTTCTCGCTAATCAGAGAAAAATTGTTTATTGCTCCACTTGTTATGTTATTTGGGAACCAATCGAGTGACAGAAGTGAAAGAGTAGTAACAAAGGGGTTAGAGGCTGGGCAAGAAAGGCCTACAGTGGACGTGACTTTGGAGCAAGCCGACAATAGCAATCAGTCGTTTGAGAACTCTAGACAGCCTGTTAACGGGGTCTTAACCAATAAAGAAAATGCATCGTCTCTTTATTCGTATCTTTTTGCTCTTCCCAAATGGCTAGGTCTTACTTATTATGGCTTGGGAATCATCGGTCTTTTACTAACAGGCCCTGTTGCATTCATATTCTTTTATGCAACCCATCTTCATTTGATCTTATTCACGATAGGATTTGCTTTATCCCAGTACGCTTTGAATATAGATTCTCGACTACTTTGGAGCACATCAAGTATATTCTACGTTCTATCTGTTGTAGTTGGCTTGATACTCCCTTTACAACTTCTATCCCTTTCAGTATTTATTGTTGTCATACTTGGTGCTATCTTTTGGGAAAAACGGCCAAAGGTACTGAGAGACAGGTGGTGAAGTGAAGGAGATTAAGAGCTAGACAGAATTATATATTTTAAGTTAAGTAGTTTCTGCTAGTTGTGTAGAAAACAGGGGTTAATCATTTGCCGATGTAAAAACATCAACTTTCTACCAGCTCTATGGGAGATGAAATGACAGTTTGCATTGGTTGTTCAGAAATTCAGTCTGCTCCTATAACTGATGTTAAACATCAAAAATAGTTGATTGTTTAATAAATCAATATAGTTAAGGTTTGACTGTGTTGGAAACTTCCTTAAATAAGAGTATTTAAAAGAGTAAAAGAGAGGGATGAAAGAATGGCACATCAAAATAAATATTTGGAAAGAAAAAATGAGATAGATAAGTCACTTGACGAGATCCAACACTCGGAAATGACTCAAAATGAGTCAAAAGAAGTTCGCTACACTTCTGGCTTGCTTTCAGTCGCCTTTTACCTATCCACTATCTATCTTGTATTGTTTATCTCTTTATTTGCCCTTTCGGATATCGGTTGGGGATTTGTCGTTTTGATTTTCCTTGGTCCAAATTTATTAAGTCTTGCGATTGGAGCCTTTTTACTTCGACTAGGGATGAAGAGAAGAAACAAAACCTTGCTCTATGCGAGTATTGGACTCTATCTGCTGTCTATCATCTTGGCTTTTGATCCAGACTGGGAAATTTTTCGAATTGCACCGATAGTTTTAGGTATTCTGGTTTTAATTGGAACGCTCCTAGTTAAAGACGAGAAAAGCTATTAATGAAAAGATAGGGATGGATAACTCTACTCAATAAAAAGTATTCGGGCTGATCAAAGCTATAATTAAATCAATTCTTCCTGTCGATTTTTGAGTGCTATTCTTTGAAAGAGTAAGTAAGAACCTTAGGAGAAAGTTATGACAGATCAACAAAATTATAAATCAAACCAAGAAAAGAGAGTGTGCTTGAAGAGAATGTTCAGCCACCAATTGTTGAGCAAGATCAACAAAAGCATGTCACTACTTCAGGAATTCTAACTCTTACATTTTACCTAGCTCTCGGCTATCTTGGCTTTGTTTTATGTGGTGCTATCGCAGTAGGACCATGGGTAATTTTGTACCTACTTAACATATTGCTTCATATGGTCTGTTTTATTATTGCGACCGTTCTACTACGGAATGGGAAAAACAAGGGGGATAAAACAACTCTATATGTAGCGACAATTTGTTATTTTATTTCTGTAATTGCGGTAAATGATCCGTATTGGCATTTTAATCAGTTTATATCATTTTTAATAGCTGGGATGGTTTTTATTGGAACTTTATTGCTTCCAAATGAATAATGATGATAGAAGATGGGATGAGAAATCCTATCTTTTTTATATAGCAAGAAAACTTAGAGTAAGCGGTTACAAAATGTGGTACAATGGGAGTGAATAAATCAATTTAGACTTTACTTTGATCGTGGAGGGAAACTTATGTCTAGAAAAACATGGTATCAGGGCCTAATTTATTTAGTAGTGTTTCTTTATATTTCGACTGTTTGGATAGCAGGTAGTGAAAATGGATCGGGTTCTTTAGAGCCGCTCTCTCTTCTATTTGACATACCGAAGTATGGGTTTATCTGCTGGTTTTTATGGAAAATTCAGGAGAGAAAACTAAATGTTGAAGGATTGGTAGGGCTTGCGATTTTATCATTTAGTCAATTTATTCATTCTCTCCTATTGTTTTACCTTAGTCCAAACAAGTCAATTATACTAGCAAGTTTATTTGGTATTTGTTTCCTGTCGACTTCCATGCTACTAAGGAAGGTGGAGCTGAAACAGCTCTTGGTTTCGTGGAAGACTAGACGTAGTTGGCAAACGGGGACTTGTTTTCTTGGCCTAGCATTAGCAACTTTTGAACTGTCTACTAATAGTCTATATTTTGCAGTTCCTTCTTATGTAATCATCCAGTATTTTCTTGCCTTTGCCTTTAATGTTGCTGTGGTTTTACTTTTTCTGCTCCTAATGACAAAAGAGGATTTAAGATCCTTAAAATTATATTCGACGATATTATTGCTACTGTGTTCGGTTAAAACAATTGGTTATTTGGTGCAACCTTATGATTTATCGTCTACAGTAATATTTTATCTTCTTTTATCTATTTACCAAGTGTGTCGTGTTAATGGTGTTTTTGATCAATATGCGATAGAAGGACTAGCTGAGAATGGATCGGAGGAAGTCAGTGAAACTTCTGAAATTAAACGATTGAAATCAGATGATACAGGGGATGAAGTGATAAAAGAAAGTCCTGAGCAAAGTGAATGTCAAGCTGATTCGGACAATGATCCAAAAGGGCTCTCGCTAAATTCCCCTTGGCTATGGACATCCTTGGCTATAGCTGTGTTAAGCCTCAGTTTTCTTTTTCTTGCCCTAATGAGTGCAGGAAGCTATGCGATCCTATATCTAGCTTTTACGTTTCTTTTCCATGGCCTTTATCTTATTGCGACAATTTTACTTTGGTTAGGAATGAAGCGGGGGAGAACAGGATTTTTAAGCGCAGCGATGGTATTTTTTGGGCTTTCCGTTTTTGTATCTCGTAGTCCTGTATCTATTTTGTTAGTAATTCTTATCTGGATTGGTTCTCGGGAGAGTGAAGAAGAAAGCACAAGTTAAAAAGATATAGTTTTAAACTATATCTTTTTCTTTTTAGAAAGAAAGAAGCTCTATAGGAAATTATGGTATAATGAAGTGTTATATGGTCCCGATAAGGTGATTGAAATTTATCGCTAATGGTTTTTCTATCAGTACTTTGTAACTCTATAACACTATTTTTTTAAGGGGGGACATTTTTTATGTCAGAACGTAAATTATTCACGTCTGAATCTGTATCTGAGGGGCATCCGGATAAGATTGCAGACCAAATTTCAGATGCTATCTTGGATGCTATTTTAGAGCAGGATCCAGAGGCACACGTGGCTGCTGAAACAGCTGTTTATACTGGTTCCGTTCATGTCTTCGGTGAAATTTCAACGACAGCTTATGTCGATATTAACCGTGTGGTACGTGATACGATTGCAGAGATTGGCTATACCAATACAGAGTACGGTTTTTCTGCGGAGACGGTAGGAGTTCACCCATCCTTGGTGGAGCAATCTCCAGATATTGCCCAAGGGGTTAATGAAGCCTTGGAAGTCCGTGGAAATACGGATCAAGATCCACTTGACTTGATTGGAGCTGGAGACCAAGGTCTCATGTTTGGTTTTGCGGTGGATGAGACAGAAGAACTCATGCCATTGCCAATCTCACTCAGCCACAAGTTGGTTCGTCGCTTGGCAGAGCTCCGTAAGTCTGGTGAAATTAACTACCTTCGTCCAGATGCGAAATCCCAAGTTACGGTTGAGTATGATGAAAATGACCAGCCAGTGCGCGTGGATACAGTTGTTATTTCAACCCAACATGATCCAGAAGTTACCAATGAACAAATTCATGAGGATGTGATTAACAAGGTTATCAAGGAAGTGATTCCAGCTTCTTACCTGGATGATGAGACTAAATTCTTCATTAATCCAACAGGTCGTTTCGTTATCGGAGGTCCTCAAGGGGACTCAGGTTTGACCGGTCGTAAAATCATCGTGGATACCTATGGTGGATATTCACGTCACGGTGGTGGTGCCTTCTCTGGTAAAGACGCGACTAAGGTGGACCGTTCCGCTTCTTATGCAGCTCGTTACATTGCAAAAAACATTGTAGCAGCAGGTCTTGCTAAGAAAGCAGAAGTGCAATTGGCTTACGCGATTGGGGTAGCTCAACCTGTATCTGTCCGTATCGATACTTTCGGTACAGGAACAGTCGCTGAAAGTAAACTTGAAAAAGCAGCGCGTCAAATCTTTGACCTTCGTCCTGCAGGAATTATCCAAATGCTGGACCTTAAACGTCCAATCTACCGTCAAACAGCGGCTTATGGACATATGGGACGGACAGATATTGATCTTCCATGGGAACGTTTAGACAAGGTAGAAGCCTTGAAAGAAGCAGTTAATTGATTAGATAGAAAGAATCTAGAACAACCGTTCTAGATTTTTTTATGAAATAAATCTACAAATGTAAACAAAACTATTGACAAGAAAAAAATAAGGTGTATAATTAAACTACAAATGTAAATATATTGTCTTTGATAGGAGATAGAAAGGAAAAACAATGGCGAAAATTTCAAGTGCTGAATGGGAAGTCATGAGAGTTCTCTGGACCAAGGGAGAAACGACTTCTACAGAAATAACCAAGATTCTCTCCACCAAGCAAGACTGGTCAGCTTCAACGGTAAAAACCCTCTTGGGACGGTTAGCAGATAAGGGCTATCTAACGAGCCGGAGAGAAGGTCGGACCTATTTGTATCAGGCTGTCCTTAATGAAGAAGAGGCCAATTTAACAGCTGTTCAAGAAGTATTAAGTAAGATCTGCTTGACCAAGCATCATCATTTATTGGGGAAATTGATCCAGCAAACACCAATGACGAAAGAACAGATCAAGGACTTGCAAGAGATTCTCGCCTCTAAGGAGAGCGTGGAGCAGGTTCAATGTGATTGCCAGCCAGGCCAATGTCATTGTGTCAGTCATGTGGAGGGAATTAAATGAAAGAAGAAACCTTTGTCGTCAATGGGATGACTTGTGCATCCTGTGTGATCAATGTGGAGAAAGCTGTCAACCATCTGGACGGTGTTGAAAAAGCGACAGTGAACCTAACCACTGAAAAAATGACAGTGGAATACAATGGGGAACCATTAAGTCCAGAAGCTATTTCAAAAGCGGTAGCGGATGCCGGTTATGAGGCAGTAGTATATAATCCAGATACAGCTAAGAGCCAAGAAGAGAGAGAAGGTGACAAGCTACAATTGATCCGAAAACGGCTCTTTTGGTCTTCCATCTTCACCCTGCCACTCTTTTATCTAGCGATGGGCCCCATGATTGGCCTACCAGCACCTGCATTTGTTTCACCTGATCGAGCACCTGTGGCTTATACTCTTGTTCTTTTGTTCTTGACCATTCCTGTGATGATCTTCGGACGAGCCTTTTATCGAAATGGCTTCCGGACCCTTTTAAAAGGCCATCCTAATATGGATGCTTTGGTGGCTTTGGCGACTAGTGCAGCCTTTCTTTATAGTCTTTATGGGACTTATCACATTTTGCTTGGTCACCACCATCACGTACACCAGCTTTATTTTGAGTCTGTAGCCGTGATTCTGACCCTGATTACTCTAGGTAAATATTTTGAAACCCTGTCCAAAGGACGTACTTCTCAAGCCATCAAAAAGCTCATGCATCTGGCTGCCAAGGATGCGACGGTCTTACGTGATGGAAAAGAAGTAAAATTGCCTGTAGAAGACTTGGTCATTGGAGATCAGATCCTGGTCAAGCCAGGTGAAAAAATAGCCGTTGATGGTCAAGTGGTTTCCGGACAATCAGCCATTGATGAAAGTATGCTGACGGGTGAATCAATCCCAATCCAAAAAACTGAAGGGAGTCCAGTTTACGCTGGTTCCATCAATGGTCAAGGAAGTTTGATCTATCAGGCTGAAAAAGTTGGTCGGGATACCTTGCTAGCACAAATCATTCAGCTGGTGGAAGATGCCCAACAAACCAAAGCGCCAATCGCTAAGATTGCTGATCAAGTGGCAGGAGTTTTTGTCCCTGTAGTTATGGGGATTGCCCTCTTATCTGGTCTCTTTTGGTATTTTATCATGGGTGAAACCTTCACCTTTGCTATGACGGTAACGATCAGTGTCTTGGTCATTGCCTGTCCATGTGCCCTAGGCTTGGCTACTCCGACAGCCATTATGGTAGGCACAGGATTAGGGGCAGAACATGGGATCCTCTACAAGAGAGGGGATGTCCTTGAGTTAGCTCATCAAGCACAAGTCTTGGTCTTCGATAAAACGGGGACCATCACTCAAGGAAAGCCTCAGTTGTCTTCTTCTTATACTTATGGACAAGCTGGGAATGCCTTACAAATACTAGCCTCTCTGGAAGCTAAGTCCGAGCATCCACTAGGACAAGCCATTCTGGATGCTGCCAAGGAAGCGCATATAGACATCTTAGAGATGGAAAACTTCTCTAGTCTAACAGGAAGAGGCCTTACAGCTAGCTATGCTGGGAAGGTTTATCTGGCTGGGAATCAAGCGCTCATGGAAGAGGAAGGGGTCGATATTCATCTTGCCAAGGCTGACTTGGAAGTCTTGACCCAGGATGGACAAACCCCGATTTTCTTAGCTGAAGATGGAAAACTCATGGCTCTATTTGGCGTAGCAGACCGCATCAAGGAAGATAGTTCAGAAATGGTTGCTAGTCTAGAAAAAATGGGCAAGAAGGTCATCATGCTGACTGGGGATAATGAACGGACTGCTCAAGCTATTGCTAAGAAGGCTGGAATCCAGCAGGTCATCAGTCAAGTCCTTCCTCAAGAAAAATCACGGGTGATCCAAGAGTTGCAAGCAGAAGGCAAGTCTGTGATCATGGTGGGAGATGGAATCAATGATGCACCGGCTCTTGCAACTGCTGATATCGGGATTGCGATGGGTTCTGGGACAGATATTGCCATGGAAAGTGCGGATATCGTCGTCATGAAACCGCAATTGATGGATGTTGTCCGGGCTTTGGAAATCAGTCGCTATACGATTAAGACCATCAAAGAAAACTTGTTCTGGGCCTTTATCTACAATGTTTTAGCTATTCCGGTGGCGATGGGCCTTCTCTATCTCTTTGGGGGCCCGCTCTTAAACCCGATGCTAGCAGGTCTAGCTATGAGTTTTAGTTCAGTATCGGTTGTACTGAATGCTCTAAGATTAAAGAGAAAAAAATTGTAAAAACTAGGAGAAAAATCATCTCCTCATGCAAAAGAAAGGAAAGAATCATGTCAAAAACATATGAAATTACAGGAATGAAATGCCAAGGTTGTGCCAATGCTGTCACTGAAAAACTATCTTCTGTAAAAGGCGTAGAAGAAGTAAGTGTCGATTTAGAAAAGAATCAAGTAACCATTGAAGGGAAACCTTGGAAATGGGCCTTGACCCGAGCTCTAAAAGGTAGTAAATATGAACTGGGTAAGCAAGTAAACCATTAAAATAAATGGAGTGTAACAGAAGGTGAAAAATAATCCTTATCTGTTACACTTCTTTTCTTTTTAATGAAAGAGGGAGGATTAGAACGACTCCTTCAATACTGGAATCTGGTAAAGCTGTCAAGGCTAGGTGCTGTCCACTGAAATAATTGTATAGAAAATTATAAATTGTAGAGATTTTGTTATCAAAATGTCATATGGATAGGCACGAACGAATAGAAAAAAAAGCCAATCTGTGATATAATAGATACGGTATTTTTACCGAATGATTGAAAGAGCTAATACTGATTAATATGAAAAAAATTATTATTAATGGAGGTCGCCCCCTAAAAGGAGAGGTGACCATTAGTGGTGCAAAAAATAGTGTCGTGGCCCTCATTCCGGCGACGATTTTATCAGATGAAATCGTGACCCTTGATGGGGTTCCAGATATCTCGGATGTTGCTAGTTTGATTGAAATCATGACCCTGATGGGTGCGACTGTGGAGCGAGATGGAGAAACCTTGGTCATTGATCCGCGTGGTGTTAAAGATATGCCAATGCCGTTTGGAAAGATCAATAGTCTTCGGGCCTCTTATTATTTCTATGGTAGTCTATTAGGGCGGTATGGTCGTGCGACAGTTGGTCTTCCTGGAGGATGTGATTTAGGTCCTCGTCCAATTGATCTCCACCTTAAAGCTTTTGAGGCGATGGGGGCCCAGATGACCATGGATGGTACCAGCATGAACTTATCTACCAATGGTGAGCAATTACACGGCACTGGGATCTATATGGATACCGTCAGTGTTGGTGCGACCATTAATACAATTCTCGCTGCGGTGAAGGCAAAGGGGCGTACGGTTATTGAAAATGCGGCCCGTGAACCTGAAATTATTGACGTCGTGACCCTTTTGAACAATATGGGGGCTCATATCCGTGGTGCCGGTACAGACATAATCACCATTGAAGGGGTTGATTACCTACATGGGACTCGTCACCAAGTGATTCCTGACCGGATTGAAGCAGGGACCTATATCGCCATGGCAGCTGCTATTGGACAAGGAATCCAAATTAATAATGTCCTTTATGAACACTTAGAAAGCTTTATTGCAAAACTAGAGGAGATGGGGGTTCGGATGATCATCTCTGAAGATAGCATTTTTGTCGAAAAACAAGAAGCACTGAGAGCTGTTCACATAAAAACCTCTCCGTATCCTGGATTTGCCACGGATTTGCAACAACCATTGACTCCTTTGCTTTTAACTGCAAATGGAAAAGGGACCATTATAGATACCATTTATCAAAAACGGGTCAACCATGTGGCTGAATTGATGCGCATGGGAGCAACCATTGAAACTGTTGGAGACCGTATCGTCTATCATGGACCAAATAAGTTGACTGGTGCACCTGTCAAAGCAACGGATTTACGGGCAGGAGCTGCTCTTGTGATTGCGGGATTGATGGCCGAAGGACAAACTGAGATTACCAATATTGAGTTTATCCTACGTGGCTATTCTCACATTATTGAGAAATTGCAACAATTAGGAGCAGACATCGCTCTTGTGGAAGAAGTATAAAGAAAGAAATTGATGAATATTTGGACGAAACTAGCTGCCTTCTCATTTTTTGAAACAGAGCGCCTCTTCTTGAGGCCCTTTCTATTCAGTGATGCAGCAGATTTTTATAAAATTTCTTCCAATCCCGAGAATCTTTCCTTTATTTTTCCAGCACAAGCCTCTCTTGAAGAATGTCGGTATGTCTTAGCCAATTACTTTTTAAGGAATCCCTTGGGAATTTGGGCTATCTGCGACAAGCAATCTGAGCAAATGATAGGTTCAATCAAGTTTGAAAAGTTAGATGAGATCAAAAGAGAAGCTGAACTTGGCTACTTTTTACATAAGGATTTTTGGGGGAAGGGTTTAATGACAGAGGCTGTCAAAGAGATTACCTTTTTGGCCTTTCAAGAGTTTCAACTCAAGCAAGTTCGAATCATCACCCACGTGGAGAATGTGGCTAGTCAGAAAGTAGCCTTACATGCAGGTTATTCGCTAAAGAGACAGTTTAAAGGAAGCGACCGCTATACCCGAAAGATGCGAGATTATTATGAATTTTGCATCGATAGAGGAGAATGGAATGAGTAAACATCAAGCTATTTTGGACTATTTAGAGAAGCTTCCAGTTGGAAAGCGCGTGAGTGTTCGAAGCATTTCTAATTATTTGCAAGTTAGTGATGGAACCGCTTATCGAGCGATCAAGGAAGCAGAGAATCGTGGAATTGTCGAAACTAGACCGCGAAGTGGTACGGTACGCGTTAAGTCTAAAAAAGCTGTCATAGAGCATCTGACCTTCCGTGAAATTGTTGAGATTACCAATTCTGAAGTTTTAGCAGGTCAAGAAGGGTTGGAGCGAGAATTCAACAAATTCTATATCGGAGCTATGACAGAAGAACACATTCTCGACTATGTATCAGAGGGAGGGCTCTTGATTGTTGGGGATCGGACCAATATTCAACGCTTAGCTCTGGAGCATGATAATGCTGTTTTGGTAACGGGTGGTTTTGAGGTTGATTCCTCTATTCTGGAGATGGGGAGTAAGGGGCAAATTCCGATTTTACGAACTAGCCATGATACCTATACCGTTGCGACCATGATCAACCGGGCCCTAGCCAATATGCAAATCAAGACAGATATTTTAACAGTAGAACAAGTCTATTCCCCAATGCACGAATATGGTTTTTTGCGGGAAACAGATACAGTTCGTGATTATCTAGACTTGGTACGCAAGAGCCGTTTTAGTCGCTTCCCTGTCGTCAACCAACACCAGATGGTAGTTGGAGTGGTGACCATGCGGGATGCAGGAGATAAGGCACCACAGACCACACTTGACAAGGTCATGTCACGAACTGTCTTTACAACGAATCTATCCTCAAGTATTGCTAATGTCAGTCAGCGGATGATTGCAGAAGATTTTGAGATGATTCCTGTTATTCGAGGCAATCAGACCTTGCTCGGAGTTATTACCCGTCGGGCTGTTATGGACCGGATGAGCAAGGAACAATTGTCTGGCTTACCAACTTTTAGTGAGCAAATCAGCCAAAAGGTAGTCCATCAAGCCAATCACTTTGAGCTAACAGTTGAACCTAGTATGCTTGAAAAAAGTGGGGTTCTCTCGAATGGTGTACTGACAGAAGTGTTGACAACTATCACTCGACAGCTAATGATGAATACAGGAAAGAACTTGATTATTGAACAACTCTTGGTTTATTATCTACAAGCTGTTCAGGTGGATGATACCCTACGAATCGAAACTCGAATTGTTCGCCAGACGAGACGGTCAGCTATTATTGATTTTGACCTTTACTTGAATTTGCAGTTGGTCTCTAAGGCGACAGTTACTTTGAAAATAAATTAGATTGGAATTACAAACATCATGATAACATTGAAATCACAACGTGAAATTGAAGCTATGGATCGTGCAGGAGACTTTCTTGCTAGTATCCATATCGGTTTACGTGATTTAATTAAGCCAGGTCTAGACCTTTGGGAAGTCGAAGAATATGTCCGCCGTCGTTGTAAGGAAGCCAATGTATTACCACTTCAAATTGGGGTAGAAGGCAGCGTGATGGATTATCCATATGCGACTTGTTGTGGCATCAATGATGAAGTAGCTCACGCCTTTCCTCGCCATTACATTTTGAAAGATGGTGACCTCTTGAAGGTGGATACGGTCTTATCAGAGCCATTAGACAAGTCAGTCGTCGACGTATCAAAGTTGAATTTTGATAATGTGGCACAAATGAAAAAGTATACCGAGAACTACTCTGGTGGTTTGGCAGATTCCTGTTGGGCATATGCGGTTGGAACTGTTTCTCAAGAAGTAAAAGACCTTATGGATGTAACCAAGGAGTGTCTCTACAAGGGGATTGAGCAAGCAGTTGTAGGAAATCGCATTGGAGATATCGGTGCGGCTATTCAGGAATATGCTGAAAGCAAAGGTTATGGTGTTGTCCGTGACTTAGTAGGTCATGGAGTTGGTCCAACCATGCATGAAGAACCAATGGTTCCCCACTATGGACGGGCGGGACGTGGTTTGCGTTTGCGTGAGGGCATGGTCTTGACCATTGAACCGATGATTAATACGGGTACATGGGAAATTGATACCGATATGAAGACAGGTTGGGCCCACAAGACATTAGATGGTGGACTATCTTGTCAGTACGAACATCAGTTTGTCATCACCAATGATGGTCCGGTCATTTTAACCAGTCAAGGTGAAGAAGGAACTTATTAAGAAATTGTAGAGGAAAGAATGGAGCTGAAGTCAAAGATCCGGTTTCGCTCTTTGCTCTTTTTTGATCTTGAGTTGGAAGGGGATCCTATGAAAAAGTTTATAAAATGGTTGCTCGAGCGACCGTTTATTAAGGGATTTATGCGCTTTTATATGGCTTCAGAATCGGATATCACAAGTATAGCAGTAGCCTATTATTTATTGATTTCTATTCTCCCCTTATTGCTGATTGCAGCCAATATCCTTCCCTATTTTAAAATTCGTCCGACACAGATTTTATTAACCCTGCGAGAAGTCTTACCGGCTTCTATGTATCGAATCGTCCTACAAGTGATTTCTAGTGTTTTGACGAAACCTTCTACTGGCTTGCTTAGCTTCTCTATCATTTCTGCATTATGGGTCTCCTCTCAATGCATTGCCTACTTGCAAAGGGCCTTTAATAAGAGTTATGGAGTGGAGAAGGAAAGGGGGATTATCTGGTCCAGAATTTTTAGTGTCCTGATTAGTTTTGCCTTACAAGGTTTATTTGGTCTCTCTTTACTTTTGACGATGTTTGGTCGCATGATTATTCGTTCAGTCTACCAATTTTTCGAGTTTGATGAAAGCCTTTATATCCGTCTCTTAACGATTACGGGGCCATCAGTTTATCTGCTTCTTTTTCTTACCCTACTCATGCTCTATTACACATTACCTAATATCAAAATTCCTAAGTTTCGCTATGTCTTCCCTGGGGCTATCTTTGTAACGGTGATTCTCTATGTAACCCTCAATATCTTCTGGAAGTATGTTGATCGTTATATTACTAATTTCTTGGATGCCCGTTTCTTCGGTTCAGTCCTCTTAGCGGTAATTATGTTTTGGTTTATTTTAGTTGCCAAGGTGCTGATTATCGGTTGCATTTTAAATGCTAGTGTGCAATATGCTATTGAAGCGAAATTTGAAACACGTGATGGTGATGTGGTGGCTAAATATCAATCGAGTCGCGTGGCTTTCCATCAGAAGAAATCCTCTTTTAAACGTCGTTTTCGTCTTAAGAAAATAGGAAAAAAGCCTGAGAAGGCTGAATAAGATTAGAATTGATTGTAAAAGTCAGGTGTTCCTGGCTTTTTTTAAAACATTTCTTTTGTTGCATTTGCAATAAAAATGTGTTAGACTATTTTTACGATGAAAGGAGGAAAACTATGACAATCCTACGGGAGATTGGTATTATTGCACGTGCCCTGGATTCTATAGCCAATATTGAATTTCGTGATTTGGAACTTGCTAGAGGTCAGTATCTCTATCTGGTTCGTATTGGAGAAGAACCAGGGATTATTCAAGAGGAATTATCAGATCGGCTAAAGGTAGATCGTTCCACAGTAGCCCGGTCTGTCAAAAAATTAGCCGATAAAGGATTAATAGAGGATCTAAAAGATAATACTAATCAAAAGTCCAAACAGTGGTTTCTTACGGAGAAGGGGAAAGCAGTTTATCCTTTTATTCTTGCAGAGCATCAGTATTCAGAGAAAATAGCTTTAGAAGGTTTTTCTAAAGAAGAAGCTATACAATTAGAAAAGTGGTTAGCTAAGGTAAGGATGAATGTTGCAGCTGATTGGGGATTGGTGAAAAAAGGTCAAAAAAGAAACTATAGTGAGGAAAAGAAATGAAATTTACAGTAGATCAAGAGTTTTGGGACTTATTTCCCCAAGCACAAGTAGTAGTGATGACAGTAGAAGGTATTGACAATCATGTCGATGAGAGCAAGGATCCTTATTTTAAGGATCTGCTCGACAAGGGAGTCGCACGATCAAAAATCTTCATTGATGATGAACAATTCACTGCCAGCCCTGTTGTTCAGGAATGGCGTCAGGCATTTACAAAATTTAAGACCAAAAAGGGAGCCCGTTCTTCCATTGAAGCTTTATTGAAACGTGTTTCGCAAGGACGGGAGTTTTATCCCATCAATCCGTTAGTGGATCTGTATAATAGTGTATCTCTTGCCTATGCTATCCCATGTGGTGGTGAGGATATGGAAAAATTAGCTGGAGGCTTATCTTTAGGGAAAGCCAAGGGTGGAGAGCCATTCTTCCCATTAGGAGCTGAGGAAGATGCTCCAGCTTTGCCGGAAGAGATCATCTATTATGACCAAGAAGGGGCTGTTTGCCGTTGTTTGAATTGGAGGGAAGCTCAAAGGACCATGCTGACAGAAGAAACTAATAGGGCTATTCTTGTGATGGAAGCAGTGACTGAAGAACAAGCAGAACGTGCCAAAGAAGCGATGGAAGAATTAAAAGTTTTGGTAAAGGACTATTTTGGAATAGAGGGAAAAATTTACCAACTAACAGCTCAACAAACGAGCCTAGATGTATAAAAAAATCGTCAGGAACAGTGTGTTTCTGACGATTTTTATAAATGTAGAGATTTTTATTTCTTGTTTCGGAAGACGAAGACTTTACTAAAAATATAATTGAGCACAATAATCAAAACTTGGGCAAAGATGGTTTCAATACCGTTAATAGCAGAACGATTCATGTTTACAAACTGACCAATAATCTGAGGATACTGAGTGACAAAAAGGAAGGTTAAAAGGACATCAAGTAGAAGAGTTCCAAGACGGGCAATTCCAAAAGCGATCAGTCTTTTGAACCAGCCCTTTCTCTCTTGCTTAAAAACGATGGTGTCATTGGTGACAAAGGCAAAGATAATCCCAGCAATATTTCCAATGATGGTAGCTAGCTGTTCTTGGTCAGTCCAGTGAAAAACTAGGAGCCGAGTAGAGACAGCAACCAGAGTGGTCGCCACACCAAAAAAGAGGTAGGCCAAGACTTCATTATCAAAAAAAATTTTTATATAGCTTTTCATACCATTTAGTCTATCATAATTCTATTTTTTATGCTATACTTGAAAGGTTGATTTACTTATCTCTTTTCCAAGGCTGAGAGAGATAGGAGCAACCCTTGGTGCTTAGCTTCTTTCACCAAGCATATTACACGCGGGAAAACCGCTAAAGGAGAAAATGATGAAAAACTATTCTGTTCGTGACATGGCCCAGATTGCCCTTGTCGCAGCCCTCTATGTTGTTTTGACCATTACGCCACCCTTGAATGCTATTGGGAGTAATGAGATCCAATTTCGTGTCTCTGAAATGCTCAATTTTATGGCTTTCTACAATCGGAAATATATCCTTTCATTGACAATTGGATGTATGATCTCGAACTTCTTAAGTTTTGGGATAATCGATGTGGTTGTTGGTGGTGGATCTACCTTGGTCTTCGTCACACTTGGGGTTTATCTATTTAAACGATTTGAAAAGGAAGAGCTTTTTAATGGATGGATTCGCAAGGATCATTTCTATTTCTCTATTTTCTTTGCCCTTTCTATGTTCACGATTGCTTTAGAATTGCATATCCTTAATGGTACTCCGTTCTTCTTAAATTGGTTAACCACCGGTATAGGAGAGTTTGCTTCCCTTATTGTAGGAGCGATTCTGATCAAACGTATTTCAAATCAAATTGATTTAACTCAATAAAGTACGAGTCTGAAGCATTGCTTCAGGCTTTTTTTGGTCATTGAAGAAGGTTTTTGGACGAGAAGCAAAAAAATGCTATTTTTTCTAGCAGGAAATAATCAGAAAGCCCACAGTATAGGCTTTTTATGGTAAAATAGAAGCATGGAAGCCAGAATAAAAGAGTTAGTAAATTTACTCAACCAATATGCGGAAGAATATTATACAAAGGATGCCCCATCAGTATCTGATCAAGAGTATGATCGTCTATACCGTGAACTAGTGGAATTAGAAGAAGCCTACCCAGAATTGATCCAAAAAAATAGCCCAACACATCGGGTGGGAGGGACGATTCTAACAGGATTTGAAAAATACCAGCATGAGTATCCACTTTATAGTTTGCAGGATGCATTCTCCTACGAGGAATTGGTTAGTTTTGATCAACGGGTTCGCAAAGAATTTCCAGCAGTCACCTATGTGTGTGAATTAAAAATAGATGGTCTGTCGATTTCACTAACCTATGTGGATGGCGTTTTACAGACTGGAGCTACACGTGGGGACGGAAGCGTCGGAGAAAACATCACAGAGAATCTCAAGCGGGTTCGAGATATTCCTTTAGTCCTGCCGGAGCCAGTTAGTCTGACAGTGCGTGGAGAGTGTTATATGCCACGTGCATCTTTTGATGCTGTGAATTTGATTCGACAAGAGAATGGGGAGGCAGAGTTTGCCAATCCTCGAAATGCTGCAGCAGGTACCTTAAGACAGTTAGATACTAAGATTGTTGCGGAGCGCAAGCTTGCTACCTTCCTCTATAATGAAGCTAGCCCGACAGATTGTACCAGTCAGGAAGCTGTTTTGGAAAAACTTAGTGGTTTGGGCTTTGTAGTTAATCCAAATCGCAAAATCGCTAATAGTATCGAAGAGGTTTGGGATTTTATTCAAGAGGTTGCAGATACTCGAGATCAGCTTGCTTACGATATCGATGGTGTAGTCATTAAGGTCAATGACCTGGCACTTCAAGAAGAACTTGGTTTTACCGTGAAAGCACCTAAATGGGCAGTGGCTTATAAGTTTCCTGCAGAGGAAAAAGAGGCCCAGCTTTTATCAGTGGACTGGACGGTTGGTCGGACAGGTGTGGTGACTCCAACAGCTAATTTGACTCCGGTTCAATTAGCAGGGACGACAGTTAGTCGGGCGACCCTCCATAATGTAGATTATATCGCAGAAAAAGATATTCGAAAAGATGATACGGTTATTGTCTATAAGGCCGGAGATATTATCCCTGCTGTTTTGCGGGTTGTTATGGATAAGCGGGTTTCAGACGAAAAATTAGCGATTCCAAGCCACTGTCCAAGCTGTCAGAGTGAACTCCTCCATTTTGAAGATGAAGTGGCCTTGCGCTGTATCAATCCTCTCTGTCCAGCTCAAATCAAGGAAGGTTTGGCCCACTTTGCTAGTCGGGATGCCATGAATATCACAGGCTTGGGACCAGCAGTGGTAGAAAAACTTTTTGCTAAGGAACTGGTTCAGGATGTAGCAGGCATTTATCGTCTTACTAAGGAAGACCTCTTACAATTAGAGGGCTTTAAAGAAAAATCTGCTCAGAAATTGGTAGATGCTATTCAAGCTTCTAAGTCTAATTCTGCTGAAAAACTATTATTTGGTTTGGGAATTCGTCATGTAGGAAGTAAGGCCAGTCAACTTTTACTTCAAGAATTTCATTCTATCCCAGCTATAGCAGAGGCGGACAGTGAGAAGATTGCAGCCATCGATAGTCTAGGAATGGTGATTGCAGAAAGTCTCAAGCGTTATTTTGCCCTAGAGGGCACACAAATTCTTTTAGATGAACTTAAGGTAGCTGGCGTAAACTTAGACTACCTTGGTCAAAAAGCTGCAGCGGATGCCCCACTAGCTGGAAAGACAGTTGTCCTAACTGGAAAACTCGAACGGTTAACGCGTTCAGAAGCTAAAGCAAAACTTGAAGCCTTAGGGGCTAAAGTAACAGGATCCGTATCCAAGAAGACAGATTTAGTCGTCGCAGGTAGTGATGCGGGAAGCAAATTAAGCAAAGCTCAGGAATTGTCCATCGAGGTACAGGATGAGGCCTGGCTTGAAAGTTTATAGAGGCATGTATGGAAGATAGAATTAAAAAAGCACGCGTAATTTATAATCCTACCTCTGGTCAGGAAATCATCAAGAAGAACATCGCAGAAGTATTGGATGTTTTAGAAGATGTGGGCTATGAAACTAGTGCCTACCAGACGACTCCTGAGCCTTTGTCAGCTCAACGGGAAGCTGAACGGGCAGCCAAAGCAGGCTTTGATTTAATTATTGCGGCGGGTGGAGATGGGACTATCAATGAAGTCGTTAATGGGGTTGCTGGTCTAGATCACCGGCCTAAAATGGCTTTTATTCCAACCGGAACCACCAATGATTATGCTCGAGCTCTGAAGATTCCTATGGGAGATCCTGTTGCAGCGGCTCGCATTATAGAGAAGAACCAAACGATTAAAATGGATATTGGTCGTGCATTTGGAATCAAATACTTTATTAATATTGCTGCAGCTGGGACTTTGTCAGAATTAACCTTTAGTGTGCCAAGTGATGTCAAATCCCGTTATGGCTATTTTGCCTATGTAGCAGAGGCTGTAAAGAAGCTTCCTAAAAATAAGACTCGTAAAGTTCGGATTGAACATGACAATGGAGTGTATCTTGGGCCAGTATCCCTCGTTTTCGT
The DNA here is from genome assembly GCF_004785935.1 of Streptococcus rubneri. GTDB lineage: Bacteria > Bacillota > Bacilli > Lactobacillales > Streptococcaceae > Streptococcus > Streptococcus rubneri. The sequence goes on along the minus strand of NZ_SRRP01000001.1, from coordinate 778,406 downwards.
AGCTTTAACGAATTCTATTGGAGGGTTTGAAAGTGTGGCACCAGATGCTAAGCTGGATGATGGTAATTTTACATTGATTATGGTCAAGACTGCTAAACTATTTGATATGCTATCCCTCATAATGCAAGCTGTAAATGGTGGCAAACATGTCAATGATTCCAATGTTGAATACCTGAAAACCTCCAAATTGAAAATTGAAGTTTTGGACAATAAAGAAGAGTTGAAAATCAACTTGGATGGAGAATATGGGGGTGATACGCCAGTGGAGCTAGAAGTCTTCCACAATCACCTAGAGTTTTTTGCCAACATCGATGAAATAAATGACAATGCATTGGTTCATGCAGTTTATCAAGCAGAAGAACAATAGATCAAAATTGCGGAGAGTGGGCAAAGCCTCGTTCTTCTTTCAAACGGAAATGAGAAATAGGAAAATAGAAAGATGCATCAGTATCAAGTGAAAGTTCATTACCATCATCCGGTCGGAGATTATTTCTCACGGGATATGTGGAAATGGCATGAAGGGGTCTGGGGAGAGGAAGTCTCTTTCTCGAAACTAGATTATTTTGGAGTTGAAGGGAAGCTTGTCTATCGTAGTGAAAAACCACTGCAATCTGGGCATGTCATCTTCAAAGAAGGCAATTGGGTGAGTCAATCGGATGAATACCAAATCGAATTACTGCCTGAAGGGCGTGTCAGAGAAGTTTGGTTGATCCAAGGGGATGATACGGTGTATTATTCCTTGCAGGCAGCGATGACCAGTCATGAGTATAGTAGACGTAAGCCACATGCTTTTGATATGGCCACTCATCATGAAGAGTTCGATGCTCAATGGGCCTACCAAGGATGGTTGGGCTACCGTGAAGAGGAGAATGAATACCGCTTCAAATTATGGGCTCCAACAGCTAATAAGGTTGACCTCCTGATTTATGACTCCGTAGCGAATGATAGCCAAGTTTGGAAGGTTGTCCCAATGGTTCATGGACAGAGGGAAACCAGTGACCATATGAGGAATAATTGTGGGGTCTGGTATGCGGATATCTTAGGTAATCTTAGTGGACTATCCTATCAGTATAAGGTCTATTTTGACTACCATACAGAAATTGCGCGTGACCCCTATACGATTGCCACTAGTGAAAATGGCAAAAAATCCGCTATTCTTTCCAATCGTGATCGTGTCTTTGCCCCATTTCAATCAGAAGCCTATGAGCGTGCAGACTGGCGCCTAGAAAATCCTTGTCAGGCAGTCATCTATGAGATGCATGTACGAGATTTGACTATCTCTCCAAGTTCTGGTGTCGATCAAGCCTATCGAGGGACTTATCGAGGAGCTCACCAAACAGGAACTAAGAATGCTCAGGGTGATGCCACTGCTTTTGATTACATTAAGGAATTAGGGGTCAATGTGGTTCAACTGCAACCAGTTAGTGACCGCTATAAGAGCTATGATGAAGAGGGGAATGTTCTCTATAACTGGGGTTATGATGTACAGAATTATTCTGCACCTGAGACTTGCTATTCAACCAAGCCAGAAGATCCTAAGACCACCATGCGGGAACTGAAAGAATTGATTCACGCCTACCATGAAGCTGGAATTTCGGTTGTCATGGATGTCGTTTATAATCACATTTATTCGACGGAGGATGGAGCTTTTCAAACTACTGTGCCGGATTACTATTACCGGATGAATCCTAATGGTTCCTTCCAGAATGGAACAGGTGTTGGTAACGAAACTGCTAGTGAACATGAAATGTACCGTAAGTTCATGATTGATTCACTGACTCATTGGGTAACGGAATACAAGATTGATGGTTTCCGCTTTGACTTGATGGGGATTCATGATGTGGATACCATGAATGAAATTCGTGAAGCTATGGATGCTATAGACCCACGCATTCTCCTATACGGAGAAGGTTGGGACATGGGGACCGGCTTAGCACCAAAAGATAAGGCCAAGAAAGACAATGCCTATCAATTAGCTGAAATTGGTTTCTTTAATGATAGTGCTCGTGATGCTATTAAGGGAGCAGAGGTCTTCGGATCCATCAAACGAGGCTATGTTAGTCGGAAGTCAACGGAAGATATTATCGCACGTTCTGTTTTAGGCAGCGCTGAGTTGGGATCCTTCTTAACACCTAGCCAAGTTCTCAACTATGTTGAGGCCCATGATAATTACAACCTACACGATTTGCTTTCTTATGTCCATCCAACTGATTCCAAAGAACAAATTAAGAAACAGATAGAAGTGGCGACAGCTATGAACCTCCTCTTCCAAGGCATGTGCTTTATGCAGGTCGGCCAAGAGTTCCTGCGTACCAAGTTGGTTGCAACAGGAGAAGATGGAGAGGTAACAGCCCAAGATAGAGAAAGGGCTATGAACTCTTTTAATGCTCCAGATGCGGTCAACCAAGTTGATTGGAATCTGGTTTCTGTGCACAAAGATACCATTGACTATGTTCGTCGATTAATCAAGCTCAAGAAAACTCTTCCTGTCTTCTCACTAGATTCTTATGAAGATATTTACCAGCATGTCTTTGTCCATACAGCTGATATGGGAAGTGGTGTTGTTGTATTTGAACTTAACTGGGATAAACGATATCTAGTTATCTTCAATACTAGCGGTTTGCCATTCTATCTACAGAATGCCGACCAACTTCATCTCTTGGTCGGGAATAGCCGACACAAACGTCCATTCTACGTTGAAAATTTGACAGCCTCTGTCTTTGAATGGAAAAAATCAGATAAAAAATAATAAGGTTGGGAATTCCCAACCTTATTTTTTTTCTGATGAAGAGGATGAAGAAGAACTCGAACTATCCGAACCTGACGATCCACTTGAGGAAGAGGGGCTAAACTGTTCTGGATGGAGCTCTTTGTAGCTTGGAGCTTTGAAGAGATCAACCGTTGATTGATTGCCTCTCTGGCTATAAAGACTGGTTGATTCGACTCCTTTCTCTTTTTCGATTTTCTTCAAGGCTTTCATCGAATTATTGTAAGAGTAATCATCTGGATTAACTTTTCCAAGATCATTTCCAGTATAGAAGCGGAGGAGATCTCCTGTTTGGATACAATCACTGATCTGAAGCTGAAGATTGGCTGCCTCTCGGATTTTATCAAGTTGCTCTTTCGTTGTTTCATCCGGATTGGTAATCTCTTCGCCTGTTTTAGTATAATAGGTGCGCCCACTATAACTTGTATACTCTGGTGTTACAAAATAGTTAGAAGAACGGAATGCTACGATCTGACTGTGAGCAGGTGACAGGAGGTCTTGTCCGACTTGAAGGAAGTTCTTCGAATCAATTCCTAACAGGTGTTCCAATGTTGGAAGCATATCAATCTCACCACCGTAAGTTTCAATCACTTTCCCCTTGTCCATACCTGGAATCACTACCATATAAGGCACGCGTTGCAACATAGCATTGTCATAGCTAGACCAAGTTTCAGAATTCTTATCTAGCAAAGGAGCTAGAGCTGGATTCCGAGAGTTTGAAATACCATAGTGGTCACCGTACAAAACGATAATGGATTTCTCATATAAGCCAGAAGCTTTGAGATAATCGAAGAAGGCCTTAATGGATGAATCTAGATAATTGGCTGTTGCGAAATAACCATTAATGGTTTCATCCTGCGTTTCAGCTAGAGGGAATCCAATTTCATCGCCAATTAAACTGGTTGTATAAGGATAATGATTGGAAACCGTAATGAACTTCGTATAAAACGGTTGTTGCATGTGTTCCAAGTACTTGATAGAATCCTTCAACATGATCTTGTCGTTGAGTCCATATTGGAAGGAGTTGGTATCATCTTGCTTGGTAAAGTATGAGGCATCAAAGAAGTAATGGTAGCCCCATTGTTTATAGGCTGTATTACGATTCCAGAAGCTTCCTGCATTTCCGTGGAAAACAGCACTGGATTGATAGCCATTTTTAGAAAGAATGAAGGGTGCGGCTTGCTGGGTATTGGTACCACCATAGTTAACCATGAAGGAACCCTGGTTCAATCCGAACAAGCCCGTTTCAATCATCGTCTCTGCATCAGATGTCTTTCCAGCTTTTACCTGGTTAAAAACATTGGCAAATGCAAAGGTTTCATTTGAATGATAGAGCGAGTTGATAAAAGGGGTCACTTCGTATTCTTTGTCATCGATTTTTAATTTGTAATCGATCAAGAATTGTTGGAAACTTTCCAAGTGAATATAGATGACATTACGACCTTTAGCAAGACCGAAGGTTTCAGGATTTGGTTGAGCGTAATGACTAGCAACATACTCTTCAACTGGCTGCAAATCAACTTCTGATGCTTTGGAGCGTTCTTTGTTGGCCATGTAGGTCTGGTTAGCACTATAACCCAAGAAGGCCGGTAAACCAAGAGCACGAACAACATAGTAGTTAGAGAAGCCACGAGTCAATAATTCAGGCCGATCAATCTCAGCTAGGAAAAGGTTAGCCGAAAAGAGCATGGCAGATAAAGAAGTTACTGCAAAACTTGCCCGTTTATTAAAAGGGCGACGATCCAGCTTGACCAATTTCTTTATAAAGAGGAAAGCTAGAATCGGGAAATCAAGAATATAGATGACATCCCAAGGTCGGAATAATTCCAATGCAGCAGCTCCAAGACCAGCAGATACCTTACTAGAAGCTAGCATGGTATTGACCGTTACAAAATCTGTAAATTCTCGGTAGTAGATCGAATTGGAAATCAGCCAGATAAAAAGAAGGACATAGATTGTGAAGGCTATAAAATAAAACCGTTTGGTTCCTTTAATATAAAAAGCTAGTCCAATTAATAAAAGACTAATGGGAATAGGGTTGATCACTGCCAGAAATACTTGGTAGAATCCTTGAATATCTAAATTAAAGTCTACTGTATATGCCCACATGGTTTTAAACCAATAAAGCAAGAGTAGGGTCAAGACAAATCCTAGTCTGGTACTCATAAGATTGAGTATCTTTTGGGTAATTTTTTTCACAAAAATATACTTCCTTGTCTTATTTCCTAAAAATTTTCTTACATCAGTATACCATAATTTATAACGATTTGAAAATAAAGGCCTTTTATCTTATGCTATTTTAATGTGAATTAGTGATTGAAACGGAGATTAAATAAACAAATTAATCTCTTGTGTCAAACTGTTTGTAAAGGAAAAAGAAAAGACTCATTTAATAAGAAGTGACTTTGTGAATTTTCAAAAAATTTGTTATAATATAAGCCATGAGAAAGCTGACAGTAAACCGACAAGTTGAGAAGAAAATTCAAAAAGGTCATAAAATTTTAGAAAAAATTGACTTTGAAGAACTACCCATTGAGAACCAATTAGTAGAACTGGTATCTGGGTCAGGTCGTTCTTTGGGGACGGCTTACTTGTCCGAGCAAAATAAGGGTATAGGCTGGGTTCTTTCTTCTCAAAAGATTTCGCTAGATCAAGCTTATTTTACTAAGCTATTTAGCCAAGCCAAGGCTAAGCGTCAGTCTTACTATCAATCGGATTTAGATACAGCTTTTCGTCTCTTTAATCAAGAAGGAGATGGATTTGGTGGTTTAACCGTAGATCTCTATGGAGACTATGCTGTCTTTTCTATCTATAATCATTTTGTATTCAGTATCAGAGAGCTATTAGTTGCAGCTTTTCAGGAAGTCTTTCCAGAGGTTTTAGGGGGATATGAAAAGATTCGCTTTAAAGCTCCAGGTTATGAGTCGGCCCATCTCTTCGGCCAAGAAGCTCCAGAGACCTTCTGTATTTTAGAAAATGGAGTTCACTATCAAGTCTTTCTAAATGATGGCTTGATGACTGGGATTTTCTTAGATCAACACGAAGTACGTGCCAGCTTAGTAGATGGCTTAGCTACGGGGAAATCTCTTTTGAACATGTTTTCTTATACCGCGGCCTTTTCTGTAGCTGCAGCGATGGGGGGAGCATTAGAGACAACTTCTGTGGATCTCGCCAAGCGTAGTAGAGAACTATCAGAAGCTCACTTTTTGGCAAACGGATTAGAGTTGGACCAGCATCGCTTAATTGTGATGGATGTCTTTGATTTTTATAAGTATGCCAAACGTCATGAATTGTCTTATGACGTGATTGTTCTAGATCCACCGAGTTTTGCTCGTAATAAGAAGAGGACTTTCTCGGTGGCAAAAGACTATCATAAATTGATTGAACAATCTCTAGAAATCCTAAATCCTAAAGGAATTCTGATTGCTAGCACCAATGCTGCCAATGTCAGTCGAGATAAATTTAAAAAGGAAATTGAAAAGGGCTTTAAAGGCCGGAAACATCGCTATATCAGTGAGGTCGGACTTCCAGCTGATTTTCGATACAACGAAAAAGAAGAAAGTAGTAATTACTTAAAAGTATTTACGATTAGGGTGGATGAATGAAATTAGTTGTTTCTGTAATGCCTAGAAATTTGGAGGACGCTCAGGCTCTCGATGCCAGTCGCTATCAAGATGCAGATGTCATCGAATGGCGGGCAGACTTCTTGGATAAGAATGATATTCTACCGGTTGCACCTGCAATTTTTGAAAAATTTGCGGGGCGTGAAATTTTGTTTACCCTGCGGACTCGTCCAGAGGGAGGACAAATTGATCTCTCAGGTGATGAATATGTATCGATTATCCACGATATCAATACGATCTACCATCCAGATTATATAGATTATGAATATTTTAGTCACAAAGTTGAGTTTGAACAGATGATGAATTATTCCAATCTGTGCCTCAGCTATCATAATTTCCAGGAAACTCCTGAAAATATGATGGAGATTATGTCGGAGTTAACCAGCTTTACCCCTAAATTGGTCAAGGTATCTGTCATGGCTCATACCGAGCAGGATGTTCTCGATTTGATGAACTATACACGTGGCTTTAAAACGCTAAATCCAGAACAAGAGTTCGTCACCATTTCTATGGGGAAAATCGGCCGAATCTCTCGCATTGCTGCCGATTTAACTGGTTCGGTTTGGTCCTATGCAAGTGTTGGAGAAGAAAGTGCACCAGGTCAAATTAGTTTAACTAGCATGCACAAAATTCGGGAGATTCTAAATGGAGATTGATGGCTATACGCGAATGGCGGCCGTGATTGCCAATCCCATTCGTCATAGTATCTCACCCTTTATTCACAATCAGGCTTACCAACTAACCGCAACCAATGCAGTCTATCTTGCTTGGGAAGTGGAAGAAGAACAAGTTGAACCAAGTCTTCAACAGTTACGAGTACTCGATATGTTGGGCGCCAATATTTCCATGCCCTATAAGAAAAAGGTCTTGCCATTTTTAGATCAGGTAGATGGAAGCGCGCAACTTATTGGTTCGGTCAATACAATTGTTCAGAAAGATGGTTGTTTAACAGGCTACAATACAGACGGACTTGGTTTTCTAAAGAGTCTCCCCAAGACTTTTTCAATAAAGAATAAGAAACTTGTCCTTTTAGGAGCGGGTGGGGCTGCGACTGCTATTGTCGTAGAGGCTATTCGGCAAGGAGTTGGAGAGATTCATTTATTTGTTCGTCCAGAAAGTTTAACCAAGTATCAAGCTATCTTTTCTCCACTATCCCAAGCTCTTGCTTTTTCAATTGTCCTCCATGACTTATCCAGTCGGGATCAGTTGAATGCAACGATAGAAGGGACGGGTTTACTGATTAATGCTACAGGACTTGGAATGGATGGGGCTACTCTCCCTATTCCGAAAGACTTTAACTTTCCTAAAGGATGCCTAGTGGCTGACTTAGCTTATTTTCCCGCCAAGACACCTTTTCTTCAATTAGCAGAAGAACAAGGGGTTAGTTGTTTAAATGGTTTGGGAATGCTGTTTTATCAAGCAGAGCTTGCTTTTGAGTTGATGACCTCTACAAAGTTTCCGGAAGAAGAAGTATGGCAAGCCTTAAAGTCCAACTTTCCTAATTATGTATTAGAAAATGATGTTAGAAAACAGAAAAACTTAGTTAAGTAGCCTCTGTTTTCTATTTTTATACAATAGTGAAATTGTAATCTTTTTCACATGGATTTGAAAGGAGATCCTTATGAAGGTGAATGTTGATCTGCCAAAGAATGGTTATGATATTGTCATTGAGAATGGCGCAATCCAAAAGGTTGGAACTTGGCTCAGTCAATTATGGAAAGCTCAAAAAGTAGCAGTCATAACAGACAACCATGTGGGATCTCTATATGCAGGTCAGGTTGTGAAAAGCCTTGAAAGTAAAGGTTTTACAGTGGTTAGCTATGAGTTCCTAGAAGGAGAAGCCAGTAAAAATCTGACAACCGTTCAAAAAGTCTATGAATTCTTAGCCAAGAATGGCATGACACGATCAGACGGCATTCTCGCTCTTGGAGGTGGTGTTGTTGGTGATCTAGCTGGCTTTGTAGCTTCTACCTATATGAGGGGCATTCATTTCGTTCAAGTACCGACTAGTTTGACGGCTCAGGTTGACTCCTCTATCGGAGGTAAGACCGGAGTCAATACACTCTATGCTAAGAACATGGTAGGAACCTTTGCCCAACCGGATGGGGTATTGATTGACCCTGAAGTGTTGCGGACTCTTGGCCAGCGCGAGTTGATCGAGGGCATGGGGGAAGTCATTAAGTACGGTCTCATCGAAGATCCTGCCTTATGGGAAGAACTGGATCAAATGGATGGCTCCATTGAGTCTATTTATGAGCATGCAGAATCCCTGATTGCCCATTCCTGTCAAGTCAAGCGCAAGATGGTCGTCGAAGATGAGCTAGACCAAGGCATTCGCCTATATCTAAATTTTGGTCATACCCTTGGCCATGCGATCGAAGCAACAGCCGGTTATGGCCAGGTCATGCACGGGGAAGCCGTAGCGATTGGAATGGTGCAAGTTACTAAGGTGGCAGAAGCTAAGGGATTGGTTCAAGCCGGTTTAACGCAGGCTATTCGCCAAATGTGTCAAAAATTTGGCTTACCAGTAGAATTCCATACTTGGGATAAGGAAAAGCTTTATCAGGCCTTGACCTTGGACAAGAAGGCCAGGGGCAATCAATTGAAACTCGTTTTGGTACCAGAAATCGGGACTTGTCAAATCCATCCAGTCCCATTGGAAGAAATGAGAGACTTCTTACACTAGAAAGCGACAAAGGAGATAGCATGCGTTATTTAACAGCAGGAGAATCACACGGACCACGACTTACAGCTATTATCGAAGGAGTGCCAGCAGGGCTCCCTTTGACCGCTGATTATATCAACGTCGAATTAAAACGTCGCCAGAGTGGCTACGGTCGTGGAGCACGGATGAAGATTGAAAGCGATCAGGTCGAGATCACCTCTGGTGTTCGCCATGGCTTGACCATGGGAGGTCCTATCACCTTGAATGTCACCAATCTAGACCATCAAAAATGGTTGGAGATCATGTCTGTCAGTGATGTGGAGGAAAAGAAGAAGGGGCTTCGGAAAATTACCAAGCCTCGTCCAGGCCACGCCGATTTGGTCGGTGGCATCAAGTATCGTTTCGATGACTTGCGAAATTCTTTGGAACGGTCATCGGCTCGGGAAACAACCATGCGAGTAGCAGTTGGTGCAGTAGCCAAACGTCTATTGGAAGAGATTGGGGTTCAAGTAGCCAGCCACATCGTCAATTTCGGAGGAATCGAAGTAGAGGTTCCGGAAAATCTAACAGTTTCCCAAATCAAGGAAGCGGTCGCTCAATCAGAAGTTTCCATCGTTAATCGAGAGCGAGAAGAGGAAATCAAGGCCTATATCGATAGCGTGAAGAAAGAAGGGGAAACCATCGGAGGAATCGTCGAAACGATTGTAGGTGGTGTGCCTGTCGGTCTGGGTTCTTTTGTCCAATGGGATAAGAAATTGGATGCCAAGATCGCTCAAGGGGTTGTCTCTATCAATGCCTTTAAAGGTGTAGAGTTCGGGCTAGGCTTTGAAGCAGGTCGTCGAAAAGGCAGTCAAGTCATGGATGAAATTCTCTGGTCTGAGCAGGATGGGTATACTCGTCGAACCAATCATTTGGGTGGATTTGAAGGTGGTATGACCAATGGAGAGCCGATTATCGTCCGTGGTGTTATGAAACCAATACCGACTCTTTACAAGCCCCTCATGAGTGTCGATATTGAAACACACGAAGCGTATAAGGCAACGGTGGAGCGGAGTGACCCAACAGCGCTTCCAGCTGCAGGGGTTGTCATGGAGGCTGTGGTGGCAACGGTTTTAGCCACAGAAGTCTTGGACAAGTTCTCTTCTGATAATCTGGAAGAATTGAAGGAAGCTGTCGAGCGTCATCGGGCCTATACCAAAGCTTTCTAACTGGAGAAATAGATGGAAGAAAAGGTTGTTTATATTGTCGGTCTAGGACTGATTGGCGCTTCGTTAGCCATGGGCATCCGAAAAGCCCATCCTCAAGTAACTCTACTAGGTTATAATCGTAGTCAGGCCTCACGAGATATTGCTCTGAAGAAGGGAATTGTTGATGAGGTGACAGCTGATTTGGAAGATTTTGCTAGTCATGCAGATGTTATCATCGTCTCATTGCCCGTCAAGCAAACCATTCAAACCTTTCAGCAACTGGCGAGAATGCCACTGAAAGAAGGAGTCATTGTGACGGATGTGGGCTCCACCAAGGGGGCCATTGTAGAAGCTGGGGAAAATGCTTTTAGACATCTCCCAGTCCGTATTGTCGGCGGGCATCCCATGGCGGGGAGTCATAAGACGGGAGCTGCCTCAGCTGACTCCACCCTCTTTGAAAATGCCTACTATATTTTTACGCCAACAGCTACGACAGACCCAAGTGCGGTCTTGGAATTGAAGGACCTCCTCTCAGGGCTTGGAGCCCGTTTCATCGAGGTAGATCCAATAGAACACGATCGGGTTACTTCTCAGATCAGCCACTTTCCTCACGTATTGGCGGCTACCCTGATGGGACAAGCAGCTGCTTATACAGAGGAGCATAGCCTAGCTGGTCGCTTTGCTGCAGGAGGATTTCGTGATATGACGCGGATTGCAGAGAGTGAGCCTAGCATGTGGACTTCTATTTTACTGTCCAATCCAGCTGCTGTTCTCGAGCGGATAGCGGATTTTAAGGATCGTCTTGAGCAAGTTGCTGATATGATTCGCCAAGGAGAAGAGGATGCCATTTGGTCCTTCTTTGACCATAGTCGAAACCAACGGCAGCATATGCAGATCCATAAGAGAGGAGGGGTGGAAAGTACCTTCGATATTTTTGTGGATGTCCCAGATGAAGAAGATGTCATCCTTCGGATCTTGGAGCTGCTTCGTGGTACCTCCTTGGTCAATATTCATATTAATGAAGAAAACCGGGAAGATGTCTACGGGATCCTTCAGATTTCCTTTAAGACGGCTGCAGATCAAGCGCGGGCTGAAGCCCTGATCACCGAGCAAACGGATTATAGTGTGGTGATCAAATAGGACCAGAGGCTGATTTTAATAAAAATGAAACTTGGCTCTAACATTTTCCGGAAAATCTTTGTATAATAGAACTATTACTTTAAAGGAGTAGCAGAATGTCAAATATTTATGATTTAGCAAATGAATTATCTCGCGGACTTCGAGACTTACCAGAATATAAAGCTGTTGTGTCCAGCAAGGAAGCTATTGATACTGATCCAACTGCTAAAGCCCTCTTTGATGATTATCTCGCCTTTCAACATGAGTTGCAAGCAGTGATTCAATCAGGGCAAATGCCGAGCGCAGACCAACAAACCAAGATTCAAGAATTTGCTGGGAAAATCCAAGGAAATTCAGTAGTGAATGAATTTTTCGCAAAACAACAGCAATTGTCAGTATACATTGGGGACCTTGAGAAAATTATTTTTGATCCGATTGAGGACTTGTTTAAATAAGGGGAAAAGAGGTGGTTTGCCACCTCTTTCTTTGTCTAGGAGAGCATGACTCCCTAGAGGAGATTGAAAATGACCTTACTTTATGGTAAAATTTTTAGAAAAGCTTGAAGGGGTAAGGAATGAAATTACAAACAAATTGCAAAGGTTTGAATGGTATTATTCGTGTTCCGGGTGATAAGTCCATCAGCCACCGTTCCATTATCTTTGGAAGTATCGCACATGGAACCACCAAGGTCTACGATATATTACGTGGCGAAGATGTGCTCTCTACCATTCAAGTCTTTCGTGATTTAGGGGTTCAGATTGAAGACGATGGTCAAATGATCACCATTGAAGGGAAAGGGTTTGAAGCCTTTCAAACGCCTAAAAATGACTTGGATATGGGAAACTCCGGTACCTCGACTCGTTTGATTTCAGGTGTCTTAGCGGGAAGTCTTTTTCCTGTCACTATGATAGGGGATGATAGTTTATCCAAGCGTCCTATGGATCGGGTAGCTATCCCTCTTCGTGAAATGGGAGTGACTATTCAAGGTCAGACAGAACGCGATATGCTCCCTCTCCACTTTCAGGGAAGCAAACATCTAAGACCAATTCATTATTCCTTACCAGTCGCATCTGCTCAGGTGAAATCAGCCCTTCTTTTTGCAGCCATGCAGGCAAAAGGGGAGTCCCTTATTATAGAGAAGGAAGTTACTCGGAATCATACTGAAGATATGATCAAACAGTTTAGTGGCCAGATTAGTGTGAATGGCAAAGAAATTCGTCTGCGTGGGCCTCAATACTTACAAGGGTGTGAGGTGACGGTACCAGGTGATATTTCCAGTGCAGCTTTTTGGTTGGTGGCTGGTTTGATTGTCCCTAATAGCAAGATTCGACTAGAAAATGTTGGGATTAATGAAACTCGTACAGGAATCCTTGAGGTGATTGAAAAGATGGGAGGAAAGATTGAGCTTCTCGATAGGGACCCTCTTGCTAAGTCTGCGACGATTTTGGTAGAGACCTCCGACCTTCATGGAACGGAAATTTCAGGCGATTTAATTCCTCGCTTGATTGACGAACTTCCTATTATCGCTCTATTGGCAACCCAGGCTTCTGGGCAAACCATTATCAAAGATGCTGAAGAGCTTAAAGTCAAAGAAACCGATCGCATCCAGGTAGTGGCTGATAGCTTAAACGCTATGGGAGCTAAGATTCAACCAACAGCAGACGGTATGATTATTGAAGGGAAGACTTCCCTGCATGGAGCTAACCTGCAAACATATGGTGATCACCGTATTGGGATGATGGGTGCTATTGCAGCCCTTCTCGTAACAGATGGTGAAGTTCTGCTAGAGCGAGCTGAGGCAATTAATACCAGCTATCCAACCTTCTTCAAGGATTTGGAGATCTTATCCCATGGCTAAAGTTTTACTCGGTTTTATGGGGGCTGGGAAAACAACAGTTGGTCGGCTCTTGGATCCTTCTTTTTCAGACATGGACCAACTGATGATTGGTAAGTTAGGGATGCCAATCGCAGACTTTTTTACTCAATATGGAGAAACCGCATTTCGCCAGCAAGAGTCTCTCTTGTTGCAAGAATTACTAGCTAGTCTAGTACCTGTCATTTCAACTGGCGGAGGCATCGTTCTAAATCCGGACAATCGTAAACTACTTCAAGCGAATCCTTGTAATATTTATTTGAAAATTGATTTTGAGACCTTATATGATCGAATTAAAAAGGATCAAGACCATCAACGCCCCTTATTTCTCACCAATAATCAAGAAGATTTTAAAGTTTTGTTTGAGAAACGATTGCCATTGTATGAGGAAGTTGCTACCCATATCATAGACGTTACGGACAAGACACCAGAAGAAATTGTGGAGATTATCAGATGCTTGTAGCTTATTTAGGTCCAAAGGGATCCTTTACCCATCATGTTGCCTTAGAAAGTTTCCAAGATGCAGACCTATGCCCATACGGCTCTATTACAGAAGTTATCAAGGCCTATGAAAGAGAGCAGGTGGATTACGCTGTGATTCCTGTCGAAAATTCGATTGAGGGAAGTGTTCATGAGACCATCGATTATCTCTTCCACCAGGCGAATTTCCAAGCCATTGCTGAAGTGGTCTTCCCGATTAAGCAACAGTTGTTAGCATGCTCTATGGAGCGACCAATAGAGGTGATTTATTCCCATCCTCAGGCCTTGGCCCAGGGGAAGGCTTATATTCAAGAACATTTTCCACATGCTCGACTGGAGATGACGACATCGACTTCCTATGCAGCTCGTTATGTCTCACAGCATCCAGAACTACCGATTGCTGCAATTGCTCCATTGGAAGCTAAAAATGAATATGGCCTAATAGTTGTGGCAAGGGATATTCAAGAAATGGATAGGAACTATACAAGGTTTTGGATACTTGGCAGAAGCTCTTATCTAGTCAGTCCGTCTCTTAAAGTGGATGTACAGAAGGTCAGTTTGGCCATTACGCTACCAAGTGATGTTGCAGGTTCTTTGTGTCAAGCCCTATCTACCTTTGCTAATCGGGAATTAAACCTTACCAAGATTGAAAGTCGCCCTTTAAAGACGGCCTTAGGTGAGTATTTTTTCATTATTGATATCTTAGAAAGGCAAGCAGAACTCCTTGAGGATGCATTTGAGGAACTTGATTCCTTGGGAGTCCATATTAAAATTTTAGGCCAGTATTCGGTCTATATGCTAAAAGAAAATGAAACGGAGAAAGAATGAGCAGAGAATCAGAAAACTTATCCCATCATGAACAAAAGCGTCTAGAATACCTCTATTCAAACTATCATTACTTGAATGAGAAAGAACAGTTAGAGTACCAATACCTAAAACAAAAATCAGAAGGGCAAATAGAACAAGTTGTAGTGCCTGCTCTTGAAGAAGACATTCAAGAATCAGCTGGAAAATCTGAAGTAGTCTTTGATGACTTACCGGTCTATCCCAGCCGGACTCGGAAATCCAAGGCCAAGGATTCAGGTGTTGAACCTATGCCAAAGTTGAAACAGTCAAAAAAGCCTAAGAAAAAGATTCGTGTTAAACGGGTTTTAAAATGGTTAGCAGTCTTCCTCTTATTGGTTATTATTGGAATGGTTATTATGTTCTTCAAGGGCTTAAATAGTAAGCCAAGAGGAGACGCTAAACCTGCAGTCCAAGAATACTTTAATGGACAGAAAACCAAGGACGGAGTCAACATCCTTATTCTGGGAACAGATGGTCGGATCGGTGAAAGCTCAGAGGAGACTCGAACGGACTCTATCATGGTTGTAAATGTTAACAATAAGTCTGGAAAAGTTAAGATGGTCAGCTTTATGCGGGATACCTTGGTTCACATTGATGGCGTAAGTCAGCAGAGCGAACCGGATTATTCAGATTACTATGATCAAAAACTCAATACAGCCTTTACCATTGGGGAACAAAATAACAACCAAGGAGCGGAGTTGGTTCGTCAAATGTTGAAAGATAATTTTGATATTGACATCCAATACTATGCCATGGTCGATTTCCAAACCTTTGCGACGGCTATTGATACCCTCTTTCCAAATGGAGTGGAGATGAATGCGCAGTTCTCTAAGGTTGACGGCGAAAAAGTCAGTGAAGTTGAGGTTCCGGATGACTTAAATATGAAGGATGGGGTCGTTCCAAATCAGACCATTAAGGTCGGAAAACAACGGATGGATGGACGAACCCTCCTCAATTACTCTCGTTTTCGTAAGGATGATGAAGGCGACTTTGGTCGGACGAGACGCCAACAAGAAGTCATGTCTGCCATTGTTCACCAAATCAAGGATCCAACTAAGCTCTTCACTGGTTCTGAAGCACTTGGTAAGGTTTTTGCAATGACCTCGACCAATATTCCTTTCTCTTTCCTTTTGACCAACGGGATTGGGCTAGTCGGAAGTGCCAGCAAGGGAATTGAACGCATTACCATCCCAGAAAATGGGGATTGGGTCGATGCTTATGATATGTATGGCGGACAAGGTCTCCTAGTGGATTTTGAAGCTTACAAAAACAAATTGTCCCAAATGGGCTTAAGATGATATAATTAAGGGATAGGAGTCTGAAAACTCCATCCCTTTTATTTTTTAGAAAGATTGAACACCATGTTAAAGAAAAATGAGATTGTAACCGTTGAGATTGTCGATTTGACCCACGAAGGAGCAGGAGTGGCTAAGGTCGATGGCCTGGTCTTTTTTGTGGAGAATGCCCTACCAGGAGAAGTGATCCGCATGCGCGTGCTTAAAGTCAACAAAAAGATCGGCTACGGTAAAGTAGAGGAGTACCTAGAAAAGTCCCCTCACCGCAATGAAGAACTAGACCTGGCTTACTTACGAACTGGAATTGCCGACTTGGGTCACCTAGCTTATCCGGAGCAACTGAAATTCAAGGCCAAGCAGGTCAAGGATAGTCTTTACAAGATGGCAGGTATCTCTGATATCGAAGTACCCCTGACCTTGGGGATGGACCACCCTGTCCAGTACCGCAACAAGTCCCAAGTTCCAGTTCGTCGGGTCAATGGTAAGGTCGAGATAGGCTTCTTTCGGAAGAACTCTCATGATTTGATGCCAATCGAAGATTTCTACATCCAAGATCCAGTCATTGACCAAGTGGTCTTGGCGCTTCGGGATTTGATTCGTCGTTTTGATCTAAAGCCTTATGATGAGAAGGAACAGTCTGGCTTGATTCGCAATCTGGTGGTTCGTCGAGGACATCATTCTGGAGAAATCATGGTCATTTTGGTCACCACTCGTCCTAAGGTGTTTCGTGTGGACCAGTTGATCGAGCAGCTGATCAAGCAATTCCCAGCTATCAAATCTGTTATGCAAAATATTAATGACCAGAATACCAATGCCATTTTTGGGAAAGAATGGCGTACGCTTTATGGTCAAGACTATATTACGGATCAAATGTTGGGAAATGATTTCCAAATCTCTGGACCAGCCTTTTATCAGGTCAATACCGAAATGGCAGAGAAGCTCTACCAGACAGCCATTGACTTTGCGGAATTAAGAGAAGCGGATGTGGTCATTGATGCCTACTCAGGAATCGGAACTATTGGATTATCTGTCGCTAAGCATGTCAAGGAAGTTTATGGGGTAGAAGTCATCCCTGAAGCTGTGGAGAATAGCCAGAAGAATGCTAGTCTAAATGGCATCACCAATGCCCACTATGTCTGTGACACAGCTGAAAATGCCATGAAGAATTGGCTCAAGGAAGGCATCCAACCAACTGCCATCCTGGTCGACCCACCACGCAAGGGCTTAACCGAAAGCTTTATCAAAGCAAGCGCCCAAACAGGAGCTGACCGTATTGCCTATATCTCCTGTAATGTCGCAACCATGGCGCGTGATATCAAACTCTATCAAGAGTTGGGATACGAATTGAAGAAAGTCCAGCCAGTGGATCTTTTTCCGCAGACGCATCACGTGGAGTGTGTAGTGTTGCTACAACGAAAAAAAGGGTGAAAATCCTTGATTTTAAGCTATTTTACAAGCATTTTGTCTTTGTAGATAAAGGCAATTTTGACGTCAAAAAAGTTCTAAAAAGGCACATAGATGTATATGTATTTGTAGATGTTGTTTGCGCATCTGAAAAATGAATACAACAATAAATATTTATCTAAAGAGAGAACAATTGTATATTGTTCTCCTTTTTTTATTTTCTGGAGGGAAAATGACAAAAGAATTACAATCATCACGCTATATTGTCATTTCATTTTTAGTACGTGAAATGGGAATAGATATTGTTGAGGCCATCTCTCTTATGGCTGAATTAGAAAAAAGTGGCTTGGTTCGATTGGAATCAAGTGGAGATTTAATACTCAAAGAACTTGGAGGAGCGCTATGAAGCGAATTACCGCAAATCAATACCAAACTTCAGAACGGTATTATAAATTACCTAAAATTCTTTTTGAGGATGAGAAATATATGGATATGAAACTAGAAGTAAAGGTGGCTTATTCTATTTTAAAAGATCGTTTAGAATTATCTCTTAGTCGTGGTTGGATAGATGAAGAAGGAGCAGTCTATTTAGTATTTTCTAATTCTAAACTGATGAAGCTGTTAGGTTGTTCGAAGTCAAAATTATTGTCCATCAAAAAAATTCTTAAAGAATATGACTTAATTGATGAAGTCCAACAGTCTTCAAGTGAGAAAGGAAGACTAGCTAATAAGATTTATTTAGGGGAATTATCTTCTACCCCAGTAGCTAATTCAAACAGGCCTAGTGTTAAAAAAAGACTAGGGCAGGATGAAAATGAAACGGCCCCCGTCTCACATTTAGCCCCTAGTGAGACTGAAGTTAGTGAGACTAAATATAGTGAGACTGATTCTTTATTTATTGAGGATGAGGAGGAGAGGAATACTCAACCTATCTTGAAAAGAAATGTAGAAAAGGTCACAAAATATGATCGAGATTATATTTGGGGATTGGTACAAGATCAATTTAGACGAGAGGGGTTTTCTGAAACAGCCAGTGAAATTGCTATGACTGATTTTGAGAGAATCTATCAGTATGCTCTTGACAATGTTCGCTTTGTTAGACGAGCGGAAGTACTTGCTGAATTTGTGTTTAATGGCCTGTATTCTGTTTGGAATAACCGTGTTAGAAAAGGAGGTGGTTAGATGTCGTCAATCGAGTGGATATTAGTTTTGCTCATTTTAATTTCAAGCGGTATGACTCTTTGGGCATTGATAGTCGATCAGAAAGGGGTGATAAAGAAATGAGATTTATTGATTTATTTTCAGGTATCGGTGGCTTTCGACTTGGAATGGAAAGTGTCGGACACGAGTGTATTGGATTTTGCGAGATTGATAAATTTGCTAGAGAATCTTATAAATCCATTTTTCAAACGGAAGGAGAAATCGAATTTCATGACATACGAGATGTTTCAGATGACGAATTTAAAAAACTTAGAGGGAAAGTCGATATCATCTGTGGGGGATTCCCTTGTCAAGCATTTTCAATCGCAGGAAGACGATTGGGATTTGAAGATATTAGAGGAACTTTGTTCTTCGAAATTGCTCGGGCGGCCAAACAAATCCAACCACGTTTTCTTTTTCTTGAAAATGTTAAAGGCTTACTCAATCACGATAAGGGACGGACGTTCACCACAATCCTTACCACACTTGATGAGTTGGGGTTTGATGTTGAGTGGCAGGTGCTTAACAGTAAGGATTTTGGCGTTCCCCAAAACAGAGAGAGGGTGTTTATTATCGGACATTCTAGAAAGAAAGGTACCCGACTCCTATTTCCTTTCAGACGAGAAGGTCAAGCAACTAACTCTGAGACTTTAAAAACACTAGGAAATTTGAATCCATCAAAAAGTGGCATGAGCGGTAAAGTCTATTATTCAGAGGGGTTAGCGCCAACATTAGTTCGTGGAAAAGGAGAAGGATTTAAAGTTGCGATTCCTTGTATGACACCAGACAGATTAGAAAAAAGACAAAATGGTAGACGATTTAAGGAAAACCAAGAGCCAATGTTTACTTTGAATACTCAGGATCGCCATGGTATTGTTGTTGTTGGAGATTTACCAACTAGCTTTAAGGAGACTGGTCGCGTATATGGAAGTGATGGGTTATCTCCAACACTAACTACGATGCAAGGTGGAGATAAAATTCCCAAAATACTGATCCCAGAACCAATCCATTTTCTAAAAATCAGGGAAGCAACTAAAAAAGGGTATGCTCAAGCAGAGATTGGAGATTCAATCAATTTAGAAAGACCAAGTTCTCAGTATAGGCGTGGTAGAGTTGGAAAAGGTATAGCTAATACTTTGACAACTAGTGGTCAAATGGGAGTAGTAGTGGCTAGCTATGAAGGAGAAGATAAGCAAGTTTACCATGTAGCTGGTGTCTTAGTAGATGGACAATTTTACCGTTTGAGAATACGACGAATCACCCCTAAAGAGTGTTTTCGCCTGCAGGGATTTCCTGATTGGGCTTTTGAAGCTGCTAGAAAAGTCTCTAGTAATAGTCAGCTCTATAAACAAGCTGGTAATAGTGTAACCGTACCTGTGATTGCTGCAATCGCAAAGAAATTAAAAGAAATAGAGGAAAAAGATGAAAGCTTTAAATAAAGAGTCAATACTAGATTGTGACGAATTAGAAACAGAATTACATGATGCAGAAATCAAACAGCTGGATGAACAAATATTTTTAATGCCCAATTATCCATGTGAGTTTGAAGTGACATTTTTAGATGATTACCATAAAAAACACAACTATCCACTATTTTATGAATCCTATCTTCAAAACGTTATGGAATTCCTCGAAAGTCAGGATATAAAGAACGGAGCTGATGCCTTTGTAGATGATAATCAGAATCTTGTTTTTGTTTTATATGGACAAGGCTATCGAGCCGAGGGAAAAGAGGGAATACTTACAACCCAAGTAACTGTAAAAGCTTATGATGAAGACAAGCAACCGATTAACTTCGCAAATTTATTAGAATCCTTAATCGTATCAGAATATCAAATGGAACCGAATCTTTGGGAGGTCTCCCATGATTGATCTCTATCTAAGTAAAAATAGCCAAAGAAATCAACTTCTTTTAGACTTCTTCCAAAACTATGGCATCGAGGTATCTTGTCATTCAGTTTCTGAAATGACAAAGGACAAATTAATTGAGATGATGAGCTATTCTTCAGATTGTTTTGAATTTTTATCTCCCAATTTATTACGATTTAAGAACCGTGACAATCTAAGATTAACGGATTTCATTGAAATGATATTAAAAAATCCTGAACTAACCATCAGGCTTCCTCTTGCGGTTTCAAATAAGCGAGTTTATCCAAATCTGAATCTAGAGGAGGCTAGAGCTCTATTGCCAAGAGATACGAAACAATTGATTTACATGGCACAAACACATTATTTATCTAACTAAAGGAGAAGCAATATGGCAGAACGATTTTGGGAGAACTTGTCCATTATTTTGGCTGAAAGAAATATCAGCTGGATTGAGTTAACCAGAAAAATGTTTGCGGGAGAGTTTCACTATCCAAGTGAATTGAATCGTTTGTATCAAAAGATTCGGCACTACAAGATGGAACAACGAATGCCTCAAAGTCCATGGGTAGAAAGGATTGTGCAGGTATTAGATTTAGATTATGAAGATTTATTTCGGAGGTAACTATGAAAAGAATAATTCCAGTTTATATATTCCAACAAGTAAATGTCCTATTTGTATCTCTATACTTACTGAAATTTCTTTGTATCGGTGAGTTAACTATACTACAGATTCTCTATGGTACGTCGCTCATTTCTTTTTTATGGATGTATGATCAACGAAAACAAGTGGTCAAAGTCAATATGAAAACTAGGATGAAATGGCTTGGTATTGGATTTGTTAGCCTACTGATTATAAGTCTATGTTTTAGTCTAATCCATGCTCAAGGCACTACGAATCAAGCAAACTTAATTGGCCTTCAACATCAAGTTCCTTGGTTTTCATTTTTATTGTTCTTAATCAATGCGAGTATGGTTGAAGAATTTCTGTATCGAGAAATTTTATGGAACTTGGTCAGAAAATTAGATATTCGAGTTGCTTTGACAAGTGTTTTATTTGCCTTAGCACATCATCCAGGAACCATTCTAGCTTGGTGTTTATATATTTCACTTGGGATGTTTTTAGGGCTTGTACGCTACAAATCGGACTTATGGGGCAGTATGGGGCTACATTTGGTGTGGAACCTACTAGTTTATAGTTTGCTGCTTTTTTAGACCAAATTAGCTTGTTTTAGGGAAATGAAATGCTAACGTTATGTAACTATGTTAGTCTTTTATTTCAAAATCTTTGTTTAGTATGAATTTAGCTCTACAGAAAAATAAAAAATGTGATAAAAATTTCAACTACTCTTATCTATAATAAAGCTACCTGTTCTTTGAAAATTGAATCCACTCCGTCTTGATTAGCGTGCCTGTGTAAGTAGGGACTGAGAGTATTTCCCTGTGAAGGGCAACTGGCACAAGACGTGTGTGAGAATTTTCTAACAGACACGGAGTTTATCGTTACCAGACTCAAACGATGCGACAAACTAGATAAAGGAGTTAATCATGAAGGTAGTAAACTTATATGATTTGAAACAAATGGGAAATAAAGGTGGTTGTACCATCCAATTGATTCATCACTTTCCCTTTGGTATGGGCTTAGGACATCTCAAAAAAGACTACATTGAATTTAAACGTGTTGGTATCGTTGATGGGAAGGCAGTAGAAGTTACTCTTCGAGAACCTTATTCGAGAGATCTACTGCAGGTTGTCAAGTCAATTAAGCAACATCAGAAATTGATAGCTTATCGCTATAAAGAAGGAAAACTGCTATTTGTTAAGAAGGAGGTGTCAGATGTCCTCTGAACAACAGGAACGAATAGCAGTTCAATATGCAGAGCGTAGCCTTTTATTTACTGTAAGAAGTCTCTTAAAGATTCTAGAATGGTCTAGACGTCAGGCTTTAGCACAGGATTCCGCCTATAAGATAGGGGCACAGAAATTAGAAGAATTGCTACAATCTCCCTATTCGATTGATACAATTAATCTGAAAAAAGATTTTTTAGACAAACCAATTGATATAGAGAAGTTTAAAGCTTTTTTAGAAAAAGAAGAGATTCCTTTAGCCATCGCTTGGCAAGGGGATTCTCTGCATTTCTACACGAAAGACCGTTCGATTCTAGACAATCATTTAGATCATCTGTTAGAAAAAATGGTTAATGATCCGGAGAAATTAGCTGATCTTACCATGGATAAGTCATTAGACGATGCAATTGATGAGGCTAAATCCCAAATTACCTTTAGACAAGAAGGAGCCGTCAAACAGAAAGAGATGGTGAGATGATGTACAGTGGAAAGAAATTCCTACTATTCTCACTGTTAGGTATCTTACTAGGTTATCTTTTTCATCGTTTGACGCTTTTGTATGATTCCTATACTGGAAATAGCTTAGATAAATGGACTCATCTTCTAATGGAAGGTCAAGATGAAGTTCTTCAGTCGCCATGGAATGTTTCCTTTACTGGAAAATCCAGTGCTTTTTTTCTACTAGGCTTTGTGATGATGTTGCTGGTTTATCTCTATCTAGAGACTGGCAAAAAACAATACCGAGAAGGGGTAGAATACGGGAGCGCCCGTTTTGGAACTCTAAAAGAAAAGAAGCTCTTTTACGGTAAGAAATTTTCACATGATACGATCTTAGCACAAGATGTTCGTTTGACATTATTAGATAAAAAACCACCCCAATATGATAGAAATAAGAATATTGCGGTGATCGGAGGTTCAGGAAGTGGGAAGACATTTCGCTTTGTGAAACCCAATCTGATTCAGATGAATACTTCTAATATTGTAGTGGATCCTAAAGATCACTTGGCCGAGAAAACAGGCAAACTCTTTTTAGAACATGGCTACCAAGTAAAGGTGTTAGATTTAGTCAATATGAAGAACTCAGATGGCTTTAATCCTTTTCGCTATATAGAGACAGAAAACGATTTGAATCGCATGCTGACGGTTTATTTCAATAACACTAAAGGCTCTGGCTCCCGTAGTGATCCATTTTGGGATGAAGCTTCTATGACTTTGGTACGAGCTTTAGCCTCCTACTTGGTCGATTTCTATAATCCACCCAAAACAAGAGAACAGCTCATAGAAGAAAGTCGTTTAAGTCAAAAGGAATACCAAAACTTGTTGAAACGTCAAAAAAAAGAAGTGGAAGAGCGAAAAAAACGAGGGCGTTATCCAAGTTTTGCTGAAATCTCAAAACTCATTAAACACCTATCCAAGGGTGAAAACCAAGAAAAAAGTGTCTTAGAAATTCTATTTGAAAATTATGCTAAAAAGTATGGAACTGAAAATTTTACCATGCGAAATTGGGCAGATTTCCAAAATTATAAGGATAAGACTCTGGATTCTGTGATAGCTGTAACCACTGCTAAATTTGCCCTCTTCAATATTCAAAGTGTCATGGATTTGACCAAAAGAGATACCCTTGATATGAAGACATGGGGCCAGGAAAAATCAATGGTTTACTTAGTTATCCCAGATAACGATAGTACCTTTCGCTTTCTTTCAGCCCTCTTTTTTTCAACCGTATTTCAAACTCTAACAAGACAAGCAGATATTGATTTTAAGGGTCAATTGCCTCTTCATGTGAGAGTTTACTTAGATGAGTTCGCAAATATCGGAGAAATCCCAGATTTTGCTGAACAAACCTCAACAGTCCGTTCTCGAAACATGAGTCTCGTTCCTATTCTACAAAATATTGCCCAACTTCAAGGGCTCTATAAAGAAAAAGAAGCTTGGAAAACCATTTTGGGGAACTGTGATAGCTTAGTCTACTTAGGTGGTAATGATGAAGACACCTTTAAATTTATGAGTGGGTTACTCGGTAAACAAACCATTGATGTTCGAAATACTAGTCGTTCCTTTGGCCAGACAGGTTCAGGATCCCTTTCTCATCAAAAGATTGCTCGTGATTTAATGACACCTGATGAAGTCGGAAATATGAAACGGCATGAATGCTTGGTTCGAATTGCCAATATGCCTGTCTTTAAAAGCAAAAAATACAATTCCACTAAGCATCCAAACTGGAAGTACCTAGCCAATCAAGAAACCGATGAACGGTGGTGGAACTATCAGATCAATCCTTTGAATCAAAGACAAGAAAATCATCTTGAAGGCCTTAGAATTCGTGATTTAACTTTTGAATCTAGTTTAAAATAAAAATAGAAAAGAGGAAATAGATGATTACGCATTTTAAAGGTTTTGTTTATGGAGTAGACGCAAGTGCTATGTTTGCACAAGCTATGTCTTTGTTACAGAAGGGATTGATTGCGGTTGGTGCCTTTCTCGTTGTTGTAGGGATTGTCAACCTTGCAACCAATATTAAAGATGGTGGACCAGGTGTTCGGAATGCCATTCTTGAAATTGTCGGTGGTGTTATGGTAGGGGCTGCTGGAGCCTTTGTAACTCAAATTTCAATTTAGGAGGATAAACAATGACATGAATCTAAGTTTAGTCTCACCCTTTGTTTACCTTGCATCTGAAAAAATATCAGCTGAAAATTTATTTGAAGGATTTAATGTGGATTTACAATCTACGGTAGATCTGATTAAATCCCTATCTAGCTACAATCCAACAGTTTGGACTTACATGTCTAGTATTACTAAAAGTGTCATGCAGCCTCTTGGAGTTGCGATTTTATCAGTTGTTCTCATCTTAGAATTTTCGAAGATGGCAAAGAAAATTGCTAACTCTGGTGGAGCGATGACCTTTGAAGCCTTAGCGCCAATGCTGATTAGTTATATTATGGTCGCAGTTGTAATTACCAACACTACCGTCATTGTAGAAGCCATCATCGGGATTGCGAGTCATGCCATTGAACAAGTGGCCTCGATTGTGGCTCACGGTGGGGCAAAGTATGATACACTCTCTGGATTAAAAGGGTCAGGATTTATTGGCCGGATGATTGTGGGCTTTTTCGCCCTCCTCATTTGGCTTGTTCGGATAGTAAGTGCAGCCATGGTTAATCTTTTGGTATCTATTCGATTTATTCAACTCTACCTTATGATCCCATTTGCCCCTCTTACGTTTCCAACATTTTTAAGTGATGAATGGAAGTCTATTGGTATAGGCTATTTAAAAAATATTATGGTCTATGCGGTACAAGGGGTTCTTATTTTTCTGATTGTTTCTCTTGTTCCTTTGTTTGAATCTGCTGGTAAAATAGCTGTTTCAAATGGTGCAGGAGTCCTGCAATCACTTGCGATTATGTTTGGTAGTTTGGTACAAGCTATCTTACTGATTATTGCCCTCGTTGGTTCTCAACGTACTGCTCGCTCAATCTTAGGTATGTAATTAGATAAAGGCTAGGAAGTGGTTGCTTCTTAGCCTTTTTAGAAAGGAAAGTCATGAATACACGTGTTTTTAAAGACATCTCAAAATACCAACACAGGGCTTGGTTAGGTTTCACCACAAGACAAATCATCTTTGTTTTACCAGCCTTTATTGTCACAATTATTGTTTTGGGCTTGAATCTCTTTTTCTGGCAATTTGGAGATTGGTTTGTTTACGGTTTTGTGTTTGCTTTTACCATCCCCCTCTTGCTTTTTGGAGTCTATAAACCCAATGATTTATATTTTGAACATTATTTGAAATACCGTCTTCATTTTGAACTAACGATACCCCTACGCACAATTTCAGGAAAGAAAGGACTTGAACATGAAAAGAAAATCAAATACATTAAAGAAACAAAAAACTTCAACGACTAATAAAAAGGAAGAAGTTAAAGATAAAAAAGAGGAAGTGTTACCATCAACGGCTAATACTCTTTCCTATCAAGCCTTGTATCAAAATGGTCTGATGCAGGTAAAAGAAGATTATTTCTCACAAAGCTATTTACTTGGTGATGTCAATTACCAGACTGTTGGTTTAGAAGATAAGGGAGCAATCATTGAGAAGTATTCTGATTTGATTAACTCTTTAGATGACCAAACCAACTTCCAATTGACCATTTTTAATAAAAGATTGAATTTAGAAAAATTCAGACACAGTGTTTTGTATGAGGAAAAAGAAGATGGGTACGATAGCTATCGTAAAGAATTGAATCGGATGATGAATCAAAATTTAGATAGTGGTGAAAATAACTTTTCGGCTGTGAAACTGATTAGTTTTGGTAGAAAGGATTCTAATCCCAAACAAGCTTATCGTTCCTTGTCTCAAATAGGCGAATATTTCAAGAGTGGTTTCTCAGAAATTGATGCTCGATTTGGATCCTTGACTGGAGAAGAACGGGTGAACTTGTTGGCAGATATGCTTAGAGGAGAACACCATCTTCCTTTTTCTTATCGTGATTTAACGAGATCTGGCCAGACAACTCGTCACTTCATAGCACCTAATCTATTGGATTTTAAAAACAAGAATTACCTACAAATCAATGACCGCTTATTACAGATTGTCTATGTGAGAGACTACGGTATGGAATTAGGGGATCAGTTTATCCGAGACCTCATGCAAGGAGATCTGGAATTGATTGTAAGCCTTCATGCTCAAAGTTCGACCAAGGCAGATGCCATGAAGAAACTACGAACAAAGAAAACCTTAATGGAATCCCAAAAGATTGGGGAACAACAAAAACTAGCTCGTACAGGTATCTATTTGGAAAAAGTAGGTCATGTATTAGAAAGCAATATCGATGAAGCTGAGGAACTCTTAAAAACCATGACCGAGACAGGAGATAAACTATTTCAAACGGTCTTCTTGATTGGGGTCTTTGGTCAGGATGAAGAAGAACTCAAACAAGCCCTAGACACTATCCAACAAGTGGCCGGCTCAAATGACCTAATGATTGATAAACTTCCATATATGCAAGAAGCAGCCTTTAATAGTTTGCTACCATTTGGTTGTGATTTTTTAGAGGGAGTATCACGGAGTTTATTAACGTCCAATATAGCAGTGAACTCACCTTGGACTTCAGTAGATTTACAAGACCGTAGTGGGAAATATTACGGTATCAATCAAATATCAAGTAATATTATTACCATTGATCGCAGCCTATTAAATACACCGTCTGGTCTGATTTTAGGAACATCTGGAGCTGGGAAAGGGATGGCAACCAAGCATGAAATTATCACGACCAAAATCAAGGAATCTGGTGAAAATACTGAAATTATCATCGTGGATCCAGAAGCAGAGTACAGTGTCATTGGACGGACTTTTGGGGGAGAAATGATTGATATTGCGCCTGACTCCCAAACCTATCTCAATGTCCTTGACTTGTCTGAGGAAAATATGGATGAAGATCCTGTAAAGGTAAAATCAGAATTTCTTTTATCCTTTATCGGCAAGTTATTGGATAGAAAAATGGATGGAAGAGAAAAATCGATTATCGACCGAGTTACGAGACTCACCTATCAGTCATTTAAAGAGCCTTCTTTGGAAGAATGGGTCTTTGTATTGAGTCAACAACCAGAAGAAGAAGCGCAGAATTTGGCACTTGATATGGAACTGTATGTCGAAGGTTCTCTTGATATTTTTTCTCATAAGACAAATATTCAGACAGGATCTAATTTCTTGATTTATAACGTTAAGAAGTTAGGAGATGAGCTGAAACAAATCGCCCTTATGGTTGTTTTTGATCAGATATGGAATCGTGTCGTTCGGAACCAAAAATTAGGGAAGAAGACCTGGATTTATTTTGATGAAATGCAGCTTCTCTTATTAGATAAATATGCCAGTGATTTCTTCTTTAAATTGTGGAGTCGTGTCAGAAAATATGGAGCTAGTCCGACTGGAATAACTCAAAACGTCGAAACCTTATTGTTAGATCCAAATGGTAGACGGATTATTGCAAATAGTGAATTTATGATTCTCCTCAAGCAAGCAAAAAATGATAGAGAAGAACTGGTTCAACTCTTAGGCTTGTCAAAAGAACTTGAAAAATACCTTGCCAATCCAGAAAAAGGGGCAGGACTGATAAAAGCTGGTTCAGTTGTTGTTCCCTTTAAAAATAAGATTCCTCAAGGTACTCAATTGTTTGATATCATGAGTACAGATCCTGATAAAATGGCTTCTAATTAAGGGGAAGGTAAATGAAGGATAAAAGAGAAATCATACGTGCCCGAAAGGCATTTAGAAGAATTCTAAAAGATGAGAAGAAATTCTTGAAACAAGGAAAGAAGGAGGTGAGGAAACAGAAAAATGATTCCGCTGGACTAGATGAAAAAGCATGGAAAAAAGAGATAAAAGAAAAGCTAGAGGAGATGAGAGAAGCTTCAAAGGAGAGAGTAAGACAAGCAAATGAAGACTACAATCATATTCTTCAAAATAGTCCTCCATCTCTTTTGAATCGGAAAGAATTAAGAGACAGACGGTTGCCTCATGCTAGGAAACGATTGAAAATAGCCAAGAAGCAATTTAGAGAAGCCAAGGTAGAAGCAAAAGAAGAAAGAAAAGAGAGTCGTAAAGAAAGAAAAACCAATCAAAAATTTCTTTACAGTCAGGAATCGAAACATAAATCTAATTTTTCCTTTCAAGGGAAGAGTTTAGAAGAATTAAAAGCTAAGAAAGAAGTCAAGGCCGCAAAAGAGAATCTAAAATCTACTAAACAAGCCTATAAGTCCAAAAAAGTCAGTAGGAAAGCCAAAACTTTTCTTTATGTCCTTGGACGTGAAGGTGGAGAGTTAGCTTCAGAAAATGAAGATTTAGAAGCTTATCGCACTCTAAAAGATACCATTAGAAAAGGGAAACGCTACAGTCGGATTTCTTATAACCTTGGAAAAGCTAGTGTCAAAACAGGACAAGCAACAGGTCGTTTTACCAAGAAAAGGCTGACCAACACAAAAGAGCGATACCATCATTTTAAGGATGGAAAAGGATGGAAACTAGCGAAAGATAATCCAAGTTCCTTTAAAAATCGGTTTCGAAAATTAAAGAAACAAGGTCTTACAAGTGTCCGAAATATCTATCAAAAACTAAAAGCAGCCTTTTCCTTCTTTACATTTGCGGCTGGAAATCCTGTAACCTGGATAGTTGGAGGAATAGTCTTTCTTCTTTTACTTATAATGAGCTTCTTTTTAGGATTTTCATCTGCCAGTTTGATTCAACAAGATGAATTTGAATTAACAAAAGCTTATACCCACCTAACTTGGGAAGATGCAGAACATACTCGCACAAATGACAAAGGAATTACTTATTACACAAAAGTTGATGATGTGATGGGGTATATGAACTTTAAATTCCATGACTATGAGTTACACAAACCAGTTCACTTATTTAGTTCAGAAACTTACAAGGATTATCTGTCTACTTTGTGGCATGATTTAAACGATGGGGATGATTTGAAATCCATGCAAGACCTCTATGAAACTCCTAAGTATAAACTATCGAAAGACGATCAAGAGGAAATAAAGGAACTAAAAGAAGAGGGTGTCTATGCTTCCATGCAGGAATTGGACAATCCATTTGAGGGGAAAAGCAACGAAGATAGTCTAACCATGACTTATCGTTATGGATACTATGATTTAGACGGAAAACCTACTCTTCAGGAGTATATTCTACTAGAAGCGAAGGCTCACCAAACAATTGTCGCACCAATGGATGGTGTTGTATCTCTAGACGGAGATGATGTTATTCTAACTAACGGAAAAGGAGAGAATGAGAGTCGATTGACCTTGTATTCTATTCATAATGGCCGTGCGATTGAGGGGACAAGAGTCCTAACGGGTGATATTATTGGTGAAACACCAGACGATACAGGTTTGAAAGTTTCCTATCAAAAGTATAAAAACAAGAAAGAAAAATTGGTGTATGTCAATCCGCAATTTTATTTTCCAAAAGTCATTCAACTTCAGACCACTATCTTACCAGCCATTGGTCAGTTTGGTGGAGATGAGTTTGAACGAGCAAAACATATTTATGAGTTTTTGAAATCTCAAGGGGCAAGTCCCCAAGCCATTGCGGCAATTTTAGGAAATTGGTCGGTAGAGTCTTCTATTAATCCTAAACGAGCTGAAGGAGATTATTTATCTCCTCCTGTTGGCGCTACCGATTCCTCATGGGATGAT
This sequence comes from Streptococcus rubneri, assembly GCF_004785935.1. GTDB lineage: Bacteria > Bacillota > Bacilli > Lactobacillales > Streptococcaceae > Streptococcus > Streptococcus rubneri. Next base: position 748,038 of record NZ_SRRP01000001.1, on the reverse strand, counting down.
GAAAGCTGGTTAGCGATTGGAGGTCCAGCCATTTATAGTGGTGCTTATCCTAATATTCTTCATAGAGGTCTAGGTTTAGGGCAATGGACAGATACCGCAGATGGTTCAACACGTCATACAGCTTTATTGAATTATGCACATATCAAAAATAAGAAGTGGTATGATTTAGACCTCCAACTTGATTTTATGCTTCACGGGGATAGTCCTTACTATCAAAGTTGGTTAAAGGATTTCTTTGGAAATACGGGCAGTGCAGCCAATCTAGCCCAACTCTTCCTTACCTATTGGGAGGGAAATTCTGGTGACAAACTACTGGAAAGACAAACCAGAGCAACGGAATGGTATTACCAAATTGAAAAAGGCTTTAGCCAAACAAATGGAGGACATGCAAAGAGTGACCCGCAATCCCTTGAAGGTGTCCGTGGAGACTTGTATGAGAATTCTGTTCCTGGTGGTGGAGATGGTATGGCCTATGCCTATGGACAATGTACATGGGGTGTTGCGGCTCGTATGAATCAATTAGGTTTAAAATTAAAAGGAAGTAATGGAGAGAAGATTTCAATCATTAATACCATGGGAAATGGTCAGGACTGGGTTGCGACAGCGTCAAGTCTTGGTGGAGAAACGGGTTCCACACCAAGAGCAGGTGCTATTGTTTCTTTTGTGGGAGGTACACATGGCACACCAGCCATCTACGGTCATGTGGCTTTTGTAGAGAAGGTCTATGATGATGGTTCTTTCCTTGTGTCTGAAACCAACTATGGTGGCAATCCTAACTATACCTTTAGAAAAATCTCGCAAGCAGATAGCGCTATTAGTTTTGCCTATACTACGAAATAGAAGAGTTTACACTTGAAATTTTAGCCATTTTCAGGTAGAATAAATAGTGTAGATGAGTGGTCGGCTCATGGTCAATCTGATAGTAATCTTGGACATAAGGGCCAAGCGGTGGCGGACACCAGAACGAAATCCGATAGCAATCTTGGACGTAAGGGCCAAGCGGTGGCAGACACCAGAATAAACCGACTGACTAGGTGGCTTACAGATTCTGTAAACCACCTTTTTTGTGAGGAAAAAATGGCAAATTCTAGAGATTATTGTAATCCAAATTACACCGAAAAAATAAAACTTCAGCATTTTTTTAATCAGTTACATATTGCGGCTTCTTTTTTTAAAGAGCACTTCGTTGGCAAAATCATGTATTATGAAACGGAAATAGAAAGTGTTGAACTTCATTTTTCACCTACTAATTTCATGCACCTATGTGGTGTTGATTACCGAAAAGGTGCAGGCAGTTTCTTTGACGATTGTTTAAATAGACATATCATAATTGATGAGTTGAAAATAAAAAAAGATGGAACCACGATGCAAAAGTTACAAGTTTTAGGATCCATTGAGGAATTATTGGGAAAACATGTTCATCTAACTGGTTCAGGACGTTATTTGTATTTGGAGTTTGACTATGCTCTACGTACAAGAAAACAGATACTAGCATTAACATTGAAAGAGACATCAAAGAAAATTGTTCCTCAATCTTTATTAGATTTGAAGAGAAAGACAGTATTTCCAAAAGGTCAAAAAGTAATTTCAATTTACTCAAAACATTTACAAACGTCGGAACTTTTTTATTATTTAAAAGATTAGTTTACATATTTTTTGTAGCATAATATATATTTTTATCATTTTAAGGAGAACGCAGTTTTGGCTCGTTCTCTTTTTTTGTTGTGATACTTCTTTCAAGGAATATTTGGTAGGATTGGAGTGAAAAAAGATTAACTAGGAAAGAAGGAAGTATATGGAAGCCATTTATCAACGTGATTCGGATCAAGATGGACTAACTGATGCTCAAGAATTGGCGCTAGGAACCAATCCTCTTAGCGCAGATTCTGATGGTGATGGACGTTCAGATTTAGTGGAAATAGAAGAAGGAACCAATCCCTTAGAAAAGGATTTACAAGACATAGACCAAACAAGTATCACTGAACCGTCCTCAGTATTTATGGAAATGAAACAAAAGATTTCAGATATGATGGAGAGTCACTACAAGGAATTTATACAGGCTCTGATTAGTATTGAAACAGGGATTGAAAACCAACAAGACCTAGAAGACTTATATACTTACTACATGAGAACGGATGCCGTTTCTCTTTTATCTAGTGATTTAGAAATCAGTCCTCAAGAGGTTGAAATGGAGATAGAGTTGTAGGGGAATCATGTGATTCTCCTATTTTCGTATAGATGAAAGGAGCGAGTATGGAAGTAATGCAATTATTGGCTATGTTTCGTGGAACAATTCCAAAAGATAGGGAGAAAATGGACCTATTTCTTCGTTATCAAGCGCAACATTTTGATGAGAAATGGCAGGATTTGGTAGAGAGTTTTTTGACTAAAGAGGGCAAAATAGAAGAGATACCTCATGTCTATTCGTTTCATCAAGATATTGTTTCTTTCCTAGAGGCCAGTTCTGAAAATAATGACCAAGATTTAGAAAGTTACACAAGAAAATTTGGACAAGCAGGTCTAAGTAAATTATCTCAATTAAGTAATTTTGAGAAAAACTTGGTGCTAGAAGTCGCAACCTATAACCTTTCCACTCGATTTTATATCCAATCTGAAAAAGAGAAGCTAACACCATTAAGTGAGCTTGTATTTCATCAGAATCAGGATGTCAATTTAGTCAATGTCTATCGGGTTGCGAATAATCTATCTGACCGTATTAGTAGAGATATAGAGGAATTTCTTCTAATGGTTGATTCCAAAGAACTAAAAAAAGAACTTCTTGAGATTCATTTTGAAGAAAAAGAGGGAGATGCTCTAGCCTATTTGGGTTCAGAATTGATGGCTACTTTAGATACCGTTACGGATCTTGTCCATCATGAAGAAAACTACACACAACTCCCACTGACACAAAAGCTGAAGATTATTACTCATTTTGATGAAGTGAAAGCTATAAGAGAAAAGTCTAAGCAAGTAGCGGAAGCGGTCTTACCTTTAGATAATATTGACCAGGTAGAAGAAAATGTGGAAGTTCATTCCCTATCTAAAGTAGATAAAATTGTAGAAGAAGCTTTGAGGGAATATCCAATCGGTTCACAAGTAAGTTATAAAGGACAAGTATTTCAATTGGTTTCGATTGAAAATGCACAGTTAAATGACTTAGTTCGCCTAGAGCTATTCAATGATTCTAACCAGTTATTTGAAGAGAACCCTATTTTATACTTGAACAGTTTGGAAGAGATTGAACAAGTATTGTCTCATGTAGAACTTGAAAAAGAAGATTCAGAGATTGAGATTAATCCATCAAGTGAAAGTCAGGAAATAGATTTGTTTTCCTACCTGGAAGAAGATAATGAAAAGGATAAGGAAATAAAACCTTTAATTTCAGGTATAGAAGAGACGGATGTTACTGTTCAAGATTTTGTTTTTCCAGATGACTTAGAGGACTTTTATCCTAAGACAAATCGAGAAAAGATTGAAACGAATATCGCCGCAATTGAACTTGTTAAAAGATTAGAAAAAGAGGGACGACAAGCGAATCCAGAAGAACAAGAACTACTAGCCAAGTATGTTGGATGGGGTGGTCTTGCCAATGAATTTTTCGATGAACTCAATCCAAAGTACGAATCAGAACGTTTAACTCTTAGGAGCTTAGTAAGTAAATCAGAATACTCCACCATGAAACAAAGTTCTCTTACAGCCTATTATACAGACCCAATGATTATTCGCCAGATTTGGCAAAAATTACTGGATGATGGTTTTGAAGGAGGAAGGATTTTAGATCCTTCTATGGGGGCTGGGAACTTCTTTGCGGCTATGCCTAGAAGTATACGAGAGAGGTCAGAACTCTATGGAGTTGAATTAGACAGCGTGACAGGCGCAATCGCAAAACAACTCCACCCCAATACCCATATTGAAGTGCGAGGATTTGAAGAAGTTTCCTATCAAAATAATAGTTTTGATTTAGTCTTAACGAATGTTCCATTTGGAAATTTTCGCATTGCAGATAAAAACTATGATAAACCTTATATGATTCATGATTACTTTGTCAAACACTCACTTGATTTAGTAAGAGATGGAGGACAAGTTTCGATTATCTCTTCTATTGGCACAATGGATAAGCGGACAGATAATGTCTTACAAGAGATTAAAACCAAAACTCATTTTTTAGGGGGTGTTCGTTTGCCGGATACGGCTTTTAAAAAGATTGCAGGTACTCGAGTGACCACAGATCTCCTCTTCTTTCAAAAGGATCAAGCAAAGAATCTTAATGAGGAGGAACTTGTTTTTAGTGGCTCTATTCCCTTTGAGGAGGATAAGCGTGTCTGGATCAATCCTTATTTTGATGGGAAATACAATACACAAGTTTTGGGTCAATATGAGGTACGTAATTTTAATGGAGGAACCCTCAATGTTAAGGGGGAATCAGAAACATTAGCTACTGACATAATGAAAGCATTAGAGAATGTAGAAGCACCTAAACAAATTGACAATTCTTTGAAAGCACCTGTTTTTATCCAAGAAGAAGTGGATAATTCTATCCCAAGTCGTATACGTGAGGACTTAACGCTCTATTCTTTTGGATATGAGGGAAATCAAATTTATTACCGAGATACGCATGGCATTCGGAAAAGTTCAAAAGTTGACGAAATTAGTTATTATGTAGATGAGAAGGGAGATTTTAAAGCTTGGGACAGTTCTTTGTCTGAACATAAAATAGACCGATTCGTGCAACTTCATTTGACTGATGAGGAAGCACTAGATGTTTACAAGTCAGAAGAAGCGAGTAAAAGGGGGAAATATAAGGGACTGTTCAAAAAAACTGTCTTTTATGAAAGTCCCTTATCGGATAAGGATATTAGTCGCATTAAGGGCATGGTTGATTTGAGAGAGACCTATCAATCCTTAATTGAAATTCAACGTCATCCAGATTATAGTCGGACAGATTTTCAGGTATTACTTAGTAAACTCAATCGTGACTATAATCGCTTTGTAAGTCAATTTGGATACTTGAATGCCTCAGTCAATCGGAACTTATTTGATAGTGACGATAAGTATTCTTTACTAGCAAGTTTAGAAGATGAATACATTGATTCTAAAGATCAGAAAGTAAAATATAAAAAATCTTTAGCCTTTGAGAAAGCATTGATTAGGCCGGAGAGAGTGATTGCAAGAGTTTCAACGGCTCTAGATGCCTTAAACTCTAGTTTATCGGATGGTAGAGGGGTTGATTTAGACTATATGGTATCAATTTATCCCGAACATAGCCAAGCTGCTATTTTAGATGAGTTAGGTGACCAGATTTTAATGGATCCAGAAAGTTATTTAAGAGGAGAAAGAAAATATCTTTCTAAGAACCAGTTTTTATCAGGAGACATTCTCAACAAGATAGAAGTAGTTCAACTATTAGTGGAGGAAAACAACCAAGAATATGATTGGAACCATGCTTTAGATTTGTTAGAATCTGTTCGCCCTCCAAGGATTCATCTGGCAGATATTGAGTTTAAAATAGGGTCACGTTGGATTCCTCAATCCGTTTATGGTAAATTTGCTTTTGAATGTTTTACCAATCGTGAATTTGAATTGTCTTCGCCAGATGTTGAACAAGTCATTGAAGTGAATCCTGTCGATGGCCAGGTTCATTTAAGGACATCATTTGCTTATCGCTATCCAAGTGCCAAAGATAGTAGTCTTGGAGTCAGTGGGTCACGTTATGATACAGGAAGAAAGATTTTTGAGAATTTACTTAATTCGAACCAACCGACGATTACCATGACTGTTACGGAAGGAGAAAAGAAAAAGACTATCACAGATTTGGAAAAAACCTCTGTTCTAAGAGCAAAAGAGCAGCATTTACAAGAGCTCTTTCAAGAATTTGTATCACGGTATCCAGAAGTCCAACAAGTCATTGAAGAAAGTTACAATCGTCTTTATAATCGAACGGTTAGTCGAGAGTATGATGGTAGCCATCTAGTCATTGATGGCTTGGCACAAAACATCAGTCTTCGCCCTCATCAAGAGAATGCCATTCAAAGAATCGTAGAAGAAAAAAGAGCTTTATTAGCTCATGAGGTAGGTTCAGGAAAGACCTTGACCATGCTTGGTGCTGGGTTTAAATTAAAAGAGTTGGGGATGGTTCATAAGCCCTTGTATGTGGTGCCCTCTAGTTTGTCTGCTCAATTTGGCCAAGAAATCATGAAATTTTTCCCTACTAAAAAAGTCTTTGTGACCACTAAGAAAGATTTTGTGAAGGCGAGAAGAAAACAATTTGTGTCACGTATTATTACAGGAGATTACGATGCCATTGTCATTGGGGATTCTCAATTTGAAAAAATCCCTGTCAGTAAAGAAAGACAGATGAATTATATCGAGGATAAACTCAATGAACTACGAGAGATTAAAACACATTCTGAAAATAAGTATACCGTTAAAGAAGCAGAACAATCAATAAGTGGTCTAGAGAAACAATTGGAAGAACTCCAACGTTTCAATCGTGATAGTTTTATTGATTTTGAGAACTTAGGAATTGATTTTCTCTTTGTGGATGAAGCACATCACTTTAAAAATATTCGTCCAATTACTGGACTTGGAAATGTAGCAGGGATTACCAATACAACCTCTAAGAAGAACGTGGATATGGAAATGAAGGTTCGACAGATTCAGGAAGAACATGATTTTAAAAATATTGTCTTTGCGACAGGAACACCTGTTTCAAATTCAATTAGTGAGCTGTATACTATGATGAACTACATTCAACCGGATATCTTAAAACGCTATCAAGTTGATTATTTTGACTCTTGGGTAGGTGCTTTTGGAGAAATTCAAAACTCTATGGAATTAGCTCCTACAGGGGATAAGTACCAGCCTAAGAAACGATTTAAAAAGTTTGTCAATCTACCTGAGTTGATGAAAATCTATAAAGAAACAGCCGACATTCAAACGCAAGATATGTTGGATTTACCTGTTCCAGAAGCTCGTATTATACCTATTGAGAGTGAGTTAACTGAAAACCAGAAACTCTATTTAGAAGAATTAGTTATGAGGTCAGATGCGGTTAAATGTGGAACAGTTGATCCAAGCCAGGATAACATGTTAAAGATAACAGGTGAGGCACGAAAATTAGCTATTGATATGCGTTTATTAGACTCTAGTTATAGTCTAGCAGACAATCATAAACTGCTTCAGGTAGTGGATAATGTTGAAAGAATTTATCGTGAAGGAATGGAAAATAAGGCTACTCAGATGATTTTTTCAGATATTGGAACACCTAAAAAAAAAGACAATGGCTTTGATGTTTATTCTGAGATTAAGGCTTTATTAGTTGATAGAGGAGTCCCTAGTAAGGAAATTGCCTTTGTACATGATGCCAATAGTGATGAAAAGAAGAATAGTTTGTCTCGAAAGGTCAATGCAGGAGAGGTGCGGATCTTACTTGCCTCAACTGAAAAAGGAGGAACAGGTTTAAATGTTCAGAGCAAGATGAAAGCAGTTCATCACCTGGATGTACCGTGGAGACCAAGTGACATTCAGCAACGCAATGGACGGATTATCCGACAGGGAAATGAAAACAAGGAAGTGGATATTTACCACTACATTACCACAGGTTCATTTGATAATTATCTATGGGCAACTCAGGAGAACAAACTCCGTTATATTAAGCAGATTATGACTTCTAAGGAGCCGATTCGTGCTGCAGAAGACATTGATGAGCAGACCATGACAGCTTCTGATTTTAAGGCACTAGCAACAGGTAATCCTTATCTCAAATATAAGATGGAACTAGAGAATGATCTAACTCTATTAGAAAATCAAAGACGCGCCTTTCAACGCAGCAAGGATCACTATCGTCATACAATCTCTTACTGTGAAGAAAATATGCCCATTCTTGAGAAACGATTAAGCAAATATGAAGGAGACATTCAACAGTCTGAAATGTCGAAAGACCAGGCATTTTCTATGACGGTAGGTAAGCAAGCTTTTGATCAACGATCTGAAGCAGGGGAATCCCTACACCGTCTTATCCGTCATAATCAAGCTGACAGCAAAGAATTCCGTACCCTAGCAAGCTATCGAGGATTTGACATTAAAATGCTTAGTCTTCCAACAAATCAACCTCTTCCTGAAACCTTCTCTGTTAAGATTGTAGGAGAAAATCAGTATTCTGTCAGTTTAGATCTGTATTCTCCTTTGGGGACAATTCAAAGGCTTCAGCATACGATTGATCACATTAAAGAGGACCAAGTGAAAACTCAGAACTTATTGGATGAATTAAAGGATAAATGGAATACTGCTAAAGTAGAAATTGAGAAAAACTTTCCAAAGGAAGAGGATTATCAAACTAAAAAGGCCGAATACGATGTACTCGCGCCATTGATTGAAACGGAAACGGATTTAGATATTATTGATCAGGCCTTAAGACAATTCCATGAAAAAGGAAAAGAAAAGCAAGAACAACTTTCTTTTGAATTGGAGTAAAAAATAGATACAAATAGCGGACAAGAAAAGAAAAGCGCGGTAGAATAAGGATAGAAAGAAACGAGGTAACAATTATGATGGAAGATACCTATTATCAATTAGAAGAGGCTTTGGTACAGGGATTTCAAACACCTGAAGAATACCAAGCCTACAAGGAACTAAAGGAACATTATGAGGAAGTGACAGGGGATTACAGTTTTTCTAAACGAGAACTTACTAGTCAATTGGAAATTGCTCTTCAGAATCATCGAGGTGTGGACTTTGAAGAACATGAGAAAGAGGAGTATTTGGACTTAGTTCAAAAATTAGAAGAGTTTGATTCCTCTCTTGCCACCCATTATCGTCAATTGATTGACTAGAAAGGAGAAAGTCATGAATGATTTATTCCTTATCCCAGTATTTTTTTTAGCAGTAGGAGGAATTCTCATTCTTTTATGGAGACTCTTTCTTATTGCCAGTGGACTTTTCCTTATTGGTTTTGTCAGTTTTCTTATTTTTGTAGAGGTCTATGGAATTTATTTATTCTTTACTGAACCGACCCTTTATATGGAAGATTTATCTCAGAATGGTCTGATCAGTTTTACAGTATTTTATGTAACTTTTAATCTAGCCTTTCTTGTCTTTGGTATTTTAAAAATTATCAGTTGGAAAAGAGAGTAAAAAAACAGTTGAACAAGGTTGTTCAGCTGTTTTTTATATAGGCGCTAAATTACAGAATTGTAATTATAAGGCGATGATAATGATGATTTCAAGTAAAATCAATATGAATCTTCTTTTGGGAATATTCATGTGAAACCTCCTTTAATAAATTAATAAAAACTTTAATTATTATGGTATAATCTAGTCATATTTTATCACATGGATAGATTTTATTTGAGATTTGTCCCATATTTGCTCATGGAGGTATAGGATGTTAAAAAAATTTGGAGAAATATATAAATTATTTAGAGAATCAAGAAAAATTACTCTTAGAGAGATTGAGCACAAAGGAATATCACGTTCACAGCTGTCTAGGTTTGAAAAGGGGGAGACAGATTTAACGATAACAAAATTTTTGTTGGCTCTTGAACAGATAAATGTTCCCATCGAGGAATTTATGTTTGCAGCTAATGATTTTAAAAGAGATCACTTTTATCAACTTATAGATGAAGTTAAGCAGTGTTTCCTTAAGAGAAACGTGGCTAAATTACATAAAATGTTGATTAAACTCATGGAAAATGATGATTTATCTATTTTTTCAACAATCGAAATTATTTTTTTAAAAATAAAATTACAAGAACTTTCTAACGAAGAATATTTCAGCGATACGGATATAAACAGAATAACCAATTACTTATTTAGTGTTGATTATTGGGGAATGTTTGAAATTTTATTATTTGGAAATATCATGTATATTTTCAATCATGAAACATTTCTATTATTATCTAAAGAGATGTTACATAGAACTGAGTTTTATCATGACATACCTAGTTATAGAAGAGTAATCGCTAGTATGGCTCTAAATGCTTTTATCATTTGTATTGAAAGAGATTATCTAACGGATGCAAAATATTTTGAAAAACAAATTTCGCATTTTTATTTTGATGAATCCGAAATTTATGAACGGTTGATTTTTACATATGCACGCTCTTTTTATGAATTTAAAAAAGAACAGACAACAAAATCAATCCTAAAAATGAGAAAAGTAATTGGATTTATGCGTGCAGCAGAATGTGAGAAACTTGCAGAAAGATATGAGGAGCATTTAATTAAAATATTAGCACCTTTATCAGATGATAAATGAAAGTGCAGATTTGGGACAAAATAGAATTAGATTTATAAAGTGATAAACTATGCTCGTAAGCTTACAAATATAATTTAAAGCAAAGAAGGGATAGTCATGGCTAGTTTAGAGAAATATGAATTGATGGAAACTGAACTAACAGCAATTAGTACAGCAGATTCAGAATTATCAATGAGGTATTATTATTCGAAACAGTTAGCCTGGCAAATGGAGCCAACGACAGGGGTAGTTTATATTTTAGATAAACAGATAAATAAAATGTTTTTACTGGAAGATTCCTCAAAAGATATTTGGCTTTCTTTTTCCAAGCAGAGGACTTATAATCAAGTTTTACTAAGCCTTTCTGAGATATATGGCTGTGACATTTCTGAAATTAAGTCACTGGTAGATGAGTTTGTACTAGAACTCTTAGAGAATGGACTAATTTATGAACTCTGAATTCTATGATAATGATATATACGCTTTAGCTTCAAAAAACAAAACATTACTATCTGTTACTATAGAATTAACAACAAGGTGTAATTGGCGGTGTAAGCATTGTTATCTTCCTTCGTATGTCACTAAGGGGATTTCAAGAGAATGTCTTTATGAATTGTTTCAGGATTTGAGAGAGATGGGGACGTTTGAATTGCTCTTTACAGGTGGTGAGATATTTACACGACCAGATACATTGGAAATTATTAGAGATGCTAGAGAGATGTTCTTTGATGTTAAATTGTTTACGAATGTTTCATTGTTGAATGAGGAGATAATTAAGGCGTTAGCTGAATTGAATATTTCTCAAGTATCATGTACGGTGTTTTCAATGAATGAAAATATCCATGATCAAATAACTTCAGTTAAAGGTTCACTAAAGAAAACGGTAGCCAATTTGAATTTATTAAAAGAATACGATATACCAGTGGAAGTTAAACAGATTATTCTTACTACCAACCAAAATTGTATTGATGAAGTGTCAGAGTTTTGTAAAAATATGAATTTTAAGCATTTAGCTACAACGAATATCTTTTATAAAACTGATGGTAATGCCACCCCGTCTATATTTCGTGTGAGTGATCAGTTCTTAAATGAGAATATAGTAAAAATAGACACAATTAGAAATTTTAGATGTTTCGAAAATAATTCAAGTATGTATGTCTGTAATGCAACAAGATACAGTTGTACTATTGAATCAAATGGAAATTTTTTAGCATGTAATAATTTAAACATGCCTATTGGAAACATATTAAACACTTCCATCAAGGATATTTGGTTAAATTCTACTACTTTACACGAGATTCAAAATAAGAAATTTAGCGAATTGGAGAAGTGCCCAAGTTGCCCACTTAATAAGTATTGCAATAGATGTAGTGGTATAGCATTACTTGAGGATAAATCTCTTTGGGGATGTTTAAAATCTGAGCGTCAAGTAGCTAGAGCAAGGTATGTTAATCAAGACTATTATTCTGGCATTGGTATAACGAGTTTTCATTGTTAATTTTTAGTTAGAGAGATATGAAGTGTTATTTTTAATTCCTCTGGAGAGAGGCATATAAGTACTACATGATGGGAAAGGAGAGAGGGTTCATGGCTAAAGTTTTCAAAAAACCACAATTGGTTGTTAAAACACCAACAGTTGTTGTCAGTAGTACAAAGTCAGCACTATGTAGTGGTGGAAGTTCTCATATTGTTGTTGACACAAGTAGTAACTAATCAACTTTTGATTAGACGTTGCTAAAGGTAATGCAAAGGATGATTAAATAATTTTAACTTGTATCATTCTTTGCTTACCTTTTTAGGAGTTGTGATATGCATGACTGAAACTATTAAAGATATAACAGATGTTATAAAATTATACCGAGAAAATCGTAATTTATACTCAGTAACGATTGAAATAACTTCGTTTTGTAATTGGAGATGTGAACATTGTTACATTTCAGAATATAATCAGAAAGGATTTGATTTAGATACTTTTAGAAATCTCTTAGTTCAATTACGAGAGTTAGGTACATTTGAAATTGTTTTTACAGGAGGAGAAGTGTTTGCACATCCTTTTGCTATGAAATATATTAAGATTGCTAGGGAAATGTTTTTCAATGTAATTATCTATTCAAATGTGTCAATGTTGAATGAGCAACGTATTGCAATTTTGTCAGATCTATATATTGATTATATTTCTTGTACAATATTCTCAATGGATAAAGAGATTCACGATCAGATTACCAATAAAAAAGGTTCATTGGAAAGATGTCTTCATAATCTAGAATTATTAAAGAAATTTGATATTCTAGTAGAGGTAAAAACACCTCTATTTTTACAAAACATTAACTCCATTGATAAAGTATATGATTTTTGTAAGAAAAATAATTTCAAATATAAGGTTGATACCCAAATTGTTCCAAGGAGAGGTACGATAGGAAATGAGGTTAGAGTGAAATCGTTGACTCTAAAACAACTAATTCCAATACAGAAAAAAATAGATGAAATAAATGGTGTTACTTTTGTTCATAAGAATGAAAATTTTTTAACGTGTAGTTCTGTGGAGTTATCACTATATATAACATGTTTAGGAGCAGTACAACCATGTTCTCTTTACAGTAGGAGTATTGGAAATATATATCTGACCCCTATCAGAGAAATATGGAATAGATCGGCTTTCAATAAGATAGCAAAATACACTTTAAAAAACAGTAAGAATTGTAGTACATGTGCGATTTCTAATTATTGTACGCAATGTCCTGGTATTGCATTATCAGAATCGGGAGACAGTAGAAATTGTTCTACGATATGCAAAAAAACAGCTTTAGCAAGGAGTATAGTCTATGCAGATTTATCTTAAACCGCTGCGTTGGTATCTTTTCTTTAATCTGGTTTTTGGTGGTATTTCCAATGTCTGCACTGCCTTGCTACCCTATTTCACCCAGGAATTGGTTAGGGGGCATTATCAAATTGCCTTGTATGGCTACTGCCTGGCGGTGTTGTGCTATCTGGGTTGCAACTATATCCAGATGCGTTTGGATTGGAAGCAGGCAATTCTCTTTTCCACTCATCTTAAAAATGACTGGTTTCAGGCGCTTTTGGAGCTGGGACACCACGATTTCAAGCAGAAAACGGTGGCAGAGTACATTTCCTATCAATCAAACGACCTAGATTCCTTGGAGAAGGACTACCTACCACCTCTTATGAGTTTTATCAAGCAAATTCTGAGGATTCTCATTTACACTGTGGTGATTAGTCGCACCATCAATCCTTTGGTCGCTTTGATTTTGCTTGTTTCGACAGCTGTCAGTATTCAAATTCCCAAGATTGTGGGGAAGTTAACCGCCCAACGTCGGCAGGTTTATCTAGAAAAGCAGGGAAATTACTATCGTACTTTGGAGGATTTGCTCAAGGGACACCATCTGGTCAATCAAGTCACCTTGTCTGGCTTTCAGGACCAGCAACGAAATGCTCTAAACACCTTGCAGGATAAGTATCTGGGCTATGGTTTGACCAAAATCATGGGTATCCTGCTGACGGGGCTTTCCTTTGAGTTTATCAGCATTGTCCTTTTCGCTTATCTCGCTTACTCCCTTGCCACCCAGCAGTTGGGCATTCCTGAGGTTGTGGCTAGCTTTGGCTATATCACTGCTTTTTCGGAGCCAATTCAGGAAATCCTATACGACTTGCAAATGCTGGAGTCGGTCAAACCTGTGGTGCAAAGTTTTCAAGCAATTGTCAGCTGTCCGTCCGCTGTTCAGGCACCTCAGATGTCTTTCGAGACCCTGATGCTAAACCATATCACCAAGCGACTGGGGGAGTCTAGCTTGACTATTCCCCACGTTGAAATTCGCAAGGGGGACAAGATTGCCCTCATCGGCGAAAATGGTTCTGGAAAGAGTAGTCTGCTCAACATTTTAAACGGGACTGACCGAGATTTTCAAGGCGAAATCTTACTTGATCATCTCCCTGTTCATCAACTCTGGGGCAAATTTGGTATGATTTTGCAGCAGGAGCATACTTTTATTTCTTCTTATGACAATAATGTCACCATTTTCAAGACTTTAGATGAGAATTTCAGGGATGAGGAGTTTGAAAAGACACCACCCCAATCTCTATCAGGTGGACAGCAACAACGCATGTATCTTAATCGTGAGAAAAATCGTCAGAGTCCGCTGATTATCATGGATGAGCCTTTTTCTGCCTTGGATGCTAGCCAGTTTCAAAAGGAATTGGACAAGGTTCTCAGCTTGCCAAGTGCTGTTATCATCACCCTCCACCGTCAAGAAGAGGCGTTAGAACGATTTGACCAGGTCTGGGAAATCAAGGATGGGGAGTTGGTTGTTGTGAGAAGAGTTCTAAAACATGACTAACATAAGCTTTTCAAAAGTTCAAAAGAGTTTTCATAAGAATGTGATTTTGGATATTCCTGATTTTCATCATCTATTATCTAGTCATTATAAAACTGATCATACGCTTTCAACGCATTTCGGTTTTTTTGGGGGTTTAAATGCCGTGCGCTTGTTTTAGTCAGGCCTCGTTTTTCCTGTGATCAGCTCGGTGAATTTGAGACAATTATTTGATAGTATTATAAAAAATTAAGGATTCTTTTTCAATGTAGAGTCCTTTTTCTATTGTGATACTTTTTTCAAGATTTATCTGGTATGCTTGACCTAGTTTTTATAGAAAGAAGGTCTAAGATGTTAAATAAAGTCAAAACTAAAGCCTTAATTAGTGTTGGAGCAGTGGCTGCAACTAGCTTTATTCTCATGATGGGATATACTGCTGGTCAACATTCTACTGCTAAACAAAGTCGTAAAGAGATTGAATTGGCTGCAGCTAAACTTGTAGAGGACAAACAAGCAGAAGATAAAGCAAGTATTTTGTCATCAGATACTGTAAAAGAATTTTTGACACAGTACTATACGAAAGAAAAGCTCGGAGAAAATAATACACGTATTCAACCTTATATGACTGAATCAGCTTATTCTCAAGAATTGTCAAGTCAAAATGATGCCATGAACCAAGTGTATAAGGATTATATTTTGGATTATCATTTTGAAAAAGCTAATATCTTTGTCAATCAGACTACGAATCAAGCCATTGCTATGGTGTCTTATAATGTAACCTATGTATCCGATTTAAAGAATGCCAACCAATCAAAGACCAATCAGACAGAAACCAGAACGGTTAAGTTGTCTTATTCGAAACTACCAGGTAAGTTATTGGTCAATCAAGTACAGGTTTGGAAATCTGGGTTAGATGATTTAGATAAGGCAACTCCTAAAACTTTAGAAGAATCATCATCAATACCATCACTGCCAAATACTACGACAAAATGATGATGTTTGATGAATATAGAGGAATGTAAGCAAATTTCAATTCTTGATGTAGCCAATCGTTTAGGTATCTACTTTAAACAAGTTTCGAGCAGTGTCTATGAGCATTCTGAACACGATTCATTTCGGATTTTTTCAACTACCAATACTTTTAAATGGTTTTCAAGAGATATTCAAGGTGATGTCATTGATTTTGTTCGACTTGTTAAGGGAATTTCCTTTAAAGAAGCTCTAGCCTTTCTTTCTGAAGAACCTTTTCAAAAAGAAGCTGTTCAAGAAAATAGAGATAGACCATTTTATTATCCTTTAAAGAGAATAGAAGATTCTAGCTGTAGTCTGGCTAGATATTATTTAACAGAATGTAGAGAAATCTCAGAAGAAATCGTACAAAAGATGATTCAACAAGGTTTGATAGCACAAGCCAGTTGGAAAACAAATGAAACTGTTGAACCTGTTATTGTTTTTAAAAGTTTTGATCATCGTCACAAACTGCAGGCAACAAGCTTACAAGGAATTTATAAGAATCACTCTCTTCCTAGAGAAAGGTTAAAAACGATTCTAAAAGGAAGCCATGGACATGTTGGAATATCCTTTGACATTGGTAAACCAAATAGACTGGTCTTTTGTGAATCGTTCATCGACTTGATGAGCTATTACGAACTTCATCAACAAAGTCTATCAGATGTTCGCTTGGTATCTATGGAGGGATTAAAAAGGTCTGTTGTCGCTTATCAAACTTTACGACTGATAGCTGAAGAAAATCAGAAGTTGGAATTCTTAGATACAGTAACACCTTCAAAGTTATTGCCTTTGATCAATACAATTCGTGATACCACTACCTATTTCAATAATCATCCTGATTTATTGACACTTGCGGTAGATTGTGATGATGCAGGTAAAGATTTTTCTGATAAGTTATCTCAATCAGGATTTCCTGTTTTACTGGATTTACCTGATAATGAATCTGGGAAAGAAAAAAGAGACTGGAACGATATTCTTCGGGAAAAGAAATCAGATTTACAATTGATGATCGAGACTACAAAAGAGACATTGAGGAATCAACCAGTAAGACAAACCTCTCAATGTTTAGAATTGTGATAACAAAATCAAGATGTTTTAGCTAATATTAGAATGAAGGAGGATCGTATATGACCATTATTGAACGCTTAGAAGAAAAGGTCACTAGGCAAGAGAGTAAGGTAGCAAGAGAGACAGAAAAACTCGCTACTTACAAAGAACAACTGGAGACAGCGATGTTTGCGACGTTCAAAAGGCGTCAAAGCATCAGTCACATGAGTTTTGAAGAAGCACTTGACCATGCCTTTGGTAAAGAAAGGCAATTCGATGATTCTGAATTTAGAAAGGATGAAATGAGTGAATGACAAAAGATTGGAATTTTAATCAGCCATTAGAAAGTAAATCAGAAAATCAAGGGGATTCAGATAAAATTGCGGCCTTATTTGGAAATCATCAAGGAGGTAATGAAGTAAATTATGAAGCAGCTTTTCAAAAGCGAAAACAAGCACCTGTGACGGAATCAAATCCTAGTTCTAAACCCAAAGTTGCAGAGGTTAGAACAGGAAAAGAGACAGATATCACTACAAGTTATCAGCAACATCTTAAAAGACTGATTGCGGATAACAATAGCGATATTGAAAGTAGTCAAAAGAAAATTGAAGGGCTACATACTTTGATTGACACAAAGAATAAAGACAATAAGAAATTGCAGTCAATTTATGATGCGATTTCCGAATTACACTAAGCAGTCCTGATAGGCTGCTTTTTTTGGGAGGTTATAGATGTTTACAACATTTTTTAAGAAAAACCAAGACAATGGTGATGTATTTAAGAAGCTAATTTATAGACTATCTGATATGTCTGTCCAAGATCTTGAAAAAATAGACCGACTGTTAGATATCATTTTTACTCCAAATCAAGAATCACAACAACTAAAAACAGAATCAACTTACAGAGAAGAAACTTTGGATGACACATTAAAGGAAGCTAAGAATCAACTTCATAAGGAACAATTGGAGAAGAATTTAGAGAGGTTTAGGAAAGACGGAAGGAAGTGAATAGTTTTATACAATTTTCTTTTACTTGAATAAAGTCTTGTGTTATACTTTTAGTATAGACTAGAGAAGGAAGTAAATATTTTGGAGTTGACTACCAAGCAGGAAAAGCAACTAGGTCAGACGCAGTGGTTTCATGCTACATTATTGAGACATTTAGAATCCTTAAAAAGTGGTATAGATGTTAAATTTAATTTAGGAAGTGAGCTAGATTTTGGTCCTGGTTTCTATATCACGCCTGACTTTGAACAAGCTAGAAAATTTATTAACAAGCAAGTTGAAGTATTAAATCGAAGCAGCTCTAATAATAATATTTTTGACTCAGAAGAAGAAGTAGGAATTATAGTAGAATTTCGTATTTCAAATTTTATAGAAATTTTTAAGAACCCTGACTATCATTGTCACTATTTTGCAAAACATAAAAAGTCAGAGTCAGATTTAGATTTTGCTGAATTTGTCGTTCAAAATCGGGAAAATCCAGATGAATTACAACACCATTTTGATTTTATCTATGGTGTTCAGACTGATGACAATCCAACCCAAGCTTTAGCTCGTTTTCGTCAGAATGAAATTACAAAAGAAGAAATGCTTGCTGAGTTTAGAAAACCATATTCTTTTAAACAATTATCCATCCACAACCAATCTTTTTGTGATATAATGAAAATAGAGATGGTTTATCAATCAAAAACAGGAGAGGAGTTACAAAAATGGCAGTAGTATCATTGGAAAATAATATTAGACTATATAGTTCAGAATTATTTCAAGCACTATTAAAAGCCTCTAATTATAAATTGGATAAGCGTATTGCTCAGACTGTTGCAGAAGGCTATGCTCGTAATCTAGATTATTCTGATCCTGAACTGATGCATGTTGGTGTAACTTCGGTTGCTAACAATCTGCTTACAAAAATTAAACAAGAGTATTTTAATGTATAGTATTTTAAAAAGCCACCGAAAAAGGAATTACTCTTTAAGGTGGCTTTTTTAGGAGTAAAGTTTAGGCTAGAAAAACAAGAAGTAACGCACCAAAAATGGTGCATTTCTTTTTTCTAAATGTTATGGCTCTTTGTCAACTGCAGTGGGTTGAAGAAAAGCTAAGATCTAGAAAGGACACATTTCGTCCTTTCTTTTTTGATGTTCAGAGCGATAAAAATCCGTTTTTTGAAGTTTTCAAAGTTTCGAAAACCAAAGGCATTTCGTTTGATGAGTTTAATGAGATTATTAGTCGCTTCCAATTTGGCGTTAGAATAGGGTAGTTAAAGGGCGTTGACGTTCCAAAGGAAACAGCACAACTCTTGAAAAGTATGGGATATGAAGTACAATTAGCTTTGATTGCGACAAAGCCTAAGCTGTCCTATCTGAGCACCCTTATCCGTTATGAAGAACTGTACGCTATCAATCCAGATCAAGCACGCGCAACTCCAAAAGAACATCATGATTTCATTGTAAATTATCTAGTTGATAATACAAGACAATTGGAAAAACTAGCTATCTTTGAAAGAATTCAAATTCACCAACGAGATAGAAGTTGTGTATACGATTCAGAAGAAGATAAAACTTCAGTAGCAACCGTTCTTCATGATTTACTATTTGGCGAATGGAATCAAGTTGAGAAAGAGATGCTTAAATCAGGAGAAGAAAGATTGAAAGATTTAACTAATCGAAATGGTTGTTAGATCTTAAGTTTTAAAATATAGTCTACTTATAACTTTTGTTAGTTGTTTAAGGTGGGCGAAACTTTTTTAGAACTAAAAAACGCATAGTCTCAGGTGTTGAAAAACTTGAAATTATGCGTTTTCTTGTGGGAAGATTTACTCCATTTTCTTCAGGAATTGAGATTTTGCCCATCTCTTTTTATTATATTTAAGGATACTTGAAAGTTATATTTTAGAAAAACAATTATGGAGTTCTTAATACGGAATATAGTATAAATGCTGATTCAAAGTGGAGTTTTGCATGCTTTTTGCTTTTGTTGAGTATAAAATCTATTAACTAAAGTCGAACTACAAACATTAATTTAAGATGAAGTAAACTGTAACCTTCGGAAATGTCTCTTACTCGATTTCAGAATGAATCACTGACATAGGATTGAAAGAACTAAGTATTTCTTTTTGTTTTGAATGAGATACGTGAGTATAGATTTGTGTGATTGATATAGAACTGTGTCCAAGAATTTGTTGAATATATCGAATATCTACATCATTATCTAGAAGCATTGTTGCAAAGCTATGTCTAAACATATGTGGTGTAATAGTTTTAGATAAGCTATTTTGTTCAACGATTCTCTTTAAAATTAAACGTACACTTTGCTCTGACAATGGTTTAGGCGAATGTTTTCCTGGGAATAGGAAATCATTAGATTCCTTTCCGTTTTTATTTATATATGTTTCTAATAAATTGAAGGTTGTTTGATCTCCTAAAAATAGGATACGCTCTTTCTTACCTTTTCCTATAATATGGAGTGTCTTATTGGAAAGATTAATATCTTTGAGATGAATGTGACAAAGTTCAGAAATTCTGATACCTGTTGAAAGTAATAGGGAAATAATTAGTAGATTTCTTTCAGCTTTTTGTTTTTGATAGTCAGTTTTAGATATAACTACTCTCTGCTCTAAATATGAAAAAATATTTTTCAGAATATCATACGGAATCGTTTTAGGCAATATTTTTTCAGTTCTAAATTGAAAGCGTAATTGATTGAAGGGATTCTCTTCAATTATGTGCTGGTATTTTAGATAGTTATAAAACACCTTTATACAAGCAATTTTTCTTCTTAATGTATTCGTTTTTATGTTAGATTGTGTCAACTCTTCGATATAGGATTCGACATTATCATAGTTTGAATTATAAAATTGCATAAGATCATTCTTATAAGCTCGAATCGTGTGTGAACTCAAACGCTTATGAGTTTTGCAATAATCTAAGTAAGTAGAAATAAGCTTATAATCCATAAAAATCTCCTTTATCAATAATCATGCTATTATAAACCTATTTGAGTGCTTTGTATAGTGATAATAAATTGTTATCGGTAGGAGATGTTTTATGTATTACGGTCGCGATACTGAAATAGAAGAATTAAAACAGCATTTTAAATTTTCTAGTAATGATAAAAATAGTTTATATATTATTAATGGTTTAAGTGGTAGTGGTAAAACCGAGCTAATCAAAGAGGTTTGTCAACAAGTTTACAGCCATGATAAAGAAGCCTTTATTCTCTACATTGATGTTATAAATGATGGGTTTGAAAGTAATAAATTTTTTGAAAATCTACTAAAAGGAGCGTATGTCCCAACACAATTCAGAAGAAATCTATGCTTATCAATACCTCAAAAATATTCGTTTTCAAATTATTTAAGAAAACAAAAACTAACAAATCTAACTCTGAAACATAGTTTTAGGTTAATCAGATCGTTTATTGCATTCGATACAACTTACAAAAAAGTAATTGATTATCCTTGGGAAGAAGTTATTACTGAAATAAAGGAGGGAATATTTGAAAATGATTTATATTTAAGATATTTCAGTCATGTTTCAAAAAAAATCCGTCTTAATATTATTATTGATAATTATCAATTTTTATCTGAAGATATAAAAATAAAATTTGAAGATGACTTTAATACACTTCAAAGCGGAATCTCTTTAACAATTATAAACCGAACAAATGATAAGATAAAATCGATTGATAAACTAGATACATTGGACAATTATACTCCTACTGTATTAAATTTATCGTATCTTACTGAGGATGAGTGTAAATTACTAATAAGAAATAAAATTGCTTTACTTGATAATGTCAAATTGAATCAAATATGGCAGATAACACAAGGTAATTATAAAGATATTGAATTAATTATTAACAGACTTATTGATAATCCAAATTCAGAATTATTTAATATTTCTGATATATATGACAAACTTCCAGATATTCAAAAAAATATACTTATCATATCATCGATTTTTCCTGCTGGTATGAGAAAAGATATAGTTTTTAACTACATTAAATCTATATTAGACGAAAATACTGAAGTAGTTGATTCTCTAAAATCCCTTATTGATGCAGGTTTTGTCTATATTAATGGAGATACAAATGATAAAATCAAAATTTCACACGAATCAATTGTAAATGGTATTTTAAATCACACAAATGCTTCTGATCTTCAATTAGTAACCAACAATCTAAAAATATATTTAGAGCAAACTATCCTATCTATAGGAGTTGGTGGCGAGTTAGCTTATTTAATTCACTGCTTAATAAATATATGTAATATTGAAGAGTTGCGGCAAAATGTAGAATATATCAAACAGTTACTTGAAATCGAATACAGGAAAAATTCATATTTTTACATTGTATCTTTGAGTAAGAAGATACTTCATTTAATAGAATTATTACCCGAAAAATACTTACATTATATATTGAACTCGTACCAGTGGATTTCTGATTTTAATGGAGGTTTAGCTATTTTAAACAGTCTTCAAAAAGATAATTATTCAAAAGATTTACAGCTATACTATCCTAGATTTCAAATTCAAAAATATGAATTTGAGGAGGCGCTAAAATCACTGGAAAAGTTAGAAAATTGCTCTGGAACATTACTCTACAAGCTAAATGCTTATGGTCATTTAGGTAAAGATCGAGAGGCAATTAAACTCCTTAATGAAAGCATGAATTCTGTAGAAAAAGACGACTTCTATTATATTATTTTACGAAATTCTGCTCATTATTTCCCAACTAAAGAAGCTACCGAAAATCTCAAACTAGCATTGGACTATTTTCAACGTAATGAATATCAAATACCTGTTGCAACAGTATATAATAATTTAGGTGTTGTTAATATCTGGGACGGAGAATATGATATAGCTTTAGAGAATCTAAATAAGGCCACAAAAATACTAAAAAAATATGATTCAAATGAAATTTTTGAACCATATTGTAATAAATCAATTATTTTTTTGATGAATAAAAATTATCAACAATCTCTGAAGTATATAAATAAATCACTTCAAGAATGTCCTAAAGCTTTGACCTTAGATATTAGGATGCTCAAGTTAAACAAATTAATTATTGAATTGATTTCTGAAAGAATCTCTTTTACAGAATTTCAAAATTCACTAAGAAATTTTGAGGAAGAAATTCCACTCATAGACGATCCTTGGTATAAATTTCAAATAGTATACAATTTACAACAATTTGATGATATTCCTTTTGTTTGTGAAAAAACTTATATTGATGATTATCAAGACGGACTCACTAAATACTATCTGTTGATTCCTTACAAAAAATATAATTTCTGTATAGGTCTTTCTCCTAATTGGAGATATTAATTTGTTCATGGTACTTGCGAATGAGATCTAAATATATGGAATAATCATATTGTTTATATTTTAATAAATTAGCTACTAGTTTAGCTAATTTTTTAATATCATCATCAGTATAGGATAAATTTGTAATTCCGATTGTTCCTAATCTTATTCCTGAAGTCGTCATTGGTCCGTGTGTATCATTTGGAATTTGATTTCGGTTAACTAATATTTTATGTTGAAAAAGTAGATTCTCTGCATCCTTACCACTCAAGTTTAGATTCAGTAGATTAACTAAAATTATATGAGTCTTTGAGTTTTTATAAACAACATCAACCCCTTCTTTACTTAATTGTTTTATAAACAATAAAGTATTTTTTATAACCTGTTGTGCATAATCTTGAATATCTATTGATAATAATTTGATTAAACAGATACATTTCGCAAATAATGCATTTTGTGTAGGACCTCCCTGTGTTCTTGGAAAAATTGAATTAGTTATTTTTTCTTCAAATATAGAACGATACATTAGTACTCCTCCTTGAGGCCCACGTAAGCATTTATCCATTGTAAAAGTAACGAAATCCACATATGGAAAAATCGACTTATGTAGCTTTGCCATAATATATAAAACACTATGGCAAATATCCGCTAAAATAAGGGTATTGGGGCTAACCTCTTTTATAATTTCATAAATTTGTTGATAATTAAATTCATTTCCATACGATGAAGCACCAATAATAATCAATTTAGGTTTATATTTATCTAATAATTCCTTTAATTCGATATAATCAATATTTAAATCATGATCTAAGTGATAATATTTTACAGTACCTTTGCCTGTATAAGTGTGTGAAATATGTCCTCCGTCTTTTGGAGATAACGATAAAATATAATCGTCACTTTCTAAAACACAATTATAGACTATTTGGTTAGCCTGAGTTCCTGAATGTGGTTGCACATTAACTCTATAATCACCAGGATTTAAATCAAAAAGTTGAAGACACAATTCTTCTGAATATATTTCAATATTATCCAATGAAGTACAATGAGGAAAAAAGCGTTTTTCAACAGCTCCCTCTGTTGGCAGAGTAGCGAGAGGGAAACTTTGAATCTCTAATACTTCGGTGAATGGATAGCTAATACATGCAGCAAGATTTACTACGCTATTCTGTTCTTGGTTATATGAATCAAGAATTTTATTTAACTTCTGATAGATTTCACCTTCAAATTTATTAATTTTATACACTGACTTCTCCTACCGATAACAATTTATTATCAGTAGTATATCATAAATTCATCTTTAGTAGCTTGATTTGTATAATGATTTTTTTAGTTAAAATTAAATGATATTGGCCAACTATAAAGTAAAACACTGTTTTGTAATTATATCGAATACCTTTGAGTCAATTAAAAACTTACAACAACTAGAGAGTTGTGTAATTTGAAGGAAATAAGTACAAGTTTATTAGAAAAGTAACATTTTATAGAATTATCACGAAAAATTCTAATTTTAGTATTATACTTTCTATTAATTTAGAACCTATTTTTTAATTTTTAAATGTTATAATAGCGTTATCAAGTAAAAGGGGCATACTATAATTGGTAACAATATAAAATTCTACGAAAGACACATGACCTGACAAAAACAGATTTGCTCGAATTGTATAAATTTTACGCAATAGCCCTTAGCTGTTATAAAAACGGAACAAGTACCATTTCAACAGAATTTATAGACACTATTTGCCAGGAATTCATAGAATATGTGTCTATGCTTTAAAAATAGATCAAGGTTAAGTATCTGTCACTCTTCAATGATGCCTTTTTGGGAAATATAGTAAGGTTGAGGAAGATATGTTGAAGGTGGAAAATAGCACTTAAAATTAAAACAATTGAATTTAGGAAACGAGGACAAGTAATGAAGTTAACAAAAATGGTTATTAATAATTTTAGATCTTTTGGGGAGTGTCAAGCAATTAACTTTAATAATCAAACTGTACTGATAGGGAATAATAGTTCAGGAAAGACAAGTGTATTACAGGCATTGAGTAAATTATTTTCAGATAAACAAAGTGATAGAATCATTCGAAAAAGTGATTTTCATTTACCAAAAGGGTTAAGACCTGGTGAAAACACAAGAAATCTTTTTATAGAAACTATTTTTGAGTTTGATGAACTTGATGGAACGGTCTATGGACCAGCCATTCCAACATTTTTCGAGCACTTTTCAGTTTCTCAAGATGGTGCAAAACCTTTTTTACGAATCAGATTAGAATCCTCCTGGGAAGATGATGGAACAGTTGAAGGAAGTATTGATACTCAAATTTATTATATTTCATCTGATGAAGATACTATTAGAGATGAAGACAAACATCGTGCTCCTAGAAAGGATTTGGATAAAATTAGGGTACTTTATGTACCTGCTTCAAGAACGCCTGAGAAGGAGTTGGGAAATGCTTCAGGTAGTATGTTAAGTAGGTTGGTAAATAGTATAAATTGGACCGAAGATGAGATAAATGAAATTACAGATAAAATTGATGAGTTGAATAACACCTTTTTATCTGAAAATGGAGCATTGACTCAGATCAACAATGAGATTCAGAAATCATGGGAATTATATCATGAAGATAACCGTTTTTCTCAAGCAGAGTTGATTATTAATTCTTCTGAGATGGGGGCAGCACTTAGACAGATTGCCTTAAAATTTTCACCAACAACCACTGAAGAAGCATTTACAGTTTCAGATCTAGGAGATGGACTGAGATCTATTTTTTATTTTTCACTTGTTGATTCGATACTTGATATTGAGTTAGAAATTAACAAAGACCGTGAAGAAAATCCTGATAATCCAAGATTTAAGTTGATTCCACCAGTACTAACTATCCTAGCAATAGAAGAACCAGAAAATCATATTGCTCCACATCACATTGGAAAACTGATAAAAAGGTTTAAGCAATTAGGCAATAATGACAACTCTCAAGTAATTTTAACGTCACATTCTCCAGCTATTGTAAAAAGAATTGACCCAGAAGATTTGAAGTATTTAAGAATAGAAAATAATGACAGAGTTCTTCAAACCATTGTTTCTGATATACAGCTACCTCCAGCTATAGATGAATCTTATAAATATATTAAAGGAGCAATTCAAGCTTATCCTGAACTATATTTTGCGAAGTTAATAGTTCTAGGTGAAGGCGACAGTGAGGAACTGCTATTACCAAAGTTTTTTGATTTACTTGGGAAAGAGGTAGATAGTTCTCAGATTTCAATTGTCCCTTTAGGGGGCAGACATGTCAACTATTTTTGGAAATTATTGAATGCTCTCAGAATTCCTCATATTACCTTGTTGGATTTTGATAATGAGAGATACGGTGGCGGTTGGGGAAGAATAAAATATATTTCTGAATATTTGTATGAGTTGAACACAGAGTTCCGAGAATGGTTCCGCACTCAGGGACTTGATTTCAGTGAGATTGGAGAACGAGAGTTTGAATCAATAGATGCACCACGCCTGAATAATTGGTTTAATAAACTCGAAGAATTTAATGTCTACTTTTCATCTCCTTTAGATATTGATTTCTTGATGCTACAACATTATAAAGACAATTATCTGAATACTTTATCCTCAATAGAAGGACCAGTTGTTTCATATAATGATTCGGATGGAAGTAGTAAAAAAGTGAAATTGAGTGATTTAGACTGTCTTGATAGATTGCAGTTAGAAGGTTTCAACAAACGTAAAGAGGAAGCAATAAGAGCTACTTTAAAAGATAAGAGTGGGTCAGGTGATAGTTTTACTGAAGAGGAAAAGAAACTCATGATTTGGTATCAATATTTCTTTTTAGGTAGAGGAAAACCAACAACTCACATGCAATTTTTATCATCTATTAGTGATAATGAATTAAAAAGATTTCTACCTCCTGTGTTTGAAAAAATGGTTAAACGAGCTGAAGAATTACTTGGAGTTATTGAACATGATGAAGAATGAAGAGTGGCATCCTAAAGTAGATATTAATATAGAGAAGGCTGCTTTAGGAGCTGCCAAGGATGTGACCAACTGTCTAGTCATTGCTGGACCAGGTGCTGGAAAAACTGAATTATTAGCTCAAAAGTTAGACTATCTTTTCTCTACAAATAAATGTATTTCTCCGAAAAAAATTTTAGCATTAAGTTTTAAGACAGATGCTGCATCAAATTTGAAAGAAAGAGTGAAAAAACGTTATGGGGCTGAATATGCTTCTCGATTTACCTCTCTAACTTATTCAGCATTTGAAAAGAGGATTTTAGACCAATTTAGAAATGTTCTTCCTGGAGAGATAAGACCGTCGAAAGATTATTTGATTGAAGAAATGGAAGTCATAAAAGAGGTTCTTTATAGAAATGGATTAAATACTACTGGAATGAGGATGAATAGCATTAAGGAAATTGCAGAAAGTATTGCCTTGAGTGATAATGATTCAATTATAAAAAATGATCTGTTAAAAGGTACTCAGAGTAATAAGCCAGTCCTTTTTTACAGACAAATAACAAAGTTGGCTACTCAAATAATAGCTAATAACGAATACGTCTGTAAAGCACTTCGAATGACATATGAATTTGTATTTTTAGATGAATTTCAGGATACTACGTATGACCAGTATAATTTATTAAAAATATGTTTTTTAGATTCGACTTGTAAATTGACTGCAGTAGGTGATAATAATCAAGCCATTATGAGATGGGCAGGTGCAAAGCCTGATATTTTTCCAGACTATATTCGAGACTTTAATTCAAATAAATATCAATTATTGATGAATCACCGCTCTGTACCTAAACTTGTAGAATTTCAAAAAGAGGTTCATCAGATATTAAATAGTAATCATAGATCTATTCAGACAAATAATTATCCAGAATTTCAAGAGGGTGAAATAACATTATTTGAATTTGAAAATGAAAGTTTAGAAGCTGAGTTAATTGCAAATGATATAGAATCAAAAATTCAAGGAGGTATACGACCATCAGAAATTTGTATCCTAGCAAAACAGAAGGTTGATGATTATAGTTCAAAATTGATAACTACATTAAACAGTAAAGGGATTAAAGCAAGAATTGAAAATGAATATCAAGAACTTTTAAAAGACCCTACTTGTAACCTATTATTAGATTTAATATCATGTAGTCAAGGAAAACGAGATCCTTTAATTTGGGAAAATATTAGTAATTTTTATGGAAATATCAATGGAATAGATGAATTTACTGATGATTTAATTTTAGCAAAATCTTATAAGGAGATTGACAATATAGTTAGTGATATTACTTACCTAATTTCAAATTTTATTCCCAATGAAGAAAGTATGATAAAATTAATTGATTGTATTATTGAAAAAATAGATGAAAAAAGAATTATTTCCAATTTTTCAACATACAATGGAAAAAGTGACCTAGATATCATTGTCAAGAACTTTTCAAAGTTATTATACATAGAATATTCTCAAACACAAGGTGAATGGCTAGATACAGTCTCTAGTTTCAAGGGTGAAAACTCAATTCCAATTATGACTATCCATAAGAGTAAAGGATTAGAATATGAGGTAGTCTATTTTCTAGGCTTGGAGGATTCTGCATTCTGGAGTTTTAATGATCAACCGGAAGAAGATAAAAGTGCGTTCTTTGTCGCACTTTCAAGAGCAAAAAGTCACTTAATATTCACATACTGTAAATTGAGAAATAATAGTCCGCAAAATAATAGAAATATTAATGAGATATATTCATTGTTGACTCAATCCAATTTAGTTGATGTTATTAATTAATAATGATTAAGGCATAGAAATTAGTTTTTTAGATAAACTAATTTCTATGCCTGTTTTATCTTTTTTACTAGTTAAAAAGATTGATTATAGTGGGTTATCAAGATATGTTTTTTGAAAACTATTCAATAATCTAACTAAGTTTAATTCAGTTAGATTTACTTGATTTTCTTGTATGCTATAATCAGGATTTTTATGTCTAGCTTTTTTATAGTAAAAATCGAAATCTTTTTCTGTAACTTCAAGTTGATTCACTATGTCTTTTGATGAGAATTTACTATTTATCAAGTTGTGAGTCTTTTTCAATTCTAATTTTGTGTCATAAATTACTATACTATTTTTAAATCTAGTTAAAGGATATTTTTCGAGACCAGGTATTGAAGAAAATACTTTCAGCAATTGGTACTTTAAAGTATTTTTGTATAAACAGTGATAATAAATAGTCTCCTGATAATCTATTTTAAAACTTTCTACTTCAGGGGAAGGGACTAGACAATTACCTTGATCTAAATACATAGCCATACATTCGTCAATTGTAAGATGACGATATCGAAGTTGTACTAATTGCCAATCAATATTAGTCTGGTATTGATTTAAACTATAAGGCATAGTTTTGAAACGATTTGCATCATCGTCGGCAAGTTTAATATAAAAATCGGGATTAGGATTATAAATAAAAAATCTTCCGTCTTCATTTTCAATGAAGAACCAATTTTTATAGTCTTTTAAAACATGAAAATACTGCTCTTTGATATTTAAGTCGGTATGATTAAACTTTTGAAACAACTTATTTATTAACTCAAAAGGAGCAGAGGAGTCTTTAGGAGTATTTATAGAGCCATTTCTAGCATATATTAATCCTTTTGGTAATGCAGTATCTTTCTTAGGCTTATAATCTTTTGTTAAAAATACAGGAACTTTATCTGTATCATGAATAATTAAGATGTCAATTTCTTTGTTGTCTATAGTTTCAGTTTGTATGCTAATTTTAATTTGATTATTTGTTGATATAAAGAGTTTATGTAGTAAATCTGTTAGATCTTCTTCATTTCTTCTATTATCATCATTGTTTACACCAATTATATCTAAAGTGATATTATCAATTCCAAAGATGATATAACAATCTTCGTGATGTGATGTATTGACAAAATTTAAGATATCACGCACCAATTCAGTTTTTGAATGATGCCATTTTTGTTTAAAATCATGAAACACATCTTCGGGAGTATTCAATAGTAAATGTATTTGATCAAGACTCAGCATTTTTATTTCTCCAAAAATTAGTTTACAGAAATTTTATCATAGAATCAGAGAAAGTCAATCACAACTATATTAGCTGTGATACCTTTTTCAAATCTTCCCTGTTATCCTAATATCATTCCTAAGAAAATCAAGTCTTGATTTTTGACTGGGGGTTTGGGGGCATAGCCACCATAGTTTCTTATCGTTGGCTGACAGAACTTAGAAGGTTTTGATCGGCTGGCGATATGATTTTTGGGATATTGTGGACACAATATCTGAGCTCGCAAAAGCCGAAAAAGAAACTTTTGAGGCTTTTAGGAAGTGTACTGACAGTGTGAGGCTGCCTTACATTGTCAGGCAAGTAATTTTTTGAAAGGATAAAACCATGAGACAAGATATTAAGTTAATCAGAAAACAATTCAGGATAACAAGACAGGAGGATAATAAGATAAAAGAAATGATGAGAGAACAGCAATTGGAGAGTTTCTCCGAATTCCTTCGCCAAAATTTATTGAAAAAAGAGTCTCACGAAGACGTTTTGATTCGCTGGTTTACTCTCTGGCAATCTCAAAAGATTGAACAAATCAGCCGAGATATTTTACAGGTGACTACCTTGGCTGAACAAAGCAACCAAGTCACAGCAGAGCACCTACGGATTATCTTGACCTGCGTACAGGAGCTAATAGCAGAGGTTAACCAGGCTATCCCACTTAGTCAAGACTTTCGGGACAAGTACATGGGAGGTTAGGGATGGAAAATCGTTACCGAACTAATCTTAAAAAAGTTTTTCTGACAGACCAAGAACTTGCGACCTTGTACGACCGTATCGGACAGAGTTGCTGTAAAAATTTCTCTGCTTATGCCAGAAAAGTTTTGCTTAACCCTAACATGACCTTCCTAACCATTGATACCAGCAACTATGAAGATCTGGTCTTTGAACTGAAGCGTATCGGAAACAACCTTAATCAAATTGCACGGACGGTCAATCAGACTCACATCTTAAAACCATGTGACCGTGAGTTGTTGGTACAGGGCATTGGTCAATTGATTAAAGAAGTTGAAAGTGACTTTAATATTAAATGCCAGCAACTGAAGGAGTTTTATGGTAGTCACTAAGCACTTTGCGGTTCACAGCACCAAGTACCGCAAGAGCCTCATCAAGTATATTCTCAATCCTGAAAAGACGGAGCAGTTGAAGTTGGTTTCTGATTTTGGCATGAGGAACTATTTGGTTTTTCCTAGTTATGAGGAGATGGTGGATATGTATGAGGCCAACTTAATTAACAATGACAGGCTCTACGATTCCAGAAACGACCGCCAACAGATCAAACAAACTAAAATCCATGCCCATCACTTGATTCAGTCTTTCTCGCCTGATGATAAGCTGACACCAGAGGAAATCAACCGCATTGGCTACGAGACCATTAAGGAACTGACAGGTGGAAACTTTCGTTTTATCGTGACAACCCACACAGATAGAAACCATGTGCATAATCATATCCTGATAAACTCTGTCGACCTCAATTCTGACAAGAAGCTCAAATGGGATTACGCTCAAGAGAGAAACCTTCGCATGATTTCTGACCGCTTGGCCAAGGAAGCAGGAGCAACGATTATCCAGCCTAACCGTTATTCGCACGAGAAGTTTGAGGCTTACCGCAAGACCAATCATAAGTTTGAACTCAAGCAACGGCTTTATTTTCTCATGAAACACAGCAAAAACTTTGAGGACTTTTTGGCCAAGGCTTCTGCTCTAAATGTGGAGATGGATTTTTCCCACAAGCACGCCAGATTCCTTATGACTGACCGAGAGATGAAACAGGTCATTCGCGGTAAGCAGCTGGATAAGAGACAGCTCTACACCGAGGACTATTTCCGAGAGCAGTTTGCGACACGAGCCATTGAGCAGCGATTGGATTTTCTTTTGCCTAGAGCCCGTGACCTCTCTCATCTTTTGGAAATGGCAGAGCAGTTAAACCTGACAATCTCCTTGAAGAAAAAGCATGTGACCTTTACCTTGACTGAGAACGGTCGAACCATTTCTATAGAGAATAAAAAGGTCAGTACGAAGAATTTGTACGATGTCCAGTTCTTTGAGGATTATTTTGACCAAAGAGAAAGCATAACAGAGTCTGACTTGACTAACTTTGTCTATGATTTGAAGACCTATCAAGAAGATCAGGACAAGGATAAACTCTCAAGTGAGGAACTCCTAACAGCCTATAAGGAGTTCAAAGAGAAACATGACCAGATTCAGGAGTTTGAAGTTGTTCTAGCCGAGTATCAGATTGATAAGGTGGTCAAGGAAGGTCTTTTCATCAAGATGAATTACGGCGTCAAAAAAGACGGCTTGGTCTTTATCCCAAACCGAAACTTGGATATTCATGAGAACGAACAAGACAAGTCCTACCATGTCTTTATACGAGAGACCGCCCAGTTTTTCATCTATAACAAAGAAAGTTCAGACCTCAATCGTTACATGAGAGGGCGTGAACTAATCCGTCAACTTACTCACGGCAGCACGCATATCCCTAAACGTAGGCGGTCAACCATTGCCAACCTCAAAGAGAAAATCGCAGAGGTGAATCTTCTTATCGAATTAGACCTTAACAATCAGTCTTACCAGGAAATCAAAGATGAGTTAATCAAGGAAATCGCCCAGCTGGATTTGACCATTACAGATTTGCAGGATAAGGTTGCTCATCTAAACAAGGTAGCAGAGGTCTTAATCAATCTCAACAACTCAGACCCAGAAAATAGAAGACTGGCAAAATATGACTATGCCAAGATGAACCTGACTTCAGCTATCAAACTGGAGCAGGTGGAGAAAGAAATCGAAGAAAATCAAAGATTTATGACTAAATGGATAGATGATTATGAATATAAGGTTAGGAGATTAGAGAATTTTATCAATATATTTGATAACACAAGAAATCAAAATGTTACTAAATTAGAACGGGAAACAAAATCAGTATAGTTATTTGAGATACCATGGAAAAATTATAAGGCTGATAGTATTAATTTCACTATCAGCCTTACAGGTTATTTAACGTTTCAGAAAAACTATAATGTCAAGATTAACTAAACAGTATCTAATTCTTTCAAATAATTTTCTATCTTCATCAACATTAAAGGATTGTTATAAATCTTGCATAGCTCTCTTGCTTCTATATAATAATTTTTGACTTGTTCTTTGTCTAGAAATTTGGCTCCAGCATTTCCTACAAGAATAAGTAGAGGAGCCAGTTGGTAGCTTGTCTGTCTTTGTTTACAGAGTTCAATCGTCTCAAGAGCTTCTTGGATGGCTTCGTTATATTTTTCCTTTGACACTAGGTAGTGAGCGTAGTTGTAACGAACTCTGATGTAGCCAAATAAAAACTCTTGATGCTCAAAATTTTTTGTCTGATATAACTCCATTAAATGAGAGTAGTTTGCCTCATATTCTTGTTCACGACCCACTAAGGAATAGAAATTAGATAGAGTATTTAATACCTTTAAATAAATCAGAGTATTTGAGGAGACTTTTAATAATATATTTTCCAATGAAGAAATAGCCTCACACTTACTGTCATATTGATAGAAGTCAATAATAGCTTTAATCCATTCAAGGTAAGTTCGATCTTCTAGTGTTAGAAAGCTACCTCTCTCTATCTCTATTTTATAAAGATATTCTAAATCGTTATAATTTCTATCATCCAATAGGCGAGCAGATAATTGCTTGAAATTAGAGAGGTTAGATTTAATTTCAATTTGTTCATTAAAAAAATAATCTAATGGTACTTCAAGTCGTTGTGAGAGTTTGAACAAAAGGTCTGCGGAGGGAATGAAATGCCCTCTCTCAATTTTACTAATCTGACTTTGTTCACAAATTCCTTCTGCAAGAGTTTGTTGGGAGAGTCTCAACTCTTTTCTTTTCAATCTGAATTTCTCTGCGAGTGTATTCATTAAAGATAATAAACCTTCCTATTTGCTTAATTTCATTATAAAATTTTTAGTTCAAAATAGCAAGTTAAAGGAATAAATAATTCTCTATGGTAATAAAAAAAAAAAAAAGTTCAAAATGTAATAAAAACAATTGACTAAGTAATATATATATGTTAGAATAAAAACAAGGAAACAGAAAGGGGTTTCATTGCATGAGAAAAAAACGTGGAAATAAAAAAATTAGTTACATTTGTATTACTAGGTGTTTTTATGTTTAGTAATACAATTCCTTACCAACAGTTTATTCAGAAAGATAGGCAATATGACATTCGAGTGAAGTCACAAAAGAAGTCTAATGGACTTGATGTAGGTAAGGCGGATTAAAACCCGATATTTTGCACGAGAATGAGAGAATTATAATTTATCTGAAAAAACGAAAAATATAGAGCAACTTATTTAACTTTTTATAAGGAGGAGTTATTAGTTATGACCAACTTTAATTCAAACGAAAAATTTTGTGGAAAAAGTTTAAAATCATTGTCTGCTGATGAAATGAGTTTAATTTATGGTGCATCTGATGGTGCAGAGCCACTTTGGACGCCTACTCCTACTATTTTGAAATCAGCTGCACGTAGCTCGAAAGTATGCATTAGTGCAATTATTTCTGGTATTGGGGGGATATTTAGCTACAATAATGATTGTTTGGGGTAAATTAAAATGAAAAATGATTTTGTAATCGGAAAGAGTTTGAAAGAATTATCCCTTGAAGAAATGCAATTGGTTTATGGTGGCACAGATGGTGCTGACCCTAGATCATCAATTATATGTTCTGCTACATTAAGTTTTATTGCATCATATTTGGGTTCAGCTCAGACTCGTTGTGGCAAAGACAACAAGAAAAAATAAAATATTCAATTTTAAAAATAAAAGTTGCTCTTTATTTTCCTCTCTCGTAACTAATAATTTTGAGAGAGGTTTTTTTTTAAAAACAATAGTAAGTCGTATAGGTTGGAGGTAAGTAAATGAAATATAAATTTAAAAATGTGCATAAAACATTGTTTATTAAGGAAAGATATCAAATATTATCTGAACGAAATGATAATTCCTTAAATAACTTTTCATTAAATAATTGGCGTTCTACAATGTCAATTATTTCTGAAAATACTTTTGAAGAAATGTTGAAATTAAATAATTACAATAAAAAAATATTTTCTAACACTGTGAACTATGATTATACCGAGGAACAGATAAGACTATATTCAGAATATGCCGAAAATTCGGAATGGTATAAATTTGCGGAGGGTTCATTTGAAATATTTAGAAAACATCCCCAAAGAATTAATTTTAAGAAAGATTTTTCTAGAATTTTGGAACCCTTTATTATTAATTTGCTTAAATTAATCAATAATTATCTAGAGAATAAAGAATACGAGTGGGTTGACAAGAATGGAAATATTTTTTCCTCTCTAGTATTTTATTTAGAAGATTTAATCTATCCTTGGATTGTTAAACCTTTGGTTTTAGAGATAAATTCATTGCGTGAAAAAGGTTTACTTGAAGGGGAATCGGAGCAGCAACGGTACAAATATTTTATAACATTGTTTGACAAGGAAGAGAATATATTAAATTTTTATAACAAATATCCCGTTTTACTGAGGCAAATATCGGAGTCTTGTCTTCGGTTCTATACTTATTTTATAGAAATTTTATCAAATTTAGAAAATGATTTTAGTGTGCTAGAAGAAGAATTAGGGCTAAGGGGGAAATTAAATGATATAAAATTTGGAAAGGGTGATACACACAGCCAAGGAAAAACTGTTTTGATACTCTTCTTTGATGACGCGAAAATTGTTTACAAGCCTAAAAATTTAATAATCAATAACTCACTAAATACTATTGCTGAGTATATCCGAAAGGTTGATGAAAAAATTAGGATAAGAATACCTCGAACTATTGCTTATTCGGATCACAGCTATGAAGAATTTATTGATTATCTACCTCTAGAGCAAAAGAAAAAATTACCTGAATATTATTATAATTTTGGTGTGCTTTTAGCATTTATATATTTATTTAATGGGTGTGATATACATTTTGAAAATTTGATTTCCTATGGAGATATGCCTGTAATAATAGACTTTGAAACAATGTTACAGCAACCTCTATTTGATGATAAAACTGGTCAGAGTTTGCTGGATACCCTGTTTCACAGGGTGACTCGAACTTTGCTTCTTCCAACAGAGGGAGTAAAAAGGGAGGATGGTCTTGATGTTGAGATTAGTGCTCTTACAGGAAGTTTTAAGAAGGATGCTTTTAATGGTCAAGTTTTAATTAATTTAAATACTGATAAGGTAAAGTTTGATATTGGGAAAATTGATTTTGAAGGTGGGAAAAACCTCCCTATTCGGGATGGTGATATAGAATTTGATAAGTATATAAAAGATTTCAAAAAAGGTTTTAGGGATTTTTATTTGATATTTGAAGAGTTAAATAAAACAGAAGAATTTAAAATGCTATTAAAAGCAAACTTGTATGGTTTAAAGACAAGGGTACTTTTTAGAGACACAAATAGCTATGCTTCAGTACTATCTTTTTTATATCATCCTGATTTTTATGAAGAAATGTTAGATAGAGAAAAAGCATTGGAAAATCTCTGGAGCAATAAGTTTTCTAATCAAGGTATTGTAGCAAGTGAATGTGAACAAATGAGGTTATTAGATATTCCGATTTTTTATACAGATACAAATATCAATGAAATCTACGATGATTTTGGAAATCATTTTATTTCCCTACATCAATTTTCTGGATATGACTATTTTATGAAATATTTACCTAATAATAATTTGGAAAATTTAGAAAAGCAACTTGATATCATTGAAATTTATTTTCCAAGCTTTGATCAGCGAAAAAAAGGATATAAATTAAACTTATCTAATAGAAAAAAACTCCCAAATGAAAGTTTAGTTACTATTCTGCATAATGAAGTAGAAAATATTGCAGACTCTTTGGTTATTAATAATATTTATGACGAATATCCAATTTGGAGTATACCTGTTAATTTTAAAGATTCTAAATGGTGTCTTGAACAAACGGGTAATGATATGTATAGGGGTAGAGCTGGAATACTACTGTTTATGTACTATGTAAAAGTATTGAAAGATAAATCATCATATACTCAACTGTACAATAAAATGTTATCTGCAATTCCGCAATCTGTTTCTTTATCTAAGACCACATTTGGTTTAACTGGGGATATAGGATATTTCATTGTTCTATCCATTATAGAGGATTACGATACAAATACTCTCCCATGCTTAAATTATATAAAGAGTGTTTTAACTGAGCTTGAAAAGACTGATTTTGCAAGTGTTTCAAACAAGTCTGACTATATTAATGGTCTTCTACCTTTAATTAATACACTGGTAAGATATTATAGGAGAGGAATAGAGAGGGAACGTGTTCTAAGGCTAGTATTAAGTTTAGGTGATACGCTATATAATGATGTAAGCGAGAGAGATAATAGTAATTTTGGATATAGTTTTGGCCATGGACTATCAGGTGTAATTTTTACATTAAAAAATATTTATAAAGTGACAAGACTTAAAAAATATAAAGAATTAATTTTACAACTAGTTCCTAGGGAGAAAATCAAAATTCATTCTTTGAAGTGGTGTAGTGGAGAATTTGGGACATTAGTTAATTATCCCCAAAGTGTTCCAGAGGGAATTGTAGCTAGTTTAGATAATGATACATTTTGCCATGGAAGTATGGCCATAATAAATTTTTACATCGACTACATGAAAGAAATGGATACTAGTATGGAATTGGAGTCTTTATTGTGCAGTGTTGTAATGAATAAATCAAAAGAAGGAGAGTATCGTATCGTCCAAACAAGCAATTTCCCAAATTTTTCTTTGTATACAGGTGTGACTGGTATTGCTTATACTTTTTTAAGGTATATCGCACTGAATCAGAATGACAAAAAGATAGTTATCCCCTCATTACTTGAGATCTAGCTTAATTTATAGTTTTGTTTCTAAAATAGAGGTGTCCACTCATTAAGCAATATAAAAATACCAAGATTGACTAGTTTAATATGTAATTCTATAAAATATTTTTAATAGTGTAGCTTTTCATTAGAATAATAATATAATAAAGAAAGGTTCTATTCTAATTGCTAAACGGCTTGAGGTATATGCTACTGTTATAGAAATGATTTTAAACTAAAATCAAAACTACTCCAAAAATAGTATTGATTTTGGTTTAATACAAAACATATGTAATAATGTGAGCCAACAAAAGTCTGTTTTTGTACCATACTATCTTGAAAAATCTACTAAATTCAAATTGAGAGGATGAATTAAAATGAATAAAATATTTATATATGCAGGAGTGCGAAATCATAACTCTAAGACTTTAGAGTATACTAAGAGACTTTCAAGTATCATTTCTAGTAGAAATAATGTTGATATATCTTTCAGGACACCTTTCAATTCAGAGCTAAAAATATCTAATTCTGATTCAGAAGAGTTGTTTAAGAAAGGAATTGATAGGCAAAGTAATGCTGATGATGGAGGTATTATAAAAAAAGAGTTATTAGAGTCTGATATTATAATTATCTCTTCTCCTGTATATTTACAAAACGTATCTGTGGACACAAAAAACTTTATTGAAAGGATTGGGGGGTGGAGCCATCTTTTTCGATTAGCTGGAAAGTTTGTTGTAACATTAGATGTTGCTGAGAGTAACGGCTCTGATAATGTGTCAGAATATCTTAAAGATATATTTTCATATATGGGAGGACAGATATTACACCAAGTTTCAATTACCAATTCACTCAAAGATATTGCAGAGGCTCAGTTGATGGAGGCAACTTATAAAATTGAAGATGTACTTGAAGGGAAAATTAAGTACAAAACAACGGATTATCAAGAAAGAGCTTACCAGACATTAAAATTAATTTTAGAAAATTATGATTCCGAACATTTTGAGAAGATGTATTGGGAGAAAAAACGCCTTTTTGAAGCTAATAGTTTAGAGGAATGGTATTATGTTGAAAATATTAAATAACTCTGTCATATATTTATGTTTGGCTCCGTTATTGTTCCTATTATTGATAATTTTTCCAAATGATTCATTAATCTATTTTTTTCGATTGATTTTAATTTCGTTAATATCAGTTATATTACATGAACTAGGTCATTTTTTAGTGGGAAGATGTTTATCTTATAAACTAGAGATGCTTGCTACTCCCTTTTTCTTCTATTTTAGAAAAAAAATATATTTCAAATTTCCAGTGTTATTAGCATTCGGTTATTGTCAAATGAGTAATAGAAACATTACTAATGAAAAAAATAGTGATAGGAATTTGGTGTTCTACTTCTTTGGGGGAGGTGGAGCTAACCTAATTGTCGCAATATTAGCACTTTTGGGATTTGTGCCGTACGCATCAGAATTTTTTATTTTGAATATAATTCTTTTTCTAGTTACGGTATGTTTACCAATTGATGGAACAGATGGCAATGCTATTAGAGAGATAGTTTTGTATTCAAAAGATTCAAAAACATATCAAAGATTCTTTGCGAATAGTTTCTATAATAATCCTCATATAACAATCGACGATTTTGCAAAATTAACCTCTAAAGAAAAATCTTTTTTTTCAAAATTTGAAAAATGTTTGATAAACCTTTACTTTGAAGTAAAAGGTGAAGGATCAGCATTTACAATTGCTAATAATGAAGTTTTTGATTCAAATATTCAGGAAAATATTATCCGTGAGTACTATAAATTACTACATAAATCTTCTGATTGGTTTATTCCACAGAACTTATCTTCAGAAGAAGTTGTTTTTACCTTGTCAAACTATATTTACTCGAAAAATAATAAATATTTAAAAAAGATTAAGTATCTAAAGAAATTAGTAGATTTTAGACAAGAAGAAATTATCGACTTTATTTTGAACAAGGAGGGAGTATTGTGAAAGTTCCAATGATATATCAAATGGAAAATTCAGAATGTGGATTAGCATGCTGTGCCATGATATTGAACTATTTTAAATATGAAATTTCTTTAAATGAACTACGTGAAATCTACCCATCATCCAGATCTGGATACTCTCTCCTATCTATAAGTAAAGTTTTAGGAGATTTTAATATAAGTTCCAATGCTTTTAAAGCTTCGGCAGGAGATTTAAAATCTCTCAGTTTCCCACTCATTTGCTTCTGGGAGAGTTCTCATTTTATTATTCTTGAAAAAATTAGTAAAAACAAATTTTATATTTTAGATCCTGCAAAAGGCAGGCAGAGAATGTCAATAAGTGAATTTGAAAGACATTATTCAAATATCATTTTAACATTTAAAAAGTTAGATAGCTTTATGCCTCATAAAGATAATAAAAAGTCGCCTGTTTTAAAATATTTTTTTAAGTATAGGAATAAGCTAGGGATTTTATTTTTTGTAACAGCATTATTGTATGTAATACAATCATTAGTACCTATAGCTAATAGACACATAATTGACATGAATTTCAAGGACGATTCGTATTCGTCTAGAATGTTATTTACTATATTATTTATATTTACTATTTCATTCTCACTAATGTATTTATTAAGACAGATATATGTTGCGTCTTTGAAATATATAATGGATAAAGAGATTAGCTATGACTTTATGAAACATTTGATATATTTACCTTACAGTTTTTATGAAAAACGTACTTTAGGGGATATACTTTTTAGAGCTAATTCTATTGTTTATATAAGAGAAATACTATCGAATAATTTTATAGCAGCTATACTTGATTTGTTAATGATTGTGGTTTATGCTGTGGTTTTATTTAGCTATTCTAAGTACATGGTGGTCTTTTTAATATCACTAAGTCTAGCTCTATCTATTGTAATGTATCCAATCATAAAAATCTCAAAAAATTTAATTGATAAAAATATAAAAGAAAAGGTTAATGTTCAAAATATTACTTCTGAAGTAATTTCTAAAAATAGTGATATTAAGCTAACTGGAGAAGAGGAATTTTGGATTAATAAATGGGATAATTTTAATACAAAACAGCTCATCATAGGTCGAAAACTTGATATACATTTATCAATTGTTAGTAGTATAACGAATGTTTTACAAATTATTCTCCCTGTTTTGACCCTTATTGTAGGTGTAAATATAAAAACATTCGAACAATTGACGTTAGGACAAATTGTAGCAATAAGTACAGTCTCACCATACTTTATTTCTCCTATAATTTCTTTAAGTGACAACTATATACAATTAATGTTATTAAAGGGATATTTTTTAAGAATAGAGGATGTGTTTAATACTAAATCCGAATTAATTCCAGAAAGAGTCAGTCAAGAAATAAAATTTGATAAAAAAATAGAATTAAAAGATATTTGGTATAAATATGGATTATTTGATGATTATGTTTTGAAAGGAATAAATGTTACTATTAAAAAAGGAGAAACTGTTGCTATTGTTGGAGAATCAGGTTCAGGTAAGAGTACATTAGCTAAAATTTTATTAGGTTTATTAGAACCTAATATTGGTTCAATAGAAGTTGATGGAGTAGAAAAAGAAGAAATTGGTCAAACATTGTATAGAAAGATTTTTGGAGCAGTGTTACAAAATTCAACCCTGAGTTATGGTACCTTAAGAGAGAATTTGACATTTGGACACTTTGTTTCAGATGAAGAATTAATGACAAATCTAAATTCAATTGGTCTTAGCAATGTAGTTAAATCTTTACCTCTTGGATTAGAGACAATCATCGCTGAAGAAGGTAATAACTTTTCTGGAGGACAGCAGCAAATGATACTTTTAGCTCGTTGTCTTTTGTCGAAACCTTCGGTAGTTGTTTTGGACGAAGCAACAAGTAGTTTAGATAATTTATCTCAACAAATTACAACTTCTTACTTAAGTGAAATCGGTACCACTAAGATTTTAATTGCACATCGACTAGATACTATCAAATCTGCAGATAAGATCTTAGTAATGGATAATGGTGAAATTGTAGAGATTGGGACCCATAGAGAACTTCTTGAATTAGGAGGCATTTATAAGCAATTGTATTCAAATAATTAGTTTTGGATTAAAAGGGTAAATTTATGAAGATTATGAAAAAAAAATATTGGACTTTAGCGATATTATTCTTTTGTTTGTTCAATAATTCTGTTACTGCTCAAGAAATACCTAAAAATCTTGATGGCAATATAACTCACACTCAGACTAGCGAAAGTTTTTCTGAATCTGATGAAAAACAGGTTGACTATTCTAATAAAGATCAAGAAGAAGTAGACCAAAATAAATTTTATATTCAAATCGATGAGGCAGAATTATTTGTAACAACAGATGAACATTTAGAAAAAAACTGTTGTAAATTGGAACTTGAATCACAATTAAATAACGATATCGTTAACTCTGAAAGTAATAATTTACTAGGCGAAGATAATTTAGATAATAAAATTAAGGAAAATGTTTCTCATCTAGATAATAGAGGAGGAAATTTAGAGCATGACGAAGATAACTTAGAATCGTCGATTGTAAGAGAATATAAATGGGATATAGATAAAGTTACTGGTGGAGGCGAAAGTTATGAATTATATCCCAAAAGTAATTCTGAAGTTGCAATTGCTATTTTAGATTCAGGAGTCGATTTACAAAATACTGGATTACTGAAAAATCTTTCAAATCACTCAAAAAACTATGTCCCCAATAAAGGATATTTAGGAAAAGAGGAGGGAGAGGAAGGAATAATATCAGATATTCAAGATAGATTAGGTCATGGTACGGCTGTTGTAGCTCAAATTGTAGGGGATGACAATATTAATGGAGTAAATCCTCACGTTAATGTTAACGTCTATAGAATATTTGGTACGTCGTCGGCTAGTCCAGATTGGATTGTAAAAGCAATTTTTGATGCTGTAGATGATGGCAATGATATTATCAATCTTAGTACTGGACAATATTTAATGATTGATGGAGAATATGAGGACGGAACAAATGATTTTGAAACATTTTTGAAGTATAAAAAGGCTATTGATTACGCGAATCAAAAAGGAGTAATTATAGTAGCTGCATTAGGGAATGACTCCCTAAATGTATCAAATCAGTCAGATTTATTGAAACTTATTAGTTCACGCAAAAAAGTAAGAAAACCAGGATTAGTAGTTGATGTTCCAAGTTATTTCTCATCTACAATTTCGGTCGGAGGCATAGATCGCTTAGGTAATTTATCAGATTTTAGCAATAAAGGGGATTCTGATGCAATATATGCGCCTGCAGGCTCAACATTGTCTCTTTCAGAATTAGGACTTAATAACTTTATTAATGCAGAAAAATATAAAGAAGATTGGATTTTTTCGGCAACACTAGGAGGATATACGTATCTTTATGGAAACTCATTTGCTGCTCCTAAAGTTTCTGGTACGATTGCAATGATTATTGATAAATACAAATTAAAAGATCAGCCCTATAATTATATGTTTGTAAAAAAAATTCTGGAAGAAACATTACCAGTAAAAAATGGTATAAAAGTGTTAAATATACCAAACGTATTGAGATATGATTTGAATATGTTACAATCAGAATATAAAAATGAACAAAGTTGGGATAGTTTCATAGATAATGTTAATTTAATTGAGTTGGAAGAGAGAATTCAAACTACTATTGAAATTAAACAAATAAACACACACAATATTATTACTATTGACCGAGAAGGGTACTCTCAAAATTATTTACCTAACACTTCAGAAAATACATATAATTCATTACAAGTCAGTTTAGTTGGAGTATTACTACTTTTTATAAGTA
This sequence comes from Streptococcus rubneri, assembly GCF_004785935.1. Lineage (GTDB taxonomy): Bacteria > Bacillota > Bacilli > Lactobacillales > Streptococcaceae > Streptococcus > Streptococcus rubneri. Next base: position 704,355 of record NZ_SRRP01000001.1, on the reverse strand, counting down.
TGGTAAATATTTTATGGGCTCAAAAAAGTAAATGAAAATAAAATTTGGAGCCCTCTGAAAAAGTAAGTCCTACAGTTCAACTAAAATGAGTCAAAAGAGGAATCTATCTCATAATTGGGTAGATTCCTCTTTACTTTTCTCTATTTTTGGTTGATTAATGTCATAATCCTCTTCATATTCTCCACTAATATGGTCGTGGTAGCCTGTAACTCCATGTTGAAAAGAACTGATGCCCTCGCAACATCAAAACTGTGCCTTTGTTTCAATTTCTCATTCTTAGCTTCAATCTTATACCGGTGCTTAGCCATTTCTTGAAAATAAGCCGTTTCCTGAAATCTTTTCTGAAAGTGATGGTCGTTGCTCTTGATTATGATGAAGTAGGTTTTACTATGACTTATCTTCTAGACAAAATACCTAACGAGGAGACGTTTGCTAAAATAGAGGTTTTAGGGGATTATTTATCGTGGGCTGAAAAAATTCTGGAAAAGTACAAATAGAAGAATCGTTCCAGGGTTTAAGTTCCTTTGGAACGTTTTTCAATATACTTTGTTATGGGACGGTTGCTCCGTTCATATCTTTTACTTAAGGATAAAGATCCCTCTAGCTTCTGATTTCTCTAAAAAAATCCTTTATGCAAGTTTTGCATAGGATTCCCTTTTTGATTTTTGAATGATTAAAATAATATCAGAAGGGTTTCTATGTATATTCGGATAAAAAATTTAAGAAAAGACAGAGATTATAATCAAAGTCAAATTTCACGATACCTAAATTGTTCCCAGTCTACATATTCAAGAATAGAAAATGGTATTCATGATGTTCCAACTCAATTCTTAAAGAAATTAGCAAAGTTATATGGAGTAACTACGGATTTTTTACTAGAGATGGATAAGGAATAATACCCTTCTTTTGTCCCTTGACAACTGAATAGACCAAAGTGGGACTTTAATCATTTGTAGAGCAATTTAGCCAGATACGCCGTGAGATGAGCGAGAACTGTCAGCTATAAAATAGAGTGGTACTCTATCAACCATGACACAAGTGAGGACAATGATACTTCTAACCGTTTAGGCTGCCATCGTAAAAAGATAGTGGGTGAAACTCCCATGAGTAGTAATATCACCAATCATTCCCACTGGGATCAACTTAGAGTAACTTGTTATTAGGAGGGAATGTTTTGAAATAATCAGTAGTAAAATATAGTGTGCAACTTTCAATGCTTAATTTTTTATACTCCTGAAATATGCTGACTAATAGTCACATAATCAAAATGTTGGAATTTATAAGTGTGAATAAAAGTTTTCATACTATGTCTCCTTGGTTTTTCTTTCTTAACTTATGTGAACTCTGTCAGAAAGTCAGGCTAAATCTTATTTAGTTATAAGTAATAGCTAGCTTCTATAGAATGATAATGAAAATTCTAGATTGGATTTGCATAATACTGTTATCAGTAGATCTTCTATCATTGATTTGTTTCACCGGTATTACAGAATCTCGGTTAGTTTTACAAATAAAAATAGAACGTTTTCTATCCTAACGACGAGCAGTATAAGCAGTTTTTTCCTTTGTTTAAATAAAACTAAAATTTAGTATTGTTCAGCTTCAGAGAAGTGCTTGTGTGATTGATTTGTGAATATTTTCTATAATTTTGTAATATTTTTGAGACTATAATATATTAGATAAACATTTCTTTTGTGTTTCACTTTATTTTACAATAAGACTAATTTTTGAAAGTCAGTAATTTTAAATAGTTGATAAAATCTTTGCTCTCAGACGGTTAATAGATATGCTTATGAGAAGTGTTTAATAAATTAATTTTAGTTCAAAATGTCCAGTTTGGACACTTTGAAAGATTTCTTAGTTTTATATATTATACTTTTCTCAGGAGAAAGCTAGATGTACAGACGTTTGAGAGATTTGAGGGAAGATCACGATTTGACCCAAAAACAAATAGCTAAAATACTTTCGTTTACAAACTCAGCTTATGCTAAAATTGAACGGGGTGAGCATGCCTTGACGGCAGATGTATTGGTAACTCTCTCAAGCTTTTACGATGTCAGTACAGACTATCTATTGGGATTGACAGATTTTCCTGATAAAATTCGCTTTAGAAAATAATCTCCTCAATTTCGTAGTGTGTGAAAATGAGGAGATTTTTTATTTGTTCTTTGACAATTGAATAGTCCAAAATGGTACTTTCCTCATTTGTGGAGCAGTTTTGAATGGCTCGCCATGATAAGAGCGACATTAAAACCATCAATAAAATAGAGCGATACTTTATATGCCATGATACAAATGATATACAATGATACTTCTGACCGTTCAGGCTGCCACCGTAAAAGAGCAGCAAGTGTAATTCTTATGATGACTTCATCAGTCATGCCATGGAGGAGATTGATAAAAGATAAAAGGGAAGTGATTTTTTGAAATCAAATTTAGAAAATTATATAGTCGAGCTAGAGATGCTAAATCTATTATTCCTAAAAAAACTTATTAGTGAAAAAGAATATGAAAAAATAAAGCTGAAACTGCGTAAAATATACACAAATTAGCTGACCTTTTTTATTGGTTGCGGTAAAATAAATGCAGATAAATAGGAGGTTAAGCCATGTCAAATAACGTTGAAATTATAAAAGCAAATCCTTTAGTAACTAGAAGAAATGATAATAGTGGTTCTTTATCGAGGAGAGTAGCAGCATATTGTCGTGTTAGTTCCGATAGTGATGATCAAAAAAATAGCTATGATTCTCAAGTTCGTCATTATAGAGAGTATATATCACAGCACCAAGATTGGAATTTGGTTGACATTTATGCTGATGAAGGGATTTCAGGAACTCAAGTTGGAAAAAGACAAGATTTTCAAAGATTGATTTCAGATTGCCTTGATGGAAAAATAGACTATATCATTACCAAAGCCATTGCTCGCTTTGCTAGAAATACATTAGATACTCTCAAATATGTTCGTTTGCTCAAAGATAAACAAATTGGTGTATATTTCGAAGAAGAAAATATTGATACTTTAACTATGGATGGTGAGTTGCTATTGACGATATTGAGTTCGGTGGCTCAACAGGAAGTTGAAAATACATCTGCCCATGTTAAAAAAGGTTTAAAAATGAAGATGCAACGTGGAGAACTTATTGGTTTTCAAGGTTGTCTTGGTTATGACTATAATCAAGATACAAAGTCGATATCAATAAATGAAAAAGAAGCCAAGATAGTACGTTATATTTTTGAACGATACATTGATGGTATTGGGGGTAGGGCAATAGCTAGAGAACTTGATGAACTAGGTTATAAAACTCCGAGAGGTCTTGATCACTGGCAAGATACAACAGTTTTAGGAATTATTAAAAACGAGAAGTATAAAGGTGATATTCTAATGGGAAAAACTTTCACTGTTGACCCCATTAGTAAGAGACGTTTAATAAATTTCGGTGAAGAAGATAAATACTACATTAAAAATAATCATGATGCAATAATTAGTCCAGAAATTTTTACACAGGCGCAAGAAATTAGATTACGGAGATCAGGAAACAAAAAAACCATAGCAAATACAAAAGGTAAACGAGAAAGATATTCAAGAATGTACCCTTTTAGCAGTAGATTAGAATGTGGTTTTTGTGGTACTGTTCTGTCTAGAAGAAGTTGGCACTCTAGTTCAGAGTACAAAAAGATTATTTGGCACTGTACAACATCTATAAAGAGAGGTAAAAAGTATTGCATTCATAGTAAAGGAATAGAGGAAAAAGCAATAGAAAATGCTTTTTTACAGAGCTACCAACAGTTGTTTTATGAAAATCATAACCTAACTGAAGACTTTCTTGAAATTATAAAAGAAGAGCTTACTGATGATACCTTAAAAGTGGAATTGAATAAGATAGTTAGTAAATTAAATTCGTTGTACAAAAAAGAAGAAAAATTAGTTTCAATGAATCTTGATGGAAAAATAAGTGATTCTGTATATGAAGATAAATTTAATCAAATACAAATTGAGAAAGAAAAACTTTTAGAAGAAAAAGTAAACTTAGAAGTAACTTTAAAATCAGAAGTTGATATAAAAAGTAGATTAGAGAATTTTAAAGAAATTTTAACTTCACAAAAGACTTTGACGGAGTTTGACAAGGACATTTTTGAAAGTATCGTTGAAAAAATAATAGTAGGCGGAATAAATTCTGATGGAGAAATTGATCCAGCAATGTTGACTATAATTTTTAAAACGGGAGATTCTTCGACTAAAGATGCAAAATCTTACAAATCTAAAAGAAAGAATGCTAAAATAGAAAACGATAAATTGTGTTTTAATGCCGTAACCGATGACGAAAAAAAGTGTACAAATAAAGGAAACAGCGCATGTCGAGTGTGTAAGTTTGTTAGTGAAACGTAGATAATCCTCAAACGCACCATATTGAGGCAGTATCACTGCTTGTACGAGCTGAGGTATCAGCGAAGTAGAAGCAGATGATCTGCCCATGCGACAAGGTGAGACCGAAGGTCGAGAAGGTGCCCTGGGGTATAGGACTCGTAGAATGAGGAGAGAAACCGACGAAATGATACGGTAAGTCTGAACCGCCGAGTGTGTGGCACTTTTGTCCAAACTTGATGTCAAGATGTAAATAATCCAGTAGACACTATGTTTAAGACACTGGGGTGGAATAGATGTCTATTACAAAAAAGAAGAGGGTAGATTTCTTCTGCAGATAAAGGGGAAGAATACTATGTTTTATTGGGCATAGCTGTATGGACCGTATGTTTAAGTTTTGTATCATAGATATGGACTATGTAATGCACGGATTATATAATTGGACATCAACAGCTAATAATAATGATGAAACCTTAGCCACTGCATTTGATCATGAACTTGCAACAAAGTTTGCTAAATAGTTTATGGAATTAAATAATGGGATTTATTTTTAAACAAAGACAAATTAGAATTTATGGAGGGAATAATTATATGTGGGGTTATACTAAAATAAAAAATAAGACATTCTATATAACAATGACGGGGATTGCTTTGATGGCTATATTATCTTTGACAAAGATAAAACCCGAAACATCCATTGCAGGAGCTTCAGTTATAGCAGGAATCCTATTTTTCTTTGTTGTCGATAACATGGACAAAAAATTGCAAATAGAATCAGGATTACGCTTTAAAACTTTTTTTAGTGATATGAAAAAACAATGGGTAATTCCTCTGGTACTACTTACAGTAGCTACGGCTATAGTGTCGGTGGTTATTGGAGATATTATATTTAATGGGATGTATTCTGCTCATGTTATTGGAAGAACAGATACAATGTTGTCCTATAATAAAATACCGCTTCTTACGATTCAAATAGTTATTGCAGCGTTAGTAGAGGAGATTGCATGGCGTGGATTTTTCCTTGGTAAAGCAATTAAATTTTTTCCATTTTGGGTTTGTGCATTTATGTCTGCTTTATTGTTTGCAATAGCCCATATTGCTATCGGAAACTTTGGACTCGTATTCTATGATGTTTTTACGATTTTTATTGACAGTATAATCTATGCCATAATTTATAAAAAGACAGGAAATTGTTTGATTACAACAGTTTCGCACATTCTTTGTAATGTAGCTGGAATTGTATTTTTAATGATATTTATGTAGTATTTTTGAATTTTATATATTTAAAGGTATCATATTAAACAAATACCAGTTTGTAGAGGTAATAACTTTTAACGATAACCTTATGCTATCGTTAAAAGGTCTATAGACATGTTGCCATATGCAGACAGGTTCACTTGACATACTTAGTGTTCACTCGTTTCACGTATAGTGTGTGAGTTTGTTAGTGACATGTGGATAATCGTTCAAAAATCAGAAGGACTAGAGATGTATATGTTGGAATTATATCAAAATCCTTCTTATAAAGATCTAGTCGCATTTGGGTCCTTAAAAGAAGGAAAAGAATTTGTATCCTAAACAACTGGATATACTCTAGAAAATGAAGGTGATTTTGTTTAAGGTAATAAAGTAGAAATAACGAACAGTTAGATGAAAGGTTTAGAATAAACATGAGTCTCTTATTTGAAGAATTTAAAACCATTTGTTTCCATTTAAATCGAGTCGGAATTACACCAACACTGATGGGTTCTTTGGGATTGGAGTTTAGAACGAAAGAAAATTGGGAGCCGTCTGACATTGACATTCATGTGCCTGGTGACCCTAGAGGTTGGGAAGCACCTGATCATCTCAGAATTTATGACTGGGACAAGATAATGAAAGTGATGAAAGACTTAGGCTACGTCTTAATAGACATTCATGAGCATGAATTCCAAAAGGATAGAGTGAGTGTTGAATTTGGAAGTATCGATTCCTTACCTGATTTTGCAGGAGTTTCGGAATCGGATATAGAGCTTATTCACATTGAAGGCATCACTTTTCGTCTTCCAAGTCTGGAGCAGTATCTAAGTATTTACAAAGCTTCTTCTCAAGACTCCTATCGAAATGATCACAATGACAATAAGGATTTTAAAAAGATCGAGTGGTTGGAAAGACATTTGTAAATTATCATATGAAAAGTAGTAAGTTGTAAGACTGGCTGCTATGTTATTTTTATTATCATTTTTATTGCTTATTTAATTTCTACTATATTTGCGAGTACTAGAATTAGTAATAAAAAGCAGGTGGAAAAATTGTAAAAGAGCCACAGGGACTTTTCTGGGGTGGATATCACGCATATTTTTCGGATTTAGATGGATATTATTGAGAAGTTTCTTGGAGACCCAATTTTCAATTTGATGAAAATGGACTATTGAAATTTTAGTAATTAAGGGAGATAGCAAAAATGGCTTCAAGTAAAGAATATTTAGATTTCATTTTAGAACAATTGTCCGAGTTGGAAGAAATATCATATAGAGCAATGATGGGTGAATATATAATTTATTATCGAGGGAAAATCATGGGTGGAATTTATGATGATAGATTTTTAGTGAAGCCTGTCAAATCTGCAATTGCGTATATGCCGAATGTAGAATACGAATTGCCGTATGAAGGTGCAAAGGAAATGCTATTGGTGGATAATGTTGACAACAAAGAATATTTAACCGGCTTATTCAATTCAATGTATGATGAGTTACCTGCACCAAAACCAAAGAAAAAGAAATAATAAAATCTCAGTTTATCTAGGTAATACCATTTAACGATAACCTTATGCTATCGTCAAAAAGTTTATAGAACAGACAAGACTACCTAGCATAATTAGTGTTCGCTCGTTTCATGTTGAGGTCGTACCACTGCTCTTCCAATCTGAGACAGTCGAAAAGTAGAAGGGGATGGTATTGGTATCAATCAATGAGTAACAAAGTAACAGCATGATTCGTAACATTTGCTTGTAATTCGCGGAGGAACATCAATATGGATGGAATAACAAAAGATTCTATAAAAACGGCTAAACTAATGAAACAATTATGGCCCCAATTGACCGATAAAGAAGCTATTGATGAAGTAAAAAAATATACGAATGGCAAAAATACTGCAATCTTTACTGAAGTTGAAGGTGACACAATTGTAGGTCTAGCACTATGTTCACTCAGATTTGATTATGTTGAAGGTTGTAAATATAGTCCTGTTGGATACTTAGAAGGGATTATTGTCGACGAGGAATATCGTTTAAAGGATATTGCTAAAAATCTCTGTAAAAAATGTGAGGAATGGGCGAAAAATAAAGGATGTAAGGAATTTGCAAGTGACTGTACTTTAACGAATACGGATTCTATAAGATTTCATCTCAATATTGGATTTCAGGAGGCAAATAGAATTATTCATTTTAAGAAGAAATTATAATTTCAGAACGTAGTCAAAATTTATGTATCTTTAGGAAGTGTGAAAGATTGGACGTACAAATTTTTTTGATGGGTGGAAATCCGCCGATAAAGAACCATACGATTGTTAATAAAATTGTGTCATCAAGGAAGATCGAAAGAATTGTCATTTTTACAGTTTATCGAGAAAATTGGGAACCGTATATGAAAAAGTACACGGAAGTTTTCCGAAGCCATTTTTCTAACCTAAACACTGATTACTTACTCTTGGACACTGAGCAGATTAATTTTGATAGCTATCTAGATGCTGATCTAATTATTATCGGTGGTGGAAATACGGAAAAGTATCTAGCTACTTATGTCAATCAGGAGTTCAAAAATTATATCGATCGTATGTTGAATAAAGGGGTGAAAGTTATGGGATTTTCTGCAGGAGCCCTATTATTAGGAGAAAAAGTCTATGTCTCACCTAATGATAATGTAGATCATCAGATAAAGATAAAAAATGGATTAGGACTTTTTAGTCAATTTTTAATTAGTGTCCATTATGATTCCTGGAATGATAAAGCTAATAAGGATAGAGCTGAAGAACTCGTTAATGTTCCCATAATTCCACTAAATGATCATTCCTGTCTTGTATTGGATAAACTTGGAAACATAACAGAGAAAATTGACTAGTTTTCATTATCTAAATCTTGATCTAGGTGACTAAAGTGTAGACGAACTGGATGGGTTACTAGTAAAAACTGCAAGAAGTGTTGGAAAGTGAATCGGAGAGTGCTTGATGGATTTTAGTAGTAAGATAGCCATAAATAAAGGCTGGTCAGATGATAAAAAATATTGTGTGACAGATCAAAATCAGCAAAAATATTTCTTGCGTGTTTCTGATAAGGATAAGTTAGATTCTAAAAAATTTGAATTTGATATGATGGAGAAAGTAGCTTCTCTTGGAGTTCCTATGTGTAAACCGATTAGCATAGAACTCTGCGATGACGAGGTACACTCTTTACACGAATGGATAGACGGGAAAGATGCAAGAGAAACCATTTTAATTGTTTCGAAAGAACAACAATACACTTACGGAGTAAAAGCAGGAAGAATCCTTCAAAAAATTCATTCACTTCCTGTTACAGAAGTTCGTGAAGATTGGGAATCCTTTTTTAATCGTAAAATTGATGACAAAATCAAAAAATACAAAGAATGCCCCGTTCAATACGAAAATGGTCAGATTTTTATTGATTATTTAAATGCAAATCGAGAATTGTTAAAAGACAGACCTCAGGTTTTCCAACATGGAGATTATCATATCGGAAATTTCATGATTGGTGAAGATGGAGAAATTTATGTCATTGACTTTGATCGATTTGATCTTGGAGATCCTTGGGAGGAGTTCAATCGCATTGTGTGGTCCGCTCAAGTTTCGCCTTCTTTTTCATCTGGTATGATAGATGGATATTTTGATGGTAAGGTTCCAGATTTATTTTGGAAACTTCTTGCTATCTATATTATAAATAACATAGTTGGTGCTCTGCCATGGTCTGTTCCTTACGGAATCGAAGAAATAGCAGTAATGCAACATCAAGCTAAGGAAATTTTAGAATGGTATGATAATATGGAGCAAATCATTCCTAGTTGGTATTTGATTGAGAAAAAGGCTGAATAATAAAAGAGCTTAAATATCAATTTGAAGAAACGTCAGGATTATTTGCTCAATTTCAAATATATCTAACTATCTTTAAAACAGATGATTTTTATCCCTACGAGTTAAAGTCTTACAGTAAGGAGTTTAAACATGAAATTCCATGAATTTGGTGATAAGAATTTGCCTCCTATCTTGCTGATACATGGCGGTGGTAGTTCTTGGTGGAACTATCTTCGCCAAGCACGATTCTTGTCAGAAGAATACCGTGTTATTTTACCTACTTTGAATGGCCACGGCGAAGAATATCAACTTGATTATGTTTCTACGGAAGATTCTGCCTTGGAAATCTTGGACTATATCAAAGAGAATTGTGGTGGAAAGTTGTTTGCGATTAGTGGTGTTTCACTTGGTGGTCAAATTGCTATGGAGCTTTTGTCCTTAGACAGCGAGATAGCTGAGAAGGCCATTATAGATGGAAGCCTCTGTATTCCTCAACCAAGGTTAGCTAAACTCAGCATCTTTCTAGTGTCCCTATTTGGCAAACTGATGTTCAGTAAATTCTCTTGTAAACTCCAGTTAAGCATGATGAACAAACTCTATCCTAAACTGGCTTATCCAGAGGAGATAAAAGCTTATTATTTGGAGGATCTGCCAAGGACGCCTATCAAAACATTAGTGACTATTTACAAAACCTATATGGGGCGTTACAAGCTCAAGGATACAATTTCTACTAGCAAGGCCAAGGTTCTGTATATCTATGGTGAAAAAGAAATGAACTGTGTGAAAGCATCGGCAAAATTATTTCTGCAGCTCCATCCCAATACGATCCTGTATGAAGCAAAGGGCTATAACCACGGCTATTTATCAGCTTATCTGCCTCAAGAGTGGATTGAGTTGGTGGTACCATTTTTAAAGAGCGACCCATTGGAAATCTGATATGCTGTAAGGAGAAATCTTATGCTAGGGGCAATAGTTGGAGACATTGTAGGTTCTGTTTACGAATGGGGCAACATTAAAACGAAAGACTTTCCATTATTTCGTGAGGATTGTTTTTTCACTGATGATACGGTAATGACCTGTGCTGTTGCTGAAGCCATCATGAACGGTAGTCAGAAGGATGACTTTATTGATGCCATGAAGAAATATGGTAGAATGTATCCCGATGCTGGTTACGGGGCTAGATTTGGGAATTGGATTGATGGCGACGATCGAGAACCTTATAATAGCTTTGGAAATGGCTCAGCAATGCGTGTTTCTCCATGTGCCTGGACCATGGATTGTAGTTTCTGTGCACGAACGGGAGCCTGGCCGTCCAGAAGAGCAGTTGCACGACTTTCTGCAGAGGTGACTCATAACCATCCAGAGGGGGTCAAAGGAGCTATGGCGACGTCTGATGCTATCTTTATGTGTCGTTATTACTTTGGAGGTTACAGTGGCGACTATGGAAAACCGATTAACGATAACCCTACAGAGTGCAAGAGACTCATCAAGGAATACATAGAGCAAGAGTATGGATATAATCTTTCTCAAACACTAGATGAAATTCGTCCTACTTATCGTTTTAATGAAACTTGCCAGAATACGGTACCTCAGGCCATCATTGCCTTTCTTGAAAGTACAGATTTTGAAGATGCTATTCGAAATGCGATTTCTCTTGGTGGGGATAGTGATACTCTTGCTGCTATCACAGGAAGTATCGCCGAAGCAGCTTATGGAATCCCTGATTGGATAAAGGACAAGGCCTATACCTATCTAGATGAGCCTTTGAAAGATGTGCTCAGACGATGGGAAGAAACGGTTGTAATAAAATAATAGATAGGCGTTATGCGGACCGATACTGAATGACGGAGGGTTATCGATGGTTATATTGGAATTGTATCAAGGTGATTATCAAAAGGATTTAGTCGCGTTTGATTCTTTAGAAGAGGGAAGAGCCTTTGTAGCGCAAATCCCGGGATATACTTTAGAAAAAGAAGATAGTTTTGATGTGGAGTATTTTAATCCAAAAAATCTACCGGATTATATGGAGATTGTCTTCAATGGAAATATTGTCCCTTTATCTAGATTTTCGTTTAATTCTGAGGAAAATGTGGACATTATTTGGAAAGAAATTTCGAATCTATCCGTTAAAAACGATAAAATGATCGAAGGAGCTACAAAAGTCGATGCATATGTCGTGAATAACGATGAAGTGAAAGCTTATGTCGAAGCCAGAGAATCTAACTTCCGCAAGGCAAAAGCATTCCTAGAAAACAAAGGGTATGAAGTTGACAGAAGCTTTTTCGGAAGTGAAGACGGCGAAGCGATTGTCTACAGAAAACGCGACACCGAAGATTGGCACTTCCTATGTCACTTAGACCCAATGTTTGTAGAGATTGAAGATGTCGAAGAATATGTGAAAGAAGCGATGGAAGATATTCAATAGTCAAACAAAGTTCTTTGTGAGTGTATGCCACTGCTTGAGTAGACGGATTGAGCAGTAAAGAGAAACATCTAGCACTATCTAGCTTCTTAAGGAGAAATATCTATCATGAAAATGGAAATCTGGAAAACCTATCTTGTAAAATAAGATTATCGCATTAATTCCTCAAGATATGATTAAACGGATTCCATTTTTTTTATAAAACATGCTATTACACGTACTGTTAAGAGAGTATCGCTCGAGTATCCGGAGTTGTATGCTGTAGCTGAACAAGAAGGCCAACTTCCTGAAAAGGAAGCTCAAGAATTGCGACAAATTCTTACAGATATTTTCCAAGAGAAAATGAACAAGCATAAGATTAAATAAGCTTTGAGATTTATCAATAAGATGTCGATTGAGCATTAGGAGTTGAGAATGGCAATTGATGGCGTTAAAATCATTGACAGTGATCAAGGGTATGACATTTACAATGAGGTAGTTGGTCGCTATAGAGATGGTGATCATGTAGGCAATATTATCAAGGATATCCTCGATGCGGAGAAAGATTACTGTCAAACAGACTTTTTTACAGAGATTTATTGGACTGCTCTTGCCTACTCACTGTGGAAGATTGGTCACCTGACAGACGATATCAGAGATAAAACCTTGGAGCTTATCAAAAAAGGGGCTGATCCATTTTGGTTGGAAATAGATTCAAAGGCTTTGAAGCAAAGGCAAAAGTTCTTGGATAAACTTGCTATCCAGTTGCAAACTGAAAATCCTAGACCTCTAAAGGTCACTAAAGCCAAAACTAAACGTAAACCTTATTTTGAAGAAGGAGATCTCCTTACTGTTAAGTTCCAAGATGAGTATGGTCTTGTCTTTTTATCTATGGTTGAGCAGAGTCCTAGAAAGCTTGAGTATCATTTGGCTTGCACACGCCTCTTACAAACAAAAAAGCCCTCCATCGATGGTTTTTTGACCAGTCAAATCTCCTGTAAGATGGACAATACAAAGTTTGCTCTCGTTACAGATTGCTGGTTCAATCACAAAGATTTAGGGCAATTATTAGAAAATATTGAAAAAATTGGACAGGTGAAACTTAGACCTTTTAGTCTTTGGATGTTGGCACCTGCCCAAAATTTAGAAGATATTTATGAAGAAATCACTAGAGATAAAGGTTCCTCTGGCCTTCGATTCATCGAAACCTATAAACTTGTCGACGATATTTTTCCAGTTTAATGCTTATGTGATAAAGGGGGAAATGGTGAATCATTCCCACATGCTATGTTGGGCTCTGACTCCATAGCTATCAATCGAACCATCTGAATTGAACTTGGATTCAATACGGTATCTTTTCCAGAGGTCGTAATCTGCTGTTTGGATGGTTAGGATAAAGTTGTTATCCTTATCAGAGACGTCATAATCAGCTGGATTGACTTCAAAGATATCGATTAATTTTCGTGTTTGAAAATCTTGGAGCTTGAGATTTGCTAGCTTGACATGATTGATGGAAATTTCTTCTAGTTGCTTGTTATCCTTAGGTGATCTGTAATAGGTGATGATGCAGTTTTTGAGCTGATCAGTATCTTTACCTGTGGGGGTAAGGCTCATAAAGCCAAAGGACTGATTATCCCGCTTGACTTCGAGAAGCTGACCGTAGTAGAAGTGGTCGTTTTTGGGATTGGTGATGGAGCTCTCTGCGCCTTTATCTCCAAAGGTATAGCCTTGGTCTAAAAGCTCGGAAGCCTTGGTCTCCCCGATAATGACAGTGGTATCTTGAATGGTTACTGGAACGGGTTGAGCTGGAAGGCCACTCATCATCATGCAAAACATAAAAACATAACTCGTTAAAAAAGCTGTCCCGATAAAAGCGTTGGTTGATGCATAGGCATGACTGTTTTGAAAGTTTTTTCTTATAGCTAATACGATAAATTTCCCAATACTTTTTAAAACCATACTAACAAGTACGATAAAAAATTGTTTTTTCAAACATTCATAAATGGCTTGAGGAAAGCTATTACCATGATAGTAGAAGCCAGCCAATACGAGTAGATTTACGATTAAATAGATTAGCAAGAACCAATGAATCTCTTTAAGGGCATTAGCATCAGTGGTTTCTTCATAGTCAACGTGAATTCTTCCTTGAACAGCTTGGCCAAGTTTGTAGATCCATTTTGGGACATCTTTCCTTTGTCTGACCGCAACTAGAAGTCTGATATAGAGATAGATAGTAAAAGATAAGGATAGAAAGAAAAGAGCATAAAACCCTAAAACAATACTAGTGAACATGACTATTCCCTCTATTTAACATTCAATAAAACAATTTCTTAGCTCCATTATAGCATTTTCTATAAAATAGAGCTAAAAACATCAGTATTATCCTACAAGATTCAAAGGAGAAAAATCATGGGAATGATTGCCAATTATCAATATTTACCAGACAATGAATTAGAACAAATAAAATGTCTTTCTAACCAAGAAGATGACTTGTTAGATTTTGCTGAGGATTCCGCTGATACTCATGATATCTTAATAGATATTGACAAAATGTGGGATGCTCTTCTCTTTGTCATGACAGGATTTAGTAGTTCAGAATTTTTGGATGACAATCCCTTGAGAGAAGCTGTTTTAGGGGTGACTCCTCTAGAGGATGTATCTGAATATATCGCCTATACTGAAAAATCGAGAATTTCGGCTATCAGTCAAGCTTTAGAAGAATTTGATATGGACAAGGCTTTGAAAGACTTTAGTATGGAAGCATGCAAGAAAGCCGACTTGTATCCTGATATTTGGGATTATCTTGAGGAAGAGGAAGAAATCAAGGATGATATTTTAACCTGCTTTGTCAAAATGAAAGACTTTTACAAGGAAATCTTAAACCACAAGGGGAATGTCTTAGTGACCATTTGTTAAGGTTTTTATATTCCATTAGAAAGGTAGTCCCATGAATCCATTTCTAGAAAAGTATATTACTTTAAAAAATCAATACATGGAACAAGATGGAAATTCTTCCAGTGTTGCGGCACTCTATGATTTAGCTGATGAATTAGCTAAGTCTGAGGATTTAGAAGCTAAAAAAGTCTTAGTTGACCTCTATGACCAATTGGGTCTCTACACTAGTGCCTATAGCTTATTTACCGAAATCTTAGATAAACCAGACCGAAAACAATTAAAGAAACTGAGCCGTTTACAAGAAATGAGTCAGAGTCATGGTGATCGTTTTGCCCTTCCTCGTCCTCTAAGAAAAGAAGAGAAGAAGCAAAGACAGGACTTGTTAAAAAACTTGCCTCATTTTCTCTATCATCCAGATCCCTTAGCTACAGGTTCATTTGTTGAAGGAGAAGCCAAGCTTTGTACATCTTGTGGGAAAGAAAGCAATGTTTATTATGCCTTGATCCCTTATTGTATCGAGGATATAGAATACCTTTGCCCAATGTGCATTGCAAACGGTCAAGCAGCTCAGAAATTCGATGCAGAATTTATCCAAGATGCCGAGTGGCAGGGTGAATTGGATCCAGAAAAGAATCAGCTGCTTTTTTGTCAGACCCCAGGCTACTCTAGTTGGCAGGGAGAATATTGGCTTTCTTGTTGCCAAGATTATTGTGCTTACTTGGGTACAGTTGGAACTCGAGAATTGAAGGATATGGGAATCGCTGAGCAAGTCTTGGCAGACTATGAAGCGCGTGAAGAATATCAAGAGATAGAGGACTACTTGGTCAAAGACGGGCCTATCTGTGGTTATTTGTTTAGATGTCTCCATTGTCAAAAATACCAGATCTGGGTCGATGCAGATTAAATCGAAATGTGATTAGCTATGAAAATTAAAGAGAAGACTATGGAAGAACTAGAATTATTCGAAGCCGCCTCCAAAGATTTATTTGATACTATGCAGGGATTTAAAGACAATCTATCTGTTCAATTTCCCCTATTAGATAGTGATAACTGGCAGTATGACAAGGGATCGATAAAAGTTTGTAAGGCTGATGAGTCAGGATTCAAAAAAAGATGTAGGGTCGGAATTAGCTACAACTTGAAAGTCTCCCTATTAAACGAAGATGCCGAGCAAATCTGGTTACTGTTTAAAGACTGGTTCAATACTAGCAGATTGGGTCAAGTTGAAAGAAATCCTAATAATGAGGATTTGGGAAGATATGTCTTCTCAGCAAGTTCCCCTCTAGGTGATCAGATAGATTGTTCGATTTATTTACCTAATGAGTGGAATATCCCTCAGATTAGCTTTTCAGGCTATCTAACAGCTCGTTATAGGGCTTGTGATCTTGATAAATTGCAAGAATAAGATGGAGGTTTTTAGAGATGAGAAAGATTGATTGGGACAAGATAAAGACTCTCTTAGATGCCTTGCTGGTCATTGATGAGTATCTAACAGATCCGAGTGAGGATTGGCTTAGACTCGTGATTAAGACTGAGGAAGACTATGGACTCCGATATCTTATTGACAATGGCTCTGGTGATTCTTTAGATGTGATTTTGACTGATAAAATGATCCTTATAAAAGGCTTTGATCATGAAAGTAGTTTAAGCCAGTTTGCTGCTGACGAGTGGAATCAAGATATCATCGATAGTTTTTATAAAGGACTGGATGAAAAGTATGTCTCACTTTATTCAGAAGACCAAAAAGATGAAACAACCTTCTTTATCTGGTATGATGGTCACGCGCATCAACAGACTTACCAAAATCAGGATGGCGGAGAATGGTTGCTCTCTTACCTTTTTGATAGCTTTGAGAGATTTCATGAGTTTGTGACTGACTATTATGAAATTACCGTAGATAAAGATTTACTTAGGAAACTCTACATGGATGGACAACTTTCAGACATAGAAGTAAAGCAATTAATCCAGGATGATTAAGAGGCTTATTATGAAAGTGAACTATAAAAATACCCCTGAAAAATATCAAACTGTAGCAGAAATAATCATCACACCATTGCTTGATTTACTCAAAAGTTTAACCTTGTTAGAAGAGGAAATTTTTGAGCATAACAGAGCACTGGATAAGGAAAAAGAAGCCCTTGGCATCCCATCTAATCAGCTTCACCCTTTGTGGAATGATCTTATGGATGACTATTTTCATAGACAAATACAACTTATAACTGGACGAGTGACTCAAAAATGCTTGGAAGGAGGAGTTCGAAATTCTTATGGCTCCCCAAGTGAGTATAACTATGTTCAAAGGAATGATTTTTCTGTAGATTTTATCATGACAAAAGCTGAAGAAGCAAGAGTCATCACCCATTATCAAGAAGCTTTAGAAATGAAGCATCAGTTTGTACTTAGATTGGTGGATGGAAATTGGCTACTTGATGAGAAATTCTACGGTTTTGAGGATGAGGAAACTTGGCATCTCGACTCACTTTGACCAAGATAGCTTTGCTTCCTAACTGATATGAAATAAAGGAGAAGTCCTATGAATTTTTTAAAAAATCTATTTACTAGTAAGAAAGAAAAGTCAGAGAAGAAAAAACAACTGATCTTGTCCATGACCCTCTTCAAAGACAAGCAGGCCTATTCTTTAGATCAGGTCGTTCAGGAATTGAAAACTCACTGGGGGCTTGAAATTTCTGAAGTTTCTGGGGATGATTCTAGTGCAACCTTTGTGATTGATGGTGCTCTCGTTGCGCTGGCTTTAATGGATTTACCTATCCCAAGTCAAGAATTTGAAGAATTGTATGCCTATTCTTACCTCTGGCAGGATGTTGAGAAGGAAACACAGGAGCACACACAACACGCCATTGTTTCTATTTTGTCTGACAATCTTTCGCCAGTAGAAACTTATTCCCTATTAACTAAAGTCAATGCCTCTATCCTAAAAACTAGTCAATCAGCTATTGGTATTTATCAGGGTTCTACCACCTTGCTCTTACCCAAAGATCTTTATCTAGACCTGGCTGACCTTTTGAAAGAAGAAATGCTTCCCCTTCAACTCTGGATTTATATGGGAATTATCAACCAGGGAGATAAAACTAGTATTTACACTTATGGTTTGAAAGAGTTTGGAAAAATTGAGATTGAAATTATCGAGTCTCCTATGAATAGCGATGACTTATATTATCTCCTCTTGTCTATTCTTCAGTATGTTTTAGGCAGTGATGTCACCTTAAAGGACGGTGAAACCATTGGCTTTTCAGAAGATCAAAAAATCAAAATCACTGAGTCAAAAGCAGTTTATTTGGAAGGCAATTCCTTGAAATTAGATGTTTAGACCATGATTTATAATTCAATGTCCTTCTTAGATTGGGGATTTTATGAAGCGTGATATAAAAAAGTATTATCTCTACTGATTTCTGGCCTATAGATTTGAAAAACTCTCTTGTAAGAATCCAAGTCTCAAGGAAATAAAACCAGAGAAGAGAGAAAAAATCGTTCTAGAGGCTACTCGAACTAGTCAAAAGATTATTCTAGTCCTTGGAATTCTTTATGTTTTGCTATATTCTGCTATGTTCATTTACCTAAGGCGCAATGATTTTCAAAATCCCTTATTGACTTGGTTTACTAACTACATCGACTATTTTGGGGGACTGATAAACGGAGAATGGGGCGGTAGTTGGCATCAAAAGCAAGCTAGTTTTTTGATGATTGCTATACTGGCTTTACCGATTGTACTGATAGAAGGAGGCCCCTTCTTCTTAATGGTTTTATTGATTGGGAATTGGACATTAAAGAGAAAGATAAGATTTGAGAGAGAACATAAAGGAGTAGAGAGCCATGGGTAGAACGGTGATTATAGGTACTTTAATTGCTTTTGCAATTTTTAATCTGCTACTCGGTCTGGGCTTTTATCTCTTTCTAAAAAGGAGGAAAGAGAATGGACAGTCATTGTACGAATCCCCTGTAAACCAACAAACTCGAACAGAAAAACTGGGTCTAGGCGAGATTTTGGTCTACCTGTCCCTGATTGCAATCGCAGGGATCTTTGCTTTTCAGACCTTAAATAGAGGCGGTGTGGGGAATTCTATTTTAGCTAAAATGATCCTCCTACCTGCTCTAATGGCCCTTTTCAATGCAAGAAAAAGGACTGGAAAGTCATTACTTGCCCTCCTTATAACCTTGATGGTCTTTCTAGTAGGAGTCATATTTCATCTCACGATTGGTTTGCCACCTCAAGCACCAATTTTGCAAATTAATGAAAGTAAAATCACGTTAGCAGAAACCAAAGCAAGTGATCTGATGGAAGCTGGATTTGATATCTATGTAAGACAAGGTGATGGTGGTAGCGACTACGAAGAACTCCTGACAGATGGCAGTTTCAAAAAGTATTCAGGAGATAAATCAGTCACTATCGAAAAAGGCTTCAGACTTGATAGCAATGCTGTTCCCTACGCTCCCTATCTCTTTGCAAAAGATGGCATAGTTCTTGGGAGTATTTCCTTTTACGGGGCAGAAGATAAGAACGTGGTTCTAGAAGATTCTAAGGTTATTCAGGTTCGATTTAACAAGGATAGCATTGAAGCAGCTAAGAAACATTCTATCACTTTGAAATTGGATGAACTCGACTTGACTAGTCGACTTGATGTTCCACGTGTTCAAGAAACTTTCAAAAAGCATCTATGGTCAATCCCACCATCAAATACAAGTGATGTCACTCAATTATGGTATGGATTACAGTGGTCAAGTAACAGTGACTCTCTATTTTGGAATGAGTATTATAGTCTTATCCATCTAGATGAAAATTATTTGATGACTGATTTTAAACTAGCTGCCAAAGTAGCGCGTGATGAGTAAATACGATTTTGAATAGTTGAATTTGCTTATGCCTATCTAAAGGAATTAATTTATTTAGTTCCTTTTTTTTTGTTTTTGATTTAAATTTAAAACGATTTCTATTTCTGGGTTGAATAAATTACACGAACTAAATATTAAATTGTTTTAAAAAAGTTCTGAAAATACTTTACAAGTCTCTGAAAACATGATATATTGATGAAGCTTAGAAAATGAGATGATGTTTTCTAGCAAATATAAACCCGAGTAAAAAATGCCTACGGACAGGCAGGGTTGAATGCCGAAGCGTGGTTGAAAAGCCACATTATTGATAGGGTTAAAAGCCTACTTTTATAAGTTGATGTTAGGACATTAGTTCTAATTCGTATACATTTGTTAGTGTGGTGAAAGCACACGTCATCTTGTGAAACGATCAATAAAGTACGTAATATTTGCTACTAGAGAGTTAGGAAACATCAGGAACAGACATACTCAAAAGAAACAAACATAAACACGTCAATAGATTGTAGAGCAGGTGCCAACCTGCTCTTTTTTCATAAGTTTGCTATAACACCTGATTTTAGCTCAGGTGTAGAAAATAAAGTAAAGGAGTATGTC
The DNA here is from genome assembly GCF_004785935.1 of Streptococcus rubneri. Lineage (GTDB taxonomy): Bacteria > Bacillota > Bacilli > Lactobacillales > Streptococcaceae > Streptococcus > Streptococcus rubneri. The sequence continues at coordinate 684,196 of NZ_SRRP01000001.1, read as the reverse complement.
TTCATAATGTTAAATCAGAACCAAGCTCCCATTTATGAGGGGTTAGTTAAGTTACGAAAGAAAAGGATTGTTCCTTTCGATGTACCAGGTCATAAGCGTGGCCGTGGGAATCCAGAGTTAGTTGAACTTTTAGGGGAAAAATGCGTTGGTATTGATGTCAATTCTATGAAGCCCTTGGACAATCTTGGGCATCCTATTTCGATTATCAGAGATGCAGAAGAGCTAGCAGCAGAGGCTTTTGGAGCTGCCCATGCCTTTTTAATGATTGGCGGAACAACCTCATCCGTGCAAACCATGATTCTTTCCACCTGTAAAGCAGGTGATAAAATCATCCTACCACGAAATGTCCATAAATCAGCCATCAATGCACTCGTTTTATGTGGAGCTATTCCCATCTATATCGAGATGAGTGTGGATCCCAAAATCGGTATTGCTTTGGGGCTTGAAAATGATCGTGTGGCACAAGCTATTAAGGACCATCCGGATGCCAAGGCTATCTTAATCAACAATCCTACCTACTATGGGATTTGTTCAGACTTAAAGGGGCTAACAGAGATGGCCCACGCTGCAGGAATGAAAGTCTTAGTAGACGAGGCACACGGTGCTCATCTCCACTTTACAGATAAACTTCCTCTATCTGCTATGGACGCTGGAGCAGATATGTCAGCCGTATCTATGCATAAGTCTGGTGGCAGCTTGACTCAAAGTTCGCTTCTTTTAGTTGGCGATCAGATGAATCCTGAGTACGTGCGTCAAATCATTAACCTGACCCAATCAACATCAGCATCCTATTTGTTAATGTCTAGTTTGGATATTTCACGCCGCAATTTGGCCCTTCGTGGTAAAGAGTCATTTGAGAAGGTCATTGAGCTATCTGAGTACGCTCGTCGTGAAATCAATGCCATCGGTGGCTACTATGCCTACTCAAAAGAGCTAGTAGATGGTGTATCGGTTTGTGATTTTGATGTAACCAAGCTGTCAGTTTACACTCAGGGAATTGGGCTAACAGGTATTGAAGTTTATGATCTCTTACGGGATGAATATGACATTCAGATTGAGTTTGGTGATATTGGCAATATCTTGGCCTACATTTCGATTGGTGACCGTATCCAAGACATTGAACGCTTGGTTGGTGCTCTAGCTGATATCAAGAGACTATACTCACGAGATGGGAAGGACTTGATCGCTGGCGAATATATCCAACCAGAGTTGGTGCTATCTCCACAGGAAGCCTTCTACTCAGAGAGAAGAAGCTTAACCTTGGACGAGTCCGTTGGACAAGTCTGTGGGGAATTTGTCATGTGTTACCCTCCTGGGATTCCTATCCTAGCACCTGGTGAACGAATTACACAAGGTCTTGTCGATTATATCCAATTCGCAAAAGAACGTGGTTGTTCCCTCCAAGGAACGGAAGATCCAGAGGTCAATCATATCAACGTTATTAAGAGAAAGGAGAACTAGATGGATTTATGGTTTTCTGAAGTTCATACTCCAGATGTGAAATTATCATTGAGAACTGCCAAACAACTCTACGCTGGAAAAAGTGAATGGCAAGATATTGAAGTATTAGATACTCCAGCTTTTGGGAAGATTTTGATTTTAAATGGGCATGTCTTGTTTTCAGATGCAGATGACTTTGTCTACAACGAAATGACCGTCCACGTTCCTATGGCTGTTCATCCCAATCCAAAGAAAGTCTTGGTTATTGGGGGCGGTGACGGTGGTGTTGCCCAAGTATTAACACTCTATCCAGAATTGGAACAAATCGATATCGTGGAACCAGATGAGATGCTGGTTGAGGTTTGTCGAGAATATTTTCCAGATTTTGCTGCTGGGCTAGATGATCCTCGTGTTACTATTTACTACCAAAATGGACTAAGGTTTTTGAGAAACTGTGAAAATGATTACGACATTATCATTAACGATGCGACTGATCCATTTGGCCATACGGAAGGGCTCTTTACCAAGGAATTTTACGGCAATAGTTACAGAGCCTTGAAAGAGGACGGAATCATGATTTATCAGCATGGTAGTCCCTTCTTTGACGAAGATGAGTCAGCTTGTCGAAGCATGCACCGTAAGGTTAATCAAGCCTTTCCAATCAGTCGAGTTTATCAGGCACATATCCCTACCAGTCCTGCAGGCTATTGGTTATTTGGGTTTGCATCTAAAAAATACCACCCTGTCAAAGATTTTGACAAGGAAGGTTGGAAAAAACGCCAGCTTTTCACAGAATACTACACTGCAAACCTACATATTGGTGCCTTTATGTTGCCTAAGTATGTAGAAGACATTTTAGAAGAAGAGGAAGGAAGAAAATGAGTCGTTTATTAGTTATCGGATGTGGGGGCGTTGCCCAGGTTGCTATTTCAAAGATTTGTCAAGACAGCGAAACTTTTAAAGAGATTATGATTGCAAGCCGTACCAAGTCAAAATGTGATGACTTGAAAGCTAAATTAGAAGGCAAAACAAATACTAAGATTGAGACAGCTGCTCTTGATGCTGACAAGGTAGAAGAAGTGATTGCCTTGATTGAAAGCTACAAACCAGAAGCTGTTTTGAACGTAGCTCTACCATACCAAGATTTGACTATTATGGATGCTTGTTTGGCAACAGGTGTCCACTATATCGATACTGCCAACTATGAGTCTGAGGACACAGAAGACCCTGAATGGCGTGCTATTTATGAGAAACGTTGTAAGGAACTTGGTTTTACAGCTTACTTTGACTACTCATGGCAATGGGCTTACCAAGAGAAATTCAAGGAAGCAGGTCTGACTGCCTTACTTGGATCTGGTTTTGATCCAGGGGTAACCAGCGTCTTTTCAGCTTATGCACTCAAACATTACTTTGACGAAATCCACTATATCGATATTTTAGACTGTAATGGTGGTGACCACGGTTATCCATTTGCGACAAACTTTAACCCAGAAATCAATCTACGTGAGGTTTCTGCACCAGGTTCTTACTGGGAAGATGGAAAATGGGTAGAAGTCGAAGCCATGTCTATCAAACGTGAGTATGATTTCCCTCAAGTTGGTCAAAAAGACATGTATCTCCTCCACCATGAAGAAATCGAATCATTAGCAAAGAACATTCCAGGTGTTAAACGAATTCGCTTCTTTATGACTTTTGGTCAATCTTATCTAACTCACATGAAATGCTTGGAAAACGTTGGTCTCCTTCGTACAGATGCAATTAATTTTAACGGACAAGAAATCGTACCAATCCAATTCTTGAAAGCCTTGCTTCCAGATCCTGCAAGCCTTGGCCCACGTACTGTTGGTAAAACTAATATTGGATGTATCTTTACAGGTGTCAAAGATGGCGTTGAAAAGACCATCTACATCTACAATGTTTGCGACCATCAAGAATGTTACGCAGAAGTTGGTTCACAAGCCATTTCTTACACAACAGGTGTTCCAGCTATGATTGGGACAAAATTAGTGATGGATGGTACTTGGAAACAACCAGGAGTTTATAACCTTGAAGAGTTGGATCCAGACCCATTCATGGAAGCTTTGAATAAATTCGGTTTACCATGGGTTGTGGTAGAAAATCCACAAATGGTAGACTAATGAAGTTAGAACAAGTACCAACACCTTCTTATATCATTGACTTAGGAAAATTAGAAGAGAATTGCCACATTTTACAAGAGGTTCAAGAAAAAACTGGCTGTAAGGTTCTACTGGCTCAAAAGGCTTATTCCCTCTATAAAACCTATCCTTTGATTAGTCAGTATCTGTCAGGTACGACGGCTAGTGGACTCTATGAGGCTAAGTTAGCTAGAGAAGAGTTCCCTGGGGAAGTCCATGTTTTTGCGCCAGCTTTCAAGGAATCAGATATGGAAGAGTTGCTTAAAATATCTGATCATATTGTCTTTAACTCAGAGAGACAATTACGAAAATATGGTCAACGTTGTCGTGAAGCTGGTATCAGTGTCGGTCTACGCCTCAATCCTAAATGTTCAACTCAGGGTGACCACGCGCTTTATGATCCTTGTGCTCCTGGCTCTCGTTTTGGAGTGACTTCAGACAAGATACCTAGTGATTTGCTGGACTTGGTTGACGGGCTTCATTTTCATACTCTTTGTGAGCAGGGGGCAGATGATTTAGAGACAACCTTGAAAGCAGTAGAAGAACAGTTTGGAGCCTATTTGCATCAAGTTAAATGGCTCAATATGGGTGGTGGTCATCATATTACGAGAGATGACTATGATGTGGACTTACTGATTTCTGAGATTAAACGCATTCGAGAAACTTATAACCTTGACATCTATATCGAGCCAGGAGAAGCTATTGCCCTTAATGCGGGCTATCTAGCGACAGAAGTCTTAGATATTGTTGAAAACGGGATTGAGACCTTGGTGTTAGATGCTTCAGCAAGCTGCCATATGCCAGATGTTCTTGAGATGCCTTATCGCCCTCCATTGAGAGATGGTTTTGAAGCGCAAGAAAAACCTTATACTTATAGACTCTCTTCAAATACTTGTCTTACAGGGGATATCATTGGGGATTACAGCTTTGAAAAACCGATTGAAATCGGTGATCGCCTCTATTTTGAAGACATGGCTATTTACTCCTTTGTCAAAAATAATACCTTTAACGGCATTGGGCTTCCAAGTTTGTATCTCATGGATATAGAGGGTGAGTGCAGTCTAGTCAAAGCATTTGGCTACCAAGACTTTAAGGAGAGATTATCATGATGGATAGCCCAAAGAAATTAGGTTATCGGATGCCTGCAGAGTATGAACCCCATCATGGGACTCTCATGATATGGCCTACTCGACCAGGGTCTTGGCCTTTTCAAGGAAAGGCTGCAAAAAAAGCTTTTAGCCAGATTATCAAAACTATTGCTCAGGGGGAAACAGTCTACCTTTTGGTTGAGGAGGACTATCTATCTGAAGCGCAATCCTATCTAGGAGACCAGGTTGTTTATTTAGATATTCCGACAAATGATGCCTGGGCTCGTGATACAGGTCCGACCATTCTTCTTAATGATAAAAGGGAAAAGATGGTGGTAGATTGGTCTTTCAATGCCTGGGGTGGTGCTGTTGATGGTCTCTACCAAGACTATGAAGCAGATGACCAAGTAGCTAGTCGTTTTGCTGAGGAGTTGGAAATACCTGTTTACGATGCCAAACCTTTTGTACTGGAAGGTGGAGCTATACATAGTGACGGTCAAGGAACTATTCTCGTAACTGAAAGTTGCTTGCTTAGTCCTGGTCGTAATCCTCACCTGACTAAAGAGGAGATTGAAAAGATCTTACTAGAGAGCCTTGGTGCCGAAAAAGTTATTTGGTTGTCTTACGGTATTTATCAAGACGAGACAAATGAACACGTCGATAATGTTGCTGCCTTTGTTGGTCCTGCTGAGGTTGTTTTATCTTGGACAGACGACCAAGATGATCCTCAGTATGCCATGTCTGCAGCAGATCTAGCTATTTTAGAGAAGGAAACCGATGCAAAAGGTCGAAGTTTCACTATTCATAAACTTCCAATCCCAGCTATTCATCAAGTAGTGACGGAAGATGATTTGCCGGGCTATACTTATGAAGAAGGCGAAGAAGAACGCTATGCAGGTGAACGTTTAGCAGCTTCCTATGTAAATTTTTACATTGCTAATAAGTCTGTATTAGTGCCGCAATTTCAGGATGTAAACGACCAAGTAGCCTTGAATATTCTGAGCCAGTGTTTCCCAGACCGTGAAGTTGTCGGAATTCCTGCAAGAGATATTCTTTTAGGTGGTGGAAATATCCACTGTATTACCCAACAAATTCCAGAATAGGAGAAAAAGATGAGAAATGTAACGGTTGCAGCTATTCAGATGCAATGCGCTAAGGATGTGGAAACCAATATCCAAACAGCTGAACGCTTAGTTCGACAAGCTGCAGACAAAGGAGCCCAAATTATTCTCTTGCCTGAATTATTTGAACGTCCCTATTTCTGTCAGGAACGTCAGTATGACTACTACCAGTATGCCCAGTCGGTGACAGAAAATACGGCTATTCAGCATTTTAAAGTGATTGCCAAGGAACTAAAGGTCGTTTTACCGATCAGTTTCTATGAAAAAGATGGTAATGTATTATACAATTCCATTGCTGTCATTGATGCAGATGGAGAAGTACTAGGCGTTTATCGGAAGACACACATACCAGATGACCATTATTATCAAGAAAAATTCTTCTTTACTCCTGGAAACACAGGTTTCAAGGTCTGGGATACTCGCTATGCCAAGATTGGTATTGGCATTTGTTGGGATCAGTGGTTCCCAGAAACAGCCCGTTGCCTTGCACTAAATGGCGCAGAATTGCTCTTTTATCCAACAGCCATTGGTTCAGAGCCTATTTTGGATACAGATAGTTGTGGTCATTGGCAACGTACCATGCAAGGACACGCAGCAGCAAATATTGTGCCAGTTATTGCAGCCAATCGTTATGGTTTAGAAGAAGTCACTCCTTGTGAGGAAAATGGAGGGCAAAGTTCTAGTCTTAATTTCTACGGTTCATCCTTTATGACTGATGAAACAGGAGCTATTTTAAGTCAAGCAGAACGACAAGGCGAAGCTATCTTGTTAACTACTTATGACCTTGACAAGGGAGCGAATGAGCGCCTGAATTGGGGTCTCTTTAGAGACAGAAGACCAGATATGTATAAAGATATTGTCAGATGAAAAAGCCTATCGTAGGCTTTTCTTTTTGGAAAGTCGTATAATAGAGGTAAGAAGAGTTGTGAGGTGTTCCCTATGTTTCACTAAGAAAAACCTGATTATAATCGCAAGCAATATGGTTTCTATACAATAGACGAATTGGTCCCAAAAGATCACTTTCTTCGACAAGTAGATTCAAAGGTTGATTTTGACTTTATTTATGACTTGGTAGAAGATACCTATAGTCCAAATAACGGTCGTCCTAGTCTTGATCCCGTCATGTTAGTCAAAATTCCTTTAATCAAATGTTTTTATGGTATTCGTTCCATGCGCCAAACCATGAAAGAGATTGAAGTAAACGTGGCCTATCGCTGGTTTCTTGGACTAACTTTAGATGATAAGGTCCCTCATTTTACTACCTATGGAAAGAATTACAGCCGTCGTTTTCAAGATAAAGAACTCATTTCCGAGATTTTTTCCCAAGTTCTCAACCATGCTTTGTATGCTGGCTTAATTGATCCTTCTGAAATATTTGTGGATGGTACCCATATCAAAGCGGCAGCTAATAGTCACAAGTATCGTAAGGAAATGGTAGACCAACAAGCTAAATTTATGAGTGAACAATTGGCAGTTGAGATTGATTTAGATCGGAAAAAACACGAAAAAAAGTCCTTAAAGCCCGCAAAAGAAAGTGAGGCTAAGGAAAAGAAAATCTCAACGACAGATCCCGAGTGTGGATGCTTCCATAAGGGCGAACACAAGGAAGTATTTGCCTATTCTGCTCAAGTTGCTTGCGATAAGCATGGATGGGCCTTAGCTTATACGGTTGAAGCAGGAAATGTTCATGATAGTCAGGCTTTCCCTGCTCTTTTTTCAAAGTTAGAGCCATTCTCCCCACACTATATTATTGCGGATTCAGGTTACAAGACCCCAGCTATTGCCCATTATTTGTTAGAACGTAATATCATTCCTGTCTTCCCTTATACTCGACCAAAGGGAGTAAAGGGGAACTTAAGGCCTAGTAATTTTGTTTATGATGCAAGTGATGACTATTATGTCTGTCCAGAGAATCAAGTATTAAGCTATCGCACTACTACTCGAGAAGGCTACCGTGAGTATAAGAGTAATCCCAAAGTATGTGTTTCCTGTCCTTTATTATCCGTTTGTACCCAAAGCAAGAATTTTCAAAAAGTAGTAACGAGACATGTCTGGAAAGATGCCCTTGAATTTTGTGAGGAGATTCGTCACAAAAGAGAAATGAAAGAGCTCTATAAGAAGCGCAAAGAAACAATTGAGCGGGCTAAGGAGTACCATAATTTGAGATACACTAGAGAGAAAGGAAAGTCCAAAATGGAGGATCAGGTTGGGCTTACTTTGGAGTGTTTAAATATCAAAAAACTGGCGAAATGGATAGGTGAACTGCACCCCAAAAGTTAGACAGAAAAAATCTAACTTTTGGTGTGTTTTATTATGAAATTGAATTATGAAGATAAAGAGACTTATTTTTATTTCAAGTGTTGGAAGCCTTAATGAAGTAACACAGCCATTTTCTCGAATTGCACTGGCGGCTTTTAAAAAACTTAATCCAGGATATATTGAAATGCACCAACGTTTAGTAAAAGTGATTGAGTCTTCAGACTTTGATTACACGATCATTCGCCCAGGTTCCCTCATCAATGCTGACAAAATTGCCTACAGTATTACACACCGTGATGAACCATTTAAAGGCTTGTTTGTCTCACGAAAAAGTGTTGCCGATTTTGTTGTGAATATTATTAAGTCTCCAAACTCGTATATTCAGGAAAATATAGGACTCGCAGAGTAGACTCTAAAGATTATTATTCCGATATAGAATGGGGAATTATCAATTATTCTCGAACAGCAAAAATTCGGAATATGGTGAAGGGCCTAGGAATAACTATCTATCGGTTCTTCTTTACGTGGGCATGTTTTTTCAGCACCTGAGACATACGCCATCGTTTTAAAAGAAAACATGCAGCCAGTGGGTAGCATCGGATTGATGATCGGCTCTGCAAGTGATAAAGGGATTCCGGATACTGAGGCGGAGATTGGTTACTGGATAGGAGTTTGGCCAAATTCATTAGCCGTTTTGAAAGCGCTATCATGTGCCAAATTCTCGACAACATCACAATTTCAGAAAGTGGATAAATTTCTGTAACCTTTCTTGAAGAAACAGAAGTTGACTTGTAAGAGACTGCAATCGAAAGGTTGCAGTTTTTTGTGTTGTTTCGTGATATAATAGGCTAAAACGATAAACGGTATGAATTGTTACTAGCTTTAGGAGTTATATTATGGGTAAGTGGACTTGTCAATGCGGATATCCAATGAATGACCATGCTGCCCCAGACCCGAATGCTTTTTCGGTATTCTCGGATGAGTTATGGGAAGAGATAACGGATACCGCAGATGAAAATAATAAGATTGATTATTATGATATTACTGATGCTTCGTACTATGCTTGGCAATGTCCAAATTGTCATAGCTTGATGGTATTCGGTGAGGATGAGAATCCAAATTGTTATACTTTCTATAAGTGGATAGATTTAGATTGTAAAGAGAAGGGGCTAACTGATCAAGAAACTGATTCAAATTCATCAGATGTAGTTTATAGAGTTGCATCAGTCACTTTCTCAGAGTTTGGCGAGGAGTACACCTATATTTGTGAGGATGAATCAATCAGGGAAGACCATTTTGTGGTTGTTCCTGTTGGAATCAACAACGTTGAAAAGGTTGCTCATGTTGTGAAGGTATATCAGGCTTCGCAAAAAGACATCTCATATCCAATTGACAAGTTAAAGCGTGTGATTAAGCGTTATTCTGATTTTGATAAAGAGAAAGCAAAGGGGATTGCAGCTGAATTATTAAGGTCAGGTCGATGTTTGCAAATAAATGATTTTTCTAAATCAGTAGAAGCAGACGAATATTTTGATATTTTGCACAATAAACTTGGATACTGGTGGTTGGAACTGAATGGCGTTCCCATTCCGATGAAGGTTGTCCTATTGAATACCAATTATGAAAAGTATCACGTTGACTGCGCTATACATATCAAACCTTACAATATGCACTATAGTACTTTCCAATCGTTGAAGTTATGTACCGACTTTGAGATTGACGCTTCCCGCTGGGTTGATGTCATTTCTTATGAATATGTTTGGGGAAATTCCTGGGAACTTGATGGTATCCAGTTTGGGATTACCTGTCAGGAATCATTAGAGGAGGATGAGGTGACAATTAGCAAATACAGCCGTGTCCCATATTATAACGACTGGCATCCAGATTGGAGCGATAGATACGGTTTTAATGTAGCTTGGAAACCACATGAATCTGATGAAGACTTGTCGGTAGGTTTTTACATTTCTTAAAGTGATAAATTCGTTCAATCATATAATAACAAAGCCAGACTAGTCACTTTTCGTTCGATAATATAGATGTTTGCTAGCATCACATGTTGAGGCAGTATCATTGCTTGTACGAGCTGATTGAACAAGGATGTAGCTAGTGAAAATACTACAGTAAGGAGTTTAAACATGAAATTCCATGAATTTGGTGATAAGAATTTGCCTCCTATCTTGCTCATACATGGTGGTGGTAGCTCTTGGTGGAACTATCTTCGTCAAGCACGGATCTTGTCAGGAGAATACCGTGTTATTTTACCTACTTTGAATGGCCACGGTGAAGAATATCAACTTGATTATGTTTCTACTGAAGATTCTGCTTTGGAGATTCTAGACTATGTCAAAGCAAACTGTGGTGGGAAATTGTTTGCAATCGGTGGTGTTTCACTTGGTGGTCAAATTGCTATGGAGCTTTTGTACTTAGACAGCGAGATAGCTGAGAAGGCTATCATAGACGGAAGCCTCTGTATTCCTCAACCAAGATTAGCTAAAATCAGCATCTTTCTAGTGTCCCTATTTGGCAAACTGATGTTCAGTAAATTCTCTTGTAAACTCCAGTTAAGCATGATGAACAAACGCTATCCTAAACTGGCTTATCCAGAGGAGATAAAAGCTTATTATTTGGGGGATCTGCAAAGGACGCCTATCAAAACATTAGTGACTATTTACAAAACCTATATGGGGCGTTACAAGCTGAAGGACACGATTTCTGCAAGCAAGACGCAGGTTCTGTATATCTATGGTGAAAAAGAATTGAACTGTGTGAAAGCATCGGCAAAATTATTTCAACAACTATATCCAAACACGATCTTGTATGAAGCTAAGGGCTATAACCACGGCTATTTGTCAGCTTATCTACCTCAAGAGTGGATTGATTTGGTGGTACCATTTTTAAAGAGTGATTCATTGGAAATGTGTAATGAATCTGATATATCATAAGGAGGAATCTGATGCTAGGAGCAATAGTTGGAGATATTGTTGGTTCTGTTTATGAATGGGACAACATTAAAACGAAAGACTTTCCATTATTTCGTGAGGATTGTTTTTTCACAGATGATACGGTTATGACCTGTGCTGTTGCAGAAGCCATTATGAATGGCGGTCAGAAGGATGACTTTATTGATGCCATGAAAAAATATGGTAGGATGTATCCCGATGCAGGTTACGGTGCAAGATTTGGGAATTGGGTTGATGGCGACGATCGAGAACCTTATAATAGCTTTGGAAATGGCTCAGCAATGCGTGTTTCTCCATGTGCCTGGACCATGGATTGTAGTTTCTGTGCACGAACGGGAGCCTGGCCGTCCAGAAGAGCAGTTGCACGACTTTCTGCAGAGGTGACTCATAACCATCCAGAGGGAGTCAAGGGAGCTATGGCGACGTCTGATGCTATCTTTATGTGTCGTTATTACTTTGGAGGTTACAGTGGCGACTATGGAAAACCGATTAACGATAACCCTACAGAGTGCAAGAGACTCATCAAGGAATACATAGAGCAAGAGTATGGATATAATCTTTCTCAAACACTAGATGAAATTCGTCCTACTTATCGCTTTAATGAAACTTGCCAGAATACGGTACCTCAGGCCATCATTGCTTTTCTTGAAAGTACTGATTTTGAAGATGCTATTCGAAATGCCATTTCTCTTGGTGGGGATAGTGATACTCTTGCTGCCATCACAGGAAGTATCGCCGAAGCAGCTTATGGTATCCCTGATTGGATTAAGGATAAAGCCTATACCTATCTAGATGAGCCTTTAAAAGATGTGCTTAGCCGATGGGAGCAAGAAGTTTCAATAACATAACAGAGATTAGATAAAAACAACTAAAAATAGTAAAGCGACGAGATAAGAAACAATCTCGTCGCTTTTTGCTTAAAAGTTAATGTTGCTATGGATTTATTCAGGCACCTAGTTAGATTTTTGCTGATTCAACAGGAGGATACATGATATTACTGCAATAAAAGATACAAGAATCAGATACCAAAGGTTTTCAAGACCAAAACCATAATCGACCATCAAGCGGTATCCCCAAGAAGCGGGGAAAAGACGCCCGATTGCTTGAAGAAAATCAGGTAGTAAGTTGCTAGGAAACATAATCCCCGAAAGCATAATTGAAGGCAAAAATACAAGTTGTGCTATCATGGTCAGCTTTGCTTGATTATTAACAGTAAGGCCCAGTATACTTCCGATACTCAACGATACAAAAATGTAGATGGCAAGCGCGAGAAAGAATAAGGGAAATTGACTTGGTAGATTTGCTTTAAATAAAATTGGAGCAAGTAGTAGGATTACCATGCAGGTCATCATCAAATGAAGAAAGGCAGAGAGAACCATTGTCACCAATCCTAAATGAATAGGCACACCATTTGCTTTATAAATCTTTTTTATGTCGCTTCCGTATGTTTCAATCAAGGAAGGCGGTAAACCGAGAAAGGCTCCCATTGAAACACTCATGACAATCATTGACTGTATAAGTGTGCTACCCATTTCAGGCATAACGGAAGTAAAAATACCACCCATGAGAAGAAAGAAAATAAGCGGTACAATATAGTAAGTAACCAAGAGAGACTTACTTCGTATGTCCAATTTCCACTGTAATGTTAGGCTATATAAAAACCCAGTCATTCCAAACCCCTCCTTGCTATTTCAATGAAATGCTGCTCCAGTGTGCCACGATCAACCTTGATATCCAATATCTGGATATTTTTCTGTTTGCATTCTTCCAATAATGAAATTAAGCTATCCTCGATCGTATCTGTTTCATATGTATTCTCCCCTTCCTGTGTTTTTAAATGGATGAAATATTTTCTTCCAAGTTTTTCTGTCAGTTCTGAAGGAGTACCACAAAAAACGATCTTACCACTATTCAAAATGGCAATGCGGTCACATAGGGTTTCAACTTCGGCCATATCGTGGCTTGCCAAGACGATTGTCTTTTCCTGTGATTTGAGCTTTCGGATTTGTTCATGGAGAGATAGTCGTCCTTCAACATCAAGTCCCGCTGTCGGTTCATCGAGAAAAATAATATCTGGATTACTGATAAGTGCAAGAGCAAGATGTAATCTTCTTTTTTGCCCAGTGGATAATTCTATGTATTGCGACTCTTCAATTTCTTTTATGCCAAGGGCCTTTAGCATAACATCATCAATGTGTGTATGATTCCATTTTGCAAAGAGTTTTATGGCTTCCATCGGTTTGATGTGAGCGGGTAGAGAGGAGGACTGTAGTTGAATTCCGGTTTTCCCATTTACAACTATAGTGCCTTCGTCATATTTTCTCAGACCTTCGATACATTCAAGCGTTGTTGTTTTACCAGCTCCGTTTACTCCGAGCAGAGCAAATATTTCTCCTTGTTTGATTTGAAAATCGAGGCCTCCAAGAACCAATTTTCTACCATAACTTTTCTTTAATCCAGAAATCTTTATCGCGTCTTTCATGGTTCCACCTCCTCAAAGGGATTTGTTCCAAGCCTTGAAAAATAGACTTGTAGAGCGGGTCCTATATAGTCATTGACGATTTTTTGCTTTTCTTCCCAAGCGTTTGAGGCGGTGTCAATAGTACCAACTTCCATCAACTTAGGAAGCATGCTCATATCACCATTTGTAAACTCCATAATCAAGCCCCAGTATTCTTTCACAACCTGTTGGCTTTGTTCGCTTTCAGCTGGTACGTTTTCTTTTTGAAGCTCTACGATTTGATCACTTAGGCGGTTCAATCTGTCCATAAAGTCAAGTCCGCTTTTCTTGTCAAATCGACTGCGTATCTGGTCGAGTGTATTATCATCAAAGCGCTTAATGAGAGAGTAGGAGTCATTCTTCATCTGTAGATTGACGATGATGTCTGCATACTTCTTAAAATTGACCGTCTGTATTTGTAAAACTTCTACCTTTAGCTGCTCTATTGCGACTAAAGAATCCTTAAGTTGTTCAATATTTTTACGAATAGTATCTGCTTGCTCTGTAAGAGCATTGGCAACATCATCAGGTGTTTTCAAAGAGATCAAACGCCCCTTTATATCCTTGAGAGAAAAACCTAATGATTTTAAAGACAATATCTGATGGAGTAGCACTAAGTCTTTATCGGTATAAAGCCTGCGACCTCCCTCACTTTCTGCCGATGGGGAAAGCACCCCTTCTTTATCATAGTATTGTAGAGTACGGACAGTAAGGTTCATTTTCTTAGCAAGTTCCCCAACCGTCATAAATCCTTCCGGAATTGCTCTGTATTTAGCCATCATTACTCACCTCCTCATACTTATTATACATCGTTACGTAAGGTCATGAACAAGAGTTTTTGAAAAAAAAATCTTTTGTAACTGCATTTTTCTGCTATAATATCACTAGATAGAAATGTGGGAGTTTCAATTATGGTTACAAAACGGTTTTTGAAAAATGTTATTGTTGCGATAGTCTCGGTTTTTATGTCCTTGGTCGTTGTTCAAGGAGTTCAAGCCCAGCAAACTGGACTCGACTATCAGAGTCTTAACCTGCTACCTTTTACTGGTAACAAGCAGCTCGTTCTAGGTGAGTTTGATCATTTAGGTCGGGCGACCTCCGCTCATATTCAGCTGCAGGACAAGGATGAGCCAAAGAAAAAAAGAGAACCACGGCTCAGCTATAATCCGGTTGGTTGGCACAATTATAAGATTGCTTATGGAAACAAGGGAAAGAAGGCCTGGTTGTTCCACAGAGGGCATTTGATCGGCTATCAGTTTAGCGGTCTGACCAATGAAGGGAAAAATCTGGTTCCTCTAACTGCCTGGACCAATACGGGGAATTATAAAGGAACAGCGGATAGTAATGTGGAGGGCATGCTCTACTACGAGAAACGACTCGATAGCTGGCTAGCCACCCACCCAAATTACTGGTTAGACTACAAGGTGACACCAGTCTATACGGGGGATGAATTAATTCCTCGGCAGGTGACCTTGCAATATGTAGGAATTGATCGAGATGGCAACCTTCTACCAATCAATTTAAGTAGTCCCAAAGAGTCAGTAGATGCTTATGGGATTACCACCGTTACCTTGGACAACTACTCTAAGAATGCGACCATTGACTATCTGAAGGGAACTGCCAAGCCATCTTTAGTGCCGACAGAGCCAAGTAGTCAACCTCAACCTGCTAGTCCTTCTGTAGAGACGCAACCAAGTCAAGCCCCTCAACCGAGTCAAGCAGTAGAGCCAGCTCAGCCAGTTCAACCTGTAGAGCCTACAGAACCTAGTCCTCAATTGGCTCCAGTAGTATATGTGGCAAGAAATGGGAGTGCGGATGTCTATTGGTACTCACTAGATAATATGCCTCGCAATACTAATTTTTCTAAGGTTGTTCAAATGTCAGAAGAGCAAGCGCTAAGTCTTGGAAAGCGGCATACAAGTAAGGAATGAGGATCAGTTATTCTGCTGATTGAAAAGCCCAATTACTGGGCTTTTTGTGTTGCATTACAATCTTAAAAAGCTAGTAATCTAAAATGATCTCTCAGAATCTTGCAAACCTATTTATAAAGTTGTATACTAGTAAATGATTTTGTGTAATCGTTTGCATAAACTGTTAAATGATGAAAAGAATGTAAAGTAGGAGACAAGACAGATGGAATTAACAGCTATTTATCATCGGCCTGAATCGGAGTACGCCTATCTATATAAGGACGGCCAGCTTCACATTCGCATCCGGACTAAGAAAGAGGATATCAAACGGATTGTCTTGCACTATGGGGATCCCTTTATTTTTATAGAGGATCTTTATGAGGCGACCAAGGAAATGGACAAGGTGACGACCGACGACCTCTTTGATTATTGGCAAGTGTCGGTATCGGTTCGTCATGCACGGATCCAGTACCTCTTTGAATTAGAGGACACAGCGGGAGAGAAGATCTTGTACGGGGACCGAGGTGTGGCAGCCTACACCAACGAGAGCCTGGACTTCGTCATGAACGGTTTTAAGCTTCCTTTTATCCATGAGATTGATGGGTGTGCTGTTCCGGATTGGGTGGCGCAGACGGTTTGGTACCAGATCTTTCCTGAGAGATTTGCTAATGGGAATCCAGCCATTTCACCAGAAGGTGTCCGTCCTTGGGATGCCTCTATTGCTCCTCAAATCTTGGATTCCTTTGGTGGTGATTTGCAAGGCATTATTGATCATTTAGATTATTTGCAGGAGTTAGGAATTACAGGGCTCTATCTTTGCCCGATTTTTGAATCGCCGAGCAATCACAAGTACGATACCATTGACTATTTTGAAATTGATCGGCATTTTGGAGGTAAGGACACCTTCCGCCAGTTAGTGAGAGAGGCCCATGCGCGTGGGATGAAGATCATGCTGGATGCCGTCTTTAACCATATTGGCTATGATTCACCCCAATGGCAGGATGTGGTCAAACACGGGGAGAATTCGATTTACAAGGACTGGTTCCATATCAAAGAGTTCCCTGTCTCCTCAGAAAATCTGTGGAATAGTCGCGACTTGTCTTACCATGCTTTTGCCTTTGCAGGCTATATGCCTAAGCTCAATACGGCTAATCCTGAGGTGAAGGCTTATCTCCTGAAGGTTGCGAATTATTGGATTGAAGAGTTTGATATCGATGCTTGGCGACTGGATGTGGCCAATGAAATTGATCATCAATTCTGGCGGGATTTCCGTAAGGCGGTCTTGGTCAAGAAGCCGGATCTCTATATCCTCGGGGAAATCTGGCATTCGTCCCAACCTTGGCTCAATGGCGATGAGTTCCATGCCGTTATGAACTATCCCCTCTCTGAAAGTATTAAGGATTATTTCCTGCGGGGGCATAAGGAGACGCAACGCTTCATTTGGGAGATCAATAGCCAGTCTATGTACTACAGGCAGCAGATTTCTGAGGTTATGTTTAACCTCTTGGACTCCCACGATACAGAGCGCATCCTGACGACGGCCAAAGGCGATCTTCAGTCTGTCAAGTCTGCTCTCGCCTTCCTCTATCTGCAACGAGGAACGCCTTGTATTTATTATGGAACGGAGCTAGCCCTCATCGGTGGTCCAGACCCAGATTGCCGCCGTGTCATGCCATGGGAGCGCGTGGCAGCGGATAATGACATGCTAAACTTTATGAAGGACTTGATCCAGCTCCGAAAAGAAGTATCAGGCATGATTCAGTATGGTAAAGTGAGTCTGGAAGAAGTAGAGCCAGATGTGGTGGCAGTAGAATGGCAGCATGAAGGTAACATGCTCAAAGCCTATTTTAACCAGTCGAAGAAAGACGTTGTCTTAGAAAGAGGACAGGCAGATCTGATCAGTCTTGGGAATATATCCGATGGTCGATTGATCATCCAACCAAATGGCTTTGTTATATATAGAGAAGATTAGTAAGAAAGAAGACTGGAATTTAGGTATTTCAGTCTTCTTTTTATAAATGGTTGTTTATGGTTGTCAGTATAGTATAATAGTAGCAAATGATAAAGGAGGAGACGGTGATGAAGGTGTTAGCAATTAATTCTATTTCGTTTAAAAAAAGGATGATGGAATTACTATTTGATTATCTTTTCATACTAGCTTATTTAGCGCTTCTGTTTATAGGTTCGATGCTTTTTTACATTATTTTTTTTAATGGTATCCCAGAGTTTACAGAAATTCAGTCGCAGTGTCTTGCGTTTTTTACCTCTGTTTTGCCAATCACTCTACTTTTTACATTCTTAGATTATACAAATAATGGGAGTTTTGGGAAGGCGAAAGCTGGACTTCAATTGGTTTACCAGAAAAAAACAGTGCAAGCTAGCTTGATTAGAAACACCATTAAATTTTTGCCTTGGCAACTCGGTCATATGGGCACGATACATGGTGTCTATAGTGAGTTTGATGTGTTATCCATTAGCCTCTCTATTTCGGCGACTCTCCTCGCAGTTTTGCTACTGGCAATGACGCTGTTTAGAAAAGATAAGAGGCATCTAGGTGACCTGCTAGCCCATACGCAAGTTCAGCAAAAAGGTGACTAGGATACAGATTGTCTATTCTGTCCTCAATGGAAAAATACACATAGTTAGGAAGTATCTATATGAATGAAAACGTCGAGTTTACGAATCTTTGTATGGTAAGAGATGGCGATAGAGTTCTTGTTATGGATCGTAAAAAAGAGGACTGGCCAGGCATAACCTTTCCTGGTGGTCATGTCGAAGTGGGAGAGTCATTTACGGAAGCAGTGATCCGTGAAGTGAAGGAAGAAACTGGCTTAAGGATAGCTTCTCCCCAGATTTGTGGAATGAAAGATTGGGTAGAAGACGGCATTCGTTATGTAGTTCTCTTTTATAAGACAGAAAAGTTTGACGGAGAATTAATATCCTCTGAAGAGGGGGAAGTCTGGTGGGAGGACCTGAAAGAATTTCCAAAACTAGACCTCTCCTTAGATATGGAGGATATGCTTCGTATTTTCCTTGAAGAAGACCTTTCTGAATTTTTCTACTACCAAGATGGAGAAGATTGGAAATACGATTTAAAGTAAATTTTAATACTAACTCTTCTAAAGATTTAATTTATTTTTTTAAGCAGTTAACTGGATGGTTAGCTGTTTTTTTTTATGACTGATTTATTCGTGGAACCTTGTTATAATAGGAGATGAAAGTGATTAGAAAAATGATCGTTTTCTGTTTATAAGGTAAAGGTTGACATGTCCCTTGGGGACAGGAGTATCATATAGATAAAGGGGGTGCAAGATCATGTTAAGAAATGATATTCAAAAAATAACAGGTTTAACTCGAAAAGCACTAGAATACTATGAAGAAAAAGGTTTTATTCATCCTCGAAGACTAGAAAATGGGTATAGGGAATATTCGGAAAAGGATGTAGAGATTCTGAATAAGATTGCCTTGTTTAAAAAATTAGGGCTAACCATAACAGAAATAAAGGACTGTCTGAAGTCAGATGGGGCTACTGCATCTAGTATTCTCAGAAGAAAAGAGCAAGAACTAGAAAGTGATGAGAAACGGAAAGTAGTGTTCGATCTCTATATCAAAGGTGCAGATACGGATCTGATCAATGAAAAACTTGCGGTCATCGAAGCTGAGGACTCCATTTATAAGAGACTCGAAAGAGCATTTCCAGGATACTTGGGGCAATGCTTATTTGCTGCCTATCAACCTTTTTTACAGGAGCCCTTGTCAAAAGATGGAGAAGAAGCATTTAAGAAGTATATTCAATATTTAGATAGCCTTCCAACCTTTGAGTTAAGCAGAGAAGAACAGGATTATGTTGATGAACTGAGTTCTAGTTTTAATATGAAGACCTTAAAAGAGGTTAATGAAGCTAAGATAGCTGCGATAGAAAGTTATGAAAAGTGGCATAATGAAAATAAGGACACAATTTCTATTTATGATCGCTATTTGAACAGTGATGATTACAAAACAAGTCCACTGAAAAATATTCAAGATCAACTGAAAACATTTTTGATTAACCATCACTACTATGAAGTAGCTATTCCTCTGATTAGACAATTTAGTAAGAGTTACGATCATTATTATAAAAAACTAACTGAGGCAAGTGACTATTATTTAAAGCAAAAGGGAGATGCTCCACAGTAAATCTGAAATCAATATACTTCATAAGATTTAACGATTAAAAGATAGAGTTAGGGATGACTTACCCATGTTCTATTTTTCAGTTCCTTTAATTGTACTTTCCCCTACATAGGTGTATAATATGTCCTTAGATAAACAAATGAGGAATTTACTATGGAATTAAAAGATTTTACAGAAAAAGAAAAAGAACAAATCAAGCAAGGATTGAGTACAGCTGAGATTTCTGATAAAGAAGCGGCGAAGAAGTTGCTCGCTCTTGTCCCGCAGGAATGGATCAAGCGTATTCCTTTCTTTGTCAGAGGGCATGCAACAACAAAGACGATTGAACGTGTGGCTATGCGCTATCCTGAACTCTATGCCGTGGCCAAGCGTCAAGGAGACCTTCCTGAAAAAGAACGGGAAGAATTGCGTGTCATCATGACAGAAATCTTTGAAGAAAAGATGAACAAACACAAGATTAAATAGGATTCATTATTCATTGAGAGCTGGATAGTCTGCCAGCTCTTTTTATTGTTATTTTGTTAAAAATAGTTGGACTTGAATTGAATTTAAACTATAATATAAGAGAAGGAGACTAGGTATCCATCCGCAATGTCTAGTAAGCTCCGTTTCATATGCTGTAGAGTATTTAAGGTCCTCAAGCTATGAACTGACATAAAAATTAAACTATCATATGTGTGCAAGAGTTGCTCTCCACCAATAAGTGAAAATATACTTGGATATAACTGGATCATGCGAGTCAGATAGTTACCTCCATTGCAGTTTTTTTATAGAGAATAAAATGATTTAGGAAGGTATAATAGGGTCCTGATATGAAAATGCTTGATGTGAATTCTGAAAAGAATAAGGTCGTATTGTTAGTCCATCCAATGCTATCCTCTGCCCAAGGAATGAAACAGTTGTTATCAGATCAGATGGGAAATGAATACAGGTATTTGATTCCAGATTTATCCGCACACGGTGAAGCAGCTACTATTCCCTATCTATCTGCAAAAAGGGAAAGTGAGTACATTTATGAGTATTTAAAAACTCATCAAATTGATGAGTTGGATCTAGCTTTTGGTGCTTCTTTAGGTGCTGTGGTTTTACTTCAATTGTTGAATTACAAGGACATTAAAATCCATAAAGCCGTGTTTGAAGGTTGTAGTGTCTGGCAAGCTTCGAGGCTCCATGAAGTATTTTCAAGGATATTCTTTATCTATAAGCATCGGATGGCCATCAAGAATAGAAGTTTAGCGGTCAAAAAAATAGTTGCACTTTATGGTGAAACGGCAGAAGTAATGGCTGATAACTTTATAGCTATGGATGAGGATAGTATCAGACATATTTGTCATGATTGTGCATTTGTTGAATTGCCGAGTCTATCAAAAGAGGAACAGTTGAACTGCACTTTCTCATATGGATCGAAAGAATTTGATCTGATTGGCGCTAGAAGGATTTTACCAGAGAAATATCCTTTTGCAAAAATGAAGATTTGGAATGGATACCAACATTGCACCAAACTAACATCAGACCCACTCGCCTATGGTGATATGTTAAAAAATGAGATGATAACAAACAGAATTTAAGGAAAGCTAGTGGCTAACTGTGAAAGTAGAATTCCTACTATAGGCAAGATGCTAAGAAATCTAAAAAGTATCTGACAGAGAACCTTACTGTGCAAAGGTTACTAACTTTCTATTTAAGAATATCATCCAAACACGAATGATCAAAATGATTTAAAAAGGAACCAATAATGAAACAATTAAAAAAAACAATGCTCCTTAGTGCCTTGGCAATCTTTGCTTTAGCGGCTTGTGGGACCAACCAAAAGCAATCCAAGGAAAAGCAGGAAAGCTCCACTGTCCAAAAGGCTAGTTTAGACAAGGAGCACTACAAGGGAACATACAGCAACCTCAATAGCAAGGAAAGTGTCGAAGAAGTGCGGGCTCTCTTGTCTGCTTATTTGGATCAGGAAAGTGTAGACAAGTTTCTTGGTCTAGTCACGGACTATGATAGCATTGTTGGCTCTGTAGGCTTGACGGGCGACTTCAGCAAGTTCAAGAAAACAGACTACAATGTCGAGAAGATCAGTGACTTGTGGACCAAGAAAAAGGGAGATTTTGTCGGAACCAACTGCCGGATTAATAGTTATACCTTGTTGAAGAACCGCATCGAGATTCCTAAGATGAAAGCGGATAGTGAACTCTTGTTCGTGGACAATGATGCCATTGACAAAGGGAAGATCTTCGATGAGGCAGACAAGGAAGCCTTTAACATTCTGTATTCACGGGTTCCGACAGAGGCTACAACGGATGTCAAGGTTCACGCCAAGAAGATGGAAGAGTATTTTTCTCACTTCAAGTTCAATGAAAATGCCCGCATGCTTTCCGTTATCGTTCATGATAACCTAGACGGAAATACCCTTTTTGTCGGGCACGTCGGTGTCTTGGTTCCTGCCAAGGACGGCTATCTCTTTGTTGAAAAGCTAACCTTTGAAGAGCCCTATCAAGCGATCAAGTTTGCGACTAAGGAAGATGTCTACAAATACTTGGAGACCAAATACCAAGATTACACCGGTGAAGGTTTAGCTAAGCCCTTTATCATGGACAATGAAAAATGGGTTGAAACCAAATAGAATTTCCAGCTAGTTAAGTTTGATGGGAACTCCAGCTAAGGAAAGGAGCTAAAGATGAATAAAAAACGGAGCTACTTTGCTCTAGCCCTTATTCTTATCGGTTTTCTATTAGTAGAATCAAGTATGTATATCCTACCCTATATTGAAGGATTTAAAGAATTAGAGCTTGCTGTTTTTATAATTGGAGTTCTAATCTTAGTGGGTGTCATCATCTTATTAACAAAGACTAAAAAGCATACTGATTAAGGCCGAGTCAACAATTGTATTGTGTATTTAGAATTTATGGTGGGAGAAATGGAATGGAGATTTTAGAATCTGGACCACTATTATTAGGTGTTGTTTTTATTGGGTTCTTCAGTATTACTTTATTCGTTCGTCGGTGGTTTGCTAGTCGACGTAGCGGAGGTTCATTTTTTTCACCTTACCACATTTCGAATGGCATCTTCTACATTCATGTGCCTTTGTGTTTCAGCCGTCGTATGATCCCATTGAAAGAGATGAAGCAGATAACCTATTTATTGCTCCGTGGTCGCGCTGGTGGTGGGAGTCGCTATGCTTTCTATATCGAACTCAGAAATGGAAAGACCATTCCCTTCTTTTTTGGTAAAAGTAAACAGAATGAACTGTTGGTTGAAAAACTCAAGCAAAATGCTGGTAAGTATGGGTTTAAAGTACATTTTCAACGCTAGAATACAATCACCTGAAGGAAACAAAACTAGGATTTGATTCTCTGTAAAAACGAAAGTGAGCAATTCTATGAACGATTCTATGAAAGAATATATCCACTTAAAAAAGCAGTTCCAAGCGCAAGATAAGGATTCATCCAGCGTGCTGGCTTTCTATGAATTTGCGGATCGGCTGACCTTACTGGAAACTCCAGAAGCTAAGCAGGTCTTGGTGGATGTGTATCAGGAGTTGGGCTTGTATGCCAGTGCCTTTGCTCTCTTCTCAGAGCTAGTAGACAAGTCTGATCGCAAGCAAGTTAAGAAACTTTTCACCTTAGAAAAGATGAGTCTAAGTCATGGAGATCGCTTTGCTCTCTCTCGTCCCTTGACCGAAAAAGAAAAAGAGGCTCATAAGAAGAAAGTCAGCGAATTGCCAACCTTCCGCTATCATCCAGATCCACTAGGGACTGGTGCCTTTAAGGAAGGGGAGCCTAAGACCTGTCCTTCATGTGGGGAAGACCACACCATCTATTATGCTTTGAGACCCTATTGTCTGGAGGAGCTAAGACATCTCTGTCCAACTTGTATCTCTACTGGTCGTGCTGCCCAGAAGTTTGAAGCAGAGTTTATCCAAGATGCTGATTGGCAAGGGGTCATGGATAAGGAAAAAGACCAGATCCTCTTCTGTCAAACTCCAGGCTATAGTAGCTGGCAGGGCGAATATTGGCTCTCCTGTTGCCAAGACTACTGTGCCTATCTGGGGACAGTGGGCACTCGTGAACTGGAAGAAATGGGCATTGCAGAGCAAGTTTTGGAAGAATATGAGGCGCGTGATGAATTTCAGGATGTGGCTGAATACTTAGTCAAGGATGGTTCTATGTGTGGCTATCTCTTTCGATGTCTCCATTGTGAACAATACCATCTTTGGGTCGATGCGGATTAGGGGGATGCTCCAAATCTAATAGAGTCATGAACTAGATGAAAGAATAGAAAAGGAATCACGAATGAGTAGAAAGCAAGCCCTATCTATGTATTTGTTAGGAACCTTTGGTCAAGTATTAGGAGTCAGCCTTTTGGTTTGCCTTTTAAGAGTAGGAGGAGTCAAGGTTGATTTTACATCACCAATGGGGATTATCGCTGTTATTGTAGGTGGGTTGTCATCAGCTTTGTGGGGCAGTCTTGCAAGCATTAGTTACCATCAATCTAGTTTTAAACAAGTTCTCAAAGATTTTTTTCAAGTCAAAGACAGTTTAGCAAATTATTGTTTGGTGCTTGTTTTCTTGCTGCTCGATTTTTTCCCATTTATCTTAGGTGGTAAGATTACCACTCAATCGTTGGTCTTACCAGTGGTGCTCTTTTTCAAGGCTCTTCTTTTTGGTGGGATTGAAGAAATTGGCTGGCGTTATTTCTTTCAACCAACTTTGGAGGAAAGAATACCTTATCTTTCAGCTACTGTGATCACCTTTTTAGCCTGGTCTAGCTGGCATCTTTTTTACTTTTACATTGATGGTTCTTTAGCTGTCATTCAGTTGCTTCCGTTTCTAGTTGGACTGCTAACTAACTGTTTTATCTTATCGGCCTTGTATCATAAAACGAAAAATTTATGGATTTGTGTCATGACTCATGCGTTGATCAATTCTTTATCGCAACTGTCATCAACTGAGAGCGTATGGCTATCACTTGTGATTAAGGTGTTGATAATCCTTCTTGCCATGAGAATTGCTAGTAGCAGTATAGAGAAAGCTAAATCCTAAGCTGGGTTAATTTCCATTGCTTCATAAAGTTGTAAATCAAAAGAGCAGTTATTTTGAACTGCTCTTTTGATATGGCTTTAAGGTTTTAGTAAAAATCTAATGAACTCGTCATCTTTTCCTTTGCCCTAAATACTTTTAGGGTGAATTCAAGCTCAACAAGTAGAGTAAGAGCTATTTGGTCGCCATTTGACTCTTATTTTTTTCACTTTTCGTGACAATATATAAAACCCATTTGTGATTTTGCCTTTCTTCAATCTTTGAAAAGCCAATACTTGTTAATAACTGACTCAATTCAGAACTTGTTCCATAATCTGTCATATGATACTTAATTTTTTCTTTTTCGGAAGCAATAATCAGAGTAGAATGATTGGACATGACTCGATAGATTTCCTGAAAG
This sequence comes from Streptococcus rubneri, assembly GCF_004785935.1. Lineage (GTDB taxonomy): Bacteria > Bacillota > Bacilli > Lactobacillales > Streptococcaceae > Streptococcus > Streptococcus rubneri. The sequence goes on along the minus strand of NZ_SRRP01000001.1, from coordinate 659,156 downwards.
CTTTGTTTTAATTCTTTCCAGAAAATATGGGTCTGAATGGCAAAGACAAGATCAAAATAATGATTTTGGTAGGGAAGGTTTTCAACATTTCCAACCATCAGCTGGACACTATCGTTTTCTATTGACTTTAAAAGCATCCGTTTAGCGGTTTGATAAGACTCCTTGGAAATATCAATGCCATGAATGTCAAGATTTTTATCTAAAGCAAGTAGGTTTTTGATAGTGCTACCACCGCCATAACCGATTTCTAAAATCCGACTATTATCTGAAATAGTAGTCTGTTTGATTGCCCAAAGACTGAATTTCTTAAAATAGGACGACCAGATGTTGGTAATTAATCGCCCGATAAGACCACTAGGATTTCTAGACTGTTTTATAAGATATTGAATGAGCATGTTCCTCCCCCTTTTGCAAATAAAGTTTGAAATAGCAATAATTAAATTTCAAACTTTATTATAGAGAAAAGTAGTCAGAATAGCAAGAAAAAATGAAATATACAAGTATATATTCCAAACTTATGCTACAATTGGTAGTAACTGAGGTGTTCACATGAATCAATATCAAAAGACGACTGAGAAAAAGAAGCAAGCGATTATTCAAGCAGCTTTGCATCTATTCAAAGAAAAAGGTTTTAAGGAAACGAGTATAAAATCTATTGCAGAGGTAGCGAAAGTATCACCTGTTTCTATCTACAATTATTTTGGGAGCAAAGATAATTTGGTGACTCTCTGTGTTAATGACTTGTTTGAAGAAATAACCCAGCAAGCCGAGGATATTTTAAAAAGTAATCTAGCTTTTAATACAAAATTAGACCAGGCTTTAGACCTATGTCAGGAGAAAATGAGTCAGCAAATCTCGGACTATTTTCAAGATAAAACGGTGAGAGATCCCGCTTTCTCAAGTCTCCTAACGAAAGCGATAACCGCAAAAAAACGGGATATTTATCGCACTTATATTAATCTCGGGAAAGAAGAGGGGCTGATTGCTAGAGACTTGTCAACAGAGCTTATTTTAAATGTCATGGATGCTCTCAATAGTGTAGGAAATCAGTTAGCCCATAGTGATAATTTAGAAACAGACGTTAAGCAAATCCATCAGATCTTTTTGTACGGTATTTTAGGAAAAAAGAAATCATGATTTTCCTTATTCTATGATTGTTCACAGCTAGCAACATCCCATCCCAATTAGTTGTATATTCTCATGTAAGAGTGTAAAATCTACTATATAAAGATAAGGAGGAGTAGGTTATGGACTTAAAAGATTTTACAGAAAATGAACAGGAGGAAATCGAGAAAGGTTTGAGCAAATTTATTTCAAAACAATCAGTCGCTATCTGGTATGCACTGACTGCCCTCTTTGCTACATATATAGTAGGGCAAGTTATCCTATGGTGTTTCCCAGATGGGAGTAGTATGGGAGGCTCTTTGCTTTTTATCCTGATGAATTTGATTCCCATGACAACGGCTCTTTGCTTTTCCTTCGTCTTAGGTGAGACTAAATCCCTGGGAGAATTTTTCAAAAAGGTCTTTCTTCAAAAAGAAAGTAACCTGTCCTGGATGCTAGCTTTCTTCATCCCAGTCATCTATTATGGGATCTCAATCTTGCTCATGAATGTTCGCTTTACTGGAAACTCCCTCTTGGCCTTCTTCCTCTATTTTCCCTGGACCTTTTTATATGGAGGTCTGGAAGAAGTCGGTTGGCGTTGGTTTTTACAAGATCATCTTTCCTTTAGCAAGCACTTTATAACTAAAATGATGGTCCTTTCCCTTGTCTGGTTCCTCTGGCATATTCCTATCTATCAACTCCCTTGGATTACAGCAGGTTCGTCCAACTATCTCATCTTTTACTTGATGATTTTAGGGAATACTTTCCTATTTGGAGCGCTCAAGGAGTACTCGAAAGGAGCTGTTCCTTGTATCCTCGCTCATATGTTGATCGATACTCTAGCTGTTCTCATGCTGGTTCAGAGTTCTCTTCTTCAGATTATCCTTCTAGTTATTATTGAAATCCTAGTATCCTCTTGGCTAGTGGCTATACGAAAATCATAAAAATAGAGTTGTACCTCTCACTAAATTTCGGTGGGAGGTTTTTTATATGGTGATAAAACGAAAACTTTTTAGCTAATGACGCATTCCAGCATATAGGAATCTGTAAAATGATATAATTAGTTTAACGAAGAACTCAGAGATAGGATTATCGATCATTTAAGGAGAAAAGGCCATGCAAAAAACTTTTCAGTTATTGAGAAGAGGTGATATAGAGGCTGTCCGTCAGATATTGGATAAAAAGCCCGAAGAAGTCAATGCTGTTTCGGGTGACAAACCTAAAAGAGATCAAGGCCAATCCCTTCTTCAAGTCGCTATTAAATCGGGACATTTAGATATTGCGGACTTACTCATTGATAGAGGGGCAAATCTTAACTTTATTGAAGAACCGACAGAGCTAAATCCATTTTGTCAACCGGTCATCCAAACTGCCGGTGGAAGAGCTGTATTTGACTGCAGGCGCATGATCAAACGTTGGAATGGTCAATATGAGATGTATTCGTCTAAGGAAAAGGCTGACCAATCCTTCAAGGTTTTTAAAAAAATGTTAGAACTTGGAGCAGATATCTCTCAGAAGGATAGTCATGGGGGAACTTTATTGCAAAATATTTTAATAGAAACCAAGGAAGTTCTGCCATCTTATTATTGGAAAACAAAAGAAATGAGCGATAATGTCCTCATTACGGATGAATTACGTCATGATTTAAATCGTATTTATGATCTCTTGATTCGTTACGGTGTGACATCGGAAGAGATTTCTGCCTATCATAAGATTCCTCTCAAAGAACTTTACCAGGATAGTCCGACCATGGAATTCTTAAATCGGTTGGATTAAAGCAGATCTTGATAAGCATTTGAAATACTAGGAAGACCTTAGGCTCTTTTAATTTGATCTGATAGAGTTAGAAGCAGAAGGAAAATTTAGACTGTAATTTATTAAAAAAATGGATACAAATCCTAGATGAAATAGAGTATACTAGTTTATGAAAGAACAAGATGTTTAAGTACCTTATTTAGGAGGACAGTTTATGTCACCAGAAACCTATATCATGGCGATTGACCAGGGAACCACTAGTTCGCGGGCAATCATTTTTAACAAAAAAGGCGAGCAAGTTAGCTCTAGCCAAAAGGAATTCACTCAGATTTTTCCGCAGGCTGGTTGGGTGGAGCACAATGCTAATGAGATTTGGAACTCGGTGCAGTCGGTGATCGCTGAAGTCTTTATTGAAAGTGGCATCAAGCCCAATCAAATAGAGGCGATCGGCATTACCAATCAACGGGAAACGACAGTTGTTTGGGATAAGAACACAGGCCTTCCTATTTACAATGCTATTGTTTGGCAATCACGGCAAACTGCTCCACTGGCTGAAGAGCTCAAAAACCAAGGCTATGTAGAGACCTTCCACCAAAAGACAGGTTTGGTCATCGATGCCTACTTTTCAGCAACTAAAGTTCGTTGGATTTTGGATCATGTTAAAGGAGCACAAGAGCGTGCGGAAAAAGGAGAATTGCTCTTTGGGACCATTGATACTTGGCTGGTCTGGAAGCTGACGGATGGAGCAACCCATGTGACAGACTATTCCAATGCAGCCCGTACCATGCTCTACAATATCAAGGAACTGAAATGGGACGATGAAATTTTAGAAATTCTCAACATTCCTAAAGCCATGCTTCCTGAGGTGCGTTCAAACTCTGAAATCTATGGTAAGACAGCTCCTTTCCATTTCTACGGTGGACAAGTGCCGATTGCGGGGATGGCAGGAGACCAGCAAGCCGCCCTCTTTGGCCAATTGGCTTTTGAACCTGGTATGGTCAAAAATACCTATGGAACTGGATCTTTCATCATCATGAATACCGGTGAGGAGATGCAGTTATCAGAGAATAACCTGCTGACGACGATTGGTTATGGGATAAATGGCAAGGTCTACTATGCATTAGAAGGTTCTATCTTTATCGCTGGGAGTGCTATTCAATGGCTTCGTGATGGCCTGCGTATGATAGATAATTCACCTGAATCGGAAGCCTATGCTCTGAAGTCCCAGAACCAGGATGAAATCTATGTGGTCCCTGCCTTTACTGGTCTTGGAGCACCATACTGGAATCAAGAGGCGCGTGGTTCTGTCTTTGGACTTACCCGGGGAACGACCAAGGAAGACTTTATCAAAGCAACCCTTCAATCTATTGCCTATCAAGTACGCGATATCATCGACACCATGCAGGTAGATGCCAAAACTCCTATCCCTGTCCTAAAAGTAGACGGTGGAGCAGCGAAAAATGATTATTTAATGCAGTTTCAGGCAGATATTCTTGGAATTGCGATTGCTCGCGCCAAAAACTTGGAAACAACTGCTTTAGGGGCAGCCTTCCTAGCAGGTCTGACAGTAGGCTATTGGAAGGACTTAGATGAATTAAAATCTCTTCATGGAGTAGCCCAAATCTTTGAACCCAAGATGGATGAAGCTCGCAAAGAGAGATTGTACAAGGGGTGGAAGAAAGCAGTCAAAGCCACTCAAGTATTTGCAGAGTCTGATTACTAAAGGGACTCATCAAATGAAAAGTTTATGAGAAGCCTTCGAAAGAAGGCTTTTTAGTTTTCGTAGATCTATGCAAGCTGAAAGAGGTTACATAAGTGTAGGATAGGTTTGATTACTGTGGAAAACAAAAACAACTTTCCAAATAAGAAAAGTTGTTTGATAGTGAGGTCTTGGTTTAAAGTTTAAAACAAGCTATAAGAAATGTAAAACGCAATAAAGAAAATAATGATCGCAATAATGTATTGAACTGGCTTAGGTAGGTTATTCAATTTATCCATGAATTCTTTCATTATTTGACCTCCTTATTGTTTGATTTTCTTATAATTAGTGTAGCATGAAATAAGTCGCAAAACAATAGGCAATAGGAGTGTTTTTGTCAAGATATAAAACCCTTTTCAAAATTATTTTGATCAGTTAATCTATTACTAAATAAAGATAAGATAGATTGTAAATTACTTTAGAAAATAACAGGCCAGAGTTTGACACTATTTTCACAAAGGAGTATACTGTTACCATAGTTTTGGAAGGAACTTATAATAGATTCATACAAAACTGACTGTCAACCTTTGCTGTTCTTCTATGAACGTTTGCTGGTATCGGGGATACCAAGGAGGAATCATATGTCTAAAGTAGCTATTGTCACAGGTGCAGGTCAAGGGATCGGTTTTGCGATTGCAAAACGATTGGTACAAGATGGCTTCAAGGTCGGAGTCTTAGACTACAATGCTGAGACAGCAGAAAAAGCAGTAGCTGAGTTATCAGCAGAGAATGCTTTTGCGGTCGTTGCTGATGTCTCCAAACAAGCTGAAGTGGCTGCAGCTTTCCAAAAAGTTGTGGATCATTTTGGAGATTTAAATGTTGTCGTTAACAACGCTGGTGTTGCTCCAACTACACCACTTGATACGATTACAGAAGAACAATTTGAACGCACTTTTGCCATCAACGTTGGTGGTGTCATCTGGGGTGCTCAAGCTGCACAAGCTCAATTCAAGGCGCTTGGCCATGGCGGAAAAATCATCAATGCAACTTCACAAGCAGGTGTTGTAGGTAACCCTAACTTGACTGTCTATGGTGGTACTAAGTTTGCAGTTCGTGGTATCACTCAAACTTTGGCACGTGACTTGGCTGATTCAGGTATTACTGTCAATGCGTATGCACCTGGTATCGTTAAGACTCCAATGATGTATGATATCGCTCATGAAGTTGGTAAGAACGCTGGTAAAGATGACGAATGGGGTATGCAAACTTTCGCTAAAGATATTACCCTTAAACGTTTGTCCGAACCCGAAGATGTCGCTGCAGCGGTTAGCTTCCTTGCTGGTCCTGATTCAAACTACATTACAGGACAAACCATCATCGTGGATGGTGGGATGCAATTCCATTAACATTCAAATAGGGGTTGGGATTTTTTCCACCTCTTTTCTTATGTGCACCTTATTCCTCTCGTTCGCTTTTTTTGAAAAATTAGGGTAGAATAGAAGTCGTATTTTAAAAAGAATAGATCAATAGTGATAGAGGTGAATTCTCTTCTATCCATCAAAACGAAAAGAGGTGACCATATGTGGAAATGGATCAAACGACTCATCGGACTGACCTTCCTCCTAGTTATTGTCTTAGCAGTTTTCTTGATACCAGCAAAGGTTTCGACTCAAGAGCAATTTAAAAATGTAACAGTGAATACTTCGCTGGTAGATCTGGCTCAAGAAGGCTTCTCTACAGCAGACGTGACTGCTTCTGGCCTGCAAACAGAGCTTCAACTGAATTCTCCTCAATTGCGCCAAGTTATTAAATCCATGGCAGGGGAAATGACAGATGAAACTCTCCTCAATACAGCAGTTGCTATGAATGGAGAGTATATCAATGTTCAGGTTCCGATTGAACTGGGACCGGTGGAAACCATGGTGAGCATGGACTTTTCAGCTAGTGTGACGGATCAACAATTGACCTTGAACCTAGAACGGGCCCGTCTTGGACATCTGCCGATTCCACGTAGCTTGGTTGCTTCAAAGATTGCTGAAAAAGTTAACCAAGAGGGCACAGGAGCTACTATGATAGGGAATCAAATCCAATTGACCATGCCGACAAGTGGCTACCGAATCTATTCTGCGAAGGTCGAAAAAGGGAACATGGTATTACAGATTATTGTTCCAATTTCCTATTAAGCATCAACCATTGGTTTCTGATGAGGCTGATGGTTTTTCTAATTGACAAAGAAATGAAAAAAGAGTAAGGTAGAACAAGAAAACGATTTCAAATACAGGGAGATTTAGGATGCCGTTATATGAATTTTGTGCAGAGAACATAACACTGTTAGAGAAGGCTTTTCAAGCAGGAGCGCGTCGTGTAGAATTATGTGATAACTTAGCGGTTGGAGGTACGACTCCAAGCTATGGTGTGATCAAAGAGGCTGTGAAGCTTGCTAAAGATTATCAGGCAAAGGTCATCGTTATGATTCGTCCACGAGGTGGAGATTTTGTATACTCTGAGCAAGAGCTAGACATAATGTTAGAAGACTGGAAAATTGCCCGTGACCTGGGTGTTGATGGTTTAGCTGTTGGGGCTTTGACTGCTGACAATCAGCTGGATAAAGATGCCATGCTTCGTTTCATCGAAGCCAGTCAAGGATTTGAATTGACCATGCATATGGCATTTGACCAGATTCCTTTAGAAGATCAAGCTGCGAGTATCGAGTGGATGAAGAAAGTAGGCGTGACGAGACTATTAACAAGAGCCGGCAGTCCAGAAACAGACTTAGAACAACGGTTGCAACGCTACGAAGAGTATGCCCAGCTTGCAGATCGCCAGTTAGAAATCTTGGCAGGTGGAGGAGTCTCTTTGGAGAATCGTCAGCTTTTCCTTGATGTTCCAGGGGTGGATCAGGTCCATGGAACTCGTGTTGTCTTTTAAAGATATATGAGTTGAGGAAGAAATCTCAGCTCTTTTTTCTTGATTTTTGGTATACTGGAGGAAAGGAGTAGTACGTGTTTTTACCAGATTATTTTGAGAAATACAGTATAGACAATGAAAAAGCTCTAGCTTATGGGTTTTCAAAGCAGGGAGAGAAGTTTCACTATGATCAACAGATCCTGGATGGAGACTTCAAACTTTATGTGACTGTCCAAAGTAAGCAAGTGCATTTTTGGCTAGTGGATCAGGAGACAGGCGACGACTATGTGCAGCTTCATATGGACCAGATGGTTGGTCAATATGTTGGCCAAGTCAGAGAAGCTTGCCAGCAGGCCTTAGAGGATATCAGAAGCTCCTGTTTTGCTGTCAAAGATTTTTTGTATCCTCAGACCAAGCGCTTGGTGGATTGGATCAGCCGGCAATATGACCGTCCTATCGAATACCTCTGGGACCGTTCTCCGGACTCGGGCGTCTTCCGTCATCAAAAGGATCTCAAATGGTTTGGCGTCTTGATGAAGATAGACTGGTCCAAGCTAGATGCGAGGCAGGAAGGGAAGATTGAGGTCTTAAATCTTAAACAGGATCATGTCAGCCAACTCTTAGAAGAACCCCATTTCTATCCGGCTTATCATATGAACAAGAAGTACTGGATCAGCATTCCCTTGGATGGTCGAGTGGAGGATGATCTTCTCTTTGAGCTTGTGGCTAAGAGCTGGGCCCTGACTAAGAAGTAAGGGTTTAACCCAATTGATTTGTGAAAGTGAATAAAACATAAAAAAAGAATGTTGAGGGTCAACATTCTTTTTTTTATTAGAGAATTTCCTGTCCTTATTGCTCTTTGGTCAATGAGAAGTGGAAATCTCTGTAATTGCTATAGTCAAATTCTGTATTGATATCTGTTGTGAAGGCTATCGGAGTATAATGACCTTCCTCAAGGATAAATCCTGGTTTGAAGCGGAAATTTGCTACTCCTAAACCAGTAATACCAGGAAGAAGAGCATCTGCGCCATTAAGACCTTCTGACTCCCAGTAATAGACATTACCAGATGCTTGAATAGCTCTTGCAGTATAGGTGGCTGTGCGGGTTGGTTCACTATCATTTTTAAAGCTAACGACAGTTGTAATATCTCCATTAGCTTCAATAGTCATTTTGATGCTATCCGCCTGAGGGCTAGATCCTACCCAAGTGCCGACAAGTGCTGCAGGAACAACTGCTTGATCAGTTGAAGATGTATCTTCTGCCTTGTTCGGTTCAGTTGAAGCTGACGGGTTACTTGCCTGACTTGAAGGAGTAGTATTTTCTTTTGCTTGAGAAGAAGAAACTGTAGCTTTTTTATTTAAGCTAGCTTTTGGTTTTTTCTCAACTTTTGAGCTAGAAGCTTTTTCGGATGAGGAAGTTGTTTTATCTTTTGAGCCACACCCTCCCAAAGCAAGTCCAAGTGATGCAGCCACAAGAGAGGCTGCAGTCCAACGAATCAAAGATCGTTTCATAATATCACCTCTTTATCTTTCTGACTTAGATTATACTCCTATTGTTACAGATGTCAAGTGATTTTTGTAATAAATGTAATATTTTCGTAACATAGTTTTGTATATAAAATTACTCAAGAAATAGAAGGGTGGGATTGAATCATAGATAAGCGATAATTTGGGGTAAAACCTCTTCCAGTTTGTCCTGATTGATACGGGCAAAGGCATAGGGACAGCTTTGAATATAGGCAGATTCGAAGAAGTGGAGAGGGAGACCGCTATGTTTCAGTCGAGCGACCGAAGGGACCTGTCTTAAATCTAGTAAGACTCCTCCAATGACCGGCCATACAGGGACGGATAGGGAATGTTGCTGGAGTAGGGAAGAAGCTTGCTCTTTTTGGATGGCTTGCTGTTGGTGAAGGAGTCCTTTATTTTTGGCAAACATGCCATTGTCAATATAGAGACTCAAGGCCTTCTGCATGACCAAGTTACTCTCGTAGTCAAGTGTTCCCTTTAATTTTAAGACAGGGGCTAGGAGGGCTTGGGGCAAGACCATAGAAGTGATCCGAAGGGCAGAGAAGAGGCTGGTAGAAAAAGACTTGATGTAGATGACCCGGTCGGATGCATCCAGGTAATGAAAGCTAGGAGAAAAATGTGGATCATAATCCCCCAAGTAATCGTCTTCGACAATATAGACATCATAAAGCTTTGCTAAGGCTAATATCTGTTCCTTCTCTTGCTTGCTATAACTATGTCCCAGCGGGTAATGGTGGCGCGGAATGGTATAGAAAAATTTGATCTTGCCGGTTTTAAAGATCGTTTCCAATTGATCAAAGTCAATTCCTTTGGGCGTACGACTAATACTTTGGTAAGGCAAGTCCTGGTCTTTGATGAGCTTATTGATACGATAGTAGGTTGGCTGCTCTACTAAGATTTCTTCTTTTTGGTTCGGAAAGGCTACCTGGCTTAGGAGGTAGAGAGCTTGCTGGGTCCCTGAGGTAATAATGATTTGTTGCTCTTGGGTGTATATCGCATCTTCTCGAAGAAGGGAAGCAATAGACTGACGGAGGTCAACGAGGCCCTCCTGTTTTTCATAGTAGTTGAAGAGGTAATTATCACGGCCGACAAGGGTTTCGTTGATACAAGTCCGAAAGTCTTCAAAGGCCTGAAAGCGATCTTCCTTGAGACGGAGAGGCAGGTCGGTATGCTTCACTGTCTCTTCCTCCAAGACATAGTAGCCACTTTGGGGTTTAGCATAGATGTAGTTTTTATAGCTGAGCTCAAGCAAGGCACGCTGAACAGTATCCTTGCTACAAGCATACTGACTGGCCAGTTGGCGAACAGAAGGCAGGCGGTCTCCGGTTTTTAGGATTCCTTGGTCAATCTGGTTTTTCAATATTGTAAAAATCTTTTGATATTTGGTTGTCATAACTGTCCCCGTACAATTTTTCTTTATTGTAGTCAATTGGGGTTAAAATTGCAAGTAAAGAATAATAAAAGAGACTCCCATTTTGAGAGTCCCTGATTGATGATAAAGTTTCACTATCTATTTAAATCAAGCTACTAGTCATTCATTTTAACTTTTTCAGCATCACTTGAATTGTATTAAATAAAAATGTAGGTCAATATTCTTAGACTCCCATTTTTTGTACTACCAGTCTCTTACATGACATACACAATCGCGATATATTGGAGAGCAGAAGCAGCTAGGATGAAGAGATGCCAAATCATATGAAAGTAAGGCTTCTTTTTGGCGTAAAATCCAGCTCCAACTGTGTAACATAGGCCACCCATCAGCATCAAGCCCCAGAAGGTTGGACTTGTTTGGCTAATGATCTGCGGGATGATGAAAATCACCAACCAACCCATAATCAAATAGAGGGCCAGACTGAATTTTTCATTTACCTTCTTAGCAAAAATCTTGTAGAGTATCCCAAAAATAGTCGTCCCCCATTGAATCAGTATAATGGCATATCCGAACCAGTTGTTCATGAGAGAAAGGACGACGGGTGTGTAGCTTCCTGCAATAGCAATATAAATCATGGAGTGATCGATGATTCGAAGGACATACTTCTGAGGTGAGTCATAGGCCATAGCATGGTAGATGGTCGATGAGAGAAACATGAGAAAGAGACTGATGACAAAAATAGAAGTCCCGACAGCTGATAGAGTCCCATGTGTTTCATAACTATAAATAGCAGAAGTTGGTAAGAGAAAGAGCATCAAAACGGCACCGACTGCATGGGTGACACTATTTGCGACTTCCTCTCCAAAGGATAATCGTTTACTTAATTTACTAGCATAATTCACTTTTATTTTTCCTCCTCAGAATGAACATGGATATAGGATAGGGTTTCTTGGTAGAGTAGCACGGTACGACAGGCAGATTGGATAATAGGCGCCAAAGGTTCTTTTTCCTCATGTAGGAAGTCTACAAAACTATTATAGAGGTCTGCGGAATCAGCTTGACTATGCAAGAGATTCAAGGTAGCCGAGATCTCTTGTATCGAAAAAACTGTCTTTAAGGTCGTAATAGCAATGAGACGGGCAACCTGCTGTCGCTTGTATTTCTTCTTATCTGGTTTTGGCAGATAGCCGTGTTTAACGTAATTATTGACCATGGAGGCTGTCAAGCCCTTGTCTGTTTCTGAGATAAAAGGCGCGCAAACCTTATTGACATAGAGGAGGACTTGGTCCAAATAAAGGTCAATATCAGGAATTTCTTCCCACTTGGGATAACTGTAGTTGAATAAAATAGTTGTCACCTCTTTGATATCTAGTTTTAGTAACTAGATGATAACATGTTGATGATTTTATGTCAAGGGAAAATGAAATATGGTACAATAATTCTATGAAACTATTAATTCCAACTGCAAAAGAAATGAATCTGGATACCCTAGAAAAAACGGGGAATCCTGTATCAAATGAGACACAAGAGGTCATCGATGCCTTAGCTTCATTATCTCTAGAAGAGTTAGCCTCACTTTATAAGATTTCTGAAGAGCGAGCAAGTGAAGAAGAGAAGCGGATCCAAGCGCTCAAGTCTGGTACAGCTAAGACATACTCTGCTTTGAGGCTCTTTGACGGCCTCATGTATCGGAATATTCGCCGAACAGACTGGACAAAGGAAGAAGAAGCTTACGTGAATGAGCACCTCTTGATCACCTCAGCTCTTTATGGGGTGATTCCAGCCCTTGCCCCGATTGCTCCTCATCGTTTGGACTTTCTAATGAAGCTCAAGGTCCAGGGGAAATCCTTAAAGACTTTTTGGAAGGCTAGCTATGATCAAGCCCTTCAGGACGAAGACCTGATTATTTCTTTACTTTCCAGTGAGTTTAAAACAGTCTTTTCTAAGGAGATTCAAGATCGGATGGTGACCTTTAAATTCCTAGAAGAGAAAAATGGTCAGTTAAAGGTTCACTCGACTATTTCAAAGAAAGCGCGTGGTGCTTTTGTGACAGCTTTATTAGAGAAGCAGATTACAAAGGTAGAAGAGATGAAGAACTTAAGCTTCGCTTGTTTTGGCTATAGAGCTGATTTGTCAACAGATAATCAATTAGTCTATGTGAAAGCTTTGCCAAATTAGCTCCATAAAGAAGTAAAGAACTAGTAGACAGGTTTGTTACTACTAGTTTTTTCAATGATGAAATAAAAAAGCCATGTCAAAAAAGTCGTTCGCTGAATCTACATAAGATCAGGTCGACTTAATCAACATAGCTAGGGAGACTTTTACACTTAATTCACACCTTTAAATTTTTTTAAGAGAGTTTGGAGTTGAACTTGCTCTTCCTCAGTAAAGACTTTCATGAGTTTTTGAACATTGGAGACATGATCAGGAAGGGCTTCGATAATTTTCTTACGCCCCTTTTCAGTCAAGGAAACGATACTAGCACGACGATCATCGGGATCCGTTTCTCGCTTGATCCATCCATCACGAACCATATTACGAATCACTACTGTCATGTTCCCTGACGTAGCAAGGATGCTATCAATTAGGTCTTGAATCCGCAATTCTCCTTTACTATAGAGGGTTTCTAAGACTGAAAATTGAGTCGGTGTTAATTGATGGTCTTTAAAGACATGGGATTCTGTTGCTCGAAGGGTTCTTTCAGCCTTGTGAAAGACGATCATTGTTTTTAAATCTGTGTGGGCTTCTTCAAATAATTTCTCTAATTTCTTCATACATCTATTTTATCAATAAATAGTATTAGACGGCATTAAGGCTTATTGTCAAATTTATTACAGGTCAGTAACAAATAAAAATATTCTCAACAGAAAAGATATCTCTGTTAACTTTATGTTCAAACTATTTAAAAATTAAAGGATCGAGCTTGTGATGAGAACTAGAGAAAAGCTAGTAAAATCCTTGCTCCCTCGCTTCAACATGGTGTATAATAAGTGTATTGTTACTAGTTAATTCCTTGTCATTTAAATGTCATTGTGGGGAAGCAAAGGAAGCCCCCAGTAGAAAGTAGGTTGCTATGAAAATTTCTGATCGAGTTTTAAAAATGGAGGAAAGTGTCACCTTGGCTAGTGATGCTAAGGCGAAAAAACTAAAGGCAGAGGGGAAAGATGTCCTCTTCCTAACCTTGGGGCAGCCTGATTTTCACACTCCAGAGAACATTCAAGATGCTGCAGTAGAAGCCATTCGTGATGGACGGGCCTCCTTTTATACGGTTGCTTCCGGCCTGCCTGCATTAAAGGCTGCCGTCAATACGTATTTCGAACGCTACTATGGCTACTCCGTTTCACCAAACCAAGTTACCTTTGCGACAGGAGCTAAGTTCTCGCTTTATACCTTCTTTATGGCTGTGGTCAATCCTGGCGATGAAGTGCTCATTCCAACACCTTATTGGGTTAGTTACGGGGACCAAGTTCTTATGGCAGAAGGTGTTCCCGTTTATGTGAAGGGAACTCAAGCCAATAACTTTAAAGTCACAGTGGAGCAATTAGAAGAGGCTCGAACAGAAAAGACTAAGGTCTTGGTTTTGAACTCCCCTTCTAATCCGACGGGGATGATTTATAGCAAGGAAGAACTCTTAGCCATTGGAAATTGGGCTGTTGAGCATGACATTATTATCTTAGCAGATGATATCTATGGTCGTCTGGTCTATAACGGGAATGAGTTCGTTCCAATCTCTAGCTTATCCGAAGCCATTCGCAAACAAACGATTGTGATCAATGGGGTTTCCAAAGCTTATGCTATGACAGGTTGGCGAGTTGGTTATGCTGTTGGGGATCCAGAGATTATTGCAGCCATGAGTAAATTGACCGGTCAGACGACTTCGAACCTGACAGCTGTGTCACAGTATGCAACAATTGAAGCTCTAACTGGGGCACAAGACTCAGTAGAGGTAATGCGTCAAGCCTTTGAGGAGCGCTTGAATACTATTTATCCTCTCTTGTGTGAAGTCCCTGGTTTTGATGTTCTCAAGCCACAAGGAGCCTTCTATCTTTTCCCAAACGTCACAAAAGCCATGGAAATGAAAGGCTATACGGATGTGACAGAGTTTGCAACTGTCATTCTAGAAGAAGTGGGGGTTGCCCTTATTACAGGTGCTGGATTTGGAGCTCCAGAAAATCTCCGTCTTAGCTATGCAACTGACTTGGAGACCCTGAAGGAAGCTGTTCGCCGCTTGCATCAATTTATGGAAAATTAAAAATTAAGAGGCTGGGACAAAAGTCCTAGCCTCTCAATTGTCTTTGGATTTTCGAGCAAGACGCAGTGGTTGAGTGGGCTCTACTACGCTGATTTCATCAGCTTTTACAGCCCTACTCAACTGTGCGGAGGTGGGACGACGAAATCGAATTCTAATGAATTACCAATTTCTGTCCCACTCTCTTTTCTTTAGAATTATAAGTAATCGACAGAAAGAATAGTGTTTCCTTTTTTTACAGGTACACGGGTCTTAGCCCCATTGTTCCCTTTGGGGAGGCGAAGTTTTTTGCTTTCTGGACTAGAAGGTTTTGATTGAGTCTTCTTGCTAACAGGTACACGTGTTTTCACTCCGTTATTTCCTTTTGGAAGACGGAGTTTTTGAACAGGTTTTTCTGGAACTGAAGGAGTTACCGGTTTCTCAACAACTGGACTGATGACTTCTTTATAGAAATAGGTCACAGTAACCAAGTTAGAAACATGAAGTTTGTGGGAGGTCAATTCTTCTTTGTCAGCTGATTGGAAGGTATACGTTTTTCCATTGGCTTGGATTTGAGCGGGTGCTGTTGGTAGACCAGCTTCATTAGCCAAATCGAGGCTGCGCTCGACGCTGTTTTCTTGGGAAGGCGCAATTTCTTGTCCCTTTTCGTCTACAAAACGAACACGTTTTACAACTTCCGGATTCAAATCGATATCATCATAGAGATGGATGACTTCAATGACGGGTGCGGTGGCAGTGCCTTTTTCAGGAGCGCTATTGTATGCAAAGCCATCTTTAGCACCTAGATCGAAGTATCTTATGCGGTACCATGTTTTTCCATTTTCGTCTGTAACCGTTGCTGGTCCATTTCCAGAGGCGTCATATTCGGTAAAAGCACGGGCTTCAACTGTTTTGTAGACGACATCTGTTGAACTAGCAACTGGAGAAAAGCCTGGTTTCAGAGTCCGACGACGATGGATCACACGAACTTCAGAGATTCGTGGATCTACTGGCGTAACTAAATTTGTTGTCGATTCTTCAACAGGCGAAGCTACTAATTCTGAACTTTCATTCGAAACAGGAATGAGAGAAGTTCCATCCTGAAGTTCTGCACTAGGAAGCGTATGTTTATCTGCTAGAGTGGTAGTTGCGAGACTGAGGGTCAATACAGCTGCACACAATCCCGTGGTGAGTTGAATTTTCTTTTTCATATATTCCTCCTTATAGAAACTGATAGTATAACTTGCAAGCTTTTTACTTGTCAAAAATGACTGCTATTGAGACTTAAAATGACTGAATTTTCCTTTGAAAAATCAAAATATAGGATAAAATATTTAAATCGGTTCAAGAATTTGAAAAAGATGATTGCCTTTTTTTAAAAAAGTCAGTTTTCGTTAAAAAAAGGTGGATTTTAGTTTGTGAGAGATAGCTATCGGCTCTTATTTGTGGTAAAATGAAAGGTGATCATGTCTTTGGACAAGTTTAACGAGAAAAGGAAGATGTATTATGACAAAACGGATTACCATCATTGAAGTTAAAGACTATGTCGGTCAAGAAGTGACTATCGGTGCTTGGGTTGCTAACAAATCAGGAAAAGGGAAAATTGCTTTCTTGCAATTGCGTGACGGGACTGCCTTCTTCCAAGGTGTAGCTTTCAAACCAAACTTTATCGAAAAATTCGGTGAAGAAGTAGGTCTTGAAAAATTTGATACCATCAAACGCTTGAGCCAAGAAACGTCTGTCTTTGTGACTGGGATTGTCAAAGAAGATGAGCGCTCAAAATTTGGTTATGAGTTGGATATTACAGACATTGAAGTCATCGGTGAATCTCAAGATTACCCAATCACTCCAAAAGAACACGGTACAGATTTCTTGATGGACAACCGTCATTTGTGGTTGCGTTCACGCAAACAAGTAGCAGTGATGCAAATTCGTAACGCAATCATTTATGCAACTTATGAGTTCTTTGACAAGAATGGCTTCTTGAAATTTGATAGCCCAATCCTTTCAGGAAATGCTGCAGAAGACTCTACAGAACTTTTTGAAACAGACTACTTTGGAACACCAGCTTACTTGAGCCAATCAGGACAGCTTTATCTTGAAGCAGGTGCTATGGCCCTTGGTCGCGTCTTTGACTTTGGTCCAGTATTCCGTGCGGAGAAATCAAAAACTCGCCGTCACTTGACTGAGTTCTGGATGATGGATGCGGAGTACTCATACTTGACACACGACGAGTCACTTGACTTGCAAGAAGCTTATGTTAAAGCGTTGCTTCAAGGTGTTCTAGATCGTGCTCCTCAAGCCTTGGAAACCTTGGAGCGTGATACAGAGCTCTTGAAACGCTACATTGCTGAGCCATTTAAACGCATTACTTACGATGAAGCGATTGACCTCTTGCAAGAGCATGAAAACGACGAAGATGCTGACTACGAACATTTGGAACATGGAGATGACTTTGGTTCACCACACGAAACGTGGATTTCAAACCACTTTGGTGTACCAACCTTTGTGATTAACTATCCATCAGACATCAAGGCCTTCTACATGAAACCAGTTCCTGGGAACCCAGATCGCGTGCTTTGTGCAGACTTGCTTGCGCCAGAAGGTTATGGAGAAATCATCGGTGGTTCCATGCGTGAGGAAGACTATGATGCCCTTGTCGCTAAGATGGAATCACTTGGTATGGATCGTACAGAATATGAATTCTATCTTGACCTTCGTAAATACGGTACAGTCCCACACGGTGGATTTGGTATCGGTATCGAGCGTATGGTAACCTTCGCAGCTGGAACTAAACACATCCGTGAAGCTATTCCATTCCCACGTATGTTGCACCGTATCAAACCTTAATAGCCATAAAAACGCCGTCTGGCGTTTTTATACTCTTCGAAAATCAAATTCAAACTACGTCAGCTTCACCTTGCCGTACTCAAGTACAGCCTGCGGCTAGCTTCCTAGTTTGCTCTTTGATTTTCATTGAGTATTACTTTAAATGAATGAGGTGGAGAAAATGTAGGCAACTCTAAGTAAGTCTTTTAGAAACAGTCATACTACATATGGAAAGAGAGAAAACAATGTTTAAAAGAACTTACAAAGGTAATATTCCACTCCTAGCAGGACTGGAATTCACATCTTATTTTGGAATTACCAGTTTTTGGATTTTATTTTTCATTCAGAATGGTCTTTCCCTGCTTCAAATCGGTTTACTAGAAAGTATCTTTCATGGGACCAGTCTCTTGTGTGAAATCCCATCTGGTATGTTGGCTGATCGATTTAGTTACAAGACCAATCTCTATTTGGCTCGCTTGGCCAGTATTGTGTCCTCTATCTTGATTTTGTTTGGTCAGGGGAGTTTTTGGATCTATGCGATTGCGATGATGATTAATGCTTGGTCCTACAATTTTGACTCGGGGACCAGCACCGCTTTCTTATATGATTCGGCGGTTGAAGCGGGTCAAAAGGACCGATATCTTCAGATTTCTAGCTTTTTGTCTGGTGTAGCAGAAGTCACCCGAACCCTAGGTACAGTTGTGGCAGGCTTCTTTATTCACGGAGCATTGGCTTGGACCTATCTGATTGCTATTGGACTATCCTTGCTATCCATTCTCCTTATTTTTCTGATGAAAGAGCCAGAGAGCAAGAGTGGTGAAAGAAATCACTTGACCATAAAGCGTATATTGGAGGTAGTGAAACAAGAGTGGCAGGAGAAACCAGTCTTGTTTTACTGGATGTTCACCTATCAGCTGGTAGGAACCATCATGTGTATGTTTTATTTTTACTACCAACAGAAAATCAGTGACCTAGTCAGTTGGCAAGTTTCGCTCATCATGTTGATTGGTAGTGGATTCAATCTTCTAGCGGTTTATCTAGCTAGTCAAATTGGGAAGAAATGGAATAGCAATCAAGTCTTTCCAATTCTGGTTGCACTGACAGGTTTGTCCTTGCTTTTGGTAGTCTTGAGGACTCCCTTCGCATATTTGAGTGTCTATCTCTTGACCAATGCCCTTTATGCAGTGTATCAACCCATTTACTACAATGATTTACAAGCTTATTTGCCTTCTAGTGTACGAGCAACCATGCTGAGTATCAATTCGATGATGTTTAGTTTGTCTATGATTGTGATCTTCCCACTGACTGGTTGGTTGATTGATACTTGTGGATTTGTAGCTGTTTTTCTTGTGCTAGGCCTGATAACACTTTTTTCTTACCCTCTCTTACTGATTGGATTAGGGAAAATGGGCAAGATCTTAAACAAGGGGGCAAAGACGGAATAATATTCCTGACGTACATTGGGTCGTTTTTCAACTCTCTCTGCTTTGCAGGGAGAGTTTTTCTCTCTTTCTAAATTGTGGTAAAATAAGTACATCCATTAGAAAGAGAAACTAGTAGTATGAAAGACTTATTGAAATACTTCAGGAATTATAAAAAAGAAACCATACTGGGACCGTTTTTCAAGTTGTTAGAAGCAAGCTTTGAATTACTGGTTCCACTTTTAATTGCCCAGCTTGTCGATCAGCTGATTCCCCGTCAGGATCAAGGTGGAATGCTTGGGGTGGTTGGTCTCTTATTTGTTTTTGCTACTTTTGGCGTTCTTGTAGCGATTACGGCCCAATATTATTCATCAAAGGCAGCTGTTGGGTATACGAAGGAGTTGACCAATGATTTGTATGCGAAAATTCTTAGTTTGTCTAAGGAGCAGAGGGATCGCCTAACCAGCTCAAGTCTAGTGACGCGCTTAACCAGTGATACCTATCAGATTCAAACGGGGATTAATCTATTTTTACGTCTATTCCTCAGAGCGCCCATTGTCGTGTTTGGATCTATCTTTATGGCCTTTACCATTAGTCCGCAACTGACAATGTGGTTTATTGGTATGGTTTCTTTCTTGACCTTAATCATTGTCGTCATGTCTCGTCTGGTCAATCCTCTTTATGCACGCATCAGGAAGATAACGGACCGAATGGTTACCATCACGCGTCAGCAGTTACAAGGAATGAGGGTTATCCGCGCTTTTGGGCAAGCAGCTCATGAAGAAGCAGAGTTTAATGAGATCAACCAAGACTATACCAAATGGCAATTACTAGTATCCAAATGGTCTAGTTTGATTAGTCCTCTAACCTTCTTAGTCGTGAATGGAACTTTGATTTGTATTCTTTGGCAGGGACAAGCCTCCATTCAAATGGGGAGGCTCAGTCAAGGAATGTTGGTAGCCTTGGTCAATTATCTGCTTCAAATTTTAACGGAATTACTAAAGTTAGCCATGTTGGTGACCTCGCTCAACCAAAGCTATATTGCTGCTGGTCGGATTGTCCAAGTATTTGATGAGAAGAGTGAAGATTTGGATCAAGAGTTAGATGAGCTATCTGCTTCAAATCCTCAACTGGCTCTCCAGATCAAAGATCTTGTTTTTACCTATCCCTTAGCGGCAAAACCGTCTTTAGAAGGCATTCACTTATCTTTGAACAAGGGACAAACCTTAGGAATCATTGGAGGGACAGGATCAGGGAAATCTACCCTGGTTCAATTGTTAGGATATCTTTATGGCCCAAGTCAAGGAAATCTAACCATTTTTAAAGATGGACAGAGTCCCAAGACTCTTAGTCAGTGGCGTGACTGGGTAGCAGTGGTTCCACAAAAAGCAGAGCTCTTTAAAGGAAGTATTCGTTCGAACCTAACGCTGGGATTAAACGAGGAACCGAATGAAGAGCAGTTGTGGTGGGCCTTGGAAGTTGCGCAAGCAGCTGATTTCGTCCGTGAGAAAGAAGGGGGGCTAGACGCTCTGGTAGAAGCTTTTGGACGAAATTTTTCTGGGGGGCAACGGCAACGTCTCACCATTGCTCGAGCTGTCCTTCGCAAAGCTCCATTTTTGGTGTTGGATGATTCCACTTCAGCCTTGGACTATTTGACAGAAGCACGGCTTTTAAAGGCTCTAAAAGAGGAATTGACGGAGACAAGTCTCATCCTCATCTCGCAACGGACCAATAGTCTGCGAAGCGCTGAGCAAATTCTCGTCTTAGATAAAGGCAAACAGGTCGGCTTAGGAAGGCATGAAGACTTGGTGGCAACCAATCCTTTATACCAAGAGATTCATTTCTCCCAACAGAAAAGAGAGGAGGGGACAGAATGAAACAGAAGACATATTTACGGCGCTTGCTTGCTGATATAGGCAAACAGCCCATCTGGCTCATCTTAGCCAGTCTGGGAACCATCTTACAAGTCTTGTTAACCGTCTATATCCCCATCCTAATCGGGCAGGCAGTAGACTTAGTGGTGCTCCCTGATGCAGCACATCTCTTGCTCCCACTTATCTTACAAATGGGTCTAGTAATTCTTTTTGCAAGTCTGATTCAATGGTTGAATCCCTTGGTTTACAATCAGATGATCTATCGCTATAGTAAAGACTTAAGGGAGAAGGTCATCCAGAAAGTCCATGTCCTTCCTTTATCTTACCTGGATCGTCAAGGTACTGGGGATTTGGTCAGTCGCTTGACAACTGATGTTGAACAATTAAACAATGGTTTATTCATGGTCTTCAGTCAGTTCTTTGTTGGTCTTCTTACAATCTTAGTGACCATCGCTAGTATGGCCCGATTGGATTGGATGATGATGGGGATGGTTTTGATCCTGACTCCTTTATCACTCTTTATCGCTCGTTTTATTGCCAAGCGTTCCTACCATCTTTTTCGGATGCAGACCCAAGCTCGTGGGGCTCAGACGCAGATGATTGAAGAATCTCTCAGTCAAGAAAGCTTACTCCAAGCTTTTAATGCACAGGGTCAGTTTAAAGACAAGTTTATTGAGATCAATGGCAACTATGCTGGTTATTCTCAAGAGGCGATTTTTTATTCCTCTACTGTTAATCCAGCGACGCGTTTTGTCAATGCCCTGATTTATGCGTTGGTGACGGGATTTGGTGCTTTCCGCATCCTATCTGGAACGGGCTTTACTGTTGGCCAGTTGGTGACCTTCCTCAACTATGTCAATCAGTATACCAAACCCTTCAATGACATCTCCTCTGTCCTTGCTGAGTTGCAAAGTGCCTTGGCCTGTGCCGAACGGCTCTATAGTGTCTTGGATCAAGAGGAAGTGAAAGAAAGTGGCAAGAAAGATTTGCAAGAAGAGGCTGTAGAAGGAGCTGTCCAATTTGATCGTGTCAGTTTTGGGTATCGACCTGATCAGCCCCTCATAAAGGATCTCTCCATTTCTATCCCACCCGCTAGTAAGGTAGCCATTGTTGGACCAACAGGTGCTGGAAAATCCACACTGATTAACCTTCTCATGCGGTTTTATGAGGTCGATCAGGGGCGCTTGCTCTTGGATCAAGAAGCTGTAACTAGCTATACTTTAGCTAGTTACCGTAATCAGTTTGGGATGGTCCTTCAAGAGACTTGGCTCAAGGTGGGGACCGTTCATGAGAATATCGCATTTGGTCGACCAGATGCTAGTAAGGAAGAAGTGGTCCAAGCAGCTAAGGCCGCCAATGCTGATTTCTTTATTCAACAGCTTCCAGATGGCTATGATACCTATCTAGCCGATGCGGGAGACTCCCTCTCTCAAGGACAAAGACAGCTTTTGACCATTGCTCGGGTCTTTCTTGAAGTGCCTAAGATTCTGATACTAGATGAGGCAACATCTTCCATTGATACGCGGACGGAGTTGCTCATCCAGGATGCCTTTAATAAGCTGATGGTGGGTCGGACCAGCTTTGTGATCGCCCATCGCCTTTCTACGATTGAAAATGCGGATCTCATCCTGGTCATGGTGGATGGAGATATTGTTGAACATGGGAATCATACGGAGTTGATGACACTTAAAGGTGTCTACTATAATATGCAATCAACTCAGCAACAGATTAGTTAATAAAAAAGCAATTTCTATTTGAAATTTCATTATATTATATAGTTAGAAAAATAATTTAATCAGAGGTCTTCGTTTTGTATTCTACAGAATGAAGTCCTTTTCGATTTATCCGAAGCCGTTTACTATAAAGAAACACCCTAAAAGGTAGATTCCATGATCAATCTTTTAGGGTGTAGTTTTATCTGTAAAACTTTTTTATTTAGAATCAGCGTCTGCAATTTTTTTAAACTTGACCTTGAAATACGCTGTTAAATCATTATTTTCATCGCGATCTTCTAATGTTAATGTTAGAAGATCACCTTCAAGAGTATAGTGATATGTTTTCTCACTAGTTACATTACCAATAGAAATTTTTACCAACTCTATAATGTTTGGAGTTTCGGGGAATGTGATCGTTTGATTATCTGTATCGATTTTTCCGTTTTTCAGAAGACCATGAACGGTTAAATTAGCAGTATCATATTCTAAAGTATTATTCGTAGTAGATTGAAATTGTTTTGTTAGTTTGTAAAAACGGGCTTCAAGATATTTTTCTTTTGTTATATCTGTATCTGGATCTGTTTTCTTAAAGTAATCATAAAACGTACTTAAAGGTTTTTTCATTGAAGCAGTATATTCGAATTCAACAGCATCACCAGAAATATTTAATGTTGGTGCTAGATCTTTCCATCCATCAGAATAACTGAAACGCATAGGTTGTTCTTCGTCGAATTGTTGGTAACCCATGCTTCGTTCGATCGTACTTCTGAAGTCAATTGCTTCCCATTTCCCATCTAAAGTGACGTTTTTTTCAGTAGTGGATTGAGTTGATGGTGTGTTGCTGTTTCCACATCCAGCGATAAAGAAGAGAGAGCAGCATACAATCAATAATGGTTTTAAATATTTTTTAAACATAGTAGCTTCTCCTATCTATTTCTTTTCTTGGTTTTGAACTGGCTTGAAGCGCAATTCAAAACGAACTGGAAGGCCATCTTCGTTTCTAGCATCATCATATAAATAAAGAATGCCATCTTTAATTTCGTAGTTAAAGGTTACAGGAGTTTGACGCTCATCTACAGAATATTGGAATGAGTTAAAAATCGTAAATCCCTCAGGGAAGGTGACTTTCTTTTCTTGTTCATCAATGGTTCCTTTTGCAGCATAACTGTAAATACCCGTTTTTTCATCCATACTTACGGTATATTTTTTGAAGGTTGAAGCAAACTCAGTTTGAGCACCGAATAACATTTTAACGAATTCATCTTCAGTGTATTTATCTTTGTCTTTTGCGATAGAGTAGAAAGCTTTTGCGAAAGGCTCTACATCTTCCTTATAGCTAATGGTTGCATAGTCTCCATCGACTTTCAGTTTCATCTTGAAGTCTTTAAACGCTTCGATGAATCGTCCAAAAGTCAACGGCTGAACTCCTTTAAAGAAAAATGCTTTTTGAAGCGATTCGAGTTCATCAACTGATTCCCATTCACCAGTAAGCGTTGATGGATTATTTTCTTTTTGCGTCTGTTGCACGTTATTGGCATTTTTATCTAAAGCTTGGTTCCGTACACATCCAGCAATTATAAAAAGAGCAAGAAGAGAGAGCAGACCAAGAAAGAGTTTCTTAGATTGTCTAATCATCATTAAACCTCCTTAAGGGGAATGTTGTTCTATATCTATATTTTATTATTTTCATTCGATGTTTGTCAAATTAGGTTAGATTTTTCACGTAACTTTAAAAAAAGTCGAAATAGTGTTTGATCATTCAAAGATTTCCAGTTAGAAAACTCTATCTCACAATCAAAAGTTATCGACTTAAAGAGATGGCTGGGGACCTAAACAACCATTGATTGATGGAAGGATCAATATCATTTGCTTTCCGTCTATTGGTTTTCAGTGTGATGATGGCTTTTTCTATCTAGCTTCATTTTAGAAATTGGGAAATCGAAAAGACTGGAGGCCTATCCAGTCTTGCTTGTTTATTCATGATAATCCTTTAATAGATAGAGGAGAGAGAAGGATAGGAATGCCATAGCCAATCCTAAGATGGTAAAGATAAAGGCATTGTTTTGTGAAATGAGACCAATGAAGGTGAGTGCAAATGGAGTAATGGCTGCCCCAGTACTACAACCCAAAACAGCTACTGAGGTTACTTGATTTAAACGTTGAGGTGGAATATTAGCTGATAAGATTTGGAAAACCATGGTAAGAGCAGTGCTATAGGTATAGCCAGAGATAAGAGCAGAAAAGGCCAGAACTGAAATATTCGGAGAGAGGGCAACTGCTAGTAATGAAAGACCATAGGCAATTCCAGCGTAAGTTATTAACTTTGTTTTGAATAGGTGGACAAATCCAGAGAAGGTAATACCTGCTAGAATCCCAATTAATTGCATGGCACTAAGAATTAAGCTGGATGAGTTGTGCTGGTCCTTAAAGGTGTAGGCAACAATACTTGGAATACGAAGTGTAACTGCAACATTACAAAGAACAATCATTGCAGCTAGGATTGCTAAAATAATGGTTAAACGCCACTCTTCTTTTTTTAGAGGTTCTTTTTGACTGGTTTGAACATGGTGTTCTTCTTCAAGATGATGATAAGGAACAAAAATCATGAAGAGGAAAAGGACAAGAAAACCAGCAGCGTAAGCTAGAAAACTAGTAGTCCATCCAAATTGGAGGAGAAAACCCACCAATAAGGTGATCAGGGCTGTCCCAACAACCTCAGCAGATCCCCTAAAGCCAAGAGTTTGCACTCGTTCACGACCATGGTAGCGTTCGCTGATAATGGAGATAGCTTTGGCATTGATCAATCCAACTCCCATCCCAAAGATTAAACGAGAGATGAAAAGGATGGGATAGGCTTGGTTAAAGAAAGGAACCATCCCAGAAACGGAGAGAATCGAGAGTCCGCTAATAATCATCTTCCTCTCATCCAAGAAACGTTCAATAAAGGGATTGAGGAAAAGAGTGGCCATAATCCCTGCTGATGGAAGAGATACTAAGAGTTCGATTTGACTTTTTGGAAGTTCCTTATAGTATTCAAACATTGAGGGAAGGGCACTAGAAATCGAAAACGACGTCGTTAGGACAAGAGATAAAGAAAGGATACTAACCTTTTCTAATAATTTTTTCATAATAATCCTTAAATGAAATATTTGATCAAAAGATACTCTACTATGGTATAGTTTTTTGCGTCATTTAGCAAGTTATTTGGATGAAAAATAGTTCCACATTTTATAGAATTTTACTTGATAAATTGTAAAATATAGTGCAACAAAAAAACTGGAGGTTTAACTCCAGTTTTTATTTCTATTAAACGTTTAACACTTTATCCAAGAATTCTTTCAATCGTGGGTGCTGTGGGTTGTCGAAGATTTGGTCTGGTTTGCCGTCTTCGAGGAATTCCCCATCTGCTGTAAAGATAACACGATTGGCCACTTGGCGAGCGAATCCCATCTCGTGGGTGACGATGATCATGGTCATCCCTTGCTTAGCCAAGTCTTTCATAACGTTGAGTACATCTCCGACCATCTCAGGGTCAAGGGCCGAAGTCGGTTCGTCAAAGAGCATGACATCTGGTTTCATTGCCAAACCACGCGCAATGGCCACCCGCTGTTTCTGACCACCTGATAAACTATCAGGACTGACGTCAGCCTTGTCTGCAAGTCCAACCTTTTCCAAGAGTTCCATTGCTAGTTCTCTAGCTTCTTCTCGACTCATGCGTTTGTGCTCCAAAGGAGCAAACATGATGTTTTCGATGACACTCATATGAGGGAAGAGGTTGAAGTGCTGGAAGACCATCCCAACATTTTCACGAACGATATCAATGTTGGTTTTTGGATCAGTAAGATCATAGCCGTTCACGGTAATCTGTCCCTTGGTTACTTCTTCGAGAAGATTGAGACTGCGTAGGAAGGTGGATTTACCAGAACCAGATGGACCGATAATACAAACCACATCTCCTTCGTAGAATTTTGTTGAGATGCCTTTTAGGACCTCATTTTCACCGTAATATTTATGGAGGTCATGGACATCAATTTTTAATTTAGCCATTAGTTAGCCCTCTTTTCTAATTGTTTTGCAAAGCGTGTCAATAAGGTAATGATGACGAGGTAGAAGACAGCAAGGATTGCATACATCTTGAAACTTTGATAATTTCGAGCGATGATAATCTTACCAGTCTGGAAGAGCTCGACCAAACCGATAGCTGACACGATCGTCGTATCTTTCAGTGCAATGACAAATTGGTTGACGAAGTTTGGAAGCATGAGTTTGGTTGCTTGAGGCAAGATAATCTTGCGCATGGTCTTGCTGTATGAGATCCCGAGACTTCGACTAGCTTCCATCTGTCCAGCTGGTACGGCTTGAATCCCACCACGAACAATCTCAGCAATATAAGCAGCAGCATTGAGGGAGAGAGCAATCGTACCTGCAAGGAAGTCATTGATTGGGGATTGCTGACCCGTCATGGACTCGATCAAATTAGGAATTCCCCAGAAGATAAAGGCAGCAAGAATCATCAGTGGGATACCACGGATGACATCGACGAAAATCTCAGCAGTCCAACGAAGCCATTTATAAGGACTGACACTGAACATCCCGAAGATGATCCCGATCACCATAGCAATCGCAAATGAAAGAAGTGCTAGTGCAATAGTGACACCAAGTCCACTTAACAATTGTTTGTAGTTGTTTTGGAGCAAGCCCCAGATAGTCGTTTCATCTACTGAAGTAGAGTCTGTGGTTTCATCACTATCACTTGAAAGGTACTTATCCAAGATCTTTTGGTATTCGCCACTTTCTTTTAAATTGGCCAAACCGTTGTTGAACATTTCAATCAATTCAGGATTCGAATCTTTATGGACAGCGAAGGCAACTTGCCCACTTGGTGTTCCTTCAATTGGTGTTTTGAATTTACGCCCTTGTTTAATGGCGTATTTGATCACAGGTTCGTCATCCATGATGGCAGCTACAGAACCTGAGTTCAAACTGTCATACATAGAAGCCCCATCTGAGAAGGTTTTGATTTTGTAGCCATACTTGCTCTTGTTTTCCTCGAGGAAAGTTTGAGAAGCAGTACCATTTTTGACACCAACTGTTTTTCCTTTTAGATCTTCATAGGAAGAAATGTTACTACTTTCTTGAACTGCTAGGATTGAATTCGTTGTGTAGTATGGATCTGAGAAGTCAAAAGTCGCCTTACGCGCATCAGTAACAGTCATCCCTGCAATCATTCCATCGGCATTACCATTCTGGACATCACTGACAGCAGCATCAAAACCTGGATTGCTAATTTCTAGGGTAAATCCTTGGTCTTTGGCAATGGCCTTAATCAATTCCATATCAATCCCAGTGTATTTACTTTGATCATTTTGGAAGACGAAGGGAGCAAAAGAGGAATCACTAGAAATTTTATACGTTTTCTTCTTAGGAGTCGCCTTTTGTCCTGCTTCAGTGCTCGTTTCTGGAACAACAGTAGTGCTAGCGGTAGTTGTTGCTGTAGATGATGATTGGCTGCTACCAGTCCATTTTTCAATAATTTGATCTAGCGTACCATCTTTCTTCATTTGGGCAAGAGCAGCATTGAACTGTTTGATGAGTTTTTCGTGGGAACCACCTTTTTTAACCCCAAAGGCAAAGCTTCCGACAGCTTCTCCTTCCATATTAATAGAAAGATCTTGTCCTTGCTTAATGGCGTATTCGATGACAGGTTGGTCATCCATAATGGCATCCACTGCACCGGTTGATAAACTGTTATTCATCAAATCACTGGTGTCGAAGGTCTTGATCGTATAACCGTACTTGTCCTTGTTCTTTTGAAGGAAACGTTGGGCTGCTGTTCCAT
The DNA here is from genome assembly GCF_004785935.1 of Streptococcus rubneri. Classification (GTDB taxonomy): domain Bacteria; phylum Bacillota; class Bacilli; order Lactobacillales; family Streptococcaceae; genus Streptococcus; species Streptococcus rubneri. The sequence goes on along the minus strand of NZ_SRRP01000001.1, from coordinate 630,886 downwards.
TTTTGACTCCGACTGTTTTGCCTTTAAGTTGATCATAGGAAGTGATCTTGTTAGCTTTCTTGGTTGCGATCACGACCTTTGTGTCATAGTAGGTATCGGACATATCAAAGACTTGTTCACGTTCCTTGGTCTTGGTCATCCCTGCCATAATGGCATCGGCTTGTCCGGATTGGACCATGTTGACGGCCGCATCAAAGCCAGGGAAAGACTTTTCTATGGTCCAACCGTTGATTTCAGCGACCTTATCCAAGATTTCAACGTCAATTCCTTTATAAACTTGGTCTGAGTCTTTGAATTCGAAGGGCGCATATGCCGTATCGAAAACGACTTTAACAGTTTCAGCCTGTGCTGGACTCGCAAAGGCGAATAGTGGAAATAAGAAAAGCAAACAAGCTAATAGTTTTTTCTTCATTTCGTTCTCCTTTATATCTAATCCAATAGGCTCATAATGAGCTATGGAAGGAATACCCAAAAGGGTAAAAAAAAAGAATCCATACTGAAAACAAGTATGAATTTCATCATTTATTTTTTACAAGTATTATCATATCATAAATAAAATCTAAAATCAAGAAACCCAACCAATCCATGTTAGGTTATCTAACATAACATTGTCTTGCAGTCTCAGGTTTTCTTTGTTACAATGGACCTATTAGATAAATGGAGGTTGATCATGAAGAAAGGGAAAATCATTCAGGATATAAAAACTAACACCACTTGGCCAGTGCTCATTTCTACACTGTTCTATGTCTTTTTAACCTTCCTATTTGTTGAAGGTGGGCTTTGGCTTGGGAATGAATTGCTTGGACCATTTTCTCTAGTCATAGAGTTTTTAACAGAGCTCTTTTCACCAGGCAATGGAGGAGCGAGTGTCCAAGAATTTTTCTACCATTATTTTCTTTATTATGAACTTTTCAGTTTTGTATTCATTCTCTTACTCTTTATTTTTTGGGTGAAGTTCATTGAGAAGAATCCTCTATCGACTTTAGGTTTTGTAAAAAAGAATTGGCTCAAGTATCTAGGTTGGGGGATCTTGCTTTCACTGCTTCAAATGGGTGTGATTGCCCTTGTCTACCAGTTGGGTGGAATTGGGTCTTTTGAGCTGAATGAATTAAGTTTAGAACCCATCCTCTTTATTCTAGGCTTATTCCCATTTTGGCTCCTTCAAGGAGGAACGGAAGAAGTGGCGACGCGGGGTTGGCTCCTAACTCGGATTGCTGCAAGAACTAATTTGCCTTTAGCGATCGCGATTTCTAGTAGTCTCTTTGGCTTTCTCCATCTGGGGAATTCAGGAGTGACCTTCTTATCCGTACTAAATATTGTCCTTGATGGAGTGCTAGCTGGTCTTCTCCTTATCTACACCGATAGTATCTGGCTAGTGGTCGCTCAGCACGGGACCTGGAACTATGTACAAGGAAATCTCCTTGGTTTTCAAGTTAGTGGGACGGGCGCAGATGCCTCTATCTTTAGCTTTAGCATGGGTGCTGGCCCTGACTGGCTTACCGGAGGAGCATTTGGTGCAGAAGGATCGATTATCACTACCCTGGTTCTACTTTTATCTATAGTGGTCGTTTATCGCTTAGGGGAGAGGAAAGAAAGAGTTGTTAATGAACAAGTGTGAAATGGCTGAAAGGAAATAATGATGAATACGAGAGGCTGGGACAAAAGTCCTAGCCTCTCAATTGTCTTTGGATTGTCGAGCAAGACGCAGTGGTTGAGTGGGCTCTACTACGCTGATTTCATCAGCTTTTACAGTCCTACTCAACTGTGCGGAGGTGGGACGACGAAATCGAATTCTAACGAATTACCGATTTCTGTCCCACTCTCTTTTCTGTACTAGAATCCTCTCATCAAAAGTCAGAGAAATATCCTTCATTATGGTAAAATAAAGGCAGTACAGCCGAAGGAAGAAAGTATGATTAATAGAATTACAGACAACAAATTTAAACTAGTATCAAAATACCAACCGTCTGGGGACCAACCGCAGGCCATCGAGCAGTTGGTAGATAACATCGAAGGTGGCGAGAAGGCCCAAATCTTGATGGGGGCGACTGGTACGGGGAAGACCTATACCATGAGCCAGGTCATTGCCCAGGTCAATAAACCGACCCTAGTCATCGCCCACAATAAAACGCTAGCAGGTCAGCTCTATGGGGAGTTCAAGGAATTCTTTCCAGAGAATGCTGTCGAGTATTTCGTCTCTTACTACGATTACTACCAGCCTGAAGCCTATGTGCCATCGAGTGATACCTATATCGAAAAAGATAGCTCTGTCAATGATGAGATTGACAAGCTGCGTCACTCAGCAACCTCCGCTCTTTTAGAACGAAATGACGTCATTGTAGTTGCGTCTGTTTCATGTATCTATGGGTTGGGTTCTCCCAAAGAATACTCGGATAGCGTGGTGAGCCTGCGCCCAGGTCTCGAGATTTCCCGCGATAAACTGCTGAACGACTTGGTGGATATCCAATTTGAACGCAATGATATCGACTTTCAACGGGGGAAATTCCGTGTCCGTGGGGATGTGGTCGAGATTTTCCCAGCTTCGCGTGATGAGCATGCCTTTCGAGTCGAGTTTTTTGGCGATGAGATTGATCGTATCCGTGAAGTTGAAGCTTTGACCGGTCAGGTGCTTGGTGAAGTGGACCACTTGGCTATTTTTCCGGCTACACACTTTGTGACCAATGACGATCATATGGAAGTGGCCATTGCCAAGATTCAGGCGGAACTGGAAGAGCAGTTGAAGGTCTTTGAAAAAGAAGGCAAGCTCTTGGAAGCCCAACGATTGAAACAACGGACTGAGTATGACATTGAAATGTTGCGAGAGATGGGCTACACTAATGGCGTAGAAAACTACTCCCGTCACATGGACGGACGGAGTGAAGGAGAACCACCTTACACCCTTCTTGACTTCTTCCCAGAAGATTTTCTCATTATGATTGACGAAAGTCACATGACTATGGGGCAAATCAAGGGTATGTACAATGGAGACCGCTCGCGCAAGGAGATGTTGGTCAACTATGGCTTCCGTTTGCCGTCGGCCTTGGACAACCGGCCACTGCGTCGAGAGGAGTTTGAAAGCCATGTCCACCAGATTGTTTATGTGTCTGCGACACCAGGCGACTATGAGATGGAACAAACCGATACCATCATCGAGCAAATTATTCGTCCGACTGGTCTTCTGGATCCAGAGGTGGAAGTGCGTCCGACTATGGGTCAAATGGACGATCTATTGGGTGAGATCAATGCGCGAGTCGAACGTGGAGAGCGGACCTTTGTCACCACCCTGACCAAGAAGATGGCAGAAGATTTGACCGACTACTTCAAGGAAATGGGTGTCAAGGTCAAATACATGCACTCGGACATTAAGACCTTGGAGCGGACGGAGATTATCCGTGATTTGCGTTTGGGTGTCTTTGATGTCTTGGTCGGTATCAACCTTCTTCGCGAAGGGATTGATGTACCGGAAGTTAGTCTAGTTGCCATTCTCGATGCGGATAAGGAAGGATTCCTTCGTAACGAACGGGGGCTTATCCAGACTATTGGACGGGCTGCCCGTAATAGTGAGGGTCACGTGATCATGTATGCGGACACCGTGACCCAGTCTATGCAAAAAGCCATCGATGAAACAGCCCGTCGTCGTCAGATTCAGATGGCCTATAATGAAGAGCATGGCATCGTCCCACAAACCATTAAGAAGGAAATCCGTGATCTCATCTCTGTTACTAAGGCTGTGGCCAAGGAAGAAGACAAGGAAGTGGACATTACCAGTCTCAACCGCCAAGAGCGCAAGGAATTGGTCAAGAAACTGCAAGGTCAAATGCAAGAAGCCGTCGAAGTGCTTGACTTCGAGTTGGCAGCCCAAATCCGCGATATGATGTTGGAAGTCAAGGCCTTGGATTAGATAGGATAAAACGAATGAAGATTATCATTAAAACAATGGAAACACCTGAAGAGATAGAAGGTAAATCTATTGTTCACTGGCATACGTGGAGAGAGGCTTATGACGACCTTTTGCCTGCAGATTATCAGGAGACGATGACATTAGATAGATGTCGTTTCTTTAGTCAAAAGTATCCAGAAAATACTTTGATTGCGATGGATGGAAAGAAGGTCGTTGGTTTTATCAGTTATGGAAAATTTCGTGGTGAGACTATTCAAGCTGGTGAAATCATTGCCTTATATGTTTTAAAAGATTACTATGGAAAAGGTGTGAGTAAACAGTTAATGCATGCTGCATTTGTTGCTCTTGATCAATTCTCTGAAATTTATTTATGGGTATTGAAAGATAATAAGCGAGCCATTGCTTTCTATCAAAAAATGGGTTTTACTTTTGATGGCCAAGAACAAATACTTAAACTTGGAAAACCTGTTAAGGAATTGCGGATGATATGTTCTTCAAATAAAAATTCCTAAAGGACGTATCTATCAATCTTGGAACCATTATCAATTAATCAAGTATAAAGAATGAAAGAGATTGAACGAAAAAAAGACTTGAAGGAGAATACGAATGAAAATTTTAGTCATCAATGGGCATCCCGATAAGGAAAGTTACTGCCAGACTATTTTTCAAACCATTGTCGAAAATATTAACTCAAATCGCCACGTGCTAGAAGTGATCAATCTCAATGAAGAGGATTTTGACCCGGTCCTTCGCTACGGCTATCGAAAGCGGATGGAGGAAGATCCTTTTATTCTTCGTTCCCAAGAATTAATCCAGTGGGCGGATCATCTGATCTTTGTTTATCCCATCTGGTGGAGTAGTATGCCGAGCCTTATGAAGGGCTGGATCGACCGGGTCTTTACACCGGGGATTGCCTACTCGGCCAATGATCAGGGAAGCTTCATCTGGAATTACCTTAGAGGCAAGCAATTTAAGAAGTTGCTTAAAGGCAAAACAGCTAGTATTTATGCGACCTCCATGGCGCCTACTTGGTGGTACAAGATCTTTTCAGGCCCTCTCAACATTCCTGATAGTTATGGTATCTCTGTTTTGAAAAATGCCGTCTTGAACCATTGTGGGATCAAAACCAAGCGTGTCTGTATTTTAGGTGAAGTCGGCCGGGATGTGAATACCGCTAACATGAGAGAACAGCATCTCAAAAAGGTAGCAGAAGAAGTGAAGAAACTATCTTGAAACAAGATTCTAAGAGACACAAATAATTAAAAAATAGTACAAGGTAAAGAGAAAGACAGATAACTAGACCGATTTGAAAAAAGGGTAAGAAGCTAATGGAGAAAATCCACTCAAATGAAAAATAATCAAAGAAAATCAAATACAAAAAAGAATCTATCAAGGAGAGAAAGTTTTCAGCTCTGGCTAGATTCTCATAAAATTATAGGCTTTTTCCTGATCCTTGATCTCATCTTAGGAATAGGAATAGGTATCAATATTATTTTTAAGAGTCTTCCTATTCCGTCGCCCTATAGAGATATCAATTATAGTTTTCCATTATATATAAATCTTTTTTGTCTGGTGTATCGATTATTTGACTATTGGTTCCTAGACTTTTCTAGGACAAGGATGACTCTAACAAGATTTGCTGGATTGTTCGTCTATCTTAATAGTATCGGTTTAATAGTCCATCTCTTTATTGGAATTAGTGGGAAAAATAGTAAGGGGCTCCTGCCTTCCCTCTTATCTCTAGATCACAGTTACATTTGGTTTCCTATAGCAACCTATCTGGTCTTTTTTACCGTGTCTGCTTTAACGATTTTGCTTATGAAATATATTGAAACAAAAAGGAATAAATCATAGAAAGGAAATTTATGTCACGTACAACGCCTACTATACTAACAAATCTATGTCTGATCGAAGACTGTGCATCGAATAAAGTGGTTCTCCAATACCGCTCACCTGAAAAGACTCACTGGTCTGGCTATGCTTTTCCGGGTGGCCACATTGAAGAAGGAGAAAGTTTGGTCGAGTCCGTCATCCGTGAGATTGAGGAGGAAACCGGCCTCACCATTTTTAATCCCCAGTTAGTAGCTGTGAAAAACTGGCAGTTGGAGGATGGCACCCGCTATATCGTCTTTTGCTACAAAGCGACAGAATTTACTGGCCAGCTCAGATCGTCTGATGAAGGAGAAGTTTCTTGGGTTGAGAAGGACCAATTAGAAAAGTTGGACTTGTCCTACGATATGCTTCCTCTGCTGGAAGTGATGGAAGACCCAGATTTATCCGAGTACTATTATCGCAAACGGACAGACGATGGTTGGGAAAAATATCGCTATTAAGGAGTTAGGTAACACTAGCTCTTTTCTTATTCTTGTAAGAAGTGGAAAAAAATAGTATGATGGAAGAGTTTAGGAATACCTTATATAGAGGGAAGAGGTTTTAACATGAAGGATTTTCACTTTGATGCCATTGCTGCATTTGAAAATTATGACATTAAAAAGATGAGAGACGGCCATGTCATTGTGACAACGAAGGTCGTTGAATCCTCTCTCAATTATTATGGAAATGCCCACGGTGGCTATCTCTTTACTTTGTGTGACCAGATCAGTGGCTTGGTCGTGATTTCACAGGGAGTAGATGGTGTGACCTTGCAGTCTTCCATCAATTATTTGAAAGCAGGGCGCCTAGGAGATGTTCTCACGATTCACGGGGAATGTGTCCACAGTGGGCGGACAACTCGGGTTGTCGATGTCGATATTACGAATCAAGATGGTGCCAATGTCTGTAAGGCTACCTTTACCATGTTTGTAACGGGAGAAAGAGATGAATCAGCAAAAGTACGCATTTAAAAACTATATTTTTGATTTTTATGGAACCTTGGTCGATATCGAAACCGATGAGTCGAGTCCAGTCTTGTGGGAGACCATGGCCCAAATCTACCAATCCTATGGTGCTCATTATACAGGGGAAAGCTTGCAAGCACGATATAAGGAGTTGGTGAAGCAAGCTGAGGAAAGTATCGCTAAGGAAAAACAAGTCACTTATCCGGAGATTGACTTGACCGTGATCTTTGTTCAACTTTATCTAGAAAGTCATCCAACAGGAGCCAGTGTCCATCATCTCAAAGAGTGGGGGCGTTTGATTGCTCGGACCTTCCGTGTTCTCTCTCGCAAACGCTTGGAGCTTTACCCACACACGAAAGAAGTCTTAGAAGATATGAAAGAGTCAGGTTGTCGGCTCTATCTCTTATCTAATGCACAAGCGGACTTTACCAACCCAGAGATTGATTTGGTCGGCTTGAGAGAGATTTTCCATGATATTTATTTGTCGTCAGATGCTGGGATTCGCAAACCTCAGTCCGAATTTCTCGTGAAAGTGATCAAAGAACACCAGTTGAATCCTGATAAAACGGTTATGGTAGGGAATGACTTTACTACAGATATAGCTGTAGCGAAAAGTATTGGTATGCAAAGTATCTTGATCAATACCTTCCCATACTCTGAAGCTGAACTGCGCGAGAAGAATCAAGCAGGAGTACGCGTGATTCGAGGCATTCAAGAATTACAAGAAGATTAAAGGTTATCATCGATTCTAGGAGGACAAGTCGCCCCCTTTTTTTAGGATGTGCTTCAATAGAACGGTATTTGTCAAATTTTCCCTTTCATGGTATACTATGGGAGTTAATTTTGCTAAGGAGATTAAAATGAATAACTTACCAAACTGTCCAAAATGTCATTCTGAATATGTCTATGAAGATGGTGCCCTCTTGGTCTGTCCAGAGTGTGCTTATGAATGGAACCCAGCTGAAGTCGTTGAAGAAGATGGTGTCGTTGCGATTGATGCCAATGGAAACAAATTGGCTGATGGGGATACCGTCACCTTAATCAAAGACTTGAAAGTCAAGGGCGCACCAAAAGATTTGAAACAAGGAACGCGCGTGAAAAACATTCGCATTGTTGAAGGCGACCACAACATTGATTGTAAGATTGATGGATTTGGCGCAATGAAACTCAAATCAGAATTTGTGAAGAAGATTTAAGAATAAGAAGAAGGGCTTAGCCCTTTTCTTTCAGGAGAATACTATGAAATTCAAACTATTGTTTAGTTATCGTTTTCTATTGTTTATCTTAAGTGTCATCGGTGTTTATCTGCAACTCACTAAGCATGGTGGCTTTGGGATGATGCTTTATTACACCATTTTGTCTAATATGTTGGTCATGTTCTTCATGGGAGATATGGTTTGGCGCATGCTTCGTGGTCGTTCGACCCAGACCCAGGGTTATCTTCGCTTGAAGGGTGGTATCACCATGTCTATCATGATCACCTGTGTCATCTACCACTTTATGCTAGCACCAATCGCGACACCTGAGAAGTTTTACCGTTTGGAAAACTTCCTCTGTCATTACATTGTTCCTTTGATGTTCTTCTTTGATACCCTGGTCATTGATAAACCCAAACAGTACCGTAAGTCGGATCCGTTAGCTTGGACCTTGCTTCCTTTGCTCTATATGGTCTTTGCTCTTCTCAACGGTTTGGTCCTTAAATGGCCAGTACCTGGCGCTAAAGACAGTCCTTTCCCTTATTTCTTTATCAATGTCAATCGTTTTGGCTGGCTCTATGTCGCTAAGATGGCGACGATCATTTTTGTCGCTTATTTACTAGCTGGATGTGGCCTGTTTGCCCTGAAGAGGATTGGTAAAAAAGGAACAGATCATTATTAAAGAGAAGATTTGTTGATAAAAATCCGAACATTAGTAGAAAAAAATAAGTTTTTTCTTGCATCCCACTATAAACTGTGATATAGTATGGATAATTAAATAGTCCTTTAATCCTGTCCCGTGAGGCAGGCAAGGAGTCTGATCAAAATAAGGGGTGAACTAGATGCGTTCTAGGTCTTATCTCTTAGTATTTTTCTGAAGCCTCCTTGATAAAGGGAGGCTTTTTTCTATCAATTAGGAGGAAAAAATGAAGATCAAAGAAGTCGTTGATGATCTGACCATGAAGCGGGCTATTACTCGCATCACCTATGAAATCATCGAACGGAATAAGGATCTGAGCCAAATTGTTTTGGTAGGGATCAAAACTCGTGGCGTATTCATTGCCAATCGCATCAAAGAACGGTTAGCACAACTAGAACAAATAGAAGTTCCAGTCTGTGAATTGGATACCAAGCCTTTCCGTGATGATATTAAAGTAACAGAAGATTCAACCGTTTTACCAGTAGATATTACTGGCAAAGATGTCATCCTGATTGATGATGTCCTTTATACAGGTCGGACTATTCGAGCAGCCATCGATAATCTTGTCAGTCGCGGACGCCCATCGCGTGTTAGCCTGGCTGTCCTAGTGGATCGTGGTCATAGAGAATTGCCGATCCGACCAGATTATGTTGGAAAGAACATTCCAACAAGTCGATCAGAGGAAATCATTGTCGAAATGACTGAGCTAGATGGTCAAGATCGCATCTTGATCGAGGTGAGTGAATAAGGTAGTTTTCAAATCGTCGCTATATACAGGAGCGACTGAGGGAGCTTCCTGTATCGTTTTCACATATGCATATCTTTGGAATGGAGTTACAACATGTCTACAAATCAAATCGCACTTAAAAACCTTGTCTCAATGGAAGCTTTATCAAACGAAGAAGTTATGGCTTTGATTAAGCGTGGGATTGAATTTAAAAATGGAGCAAAAGCTCATTATGACGAGCAACATATCGTGGCCAACCTCTTCTTTGAGTCGTCAACACGTACGCACAAAGCATTTGAAGTGGCTGAGTTGAAATTGGGTTGTGATCTCCTTGACTTTGATGTGAAAACGAGCTCTGTAAACAAGGGTGAAACTCTCTATGATACGATTTTGACCATGTCAGCTCTCGGAGTAGATATCTGCGTCATCCGTCACCCAGAAGTAGACTACTACAAGCAATTGATTGAAAGTCCAACCATCACAGCCTCTATTGTTAACGGGGGAGATGGGTCTGGTCAACACCCAAGCCAAAGTTTACTAGACTTGATGACCATCTATCAAGAGTTTGGTCACTTTGACGGACTCAAAGTTTGTATCGCTGGTGACTTGGATCACTCACGGGTTGCAAAATCCAATATGCAAATCTTGAAACGCTTGGGCGCAACCCTCTACTTTGCTGGTCCAGACGAGTGGAGAAGTGCGGAGTTCGAAGAATATGGAACCTTTGTGACGATTGATGAAGTCATTGAAGAGGTCGATGTTATGATGTTCCTCCGTGTGCAACACGAACGTCATGACTACGAATCACTCTTCTCAAAAGAAAACTACCATCGTTTGCATGGCTTGACACAAGAACGCTATGATCGTATGAAAGATACAGCTATCTTAATGCACCCAGCTCCAGTAAACCGTGATGTGGAGATTGCTGACCACTTGGTAGAAGCTCCTAAATCACGCATTGTGGAGCAAATGACCAACGGTGTCTTTGTCCGCATGGCTATCATCGAAGCGGTTTTAGCTGGACGGAAATAATAGAGTTAGAAAATAGAAAGGAGAAGTGAGAGAGTCTACAAAAGGTGGTCTTTTCTCACTTTTCTTTTTGGAGTCTGTAAGGAGAGTTTATGGTAAAACGTCTCTTAGTATTAGAAGATGGGACGGTTTTTGAAGGAACTGGTTTTGGAGCTGATACCTATGTCAGTGGGGAATTGGTCTTAAATTCTGCCATGACGGGTTATCAAGAATTGATTACCGATCAATCCTATAAGGGTCAAATATTAGCCTTTACTTTTCCAGTTATTGGAACAACAGGAATCAATCGAGATGATTACGAATCGATTTTTCCAGGGTGTCTAGCTGTGGTAGTGAACCAATTAGCTAGCCATCCCAGTAATTGGCGCATACAGCTGTCCTTGGATGCCTATCTGAAGAAACACAATATTCCAGGGATTCAAGGGGTTGATACCAGAAAACTGGCTAAAATTGTTTCAGAACATGGAAGTATCAAGGCAACAGTGGTTAATGAAGGGGATGCGATTGAGCATATCCTAGATCAACTTCGGGCAACCGTCTTGCCTTTTGACCAGGTTCGTCAAGTGTCTACCAAAACCCCTTATGCAGCACCAGGATTTGGTAAGAGTATTGTCTTGATCGATCTGGGCTTGCGTCATTCGGTTTTGCGTCAATTAATCGCGAGAGGGTGTAATGTAACGGTCGTTCCTTATTCGATTAAATTGAAAGAATTAAAGGATCTCCAGCCAGATGGGATCATCCTATCCAGTGGTCCAGGGAATCCCCATCATATTGATAGTATTTACCAGGTCATTGCTAAAATTGATCCTCATATACCTATTATGGGGATCGGCTTGGGGGCAGAATTACTGGCCCTTGCCCACGGAGGCAGCCTCAACAACCTAAAAAGGCCTCATCGAGGACTCAACATTCCAGTAAAAGAGGTTGCTACTGGGAAGGTCGAAATTACTAGCCAGAATCACCAGTACAACATTGAACGCGATACCCTTCCACGTGATTTTCTGATTACCCATGAGGAGCTTCATGATCACTCTATCGAGGCTTTTCGTCACCGCTATCTTCCCTTGATTGGTGTCCTCTATCATATTGAGTCCAGTCCAGGACCAAGAGAAAGTCTCTATTTCTATGATGAATTTATGGATCTGATTGAAAGTAAATTAGACGAAAGAAGGGAGGAGTTATGGTCATGAATCAAGTAACACTTTTGTGTGCAGAATCCTTCAATGATGTCAGTTTGCTTGGAGCACTCACTTCTTGTCCCTTATTAAAAGAACGTGGCTACCAAACAGAAATCCTCTATTGTGGAGATGAGAACGAGATTACCAAAGAAGCTGGAGATGCTGTTTCAGTTATTCGTTTAAAGTTGGATAGTCTAAAAGAAGCCCTTCTAGCGACAAATACAAGAAACTTACTACTGTCTTTTGCGGACAAGCAACTCCTTGGCTTATTATTCCGATTGGAGGAAATTGGGTTTCTTAAGGTGCATAAGATCCGTATTCTAGGAACTTCGCTTAGGCAGTACAGAGCCTTTTACCATCAGGCAGACCAAAAGACATTTTTACAGGACTTGGGTTATCAAGTTCCTTCCTCTTCCTTGGTTTCGACAGTCAGAGAGGCCATTGAGTTTTCGGAGCAGATTCAATTTCCTATTGTTGTTTGGCCACTTGCCAGTAAGCATGGGCAAGGGCGTCGAATAGCTAATAACTTGGATGATTTATGTGAGGCTGTCGAAAATGGGCTAGAAGTATCGCCACAAGGTCAGTGTTTGTTGGAGTTCTCGACAGTTGGTTTCAAGGAGTTGGAATACGTCGTAGTCCGAGATCGACAGGATAATTATTATCTTGCGGGAAATATTGAGAGTGTAGACCCGGTGGGGATCCATTCCAGTGATTCCTATCAAGTCATCCCTAGTCTGACACTGACAGATACAGAGCATCAAACCTTGCGGGAGGCAGCTTTATCAATTGTGCGCCATTTACGATTGGTTGGAGCGACCTCCATCAAGTTTGCCTTGGACCCAAAGAGTTACCAATTTTATATCCTTGAGGTCAATCCATTTGCCTCTGATTCTTTTTCGTCCATGTCCATGGCCTTAGGTTATTCCCTTTATCACCAAGCCTTATGCTTAAAATTAGGCGACCACCTTTTGGATCTTCCTCACCCGACGATGAAAGGTCTTACCGCCCTGTTTGAACCGAGTCTTGACCGAATTTTCTTTAAACTCCCTGTCTTTCCAATAGAGAAAGTTTCAAGGGTCCTCAATACTCAGATTAACTCAATCGGTGCTCTCTATGGGTTTGGGACTAGTCTAGAAGAAGCCTATCAACAAGCTGTTGAAAATTTTGGTTCGGACCAATGGCCTAAGAATATTCTAAAAGATGTTTCTGACGATGAATTGATTCAACGGATTGCTAAACGGATGCCCTACAGATTTTCATCTATTTTAGAAGCTCTACATAGAGGATTTGAAATGGAGGAAGTTTGTGACTTGAGTCGGATGGATCCTTTCTATTTGCAATTCCTCTATAATATCTATTTATTTGAACAGGAAACAAGGCCCGTCGAGACTCAATCCTTAAAATTTCATCCCTTGGACTTGTCAGCCGGCTTTGAAAAAACTGGTGAAACTGTCTCTTATTTTACCTCTGTAAGTGGGGAAGATGAAGCGCCAGATTGGAAGGAATGGATCCTCTTGGTTGACCAAGGAGACCCAGCAGATTCAAGAGTAATTCTCAAAATCCTCAAGCGTCTAAGACTAGTAAAAGAATCTGGAAGAAAAGTAGCTCTTATCAGTAGCCGTCCCTTCGTTGCCCATGAGACAAAGACCTGCTTACGAATCCCCATCTCTATCTATGAAAGCTATCAAACTCAAATCGATGCTCAGTTTGCCCAAGTTGAGGTTATCAAATAAAACAAACAAAAATGCTTCAGTACAATTGTACCGAAGCATTTTGTGATGATAAAACATAGTTAATTTATACGTGGCTAACAATACCGATGATGGTATCAACTGCACGTTCCATGGTTTGAAGGCTCACATACTCAAAGCGACCGTGCATATTTTCGCCACCAGCGAAGAGGTTTGGAGTAGGGATTCCCATAAAGGAAATCTTAGAACCGTCTGTACCACCGCGGATTGGTTCAATAATAGGAGTAATGCCTAGATCTTCCATAACTTCCTTAGCCAAATTGACAGGTGTCATATCTTTCTCGATGACCTGTTTCATGTTGTAGTACTGGTCTTTGAGATTTAAAAGGACACGTTCGGCACCAAGTTCTTGGTTCATCTTGCTTGCGATGTCTTCCATCATGGTTTTACGAGCTTCAAAGTTTTCTGACTCAAAGTCACGAATGATGTAACTAGCATGCGCTTCCTCAACAGTCCCATCGATATTCATCAAATGGAAGAAGCCTTGGTAGCCATCTGTTTTTTCTGGGCGGTCTTCTTCAGGGAGTTGATTGTGGAAGTCAATTGCTAACTGAAGAGCATTGACCATTTGATTCTTAGCAGTTCCTGGGTGAACATTACGTCCTTTGAAGATGATTTCAGCACCTGCAGCGGAGAAGGTTTCGTATTGCAATTCACCAAGAGGACCACCGTCCACTGTATAAGCGAAGTCCACATCGAAGTCTTCTGCATCAAACTTATCTGCTCCGACACCAATTTCTTCATCTGGACCAAAACCTACTCGGATTTCACAGTGTTTGATTTCAGGGTGTGCTGTCAAGTATTCAATGGCTGTCATAATCTCAGCAATCCCTGATTTGTCATCTGCACCAAGAAGGGTCGTACCGTCAGTAGTGATCAAGGTCTGTCCCTTGTAGTTGTGGAGGTTAGCAAAGTCAGCAGGGTCTAGTGAATAACCAGAATCACCAAGAGCAATGGTACCACCATCATAGTTTTCAATGACTTGAGGACTGATATTCTCAGCATTGAAGTCAGCCGTATCCATATGTGAGATAAAGCCAATCTTTCGTGTGAGACTTGGGTCATTAGCTGGTAAAGTTCCAATAGCAAAACCATTTGGAAGATAATAAATATTATGCAGTCCAACTCTTTCCATTTCAGGAATCAGTACATTCTTTGCAAATTCGACTTGGGATGGAGTACTAGGAGTTGTTGTTGAAGTCTCGTCAGAACGAGTGTTGACTCTGACATAGGTTAAAAATCTTTCCAATAATGTAGGGTATTTCATTAGTTTTCCTTTTCTAGTTTTGATTAGTCAAGACGTAGCGTCTAATTGCAGTAGCGACACCATCTTCAGCATTAGTAGTAGTCGTGACATCTGCCAATTCCTTAATATGGTTAGCTGCGTTGCCCATCGCGACTCCAAGACCTGCGTACTCAATCATTTCAATATCATTGTTCTCATCGCCAATAGCCATGACTTGCTCTCTAGGAATACCCAGGTGGTCCGCAAGAGCTTTTAAACCAGTAGCTTTGTTGACATCTTTTGGAAGAATTTCAAAGAGAATAGGCTGAGAGCGAATGGTATGGAAGCGTTGGGTTAATGCTTCTTCATAGGTATCTTGGAAGGCATCAATTTGCTCTTTCTGATCAATAAACATCCCTTGGAAAATTGGTTGGGCCTCAAGGACTTCTTCTAAGCCAAGTGGTACGGGTACTGTAGAAACAATACCGGCATCCATTTTGGCTATTTCGGAAGGTTCCTGATTCAAAATAATATAGCGATTTAAATCAAATAAACTTAATTGAGGATGAATCTCCTGCGTCAGTTGATCGAGATAAACCAAATCTTCTTCAGATAAGGCATCATAACTGATAACAGACCAATCCAAAGATTTTACAGTTGTACAACCGTTATTGATCACTGAGTAGGAGTGGTCACTTTTAAAACCGATCTCCTCAAAAATCGGACGGACCCCAGATAGAGGGCGTCCGGTACAAATGACAACATGTACGCCAGCTGCCTCTGCATCTAATAGAGCTTGTTTATTAGCAGGGCTGATAGTTTTATCAGGAGAAAGAAGTGTACCATCCAAATCAATGGCTATTAACTGAATCATAGATCCTCCTCTCTAGCCGGTAGAAAGGATGCAATCACCTTTCCAATAACACGTGGTTCTTCGTCTAGAGGAATAACCTTGTCGCTATACTTTTTGTTAAGAGAAACCAGACGAATCCCTTGAGCTTCTCGAAAGACTCGCTTAATGAGAGTTTGGCCATCATACTCAATGGCGTAAATAGCACCAGCAGTATCATAGAAAGTTTGCTTAATCAATGCTACGGAACCCTTTGGATATTTTGGTTCAAGGGAATCCGTATGAATCCATAGAGCTAAATCGTAAGACAATTTTTGATCAAACCAAACTAAATCTCCCTTGCTAGCGCTTTGACTAGCAGCATAGCTATCAAACACAGTATAAGGAGTGTATTTCTTCTCAATTCGTTTTCGCTCTGACTGCAATACTAACAAGCGATTGGCTTCTTCTAAAAGTGTATCTTGAAAATCTTCGTCTAGTTGTTTGTAGATAAATTCTATCTTGGAATCCTCTAAGGCATCCGACTTACCATAACGAGGGTCTAGGTCTGATAAGGGAATTTCAAAGAAACTAGCAATCTTTTCAAGGTTCTCACTAACAGGAAGGGAAGTCCCTTTCACATAGCCAGTTAAGGTACTAGCAGGAATACCAGTTGTACGAGATAAATCGACTTGTTTTTTGTTTTGAACTTTTAGTAGTTCTCTAATTTTTTCAGAAATAATGCGCAAGGCTTCTTTGTCTTGTGGGCTTGCTTTTCCTCGTCCTCTTGCCAAGAGACTCACCTCCTTTTTTTGTCACCTTCTATTATAATGAATTAAATCGAAAAAGTAAATAGAAACTAGTGATAAATGAAGAAAAAATTGATTTTGAATTAAAACGTATTATTAGGGATTTTATTCCTTTAAACTAGCCAAGCTCATGGCTTTTTGTTATAATATACTGAACAGTTTTATAAGGAAGAAGAAATGAATTTAGAAGAATTAAAGAAACGTCAGGAGAAGATCCGTAACTTTTCTATTATTGCCCATATCGACCACGGTAAATCTACCCTGGCCGATCGGATTTTAGAAAAAACTGAGACGGTCTCTAGTCGGGAAATGCAAGCCCAGCTTTTGGACAGTATGGATCTGGAACGGGAACGCGGGATTACCATCAAGCTCAATGCTATCGAGTTGAACTATACAGCAAAAGACGGAGAAACTTACATTTTCCACTTGATTGACACACCGGGTCACGTGGACTTTACTTACGAGGTTTCTCGTTCGCTTGCCGCCTGTGAGGGTGCCATTCTCGTAGTCGATGCGGCTCAAGGGATTGAAGCGCAAACACTAGCAAATGTCTATCTTGCTTTGGATAATGACTTGGAGATCCTTCCAGTTATTAATAAGATTGACTTACCAGCCGCTGATCCGGAGCGTGTGCGGACAGAAGTGGAAGATGTCATTGGTCTGGATGCTAGCGAGGCAGTCTTAGCTTCTGCCAAGGCTGGTATCGGGATTGAAGAGATTTTGGAGCAGATCGTTGAGAAAGTCCCTGCTCCTACAGGGGATGTTGCAGCTCCTTTGCAAGCTTTGATTTTTGACTCGGTATACGACCCATATCGTGGAGTCATTCTCCAAGTTCGGGTGGTCAATGGTATGGTGAAGCCAGGCGATACCATCCAGTTGATGAGTAATGGTAAGACCTTTGATGTCACAGAGGTGGGGATCTTCACTCCTAAAGCGGTTGGTCGTGATTTCCTTGCGACCGGAGACGTTGGTTATATTGCAGCCTCTATCAAGACGGTTGCAGATACTCGTGTCGGGGACACTGTGACCTTAGCGACCAATCCAGCAGCTGAGCCTCTTCATGGATACAAACAAATGAATCCAATGGTCTTTGCAGGTCTTTATCCAATCGAATCCAACAAATACAACGATCTTCGGGAAGCTCTGGAGAAGTTGCAATTGAATGACGCTAGTCTTCAATTTGAACCGGAAACTTCTCAAGCCCTTGGTTTTGGTTTCCGTTGTGGTTTCTTGGGGCTTCTGCACATGGATGTTATCCAAGAGCGCTTGGAACGTGAGTTCAATATTGACTTAATCATGACGGCGCCATCTGTAATCTACAAGGTCAATTTGACTGATGGCGAAGCACTGGATGTGTCAAACCCTTCTGAGTTCCCAGATCCAACCAAGATCGCTTCAATCGAAGAACCTTATGTCAAAGCGCAAATCATGGTGCCACAAGAGTTTGTCGGAGCTGTCATGGAATTGGCCCAACGCAAACGTGGGGATTTTGTGACCATGGATTACATCGATGAGAATCGTGTCAATGTCATCTATCAAATCCCACTGGCGGAAATTGTCTTCGATTTCTTTGATAAATTGAAATCTTCGACTCGTGGCTATGCAAGCTTTGACTATGAGTTGTCTGAATACCGACCTTCTAAACTGGTTAAAATGGATATTCTCCTCAACGGGGATACTGTCGATGCTCTCAGCTTTATCGTTCACAAGGACTTTGCTTATGAACGTGGTAAATTAATCGTTGAGAAACTTAAGAAGATTATCCCTCGTCAACAGTTTGAAGTGCCTATCCAAGCTGCCATCGGTCATAAGATTGTGGCCCGTACAGATATCAAGGCCCTTCGTAAGAACGTCTTGGCCAAGTGTTATGGTGGGGACGTCTCACGGAAACGCAAGCTTCTTGAAAAACAAAAAGCTGGTAAGAAACGGATGAAGGCTATTGGATCTGTTGAAGTTCCACAGGAAGCCTTCTTGTCTGTATTATCAATGGATGAAGAATAGGCATAAACTCTTATTAGTAAGTGAACTGTAACGCCCTTTTTGGGCGTTTTTTTTGGCACTAGTATCAGCCTTGACAAAAGCCTCTTTTAAATTGAGAAAAAAGGTGGTAGACTAGTAGTAGATAACAGTAGAAGTGGAGAATGAGAATGAAAAAAAGATTAGTTTTGTGCACGGTAACTGCCTTATCAATTTTTTCTCTTGTAGCTTGTATAAATCCAAGTAAGAGGAACTCTCAACAATCTTCTGGGACATCGTCCAGTTCCAACAAGGTTAAAAAAACGTTGAGCAGTTCTTCTAGTGAAGAGGAATCTTCTAATGAAAAATCTCAGTCTTCCTCTGAGGGAAAAGTGACTGGAACTACCCAACGAGTAGGATCTTCTGACTATGGTTACATTGATATTCCTAGTAATTGGATTAGATTTCGTGATGTTAATGGTGGGGATGATATCCAATACACGGATGGAAGTGGGTACAACATTATCACCTTAAATGCCTTAACGGAAGAGAAGGCAAAGCTTGGGCCTGGTGAAACCTTTACTGCTAATCTCGTTGCCAATCGACTCGCTTCCCATTGGCAGGATAGTCAGGATGTTGAAAAATTATGGGGGGCGAAAACAACTGTTTCTGGTAATGAAGCCTACCAATTAAACGTTATAATGAAATCGGGACAGTATGTTATCACTTGGGTCTTTCAAAGTGGAGAAAAGATCTATTTGATTGCTTTTGAAGGTGACAAAGAGACTTTGGGGACTATTATTCCATATGTCGAAGAAACATGGAGTTTAGATAAAAAAGGTTCGGCTCTTTAATTATATTTTCAAGAGATCTGCACAGTTAGCAGATTTCTTTTTTGATTGAGTATGGTATAATGCTTTTATCTGTTTAGCAAATAGAAAGTAGTTTATGACCCAAGAAATTGACCTTGAAAAATACCATCAATTAGCCCTACAAAAGCAAAAGGAGCATCGCAAATTCTTAGCCACTTTAAAAAAGAAGGCTCCTAAAAATTTGGATAAGATAGCACTTGAAATCCATGATGAAGTTTTTCAAGAAATTGACTGTTTAGCTTGTGCCAATTGTTGTAAGACGCTAGGACCTAATTTTAAGGAAGCCGATATCACGCGCATTGCTAAATATTTCAAAATGAAGCTTCCCGCCTTTGAGGCTGAATTTCTTCAAGTCGATGAAGATGGAGACAAGGTTTTCAAAGCCATGCCCTGTCCTTTCCTTGGTGGAGATAATCTTTGCTCCATCTATGATGTTCGCCCTAAGGCTTGTCGGGAATTTCCACACACCGATCGTAAGAAGATTTACCAGATCAACCATCTGACTATCAAGAATACTCTTACCTGCCCAGCAGCCTATCTCTTTGTTGAAAAATTGAAGGACCGTTTGTAGTATTTTTATATTTTCAAAATTATATTACAATAAGTTTTGAATTAACAAAATAACATACTATAGAGAAGTTAAACCATTTATAAAACAAGGGAGTTTTATTATGTGTAAAATACTAGAAGGAAAATATAAGAAGTTATTTAATATTAAAGATTCTAATGAATACTATGATACTTATTTAGAGATTTTTGATAGTTTAGTAAATTCGTCTAAACCAATAGATTTGGAAAAAATTAAGTGTAAATTATTAGAAAAAAATCCTTGGAATGACAAAGATAATGTTAGTAATCATTTTAAAACTCTTGCCCCTACGGATAGTAAAATATTAACTCCTTTGTTAAATGACAATATAAATAGGTTATCTAATTCTAATGCAAGTATAGTAATAAATAATAGATTTGAAAATTTCGAACATGCATTTGATGGCAATTTCAATAATCCAAAAGTGATAATAATAGGTATCAATCCTAAAATGAATTCTTTAGAACATGCTCCATATGATAATATTGAACAAATTTATGATAATCCTTTTGATAGTTACAGAAAACCATTGATTAATGACTATTATATTAAATTAGATAATGGTGAGCCTTTAAAAGGTGGTTTATTTTATGCAAGAATGGATAAAATAAAGCATAAAGAATTAAGAGAAAAACATTATAATTTGATTTCTAGTAATGAAGAATATACACCGTACGCTTTATTAGAAGTTTTTCCTTACGCTTCGGAAAACGAGAAATACTGGTACAAAGATGAGCATGGATTTGAGTACAAAATCAGTTCTAAAATAAAATCATTCTTTAATTTTAAAACCGTTTTGCCAAGTCAAATTTGGTTAATTTGTTTACTAACTTATTCGATAAAATATTCTCAATTAACTAATAATAATCTAACGATATTTGTAACGAAGAAAGGTAAATTTAAACATAATTTTTTATATCCTTACTTCAAACTGTTAGAGATAGACAAGTATAAAAATATAACTGTTTTAGAGAAGAAAAACAATCAACAAAGATCTCTATCTTTAGGAAATGTGAAAAACTTTTTTACAGAATCAAATCTAGCTGTAAGAACTGACAGTATTGAAAAATTTTTTGAAGATATTTGGGGATTAAAAGTCTATAAATTTTTACTTTTTGACCTAGATCACACCTTGTTAGATTTTGACACAGCAGAGGAAGTGGCCTTAACGCAATTTTTCCAGGATCAGGGGGTTCAAGAGATTCAAGCCTTTAAGGATTACTACAAGCCCTTGAATCAAGGGCTTTGGAAGGATTTGGAGCAAAAGAAGATTAGTAAAAAAGATTTGATTAATAGCCGGTTTGCCATCGCCTTTGCCCATTTTGGAAGACAAGTAGATGGTGAAGAAATGGCTTTGCGTTACCAGGACTACATTAGTCAACAGGGACAGAGTTTCCCAGGAGCGGAAGACATGTTAGCCAAGTTGGTAGAAAGAGGTTACCAGCTCTACGGTGCTACCAACGGCGTTACCGCTATTCAGCAAGGGCGTTTGAAGCAATCTTCCATCACCCCTTATTTCAAAGATATCTTCATTTCTGAACAATTAGGAACTCAAAAACCGGAAGTGGCCTTTTATGAAAAGATTAGTAACCTGATTCCAGGTTTTACCAAGGAGCAAGCTCTCATGATTGGGGATTCTCTGACGGCCGATATCGCCGGAGGGAATGCTGCGGGGATTGATACCGTCTGGTACAATCCGGATTACAAAGAAAATACCAGCCCAGCAGTGCCGACTTATGTTGTTTCTGACTATCAAGAATTACTGGCTATCCTTAAGTAAAGATTTATTTCAAACTAGCTCTCGGGCTAGTTTTTTGGTATCATAAATGCATGAATATATTTAAGACAATACCATTCAACATTAAAAAATGGTTTTTTTATCTGCTTCTTGCATTCTTCATAGCGGTCACACTCTTGACTTGTTTTTTCTTCTTTCTTATCAATCAAGAAGAAAAGAAAATCCAAGAGCAAATTTCTGGCTTTTATCAGGAAGCTGGATTTAAAGGAGACCTACATTTTAAAGCAGCTGAATTCCATGGTCTGTCGACCAAATATGCTTTTAGATATCAAGAAGGAGTTGAGGGTAAGACGGTTCAGTTTGATTTTCTTTATGCAAGCCTCCTATCCAAAGAAGAAATTGGGAGAAATTATGACACGGCTGAAGAACTAGCTCAACATTACAACAGTTGGTTAGTAGCTCCGTTCTTCGAAAGAGCCTTTACGGAATCTCAAGGATTTAAACAATTAAAGCAAGAGATAAAAGAGAGATTCCATCAACAGGGCCTCGAGGTAAGCGAGATTCGTCTCCAGTTACCAATTCAAAATCCTGATTTTGAAGATCAGTTAGCAAGAGACTTGCTAGCTGCCGAGAAAGCTGGAGAAACGGATCTTCGAGGGATTCTGACCTTGGATTATGCTACCTACCGCCAAATTAAGGGGTTTTCCTTTACCGTTACAGTGACTTCCCTCGCCAAAGAATTTGAAGGGAAGCACTTGGATGTATCCGGTCTTCCTCCTGGGAACTATGTGATTGAATCGGATTCCAAAGATGAAGAATCTTATTACTTTGAGATCGATTAAAAAATTTTTAATAGTGTCAAGTTTTTTTCTTGACAGGTCTATAAAATGTGTTATAATAGATCATGTGCTAAATAGCTTGTCTATTTCACCGAAAATTAAAATATAGAAAAGAGACTTATAAAAATGGCAGTTAAAATTCGTTTGACTCGTATGGGTTCTAAGAAAAAACCTTACTACCGTATCAACGTAGCAGATTCACGTTCACCACGTGATGGTCGTTTCATCGAAACAGTTGGAACTTACAATCCACTTGTTGAAGAAAACCAAGTAACTTTGAAAGAAGACCGCGTTCTTGCATGGTTGGCTGATGGAGCTCAACCTTCAGATACAGTTCGCAACATCCTTTCAAAAGAAGGTGTATTGAAGAAATTCCACGATTCTAAATTCTCAAAATAATCATAAAGTAGGTTGATGTATGGATACGATTGAAAATCTTATTATTGCAATTGTGAAACCCTTGATTTCACAACCGGATGCCTTAACCATCAAGATCGAAGATACTCCTGAATTCTTGGAGTACCACCTTGACCTTGATCCTAGCGATGTTGGTCGAGTGATTGGTCGGAAAGGTCGCACGATTTCTGCGATAAGAACGATTGTCTACTCTGTCCCAACTGAAGATAAAAAAGTAAGAATCATTATTGACGAAAAATAAAAGGCGGGACTCTGTCCCGTTTTTTTTGTTCTAAGGAGAAGAAATGAATGAAGTCACTATTCATCAATTACAAGCCTATTTAAAAGAACATTACCAGAATACTCGGACAGAAGAGGGGCTGTTTATCAAGCTTGTCGAAGAGGTTGGGGAAGTGGCCGAGGTCTTAAATGGGCGTTCTGGACGAAAAGAAGGGGTTCAGGACTCAAATGAGGAATTAGCTAAAGAACTAGCTGATATCATTCACTATACAGTCGCCATCGCAGCTATCAATGACATCCACCTCACTAAAACCATCTTTGAAAAGGATAAAACAGCAGCTGTCAAATACCAGCACAAGAAGGATTTAGAGCAGTTTCTAGCAGAAAAGAGCATTTGAGAAAATCCTATGAACGTGATAAAATAGAGTGAATAAACTACACTGGAGAAATCATGAATTATTTTAACGTTGGGAAAATTGTCAATACCCAAGGCTTACAAGGAGAGATGCGGGTCCTATCTGTGACAGACTTTGCGGAAGAGCGTTTTAAAAAAGGAGCAGAGTTGGCTCTCTTTGATGAGAAGGATCAGTTTGTCCAAACGGTGACCATTGCTAGTCACCGCAAGCACAAGAACTTTGATATCATCAAGTTTAAGGATATGTACCATATCAATGCTATCGAAAAGTTCAAGGGCTTTAGCCTAAAGGTTGCGGAAGAAGACTTGACGGATTTGGAGGATGGCGAATTCTATTACCATGAGATCATCGGCCTTGATGTTTATGAAAATGACCAGCTAATCGGTCAGATCAAGGAAATCCTGCAACCAGGTGCCAATGATGTCTGGGTCGTGAAACGAAAAGGGAAACGTGATCTTCTCTTGCCTTATATCCCACCAGTGGTGCTCAATATCGATATTCCAGGAAACCGGGTAGATGTGGATATCTTAGAAGGGTTAGACGATGAAGATTGATATTTTAACCCTCTTTCCAGAGATGTTTTCGCCTTTGGAGCACTCCATTGTAGGAAAGGCGCGTGAAAAGGGACTCCTTGAGATTACCTACCATAATTTCCGCGAAAATGCAGAGAAGGCGCGTCACGTGGATGATGAACCCTATGGTGGGGGGCAAGGTATGCTTCTACGAGCGCAGCCAATCTTCGATGCCTTTGACGCCATCGAAAAAAAGAATCCGCGCGTAATCTTACTGGACCCTGCTGGTCGGACCTTCGACCAAGCTTATGCAGAAGAATTGGCTCAGGAAGAAGAATTGATCTTTATCTGCGGTCATTATGAGGGCTACGATGAGCGGATCAAGACCTTGGTAACGGATGAGATTTCACTGGGGGATTATGTTCTGACGGGTGGTGAGCTAGCTGCCATGACCATGATTGATGCGACAGTCCGCTTGATTCCAGAGGTGATTGGAAAAGAATCCAGCCACCAGGATGATAGTTTCTCGTCTGGTCTTCTAGAATATCCTCAATACACACGGCCTTATGAATACCGGGGGATGACGGTTCCAGATGTCCTCATGAGTGGTCACCATGAAAATATCCGTCAATGGCGTCTCTATCAGAGTTTGAAAAAGACACTAGAGCGACGTCCAGACCTATTAGAACATTATGAATTAACAGTCGAAGAAGAGCAACTTCTGGAGAAAATTCGTCAAGAAGAGTAGCAGTTTCGACTGTTTTTTCTTTTGTCATAAAATTGTAATCAAATTTCTTTTCAATCACACTAGTTATTGCTTTCAAAATGTGATATGCTTAAGGTTAGATAAAAGGACCTGGAAAAGTTTTGGGGGTGATAAGAATGGGGAAAAAATTAGGTAAATCTGTCTTTACAACAGGTGTCGCAGCAACGACCCTGTTTTCTGGTATGCTTGGCCATAAGGCGCACGCAGAGGAATTGGTACAAAACGAAAATAAAGACAATCAATCAACTGGCATTTCTGGCAACAAACCAACGCTCGCTGATGTTGAAAATTTGAATGATCATGTAGTCGAGGCTGAGAGCCAAGTGAACTCACAGAGAGAGAGCTTAAGCAAGGCGCAGGATGAGTTTAACCAAGCGCGTGAGGATGTTCAAAATGCTGAAACAGGCCTGGAAGAAGCAGAGACGAACGTTGAAGATGCAACTCCTAATGCGATAGCTCGAGCTGAAAATGACATCAAAGTAGCAGAAGCGATGGTGACCATTGAAGAAGACAAGGTTCGTCAAGCATCTGAAGCTGAAGACCAACTCACAGCTGCGATTAAAGAACAAGAAAATAAGGTGGCTGCTCAACAACTCTTAGTAGATGTTGCTCAGAATGAGTTGAATCAAGCTAAACAACCTACCAATAATGACGAAGCTGTCTTAGCAAATGCGCGTGCAGTAGTTGCACAAGCTCAAGCTGAATTAGAAAATGCACAAGCTGTCCTTGCAAATTTGCAAGCTGAGCAGGCTAAAGTTCCTGAGGTTTTAAGCCAGGCGAACGTGGAAGTGGGTAATGCGCAAGCTCGTGTAACTGAATTAAGTAACCAAATTGCTGCTAAAGAAGCCACCTTGAATGTTGCACGTGAGGTAGCAGCTGTCAGTCCAGGTAATCTCCAACAAACCACTTATGAGTCTCTTCTTCAGGAATGGGCTAATAGTGGTGACCCTCAAGCCGTCCAAGCCCTTGCTCTTTATCGTCGAGGTCGCGAGGAAGATCAGCTGTCAGGTGGTAGCTCTGTAACGCTGGATAATAATTTGCGAGCGCTTGAAATTGTAGATGCTATTAACCAGTACCGTCGTCAAGCTGGTTTACCTGATTTACTTGTAGATCCTTATCAATTCCCTGCTAGTCAGATTCAAGCAGAATATTTTGCTGCTAATGAGGCCCATATGTTTAAGTACCAAGCAAATGAGAATGTTGCTTGGGGCTTCACTCCTCAAGAAGCAGCAGCTTTCTGGTACAGTGAAAAAGATCTTTATCAACGAGTGGCGGCCCAATATGGTCTGCCTACAGATGAAACTCAGTTAGATGCTAACCAGATTTACATGAAGGTTGGAGCAGATGTATTTGCTAGAATTGGGCATTATGTCCAAATGATGGGAAACCAGTTTAATTCGGTTTCAGTCGCCTATGATCCTGCTCATCAAATTTCAGAAGCGGCCTTCTTAAATAGCAGTGGTCAGCTATTCTCGACTGCCGAATTAGCCCAACGCCTCCGATCTGGGGCGAATGCATCGACCACAACGGCCGATGTGAAGGCTTTGGAGAATGAGATTGCAACGCTTCGTGTAGAGCGGACCAACCAAGCTTCTCGGATTGATATTCTCTCTGCTCGTCTTCAAGATGTGAAGAATTCTGTTTTAAATAATGAGCAAGTCATCAATCAGGCTAAGACAAAGGTTCAAGAGGCTCTTGCTAAGAGACAACTAGCCACTACACAAGTAGCAGAAGCTGAAGAAAGCTTGGCTGTTTCACGAGCTCGCATCCTGTCTTCTGTGACTCCTAAGGAAGAAGCATTAGAAAAAGCTAACCAAGCTTTAGCATCTGCTCAAGCTCATTTGTTAGAATTGCAAAACCAAGAAAAACAAACCTTTGCTAAGGTTCAAGCGGCCCAAGCAGAATTACAAAAGGCTAAGGATCGTTTAACTGCTGCAAAAGAGCGGTTAGACCTTTTGAAAAATGCACCAGAATTATTAATCCGAGCACGTGCAGTAATGGCTACTGCTAAGGCTAATCTCGAAGACAAAAAGGATAAACTAGAGAAAGAGTTTGAAACCTTTATGGCTTATCAGGAAACAGCGACTAGCTTGAAGGCACAGTTTGATGATCTAGTATCTCGAGTAGACCCTGCAGTTCTTGCAAGCTCTCGATTTGCGACAGAACCAGTTGAAAAGGAACAACCTGCATATCAAGGTCAAGTATCTCTTGTCGGAGTCACTACACAAGCAACTGATCCAACTTCAAACAAACAAGAAGTAGAATCTGAGCAATTGAAGGAACTTCCAAATACAGGATCTAAGTCTAATGATTGGTCTCTTGCAGGATTCCTCCTTGCTATCCTATCATTCTTTGGATTGGGCAAAAAAAGAAAATCTTAAATCTAGAATAGAAAAAACCTGAATTGTCAACATTCAGGTTTTTTTGTATAACATTGTATAATTTGATAGATAGTGAAAGAAATTGATAGTTTTAGCTTGACAAAAGAATTTAATGTCGTATAATAGAGACTGTAATCGATATCGGAAGGAGGTTGTATGCTAAAATCTGAACGCAAACAAATCATTTTAGAAAAAGTGATTAAGGAAAGAATTGTCACTCTAGAAGACTTAGTGCATACGCTAAATACATCTGAATCAACGGTTCGACGCGATTTAGATGAGCTGGAGTCGGAGAATAAATTGCGACGTGTCCACGGTGGCGCAGAAAGCTTGCACTCACTCCAAGAGGAGGAAAGCAACAAAGATAAAGCAATCAAAAACATTCAAACTAAATCAGCTATTGCAAAAAAAGCAGCTGAATTGATTCAAGATTTTGAAGTGGTTTTTATTGATTCAGGGACAACCACTGAACTGCTAGTCAAAGAGTTAGCAAACCCAACTGTTACGGTAGTGACTAATTCCATTCACCATGCAGCCAGCTTGGTAGAGCGGGATATTCCAACGGTGGTTATCGGAGGAATGGTGAAAACATCAACCGATGCTAGTATTGGGGGAATGGCTCTGAATCAAATTGGTCAGTTGAATTTTGACAAGGCCTTTCTTGGAATGAATGGAGTAGATTTTGAATTTTACAGTACTCCTGATTTAGAAGAGGGGGCTGTAAAACGGGCTATCTTAGAAAATGCAAAGAAAACTTATATCTTGTTAGATTCTTCCAAGGTTGGCTTGACTTCTTTTGTTAAGGTGGCACCAGTAAAGCGAGCAACCATCATTACCAATGCTTCAGATACGGAAATCCTTTCTAAATTAAAAGAAAAAACGGAGGTTATAGAGGTTTGATTTATACAGTTACATTAAATCCAGCGATTGATTACATCGTCCGTCTCGATCATGTAGAGACAGGGGCGGTCAATCGGATGGCTTCGGAAGATAAATTCGCCGGTGGTAAGGGAATCAATGTCAGTCGTGTCTTAAAGCGTATCGATATCGAGAACACAGCGACTGGATTTATCGGTGGTTTCACAGGACGCTTCATTGAAGACGTACTGACCAGCGAAGCTATTTCAACCAACTTTGTGACAGTGGACCAAGATACCCGGATCAATGTCAAGATCAAGGCCGATGAGGAAACCGAGATTAATGGGAACGGCCCAGAAGTGACGGAAGCTCAGTTGCAAGAATTGCTCAGCATCCTATCCAGCTTAACAGCAGATGATGTGGTAGTCTTTGCAGGATCTGCCCCATCTTCACTTGGAAATGCCGTTTACAAACAATTGATCGCAACAACTCGTGCGACAGGTGCACAAGTCGTTTGCGACTTTGAAGGGCAAACCTTGATCGATTCCTTGGAGTTCAATCCCCAATTGGTCAAACCAAACAACCATGAGTTGGGAGATATTTTTGGTGTTACCTTGACAGAGTTGCCAGAAATTGAGCGTTATGCCAAAGAAATCTTGGAAAAAGGAGCACAAAACGTCATCATTTCCATGGCGGGTGATGGTGCTCTTCTAGTCAGTCCAAGTGGCACTTACTTCGCAAAACCAATCAAAGGTCAAGTGAAGAACTCTGTTGGAGCAGGAGATTCCATGGTGGCAGGTTTCACTGGGAAACTTGCAACGACAGGAGATGTCATCGAAGCCTTCAAATGGGGTGTGGCTTGTGGCACAGCAACCACCTTCTCAGATGATTTGGCGACAGCTGACTATATTAAAGAAACTTATGAAAAGGTAGAGGTAGAAAAACTATGAAAATTCAAGACGTTTTAAATAAAAACGTGATGTTGTTTGATCTCCAAGCAACAGATAAAGAGGGTGTGATCAATGAGATGGTCCAATCGCTCGTTGACAATGGTGTGGTGACAGATTTTGAAACCTTCAAGACTGGGATTATGAACCGTGAAGCACAAACTTCAACTGGTTTGGGTGACGGAATTGCCATGCCCCACAGCAAAAATGAAGCAGTCAAAGAAGCAACGGTCTTGTTTGCAAAATCAAACAAGGGTGTGGACTACGCATCACTTGATGGCCAACCGACTGATTTGTTCTTCATGATCGCAGCTCCAGAAGGAGCAAACGACACTCACTTGGCAGCCCTCGCTGAATTGTCTAAGTACTTGATGAAACCAGGATTTGCGGACAAACTTCGCCAAGCAAGCACTCCTGATCAAGTGATCGTAGCCTTTGATGCAGAAGAGCAAGGAGCTGCAGCTGAAGAAGCGAAAAAAGCAGAAGCTGTCAAAGAAGCAGCTTCATCTGACAAACCGCTCATCGTTGCCGTTACAGCATGTACAACAGGTATCGCCCACACTTACATGGCAGAAGAAGCCCTCATCAAAAAAGGTGAAGAAATGGGTGTTACGGTCCGCGTTGAAACCAACGGGGCATCTGGTGTCGGCAACCGCTTGACAGCTGAAGAAATCGCTAAAGCTGAAGGGGTCATCATTGCGGCAGATAAAGCAGTTGAAACCGCTCGTTTCGATGGTAAAAAATTGATCTCTAAACCAGTCGCAGCCGGTATCCGTCAGACAGAAGAATTGATCCAAACCATCTTGGATGGCAAAGCAGATGTCTTCCACTCTGAAAATGCTTCACAAGCTAGCGCAAGTCAAGAAAAATTGAGCTTGGGTGGAGCCTTCTACAAACATTTGATGAGTGGGGTTTCTCAAATGCTTCCATTCGTTATCGGTGGTGGTATCTTGATCGCCCTTGCCTTCTTGATTGACCAAATTCTTGGGGTGCCTCAAGATCAATTGTCTCAACTTGGTTCATACCATGAATTAGCAGCTCAATTTAAAACAATCGGTGGTGCAGCCTTTGGCTTCATGCTTCCTGTACTTGCAGGGTACATCGGATTCTCCATCGCTGAAAAACCTGGTTTTGTAGCAGGTTTCGTTGCTGGTTCTATTGCGAGCTCAGGTTCAGCATTTGGTAACATCGCTTTCGGTGCTGCTAAAGGCGAATTGCCAGCCGCTGTATCATCTGGTTTCCTTGGAGCTTTGGTAGGTGGTTTCCTTGCGGGTGGAGTCGTTCTCTTCCTACGCAAAGCACTTGCAGGTCTTCCACGTTCACTCGAAGGTATCCGCTCGATCCTTCTCTTGCCATTACTTGGTGTTGGTTTGACAGGATTCTTGATGTTCCTTATTAACATTCCAATGTCAGCGATCAATACCTCTTTGAACAACTTCTTGACTAGCTTGTCAGGTAGCTCGGCAGTTCTTCTTGGTCTCCTTGTTGGTGGTATGATGGCTGTCGATATGGGTGGACCAGTCAACAAAGCAGCTTATGTATTTGGTACAAGTACGTTGACAGCTTCAGCCCTTACTAGTGGTGGTTCAACCGTTATGGCGGCAGTTATGGCAGCTGGTATGGTTCCTCCATTGGCAGTCTTTGTAGCATCCGTCTTGTTCAAAGACAAATTTACAGAAGAAGAGCGCAATTCAGGTTTGACAAACATTATCATGGGTCTTTCCTTCATCACAGAAGGTGCCATTCCATTCGGTGCAGCTGACCCAGCTCGTGCTATCCCAAGTTTTATCGCAGGTTCTGCTTTGACAGGTGCTCTTGTTGGTCTTGCAGGCTTGAAACTGATGGCTCCTCACGGAGGAATCTTCGTTATTGCCCTTACTTCAAATCCGCTTCTTTACATCTTGTTCGTATTGATCGGTGCAGTCGTAAGTGGTATCTTGTTCGGATTGCTTCGCAAACCTAAAAACTAATCATGACCACCCGTTAAACGGGTGGTTTGTACCTGAGCTATAAGCCCAGATAACCAGCCAGCGCCTAAAGACGCTGGCTTTCACTTTGTTCAAGCCTTATTGCTCTTCTTGACTCGTCACTTGCCTCTTAAAGAGGCTTGAGTATTACTTAGCACTATCCCTAATTGGCTTGTTTATCGAACATCATTAGAGCGCTTTTCCCTTTTAAATATCCCATGAAACTTGCAACGCTAATTCTAGGTGGAATGCTCACTAACATATGAACATGATCTGGCATTAAATGGCCTTCAATAGTCTCAACACCTTTATAACTACATAATCGATGGAATATTCCTCCCAAACTACTTCGATATTGATTATAGATCACTTTTCGTCTATACTTAGGGGTGAACACAATATGATATTTACACATCCATTTTGTGTGTGATAAACTATGTGCTTTTGGGGCCATATTTTTCTCCTTTCGCTTTACAATTGTCTTGAACACCTTAATTGTATCGCGTTTGGAGTTTTTTTGGTATAACCTTCGATGCGCACCCGCATAGCAGGTGGTTCTTTTGTCTCGCACCTAACGGAGCGAGACGGACTGAAAGTCACATAATATAAAATAAAAAGATTGGAATTTTCCAACCTTTTTATTTAGCCAAAGAAGTGTAAAAACAGACGATGCTGTCACATAAAAGAAATTTATTTGATGTAGTTCTAAAATAGCATCTTATTTCAGTTTATGGTATAATTTTCGTAACGCTTATTTTTAGGAGAACTAGTATGGACATCCAACGTGAAAAAGAATTTGTCAGCCAGTATCATTATGATGCACGTAACTTTGAATGGGAAAAAGAAAATGGAACCCCTGAGACAAAAGTTGATGTGAATTTTCAATTGATTCAGCGTGATACGGAATTTAATACAACCTCATTAATTGTTATTTTGACTTATATGATTGTGTTTGATGGATTTGTCATTAGTGGGACAATCACCCAGATCAACCACATCCACAATCGTTTAGTCAATGAACCAAGCGATTTTAGCAAAGAAGAAGTAGAAGAACTAGCTCGTCCTTGCTTAAATATGCTCAATCGCTTGACCTATGAAGTGACAGAAATTGCCCTTGATTTACCGGGTATTAATTTGGAGTTTTAATACATGAAATTAGCAGTCATCACAGATTCTTCGGCCTATCTTTCAGAAGAAGTTCGCGGGCATGATGATTTATTTGTCTTAGATATCCCTGTCGTCATCGATGGAGTCTCTTACGTGGAAGGTGAGAATCTTTCAGCTGAAGAATTTTATCAAAAGATGGAAGTTTCATCTGAGCTTCCAAAAACCAGTCAGCCAAGTATTGCAGAACTGGAAGAGTTGTTGCCACAGATAGAGACTAAAGGCTACACCCATGTCTTAGGTATTTTTCTTTCTTCTGGAATTTCAGGTTTTTACCAGAACATCCAGTATCTGAAAGAGGAATTTCCGAATTTAACCATTGCCTTTCCAGATTCTAAGATTACCAGTGCCCCTTTAGGTTGGATGGCCGAGGAAGCCTTGAAGTGGGCTGGAGAAGGACGTTCTTTTGACGAGATTCTCGCCAATATCCAGATGCAAATTGATGGAACAGCTGCTTACATTATGGTAGATGACCTCAACCATTTAGTAAAAGGTGGTCGTCTCTCTAATGGGGCTGCTATTCTGGGTAATCTTCTCAGTATCAAACCGATCTTGTATTTTAACGATCAGGGGGTGATTGAAGTCTTTGAGAAGATTCGAACAGAGAAAAAGGCTGTTAAACGCTTGGCTGAGATTGTCAAAGAAGGGACCTCTCATGGAGATTACCAGATTATTGTGATTCATGGGAATGCATTGGATAAGGCAGAGGCTCTCCGTGATCTCCTATACGATAATGGGTTTGCAGGTGAGATTCCTTTTGCGACCTTTGGCAGTGTCATCGGGACTCATCTAGGAAACCATAGTGTTGCCATTAGCTTTGTACCGAAAGTATAAGGAGAAAAGATGCCAATTAAAGTAGTGATTGCAGGTTTTAAAGGGAGAATGGGCCAAGCGGCTTATCACATGGTGTTAGAAGATCCTGAGCTTGAACTAGTTGGCTTGATTGATCCCCATGCTTCTGAAAAGGACCTGGCAGGTGTTCCGGTCTTTCATGACAAGGAAGGGGTTTTGTCTCTGGATGCGGATGTGTGGATTGATTTCACCATCCCTAAAGTTGCTTATGAACATACCCGTTTTGCTTTGGAGCATGGACTGGCACCTGTAGTTGGGACAACTGGATTTACAGCTGTAGAAATTACTGAGTTGGTTGAATTGTCTCGTAAAAAGGGGCTTGGTGGCTTAATTGCTCCCAACTTTGCTATTGGGGCGGTCTTGCTCATGCAATTTGCAGCCCAAGCTGCTAAGTATTTCCCAAATGTAGAGATTATCGAATTGCACCATGATAAGAAAAAGGATGCACCGAGTGGGACTGCTATGAAGACGGCTGAACTCATCAGTCAGGTCCGTCAACCACTAGAGCAAGGAGCGCTGGACGAAGAAGAAAGTCTTCTTGGAGCTCGTGGTGCCAACTATCAAGGCATGCACATCCATTCGGTTCGCTTGCCTGGTCTGGTAGCTCACCAAGAAGTAATTTTCGGTAGTCAAGGAGAAGGATTGACCTTACGCCACGATTCCTACGATCGGGTGTCCTTCATGACAGGGGTTAATCTAGGAGTAAAAGAAGTGGTCAAGCGTCATGAGCTTGTCTATGGTTTAGAACATCTATTATGAGATTAAAAAAACTGCCTTCTGAATTTCAGGAGGCTTTGCCAATATTAGAGAAGATTCGAAAAGCTGGATATGAAGCTTATTTCGTCGGAGGCTCTGTGAGAGATGCCATTTTAGGTCGTCCCATCCACGATGTAGACATCGCTTCTTCATCCTACCCAGAAGAAACCAAGGCGATTTTCGAGCGGACCATTGATGTCGGGATTGAACATGGGACTGTTTTAGTCCTTGAGAATCATCGAGAATATGAAATCACTACCTTTCGGACAGAGGATGTCTATGTCGATTTCCGAAGACCCAGTTCAGTTACTTTCGTACGTTCCTTAGAAGAGGATCTCAAGCGCCGTGATTTTACTGTCAATGCCTTTGCTTTGAGTGAAGAAGGGGAAATCATTGATCTCTTCAATGGACTGGAAGATTTGGAAACTCGTATCCTACGTGCAGTCGGAGAAGCGACAGAACGTTTTAACGAAGATGCTCTTCGAATCATGCGTGGTTTTCGCTTTCAGGCCAGTCTTGGATTTGATCTAGAGGAAGCAACCTTTAAGGCTATGGCAGATTGCGCTCCCTTGCTGGAGAAAATCTCTGTCGAGCGAGTCTTTATTGA
Source organism: Streptococcus rubneri (assembly GCF_004785935.1). Classification (GTDB taxonomy): domain Bacteria; phylum Bacillota; class Bacilli; order Lactobacillales; family Streptococcaceae; genus Streptococcus; species Streptococcus rubneri. Next base: position 596,848 of record NZ_SRRP01000001.1, on the reverse strand, counting down.
ACTGGATAAACTACTCTTAGCTCCTTTTTGGCGCAAGGGTTTGGAGGGTGTGATTGCTAGCCAAAGCTATCAGTACCTACCTCTCTTGCAAAATAGCCAATCATCACTAGAGAAACTGTTCCAGCTGTCCATGGACTATACCTTTACGAGTTCCGAGCAAGCTTGGGCCGCTTTACTCTTAACCTTAGATGAGAATAAGGTCTCTGCTTTTTTCAAGAAATGGAAAACCTCTCGTGACTTCGCTAAGAAGGTGGAGCAATTGGTTGAGATTTATCAGTTGCGTCTAATGGGATCCTTGAATCGACGAGATGTCTACCGCTATGACAAGTCTCTTCTCTTATCATCTGAAGAACTGCGTCAGGCTAAAGGTCTTGCTGTTGATTTCCAAGCCATCGAAGAATTGTACGATTCATTGACCATTCATGATAAGCATGAGATTGTAGTTAATGGTGGGATGCTGATGAAGGAATATGGCTTAAAACCAGGTCCAGGTCTAGGACAAGTGCTTTCTGCTATTGAATGGGCTATTGTGGATGGTGAATTAGAGAATGACAAACAAGCAATTGGTGATTTTTTGAGCCACTATCTTGAAGCTAAGAAGGGGGAAGTATGAGCGATTTTATTGTTGAAAAACTAACCAAGTCCGTCGGGGATAAGACGGTCTTTAAAGATATCTCGTTTATCATTCATGACTTAGACCGAATTGGACTAATCGGGGTCAATGGGACAGGGAAAACAACTCTCTTAGATGTTTTGTCGGGTCGTGCAGGCTATGACGGAGATCGTTCCCCTTTTTCTGCAAAGAATGACTATAAGATTGGTTATCTAACCCAAGAACCTCAATTTGATGATAGCAAGACGGTCCTTGATACAGTCTTGTCAGAAGATGTGAAAGAGCTCCAATTGATTCGTCAGTATGAGTTGTTGACGAGTCAGTACGATGAGAGCCAACAAGCCAAACTGGAAAAAGTCATGGCGGAGATGGACTCTCTCAATGCTTGGGAAATCGAAAGCCAAGTCAAAACAGTCTTGACCAAGCTGGGGATTCAGGATTTGTCTGCTAGGGTGGGGAGTTTGTCTGGTGGTCTGCGTCGCCGTGTCCAGCTAGCACAGGTTCTCTTGGGAGACCATGACTTATTATTATTAGACGAACCGACCAACCATTTGGATATTGATACCATCGAATGGTTGACCAACTTCTTGAAGAACTCTAAGAAAACCGTTCTTTTCATCACCCATGACCGTTATTTCTTGGACAATATTTCAACTCGTATTTTCGAACTGGACCGTGCTGGTCTAGTCGAATACCAAGGAAACTACCAGGATTATGTCCGCTTAAAAGCTGAGCAGGACGAACGGGATGCGGCTCTTCTTCACAAGAAGCAACAACTCTATAAGCAAGAATTGACCTGGATGCGTCGCCAACCGCAAGCGCGTGCTACCAAGCAACAGGCGCGGATCAATCGCTTCCACGACCTCAAGAAGGACCTATCTCACCAGGTTACAGAAACAGATTTGGAAATGTCCTTTGAAACCAGTCGAATCGGTAAGAAAGTCATTGAATTTCAAGATGTCGATTTCGCCTATGATCAAGGACCGATTCTGCAGCGGTTTAATCTATTGGTTCAGAACAAGGATCGGATTGGTATTGTAGGAGATAATGGAGTTGGGAAGTCAACCTTGCTCAACCTGATTGCAAGATCTCTACAACCAACTTCTGGGAAAGTCATCATTGGTGAAACGGTACGCATCGCTTACTTCTCGCAACAGATTGAAGGTCTGGACGAAAGTAAGCGGATGATTAACTTCCTGCAAGAAGTAGCGGAAGAAGTCAAGACCAGCGCAGGCTCTACATCAATTGCCGAATTGTTGGAGCAATTTCTCTTCCCTCGTTCGACCCACGGCACCTTGATTGAAAAACTATCCGGTGGTGAGAAGAAACGCTTGTATCTCTTGAAGCTCCTCATTGAAAAACCAAATGTCTTACTCTTGGACGAGCCGACCAATGATTTGGATATCGCTACCTTGACAGTGTTAGAGAATTTCCTACAAGGATTCGGCGGTCCGGTCATCACGGTTAGTCATGACCGCTACTTCCTAGACAAGGTTGCTTCTAAGATTTTAGCTTTTGAAAATGCTAGCATTCGTGAGTTCTTTGGAAATTATACGGACTATCTAGATGAGAAAAAGTTCGAGATAGAAATGGCTTCGGAGACTTCCAAGCCTGAAAAAGAAAAGACGGTTAAGGTCCGTGAAGAGAAGAAACGGATGAGTTACCAAGAAAAGCAGGAGTGGGCTACTATTGAGAGTGAGATTGAAGAAATCGAAGAGAAGATTGCTACCATTGAGGCAGTGATGAATGAGAATGGCTCTGATTTTGGGAAACTAGCTAGCCTACAAAAGGAAATGGATGAAGAAAACGAACGTCTACTTGCTAAATATGAACGTTATGAGTATTTGAGTGAGTTGGCCGAAAACTAAAGGAGGCTGTATGATTCAACTGAGTAAATTAAGTATCCTCTTATCCTCTATTTTGTTTATTGGGATTGGAATTGTTCTTTTTGTGAATCCAATTGAGAAAATAGCCACCTTTAGTTGGCTCATTTCTCTAGGTTTTTTCTTGATTTCTTTCTCCCGTCTTTCACGCTATTACAGAGAACGAACGAGGAGATCCGCTTATAGTCCTTCTCTGCTTCAGAGTGTGATTTCCCTGGTCTTTGCAGTCTACCTACTCTTATATGGCTACCAGACCTTGCCAATTGTCTTCCCTATCACTTTGGGAATCTGGCTCTTGTATAAATCAGCTCTTAGTTTAAGAAAGGCTCATTATCTTTCCAAACGGTCTGAGGAATTATCAAAGAAATTTACCTTCTGGGGTCTCATTCAATTATTCGTTGGTCTATTCTTGATTGTTAGTCCCCTGTCTATTAGTCTATTTTTATTAAATATTTTAGGGCTTTTCTTTTTGATTATCGGGATTCAATCCCTTAGACTATTTATGAAACTTCAAAATGATCGGTAGAAGATGAACTTGTTTGCCTTTAGGCTGACAAGTTCTTTTTTTGGTTCAAAATTGATAAAAATCATGAAAAACATTTGAAACCCTTTTCATAATTTGGTATACTAGTTTCAGTATGAAAATATAGAAGGAGAAAAACATGGCGAAAAAGATTATTGGTATTGACCTAGGTGGAACTTCTGTCAAATTTGCAATTTTGACACAAGAAGGAGACATTCAAGAAAAATGGTCTATCAAGACAAATATACTTGATGAAGGAAGCCATATTGTTCCGGATATCATTGCCTCCATTCAGCATCGTTTGGAACTTCTAAACTTAACATCTGAGGATTTCCTTGGGATTGGAATGGGCTCTCCTGGGGCAGTTGATCGCTTTGAAGGAACGGTTATCGGTGCCTACAACCTCAACTGGAAGACCCTTCAGCCAATTAAGAAAGATATTGAATCTGCCTTGGGAATTCCTTTCTTCATTGATAATGATGCTAACGTTGCTGCTCTTGGAGAGCGCTGGAAAGGTGCTGGTGAAAACCAACCGGATGTCGTCTTCATGACACTTGGAACTGGTGTTGGTGGCGGTATCGTAGCAGAAGGAAAACTCTTGCACGGTGCAGGTGGTGTTGCTGGTGAACTTGGCCATATCACAGTTGATTTTGATCGTCCATTTGATTGTACCTGTGGTAAGAAAGGTTGCTTGGAAACAGTAGCTTCAGCGACTGGTATTGTCAATTTGACCCGTCGCTATGCCGATGAATATGCAGGAGATGCGACCTTAAAACGTCTAATTGATGATGGTGAAGAAGTTACAGCTAAGACAGTCTTTGATCTTGCTAAAGATGGAGATGAGTTAGCACTGATTGTCTACCGTCATTTCTCTCAATACCTCGGTATCGCTTGTGCCAACATCGCTAGCGTCTTGAACCCAGCCAACATCGTCATCGGTGGTGGTGTATCAGCAGCAGGTCAATTCCTCTTGGATGGGGTTCAAAAGGTCTTTGACGAAAATACCTTCCCACAAGTACGGACATCCACTCAATTGGTTCTTGCCAATCTTGGAAATGATGCAGGTGTGATTGGAGCAGCTTCGCTCGTTCTCCAATAAAAAAATGAAATATGGAGATTCAAATCGAATGGTTTGAATCTCATTTTTTTTGTGAGCTGTGTTATAATGAAGACATTATTGCATTCAAGGAGAGTCCGTAATTCATTATGACTAAGGCAGATACTATATTTAAAGAAAATATTCGTAAAATCATGGAAGAAGGTGTCTGGTCCGAACAGGCCCGTCCAAAATATAAGGATGGTAGGACTGCTAATTCCAAGTACATTACCGGTGCCTTCATGGAATTTGACCTAGCTAAAGGTGAGTTCCCGATTACCACCCTTCGTCCTATCGCCATCAAATCAGCTATCAAGGAAATGTTATGGATCTATCAGGATCAGTCCAATAGCTTGGATGTTTTAGAGGAGAAGTACCAAGTTCACTACTGGAGCGACTGGGAAGTGGGGAATTCTCGTACCATTGGTCAGCGCTATGGGGCTGTAGTCAAAAAGCATGATATCATCAACAAGATTCTCAAACAGTTAGAAGAGAATCCGTGGAATCGTCGCAACATCATTTCTCTTTGGGACTACGAAGCCTTTGAGGAGTCAGAAGGCCTTTTACCTTGCGCCTTTCAAACCATGTTTGATGTCCGTCGGGTCGATGGCGATATTTATCTGGATGCAACTCTGACTCAGAGGTCCAATGATATGCTCGTCGCTCACCATATCAATGCTATGCAGTATGTAGCTCTTCAAATGATGATTGCCAAGCATTTTGGCTGGAAGCTTGGGAAATTCTTCTATTTCATTAACAATCTTCATATTTATGACAATCAGTTTGAACATGCTGAGGAATTGCTTCGTCGGGATCCATCCAATTGTCAGCCACGATTGAACTTAAATGTACCTGATGGTACTAATTTCTTTGACATCAAAGCAGAAGATTTTGAGTTGGAAGACTATGACCCTGTCAAGCCTCAATTGAAGTTTGATTTGGCAATTTAATGAAAGCGCATAAGCTCTTATTTCATGTGGAATTAGGAGCTTTTTTTTGTTACAAAGATTTAATCTATATTAAACAATATTTTTAAGCAAATCCCTTTGAACTATCGCATAAATTTGGTAGAATAAATGAGGTTAAGCTAAAAAAGCTAAACACATTTTAATATAAATGTTTAAAATGAAAACACGGAGGAAATAAATGAGTAAGGATTTATTCAACGACCGCATTAGCCGGTTCTCTATTCGTAAATTGAATGTGGGAGTCTGCTCGGTCCTCTTAGGAACACTCGTGATGGTTGGTACAGCAACTGGTGTTGCTGCTGAAGAAGCATCAGAAGCATCTTCTGATGTAGTTTCTACAGTTGCAAGTCCAACAGAAACATCAACAGCTACAGCAAGATCTGCAACAAGTGATCCAAGTGCTTCAACGGCAGCGACAACCTACCAAGCCGACGCACCGGTAACACCAGTAACGGAAACTCCTGCCAGTGTTTCGTCCTCAGCGAGTCCGGTAGCTTCTGCGGCATCTGAGGAGTCACAGGCAGTAAAAAGCTCAGAAAATCCAAAAGTAGAAGCAGTAAATCGTCCAGAGAATACTGCCACAACTACGACTGAAACAGTTAACAAAGTAGTAGATACACTTGCTTCAGGTCAACCTGTATCTAACACTCCAGTTACTGCTGAAACAGGTGGCCGTCGTCGAAGTCGTCGAGCGATCGGGGACCCTAATGATGAAAGCTTGATTGGGGATGATGTTGAAGATGCAACAGCAACTCCAAAAGTTGAAAAACCTGGCTTTACAACAAATCTTGATGCCAAATCTATGACTAGCCAAATCTCTTGGTTGGACTTTGGAGATGTAGCTAACTGGACAGGAGCAAAAACAATCCAGGTCGCTAAAAAGGAAGTTAAACCAAATGAGCTAGAAGAGGCCTTAGCTCTTCAAGTTGGGGCAACCTATACCAAGGAAATCATGCCTGGTTATGTAGTCACTGTAAAAGTCAAATCCTTGAAACCATTCCAAGCAACTGAAATCTATAAAAAACGGATGGAAGAACAAGGGGCTACAGAAGCTGAAAAAGCGACCTATGATCCAAATGCAAAAAATGGCTATGTAAGTGGTGTTACTTCACCAATTGCTAGGCAATATTTTGCTGATGGCAAAGAAGCCGACGTTATCGCTGATGCCCAAAACCGTTGGACTGAAATCAAACAGGAAAATGTTGATACAAAATCCAAGAAGACTACCATGAGTTCTGCATATAATGGTGGGAATATTGGAGTTCAGTTTGAAATTTCTGCAACCTTCCGTGGAAAGACAGTTAAGCCAGCTATTGTTATGGCTGATGGTGAGTCTGCTAACCCTGGTGAATTTGTTATGTTCACTACCAACGGAGAAGGTTGGCAGCACATTGGGGAATGGAAGAAAACTACTAGACCAGCCACCTCTGTTCCTTATGAACCACAAGATACTGAGAACCTTTTGGGACCTACACCTAAATATAATAATACTAACCTTAATCAAATTCGTAGATCTACTGAAGTTGGGCCAGAAAAGAAACCAGTAGCTTGGAAGTACTTTGGAAATCCTGACAAAGTTACGGGTGGTCTAGGAACCGGTATCTTTGGACCAAACATTTCTGAAGGAAATAGAACAGTTCCACTCGTAATGACGCGTGGAGCATCTGAAGTGGGACTTTATATTGCTTCAGCTGGTAAACAGTCTGCAATGCTAGGATTCTTCCCACTTGATGAAGGGGATGCTCCTGAGTCATATGGTAAGGCAGTTCATACCATTGCAACTGTAGACGGTGTTACTGGAGCTAAAGTAAATCAACCGTATCTTGGTAACGTAAGCCCAGATATGGATGAGAATACAACTCTCGACTGGTTCGGTGATGATAACTCTACTACGGCCGATGAAGGAATTAACCAATTGCTTCCAAGCGATCTCAAAGGGACAACCAATGAGATGATCAAGATGGACCGTACACGCCCAGGTAACTACAAGATGTCAGTTGAAGCCCATTTGGATGGAGCTTCAGAAGCACATATCTATGGTTGGGTAGACTTTAACCAAAATGGTAAATTCGATGAGGATGAACGCTCAAATCTCGCTACAATCACACAAGATGGCACTGTTGAGTTGACCTTTGCAAACAGCAAAACTTTTATTGATCCTAGCGTCAACGAGCTTGGTGCTCGTGTTCGTATCGCTAAGAAAGCGAACGAGATCGAAAGCCCAACTGGTATGGCCTTTTCAGGGGAAGTAGAAGACTTCAAGACTCAAATCACCCATCCACCAAAAGGGGAATTTAAGGAAACTTCTGGTCCTCAAGCTACTAAACAAACAGCAACAGTAACCTTTACAGCTCGTGGTGAACACAAGTATGAACGTAATTCTACTGCTGTTATTGATGAAACTGTAGAACCATACATCGTTGACAAAGATGGCAACCGTGCAACGCTTGATGCAGAAGGTTACTATGTTGTCCCAGGTCAAGGGAAATACAAAATCACTGCCAACGGTAAAGATGTAGACGTTGAGTTTATTCCTGAGGATAACTTCCTTGGAACAGCTGATGGTATCTCTATCCGTCGTTCAGATAATAATGGTTATGATACTGGTTGGTCAACAAAATTCCCAGATCAAGAAGCAAACATTAATGGTCAGTTGAATACCATGGATGGTCAATACGTTCCAACAGTCACTCCGATTGAAATCGAAGGGGTTGACAAGACATCGACTGATGTTCAAGGGGCAACTCAAAAAGAAACACCTACCTTTAATACAACTGCTACTAACTTAAATGGTGATAAAATTGCGATCACTCCAAGTGCAGAATATCCTGCTAAGTTGGTAGACCCAGCTACAGGTCTTACTACGGATGCGCCATCTGTAACAGTTAAAGGGGAAGGAACTTATACGATTAATCCTTCAACTGGTGAAGTAACCTTCACTCCAGAACCAGACTTTGTTGGAACAGCCAAAGGTGTGGATGTTACATTATCAGCACCAGTTGGACGCAATAAAAATGGTAAGGTTCAAGAGGAGTACATTAAGACAGCTACGGCTAAGTACACTCCAACTGTAACTCCAATTGCTATCACTCCAACAGACAAGGTTTCTGAGGATATTCAAAACGTTCCACAAACACAAACACCAACCTTTGATTTGAGTAACGATAAGACTGCGAAAATCACAAGTAAAAAATTAATAGATCCAGCGACTGGACAACCTACTGATGAATCTACTGTGACAGTCGCAGGTGAAGGAACATACACGATTGATCCTACTTCAGGAGCGGTAACATTTACTCCTGAAAAAGACTTTGTTGGAACTGCAAAAGGTGTTAGCGTTCAAGCTACTGCAACCATTACAAATGCCAACGGTAAGACAGCATCTATTACTTCAGATGCAACCTACACACCAACCGTTGTAGCCGCTGTTCCTACAGCAAGTCCTGCAACTTCAAAAGATATCCAAGGTGCCACTCAGGTTGGAATACCAACCTTTGCAGGAACTACTGTTCAAGTAAATGGCCAAGATAAAGCTATTGCGATTAAAGATAATAGCTATACACTTTTGGATAATGATGGTAACGAAGTTTCAAGCACGCCAGCTTATGCGGAAGATGGAACGACTCCAATTGGTACATTTTCAATCGATCCAGCAACTGGTAAAGTGACTTTCACACCAACGGATAAATCATACACCGGTAAAGTAACTCCAGCTAAGGTTCAAGCTGAAAGTTCAAACGGTATCAAGGTAGATACAACTTATACTCCAGAGATTGTACCGGTTACACCAACAGCAGCACCAGCTGAGACAACTGACATTCAAGGTGCAACACAAACTGGTAAACCTGAATTCAAGGGCGGAACGGTTACGATTGATGGAGTTAAGAAAACAGTAGAAATCAATGATGCTGTCCCAGCAACATTTGACGATGGAACAACTAAAAAGACTGTTGAAGGTGTTGGTACCTTCACAGTAGCAGCAGATGGTACTGTTACCTTTGTTCCGGAGAAATCATACGTTGGAACAGCGCCAGCTGTAACTGTGGTTCGTGAAGATAAGAATGGAACCAAAGCTTCAGCAATCTATACACCAACAGTTACCCCTGTTAAGCCAACCGCTGAAGATGTAAGTTCAAAAGATATCCAAGGCTCTACGCAAACTGGTAAACCAACCTTCACTGAAGGTGACCCACGTGTACCAATAGATGATAACGTTCCAGCGACCTTTGACGACGGTTCAATCATTCGTGTTGTTCCAGGTCAAGGAAGTTACGCTGTGAAGCCTGATGGAACTGTAACCTTTAAACCTGAGAAGTCCTTTACTGGAACTGCTAAAGGTGTCACAGTTAAACGTGTTGATAAGAATGGTACAGTAGTTACAGCTAAGTATACACCAACCGTTGTCCCTGTGACACCAACCGCGACACCAGCTGAAACTACAGATATCCAAGGTGCCACTCAAACTGGTAAACCTGAATTCAAGGGTGGAACTGTTGACATCGATGGTGTTGAGAAATCAGTTGCCATTAATGAAGCTGTTCCAGCAACATTTGATGATGGTTCAACAACTAAGACAGTTGAAGGAGTTGGTACATACACAGTTGCTCCAGACGGAACAGTGACATTTGTTCCAGAAAAATCATTCGTTGGAACTGCACCAGCAGTAACCGTTGTTCGTGAAGATAAGAATGGAACGAAAGCTTCTGCAACCTACACACCAACAGTATTACCTGTAACACCTGAAGCAACACCAGCTGAAACAAAAGACATCCAAGGTGCTACTCAAACAGGTAAACCTGAATTCAAGGGTGGAACTGTAACGGTTGATGGCGTTGAGAAATCAGTTGCCATTAATGAAGCTGTTCCAGCAACGTTTGACGATGGTTCTACAACTAAGACAGTGGATGGAGTTGGTAAGTTTACGGTTGCTGCTGATGGAACTGTTACATTTATTCCAGAACCAAACTTTACTGGTACTGCCCCAGCGGTAACCGTTGTTCGTGAAGATAAGAATGGAACCAAAGCATCAGCAACTTACACACCAACTGTAAATCCAGTTACTCTTACTCCAACTAATAAAGTTTCTGAAGACATTCAAAATGTACCTCAAACAGAAACGCCTACATTCGCTTTGAGTGATGATAAGACTGCTCAAATTACAAGTAAGAAGTTGATTGACCCAGCAACTGGCCAACCTACTGATGAAACAACAGTAACTGTTGAAGGTGAAGGAACTTATACAATCGATCCGACTACAGGAGCAGTGACTTTCACACCTGAAAAAGACTTTGTTGGAACTGCAACTGGAGTGAAAGTCCAAGCGACAGCGACGATTACAAATGAAGATGGTAAGACAACAACCATCACTTCAGATGCAAGTTACACACCAACAGTTGTAGCAGCTGTTCCAACAGCTAAACCAGCTACGTCTAAAGATATCCAAGGTGCTACTCAAACAGGGACACCAACCTTTGAAGGTGCAACTGTTCAAGTAAATGGTCAAGATAAAGCGATCACAATCAAAGAGAATAGCTACAAACTTTTGGATAACGATGGTAATGAAGTTTCAAGTACACCAGCCTTTGCTGAAGATGGAACAACACCAATTGGTACATTCTCTATCGACCCAGCAACTGGTACTGTAACTTTCACACCAACTGATAAGTCTTACACAGGTAAAGTAACACCTGTTAAGGTGCAAGCTGAAAGCTCAAACGGTATTAAGGTGGATACAACTTACACACCTGAAATCGTTCCAGTAACCCCAACTGCAACACCAGCAGAAACAACAGATATTCAAGGTGCTACTCAAACAGGTAAGCCTGAATTCAAGGGTGGAACTGTAACGGTTGATGGCGTTGAGAAAACTGTTGAAATCAACGAAGATGTTCCAGCGACATTTGACGATGGATCAACTACGAAGACCGTTGAAGGTGTTGGTACTTACACAGTAGCAGCAGACGGTACTGTTACATTTGTACCAGAAAAATCATTTGTCGGAACTGCACCAGCAGTGACCGTTGTCCGTGAAGATAAGAACGGAACTAAAGCCTCTGAGACCTACACACCAACTGTAACTCCTGTTAAACCAACAGCTACACCAGTTGAAACAACAGATATTCAAGGTGCGACTCAAACTGGTAAACCTGTATTTACTGAAGGCGATAGCCGTGTGCCAATGAACGATGATGTTCCAGCAACATTTAACGATGGCTCAACAACGAAGACAGTAGAAGGTGTTGGTACTTACACAGTAGCTCCAGATGGAACAGTGACATTTGTACCAGATAAATCATTCGTAGGAACTGCACCAGCGGTAACCGTTGTTCGTGAAGATAAGAACGGAACAAAAGCTTCTGCAACTTATACACCAACTGTAACACCAGTTACACCAACTGCAGAAGATACAACATCTACTAACAAACAAGGTCAAACGCAAACAGGTACACCAACCTTCACACCAGGAAATCCAAATGTCCCAATGGATGATGATACACCAGCAACCTTTGAAGATGGTTCAACAACCAAGACAATTCCAGGTGAAGGAACTTACACAGTTGCTCCAGACGGAACTGTAACCTTTGTCCCAGAAAAATCATTCACAGGTACAGGTACAGGCGTAACGGTTAAACGTGTCGATAAGAACGGTACTCCAGTTACTGCTAAGTACACACCAACAGTGACACCAGTAACACCGACTGCAAGCCCAGCTGAATCAGAAGGGCCTCAAGGTGTGGTTCAAACTGGAACTGTAACCTTCACAGAAGGTGATCCAGTGGCACCAATCGATAAGGATACCATTACTCTTCTTGATGAAAATGGTCAACCTGCTGCATCTGTAGTTGCTAAATCACCAGAAGGTAAAGAAATCGGTACTTTCACAGTTGATAAAGCAACTGGTCTTGTAACGCTCACTCCAACTAATAAATCATATTCAGGTGAAGTCGTTCCAGTTAAGGTTCAAGCCAAGGATGCAAACGGCACTCCAGCTGAAACAACCTACACTCCTAAGATTACTCCAGTTGTCCCAACTGCGAATCCAGCAACATCTACTGATATTCAAGGTGCAACTCAAACAGGTAAACCAAGCTTCACTGAAGGTAATCCTAATGTACCAATAGATGATGATACGCCAGCAACCTTCGAAGATGGCTCAACAACTAAGACAGTTGAAGGAGAAGGAACATACACAGTAGCTCCAGACGGAACTGTAACCTTTGTCCCAGAAAAATCATTCACTGGAACAGGCACAGGCGTAACAGTTAAACGTGTTGATAAAAATGGAACACCAGTTTCAGCTAAGTACACACCAACAGTAACTCCTGTAACACCAACAGCTGAAAATGCAACTTCAACTGATAAACAAGGTCAAGAACAATCAGGTAAACCGATCTTCACTCCAGGTAACCCAAGTGTACCAATGGATGACGAAGTTCCAGCAACCTTTGAAGATGGTTCAACAACTAAGTCAGTTGAAGGAGAAGGAACTTACACAGTAGCTCCAGACGGAACTGTAACCTTTGTCCCAGAAAAATCATTCACAGGTACAGGTACAGGCATAACGGTTAAACGTGTCGATAAGAACGGTACTCCAGTTACTGCTAAGTACACACCAACTGTGACTCCAGTAACCCCAACAGCAACTCCTGCTGAATCTGAAGCACCTCAAGGTGTGGTTCAAACTGGAACAGTAACCTTCACCGAAGGTGATCCAGTTGCACCAATTGACAAAGATACCATTACTCTTCTTGATGAAAATGGTCAACCAGCAGAATTTGTAGTTGCTAAATCACCAGAAGGGAAAGAAATCGGTACTTTCACAGTTGATAAAGAAACAGGCCTTGTAACCTTCACACCAACTGATAAATCATATTCTGGTGAAGTCGTTCCAGTTAAGGTTCAAGCTAAAGATACAAATGGAACTGTTGCTGAAACAACTTACACACCTAAGATTACTCCAGTTGTACCAACTGCTGAACCTGCAACATCTACAGATATCCAAGGTAAAACACAAACAGGTACACCAAGCTTCACACCTGGTAACCCTGCAATCCCAATGGATGATGATGTGCCAGCAACCTTTGAAGATGGTTCAACTACGAAGACAATTCCAGGAGAAGGAACTTATACAGTTGCTCCAAACGGAACTGTAACTTTTGTACCAGAAAAATCATTCACAGGAACAGGTACAGGGGTAACAGTGAAACGTGTTGATAAGAACGGTACTCCAGTTACTGCAACATACACACCAACTGTAACACCAGTAACCCCAACTGCTGAGCCAGCAACTTCAACTGACAAGCAAGGTCAAACTCAAACAGGTAAACCAAGCTTCACACCAGGAAATCCTAATGTTCCTATGAACGATCAAGTTCCTGCAACCTTTGAAGATGGTTCAACTACGAAGGAAATTCCGACTGTTGGTATCTACACAGTAGCAGCGGATGGAACTGTAACCTTCACACCAGATCCACGCTTTGTAGGTGAAGCACCAGCAGTAACAGTTGTACGTGAAGATGTGAACGGAACAAAAGCTTCTGCGACCTACACACCAACTGTAACTCCAGTTACTCCAACAGCAGAACCAGCTTCATCAGAAGCTCCTCAAGGAATTGTTCAAACAGGCAAACCAACCTTCACAGAAGGGGATCCAATCGCCCCAATGAACCCTTTAACCTTGAAACTTTACGATGACTCTGGAGATCCAGCTGATCAATTGGATGCCTTCTCACCTGCAGGAGATATCATCGGTATCTTCACAGTTGACAAAGAGAAAGGCCAAGTGATCTTCACTCCAACTAACAAAGCTTACTCAGGTAAAGTTCTTCCTGTAGGCGTTTCAATGGAAGATGCAAATGGTACCACTGCACGTACAACGTACACACCATTCATCACTCCAGTAGTTCCAACAGGAGAACCAGCTACATCAACTGATATCCAAGGGGCTACTCAAACAGGCAAACCAAGCTTCACTGAAGGAAATCCTGCAGTACCAATGGACGATGCTGTACCAGCAACATTTGTCGACGGTTCAACTACTAAGGTTGTTCCAGGTGAAGGTACATACACAGTTGCTCCAGACGGAACTGTAACCTTCGTACCAGAAAAATCATTTGTTGGAACTGCAGCAGGTATCGTGGTTCAACGCCAAGATAAGAATGGTACAGTTGTGAAAGCTATGTACACACCAACAGTAACACCAGTAACACCAACAGGTACACCAGCAGTATCTACTGATGTACAAGGTGCAACTCAAACTGGTAAACCAAACTTCACTGAAGGTGATAGCCGTGTGCCAATGAACGACACCGTTCCAGCTACATTTGAAGATGGCTCAACTACGAAGACAGTTGAAGGCGTTGGTACTTACACAGTAGCAGCTGACGGAACAGTTACCTTCGTACCAGAGAAATCATTCGTCGGAACTGCACCAGCAGTGACAGTGGTTCGTGAAGACGTGAACGGCACTAAAGCACAAGCGACCTACACACCAACTGTAACTCCTGTGACGCCAACAGCTGAACCTACAACATCTACAGACATCCAAGGTCAAACTCAAACAGGTAAACCAAGCTTCACACCTGGTAACCCAAGTGTACCAATGGATGATGATGTGCCAGCAACCTTTGAAGATGGTTCAACTACGAAGACAATTCCAGGTGAAGGAACGTATACAGTTGCTCCAGACGGAACTGTAACCTTCGTACCAGAAAAATCATTCACAGGAACAGGTACAGGCGTAACTGTTAAACGTGTTGACAAGAACGGTACAGCTATTACAGCGAAGTACACACCAACTGTGACTCCAGTTGCACCAACAGGTGAACCAGTTACTTCAATTGGTAAGAAGGGTGCTACTCAAACAGGTAAACCAAGCTTCACCGAAGGTGATAGCCGTGTACCAATGAATGATCAAGTTCCAGCAACCTTTGGTGATGGTTCAACTACGAAGACCATCCCAGGTGTTGGTACCTACACTGTGGCAGCAGACGGAACTGTAACCTTCACTCCAGAACCTGAATTTACCGGAACTGCACCAGCAGTGACAGTAGTTCGTGAAGATGTGAATGGAACAAAAGCTTCTGCAACTTATACACCAACTGTTCTTCCAATCACTAAGTTTGTTGATAAAGAAGGTAAGGAAATCCCAGGATATCCTACAGTTGATGGAGAAGAGCCAAAAGCTGAAATTCCAGGTTACTGCTTTGTGGAAACGAAGAAATTGCCTAATGGTGATACTGAACACGTCTATGAAAAAGTGAGAACTTCATACGTAGACGAAAACGGTGATCCTATCCCAGGTAACCCTACAGAAGATGGGGAACAACCGAAGAAAGAAATCCCAGGTTATGACTTCGTGAAGACTGTTGTAGATGCAAGCGGAAATACCCAACACATCTACAAGAAGACAGTAACACCAGATCCAGCACCTACTCCGGATCCAGTTCCAACACCAGATCCAGCACCTACTCCGGATCCGGTTCCAACACCAGATCCAGTACCTACTCCGAATCCGGTTCCAACACCAGATCCAGCACCTACTCCGGATCCAGTTCCAACACCAGATCCACAACCAAAATCAGAAGAATCTGTCGTTCCACAAGTGAAGGAAGAAGTTCGCTTTATTGATCCATCTAATCAAACTGCTCAACTTCCAAACACTGGTACGAAAGAAACTTCAACTCTTGGTCTTTCTCTTCTAACTGCCCTAACTGGTCTTTCCTTATTTGGGTATGCTAAGCGTAAGAAAGAAGATTAAGAAATCGACTGATCTGTAAAAAAAAACCGCGAGAAATCGCGGTTTTTTTAATTTTAGTAGTATAAAATTTCCTTGCTTTTAGGGTAGTTGGAAACAGTCAATTCGTAAAAAATTTGATAGAATAGTAGTATCAGTGTAAAGGATAAGACAATGAATAAAAAAGTAATTGGGATATGGGCACAAACCAAGAATGGAGTGATCGGAAAAGATCAAGTGATGCCTTGGCATTTACCTGCTGAATTGCGCCATTTTAAAGAAACGACGATAGGTCAAGCCATTCTAATGGGAAGAGTAACCTACGAAGGTCTAAACAAGCGTGTCCTTCCAAATCGTATCAATATCGTCCTTTCTAGAGATCCTCAATATAATGTAGAGAATGATCAAGTGCTCGTCTTTTCTTCTGTCGAGATGGTTTTAGACTGGTACAAAAAGCAGTCTAAATCTCTCTTTATCATTGGAGGTGAGAAAGTTATCAGACTTTTTGAGCCTTACTTGGAAGAATTATATCAAACAATCATTGATGCGGAGCTTGAAGGAGACACTTTCTTTCCGGCGACTTTTGATTGGACCCACTTCAACCTACTTGAAGAGAAGACCATTATAAGTGATGAAAAAAATCCTTATGATTTCACCATCAAACACTTTGAAAGAAAGGATTGCTAACCAATGGAACGGAGTATTTTTGGCTTTTTCACAGCAGTACTTGGTGTAATTTGCCTTGTCTGCGCATCACAAACCTTTCGGAAGAAGCGCTTCGGATTAGCTATTCTCTTTTTATTGAATGCTTTCACCAACTTGGTGAATTCTATCCATGCCTTTTATATGACACTTTTTAAATAACTTTTAAAGATTAAGAATACGGAGATTACAATGCCTACTAATCAATCAAATGAGATGATGGTTTATTGTTCGTTCTGTGGTAAAAACCAAGACGAAGTTCAGAAAATCATCGCCGGTAATAATGCCTTTATCTGTAATGAATGTGTGGAACTCGCACAAGAAATTATCCGTGAAGAACTAGCAGAAGAAGTTCTCTCAGATCTTTCAGAAGTTCCAAAACCAATCGAATTGCTAAACATCCTTAACCATTATGTGATTGGTCAAGATCGTGCTAAACGTGCTTTGGCTGTTGCTGTTTATAATCACTACAAACGTATTAACTTCCATGAAAATCGCGAAGAAGACAATGATGTAGATCTTCAAAAATCAAATATTTTGATGGTTGGGCCGACTGGTTCTGGTAAGACTTTCCTAGCGCAAACACTTGCTAAGAGTTTAAATGTCCCATTTGCCATTGCAGACGCTACTGCCTTGACTGAAGCTGGTTATGTTGGTGAAGATGTCGAAAACATCCTTCTCAAACTCTTACAAGCCGCTGACTTTAATATTGAACGTGCTGAACGTGGGATCATTTATGTAGATGAAATCGATAAGATTGCTAAGAAGAGCGAGAACGTTTCTATTACTCGAGATGTATCTGGGGAAGGAGTTCAACAAGCCCTCCTCAAGATTATCGAGGGTACTGTGGCAAGTGTTCCTCCTCAAGGTGGCCGTAAACATCCGCAACAGGAAATGATTCAGGTAGATACCAAAAATATTCTCTTTATCGTTGGAGGAGCCTTTGATGGGATTGAAGAGATTGTGAAGCAACGTCTTGGAGAAAAGATTATTGGATTTGGTCAAAATAGCAAAGCTATTGATGAGTCTAGCTCCTACATGCAAGAAATTATCGCTGAAGACATTCAAAAATTTGGTATTATCCCTGAATTGATTGGTCGTCTTCCTGTATTTGCGGCCTTGGAGCAGTTAACAGTCGATGATTTAGTCCGTATTTTGAAGGAACCTAGAAATGCCCTTGTCAAGCAATATCAAGCTCTCTTATCCTTTGATAATGTTGAATTAGAATTCGATGATGAAGCTCTTCAAGAAATTGCTAATAAAGCAATTGAGAGAAAAACTGGGGCACGTGGTCTTCGTTCCATCATTGAGGAAACCATGTTGGATGTCATGTTTGAAGTTCCAAGTCAAGAAAATGTTAAATTGGTTCGAATTACTAAAGAGGCAGTTGATGGGACAGAGAAACCAATTTTAGAAACTGCCTAGAAAGAAACGATATGAAAGTCAATACCCATAATGCAGATATTCTTTTGAGTGCTGCGAATAAGAGTCACTATCCTCAAGATGATATCCCAGAAGTTGCACTTGCCGGTCGCTCAAATGTCGGCAAGTCTTCTTTTATTAACACCATGCTTAATCGCAAAAACCTAGCTCGTACCTCAGGAAAACCTGGAAAAACACAGCTCTTAAATTTCTTCAATATTGATGATCAACTCCGATTTGTCGATGTCCCAGGATATGGATATGCTCGCGTTTCAAAAAAGGAACGGGAGAAGTGGGGGAAAATGATTGAGGAGTATCTCACAACAAGAAAAAACCTTAAAGCAGTTATTAGCTTGGTTGATCTTCGTCATGAGCCATCTGCTGATGATGTTCAGATGTATGAGTTTTTAAAATACTACGAGATCCCTGTTATTTTGGTCGCGACAAAAGCCGATAAAATTCCAAGAGGTAAATGGAATAAACATGAGTCGATGATCAAGAAAAAACTAGACTTTGATAAAAGCGATACCTTTATCATCTTCTCCTCAGTTAATAAGGCGGGAGTTGAAGAATCTTGGTCTGCAATTTTTCAAAAAATATTTACGGAATAAATCGTATATTGTTATTCTTGTTATAAATGTGTTTGATTTATCTCGATAATGTAATCGAAATGTAATATTATACCCAACAAAATATACTCTTTCTGTGTTATAATTTTTGATATAAGATATTCATTTTACATTAGGAGATCACAAAATTGAAAAAGTTACTAAATAAATCGAAAATAATCGGATCATTGGTAGCACTAGTAGCAGTAGGAACTGTAGCTGCAGCAATGAGCGAACACATTGGTAAGGTTGGAGCAAACGATGAAGGTTATAGCCAGTATTCGGATCCAACAGAAACCTTTATTTCTCAAATTGGTGAGTCTGCTCGCCAAATCGGTCAAGAAAACGATCTATATGCATCTGTTATGATTGCTCAAGCAATTTTGGAAAGTGGTGCAGGTCAATCAGGTCTTTCTTCTTATCCGCATTATAACTTATTTGGAATTAAAGGAAGTTATGCTGGTCAATCTGCATACATGCAGACTTGGGAAGATGATGGCTACGGGAATGCCTATACGATTAATGACGCTTTCCGTTCTTATCCAAGCTACTACGAGTCTTTACTAGACTATGTAGCCGTATTGAAACAAGGACATTTTGCTGGTGCCTGGAAGAGTAATACAACTAGTTATCAGGATGCCACAGCAGCTTTGACTGGTGTGTATGCGACAGATACTAGCTACTATGCTAAATTGAATAACATCATAGAAACCTATAATCTAACCCAGTATGATGTTCCAAGTGTTCAAGGTGGTTATGAAGGGACTGTATATAACCCATACCGTCAACAGTTTACTTCACAAGAAATCCTTAATTTAGATATCGCTTGGGCAAGTCGTTTTCAATAAAATATGATTTAAATAGAAATTCTGCAGGCTAAAGTAGCCTGCTTTTTTACTTTTAATGTTTTAAATCAAATTCCTTTATCTGTTGAATGCTCCTGGTTTATTTACTATTAATTTTTCTGAAAACCTTTTCAGAAAGTCTATTATATGATATAATGAAGAAGTTCACAAATTCAATATATAAGGAGATTCAGATGGGAGAATCAAATTTTGTTCTTAAGGTAGAAGCAGCATGTCAGAAGAAGGAAGAATTGTATACGGCTTCTAAAGCTCGTTATGCGGTTCGCTCTATGTTCGCGGGTGCGTTTTTGACAATGAGTACTGCAGTAGGGATTGTGGGGGCAGATCTTCTCAACACTTTCTTGCCAGGTTCTGGTCGTTTCTTATTCCCATTTATTTTTGCGTGGGGATTGGTTTATTTACTATTCTTAAATAGTGAGTTAACGACTTCCAATATGATGTACCTTACAGCTGGTGTTTATCTAAAGAAGATTGATTGGAAGAAAGCTTTAGAAATTTTACTCTATTGTACATTTTTTAATCTAGTTGGTGCCTTGTTCCTCGCATTTCTCTTCAGTCAGACAAGTGCTTTTGCTAATTTGAATCAAAAGGGCTTCCTTGGTTCGGTTGTAGAGATGAAATTGCAACGTTCTAATCAATTGGTCTTCTTTGAAGGGATTATTGCCAACATCTTTGTTAATATAGCTATTTTGTCCTATTTATTCTTTAAAGATGAAACAGCGAAAGTTCTGATGGCTTTGTCAGCTATTTATATGTTTGTATTTCTTACAAATGAACACATTGCTGCAAACTTTGCTTCCTTCTCACTGGCTACGTTTAATTCTATTTCTAAAGATTTGCCTCATCTAGAGTTCTTCAATGTTCTTCGTCATTACACTGTCACTTTTGTAGGGAACTGGGTAGGAGGAGGAGTCATCATGGGCTTGGCCTATGCGTGGCTCAATCGTACAAAGACTATTTATAAAGATTAAGATTTTTTAAAAAAGTTTGCAAAAATACTTGCATTCTTTTTTTTTATGTGATACACTTAATAACGGTTTGAAAAAACTGCCTAAGACAGTAGGGGAGCTAGACTCATAAATATCCTACCGAGGACAAAACGTATCATGTAAAAAGAAGCGTATTGTACTTTCGTGTCTAGGTTTGGGCGCGTTTTTCTTTTGGAAAAATTCCCCAAGCAAAATAATTACGGAGGTGAACACACTAATGAGTGAAGCAATTATTGCTAAAAAAGCAGAACTAGTTGACGTAGTGGCTGAGAAAATGAAAGCTGCTGCATCTATCGTCGTGGTTGACGCTCGTGGTTTGACAGTTGACCAAGATACAGTTCTTCGTCGTGAGCTTCGTGGAAGCGAAGTTGAGTACAAAGTTATTAAAAACTCAATCTTACGTCGTGCAGCTGAAAAAGCTGGACTTGAAGATCTTGCATCTGTGTTTGTTGGACCATCTGCTGTAGCATTTTCTAACGAAGATGTTATCGCACCAGCGAAAATCTTGAACGATTTTTCTAAAACTGCTGACGCACTTGAAATCAAGGGTGGTGCAATCGAAGGCGCTGTCGCATCAAAAGAAGAGATCCTTGCTCTTGCAACTCTTCCAAACCGCGAAGGACTTCTTTCTATGCTCCTTTCTGTACTTCAAGCGCCAGTGCGCAACGTTGCTCTTGCAGTCAAAGCGGTTGCAGACAACAAAGAAGACGCAGCTTAATCCTAAGCTACGCAGCGTAGCCTAGCTACAAAAAAATAAAAAAACTAATTTTAAAACTTATTTGGAGGAAATAACAATGGCATTGAACATTGAAAACATTATTGCTGAAATTAAAGAAGCTTCAATCCTTGAATTGAACGACCTTGTAAAAGCTATCGAAGAAGAATTTGGTGTAACTGCAGCTGCTCCTGTAGCTGTTGCTGCAGCTGGTGCTGCTGACGCTGGTGCTGCTAAAGACTCATTCGACGTTGAATTGACATCTGCAGGCGACAAGAAAGTCGGCGTTATCAAAGTTGTACGTGAAATCACAGGTCTTGGACTTAAAGAAGCTAAAGAACTTGTTGATGGAGCACCTGCAGTTGTTAAAGAAGGTGTTGCTACAGCTGAAGCTGAAGAAATCAAAGCTAAATTGGAAGAAGCTGGAGCTTCAGTTACTCTTAAATAATCGAGTTTCCAATCAAAATGAAAACCGAGGTTTAGACCTCGGTTTTTTTTTTTTTAAATTCTTATTTAGATTATTAATTATTTTTAAAAAGATAACATGAATCTTCTTATTCTTTATAATAAGATTTTTTGATACTCAATTCACAATTTTTATCATATTATGATATAATTTGGTCATATAGGAAAAGTCTTAGGAGTTAATTTGATGAATAAAGTTAAAATCATTAGTAATCCTTATGAAAAGAAGGTTTTATTTGAGCGTTGGAATAACCAATTAAATTCTTGGGTAACGATTGATCAAGAAAGCAATTCGAATAGTAAACTGATCAGTAACGATTTTCAGACTGGTTTTTTTCCGTTTAAAGTATATGAAATTGTTCATCAGATCATCGATGAGTACTCAGTATCTGAAGATCCCTTGCTCATTAGTTTTTCGGGTAGTGATGATGAATTTCAAGAATTGGAGAATCTACTATTAGATACACAATTTGAAAATATTGAACTCGAAAAGTCAGAAAATTACTTGGAGAATGCTCGTGATGTCTTACCTGAGATTAATAAAATTTTTAAAAAATTAGATCCTCTCATCACAAAGAACATCGAAGACGAGAGTGGTGAGATTCAACAGCAACTCAAACGCTTCTCAGATGCTTCAAACGATATCGTTCCAATTTGTGTTTTAGGAACTTACAGTGCTGGTAAATCAACATTTATTAATTCCTTAATTGGTTGTGAGTTACTGCCTAGCGCTGAAACTCCTGTAACAGCGAAAGTTTATAAATTATCCTCCACTAATCAAAAAGACAGAGCTAGTGTACGATTTACGTTTAAGGATGAAGAAGTCAGAATTCAGGCTCGTGCTGATAAGTTAGTATTTGATGGGTTAAAAGTTGAAGAAGAACTGATTGATTCTATTAACCTTGCTATCCAGGAGGAAAAGGCATCTTCCATCATTGAAAAAGTCCATCTCATATTGGAAGAGTTAAATGACTATTCGGATAGCGAAATTGGAGACTTAATTGAAATTGAAATTCCTTTTGGAAGAAGTACACTTGATGAAGTTAATTATCAAATAGCTATCTTTGATACCCCTGGATCTAACTCTTCTACAAACCTTCAACATTCAGATGTTTTAGACAAATCTATGAAAGGCATGTCTAATGGACTACCAATTTTTGTAACAGATAGCAGTTCAATGGACAGTACAGATAATGATAATCTAAAAGATAAATTAAAAAAAGTTTCTGGATTAGATAGTCGTTTTACTATGATTGTAGTAAACAAGGCAGAAAGTGCTGATATTAATTTAAGAAAATTCAAAAAGGATTCATTCAGACAAAAGATTATGAATCAGTCGATTCCGAGAGAACTATATGCACAAGGTATCTTCTATGTTTCTTCTATTCTTGGTTTGGGTTCGAAATTAAATGGAGAACTACGAGGGGAATTCTATTCGGAATTATTCGATACATATAAAGTTAAATACTCTGATTCAAGCAATGATTATTATAAGAGACTGTTCGATTTCAATATTGTACCTCCTCAGATGAAACAGACCATGGTAGAATCAGCTGAAGCGAATCAAAATTGCATTTATGCAAATAGTGGGTTGTTAACCATAGAAGATGCGATTAAGAACTTCGTTATTAAATACTCACATTATGATAAGTGTCAACAAGCCAGAGAGACTCTAAATCGATTGATTGTTATTACGGATAAGGAAATTGATGAGAAAAATGAGGATTTGAGCGGAAGAAAACTGGAGTTACAAAACAAACTGGATGATAAAAAAGCCAGCACGTTAGCAACTATTGATGATAGAATTTCTAAAGAAAGAGGAGAACATACAACTAGGTATCCTCAAGAAATGGCAAGCTTTATCCAGAGTTTGACCCAGACATTGAAAAAAGAAAATGTTGAATCTCTTTATTCTAACTATTATGAAAAGTATTCTCAGGAGTATCCTGAAATAGTAATAGAAGACGGGCATGATGAAACTAATTTATTCCGTAAATTAAAGGGACAGTTTGATGGAGCAGTTCAACAGTTTAAATCATCGGAAGAAAGACGGAGAAAGATTGAGGAGAAAGCTTCTGTAGAAGTTCTGGATGATGTTAAAAAACAATTTAGTGATCGGATGATTAAAGCTAAAGAAAGTTTCAATCAGTTTTCTAAAGAGTTTTGGGTAAATGCTACTAGTGATATTCGTACAGAATTGGAAAAAGTAATTGCTGGAGATTTAGAACTTGAACCAGAGAAAAGAAAAGAAATTTCAGAAATGATTATTTCCTATGAAGATATTAATTTTGATCGATTTGACTTAGGGAAATTCAATCGAGATGAACTAAGCTATATATTTAGAATAGGTGATTTTAAACTGAAGTCAAATAAAATTAATATTTCTGGTTTAACAAATACATATAACAAAGAATTTAATGCGAAATTGACAGAATTTAGCGATACCATTCGTTCTGAACACGAATTAAAATTTTATAATTGGACACAGGATTTAGGTAGCTTAATTAAAAGTAATATTATTGAATTTAGTCCAGAACTAAAAGAACTGGACAAGAAAATTGAAAAGATAAGCAGAGAGATTTATAGTTTGGAGATTCAGCAAAAGCAAATCACAGCCTATGTCACTCAAATCAAACGGATGATATCTTGGAAATAAGTGGAGTGCTAATTTGAGGGAAAAGTTATGGGGATAAAAAATTTAATTAACAAAGCGGGAGCAAAAGCTGCAGACAAGGTGGCTAAATTGTCTGCTCTAAGTCCTGAACAATTAGAAGCAGTTGAAAAGCAAAAGGAAAAATATCTTGCTGATCAACCAAATGTTAGTGATGAAGAATTAACCAATAGATTATTGGCATCATGTGGTGTAGAAGTATTCAACTCTTACTTAGACCAAATAAAAGAGCTCTATGTACCTCTTGAAAGTACTGCTGAATACGAGGATGAATTTCACCCGTCCTATAACATTCGTTACTTCAATATTACGAAGTGGGTGACGGATAAGAAAGAAAACTCTCTAGAAAAATTGGTCAATGTCTACGAAGTGCTTTCTAATGAGCACTGTAATATTGCCTTGGTATTCCATCGTACAAGTAGCAATACCAAAGTCTATCTTGCAGTCGTAAATACTGAAAATGCTAACGATAACGTTAATGTCGAAAATTATAGAAAGCGTCTGCTTGAAGCTATAAAAGGAAATTTCCCCGGATCAACTATCAGCGAGGAAGTTGGACGAGGTCGTATTCCTTGTTTGAATCTTCAAAAACCATTTTCTGTAGCTACAGTTTCCAATCTACCGACAACTAAGTCAGAGAAGTTTATCAGCCAAACGATCGAGAAACTAATCGATGGGATTGTGCCAGAGAATCCTAGTCAAGACTATACTTTGATCCTTTTGGCTAATCCTATTCAAAATATTGAAAATCACAAACTACGCTTATCTGAACTGTATTCAGCTCTAGCCCCCTTTAAAAAATGGCAAACGAACTATACCTTTACAGAATCAGATTCGACGACCTCTATGGCGACATTTGGTGTTAATATCGGGGCTAGCGCAGGTATCCAACAAGGCCAAAATCAGGCAACAAATCAGAATACCGGACAATCAGAAACTACTGGTGATTCCACAACGGATTCAACTGGCGAATCAGATGGAACCAATACGAGTCATACTAGTGGAAGTAACGAAGGTTCTTCAAGTACCAAAACAAAGGGAAAAAATGGAAATTTAAATTTAAAAATTTTTAGTTATGGAGAAAATGTTGGTACTAGTAAAACAACTTTAACTGGAGCATCCGTCTCAGATACAGTTGGAAGAACCATCACCAAGACTGTCGGGAAAGCCCTGACCAAAACAGCTAGTAAGGCTATTTCTGAAACTTTAGGAAAAACGGTGGGTGCAACTAAAGGGATTAATTTAGGTACCAATGTTGGAGCGAATTTTGCGCGTGCGTCTAATGTTACAGCGTCAGTTGGTAAAAATGAAGGCATTACTCAGTTCTTTATGAACCACAATATCCAACATGCCTTAACAGTTTTAGATGAACAAATGAAACGCTTTGAAAAAGGGACTGCGTTGGGAATGTGGGATTTTGCAGCCTATGTTCTTAGTGAAGATCAGAATATTGCTAACAATGTGGCCCATACCTATCTAGCACTGACACAAGGTGAAGAATCTTACATGAGTAAGTCCTCTGTTAATCTTTGGCGGGGAGATATGGGAGAAAAAAGTGGAGATACAGAAGAAATTGTGAACTACATTAGGGATTTGCGTCATCCAATTTTTGGACTCAACCCGAATCTCCTAGAAAAAGATGCAACATTTTATGTATATCCCTCTGTCATCACGCCGACGGTTCCATTATCTGGCCAAGAGCTAGCCTATTCATTGAACTTTCCTCAGAAATCCATACCAGGTTTACCAATACTTGAGTGTACAGAATTTGGTAGAAATATTGTTTCCTATGATTTGGAAGAGAAAGAGGAAGAAAAAATACGATTAGGCAATATCTTCCATATGAATCGTGAGGAAACAGTACCAGTTGAGTTATCTCAAAACTCCTTGAGCTCACATGTTTTTATAACAGGAAGTACGGGTTCTGGTAAAAGTAACACCATTTATCAACTCTTAGCTGAAGCCAAAGAAAATCATATCAAGTTTCTTGTAGTAGAGCCGGCCAAAGGAGAATACAAACATATCTTTGGTCAGGAAGAGGACGTTTGTGTATATGGAACCAATCCTCAATTAACCCCTTTATTAAAATTGAATCCGTTTAGCTTCACAAAAGAAACACATATCCTCGAACACTTAGATCGCTTAATTGAAATCTTTAATGTTTGCTGGCCTATGTATGCTGCTATGCCTGCCGTGTTAAAGAAAGCAGTTGAAAAATCATACATAGACTGTGGATGGGACTTGATAAAGTCCGTAAATGAGTTTGGTGGTATCTACCCAACCTTTGCAGATGTTGCTGAGAATATTAAAGAGATTATTGATTCTAGTGAGTATGATAATGAAAACAAAGGAGCATATAAAGGTTCCTTGCTTACACGCATTGAATCACTTACGAATGGAATTAATGGCTTAATCTTCTCACAAGAGGAGTTGTCCAATCAGCAATTATTCGATTCTAATGTCATCGTTGATCTTAGTCGGGTCGGTTCTAGTGAGACCAAGTCATTGATCATGGGGATTCTTGTCTTGAAATTACAAGAATATAGAATGTCTCAAGCAGATATGAATTCAAGCTTGCGCCATTTAACTGTGTTAGAAGAAGCGCATAATTTGCTAAAGAGAACTTCTACAGAGCAAGTCTCAGAATCGAGCAATCTTATCGGAAAAAGTGTTGAAATGCTAGCCAATTCGATTGCTGAAATGCGGACGTATGGAGAAGGTTTTATCATTGCTGATCAAGCACCGGGGCTATTGGATTTATCTGTTATTCGAAATACTAACACAAAGATTATCATGCGACTTCCTGATTGGTCAGATAGAGAGTTGGTAGGTAAATCTGCTAATCTAAACGATGATCAAATCCTTGAATTGGCAAGATTACCAAAAGGTGTGGCAGCTGTTTACCAAAACGAATGGATTCAACCAGTCTTGTGTAAGGTTGATAAGTTTGACGATGGAGACAAGGTGTACCAGTATAGAGCGGAGTTGGAAATAGAATCAAGTTCATCTGCAGATCTATATTTGATGATCAGTAAATTCTTAACTGGAAATCAAACAATTGAACAGATAGACCTAGAAAAGATGGAGCAGGATTTATTTAAAGCTCCTATTAGTGGGAAAACTATTTATCAGGTGTTAAATCTTCTTCGTCAGCAAGTTTATGAAGTGGATATGGTAAAAATTGCACCAATAATCTCAAACTTTTATCCAAGTCTTTTAAACAAAGCACGGGAAGCAGAAAAGAAAAATAGCGATAAAAAATCTATTACATCAGATATAGTGAATGAGTTCAATAAGGTAGTTGAAGGTCCAGTAACACAACAAGTAAGATTAAATATCATACAAGCTATTTTGACTCAGTTATATGTAAATGAATTAAAAAATAATGCAAGTCTCGAGGAATGGAGACAACAAGGAGGATTATTGTGAGTATCGAAAAAATGAGTCTCTCAGATTTGAAAGAAGCAGTTCCTAAAAAGGACGTTAGCTCCTCTTCCTTCAATCCTAAACAAAGATTAGAAGTGAACAATGAAGCAAGTGCAAAATTAAACGATATTGCGCATTATGAAAAAACTCCACTAGGACAGAGTGATAAACAGGACTTGAGATCTGAGACGGGTTGGTCAAAAAATATTGTTGATAACATGAGATGGAAAGAGGAGGCAAGTGTTTATAAAGATTCAAATTTAGTTGAAAAGGATGTAAATGGCAGACCTTGTTTCCAGAGAACAGATATCGATTACAATGCAAAAGATGATTTAGGAAAGACGAACAAGGAGCGGATGCTTGATGGTAAGGCCCCCCTAGCAGACGGTAAACCAGTCGAATTACATCATATCGGTCAAAGACAGGACTCTCCATTGGCAGAATTAACTTTCAATGAACACAAGAGTAACTATAGTAATCTTCATGAAGTTCCACCTCAATCGTCTCAAATTGACAGAGGAGAATTCAGAAAAGAAAAAGCAGAGTATTGGAGAATGAGAGGGGAAGAGCTATAATGAAAAATTTAACAAATGAATTGAAAAAAGTCTCAGATCTAGTTTCTACAAAAGGCGCAAGTAATGAACAGATAGTGGAAGCACAAAATAAGTTATCACTACAATTCCCAACTGACTTCATTGAATATTTGAAAGAGTTTGGACTTGTGACATTTTATGGAGTTGAATGGCAGGGATTAAATGGGCCAGATTATTTAAATGTTGTAACATCAACCCTTGAGGCTCGTGAAACCTATCCTGATTTTCCAGTAAATATGTTTATTCTTGAAGATTTAGGGTTTGACGGTCTTCTAATCTTAATTGATACAAAAGGTTCTGTTTATGAGTGGCAATATGGAAACTGTAAAAAAATCTACCCAAGTATAGTAGAGTATCTTAAAGAATGTCTTGAAAAAAATGACTAGTCTATCCAATATTTCTCGGTCTAATCTTCTTGATTCATTTGACTTTCTTTACTAATTTTATAATTCAATTACTTTCTATATTCAATGGTTTGTATCTCAAGTTTTTGGTATAATGGTCTTATCAAACTTTTAAAGGAGATCAAAATGAAATCTGTTAAACGAATTTTCTTAGCAACCATGTTAGCATTTGCTGCAGTCCTTCTTGTAGCTTGTGGATCTAAAAATGATAACGGGACCTATGTTTTTGAACCAACTGCTGAAGAGGCTAAAGAAATGATGCCGTCTGAACTTCAATCTTTAGTAGGTGATGATTACAAAGTTAAACTTACGATTACAATTAAAGATGATAAGGCAGACTACAAGACCGAGACAGAAATTGCTGGTAAAAGAAACGACATGTCCTTCGAGTATAAAGTAGATCAAAAAGCTAAGAAAATGGAATATGAACTAGAGGGTATGAAAGCAGAGCTGACATATGAAATCTCTGGAGATGTCCTGACATTTAAGGATGTTAAGAACTCTGTATTAGATAATAGTAACTTATTCAGTAATTTTATGAAGGTTGCTAAGTTCAAAAAAGTTAAATAATAAATGAGGCGGGATGGAGATCCTGCCTTTTTCTAAGTTGATTCAGAACTTGAAATCGACGATAAGAGAGTGGATGTCCTTAGTCATGAATAAAAATCATTAAAAATTTGATAGGTAATAACATGAAAAAATCTAAATGGATACTAGGAATGGCCTTCCTATTCATCAGTCTAAGCAGTCTGATGGCTTGTTCAGTTAATAAGGATAATCAGGAAAAAAGAACATTTCCAGACAACGGGACTTATATCTATGAGCCCAGTAAGAAAGAATTAAAAACGCTACTAGAGAAGCAAGGAACACCAAGTGAGGTCCTTCAATCCCTAGATGAGTACTATAATTACAAGATCGACCTTACCATTAAAGGGAATCAAGGAACCGTACAATTCAGCATAGAAATCTTAGGACAAGTCAAGAATGAACAGTTGACTATTGCAGTAGATCAAGATCAAAGGATCATCCATACAGTCGAAGGGCCTTCCCTCTACTACCAAGTAGAAAATAATCAGTTAACCTTTACTCATTTTTCAGAGAAAATATCTGATGAATCGTCTCTAGCCCTTTTAAAGAATATCGTCTTTAAACGTTCTTCTTAAATAGTGACTTAGCTTTCACAAAACAATCTACTATCGAATAGATGGGAATCACATGCTATGATAGTGAGTATTGATGTCAAAATAAGGAGACAAACGATAAAACGTTTGAAACACATAGTCCTATTAAGTCTATTAGTGATTGGCTCTATTGTACTAGTAGCTTGTTCACCAAAAACTGATAATGGGACCTATGTCTATGATCCAAGCAAGGAAGATATTAAAAAAACATTGAAGAACAAGGAAAAAATACTGAAGGGTTTGATAAAGCAGAAAAAACCTTCTCCCTCAAGCTTTCAATTAAGATTGCAAATGATTAAGGTCAATTGAAATTAGAGAGTAAGGTCTTTGGACAAATTTCCGAGCAATTCTATGATGTCAAAGTGGACCAAAAGAAAAAGACTATCCAACTTAAAAATGGAAAAGGAGGAAAGATGCCTTATAAAATTTCCGGGGATGTCTTAACATTGAATATTTCAAATTTAGACTCTAGTCTCAAGCTGATGTCGCAATTTCCCAAAAGGTCAAATTCAAACGAAGCAATTAACCCTAGCAGGGCGGGGCAGACCTCGCCTTTTGATTTGACCTATTTTTACTTTCTATATTATAATAGGATTAGAAAAGAGGTGTGTCCTATGTTAAAGAGAATCTTATTCTTTTTATTTTTAATAGCTTCTGTTTTTACTTTGGGAGCTTGTTCTACTAATGAAAACACCAGCTATGTCTACCATCCTTCTAAAACAGAATTGGCTAAGTGGATGAAAGCGGAAGGAGCCGATCAAGAGACGACTGATTTTTTGGCTAATCGGATGGATCTAAAGGCTACCCTAACTTTCAATGACCATCATGCAAAACTTACTTTGTCTACGAAAGTTGTAGACGAAACAAACCATTGGGATTATGAATTCACGGTGGATCGAGAAAAACAAATCTTGAAAGGTTCTTCCCCTTCTAGCAGAATCCCTTATAGGATAAATGGGGATGAATTGACTTTGGATATCTCTAAGAATACGGATGAGTCCCTCCAAAGTACACTGGTCTACCTGAAAAACGCTACTTTTAAGAGAAGTAAATAGGAAAGTCGAGGATATCTTTATTCTCGACTTATTTCTTGCGAGCCTCCTAGGGATCTGATATAATAAGGATGAATTGAAGGAGAAGGAGGCATGCGTGCTTTCTAGAATAGTTTAAAAAGTACTTGAGGGTGCTTTTTTATTGTATAGGGAGGAGAAAGTTATGGGATATATTTGGTCCTATTTAAAAAAATATCCAAATTGGCTATGTTTAAATTTAACAGCAGCCATCTTTTTCGTAGTGGTAAACCTCGGTTTACCAACAGTTCTTGCTCGCATGATCGATGAAGGGATCAATCCTAGAAATATCGACCGGGTTTATTTTTGGGCCTGGGTCATGTTCGGAGTGATCATTGTCGGGATTCTAGGTCGAATCGTTTTAGCCTACGCTGTTGGGAAGCTTACCACAACTATGGTCATGGATATGCGAAATGACCTTTATGAGAAACTTCAGGAATATTCTCATCATGAGTACGAAAAGATTGGTGTCTCTTCCTTGGTGACGCGCATGACGTCTGACGCCTTTGTCTTGATGCAATTTTCCGATCAGATGTTAAAGCTTGGAGTCATTACTCCCATCATGATGGTTTCAAGTGTCCTCTTGATTCTTCAGACCAGTCCTTCTTTGGCCTGGATTGTTGCTGTTTCAGTTCCTTTCTTAGCAGTGGTCGTCTGGTATGTAGCTACAAAAACCAAGCCTTTGTCAGAGAAGCAACAGGAAACCCTGGATCGCCTAAATCAGTATGCTCGTGAAAACCTTACGGGACTTCGAGTTATTCGAGCTTTTGCACGTGAGGAATTCCAGGAGATCAGATTTGGCCAAGCCAATGCGGTCTACGCTGATAATTCCAATAAACTCTTCAAATTAACTGGTTTGACCGAGCCACTTTTTGTTCAAATCATCATCGCTATGATTGTAGCCATTGTGTGGTTTGCCTTGGATCCTCTAGGGGATGGAAGCTTAGAAATCGGGAATCTAGTCGCTTTTATCGAATACAGTTTCCATGCTTTGCTATCCTTCTTATTCCTAGCCAATCTCTTCACTATGTACCCACGAACAGCTGTTTCAAGCCAACGTTTGAAGGAAATCATGGACATGCCCATTTCTATCGATCCAAATGAAAACGGGATTACAGAGACTGAAACCAAGGGCTATCTGGAGTTTGATAATGTTACTTTTGCCTATCCTGGTGAAACAGAGAATCCTGTCCTTCACAATATTTCCTTTAAGGCTAAGCCAGGGGAGACCATTGCCTTTATCGGATCGACTGGTTCTGGTAAGTCCTCTCTCGTCCAGCTCATTCCACGTTTCTACGATGTAACCTTAGGGAAAATACTAGTCGACGGAGTGGATGTGCGAGATTTTAACCTCAAAGCCTTGCGCCATAAAATTGGTTTCATTCCACAGAAAGCCTTGCTCTTTACAGGTACTATTGCTGAAAACCTTCGCTATGGGAAGGAAGATGCGAGTATAGAAGAGCTAGACAAAGCGGCAGATGTGGCCCAAGCCAAGGAGTTTATCGAGAGCAAGGAAGAACAGTTTGAGACTCATCTTGCTGAAGGCGGAAGCAACTTATCTGGGGGACAGAAGCAACGTCTCTCCATTGCGCGTGCGGTCGTTAAGGAACCGGACATCTATATCTTTGATGATTCCTTCTCGGCTCTTGACTATAAGACAGATGCAACTCTTAGGAAACGTCTCAAAGAAGTAACAGGAGATGCGACCGTCTTGATCGTAGCCCAACGGGTTGGTACGATTATGGACGCGGATCAAATTATCGTCTTGGATCATGGGGAAATCGTCGGTCGTGGAACCCACGAAGAACTTCTAGAATCCAATGAAATCTACAGCGAGATTGCCCGTTCTCAATTGAACAATCAATCACTGACAGAAGAATAGGAGGAGGAGAAAATGAAAGAAAAACGTTCAAGTTTTGTACGCCTTTGGGGCTACTTAAAAACCTATCGCTATGCCGTTATTTTCGCCACTCTTCTTAAAATTCTGAGTGTAGTCATGAGTGTAGTTGAACCTTATATCCTAGGCCTCGCCATTACGGAATTAACTGCTAACCTGACAGATATGATGAAAGGAGTGCCAGGGGCACAGATCAACGCTAGTTATGTTGGTTGGGTCATGATTATTTATCTCTTCCGTGGAGTACTCTACGAACTAGGATCCTATTTTTCTAATTACTATATGACCAATGCCGTCCAAAGTACAATCGAGGATATGCGCAATGATTTATCTGAAAAAATCAACCGCATCCCAGTTTCTTACTTTGATAAGCACCAATTCGGAGACCTTCTCGGTCGTTTTACAAGTGATGTTGAGACAGTATCCAATGCCTTGCAACAGTCCTTCTTACAGATTGTGAATGCTATTTTCACCCTTATTCTGGTCATTGCTATGGTCCTCTATCTCAACTTAACCCTTGGGTTAATCGTGATAGGATCTATTCCCATTACCTTCTTTGGCGCTCAGTTCATTATGAAGAAATCCCAGCCTTACTTTAAGCAACAAGCTGATGCGCTTGGAGCATTAAATGGGTTTGTTCAGGAAAATTTAAGTGGTTTTAACGTTTTAAAACTTTACGTGCGAGAAGAATCGTCACAGGAAGACTTCCGCGAAATTACTCGGCGACTGCAGAAAGTGGGATTTAAAGCGAATTTCATCTCTGGACTCATGATGCCGGTTCTAAACGCCATTTCCGATCTTACCTATCTTCTAGTTGCTCTTGTAGGGGCACTACAAGTCCTAACAGGACGACTCACAGTCGGAAACATGCAGGCCTATGTCCAGTATGTCTGGCAGATCAATCAACCGATTCAAAACCTTAGTCAGTTGGCCAGTACACTGCAAAGCGCTAAGTCCTCACTCGATCGGGTCTTCCAGGTCTTAGACGAGCCAGACGAAGTGCTTGGTAAGAATGAAGCCCTTAAAAAGGATCTCACCGGACAGGTTAGTTTCAATCATGTTGATTTCCAGTATGTGGAGAATAAACCCTTGATCCGTGATTTTAACCTTGAGGTCAATCCTGGGGAGATGGTGGCCATTGTTGGTCCGACAGGAGCAGGGAAAACGACCCTGATTAATCTTCTTATGCGTTTCTACGATGTGACTAAGGGATCTATTACGGTTGATGGTTACGACATTCGTGATTTATCTCGCCAAGACTATCGCAAGCAGTTTGGGATGGTTCTACAAGATGCTTGGCTCTACGAAGGGACCATTAAAGAAAACCTTCGTTTTGGAAATTTAGATGCTACAGATGAAGAAATTGTCACTGCTACCAAGGCTGCCAATGTTGACCACTTTATCCGGACCCTTCCGGGGGGCTACAATATGGAGATGAACCAGGAGTCTAGTAATATCTCTTTGGGACAGAAGCAGTTGTTAACCATTGCGCGTGCCCTTCTAGCTGATCCTAAAATTTTGATTTTAGATGAAGCGACCTCTTCAGTTGATACGCGTCTGGAACTCTTGATTCAAAAGGCTATGAAGAATTTGATGAAGGGGCGGACCAGCTTTGTCATTGCCCACCGCTTGTCTACTATTCAAGAAGCAGACAAGATCTTAGTTCTCAAAGAAGGCCAAATTATTGAACAAGGAAACCATGAATCGCTATTAGCTTCAAAAGGTTTCTACTATGAATTATACACCAGTCAGTTTTCTAAAAAAGAAGAAGCAGGATCATAAGCAACATCAAAAAGAGAGAATCATCGCTCTCTTTTTATTGTATTTATAATTGATAAAACGGAAATCCAACTGAAAAAAAAGAGGGCCAAATCGGTCCTCTGAATAAATAAGTCTTTGGCTCGTCTAAAACTACTGAATGGCCTTCAGACATTACAAAAATATGCGATCAAACCAGATCTACCCAAACAAGCAAAACTATCATCCCTATATGCACAATGACAGGATTTTGGCTCTAGCAAATTGTTTGGCTAGCTTATACACCAGCAATCATCATTGAAAGGAAAGACAAGTCTATGGCGCAAGTCATCCTAATTTTTGATACGTCTTCCTTCTTGAATGACAGGATGATGATAAAGAGAATAGATTAATTGGAGAGTCATGAGAATCCATACAATTGGCTCGCAGAGAATAATTCCTAAATAGCTCGTTTGAGGGATAATAAGAATAACAAAAGCAATCTTCCCAAAAAGTTCAATAAAACTGGAAATAAGGGGAAGAAGTTTTTGTCCAAGTCCTTGAAGACAATTTCGATAGATTAAAAGTAAACTAAGAACTGGATAAAAAATCGAACTAATCTTGAGATATGCACTTCCATTTTGAATCAAATAAGGATCGCTAGAAGAAGCGATAAAGGAAACAAAACGTTCGCTAAATAAGAAGAGCAGGCCGGATACTAGAAGCGACCAGAAGATGACCAGTCGACTTCCGATGCTTATGCCTTTTACAATTCGATCTGATCGTTTCGCGCCGTAGTTTTGCGAAGTAAAGGTCGTGATAGAGGAAGAGATAGAGGCCAGAGGTAGCAGGGCAAAAGACATGATGCGTCTAGCAGCTGTTTGTGCACTGATGATGATAGTACCAAGCGAATTAACGGAAGATTGAAGAATGACGCTGCCGATAGAAACGAGCGAATTCATCAACCCCATGGCCAATCCTTGACCAAGTAGATCAAGATAAAGGTCCTGGTTCCATTTAAAATGTTTCCTTTCAGGAAGGAGTATAGGTGCTTTCTTACGGATATAAAAGAAGCAGAGAATGGCTGAAAGACCTTGAGAGAGAATCGTTGCTAACCCTGCAGATTGAACCCCCATATGAAGATAAGTAATAAAAAGGAGATCCAGAATAATATTAACCAAAGCAGAAAAGAGAAGAAAACCTAATGCTGCTAAACTATTGCCAATAGCTCTCAGTAGTCCGGCAAAGAGATTGTAGGCAAAGCTAACACCTACACAGGAGACAATCATAGAAATATATTGATAGGATTGTGGGAGAATTTCTTTTGGAGTTCCTAACAGTTGCAGTAAGGGATACAGGCCTAAAAAACCTAGAAGCGTCACTAGACTACTTAGAATAGCCCCCAAGATCCAGGTGGCAGCAACAGCTTCTTTAATTTTTTTAAAATCTCTGGCCCCATAGAAGCGAGCAATGACAACGCCCATGCCATTACCAACACCTAGGGTAAATCCTATAATCAGATCAAAAATTGCAGTGGTAGCCCCAACAGCCGCAAGAGCAGGTCCCCCTATAAAGCGACCAACAATGAGAATGTCCGCAGTATTGTACAATTGCTGAAAGAGGTTAGACAATAAAATAGGAAAGGCAAAGCTCAAAAGAGCAGGGAGGATTGGACTGTGAACTAGGTCCACTGTGGCTTTCTTTTTCATACAGCCATTATAACAAGTTTAAAAACAGCAAACAAGGGGGGAAAAGGAGCGTAGCAAGAACTCTCTCTTGAAAGCGCTTTGAATTTCTGATATAATCGAAGCAGAAATGGAGGCTTTATGCGCTTAACCAGCCAATTAATCACTGAAACGTTCCCAGATCTGGATAAGGTCGAGCGGTTGAATACCGAGGCATTCCCTGAAGAGGAACGGATTCCTTTATCGGAGTTTTTACGCTATACGGATAATGATGATGCTCATTTTTTTGCTTTTTATAATGAGGAAGAATTTGTCGGGTTTGCCTTTGCTATTTCAAATGCCAA
This sequence comes from Streptococcus rubneri, assembly GCF_004785935.1. Classification (GTDB taxonomy): domain Bacteria; phylum Bacillota; class Bacilli; order Lactobacillales; family Streptococcaceae; genus Streptococcus; species Streptococcus rubneri. The sequence goes on along the minus strand of NZ_SRRP01000001.1, from coordinate 560,255 downwards.
GGCCTTTTACGTCAGCTTCTTTGCCATTATGCCACACTTACGAAGCCACGGCTATGGTCAAGAAATTATTGAAAAATTAGTCGAGTTTTACCAACGGACCATGCTCTTAGAAGTTGAGCGATTGGATGAAGAATGTGATAATCTAGAACAACGACGGGCTCGAATGGACTTCTATTTGCGGAACGGCTTCAAATCAGCCAATGCCTTTTTAGAATACGATGACCTGAGTTTTGAGATTCTTTATCGAGGCGATCAATTTGATGAAGAGGCTTATCGGGACATCTTCCATAAACTGCAAGCAGAGAATTACTTTGATTTCCGGATTGAATACAGACGCTTTAGTGATCATTAGAAATAACCCCTTTATATACAAAAACATCAGAAAGCAACCAAAGGTCGCACCATAGACCTTTGGCTATTTATTTACTCATCTAGAAAGCATAAATAATCCAGAAAAAAACAGAGATTTCTCTCTGCTTTTTTTATTGATCTAGATGCTCTATAGCGTAGTTAGCTTCCTGTTCTGTGAAATATTCAAATTCTACTAATCTTTTCTTTATTTCTTCAGGAGAACGATTCCCATATTTTCGAAAGTCCCTCGCTTTCTCTAAGGCTTGCAAGTTCCAATCAGCTTTAACATGTTCTACTGCGTAGGCTGCTTCTTCTTGGGTGAATTTTTCATAGCCACTAAGATGACTCAGGAGTTTATATTTAGAAAAATGGACAGTCTTTAGATACGTTTCTGCCTTTTTAACGGCGTTAGCCTTCCAATCAACCTCATCAGTAATTTCATCTATCGCAGCTTGTACTTCATCTTTTGAAAATTCCTCAGATTCAATCAATTTTTTTTTGAGTCCTTCTTTGGAGGATGGGAATATCTCTAGATAATACTTCGCTTGTTCAAGGGCATTTTTATAGCCAGTTGATAAGCTTTCTTTACTTGAAGCTGATGTTTTTTGTTCCATTTTTGCTTCTGATGATGACGAATCATTCTTGCTAACAGGTTTGATAACACAAGCAGTCAGGGAAATTGTAGACAAACTCACAAGGGCAAGGGTGATTAGTTTCTTCATGAGAGGTCCTTCTTTCTAATTTTAATGCCATTCATTTTTGGCACATTTCTTTAGTTTAATACCATTTTAATATAGAAGGTTTTTAAAAGCAATCCCACCTAGATATCTTTCTGTTATTTTTAAAAGTCACAAGGTTCAAATCAATTTAAAGCTATGCGGGGCAAGGAAGAGGAAGCGAGTCATTATTGGAATAGGAAATTCAGTAGATGACTAATCTCATTAAGTAACCTAGGAAAGATTAAGAAAAGCAGAAATGCTAGATGGGTCTTCCAGTAGCTTTATGTTAAATGACATAAATTCAGTAAAAATTATTGCTACGGAGGATGAAAGCTGTTATACTAGAAAAGATTCAACATAAAAAGGAGAACATATGTTACGAAAAGGTTCCTTAACAGGTTTACTGTTATTTGGTATTTTCTTCGGTGCAGGAAACTTAATCTTTCCGCCTGCACTAGGTGCCCAATCGGGTAGCCATTTTTGGCCAGCTATTGCTGGATTTGTCTTATCAGGAGTAGGGATTGCGATTATTACCTTGATTGTTGGTACACTCAATCCTAAAGGGTATATCCATGAGATTTCACGAAAAATTGCTCCTTGGTTTGCCATCGTTTATCTGGTAGCCTTGTATCTGTCTATTGGTCCCTTCTTTGCTATTCCAAGAACAGCTACTGTTTCCTATGAGGTTGGGATCGCTCCATTGTTAGGACAATCAAGTGGTAGACTGAGTCTCTTTGTCTTTACCTTAGTTTATTTTTGTTTAGCCTATTTGATTGCCTTGTACCCTTCTAAAATCCTAGATAGTATTGGTCGGATTTTAACACCTGTCTTTGCTATCTTGATCGTTGTCCTCGTTGTCCTTGGTGCTCTCAAGTACAGCGGAAACGCGCCTCAAGTGGCAACAGAAGCCTACCAAGCATCTGCCTTTGGTCAAGGTTTCCTTGAAGGGTATAACACCTTGGATGCTCTTGCTTCAGTAGCCTTTAGCGTCATCGCAGTGACTACTCTTAATCAACTTGGTTTCACCAGCAAGAAAGAATACATTAAAACGATCTGGATTGTTGGCATCGTTGTAGCCATTGGCTTTAGTATTTTGTATATTGGATTGGGTTACCTTGGAAATCACTTCCCAATTCCAGCAGAAGTGATGGCTTCCGATGCCAATAAGGGTGTTTATGTCCTCTCAGAAGCAACCAAGGCTATCCTTGGCTCAGTTGCTCAAATTTTCCTTGCAGGCATGGTGACGGTGACTTGTTTCACAACAACAGCCGGTTTGATCGTATCGACAGGGGAATTTTTCCATAACACTTTCCCTAAAATTTCTTACAAAGTCTATGCAACTCTCTTTACCTTGATTGGATTCTCCATTGCCAATCTTGGTTTGAGTGCCATTATTGCTTATTCATTGCCTGTTTTGATGATCCTCTATCCAATCACCATTACTATTGTGTTGATTGTGATTGTAAATAAATTTACTCAACTATCAAAACCAGGAATGCAGCTGACTATGTTCCTAGTTAGCTTGGTTGCGATTGCAGATGTTCTGTCAAGTACCTTTAAACTTGCAGGACTAGCAAACATCATTAAGCACTTGCCTTTTGCTACCCAATCCCTCCCATGGTTACTACCAGCAGTAGTTGGTATTGTCCTATCGCTTTTCTTGCCAAATAAACAAAGTGCAAAAGAGGAATAGATAGTCAATTGAACTCCAAAGTTATGTTCTTTGGAGTTTTTATTTGGTTTTGAAACTAGTTTCTAACTGATTATTTAATAATCAAAGCGTAGCAGAAATTTTTAATTTAGCTGTTGGAGTGCTATACTAGTTGTATCATATCAATATACGGAGTAAGTTATGAACCAAATTGTTTTCTCGTCGACTGTCTTTCTTGCCGGCGTCCTCTCTTTCTTCTCCCCCTGTGTCTTTCCATTGCTTCCGGTGTATATCGGCGTCTTGCTAGGAAGCGATCAGGAAAAATCCGTTCAGATTTTTGGGAAAAAGATTCGCTGGCATGGGATTGTAAAGACCTTGTGTTTTATCGCAGGGATTTCTGTTATTTTCCTCCTCATTGGTTTCGGGGCAGGTTTGCTTGGTCAGATCATGTACACCAACTGGTTCCGTTACCTGATGGGAGCGTTGATCATTATCCTTGGTCTTCATCAGATGGAAGTCTTTCATTTTAATTTCCTAGAGAAACAGAAGACAATGGATTTCGGGGCAAACAAGCACAAGAATGAATTATTTTCAGCTTTTCTCCTTGGACTTGGTTTTAGCTTTGGATGGACGCCATGTATCGGTCCTGTTCTTGGCTCTGTACTTGCCTTAGCAGCATCCAATGGCCAAGATGCCCTTATGGGAGCCGTTTACCTTTTCATTTATACATTAGGGATGGCTATTCCATTCTTGCTTCTAGCTATAGCATCTGGGATCGTTCTCCCATACTTTAATCGTCTAAAACCCCATCTCTTGTTACTAAAGAAGATTGGTGGCTTGATCATCATCATTATGGGGATCTTATTGCTTTTGGGACAATTGAATAGCTTGTCTGCTATCTTTTCTTAAATTTAACGGAGGTTTTTTACCATGAAATTTTTTAAATATACTTGTTTTTCAATCCTGTCACTCGCTTTACTGACCGCTTGTTCTATGGAGCAATCCAGCGAGACTAGTATGAACAATATGAACAAACAAACAACGACAAACACGGCTACTAGTAAACATCCTTTAGTCGGAACAGAAGCGAGTGACTTTGAACTCAAAGACATGAAGGGAAATACGGTTAAACTTTCAGACTACAGAGGTAAAAAGGTTTACTTGAAATTCTGGGCGACTTGGTGTGGTCCTTGTCGCCAAAGCATGCCTGAACTCAATAAATTAGTTGAAGAAAAGGACCGGGACTTTGAGATTCTCACGGTTATGGCGCCTGGAATGCAAGGGGAAAAAACAGAAGATGAGTTTGTTGAATGGTTTGCCCAACAAGATTATCAATCAGTGCCTGTTTTGTACAATCCAGACGGATCTGCCTTTATGGATTACCAGGTTCGTTCGATCCCTACTGAAGTCTTTATCGATAGCCAAGGAAAGATTGGACATGTTCAATTAGGGGCTATTTCAAACGAAGATGCCAAGAAGATTATCAAAGAGTTGAAATAAAAAAGAGAGTGGGACAGAAATCGGTAATTCGTTAGAATTCGATTTCGTTGTCCCACCTCCGCACAGTTGAGTAGGGCTGTAAAAGCTGATGAAATCAGCGTAGTAGAGGCCACTCAACCACTGCGTCTTGCTCGACAATCCAAAGACAATTAAGAGGCTAGGACTTTTGTCCTAGCCTCTTTTTATTAGTTGCTTGCACCAGATGTAGCATCAGCAGCTGCGTCACCGTGTCCTCCAGCATCTGAAGCACCTGAAGTTGCATCTGCATCCCCATGGCCACCAGCAGGAGCAAATGGTCCGCTACCGCCTACAAGGCGTTGACCTGTTGTTTGAAGATACCAGTCCAACCATGGTTGGAAGTTGAAGACGATCTCATTGATACCAGCATATGAGCCATCTGGATAGTACATTGCTTGGTAGTTATGAGTATTGATCACGCCTTCAGGAGATCCTGGAACAATGGTACGAACATATTCCTGGTTTCCGTTGCGAAGAGTGCCGATTACCCATTCAACGTTTTTCATACGTGCTGGTGGAAGTGAACCATGAACAGTTGACATCCGGCTACCAGATTGAGGTGGCACGCGTTTAGCAAACATGGTATCTGGATCTTGGTGAGCATTGTTGTAGTAGAGGAACTGGTTGTTATCATCCGCATAAGTTAACTCAAATGGCATAGCTTTTAAGAACATATCGATTTGATTAACAGTCAGGATACCGTGGTCCAATTTGACATAAGTATCGCCTGATACAGCACCTGTAATTTCTGCGACTTTTTCTACCCAATCTGGATCATCTGGGTCAACCTCAGTGATGGTAGTAGCGATTGGTTTTCCGCAATCCAAATCTTCTGGATCAATTGGTTTTGGTTTTTTCAATTTAGAAACGACTCCTACGTATTTCACAAAGTTATCTAAACAAGTTTCAAGGAATTTTACAGTTCCTTCGTTCGTGATGTTGCCATCTGCGTCAAAAGCTTCTTTCGCTTTTCCGAGAAGGAATTCGTTCCCTGGAAGGGTATAGGCATTGACACCTGGAGCATCAAGTATTTTACGAAGGTGAACTTGAGCACGAGAAGTCCCTTGGTCGTAGTAAGAAGCACCTACAATCATGACCGGTTTGCTTTCAAAAGGATGCACTTCATAGGAAAGCCATTCTAAAACAGATTTTAGTCCTGCTGAAATGGTGTGGTTGTGTTCAGGAGTTGCAATAATGACTCCATCGGCACGAGTGATTTTATTGTTAAGGAGACGCAATTGGAAGCTTTCGTCCCATTTTTCATCTTGGTTGAACATTGGAACTTCGTCGATTTCAAGAACTTCTAATTCAAATTTGATCTTAAAATGACGACGGATGAATTCCAAAAGTTTGCGGTTATATGATTGGTCGTAGTTAGATCCTACAAGTCCTACAAATTTCATGCTAGTATGTCTCCTATCTTACAAGTTTTCCCAGTCGAAGTCTTCGGCATCTTTACGAAGTAATTCTTGAGCGTTGCGCAATTTTTCAGTAACTTTAACAAAGATACGGAAGTCATCAAAGATAGCATCCAATTTCTTGATGACGTCAAGATCTACTAAGTCACCATTTTGATCAAATGCTTGAAGAGAGTGAGAAAGCAAGAATTCGTCTGGAAGGACAGTGGCTTTAATTTCTGGTGAGTTCAAGATTTGACGCAGTTGCAATTGGGCACGAGAGGAACCAAGTGTACCATAAGAAGCACCAGTAATCATCACTGGTTTGCTTAATAATGGGTAGATCCCGTAAGATAGCCAAGCAAGTGCACTCATCAATACAGCAGGGATGGAGTGATCATATTCTGGCGTACCAATGATGACGCCATCAGCTTCCTCAATTTTCGTAGCAATCTCTAAGATAGTCTCAGGGACTTGTTTGTTGGCTGGCTTGTTGAAGACAGGGATATCTTTAATCTCAACCAATTCAATCTCTGCCTTATCAGCAAAATGCTTTTGCATGTATTGAAGTAGTTGGCGGTTTGTTGAACGTTTGGAGTTTGTTCCAACGATCGCAATAAGTTTTGTCATGGAAATTCCTTTCTGAAATTAAAATTACAAATAATCATGAAGCCCACTAGTATAGGCGAGGCGACCTGACTGATAGACTAGAATAGCATCCATGCCAGGTAAGGTTTCAACAATGTTTAAAATGTTGCTCGGTTCTTCACCGAACAAGCGGGTGGTCCAAATCTCTCCGTCAACTGATCGATCAGAAATAATCGTGAGACTTGCCAGTTCCGTTTCGACAGGATAGCCGGTTTGGGGATCAAAAATATGATGGAAGGACTGGCCGTCAACCTCGAGGTGACGAACATAAGTACCTGACGTCACGACGGACTTATCTGTTACAGATAGAACCAGTAAATGTTCTCCTCTTGGAAGCTGAGGATCTTGAATCCCAATTCTCCAAGGGCGATGACTGACAGGGTTTTGACCGATGGTAAGAATATTGCCCCCCAAATCAATTAAAGCCTGTTCAATCCCCTGACTCCTGAGATAGTTAGCTAGTAAATCAGCACTAAATCCCTTTGCTAAAGCACCTAGATCAATTTTCATCCCTTTTCTTTTGAGAAAAACAGTTTGTTGATCCGGATCCAAGCAAATCTGATGAGAGTCGATGACTGTTAGGGCTTGTTCAATTTCCCCTTGATCAGGTTTCCTAGCATCAGAGAAACCAATTCTCCAAGTTTGGACAAGTGGACCAATCGCAATGTTTAAATGACTTCCTTGCGCTTGACTATGTCTGGTTCCTAGAGCAATCAATGAAAAAAGATCAGGATGAACCTCTACGGGTTCAATGCCAGCCTTTTGATTGACCTCCATCAATTCAGAAGAAGGGTCATTAGCACTAAAGCGATGCTCATAGGATCGCAGGAGACTAAAGCAATCTGCCAGTATTTGGTCAGCTTGTTGATGAGAAATCGAAACGGTTATGGTGGAGCCCATTAGGCGTTCGGATCGACTAGTTAGTTCCACAAATAGTAAACCACCTTTCCAATATTCACCTACTTCAAGTTTAACAAAAAGAAAGCCATTTCACAATCCCCCCGAGCAAATTTATTGACATTTTTCAGAACTTATGAAAATAGAATTGAAAATATTATCACAAACTGTAAGCAAAAAAATTGGAAACGATACCATTTTCATGTTATAATTGTATGGTAAATAAAATTAAAGGTAGGATTATTTCTATGAGTAAAATCGTAGTTGTGGGTGCTAACCACGCTGGAACTGCATGTATCAACACAATGTTGGATAATTTTGGAAACGAAAATGAAATCGTTGTTTTTGACCAAAACTCAAACATCTCATTCCTTGGATGCGGAATGGCTCTTTGGATTGGTGAACAAATTGATGGACCTGAAGGCTTGTTCTATTCTGATAAAGAAAAATTAGAAGCTAAAGGCGCTAAAGTTTACATGAACTCACCAGTTCTTTCAATTGATTACGACAACAAAGTTGTGACTGCAGAAGTCGAAGGTAAAGAACACAAAGAATCATATGAAAAATTGATCTTCGCAACTGGTTCAACTCCAATCTTGCCACCAATCGAAGGTGTTGAAATTGTTAAAGGTAACCGTGAATTCAAAGCAACTCTTGAAAATGTACAATTCGTTAAATTGTACCAAAACGCTGAAGAAGTTATTAAGAAACTTGAAGACAAGAGCAAACACCTTGAGCGTATCGCTGTTGTCGGTGGTGGTTACATCGGTGTTGAGCTTGCTGAAGCTTTCGAACGTCTTGGAAAAGAAGTGGTACTCGTTGATATCGTTGACACTGTCTTGAACGGATACTATGACAAAGACTTCACACAAATGATGGCGAAAAACTTGGAAGACCACAATATCCGTTTGGCACTTGGTCAAACTGTTAAAGCCATCCAAGGTGACGGTAAAGTAGAACGCTTGGTAACTGATAAAGAAACATTCGACGTTGACATGGTCATTCTTGCTGTTGGTTTCCGTCCAAACACAGCCCTTGCTGATGGTAAGATCGAACTCTTCCGTAACGGTGCCTTCCTTGTTAACAAGAAACAAGAAACTTCTATCCCAGGTGTATTCGCTGTAGGTGACTGTGCGACTGTTTATGACAACGCTCGTAAAGACATTAGCTACATCGCTCTTGCTTCAAACGCTGTTCGTACTGGTATCGTAGGTGCTTACAATGCTTGTGGACATGAGCTTGAAGGAATCGGTGTTCAAGGATCAAATGGTATCTCAATCTATGGTCTTCACATGGTTTCAACCGGTTTGACACTTGAAAAAGCAAAAGCAGCAGGATACAACGCTGTTGAAACTGGCTTCAACGATCTTCAAAAACCAGAATTTATCAAACATGACAACCATGAAGTTGCTATCAAGATCGTTTATGATCAAGATAGTCGTGAAATCCTTGGTGCCCAAATGGTATCACGCGATGCTGCAATCTCAATGGGTATCCACATGTTCTCACTTGCTATTCAAGAACACGTTACAATTGAAAAATTGGCTTTGACAGACCTATTCTTCTTGCCACACTTCAATAAACCATACAACTACATCACAATGGCGGCTTTAACTGCTGAATAATTAAGTGAAAAAAACGCTCATTCGAGCGTTTTTTTTGATGATCTCATACTCAGGAGTTGCGAAAAATAGTATAATAAAGACAATCAATCTTGGAGTTTAAGAAAATTTATGAAACAAAGTCAGCAAATCCAAAAAGAATTTCAGTCAACTTCAAAATCTATTTTGTCACAGGTTGCTAGGGGAGCTTTGGTAGGAGTAGTTGTCGGAGCTATTGTTTCTAGCTTCCGTTTCTTCATCGAGCACCTTTTCAATTTTGTACAGCAGCTCTATAAAAATCTAGACCATTCCCCTCTCAATTGGGCCGCCATCCTTATACTCTATCTTTGTATCATCCTATTAGCTTGTCAATTCATCAAAAAGAATTCAAACGTAAAAGGTTCCGGAATTCCTCAAGTTGAGGCAGAATTGAAAGGGCTCCTTCAAATTGACTGGTGGTCAACTCTCTGGCAGAAATACATTTTAGGGATCTTAGCGATCGCCAGTGGCTTGATGTTAGGACGTGAAGGACCTAGTATCCAATTGGGTGCCATGGGAGGAAAGGGCTTGGCTAAAAAACTTGCTCTTAGTCCAGTAGAAGAAAGGGCCTTGATTGCAAGTGGGTCTGCAGCAGGTTTGGCAGCAGCTTTCAACGCTCCGATTGCGGGTCTTCTCTTTGTAGTAGAAGAAGTTTATCATCACTTTTCTCGAGTCTTCTGGGTATCTACCTTGGCTGCTAGTTTGGTCGCCAACTTTGTCTCTCTCAACGTTTTCGGTCAAACTCCTATTTTAAACATGCCCGATCACATCCCCCATATCGATTTATCCAGCTATTGGATTTTTCTTGCCATGGGTATTTTTCTCGGACTATCTGGCTATCTCTATGAAATAGCTGTTTTAAATATTGGACGTGTCTATGAAAAACTTGGCAACTGGCTTCATGTAACAGCTCCTTATCGTCCCATCTTTGCCTTTCTTTTAATTCTACCAATTGGTTTCTATTTCCCTCATCTACTGGGGGGTGGTCACCACTTAGTTTTAGACCTAGCCCACATTCCTCATAGCGTACAGACCTTATTCCTTTATTTTGCTATTCGTTTTATCTGGAGTATGATCAGTTACGGTAGTGGTCTTCCTGGTGGCATCTTTCTTCCGATTCTAGCTCTTGGCTCTGTCTTAGGAGCCTTGGTTGCTGCAGTGTTATTGCAGCTTGGTCTCATTCAGCCAAATCAACTGCCCTTGTTTGTTATTTTGGGAATGAGTGGTTATTTCAGTGCCATTTCAAAAGCGCCCTTAACGGCAATGATTCTAGTGACCGAAATGGTAGGAGATATTCGAACCTTGATGCCGATTGGCTTGGTTACTTTGACAGCTTACATTACCATGGATCTAGTAAAAGGTGCCCCTGTCTACGAAGCTATGCTGGAGCAATTGATGCCTGAGGTGACCAGCGGTTCTGATGTCTTAACCCTGATCGAAATTCCAGTATCAGAGAAAATAGCAGGCCGTCAGGTTCGAGATTTAGACCTACCGAGAGACCTCCTAATCACAACTCATCAGCATAATGGCAAAAATAGTACAGTACATGGTAGCACCCGCCTCTATCTAGGAGATAGCATCTACCTGGTAGTAAAAGAGACAGATATCGGTCGGGTGAAAGAATTACTCCTTTAATTCAATTTATTAAAGTTTTCTGACAATTGTTGAAAAATGAGAAAATTTTTGCTATAATAGACCACGTAAAAAAACGAATCCAGGAGAAATTCTCATGAAAAAACTTGCAGTAACACTCTTATCAGTCGCTTTATTAGCAGGCTGTGCCAATACATCTTCAAAAAACACAACTACAAACAGTTCTTCTTCAACAGTGAAATTGTCCAAAGAAGACCAAAAATCCTTGGATGAAGCGACAAGTGAATACAAGGAGTTTGTGCAAGGCCAAATCGATCAATTGTTAAAAGATACAGAGGAATTTCAAAGAGTCCTCAAAAGTGGTGATTTAGAAGAAGCTAAGAAGGTCTATCCTTTGATTCGGATGTCTTATGAACGCTCTGAACCGATCGCTGAAAGCTTCGGAGAATCTGATGTCAAGATTGACTTCCGACTTGTTGACTATGTTGATGAAAACAAATCTGAAGAAGGTTGGTCAGGCTTCCACCGTATCGAACGCATCTTGTGGGAAGAAAACACAACCGAAGGCACTGTAAAATATGCAGAACAATTGGTAAATGATATCAAAGAGTTGAAAGCCAAGATTGCGACAGTAGAAGTGACCCCAGATTTGATGTTGACAGGTGCAGTTGACCTCTTGAATGAAGTGGCGACACAAAAGATCACTGGGGAAGAAGAAATTTTCTCTCATACAGATCTCTATGACTTCCGTGCCAATATCGAAGGGGCTGAAAAGATCTTTGCTCTCTTCAAACCTCTTATTGAGAAAAAGGACGCTAAGCTAGTGAAAACCCTAGAGACAGAATTCAAGGCGGTGAATGACTTGTTAGACAAACATATGACGGATGAATCTAACTATAAATCATATACTGATCTAACAGAAGAAGATACCAAAGAACTAGCAGAAGCAGTTACAAAATTGGGAGAACCTCTCTCTCAAATGGGAATCATTTTAAACGGTAAATAACGATGACAAAAGACGAAAATTTTTTTGAAAAGAAGATGGATCGTCGCGAATTTCTGAAAAAAGCAGGTATTGGGGGAGCAGGCTTAGCACTTGGTCTCTCCGGTGCTTCTGCTTTTTTCGCTAATAAGGAGCACGGCTCCAAGCAAATCGCAGACGGTCAAGAAGAAATTAGTTTTTACGGCAAGCACCAGGCAGGGATTACAACCCCCATGCAGAAGAATATCTATTTTGTGGTGCTCGATCTCCGGACGACAGATAAAAACGAATTGATACAGTTGTTTAAAGATTGGACAGATTATAGCCAGAAATTAGTCAATGGCGAACTGGTCAAAAAGGATGGTTCCAACGCTCTCTTGCCACCAAGTGACACTGGGGAAACTGTCGGACTAAATCCTTACCGCCTCACCCTAACCTTTGGTGTTTCGGCTAGCTTTTTGACCAAACTAGGCCTTGAGAAGAAGCGTCCCAAACTCTTCCGGGATTTGCCAGCTTTTCCTAAGGAACAGTTGAGAGAGCAGTATACGGGTGGTGATATCGTTATCCAAGCATGTGCAGATGATGAGCAGGTGGCCTTTCATGCTGTCCGCAATCTGATCCGTAAAGGACGGATCAAGGTGACCATGAAGTGGAGCCAATCAGGCTTTGCTGCTATTGGGGATCGTATGGAAACTCCAAGGAACCTTTTTGGCTTTAAGGATGGGACTGCCAACGTCACAACGGAGAAAGATTTTGATAAGGTGGTCTGGGCTGATAGTAATGACTGGATGAAAAACGGTTCTTATATGGCTGTCCGCAGGATTATCATGCACCTAGAGACCTGGGACCGGACCAACCTGCAGGAGCAAGAAAATACCTTTGGACGCTATAAAGAAAGTGGCGCACCATTTGGAAAGCAAAACGAGTTTGACGAAGTGGACCTCTCCCTCTTACCAGTTGATTCACATGTCCGTTTGGCTAAAGAAGTGGATCTGCCAATTTTGCGACGCTCTTATTCTTACTCTGATGGGATTGATCCGAAAACGGGGCAGTTTGATGCAGGATTGCTTTTTATTGCCTTTCAAAAGGATCCAGACAGCTTTGTGAAAATCCAAACCAATCTAGGGGCAGACGATAAGATGAATGAATATGTGACCCACATTGGCAGTGGCCTCTTTGCCTGCTTCGGAGGTGTGAAGGAAGGAGGGTACATTGGTCAAGACTTATTTGAATAAATTGTTAGTCGTCCTAGTAGCCTGCCTCTTTTTCATCGTCACCCCTGTCCAAGCTGAGTCCTATAGTGATCTCTTTATCAAAATCACAGATGCAACGACAGCAGTTCGGGATAAGGATCAAGAAAAAGCTCACACTCTTGTCGCAGAGATAAAAGAAGAATTTCTTAAGAAAGCCGATCATGATTCCAAGGCAGGAAAAGAAGTCCAGAAGAGTTTGGACTTGGAAGGCGAGATCACAGAAAAGCAATTGGTGACTGTCTCCACTTCCTTGCTAACCTTTGAAAAAGAGCAAAATCCAGTCGATCTGGATGCTGAAAAGGAGAAGCTAGAAACTCGCTTGCAGCCTTACTTTGAGAAGTTACAAGAGGCGATCACAGCAAAAGATCTCCAGACAACACGAAAGGCTTATGCCGATTTAAACAACACTTGGACTCGGAATGAAGCGGTTGTCAGAGATCATAGTACAGCTTACTATGGAAAAGTAGAAACAGCTATCTCCTTCTTGAGAAGTGCAATCGAAACGGAGCCTACAAACTTTGACTCCATCCAATCTTCTTACAATGACCTAAAAAATGTGTTGGATCAATTTATCAGTGGGGAAAAGATTGAGGAAACAAGCTCCAATCTGACCCTTTCAGACGGAATTAAGCTCCTCAAGAAAGCTCTTAGTCTCTTCCAAGCAAATGAGACTAGCCAAGCTAGTCAAGTCATGAAGGAGTTCATTACCATTTGGCCAACAATCGAGGGCGATGTCAGCACGACCAATCCTGGTCTCTATACTCGGGTGGAAAGTCAAAGTCCTGTCATCATGGTCAAGGGAAATGAAAGCAAGTATCAAAAGCAACTAGAAGTCCTGATTAGGGATCTGTCTGCTATTGATACCACCGCCTCTTATTCGGCGGTTGACGCTATGTTGATCCTCTTACGCGAGGGAGTCGAAGCACTTTTGATTGTCATGGCTTTGGTGACAGTTCTCAAGTCAGCAAAACTATTCAAAGGCTTGAAATGGGTCTATGCAGGGGCTCTTCTAGGTATCCTAGCCAGTGCAGCCATTGCAGTCGCTCTTCAATTCTTATTCCCTGCTGTTACCTCTGCTTCCAACCGTGAGGTCATAGAAGGAGCAGTAGGGATCATCGCAGTAGGGATGATGATTGTCATTGGGATTTGGTTGCATCGCAAGTCCTCTGTAAAAAAATGGAACCAATTCATGGAAAGTCAGATGAAGGCTGTGACAGCAACTGGAAGTTTCATTTCCATGTTTGCTCTCAGTTTCTTAGCTGTCTTCCGTGAGGGAGCTGAGACCATTCTCTTCTATGTGGGAATCCTCCCTCGTATTCGCTCCTTTGATTTCTTCCTAGGGATCGGTTTGGCTCTTGCAGTTTTAGCCATTCTTGCCATTCTCATGACCAAGGCAAGCCATCTGGTCAAGCCACATAAGATTTTCTTCCTCTTGACTTGGATGATTTACGCCCTGGCCTTTAAGATGCTAGGGGTGAGCCTACACTCGCTCCAATTAACCAACATGCTTCCCAATCATATCTTGAGTAATTTCCCAACCATCGATTGGGCTGGAATCTACCCGAGCTGGGAAGTTCTTGCTTGCCAAGTTCTATTCGTTCTTATTGTCGGGATTGTGACGGTGAAGCAAGATGAAAAATGAAGATAGAAGGCTCACTATTGTAGAGCATTTAAGCGAGTTTAGGCGACGCTTCATCGCTTGTATCCTTTGTTTTTTCCTTGTCTTTTGTGGAGCCCTCTTGTTTTCTGATCAGCTTTATGCCTATTTGACGGCTGGATTTCGAGAGAAACTCTTGGTCCTTGGCCCTAATGACATTTTAAGCATCTACCTTCAGTTGGCAAGCTTAATGGCTTTTACCATCACCCTGCCCTTCACCCTCTTTCAAGTCTGGCAATTTGTAAAGCCAGCTTTGAGAAAAGGAGAAGCAGGAGCTATTCTGCTCTATGTGCCCGCTAGTTTGATATGTTTCTTGCTAGGCTTGGTCTTCGGCTATTATCTAGTTAGTCCAGCTATCTTAGAGGTACTCTTAACGTTAGGACAAGGACAGTTTACCATTCAGTTAACGGCACAGAACTACTTGGCCTTCATCTTTCATACGACCGTTCCTTTGGGGGTCTTGTTTGAATTACCGGTCATTGTAGCCTTTTTGACCTCGATTCATATCTTAACGCCAGACTGGTTAAGTCGCTATCGGCGGATAGCCTACTTCCTATTGCTGGTACTAGCCGTCATCCTGACCCCTGCTGATTTTATCAGTGATCTAGCTATGACCGTGCCTCTTATCTTGCTTTACGAAGTAAGTCTGAGCATCAGTCGCATCATCTATAACCGTATACAAAAAAGGAGATAAATATGGGAATTTTACGTGATATCGGTGCACCAGGCCTGATTATTATTATCCTGGGAGCCCTCTTAATCTTTGGACCAAAGCGTTTGCCTGAGTTAGGACACTCGCTTGGAAAAATGTTTTCTGAATTCAAGTCAGCCGTCAACAATGGTGCAACTGAAAAAGAAGAGGAGAAAGAAAAGACTGATAAGCTCGAAGAATAATAGCTTACCTTTCATAATATTTTCTGACAGAACTATCTTTTTTTCTTTCATTTTCAATAATAGTAAAAAAGCAGGAGTAGATAGTTAAAACGATATCTGAGTAAGAATCCTGCTTTTTATTATTTTTGAACCGTCTGAAAATTTTTGTAAATTACAAATTGAAAACAAATCAAATTTTGATAGCGTTTTCCTTGAATCTAAAATAAGCCAGGAGTATAATAGAGGGTGGAAAAAGTACATTAAATAGGAGTGTGTCATGATGATCATTAGTGTGATTTTTGCTGTAGCTTACTTCTTGCTGCTTGCCCTTGTTGCTGCTCTTGTTTTCCGAGCGATAGGAAAAATATTTGAGCTCTTCGATGGCTACCTGATGTACCATTAAGAGATAAACAAGCCCACTCACTATGAGTGGTTTTTTACTATCAGACGGGAGATAATTATGAAAACGGAATATGAAAAGATGATTACTGGCGAGTTCTACAGTCCCATGGATCCAGAATTGAGGAAGTTGGCCCAAGAAGCTCGGACCAAGCAATTTACCTTTAACCAAGATGCAGATGGGGAGAAACGGAGCCAACTCATAAAAAGTTGGTTCGGATCCACAGGGAATAATGTTTCCATTCATCCTTTTTTGGCTTGTGATTATGGAGTGAATATCCACTTGGGAGAGAACTTTTATGCCAACTGGAACCTAACCATGCTGGATGTTTGCCCGATCAGGATTGGAAAGAATGCCATGATTGGCCCCAATTGCCAATTTCTCACCCCTCTCCATCCGCTAGATCCAGATGAGCGGAATTCAGGAAAAGAATATGGAGCTCCAATAACGATTGGAGACAACTTCTGGGCGGGTGGGGGAGCTATCATCCTTCCAGGCGTGACCATAGGCGATAATGTCGTGGTTGGAGCAGGAGCAGTGGTGACCAAATCCTTCGGGGATAATGTGGTCCTAGCTGGTAATCCAGCCAGAATCATTAAGAAAATAGAGGTGAAAGAATGAAGTTTTACTTTATCGGAGGTCTCGGAAGTAACAAAAATCATATGACCGAATTTGCTTCCTACTTTCCTTTTCCCATCACCTATCTAGATCCCTATAGGGTGAAACTGGAATCTGCAAAAGATTTAGTAGATTGGTTTGAAGCCCATGCGGATTCTAATGAAAATACTTGTATCATTGCCCATTCACTGGGTGGAGATTTGGCTCGATACCTAGCATCCAAAATGCCGCAAATTACACGCCTGGTTCTGCTAGATGGTGGCTATCTTGATATGGACCAGATCTTACCACTAGAACAGGAAATCGAAGAGACACTCGCCTATCTGAAGCAACAGGTATTTTCATCTCTAGAGGAAGCAGTTGCAAGTGAACTTGGAGATACTGACAATCCTTCGCAAGCCACTGTAAAGGCCATCCAATCCAGTTATCGTTGGAATCCTGACCTCCATCATTATGAACTGGATCTAGATCCACAAGCTGTTCTTTCCCTGCTGAGAGTCAGAAGGGAGCTTCGATCTTTTCAAGCTCCACTAACGGATACCAAGGCCTTATTCATCGGACCTAAATACGAAGATGAGCCCGATTGGAGAACTAGAGCACTTGAAAATTTAGATCCTTCTATCAAGAAGGTACTCTTAAAGGATCTCAGTCACGATTTTTATACAGCCGTTCCTAATCTTGTCAGCAAAGAAATCATCAATTGGCTTCAGATTTGTTCATAAACAACTCAAATAAAGAAGTTGCTCTAACTAATCGTCTGGTAATTTCCGAACATTAATTCAATAATCAGCATACTAATTGAATCGACTCCGTATCTTTGCTATAATCTTGAATGGAAACGTCGGAAGACGTAGTGATGACGCATCACGATTTAAAATTTAGAAACGAGATTCCAATCCGTATGTTAAACGAATTTCCAATCTTTGATTACGAAGATATTCAATTAATCCCTAACAAGTGTATTATCAAAAGTCGTGCAGAAGCTGACACGACCGTTCAGTTTGGTAAGCACACCTTCAAGCTACCAGTGGTACCTGCCAACATGCAGACTATCCTGGATGAGGATGTGGCAGAACAACTGGCTAAAGGGGGATATTTTTACATTATGCACCGCTTTGACGAAGCTGGTCGCATTCCCTTTATCAAACGTATGCACGATCAGGGCTTAATTGCTTCCATTTCAGTTGGAGTAAAAGACTATGAGTACGACTTTGTGACTCAACTCAAGGACGACGCACCAGAATACATCACCATCGATATCGCTCACGGACACTCAGATAGCGTCATCCAAATGATCCAGCATATCAAGAAGGAATTACCAGATACCTTTGTCATCGCAGGAAATGTCGGAACCCCAGAAGCTGTTCGTGAGTTGGAAAACGCCGGAGCAGATGCTACCAAGGTCGGGATCGGACCTGGTAAGGTCTGCATCACAAAAGTGAAGACTGGCTTTGGTACTGGCGGTTGGCAATTAGCTGCCCTTCGTTGGTGTTCAAAAGCAGCTCGCAAGCCGATTATTGCAGATGGCGGAATTCGGACCCATGGAGATATTGCGAAATCCATTCGTTTTGGTGCTAGTATGGTCATGATCGGTTCTCTCTTTGCAGGTCACATTGAAAGCCCAGGAAAAACCGTTGAAGTCGATGGGGAAGCCTTTAAAGAGTATTATGGATCTGCTTCAGAGTACCAAAAAGGGGCCTATAAAAATGTTGAAGGTAAGAAAATCCTTCTACCAGCCAAAGGTCATCTGCAAGATACCTTGACAGAGATGGAGCAAGACTTGCAAAGTTCTATTTCCTATGCTGGAGGTCGCAAGGTTGCTGATCTCAAGCATGTCGATTATGTCATCGTAAAGAATTCTATCTGGAATGGTGACTCTCATTAAAACTACAATTACTTATTTATCTTGCGGATTGGCGCAAGGTCTCTACAAGGTGCCGGAACACCTAACAATAAGTAAGTCTTAGATTGATCCAGTGATACTTGGATTCTGTAGAGGCTTACTTAGTAAGTCTCTATTTTTGTTCCAAACTGTTTAGGAGAAAACATGAAATTATTAGAAGAACGCATATTGAAAGACGGATATGTCTTGGGAGAGAATATCCTCAAGGTCGATTCCTTCTTGACCCACCAAGTGGATTACCAGTTGATGAAAGAAATTGGGAAGGCTTTTGCGGACCGCTTTAAAGATGCTGGTCTGACCAAGGTTGTGACCATTGAAGCATCCGGGATCGCTCCTGCCCTCTATGTGGCAGAAGCTTTGGAACTTCCCATGATCTTTGCCAAAAAAGCCAAGAATATTACCATGAATGAAGGGATTTTGACAGCAGAAGTCTATTCCTTTACCAAGCAAGTGACCAGTACGGTTTCCATTGCTAGCAAGTTTTTAACACCAGATGATCGCGTCTTAATCGTTGATGACTTCCTAGCAAATGGCCAAGCAGCTAAGGGCTTAATCCAGATCATCGAACAAGCTGGTGCCAGTGTAGAAGCGGTCGGTATCGTCATCGAGAAATCTTTCCAGGATGGCCGTGGACTACTAGAAGAACTCGGCTACCCAGTTGTTTCACTTGCTCGTTTGGACCGTTTTGAAAATGGTCAGGTTGTATTTAAGGAGGCAGACATCTAATGCAAAAACAAGAAAACCATTCACAGGCAGCCATTCTAGGCTTGCAACACCTATTAGCCATGTATTCGGGTTCTATTCTAGTACCGATTATGATTGCGGGCGCTTTGGGATATAATGCCCAGCAACTAACCTATCTCATCTCTACAGATATCTTTATGTGTGGGGTAGCCACCTTCCTGCAATTGCAGTTAAACAAACATTTCGGGATTGGTCTTCCAGTCGTCCTTGGGGTGGCCTTCCAGTCTGTAGCACCTCTTAGCATGATTGGGGCTAGCCATGGTAGTGGGGCCATGTTTGGTGCCTTGATTGTTTCAGGGATTTACGTGGTTCTGGTCTCAGGTTTCTTCTCAAAAATCGCCAACCTCTTTCCATCCATCGTGACAGGATCTGTCATTACGACCATTGGTTTGACCTTGATTCCAGTAGCGATCGGAAATATGGGAAACAACGCCGAAGAACCAACGGTTCAAAGTTTGCTCTTGGCCGTGATTACCATTCTCATTATTCTTGTAGTCAACATCTATACGACAGGCTTTATCAAATCCATCTCTATTTTGATTGGGTTGATTGTAGGAACCGCTATCGCGGCTTCTATGGGCTTGGTGGACTTCGCACCCGTATCACAAGCTCCAGTCGTTCACGTTCCCACACCATTCTTCTTTGGAGCCCCTAAGTTTGAAATCACTTCAATCGTCATGATGTGTATCATCGCGACAGTTTCTATGGTCGAATCGACTGGTGTCTATCTTGCTCTTTCAGATATTACAAAAGATCCAATTGATAGCACGCGCCTCCGTAATGGCTACCGCGCTGAAGGGTTGGCCGTACTTCTAGGTGGTATCTTCAATACCTTCCCCTACACAGGGTTCTCACAAAACGTCGGCTTGGTGAAATTATCTGGTATCAAGACCCGTCTTCCAATCTACTACGCGGCTGGTTTCCTCGTTCTTCTTGGTCTCCTTCCTAAGTTTGGAGCTTTGGCGCAAATCATCCCAAGTCCAGTACTTGGTGGAGCTATGTTGGTCATGTTTGGTTTTGTATCTATTCAAGGGATGCAGATCCTTGCGCGTGTTGATTTTGAACACAATGAGCACAATTTTCTCATCGCGGCTGTATCGATTGCAGCAGGGGTAGGATTGAACAACAGCACCCTCTTTAATGGCCTACCAAGCGCCTTTAAAATGTTCTTTGCAAACGGAATTGTTGTTGCCAGCGTCTTAGCAATTATTCTGAACGCCATCTTGAACCGCAACAAAAAATAATCTAAATAAACTGAGGATCCGTTAGATCTTCAGTTTTTTAATTTTTTTGACATTTAAGGAGACATATAGTAGAGTGGTAAGAGAAAATTTTAACTTGATAAGAAGAGAGTCCTACCATGTATTTAACCCATCATTTTAAAGAGCGCTTGCGCTTATTTGTCAGTCTATTTATCCCTCTCCTGGTCTATCAACTTGCTAACTACTCTGCTAGTTTTGTTGATACAGCCATGACAGGACAATACAATACCTTGGACTTAGCTGGAGTTTCGACTGCCACTAGTCTTTGGAATCCCTTTTTTACCTTTTTAACAGGGATTGTGTCAGCTTTAACACCAATTATCGGTCATCATTTAGGGCAGGGGAATAAAAAAAGAATTGCTTCTGATTTTTATCAATTCATTTATCTCTCTTTTATGATGGCTGTCCTCTTGATCGCTTTTGTCTTGCTGATTGCACCGATTGTCTTAAGAAAAATCGGTTTAGAAAGTGTCGTAGCTGGGATTGCGACCCATTATTTAGCCTTTCTCTCTCTAGGAATTTTGCCTCTTTTACTCTTTAGTGTGGTCCGTTCCTTGCTGGATACCTTAGGGCTCACTCGCTTGTCCATGTACCTCATGCTCCTCTTATTGCCTTTAAACGCTAGTTTTAACTACATGTTGATCTATGGAGCTTTTGGTCTACCTGAGCTAGGAGGAGCAGGAGCGGGACTAGGGACATCCTTGGCCTACTGGGTCCTCCTCATCATTGCTTTTTTGATCCTCTTTAAGCACCCTAAAGTAGCTATCTACCAACTATGGAAGATTCAACCTCTCAACCTCAAAGAGATGAAAGAGACGATTCGCCTGGGCTTACCGATTGGAGGGATTGTATTTGCTGAAGTGATTATCTTCTCTGTAGTCGGCTTGCTCATGGCTAAATTCCCATCTATGACTATTGCCAGTCACCAGTCGGCCATGAACTTCTCAACCCTTATGTACGCTTTCCCAGCTAGCATCTCCAATACCATGGCTATTATTGTATCCTACGAGATTGGGGCTGGTCGTCCCGATGTCGTTCGTCAATATTGTCGGATCGGACGCTGGACAGCCTTTGGATTTGCCTTCTTTACCCTTACTTTCCTCTATCTGTATCGCTATCAAGTGGCGGGTCTCTATGGAACTGATCCGAAATTTATCCACCAGACAGCCATCTTTATGACCTATAGTCTACTGTTCCAAATAGCAGATACAGTCGCAGCACCGATTCAAGGGATTCTTCGGGGTTACAAGGATACTACCGTTCCCTTCTTACTTGGTGTCTTTAGTTACTGGTGTGTCTCTATTCCATTGGGGATCTTTTTAGACCATGTCACCAACCTAGGTCCGTATGCCTACTGGATTGGCTTAATTTCTAGCATTGTCGTTAGTGGTATTTGTTACCAGATGCGACTATGGCAGATTCAAAAGAAATACCAAATTTCCTAAAAGAGGCTGGGACAAAAGTCCTAGCCTCTCAATTGTCTTTGGATTATCGAGCAAAACGCAGTGGTTGAGTGGGCTCTACTACGCTGATTTCATCAGCTTTTACAGCCCTACTCAACTGTGCGGAGGTAGGACCACGAAATCGAATTCTAACGAATTACCGATTTCTGTCCCACTCTCTTATTTAGTGCGCATCTCACCTTGAGGGAAGTAGGTTCCTTCAGGCATATCATTGATAATGACATGGACAGCAGATTGTGGTGCACCTGTATTCCGAACGACAGCCTCGGTTACTTCCTTGGCCAAAGCTTTCTTTTGTTCCAAGGTGCGCCCTTCGAATAAATCAATACGTACAAATGGCATTGCGCCACCTCCTCTATAAATCTTAAGTCTATTTTATCACATTTTGGGATACAAAGCTGGGCAAAAATATGGTAAAATATAATGAAACACTTTTAGAGAGAACAGAAGGAAAATGGCACAATTATATTATAAATATGGGACGATGAACTCAGGTAAAACCATCGAAATTTTGAAGGTAGCCCATAATTATGAAGAACAAGGCAAAGGCGTGGTCATCATGACTTCTGCCATCGATACACGTGATGGTTTTGGAGTAGTCTCTAGCCGGATTGGTATGAAACGGGAAGCCATCGCAATTGAAGACGATACAGATATCTTCGGTTATATCCAAGGGCTAGAAGAAAAACCCTACTGCGTCTTGGTCGATGAAGCTCAGTTTCTCAAACGCCATCACGTTTATGACTTGGCGAGAGTCGTTGATGAACTAGATGTGCCCGTCATGGCTTTTGGCCTCAAAAATGATTTCCGAAACGAACTCTTTGAGGGTTCTGAACATTTGCTGTTGCTAGCGGACAAGATCGAAGAGATCAAGACCATCTGCCAATACTGTTCTCGTAAAGCGACCATGGTCTTGCGCACCCAAGCGGGCAAACCTGTCTACGACGGAGAGCAAATCCAGATTGGTGGGCATGAGACCTATATCTCGGTTTGCCGCAAGCATTATTTTAATCCAGACATCCCAACTGAAAGCGTCTAGAACGTTTTAGAGAGGATAAAAATGTCTATTTGTTTAAAATATATTACAATAGAGAATTATTTTAACGTTTTAAATCTAGAAGTTCATCCAAACCAAAGGAATTTTATTGCATCCAATTCCATTAGTTTAGCTGAAGCCTATGTATATGATAAAAATGGTGATTTTATAGCTCCCTTAGCAGTTTATGATAAGGAAGTATTAATTGGTTTTGTTATGATTGCCTATGACCGGAAAATTGGGATCAGTAAGGGGAACTACTTGTTATTTCGTTTTATGATCGATAAACGATTTCAAGGTTTAGGCTATTTTAAACCGACTATGGATGCAGTCATTGACTTTGTTCGAACAGAGCCAGCTGGAAAAGCAACAAGTCTTTGGTTATCTTATGAACCAGAAAATAAACATGCGAGATCTTGTTATCTCCATTATGGATTTAAAGAGACTGGCCAAGTCATAGAAGACGAAATTGTAGCAATCTATGATCTAACAACCTAGAATTAAGGAGCAAACATGAATATCTATGATCAACTACAAGCTGTAGAAGACCGTTATGAAGAGTTAGGAGAATTACTGAGTGACCCTGATGTAGTCTCTGATACCAAACGCTTTATGGAGCTTTCAAAAGAAGAGGCTTCCACTCGCGACACGGTGACAGCCTACCGAGAGTACAAGCAAGTGCTTCAAAATATCGTCGATGCTGAAGAAATGATCAAGGAAGCAGGCGGAGATGCAGATTTGGAAGAAATGGCCAAGCAAGAGCTGAAAGATGCCAAGGCTGAAAAAGAAGAGTATGAAGAAAAACTGAAGATCTTACTTCTTCCAAAAGATCCAAATGATGACAAGAACATTATCTTGGAAATCCGTGGAGCAGCAGGAGGGGACGAAGCTCAGTTGTTTGCTGGCGACCTCTTGCAGATGTACCAAAAATATGCGGAAAGCCAAGGCTGGCGCTTTGAAGTCATGGAAGCTTCCTACAATGGCGTTGGCGGAATTAAAGAAGTAGTGGCCATGGTTTCTGGTCAATCGGTCTACTCGAAACTCAAGTATGAATCTGGTGCCCACCGGGTACAACGCGTTCCTGTGACGGAAAGCCAAGGTCGTGTCCATACCTCTACAGCAACCGTTCTGGTCATGCCAGAAATTGAAGAAGTTGAGTACGACATTGATCCAAAAGACCTTCGGATTGACATCTACCACGCATCTGGTGCGGGTGGACAAAACGTCAACAAGGTTGCAACAGCCGTTCGTATCGTCCACTTGCCAACCAACATCAAGGTAGAGATGCAGGAAGAACGGACCCAACAGAAGAACCGTGAAAAAGCCATGAAGATCATCCGTGCGCGTGTGGCTGACCACTTTGCTCAGATTGCCCAAGACGAGCAGGACGCTGAGCGTAAGTCTACTATCGGTACTGGTGACCGTTCAGAGCGGATCCGGACTTACAACTTCCCTCAAAACCGTGTGACCGATCACAGGATTGGCTTGACCCTTCAAAAATTGGATACCATCTTATCTGGTAAATTAGATGAAGTGGTCGATGCTTTAGTCTTGTATGATCAAACACAAAAACTAGAAGAGTTGAACAAATAATGTTGTTGGGACCATTATTAGCCCAGTATGAAGAAGCATTAATAGCCGTTGGAGAGGAAGCAGAAAGCCTCTCCTTCGCATATCGTGCTTTAAAAAACTGGACCTTTACAGACTTTGTCCTTGCCTTGCAAAAAGAAGTGGAAGTAGAGGATCAGGCCTTACTTGATTCCATCTTTGAGCAGTTGAAACATCACGTCCCTGCCCAGTATATTATTGGGAGCGCCGAATTTTGTGGCCATGTTTTTACGGTTGATAAGCGCGTGCTGATTCCACGACCTGAAACAGAAGAATTGGTCTCTCTCATTCTGGAAGAAAATGATGGGGATACCTTACAAGTTCTGGATATCGGAACAGGTAGTGGCGCCATTGCGATTAGCTTAGCCATTGCTAGACCTTCCTGGCAGATTCAAGCTAGTGATGTGTCAGAAGAGGCTTTGGAGCTTGCTCAAGAAAATGCTAACCAGCTAGAAGCAGTAGTTGATTTCAAAACTTCAGACGTTCTGGACCAGATAGAAGGTCCTTATGACCTGATTGTGTCTAATCCTCCCTATATCTCTCGGGATGATGTAGATGAAGTTGGAGAGAACGTTTTAGCCTCTGAGCCCCACTTAGCCCTCTTTGCGGATAGAGACGGCTATGCTATCTACGAAAAGATTGCCCAGCAAGCACCGAGTGTTTTAACACCAGACGGAAAGATTTATTTAGAAATTGGTTATAAGCAAGGAGCCAAAGTCAAAGAGCTCTTTCAAGAGGTATTTCCTGACAAACAAGTTCGAGTTCTAAAAGACCAATTTGGACAAGATAGAATGGTAGTAGTAGACAATGGATTCATTTGAGAAAGAAATAGAAGCTGGCCGCGCAGTTGTCTTACCGACAGAAACCGTCTATGGCCTCTTTGCCAAAGCTCTGGATGAAACAGCAGTTGATCAGGTATATTCTCTAAAGCAACGCCCTCGCGAGAAGGCTATGAATTTAAATATTTCCAGCGAAAAAGAAATTCGATTTTATTCGAAGAATCAACCATCCTACCTGTCCAAATTGGTTGCAAGTTTTTTACCAGGCCCTTTAACCATCATCCTTGAGGCTAATGAAAAGGTTCCAGCTTGGATCAATTCCGGGATGGCTTCGGTTGGCTTTCGGATGCCAGCGCATCCAAAGACATTGGAATTAATTCGTAAAACGGGTCCCTTGATCGGACCTTCTGCCAATCTCTCAGGGAAAGCTAGTGGAACCCAGTGCCAGCAAATTCTTAAGGAACTTGGCCATGGAGTTTTAGGACTTGAAGACGATAGCTTTCTAACTGGCCAAGATTCAACTATTCTAGACCTCACGGGTCCTAAAGCTCGCATCTTGCGTCAGGGTGCCATTACACGTTCGGAGATCCTTGAGCGTGTACCAGAGATTCCTTTCTGGGAGGAAGAAGATGTTACGTAACCTTTTATTAACAGATGTGGAGGCTTTAAGTCAGATTAACGAGCAAGCATTAGGCTACTCTTTTTCTACTGAGAAAACAGCCCAGCAACTAGCTAAACTAACTAAAGATGCTCACCATTTTTTCATCGGGTTTGAAGATAGCGAGACCCAACAACTGCTTGGTTATGTTCATGCAGAAGTTTACCAGTCACTTTACTCGGATCCAGGTTTTAATGTTCTGGCTCTTGCGGTTTTACCAGATCAGCAAGGAAAAGGCATCGGGAAAACTTTGCTTCAAGGATTAGAACAAGAAGCCAAACAAAGAGTGTACGCTTTTATTCGCTTAAACTCAGCTGATTACCGCATTGAGGCTCATGCCTTCTACGAACATGTCGGTTATAGCTGCGATAAGCTACAAAAACGTTTTATAAAATTTATTTAAGGAGAAGATCTATGATTTTTGATAAAGAAGATTACAAAGCTTACGATGCGGACCTATGGAATGCCATCGCGAAAGAGGAGGAGCGCCAGCAAAACAATATCGAGTTGATTGCTTCTGAGAACGTCGTTTCAAAGGCAGTTATGGCTGCACAAGGGTCTATCCTGACCAATAAATATGCCGAAGGCTATCCGGGTCGTCGTTACTACGGTGGGACAGATGTTGTAGACGTCGTTGAAAGCTTGGCGATTGAACGAGCAAAGGAAATTTTTGGTGCTAAGTTTGCCAATGTTCAACCCCACTCAGGTAGTCAGGCTAACTGTGCTGCCTATATGGCCTTGATTGAGCCTGGAGACACTGTTATGGGAATGGATCTGGCTGCTGGTGGCCATTTGACTCACGGTGCTTCTGTGAGCTTCTCAGGTCAAACCTACAACTTTGTATCCTACAGTGTGGATCCTGAAACAGAACTCTTGGATTTTGACGCTATCTTAAAACAAGCCCAAGAAGTCAAACCAAAACTCATCGTTGCTGGTGCTTCAGCCTACTCTCAGATTATTGATTTCTCAAAATTCCGTGAGATTGCAGATGCAGTAGGGGCCAAGCTCATGGTTGACATGGCCCATATCGCTGGCTTGGTAGCTGCAGGTCTTCATCCAAGCCCAGTTCCTTATGCTCACATCACGACTACGACGACTCACAAAACTCTTCGTGGCCCACGTGGTGGCTTGATTTTGACAAATGATGAAGATTTGGCGAAGAAGATCAATTCTGCAATCTTCCCTGGTATCCAAGGCGGACCTTTGGAGCATGTCATCGCAGCCAAAGCAGTAGCCTTCAAGGAAGCACTTGATCCTGCCTTTAAAAAGTATGCAACTAATGTGATTAAAAACAGTAAAGCCATGGTAGATGTCTTCTTGCAAGATTCAGATTTCCGTGTCATTTCTGGTGGAACCGAAAACCATCTTTTCCTTGTTGATGTCACCAAAGTTGTCGAAAATGGCAAGGTAGCTCAAAACTTGCTGGATGAAGTCAACATCACCCTTAACAAAAACTCTATTCCTTATGAAACCCTATCTCCATTTAAGACTAGTGGGATTCGGATTGGGACAGCAGCCATTACAGCCCGTGGCTTTGGTGAAAAAGAAAGCCGTACAGTTGCTGAATTGATCATCAAAGCATTGAAGAATGCGGATCAACCAGCTGTTTTAGAAGAAGTACGGGACCAAGTCAAAACCTTGACAGATGCCTTCCCACTTTATGAGGACTAAACCATCTTATGGATATTTACGTAAAGAAAGCCATCATTCATCAATTCAGCCCAGACGATACTGAACTCTATTTAGCGGATAAATTCCTGAATATCACACCAAAAATTGAGGAGTACTTGCGCAAAAAGATTGAGCAGGTCTATTCCGATGAGGCCAAGACTGGTATTTTTGAGGAAGACAATCCATTCCTTGAGATGATCACGGATGATCTCCTAGAAACTTCAGTAGCCGTAGCCAATCGCTGGAAAGAAGAATTTGTCGTCTCTGAGAATCAAAAGACCAACGATTTGGTGTTTATCCAATTCTCAAAAGAAGGGGTGGATCATTTTGCCTTTCTTCGGATCGCCTTGCGGGAAACCTTGACCCATCTTGGTGGGGAAGTGGATAACCCAATCAAGCTAACTCAGAATAACTTACCTGGTTTCGGAACAGGTGCTGACGAGGCTTTGGTAATCAACTTACAAAGTCGAAAATACTATTTGATTGAAAAACGAATCAAGTACAATGGAACCTTTCTTAATTATTTTTCGGATGCCTTACTCCAAGTAGCTCCAAAAATTTCCCCTAAGAAATCCATCAAGGAAATTGAGAAGACAGCTAACCGTATTGCTGAGAATTTTAATCAGGATGATTTCCAATTCCAATCCAAGGTCAAGTCTGCTATTTTCAATCAATTGGAAGAGAAGAATGAGCTCTCACCCGAAGAACTCGCTAATGACCTATTTGATTCCAATCTTACAGCTCGTCTCAGCTTTGTCGACCAAGTCAAAGAAGCTATTCCTGAGCCTGTCCGTTTTGATGAAATTGATGCCAGCCGCCAATTAAAGAAATTTGAGAACCAGAAACTATCTCTCTCCAATGGGATTGAACTCCTAGTTCCCAATCATGTCTACGAAGATGCAGAATCGGTAGAATTTATCCAGAACGATAATGGAACCTACTCGATTTTGATTAAGAATATAGAGGATATTCAGAGTAAATAATGATCAAACGAATAATTAAAATTTTCTTTTGTCTCTTGCTCGTTTTCGGCATATACAAGGGCTATCATATCCATCGCGATGTCAAACAAGTCATGACCTATCGGGACTTGGTGCGCGAAGTCTTAGCAGAAGAGGATACTAGCGCTAACGAGGATCTCATCCTTGCCATGATTTATACTGAGACCAAGGGTAAAGAAGATGATGTCATGCAAGCTAGTGAAAGTGCAACCGGGCAGACCAATTCGATCACCGATAACAAAGAAAGTATTCGTCAAGGTATTTTAACCTTGTCTGATAACCTGCGTAAGGCCAAAGACAAGAAAGTAGATTCTTGGACCGCTGTTCAAGCCTATAACTTTGGCCAGGATTATATTGATTACGTGGCTAAAAATGGTGGAAAGAACAGTCTAGACTTGGCCCGCCAATACTCAAAAAAGGTGGTCGCGCCGAGCCTTGGTAATGTAACAGGGAAAACCTATCTCTACCTTCACCCCATTTCTATCCTACATGGATCAGAGCTTTACGTAAATGGTGGAAATTATTATTATTCGCGTCTCGTTGAGGTCAATCAATTGATCATGAAACTCTTTTCTTGGTTTTGATCATTATCTTATAGATAGCTGAAGGGGTTTAAGGTCCCCTTTTTTATTACTTTGATACACAAAATAATATGTCATATCTTTTTAAAATAGTTGTAAGAAATAATTAAGATTGATGGAGTAAAATAGACAACAGGTAAACAACGGGTGTTTGTTTCCTTTTTCATTGCTAAAAAGAGAAGAACTAATCTGTTATCCAATTCATAGAAGAGAAAATGTGGGGAATAGAATATGAAAACTAAACTGAAAAAAATAACCATCGCATTGGCTAGCCTACTTACCTTGGTCTCTGGATTCCCAAGTGTTTCAGCTGATACTAACGTTCAAAAGGTCATCGATGAAAGCTATGTCCAGCCGGATTACGTCCTTGGCTATTCACTAGATGCTCTCCAAGTTGAACAAACTCTTGGTCTTTTGAATTATGACAGTGAGAAAGATAAGAAGGAGTGGAAAACCATGACTCCTTCTGTCTACTCATCAATTATGAATGTAGCCAACGATGATAGTCTCGAACTATACTCATCTGTCAAGATTCAAAAACTTGGCAATAAGGAAACCCTTGAAGTCAATATTGTGACCCCACAAAACATCACCAAGGTATCGGCTGATATGTACCGCAATGCCGCCATCACACTTGGAGTAGAGCATGCCAAGATCACAGTGGCTTCCCCTGTTCAAGTCACTGGAGAGAGTGCTCTTGCAGGAATCTATTATTCACTAGAAAAGAGCGGTGCTAAAGTTCCTCAAGAAAACAAAGAGTTGGCACAAGAAGAATTAACGACCCTTGCGAAGATTAACGAAGAAAATGCTGGTAAAGACAATTACCATGCAGACAAGTTAAACGTTGCCTTAACGGACATTAAAGCAGCCATAGCAAATGCTAAAAATAAGAATCAAGATCTAACAAAGGAAGATGTTCAAAAAATCGTTGAAGAAACCCTAAAAAACTATCAGCTAGACGGGGCTATGACTAACAATCAGATCACACTTATTGTCAACTTTGGTGTTAAACTTTCCAAGAGCAAGGTCATTAACAGTAAGAATTTTACCAAAACTCTAACTGACTTGAAGGACAATATTATTGAAAAAGCTGGGGATACCTTTGACAATATCAACCTAAATTTCGATGCGAATGGCTTATTAAAAGATAGTGGGAACTTTTTCACGAATCTTTGGGATGGGATTGTAAGCTTCTTTAGGAACCTTTGGACCCCATTCTCTGACTTCTTTACCAATCTCTTCCATACGAT
Source organism: Streptococcus rubneri (assembly GCF_004785935.1). Classification (GTDB taxonomy): domain Bacteria; phylum Bacillota; class Bacilli; order Lactobacillales; family Streptococcaceae; genus Streptococcus; species Streptococcus rubneri. The sequence continues at coordinate 530,102 of NZ_SRRP01000001.1, read as the reverse complement.
TATTGATTTCCTTCTAGGCCTTATTCAAGCTATTATTAACTTCTTTAAAAGCTTTATTGCTGGCTAACTAGCATCCACATGAATGGAACATTTCCTCATTTGACCATAGATGAAAACACCTCCCAGACTACTGAGAGGTGTTTTGCAATTTATACTTTCTTTTTCATAAAAACAAACCTGAGACCTGCTCCACAAGCCAGGCCTATTAATGCGCATACTTCATAGGCTAGTAAATACAAGAGGATGAAGTCATTTAGAGTGAGGATGGTAAAACAAAAGATGAGAGCAACTCCAAGCAACCACCACATCGTAAAATGATGGCGATAACAATATAGGAAGGAGACCAAGAAGGTCGCTAGAGGAGAATAAAAGAAAAGATTATTGATAAGGACTCCCTTCTGGACGAGTGGATCTGTGATCAGAAGAAAAATCAACTCATAGAAGGGCCAATAAAAGAAGAGAAGAACCAAATAGTAAGGAAGAGTGTGCAAGATTTTACGCATCCTTCATCACCTCGCTTTCTTTGAACGAAGCCAAAAATATTATACGTTTCCTCATCTATATTATAACACAGAAACAAGCTGATAGCTAACGTCATTATTTCTTGTCTCAAAATTCTATAAAGCCAATCGAACTTCTTGATTTCAATTTGAAATATAGACCTTAGAGGAGTATAATACGACTATAATAGGATAGTGTCTCATTTCAATTCGAAGGGATGATAGAAGAAGGATAAACCATGAAAATCTTACTTACAGGTGCCTCTGGTGCAATGGGCCAAGAAAGTTTGAAAGCAATTCTAGCAGGAGAGAGAAATTTTGACTTGCTCTTACCTGTAATGGATACGGATAAAGATCGAACCATCATGCGTCCTTATGTCTCAATTCCTAAGATTCAGATTGTTTATGGAAATTTGACTGATCCAGCCTTCGTCACTGAGTTGATGAAAGGAATAGATCTGGTCATTCACATTGCTGCCTTTGTCTCACCAGCTGCAGATTATGATCCCATAAAAGCCATGCAGGTTAATTTTGGGTCCATGAAAAATCTTGTCTCCGCCATCTACCATTGGGGACAGGAGACAGCAACCAAACTTGTTAGCATTGGCACAGTCGCACAAACTGGAGATCGTATGCCAGGGCTTCATTGGGGGAGAGTCGGGGATCCCATCAAACCTTCTATCTTCGATTACTACGCTGTTTCAAAGGTGACAGCCGAACGCTATCTAATTGAATCTGGTTTGTCTTATTGGGTGAGCCTACGACAGACAGGAATGATGGGCCCTGCTATGGCTAGTATTCGAGATGCGATTATCTTTCACAATTGTCTAGATAATGTCCTAGAGTATGTTTCGGATCGTGATTCAGGTCGAATGATTGCCCATCTCTGCCAGTATGAGGCAGCAGGAAGCCTAGCAGAGGATTTTTGGAATCATGTCTACAACATTGGAGGTGGTGAAAGTTGTCGCGTCAGTACCTATGAGCTCTTTCAGGCCTTTTACGGTGGTAAGCTGGGCTTTAGCAACTTAGATAATGTCATTAATCCTAAGCTCTATGCAACCCAAAATTTTCATGGCCATTACTATTTGGATTCTGACATCTTAGAAAATTTTTTACATTTCCAGAGCGATTCCATTGACTACTTTTATAGCTCTTTAGAAAAAAATGTAGGTTGGGGAATCCATGCTATTCGTCTGATAAACAAGTTGCCAGGAGGCCAGAAGCTCTTAGGGAAGATTATTCAGTATCAATTCAAGAAAATCGCCCGCACGCGCTTTGGAACCCTCCGTTTTATCGAAGATAACCTAGAACCACAAATTGAAGCCTACTGGGGAAACCGAGACAAATGGAAGTCTTTGCCAAATAAATTGAGTGACATGGAGCATTTTACAGCATGGTCCACTCAGCAAATCATAGACCATGGTTATGATGAAAGTAAATCTCCAGAACAATTGGATCTAGAAGATCTGAGAGGAGCAGCAGTCTTTCGTGGAGGAGAGTGCCTCTCTTCACAGATGGAAAAAGGGAACTGGTCTGAGAAGTTGCATTTTCGCTGTGCCTTTGGCCACGAATTTACCGCCAGTCCAAAGTTGGTACTAGAAGCTGGCCATTTTTGCCCATTATGTGAAAGTAGCTCTTGGAACTATGGAGAAAGAGCCAAACGTGAACCCTTCCTGGCCCAAGTTTGGAGTCCCCACCATGATCCATCTGAAGTTCGAGAATACCCAAAGATTGTGTCTGAGAAAGACGTTGAGTAAAAGGATAACAGCAAGAAAGAGTACCAATTATTTAAACGTATTAAGTAGTCTAAGTAGAATAAAACACCTTTAGATTGTGATTCAAAAAAATACCCTATTAGAAAATTAATTTCTAATAGGGTATTTTATTTTTCTAATAGTTATTCTATTCCCACTCAACGGTTGCAGGTGGTTTACTTGTGATATCGTAGACGATACGGTTAACGTGGTCAACTTCGTTTACGATACGAACTGAGATTTTTTGGAGAACTTCCCAAGGAATCTTAGCGAAGTCAGCTGTCATTCCATCGATAGAAGTGATAGCACGGATGGCAATGGTATAGTCGTAAGTACGACCATCGCCCATAACACCTACTGAACGAACGCCAGTGTTAACAGTGAAGTATTGCCAGATGTCGCGGTCAAGACCAGCTTTAGCAATTTCTTCACGAAGGATAGCGTCTGATTCACGGACTGTTTCGAGTTTTTCTTCAGTGATTTCACCCATAACACGGATTGCAAGTCCTGGACCTGGGAATGGTTGGCGCCATACGATGTGGTCTGGCATACCAAGTTCAGTTCCAAGAGCACGAACTTCATCCTTGTAAAGAGTGTTGAGCGGCTCGATCAGTTCAAACTGCATATCTTCTGGAAGACCACCCACGTTGTGGTGAGACTTGATAGTTTGAGCAGTATCCGTACCTGACTCGATGACGTCTGTATAGAGTGTTCCTTGAGCAAGGAATTTCACGTCTGTTAGTTTGCTTGCTTCGTCGTCAAAGACATAGACAAACTCGTTACCGATAATCTTCCGTTTTTGTTCAGGGTCAGATACACCTGCCAATTTATCCAAGAAGCGTTTCGCAGCATCAGCTTTGACAATGTTCAAACCAAACTTACCACCAAGCATATCCATGACTTGGTCAGCTTCTCCTTTACGAAGAAGACCGTGGTCTACAAAGATACAGATCAATTGATCCCCGATCGCTTTTTGGAGAAGAACTCCAACGACAGAAGAGTCAACACCACCAGAGAGACCAAGGAGGACACGTTTGTCTCCAACTTTCTCACGGATTTGTTTGATTTGCATCTCGATAAAGTTATCCATTGTCCAGTCACCTTTGGCACCACAGATATTCAAGGCAAAGTTACGAAGGATATCATAGCCGTGAACTGAGTGCCGAACTTCAGGGTGGAATTGGATACCGTAAATTTTCTTGTCTGGGTTTTCAATCGATGCATAAGGACAGTCAGCAGAAGTACCTGTACGGACAAAGTCAGCAGGGATTTCTGTTACAGCATCACCGTGGCTCATCAAGACCAACTGTTTATCAGGTGTTCCCTCAAAGAGAGCAGAAGATTCAGCTAAGTTTAGCTCAGATTGACCATACTCACGGTTACCAGCGTCCCCTGCGGGTACAACCTTTCCTCCAAGCTTGTGAGTTAATAGCTGCATTCCATAACAGATCCCAAGAATTGGAATTCCAAGTTCAAAAATTTCAGGATCAATATCGAAAGACCCTTCTTCATACACTGAGTTTGGTCCGCCTGAAAGAACGATCCCAACTGGATTGATTTCACGAACTTCAGCTGCAGTAATTTTGTGGCTCTTCAATTCTGAAAAGACACCAATCTCACGAATACGACGTGAAATAAGCTGATTGTACTGGCTACCGTAGTCAAGCACGATAATTTTTTCAACATCATGCAAATCAGTTGATAGGTTTGTCATCTTTTCCCCTTCTTCTAGAAAATTCTTTTCCTCTATTCTAACACAAAAGGCCCTTCATTACCAATCAAGACTGACTAGGATTGAAGATTTGATAAATTTGCGCTACAATAGGTTTTAACAGATAGAAAGAGTAGCAATATGATCCCAGCATACATTCAAATTCACGACCAAATCAAGGCAGAGATTGACCAGAAAATCTGGAAAATCGGACAACGCTTACCAAGCGAACGGGACCTGGCAGAAAAGTTCCAGGTGAGTCGGATGACCCTCCGTCAAGCCATCACTCTCTTGGTAGAAGAAGGAGTACTGGAGCGTCGTGTAGGCAGTGGGACCTTTGTCGCTAGCACGCGCGTCCAGGAAAAGATGCGGGGGACAACCAGTTTTACTGAAATCATGAAGGCCCAAGGAAAGATCCCTTCGACACAGGTAATTTCCTACAAACGCACCATTCCAAGCCTTCAAGAAGTAGATAAGCTTGGTATCGACAAGACTGAAACCATCGTACGTATGGAACGGGTTCGTTATGCGGATGGGGTCCCTGTTGTTTATGAAGTTGCCTCGATTCCAGAGAAGTTTATCAAAAACTTCAAAAAAGAAGAAGTAACCAGCCATTTCTTCCAAACCTTGGAAAAACACGGCTATCGCATTGGTAAATCACAACAAACTATTTACGCTCGCTTGGCCAAAGAAAAGATTGCTGAATATCTAGAAATCCCTAAAGGACAGGCCATCCTTGGCCTGACGCAAGTTTCTTACTTAGATAATGGCACAGCCTTTGAATATGTAAAGAGTCAGTATGTTGGAGAGCGGTTTGAATTTTACTTAGAAAATAATTGATTTACATAAATTATATTATGTAAATACAAAATGTATCTATCCTTACCTATCTCCCTTATGAAAGCTATATCCTACAAATGGATTATGTTATCCACCATGGTGGTGCAGGGATTTTCTTTCAATGCATCAAAAATGGGATTCCAGCTTTAATCCTCCCGCATGACTATGACCAATATGATTACGTTATTCGTGGAGTAGAAGCAGGAGTAGCCTTGCAAGCTCCCATGGACAAGAGTCAAAAGATTGCTCAAGCCTTTGAGCATTACTTGCAAGAAAAGACTGGTCCCAACTCAAAGAGCTCCAAAAGAGAGCCTTGGCCTATGATGTCACCAGCATTTTAAAGAAAGAAATTCATCACTTAGTTAAAAAGGAGGCGCTATGAAAGTACTTGTAACAGGGGCAACAGGTTTTCTAGGAAAATACGTGGTAAAAGAGTTAGTAGCAGAAGGCTACTTTGTTCGCGCCTTTGGTCGGAATGAGGCAGTAGGGCAAAGCTTGGTTTCAGACCAGGTGGAATTCTTCAAAGGAGATCTGAGTTCCAAGCAAGCAGTAGAAGAGGCCTGCAAGGGCGTTGAAATGGTCGTCCACGCTGGAGCTTTATCAACGGTTTGGGGTCCTTGGGAGAGTTTTTACCAAGCTAACGTCCTTGGTACCCAGCATGTTTTAGAAGCTTGTCGTACTAATAAAATACATCGCTTGGTCTATGTTTCTTCACCAAGTATTTACGCTGCTCCAAAAGACCAAATCGGCATCAAGGAAGAAGATGCTCCAGCTGAAAATCATTTAAACAACTACATCAAAAGTAAGCTCTTATCAGAGAAGCTCTTTCCTGCTTACCCGGATGTTCCAACCATCATCCTCCGTCCACGTGGGCTCTTTGGCGTTGGGGATACAAGCATCCTTCCTCGTGTTCTCAAGCTAAGCCAAAAAATTGGAATCCCCTTAATCAAAGAGGGCAAGCAATTGATGGACATGACCTGTGTCGAGAATGTTGCCTTGGCCATCGCTTTGGCTCTGAAAGCAAATCAGGCAGAAGGTCAAGTCTACAACATTACCAACGGCGAGCCGACTCCCTTTAAGGAACTGATCGAAGAAGCCTTGCAGGGCTTGGGACTTCCTATTCGTTATAAAAAACTACCGGCCTTTCTTCTAGGTGGCTTAGCTTCGAGCTTAGAAGTTCTTTATCGGGTCTTACCTCTAAAAGGAGAGCCACCATTAACTCGCTATACCTACTACCTGTTGCGTTATAGCCAGACTCTTGATATTTCAAAAGCAAGAGAGGAGTTGGGCTATGAGCCACGCATCAGCATCAAGGAGGGAATTGCCAAGTATGTCCAAGATTATCGAAAGCATTAAGTACTTCCCTGCTGGCTATTGTACCAGCGATCTTGCCTTGCTCTTTAAGGGGCAGAAAAGAAAGAAGATGGTTTTTCCAGCCGGCGTCTATCTCCTCAAACACCGAGAGCATGGTTATATTCTCTACGATACGGGCTATCATTATGAGATTAAAAGCAAATTCCGTTATCTTTATTACCGTCTTGGAACTCCTATGCAGATGAAAAAGGAGGACCAGATTGATTGCTTGCTTCAAGCGACTGGGATTTCACCAGATGACATATCTTATGTCATCCTCTCACATTTTCATCCAGACCATCTAGGAGGTGCGGGTTGTTTCAAACAGGCGCGCTTCTTGGTTACCGAGAGAGCCTATCAGGTCTACCAGAAGCCCAGCTTTAAGGATTTAATTTTTAAAGAGTTTTTGCCGGATTATTTTGAAGAATCCGTCCAAATCATGCAACCTCAAGAAACCAATCCTCTTTTTCCTTATACGGCAACAGAGGATGTCTTTGGAGACGGCAGTATTCTCCTTAGTTCCCATGATGGGCACGCTAAGGGACAGGGTTGCCTATTCCTTCCAGAGTACCAATTGTTTATCGGGGCTGATCTCTGTTGGGGAATTGACCTTCTTCCCTTGACAGAGCAGATGCGCTGGATTCCTAGTCAAGTTCAGGATAATGTTGAGGCCTATTTAGAAAACGTCAATTTCTTGCGGTCCTTGGTACATCAAGGGATTGCTGTTCTTGTCAGTCATGATCCAATGGATCGGGTAGAAAGGATACTAGATGAAAAAATGGACCTTTCTTAAAACCTTTTGCCAGACCCGCTGGGAGCACCGCTTTAAGAACCGAGAGGAACTCGAGCGCTACCAAGAGAAAGAGCTGCAAAAATACCAGGACTTCTTACTCCAACATTCGCCCTATTTCGCTCAAGGCCTTCCAAAGGACTTCCGCTATATGGACAAGACCTTTATGATGGATCATTTCAATGAGTTAAACACCCAAGGAATCGACCGGGACCAGGCTCTTGAAATGGCCATTCGCGGAGAGCAGTCTCGTGATTTTACAGAGATGCAAGGAGAAGTGGCAGTGGGTCTTTCCTCTGGTACCTCCGGCCACCGAGGCATTTTTATCACCACAGAAACAGAACGTAGTATGTGGGCAGCCGCTATTCTCGCTAAAATGCTTCCCAAAGGGAAGCTCTTTGGGCACCGCATTGCCTTTTTCCTCCGAGCTGATAACGAGCTCTATCAAACCATCAATTCTCCCTTGATTCGCTTAGAATATTTTGATATTTTCAAAGATAGCCAAGAGCATATCGGGCGTTTGAATGACTACCAGCCGACTATCCTTGTGGCTCCAGCCTCTACCTTATTGGATTTAACCAAGTATTTAGAAAATCAGACCCTACAGATTCAACCACAAAAGGTCGTTTCCGTAGCTGAAATCTTAGAGGATAGAGACCGAGACCTTATCCGTCAGGCATTTCATCTGTCTAAGGTCGATCAGGTCTACCAAGCGACAGAAGGTTTTTTAGCCTGTACCTGTTCTGAGGGGAACTTGCACCTCAACGAGGACATTTTATTAGTGGAAAAAGACTATTTGGATGACCACCGTTTTTATCCTATCATTACAGATTTTAAACGTAGTAGCCAACCTATTTTCCGCTACCGGCTCAATGATATTCTGGTAGAGGATCCTGAGCTCTGCAGTTGTGGTTCTGTCTTTACACGGATTGCTAAAATAGAGGGCCGCTCGGACGACATCTTTTATTTCAAAAAAGCAGATGGCGAGCTACAGATGGTTTATCCAGACTTCATTCGGCGTTGTATCCTTTTTGTAGAAGGGATTCAAGACTATCAAGTGACTCAAACAGAAGATGGACAAGTTCAGGTTGCCCTCAGCAAACGTTCACCTGAGATAGAAGAGGCTATCCTCAACCAATTTCAAGTCTTAGCAGATCAAAAGGGCTTTATCATCCCCAACCTTACCTTTATTGACTACCAATGGGACACAAGTCGCAAACTCAAGCGCGTACAACGTCTTCACAAATAGGAGGAAGCATTATGACAAGTGTACAAAGACACGTTCGTATTAAAGGCTATGGAACAGCCTTACCCAAGCATCAAGTCACCTTTAAGGACCAGACACGTTACCGAGTAAAAGAAGATGAAGAATCTCAGATTGACCTAGCCGCTCGTGCTATTGAACAGGCTCTAAAGCAGGCAGAATTGACCATGGCAGATATTGACTGCCTAGTTTCAGCGAGCGCCGTAGGGGTTCAGCCGATTCCATGTACGGCAGCTCTAATCCATGAACGAGTGGCCAAAGACTTGACCATTCCCGCTATGGATATTAATACCACTTGTACCAGCTTTATTTCAGCCCTTAGTACTATTTCTTATCTGATCGAAGGTGGCGAGTACAAGCGTGTCCTCATTGTTTCAAGTGAGGTGGGAAGCCTAGGTCTCAATCCAAAGCAGAAAGAAAGCTATGAATTGTTTAGTGATGGGGCTGCTGCTTTTATCTTTGAAAGCACGACGGAAGATTTAGGAGTGATTGCAAGCCTTCAACGGACCTGGTCTAAGGGGGCCCATGATACAGAGATTCGCGGCGGTTTAACAGCCTACCATCCAAAACATTATAGTGAAGCGACCAAAACCGATTTTATGTTTGACATGAAGGGTAAGAAGATTTTGCTTCTATCTGCGCGTGTTATTCCAGAAATGTTCCAAGAATTTCAAGACAAGGTTGGCTTATCGCTTGCCAATGTAGACTATATCATTCCTCACCAAGCCAGTCGTGCTCTTCCTTTGGTCATGGAGAAATTAGGCGTACCAGACCATCAGTATCTTAACATCGTTAGCGATTATGGCAATATGGTTTCTGTTGCTGTTCCTTTTGGTTTAGCCTATGCGCTTGATCATGGCTATGTGAAGGAGGGAGATACCATCTTCTTGATAGGAACTGCAGCAGGGATGACAGTCAATATGTTAGCACTAAAACTCTAATGATAGATCCTATTATTTCAAGCTCAAAAAGCATCAAGTCCCGCTAGTCTTTAGTGGGCTTTTTTGATATAATGAAAGGTATGGAAATTGAGAAAACCAACCGAATGAATGCTCTCTTTGAGTTTTACGCAGCACTTTTGACAGACAAGCAGATGAACTATATCGAGCTCTATTATGCAGATGATTACAGCTTGGCTGAAATTGCGGAAGAGTTCGGTGTTAGTCGCCAAGCTGTTTATGATAATATCAAACGTACAGAAAAGATACTGGAAGATTATGAAATGAAGCTTCATATGTATTCTGACTACATTGTTCGCAGTCAGATTTTTGATCAGATTTTGGAGCGTTATCCAGAGGATACTTTTCTACAAAAGCAAGTTGAGATTTTAACAAGTATTGACAATCGGGAGTAATCATGGGCAGTCTCGTTATTTATCAAGGAATACCTTGCAAACTATTAGCCGCAGAGGAACCATTTCCTACTAGACTACAGATTATCTCGCCCAATGATATCTCTAAAGCTATGCAAATAGGTTTTAGCTGTTGGGGATATCCAAATGAAATCATGAAAGAAGTCACACCCGAAGAACTAGAGTGTTTGCAACATTTCGGACGATTTCCACTGAATTGAATAAATAGGAGAAAAATATGGCATTTGAAAGTTTAACCGAACGTTTACAGAACGTCTTTAAAAATCTTCGTAAGAAAGGAAAAATCTCTGAAGCGGATGTCCAAGAAGCAACCAAAGAAATTCGTCTAGCCCTCTTAGAGGCCGACGTTGCCCTTCCTGTTGTAAAAGACTTTATCAAACGCGTCCGCGAGCGGGCCGTAGGGCATGAGGTCATTGAAACCCTCAACCCTGCCCAACAAATCGTGAAGATTGTCGATGAAGAATTGACAGCCATTTTGGGTTCTGAGACAGCAGACATTATCAAGTCGCCTAAGATTCCAACTATTATCATGATGGTCGGTCTTCAGGGGGCTGGTAAAACAACCTTTGCTGGGAAATTGGCTAACAAATTAGTCAAAGAAGAAAATGCACGTCCTTTGATGATTGCGGCCGATATCTATCGTCCAGCTGCCATTGATCAGTTGAAGACTCTTGGTCAACAGATCAATGTCCCTGTCTTCTCACTCGGTACAGAAGTCCCTGCAGTTGAGATCGTTCGTCAAGGTTTGGAGCAAGCAAGAGCCAACCACAATGACTATGTCTTGATCGATACGGCTGGTCGTCTGCAAATCGATGAAAAACTCATGGGCGAGTTGCGCGATGTCAAAGCTCTTGCCGAGCCAAATGAAATCCTCTTGGTTGTGGATGCCATGATCGGTCAAGAAGCAGCCAATGTGGCGCGTGAGTTTAACGAACAACTCGAAGTGACCGGGGTCATCTTGACCAAGATTGATGGGGATACCCGTGGTGGTGCAGCCCTTTCTGTCCGTCAGATTACTGGGAAGCCAATCAAATTCACTGGTACTGGTGAAAAAATCACTGATATCGAAACCTTCCACCCAGACCGCATGTCTGGCCGGATCCTCGGTATGGGGGATATGCTGACGCTGATCGAGAAGGCTTCTCAAGAATACGATGAGAAACGCTCCATTGAACTCGCTGAGAAGATGCGGGAAAATACCTTTGATTTCAACGACTTTATCGACCAGTTAGACCAAGTTCAAAACATGGGACCAATGGAAGATCTACTCAAGATGCTTCCAGGTATGGCCAACAATCCAGCCATGAAGAACCTTAAGGTAGATGAACGAGAAATTGCTCGGAAACGCGCCATTGTATCTTCTATGACCCCAGCTGAACGCGAAAATCCAGATTTGTTAAACCCTAGCCGTCGTCGTCGGATTGCTGCTGGTTCAGGAAACAGCTTTGTCGAAGTGAATAAATTCATCAAGGACTTTAACCAAGCCAAGCAGATGATGCAAGGTGTCCTCTCTGGTGATATGAACAAGATGATGAAACAAATGGGGCTTAATCCAAATAATATGCCGAAGAATATGCCAGGTGGCATGCCTGATATGTCTGCCCTCGAAGGGATGATGGGTCAAGGCGGGATGCCTGACTTATCAGCTCTTGGCGGAGGCGCTGGGATGCCTGACATGAGCCAAATGTTCGGTGGTGGTCTCAAAGGAAAAGCCGGCGAGTTCATGATGAAACGGGCGATGAACAAGATGGCCAAACAAATGCGCAAGAATAAGAAAAAACGGAAATAATTATTTCTAATAAGGGCCTGGAACACACTGTTCTGGGTTCTTTTAGAAACTACTACTAGAGGAAACATGTTAAAAAAACTATTTCAACAACTCATTCGTTTCTTTGTAAGACTCTTTTCTTCCCACAGCAAGCCCTTTGAATTCCCAAAAGGGTCGAAGAAACCACCGATCAGACCGATCATCTTTGTACCTGGTAGTTCAGCCAGTATCCAGCGTTTCAATGGAACCATCCGCATGCTCCATCGCTTTTCCAGAAAAAAACAGAGTCTCTTAAAAATAAAAGTCAATAAAGATGATTCTATAGAGATGGAGGGAAGACTGAATACAAAAGAGCCGAATCCGATGATTGTGATTGGCTTTGAGAATAATCGAGATGGTTACAGCAATATCAAGCAGCAAATCGAATCCCTTAAGATCGCTCTTACCTATCTTCTTGATCACTATTATTTTACAGAGTTCAAGGCAGTCGGGCACTCCAATGGTGGTCTAGTTTTGACTGGTTTATTGGAAAGTGGCTTTTTAGAAAAGAAAAAGCTGACCGTAAGGAAGCTCGCTATTATTGGTAGTCCTTACCAATTCAACCAAGAGATGTATGATGATTTTCAAACATGGAAGCATCGCCTAGGAAAAGAAGTAGAGGTCCTTAACTTTGTTGGTAGCTTTTCTGGAACATCAGATGGCATCGTCCCTCTTTCTAGTGCAAAAGCAGCACAATCAATTTTTGAGAAACAAGCCTATACAGAAGTAAATTTAAAAGGACGCAAGGCTCATCATTCAGCTTTACCCACTAATCCAGATCTAGTGAAACAATTAAGTCTATTTTTGAATCTATAAGTAAATTACATAATTTCGGTTATGTAATTTTCATTTGTCTCTTGCAATCCTTAAGTAAATATGGTACATTTTTGGTAGCGATTACATATACCTAAGGAGGGTTTTATGAAAGATCCTAAATTACTAGAATTAATGAAAGATTACAGGGGACGGGATGAAGTGCCCGCAGACTTTGATACCTTTTGGGATCAAACCCTAGAAAAGATTACTGAACTGCCTAAATACAAGCTCGAAGAGCAAAATTTCAGCATTCCAAATGTTGTTTGTTATGAATTAAGCTTTAAAGGAACACGAGATGGTCTTGTTTATGCACGGGTTGTTTTCCCAAAAACAGATCAAAAGATTCCAGTTATTTTCCATTTTCATGGTTATATGGGCCGTTGTTGGGATTGGACAGACATGCTGGCTTATACAGTAGCTGGCTATGGAGTTGTGTCTATGGACGTAAGAGGTCAATCAGGCTATTCAACAGACGGAGATCGATCACCACTTGGAAATACTGTAAAAGGACAGATTATCCGCGGAGCTGTGGAAGGTCCAGATGAGCTATTTTATAAGGATGTCTACTTAGATCTTTACCAGTTAATTGAAATTGTAGCTAGCTTTCCTCAAGTTGACGACAGCAAACTAGCCAGCTATGGAGCCTCTCAAGGTGGTGCCCTGGCCCTGGTAGCTGCCGGATTGAATCCCCGAATCCAACAAATAGTAGCCATTTATCCATTCTTATCGGATTTCAGACGTGTATTAGAGATTGGAAACACCAGTGAAGCCTATGACGAGCTTTTCCGTTATTTCAAATTCCATGATCCGTTCCATGAAACGGAAGACCAAATCATGGAGACCTTAGCCTATATTGATGTGAAAAATTTTGCCCATCGCATTAAAGGACAGGTTCACATGATTACAGGATTAGATGATGATGTCTGTTATCCTGTGACACAGTTTGCCATTTATAATCGATTAGAAGGTCCAAAAGAGCATTTAATCATGCCAGAATATGCCCATGAAGCTATGAATGTCCAAGTCAATGATCGTGTATACAATTGGCTCTGTGGTAGCAAGATTTCCTTTCGATATGTAGAAAAATAAGATACAGAAGAAAAACAATCAGTAGATCCGTGAGATTTGCTGATTGTTTTGTTAAAAAAGGTATACAGTAAAACCATAAGTTTATGTACAATTGACTTAACATGAGCTAAACAATTGATACAACTGAATTAGAAGCATAAAGTACATTCTTTAAGAAGTGTACTTTATTTTTGTTTTGTACATTATTCTGGAGTGGTATTTTGTATGTTTTCTAGTACTTAATATCCTCTAATCTGAGAAATTAATTTGTACATTATTTTCAATGATAATCAATGTATAATAAAAAATTTAAAGTTCAAATTCTGAAACTACTTTCACATATAAATAATTGAATATAAATTGCTGTAGACCTATAATAAAGATAGGGATAATAAGAATTCTTCCTAGAAAGGAGTATACTGTATCTTAAGGGTCAGTATTATTAATAAATCATGAAAAAAATAATTATTATTATCTTGTTAATCTTCTTAATCCTTTCTATTATTGCAATTTATACATACTACATGTTCTAAAAAATAAATAAAGAGATATTTTTGACACATGTAATATAATCAAATTGTCGAATAAACAGCTCAAGGATACACTAAATCCCTAGAAGACAACAGTCCTTTAGGGATTTTTTACGTCGGTTTTTGATTAAAGTGTATTTTGGAGCTGAAAATGGTTTATCCTAAAACTAAAACAGTCCTATATAAACCCTATAACATCTTTCCGAAAAACTATAATTTTCTTGAAAAATATATCTGGCTATGCTATACTACTAGTATAGAAAGATTTGGAGAAAAACATGAAACGCGAGATCTTATTAGAACGGATTGATAAACTCAAACAAGTCATGCCTTGGTACGTATTGGAATATTACCAATCAAAACTGGCCGTTCCATACAGTTTTACGACCTTGTACGAATACTTAAAGGAATACGATCGATTTTTCACCTGGGTTTTGGAATCTGGTATATCGGATGCTGATACCATGGCCGAGATCCCTTTAGATGTTCTGGAGCACATGACCAAGAAAGACATGGAATCCTTTATTCTTTACTTACGTGAACGTCCTCTGCTCAATGCCAATACGACAAAAAACGGGGTTTCCCAAACAACGATTAACCGCACCCTTTCTGCACTGTCTAGTCTCTATAAGTATTTGACTGAGGAAGTTGAAAACGAGCAAGGGGAACCGTATTTCTACCGCAATGTCATGAAGAAGGTTGCTACCAAGAAAAAGAAAGAAACCTTGGCTGCTCGAGCTGAAAATATCAAGCAAAAACTCTTTTTAGGGGATGAAACAGAAGGTTTTCTTAACTATATCGACCAGGAGTACCCTCAAACACTCTCAAATCGCGCCTTATCCTCCTTTAATAAGAATAAAGAGCGAGATTTAGCCATTATCGCACTCCTTCTTGCCTCTGGTGTCCGTTTATCTGAGGCAGTCAACTTGGACCTTCGTGACCTTAATCTTAAGATGATGGTCATTGACGTCACTCGAAAAGGTGGAAAACGAGACTCTGTTAATGTTGCTGCCTTTGCTAAGCCTTATCTGGAGCAATATCTTGCAATTCGAGACAAACGTTACAAGACAGAAAAAACTGATACAGCCCTATTCTTAACCTTGTATCGAGGTGTTCCAAACCGGATTGATGCTTCTAGTGTTGAAAAGATGGTGGCCAAGTATTCTGAAGACTTCAAAGTCCGAGTGACGCCCCATAAACTACGCCATACATTAGCAACGCGTCTCTATGATGCAACCAAATCACAGGTTTTGGTCAGCCACCAGCTGGGACATGCTAGCACCCAAGTTACAGACTTGTATACGCATATTGTTAATGATGAACAGAAAAATGCCTTGGATAGTTTATAAGATTACATAACGGAAATTATGTAACAGCTATTCTATTAGAAAAAGAGCGTAAGATTTTTTTATGGAATCTTACGCTCTTTTATACTTTCTATAAAAATTCGATCCAATAATTACGGTGTGGCTCAATAATGACTGGTTTTCCCCAGAATGATTTTAGATAGGCCAAGTTTGCAGGGGTGACGGGTCTTTTCTCACCATTGAACTTCTCTGCACTCTCTTCCGTTAGAAAGCATTTAACTGCGTCATATGGTGTACCATCGCTCGCTATTCGATCAATTCCTAAATACGCAATTTCATCACCTGCTTTTGGAAAATCTGTAAATAGTTTACCAATAAAATAAACCGTCTTATCTTTCATTAATTCATAAGCCTTACTATTTTCCAGTCTGTTATTCGCTGCAGCGTACATAATACAAAAACTATCTACAATATCTTTCAAAGGCATTAATTCTTCTTTGCTGACTATAATTTCGTCGGGAGCAAGTCCGCCAAGGATTAAATTTTTATAATGAGGTTGCTGGATGATATTATCTAAAGCCATTCCTAATGGTAGTTGGACAGCTTGATAACCTAATGGCTCTAGCTCTTGCTTTTTCTGGTCAAGGTGTTCTTGTGTAATACTGATATTCAAATCATATGGACTTGAAGGTTGTTGCTTGCTAAAAAAAGCCACTACTATACGATCTAATTGTTCAAATAGACCAAGATTTTCAACTGGAATTTTCATCATCGAATATGATCCCCTTTTTTGTTCAGATTTCCTCTATATTCTACTCTCATTATTTTTGAATATCAAGAAAAGAGGCCGTGTCATGAACTAACTTTCGTTTTACGACTATATTTTCTCACCAGGCATAATTTTTCTCACCGCATGTAACCATGGCTGCTAATAACTCCTCTGGTGTCAGTTTCTTCAAGCCTCCATAGGTTGGATCCTGTACATGTGTATCGGGGTCTAGATAATAGATTGCTGAGATGTCCTTTCCATCTGCTGTCAATTCATAGCCTACTCCAATCACATTATGTTCCCCACTTTTTCCAGGATAGATTTGTGCCACATTGAAGGTGTAATAGAGAGGATAGCCATCATCAATATCTTTGCGCACGCGTTCTTTAAAGATTCGGATATCTTCAGAATCTGGACGAGCGTCTGTTACAGTAGCTAGTCGATAACCTGCTTGGTTTCCACTTGGTTCTGGATAGCCAAATAGATTCTGATTCAAGACGCGAATCGCATCTCGATTATGAGTCCCATAGGGATTATAAGTCCCCATTTCCTTAGCCAATTGATGTTGAGAGACGCTAACCCCTCGACTAGCCAGCATCATATGGACTGTCGCAGGAGCACAGAAATACCATTCTTCTTGAAGTTTTAAAGAAATAGGCAATAGTTTTCGGATTCCTTGATTCTCTTTGGTCGATGTTTCTTGTTTGATTGATTGAGAAGGTTGCGTAGCCTCTTGCAATGAAGCTTGTTTCTGGTTTAAGGATGGTAAAGTTTCCTGACTACCGGCTTCCGTATTGCCTTCCTTAATTTTCAATCGCTCTGCTACCTCTGCTGGCATTGGTGGATTGGGTTCCGTACGCTCCTTTGTTTCTACACTAACTGTTGTTGATAAAGAGGGTGTGACCTTACGAGAGCTGGAAGGACTTGTTTTACTTTCTTTTGGTGTCTCTTTACAGCCAGATAAACCAAGCAAAGTCAGAAGTACAAGGAATAAATGAACTTTTTTCATGATTTTTCTCCTTTCTACCATTCTTGATAGCGCATCACGGAGTTTTCATTTCGATAGATTTCACCTTTTGGAATCTCACTATCCTTCTTTTTGAATTGAATCCATAAAATTCCTTTATCTGATAGCAAAATGGGGCCATGATCATATAAATAATGAATCTGATGCTTTAAATCCCACAAATAATACTGTGATTTAACTCGCTCCTCACTTCTTCTTTCTCCCATATAGGTGAGATAAATATTGCGATATATGGAGGTTTCTGCCTGCGAAGTAGAAAATATCTTCTTATGGTTTTTATTTTCAAAGGTAAATGAAGCATCTTTATTATTTGCAACCAAGTAAAGGAGATTGTGCCCATTCGTCAATAAATCGACATAATAGCATTGATCATCCTTTGTTTGATCTATAACCTTTTTCTGCCCATCACTTAAGGAGTAGGCTACAATTTTTGTGGTTAAAGCTGTGTTATCAATTTGTACATAATACAAGTAATCTTTAAAGACATTCGGAAAACTGCTATTTTCTGATTCAATCGTCTGATGAGACCCTGTTTCAAGGTCAAATTCTTCAATTTGATATAGGCTATCGCCTACTTCATAATTTATAAAGAGTTTCTGGTTGGATCGAGCTACTTGAGTAACTGGAACCGTTCCAATAGGTCTCCTATCGATCAGTGTCGTTAAAGATGCGTCTTTTATCTTCCAAAGATAGTAAATCCCTGTCTGATTGAGTTGATCATACTCTTCAAAAATAACAATATCATGGTCTACATAGCTAACAGCTACATGAGTCAGATTAGATGTCTTTTCAACATCTTTTATCTTTTGAAACTCCTTGGTATGTATATTCATACTGGCAAGATAATTCTGATCTTCGTGTCCTTGGTCAACAGCCTCGCCATAAGCAATCCCATCATTTGACAGCGCGGTAGGTGTAAAGATTTTCCCATCTGGATAAGGAATAGAAATAGAATTTTTTAATAAATCTTCTGCCTTTCTTTCCTCGAATCCTATTTTCCTAGACACATTGGTACTACCGGAAGGAGATTTTTTTTGTGGTCCTACAAGAGTGCAGGCTGATAAGAGTATGATAATCCCAATGATGATAAAACTTAAAAATTTTTGTTTGACATGATCTTTTTTCTTCATCAGCCTATACCTCATGAATAGCTAGCTATAAAAGATAATGTAGAAAATCAAACTATTCTTCAGCCATGGACTAGTTGAGCTTTACCACTTCGTCAGCTTTTTCCCAAATTACTGGATTATGGGTTGCAATAATGATTATACGCTCTTGACTCTTTAACATTAAGAGCAAGTCCATCACCTCTTGTGAGGTTTCTGGATCCAGTGCTGCAGTTAGTTCATCTGCCAAAATTAAAGGTGGATCTTTTAAAATAACTTTAGCTAATGCGACACGTTGCGCCTCTCCCCCAGATAATTCATAAATCTTTTGATCCAGAGCAAGGTAAGCCAATCCTACTTTCTTGAGCACTTCTTCTTCTTGCTGTTTCTTCTCTTTTTTCGTTAATTTTTGCCCAATCAAACCCAGATCTAAATTTGTAGCGATAGTCTCGTTTTCAAGTAGGCCAAAGTTTTGAAAGAGATAGCCTAATTCATGCTTAAAAAAGTGATGCTGTTTGATCTGTTTCAGTTCTTGCCCTTTATAGCTTATACTCCCTTTTTCATAAGGCTCTATCTTCGCCAAGATATTAAGCAAGGTTGTTTTACCACACCCACTATTTCCGATCAGAGCATAGACCTTACCTTCTGTAAATTGCAAGCTCAAATCTTGAAAGACCGTTCGTTGGCCAAATGATTTGGTTAAATGTTCTATGCTAATCATATTAGGCTCCTTTCAGTACAGTGGCTAACAAGTGGTCTTCTTTATGAGACCGGTACAGGAGAATGAACCAAGCATTAGTAATAAATAGAAAGAGAGTGACAAGAGCAATCCACCATTCTTGAGTGAGAAGGAATACCAAGAGGCTTCCTAATAGCAAGAGGCTACTTTCTGAGAGCAAAATCATTTGGTGAATGTTTACAAATCCCAGACCTGCAATCTTCTTCAAGAAGATTTGTTTTCTAAACTCTTCAAAATATAGGAAATTCATAGTGTTAAAAAGAAGAACAGAGGTTGCTATACCAAAGACTCCTCCTGCAATCGCCATGAGATTTTCTATTTGTATTTTTTGGGCCATTTGCTGGTAAACGTCCACTGCATAGTCGTACTGACTAACACTTTTTTCAAGATTATACTCAGCGATTAGCTTCTTACTATTCTGAAGCCCATTAAAATAAAGGTAGGAATCAAGGTGGGTGAAATATGGATTCTCATAGCCTCCAAAACTTTCAGGTTGAATAACCACTAAAACCGGATCGGTAAAGAATTGCTTATAGCTAATTGGTGTGTTGTTGTAGATAAAGCGTTTTTGATGATTCGGAATATACGTTACCTGCGCCTTCATTGATAAGGTGATATTTCCTTGATCATCTCGAGGAGATAGATAATCTTCATATCGTTTGATCATCTCCTCTTCTCGACCTTTTAATTTTTCCGGAAGTAAGAGTCCAAATTCTCCAGCTTGCAAGTGATTCAAGCGCTCTTTTTCCTCAGGGGAAACTGAGATCCTTTGGATATCAAGATAATTTGGAGTGACATACAGGCTATTGGCAAGAGGATCGTAATCTGTGATTGAAAACTCTTTACCTGTACTAGGATCCGTCATAACTCCTTTTGAACTAAAAGATACGAGATTATGATAAGCTAAAAGACCACCATTTTCAATACCAGACTCGATGAGCTTAGACCATTTTGCTCTGTCCTCAATTTGCGTCTCTTTGTTTGTTTTCTGTGAAAAATCCTCCCGACTTGTACTAATTTGGACCCAATTCGACTGTTTTAACCAAGCCTCACTTCCCTCTTGGTGAGTTTGCCAGACTGATCCATAAATACTGATTCGATGAATCGCAAGGCCAATTAATGCCACAGCGAGAAATTGACAAATAAAGAGGAAAACCAATATGCGCTTCAATGGAACCTTCCCTTTTAAAAGGGGGACTAAATGAATCGTTTGAATACTATATGCAAAGAGGAAAGATAAGAAAACAGACAAAATTAGTAAAATCCCATTGTAAATAATACTACTGAAAATGACGATGGAATAGGAAAAAGGTGTCAATTGAAAACAATAAATCAGAACAGCACCCATTATACTTGCGCCAATACATCCCAAAAGCAACTCTATACTATCATCTTTTAGAGAATGTCCGAAAACTTGCAAGCGTCTCATTCCTGAAATATATCGAATCCCAGCACTTCTCATTTCAAGTGTTTTTTGTATAATCGTCAAAGAGCTAAAACTAATGATAAAAATAACCAAGGCAAGTGATTGTGAACCTGAGCCAAAAAAGGCAATAAGGGTCTGCAGAGGATTCGGTTTCTCAATAAAAGTTTGTGAGAAACCAAGAGTATGAAGAGTTTGATCCAGCTTTTCAGTTTCCAAATCACCTGTTAATATATAATAATTCTTTAGCAGGCTTTCTTTGGCAGCCAGTTCTTTCTTCTCTCTTTTAATCCCAAGAGGAAGTTTTCCCTCTCCGTAGATTTCATAGGTGAAAACAACCTGCCCCTTAGAGTCTGTTCTTTGTATCTGACGGGCAATTATACTATGATTTTCCCTTGCCAAGCGGTCTAAACTGGAAGATAACTCTTCATATGTGACGCTCTTTTCTTGTTTCACCACACCTACTACCGGAAGACTGCGGTGGATAACCGTATTTGGAGAAATAAAGGCAATCCAAATCAAAAAGCTAGAGATGAAAAGGTTTGATAAAATAATAAAGACACGTTTCATATCATCACACTTTCTAAAGCAGAAAAGGAAAGTAATACCTAGCTAGTCAATTAATTTCGTTGTTTAATAATTACTGAGTTTTACAAATTACAGTTACATTCTTTGTAAGCGAATACACTTTTCCACCTTTACTATACTACAAAATCCTTAGTAAAACAATAATTTTTATGTGAAACTAGTTTCAAAAAAAGAGGCTGGGACAAAAGTCCTAGCCTCTCAATTGTCTTTGGATTGTCGAGCAAGACGCAGTGGTTGACTGGGCTCTACTACGCTGATTTCGTCAGCTTTTACAGCCCTACTCAACTGTGCGGAGGTGGGACGACGAAATCGAATTCTAACGAATTTCCGATTTCTGTCCCACTCTCTTATGACTTTATTCCACCACTGCTTCAGCAATTTCTTCTGCAGTGATTCCTGCGAAGTAACGACCTAGGTTAATGGTTTGTAGGGCTTTAAGAACGTCTTCGCGTTCGTATTTGACACCACGAAGGACATCTTCTACTGCCGCTACGTCTTCGATACCAAAGAAGTCACCGTAAATCTTGATATCTTGAATTTTTGATTCAATGACGTTAGCGAAGATTTCAACCTTACCGCTAGGGAATTTAGTGCCACGACGGACATTGTATTCAGGAGACTTTCCATAGTTCCAATCCCAGGTACCAAACTTGGTTTCCTTGATACGATTGATTTCAGCCAATTCTTCATCCGAGAAGACATATTCTGTCATCTCAGGGTATTCTTTCTTCATGTAGTCCAAAAGTAGGTCCCGGAACTCTTCAACCGTGATTTTTTCTGGCAACTCATCGATAATATTAGTTACTCGAGCACGGACTGATTTAACCCCTTTTGATTCAAACTTATCTTTAGAAACTTTAAGTGCGTTAGCTAGGACTGACAAATCCACGTCAAAGAGAAGACAACCATGGTGCATGATCCGGCCATTGATATAGGCTTGGGCATTGCCACAGAATTTCTTACCGTCGATTTCTAAGTCGTTACGGCCTGTAAATTCAGCTTTAACACCAAGTTCAGCCAAAGTATTGATAACCGGAGTAGAGAAGCTCTTGAAGTCAAAGGCCTTGTTTTCATCTTCTTTTGAAATGATGGTATAGTTAAGGTTGTTCAAATCATGGTAAACAGCTCCACCACCACTGATTCGACGGACTACTTCAATTCCATTTTCACGAACATAGTCACGGTTAATTTCCTCGATGGTATTTTGGTGACGTCCTACAATAATAGATGGTTTGTTAATCCAAAGAAGGAAGATTTGATCCTCGTCCAAAAGGTGTTTAAAAGCATATTCCTCTAAAGCAATATTAAAAGCAGTGTCGTTTGAATGATTGATAATGTATTTCATAGTAATTCCAAAAAATTCGTTTTATAAATCCTACTCATAGCAGGATGAGCATTAGACAGAAATAGTTGAATTTCACTTAATTTTCTGAAGTAGTAAAAAGAAATGTAACGAGTTATCGTTACATTTCTCGGAAAAATTGAGACAAGAGGCTCAATTTTTAGGCATGGAACTCTAATAGAGGTCGCTGCCGTCCGTACTACTTTAAGAAAATCAATTGAAAGGATAATATTATTTTTTCTTAGGTGAATGGATGGCCATTCCAAGTACATCCGCAAAGGCTTCGTACATCACTTCTGAGAAGGTTGGGTGCCCATGGATGGTCTTGAGCATTTCTTCTACAGTGATTTCCATCTCAATGATAGTTGAAGCTTCGTTGATCAATTCAGCTGCTGCTGGACCAATGATGTGAACCCCAAGAACTTCACCATATTTCTTGTCTGCAATGACCTTAACAAAACCTTGAGCCGCATCTGATGCAATGGCACGTCCGTTTGCGGCAAAATTGAATTTACCGATTTGGACATCATATTTCTCACGAGCTTGTTCTTCTGTCAAACCAACAGCCGCAACTTCTGGAAGTGTGTAGATAGCTGCAGGAGTTAAGTTCAATTTGGCAACAGCGTGATTTCCTTTAAGGGCATTTTCAGCAGCAACTTCACCCATACGGAAGGCAGCGTGAGCCAACATCTTCGTACCGTTGATATCACCTGGTGCGTAGATACCTGGAACAGATGTTTCCATGTATTCATTGACCTTGATACGACCACGATCCAATTCAAACTCCACTTCACCGATTCCTTCAAGATCTGGAACACGACCGATTGAAAGAAGAGCTTTATTTGCAATGATATCGTCTTTTCCTTCAACCTTGATACGGAGTTTGCCATCTTCTTCAATGATTTCTTGCAGTTTAGTATCTGTCAAGATAGTCATACCTTTGCGTTCAAGGATCAAGCGAAGGTTCTTAGATACTTCCGCATCCATTGCTGGGACAATGCGATCCATCATTTCGATGACCGTAACCTTAGAACCAAAGGTCATGAAGGCTTGACCAAGTTCGATACCGACAACCCCACCACCAATGATCACAAGGCTTTCTGGGACTTCATTCATATCCAAGATGTCATCACTGGTCATTACAAGGGATGATTCCATGCCAGGAACGTTAATCTTGCTGACTTTTGAACCACCAGCAAGGATAATCTTCTTAGTTTCAAGTAACTCAGAACCATTAACCAAAACATTCTTATCTTTCGTAATGGTACCGATACCCTTATGAACATCAACTCCGTAGCTACGAAGAAGTCCTGCAACACCACCAACCAAAGTATTTACAACCTTGTTCTTGGTTTCAAGAACCTTGTCCATATCTACTGTGAAGCTAGGATTATCAATGATGATCCCACGGTTTGCCGCATGACCGATATTTTCAATGATTTCAGCGTTGTGTAGGTAAGTCTTAGTTGGGATACATCCGCGGTTCAAGCAAGTTCCACCAAGTTCAGATTTCTCAACAAGAGCAACCTTACCACCTAATTGAGCTGCTTTAATGGCAGCAACATAACCAGCAGGTCCACCACCAATAACAACGATATCATAAGCATCATCGCTCTTATTGTCATCATTTGAAGCACTTGCTGCAGCTGGCGCTGGACTTGCTTCTGGAGTAGCTGCTCCAGCTGTTGGAATGTTCTCCCCTTCTTCACCAAGGTAACCAATCACTTCTGTTACAGGAACAGTCTCGCCGTCCCCTTTTAAGATAGCAATCAAGTAGCCATCTTCTTCAGCTTCCAATTCCATGCTGACTTTATCTGTCATGATTTCAAGGAGAATTTCTCCTTCTTTTACAAATTCGCCGACTTTTTTATTCCACTGAACGATTTGTCCTTCGGTCATATCTACGCCGGCTTTTGGCATAATTACTTCTAAGGCCATTTTATTTCCCTCTTTTTCTTGTTTCTATTCTCTCTCGTTGATTAGACCAACATTGAAATCGGGTCTTCAATCAAGGCTTTCAAGTCTTTCATGAATTTGGCACCAGCCATACCATCGACAACGCGGTGGTCAATGGTCAAGCCCAAGCTCATGATTGGACGAATGACGATTTCACCATTAACTACAACTGGTTTTTCAACAGTTGCGCTAACCCCAAGAATGGCAGAGTTTGGTTGGTTGATAATCGGTCCAAAAGATTGAACACCAAACATTCCCAAGTTACTGATAGTAAAGGTTGAATTTTGCAATTCGCTTGGGGCTAATTTACCGTCCAAGGTACGTCCGATAACGTCCTTGAAGGCTACCACCAACTCTGATAAAGTCATCTTTTCTGCGTTATAGACAACCGGTGTCATCAGTCCATTGTCCATCCCAACCGCCATAGCCAAGTTGACATAGTTGTGAGTGATGATGGTTTTGCCATCTTCCGTCAATGACGCATTGATGTATGGATGTTTCATCAAGGTCTTAACAACCGCAAGAGAAAGCAAATCTGTTACAGTGACTTTCTTGCCAGTTGCTTCCATGATTGGATCCAATACCTTCTTACGAAGGGCCAACATTTGAGACATATCGACGTCATAGTTCAATGTAAAGGTTGGTGCTGTCAAATAAGATTCCACCATCCGTTGAGCAATCACCTTACGCATTGGTGTCATCGGAATTCGCTCGATCTCACCATAAGGTGTTACATTATCAGGAGCCTCTTCTACCTTCTCAATTTGGGCAGGTGACTTAATGGTATCCTTCTCAATATTCTCAGGAAGGAAAGCAAGGACATCCTTCTTCATGATCTTACCACGATGACCAGTTCCTTGGATTTCTTGCCAAGCAATATTGTGTTCTAAAGCAATTCGTTTTGCAAGTGGTGAAATGCGAACCACATTTGTGTCTTTATATGTTTCCACGTCTTCTTTGTGGACACGACCGTTTGCGCCTGAACCAGAAACATCATAGAGGTTGATCCCAAGATCATCCGCTAATTTTCTAGCCGCAGGAGTCGCTCTTAGCTTATCATCAGCCATGACCTCTCCTATTCTATTTATGATGCAAAGGGCGTTTAAAAGCGACCGAAAAATAGGAAATCAACGCAGACTTCGATGAAGTCAAGGAGATTTATCTTTTTTCCGAGCTTTTAGCCCGTGCTCTAATCTAAGATATCAAGGACGAAGAGGACAAAGAAAAAATAGGAGATTGACGATGTGTTCGATGAACACAAGGAAATCTATCTTTTTTTCACAGGCCTCCGTCCGGATTCATTTACAAGATACTAAGGGCGTCAAAAGTCAAAGTGAAAATAGGAAACTTGACGAAGAAACTTTAGTTTCTAGGAAAGTTTATCTTTTTCACACAGACTTTAGCCCCGAGTTCAATTTTATGATGCAAAGGGCGTTTAAAAGCGACCGAAAAATAGGAAATCAACTCAGACTTCGATGAAGTCAAGGAGATTTATCTTTTTTCCAAGCTTTTAGCCCGTGCTCTAATCTAAGATATCAAGGACGCAGAGAACTTTGCATCTTAAAGATACAAAGTTTCTTCGTCTGATTCAATAAATGCTACATAATTTAAATTATGTCTTATTCTTTATTATACGTTTTACGAATGGCATCTTTGATGCTTTCAACTGTTGGAATCATTGCATTTTCAAGGTTTTGTGCGTAAGGCATTGGCACATCTTCACCCGCACAACGACGGATGGGTGCATCCAAGTAATCAAATGCTTCTGATTCAGAAATGATAGCTGAGATTTCACCGATATAACCACTTGTTTTATGGGCGTCATTGACAAGGACGACTTTTCCTGTTTTCTTAACAGAATTAATAATAATCTCTTTATCAAGTGGAACCAAGGTACGTGGGTCTACTACTTCTACTGAAATGCCTTCTTCAGCTAATTCTTCAGCTGCTTGCATAACACGACGAAGCATTTTCCCGTAAGTTACGACAGTGACATCAGTACCCTCACGTTTGATTTCTCCGACACCAAGTGGAATGGTATAGTCGGGATCAACAGGCACTTCCCCTTTTTGGTTGAATTCTGATTTGTACTCAAGAATGATAACGGGGTTGTTATCACGGATAGATGACTTGAGAAGTCCCTTCATATCCGCTGGAGTTCCTGGAGCAACAACTTTCAAACCAGGAATATGGGTGAACCATGATTCCAAGGATTGGGAGTGTTGAGCTGCAGAACCAACTCCGTTACCAGCAGCACAGCGAACGGTCATCGGTACTTGCCCTTTTCCGCCAAACATGTAGCGCGTCTTCGCAGCTTGGTTAACGATAGCATCCATGGCAATCACTGAGAAATCCATGAAGGTCATATCAACGATTGGACGAAGTCCAGTCATGGCTGCACCAGCTGCTGCACCTGAGATCGCAGCCTCAGAAATCGGACAATCACGAACACGTTCTGGACCAAATTCCTCTAGCATCCCTACAGAAGTTCCAAAGTCTCCACCGAAAACTCCGACATCTTCCCCCATCAACAATACATTTTCGTCGCGACGCATTTCCTCAGACATAGCAAGGATAATGGTATCGCGGAATGACATTAATTTTGTTTCCATAATTCTCTACTCCCCCTTAGTCTGCGTAAATATCTTCGAAAGCTGATTCGAGTGGAGGGAATGGGCTTTCTTCCGCAAATTTCACTGAAGCTTCAACGGCTTCTTTCACTTCTTCTTGAATCTGATCCAATTCTTCTGCGCTCGCAATTTCATTTTCAAGGAGATACTTGCGAAGATTTTCAATCGGATCTTTCTTCTTCCACTCTTCGACTTCTTCACGAGTCCGGTATTTACCAGGGTCAGATGAAGAGTGACCAAGCCAACGATAGGTGACACTTTCGATCAAGACAGGACCTTTACCGGAGCGGACGTGTTCAACAGCTTTTTGGAATCCTTCATAGACATCAATGACGTTGTTACCATCAGGAATAAACATTCCTGGAATGCCGTAAGCAGCACTACGCTCATGAATGTGCTCCACATTTGTCATTTTCTTGATGTCAGCAGAGATTCCATAACCATTATTGATACAGTAGAAAATAACTGGAAGATTCCAGATGGAAGCCATATTGACCGCTTCGTGGAAGACACCTTCATTGGTTGCGCCGTCCCCAAAGAAGCAGACAACAATCTTTCCAGTCTTATGCATTTGTTGGGTAAGAGCTGCACCTACGGCAATCCCCATACCACCACCGACGATACCGTTGGCACCGAGGTTCCCGGCATCAAGGTCGGCGATGTGCATAGAGCCACCCTTTCCTTTACAAGTACCGGTATACTTACCAAGGATTTCAGCCATCATTCCATTCAGGTCGATTCCTTTTGCAATGGCTTGTCCGTGACCACGGTGGTTAGAGGTCAGCAAATCGTCATCATTTAAAGCCAGCATCGCTCCAACATTTGCTGCTTCTTCCCCTACAGAAAAGTGCGTCATTCCTGGCACTTTCCCTTTTTTTACTAACTGTGCAATTTTTAAGTCCATGCGACGGATTTCTTCCATTTTACGGAACATATCCAATAAGAGACTTTTGTCTAATGTTGCCATTCTTTCGCCTTTCTAAGCAATTATTCATTCATTTTCATTCTAGCCAAAAATGAAAACACTGTCAAAAATAATGCTCAATTTTCTTCACAAACTAATCTTCATAAGTTCTTGATATAAATGGTTTTTACAACTGTTATATAAAAGATTCACAAAGTTTTATATTGAAATATTCTTGATGATTTGGGAATAAAAAACCGATAGGAAAGACCTATCGGCACAATTTTATTCAGCGCGTTGACCAAAGTCCTGAATCATTTGTTCTAATTCTTCACGACTTGGTGTTGTTAACATGTAAAGGTAATCACCTTGGAGTTCCGCAAAGGCTGCAGGCATCTCCTTCTTCACTCGGAATTGATGCTGGTATTTGGCCAAAACTTCTTCCTCAGAAAGGGCATAGGCCGCATTAGCACGACGCGAAGTTGCCAAGCAATACAAAGGCTCAAATTCAGAAGCTGGGAAAGGTTCTCCAGCTACGAGAGCTGCATAGCCACGGTACAAGTCAATAGAGTGTGCATAATTGTAGACATCAATGGTAAAGCCACCTGCTGGACGATTATTGTACTCGATTGCAATATAGTCATCCCCATCACGGAAGAACTCAATGTGGAAGAAACGTTCCTTCATGCCAAAGGCTTTCACAATCGCTTCCCCATACTGACGCAATTTTGGATCCATCTCTTTGAGGACATAATAAGAATTGTCCATTTTGTAGAGCATCAGGTCAAGTGGTGTATAAGCATAGTCAAAAGTCGTCGAGAAGACAATATTGCCGTCGCGGTCCACCAATCCATCAAAGGTACAAATCTCACTAGAGGTTACGAATTTCTCAAAGAAGTACTCTGTATATCCATCCCATTCTGCTTTAAAATGATCGACATCTTCTGGCGTCTCAAGTTTAAAGGTCGCTGCTGCTCCCACTCCATTATCTGGCTTAGCAATCAAAGGTAGACCAATTTTCTTCACAGCCTTATCAATATCTTTTTCTGCTTTAACCACAGCACCAGGTACGACAGGAACTCCTGCTTTTTTGAAGAGTTTCTTCATTTCTGATTTAAACTTAGTTTTCTTCAGATCTTTTGGCTTGGCACCAAAGACATTGAATTGCTCGCGTAGAGCTGCATCCAATTCTAACCAGTATTCATTATGGGACTCAATGCGATCAATTGGCCCATGTTTGTAGAAAAGAAAAGCTACTGCGCGTTTGACTTCGTCCAGATTTTCCAAATTCTCAACACGGAAATACTCTGTCAAACTATTGCGCAATGGTTCGTCTAACTGTTCATAAGGTTCTTGACCAATCCCCAAGACAGTGATACCTTTATTAGCAAGCTCAATGGTGAATTGTTGGAAATTTTGTGGATAATAAGGTGAAATAACAAGATAATTCATAGAGGTCTCCTCCCTTTTGACTTATAGATACATTTGTCCTAGGAAATAGGGCATTTGTTTGCGCCACCATTCCCAATCGTGGGCTACATCATGGCCCCATTCAGCAAACCAAGCAGGGATGTTTTTGTGGTCAAAGGCTTCTTTCAGTTTGTAGAAAGATGGTAGACCATCTTGTTCCCAAGCTCCAAGACCGGTACAAACGACAATTTCCGCCTGACGGTAACGGTCGATAAACCAGCCATCATTTTGATGCCAAATGTAATCAGATGGAGAGTTTTGGTAAATCGCTTCATCCCCACCAAACTCACCAACAAAGAAACGAGCATCATAGACACCACTCAAAGCTATAACTTTGTTGAAAACATCTGGATGTTGCAAGAAGAAATTAAGGGCATGGTAGGCTCCCATAGAGCAACCGGTTGTCATCATTGGGTCAAACCAACCCGTTTTGTGCTTAATGAAAGGAATGGCTTCTTCAATCACGTAGCGTTCATAGGCACGATGCATTTCTGCACGGTCGTGAGGGTTTTTCCAATTACAAAGCCAGCTTTCACTATCGACACTTGAAAGGGTGAAAAATTGAACCCGACCTTCTTCGATAAACTGAGCACAGGCATCAATCATACCAAAGTCGTAGTACTCATTATGGCTTCCACCTGATGAAGCGAAGACCACTACAGGAATCCCTGCATGTCCATAACGGTTTAGATACATTTCGCGGTTAAGTTGGCCACTCCAGTGGCTAAGATGTTCTATATTCATAGGTTCCCTCTTTCTTTATGATAAAAATTTAAAAGCTTCTAGTCCCACTTCTCTGCTAAGAAACGAAGACATTCCGGTAAATGCTCTGCCCAGGCTTCTTCATGGTGGATAGCCCCAGATTGAATTCGAATGGCGATATTTTCTAAAGCTACTCCTTGTTGAATAATGTCATGATAATACCGAAGAGATGAGTCAATATAGGCTTGCTTGATATTCCCCGCCATCAGCGTTTTATCTGTATCATCAGCCTCTTCAGTCCCCACATAGATGTAAATGCGTTGATCTGCGTATAATTTTTTACGCTCGATATAGCGGTCAAAAGCCTCTTGGTGCAACCAGTTGGCAGAGGAGAAGACTCCCAGACAACCGATTTGATCTTGGTATTCTAGGCCCAAAAATTGGGTAATATTTCCACCAAGCGAAGAGCCAATCATGGCTGTATGTTCTCGATCAGCAAGCGTTCGATATTCTTGATCAATGAAAGGTTTGACCACTTCCATAACAAACTCTCCGTACTCAATACCCTTGCCACCAAATTGCATCCCAGGAATATTGGACTCCTTATACTTCCAAGCAGAGTATTCGTTCATCCGCTGTAAGCCATCATTATCAATGGCAACGACAATCATCCGACTAATGTCAGGATTCCGCTTAATGGCTGGAATGACTTTCCAAGAGTGACCTACATAGGCTTCCTTGCTATAGAAGACATTTTGCCCATCATGAAAATAAACTACGGGGTAGCGCCGATCAGTATCTGTTTCATAATTCTTAGGTAATAAGACTCGCACACGACGGAGTTTTCCGGTATAAGGCACTTTCAACTCGTGTGTCTTCATCTCTAAATAAAAATAGGATTTATTCATTGTCAGAAAACTCTCTATATTCTAAATTTTTATTCATTATACCATTTTTATAAGAAAAAGTCTGGACTTGTCCTAACTTTTTGCTATTTTCTATAGTTTTTCCATAAAGCTTGCTAAATCTTCTAAGGAACGTTGGGCAATCTTTTCATAGCGCTCCTTCTTATCACGAATGCGTGGACCTTCCAGCTCCTTGATAATCCCAAAGTTGACATTCATGGGTTGGAAATGCTTGCTATCAGCATGGGTGATATAGTGAGCCAAGCTTCCGATAGCTGTTGTTTCAGGGAATACAGCTGCTTCTTCACCTTTAAAGAGGCGAGCTGCATTGATCCCAGCCACCAAACCTGAAGCAGCTGACTCGACATAGCCTTCCACCCCTGTCATTTGCCCTGCAAAGAAGAGGTTAGCTTTTTTCTTAGAGCGATAGGTCTGTTCAAGCAAGTTTGGTGAATCCATATAAGAATTGCGGTGCATGACTCCATATCTTACAAACTCAGCATTTTCCAAACCAGGGATCATTTGGAAGACCCGTTTTTGCTCGCCCCACTTGAGATGCGTTTGGAAACCGACGATATTGTAGAGACTTCCAGCCGCATTGTCTTGGCGAAGCTGAACCACCGCGTAAGGTGTCTTGAACTCCCCATCACGAGGTCCTTTGTAATCATCCGGATACTCGAGGCCAACTGGCTTCATAGGACCATATAGCATAGTTTTAATCCCTCGTTTAGCCATGACTTCAATTGGCATACAGCCTTCGAAATACTTTTCTTTTTCAAAAGAGTTAAGAGGAGCTTCTTCTGCATTGACCAAAGCCTCATGGAAAACCATAAACTCTTGTTTGGTCATAGGGCAGTTGAGATAAGCTGCTTCTCCTTTGTCATAGCGTGACTTGAGATAAACCTTGTCCATATCGACAGTATTAACATCGATGATTGGTGCAGCTGCATCATAAAAATAGAAGCCATCGCCTCCGTTAAGCTCATGAATCTTTTCAGCTAAAGCATCACTAGTTAGAGGACCAGTTGCAACAACGGTAATGGCATCCGTTGGCAATTCTGTGATTTCATCACGAATCACTTCGATGAGAGGGTGTTGGGATACCTTCTCAGTTATCCGATTAGCAAAGCCTTCGCGGTCCACTGCTAGAGCTCCACCAGCTGGTACTCGAGTCGCTTCAGCTGCTTCAAGGATGACAGAACCCAAGCGACGCATTTCTTCTTTGAGGAGACCGACAGCATTGGTCAGAGAATCTCCTCGAAGAGAGTTCGAACAAACTAACTCAGCAAAATTGTCTGTTTTGTGTTGTGGAGTGGATTTGACCCCACGCATTTCATAGAGCTTCACTGGGATTCCCTGTTGGGCAATCTGGTAAGCCGCCTCCGAGCCAGCAAGGCCTGCACCGATAACATTGATATAAGATTGAGACATGACACTAATACCTCTTTGGGTGGAACCTAAGTCCATATTAAAACAACCAACTGGACTGTTTGACACCCACAAATCTTTCTAAATTCATACTTGGTCCATTATACCAAAAAGACAAGTAAAAAGACAGGAAGGCTCCTCCTCTCCTGTCTAGACTTTAGTCTGTTATTTGTTTTCTTATAGACATAACCAAGCAGCAAAGAGGGCAGATAGGATACTAAATAAGGACCCAATCAAATAATACTCCGCAAAGGCTGGATTCTCCGAAATCTTATTGTAGCGAGCGATAGATTTAGCTGTAAAGACAAGGCCGATAGAAGCAAATTGGCCATACAGGAGACAGGCTCCAATAACCAAACGCTCTAAAAAGCCAATCATGGAACCTGCTCCGGCAATCGTATCCATCTTCTTTTTCATGTTTGGTTGGTACTTGGCAAAAAGAATTTTAAAAACAATATTGGTTGGTTTCCCAACTAGGAGAACATAAAAGATTAGCTTTAAACTGTCCATAGGCAGATAGCTAGTGCCATTTTTTGCTCCCAAAAGGACTAGGAAACTAATGATACCAACATGCAAGACTTGATCCAACGCAAAAGTCCAAGAGGTTTTCAGCTTTAACTTCTTTTGAAGCCATGGCTTACCATAATCTATTCCTGCATGGCTTAGCAAAATAAGCGAGCAAATCCACCACAAATCCAGATGAACAAGCACCACAACAAAAAGAGGTAGCGCCACATAGAGAATATGACGTCCTAATACCTTTATATCCTTATCCTTGCGATCCGCCATCTTTTGGCTTTGAAAATAATAATCCGATAACAAATGACAAATCAACAAGAGAATCAAATACGAATTCGTTACGATATTAGACAATCCTGTCATGACCATCTCCTTTTGCTAAAGCTTGGATGCTAGCAAGGCCAGCTTCTCTCCCACGTAAATATACGCGAATACTACTACTCTTCAAACGTTTAGACAATGCACTTGGGTTGATAGTGAGTGATTGTGCCAAGTCTTGCTGGCTAAAATTTTCACTATATACAAATCTCTTAAGAAGATCTTGTAGAATTTCTTCCTGACTGCCACGCCAACCCGAACGAATGGCTTCTCCAGAAGCGATGAGCGCATTTACAAAAAAGTCATGCTTCTCATTCCCACTGGAAAAATAGATTTGGGTATTACCATAATCATTTTTCTGATGAACCATATTGATGGCTGCGCGTGCATTCCAATAAGCTGGACCATCTGCTCCAATACTTATCAAGGGATTAATAGCAGTTACAATCTCTCCAAGGCCAATACCAAAACGAAGCTGGGTAGGACTAATTTCCGAACGTAAGGTATCAATGATATGAAAAATAGGAGCATCCACTTTTAAAAGCGCCTGAAACTCATCCCCCAAGGTTAAGGTAAAACACGATGCCAAGTAATCTGCAAATAACTCATTCATCTTCTGAAGCGTTTTTTCTAACTGTTTTTGCAGGTCAAAACGTTCTTGAACTATTTTGGAATCAATAACATCTGCAATCAGAGCAAGATACATAAGCCTCACCTCCATATGTCTATTATAACAGAAAAAACAAAAAATGTCTATTATAACAGACATTTACAAAAATTGCCGTTATAATAGACATCAAATAATTCTAAATAATTATTTGACTTTTTCTTCTTCATAGTCGCCATTGCTACATACGACCTGCTTACCACCACCACGAACTTTCTTTTCAACCAAATACTGACCACATTTTGGACAGTCCCGACCGATGGGCTTGTCCCAAGAGGTGAATTCACAGTCCGGATAACGATTGCATCCATAGAAGATACGGTTCCGTTTGGTTTTACGTTCAATGATTTGTCCCTGGTGACAATTTGGACATTCCACCCCAATCTCCTTCACGATGGCTTGGGTATGGTGACAATCTGGGAAATTACTACAAGCATAGAACTTTCCATAACGGCCTAGCTTGATAACCATCGGGCTGCCACAGACTTCACAATCAAAACCAGCTGGTTCGTCTTTGATTTGGATTTTTTCCATCTCTTCTTCAGCCTTCGCGACTTCTTTAGAGAATGGTTTGTAGAAGGCATCAATGACTTTTTGCCACTCTTCTTTTCCGAGTTCGACATCATCGAGTTTCCCTTCCATTTCAGCAGTGAAGGTCACATTGACGATATCTGGGAAAAATTCAACAATCAACTTATTAACGATTTCCCCTAACTCAGTCGGTTCAAAACGTTTAGCTACAAGCTTCACATAATAGCGTTTTTGAATAGTTTCAATCGTCGGAGCATAGGTTGAAGGACGACCCACTCCGTTTTCTTCTAGCGTCTTAATCAGGGTCGCTTCAGAATAACGGGCTGGTGGTTGGGTAAAGTGCTGTTCAGGTTTGCTGTTGACCTGAGTGACAGTGTCCCCTTCTTCCATATCTGGTAGCATCTTATTCTTATCCGAATCGTTATAGATGGCTAAATAACCGTCGAACTTCACTTGACTTCCATTTGCCGTATACTGGACCCCATTTTGCCCTAAACGGACATTCATGGTATCAAACACAGCTGCTGTCATCTGACTAGCTACAAAACGATTCCAGATCAAAGTGTAGAGCTTGAGCTGGTCCTTGTCCAGGTACTTAGCAATTTTCTCAGGCGTATTGTGGACACTAGAAGGACGAATGGCTTCATGGGCATCCTGGGCACCAGAAGCATTCTTAACCCGGCTACCCTGTTTGGAATAATTCGCTCCAAAACGATCCACAATAAACTGAGCTGCTTCATTTTGAGCGACAGGACTAATCCGAGTCGAATCCGTACGCATATAGGTGATCAAACCTTGGACACCTGATCCGATATTGATTCCTTCATACAACTGCTGAGCAACCATCATGGTCTTACGTGTACGGAAGTTAATCTTATTGGCCGCATCCATCTGCATAGAAGAAGTTGTGTAAGGAAGGGGTGCATTGCGTTTGCGCTCCTTTTTCTCTACCTTTTCAACCACGTAATCTTTTCCCTTAAGATGTGAAAGAACTGCTTTCACATCCTCTTGATTTTGCAACTTCATCTTCTTGCCATTCATTCCATAGAAATTGGCTTGAAATTGCTTGGTCCCCTTTTTGAAGGTGCCGTCTATTGTCCAGTATTCTTCTGGTTGGAAGGCATTAATTTCTTCTTCCCGATCAATGATCAATTTAAGGGCAACGGATTGTACCCGACCAGCAGAAAGGCCTTTCTTTACCTTTTTCCAGAGAATCGGTGAAATCGAATATCCTACAATCCGGTCCAAAACACGGCGGGCTTGTTGGGCATCCACCAAATCCATATCAATCTTGCGCGGTTCTTGAAAGGCATTTTTAACCGCATCTTTGGTGATTTCATTGAAGACCACCCGGTTCTTTTCGTCCTTATCCAATTGCAAGATATGAGCTAAATGCCATGAAATAGCTTCTCCTTCACGGTCCGGGTCACTTGCGAGAAAGACTTGCTTAGCTTTTTTAGCTTCTTTCTTCAGGTCATTGATCAAAGGACCTTTTCCTCTAATATTAATATACTCTGGCTCGTAATTGTTATCAAAATCAATCGACATGGTCGATTTTTTCAAGTCCCGAATATGACCCACGCTGGCCATGACTTTATAATTTCTGCCAAGATATTTTTCAATTGTCTTTGCTTTTGCAGGAGACTCCACGATGACTAAATTCTTTTTAGCTGTTGTGGTTTTCTTTTTTGTTTTTGTAGCCACTCTTCTACCTCTATTTTGTAATAAACCTCATAGAGTGTAAACTATTTTTTCCAGGATGTCAACCGTGAAGTTTTCCTATAGGAAAACTCATTTTAAAATTCGAACTCATCTAGAACATCTTTTCCGCTAGTGACAAGCTTTGCTCCCTCCTGAATTAAGTGATGACAACCATCAGATCGACCATCTATGATCGAACCTGGGATAGCAAAAACATCTCGCCCTTCTTCTAGGGCACGTTCACAGGTAATCAAGCTCCCCGAGCGCATACGAGCTTCAGCAACAATTACTCCTCGTGATAGACCAGCAATAATCCGATTGCGTTCTGGGAAATGGTGCTTTTGCGGTCCTTGCCCTGGACCATACTCTGTAAGGACTAGGTAACGTTCGCTCATATGCTTCTGCAACTGTTTATTGCATCGAGGATAATAGACATCTAATCCAGTTCCAATCACCCCTATGGTCTTTCCTCCATTTCG
The DNA here is from genome assembly GCF_004785935.1 of Streptococcus rubneri. Taxonomy (GTDB): domain Bacteria; phylum Bacillota; class Bacilli; order Lactobacillales; family Streptococcaceae; genus Streptococcus; species Streptococcus rubneri. The sequence goes on along the minus strand of NZ_SRRP01000001.1, from coordinate 493,786 downwards.
TATAGCTGCATAATGGGAAGCTGCATCAATTCCTTTGGCAAGTCCACTCACCACCACCAATTCATTGTTTAATTCATTGATAATTTTCTCAACAGAATGAATCCCTGTTCGGCTACAACGACGACTCCCAACAACAGCAATTTTTGGGTGTTTGAGCAGATCAATATTTCCTTCATAAAAGAGCAAAACAGGTGGATTGTGCATCCAAAGGAGTTCTTCTGGATACTCCTCATCCATAATGGAAATAGAATCAAACTCTTTAAATTCTTCCCTCAGTATTTGGTCATCAATCCGAATATAACGCTCTATAAAAATAGCCTGATTGCGACACCCTGCTAGCTGAGCAATCTGTTCTAAATCCGGCCAGTCCCCATTCATTTCCCAATAGGATACAATCCTAAATACTTGTTCATTCGAGAGTCCAGCAACCTTTAACTTATAAAGTTCGTATTTGTTCATCATAAAACCTCATTTTCTACTATCTATTTATAATATTCGTAAAAGAAAACAAAAAAAGCTCTAAAAATAGAACTTTTTAATGATTTTCTAAGATTTTAAAATGACAAACTGCCCCTAAAAGATTACTGGAGTTGTGGTAACGAGCTGCTTGAATCTCCACTAAAGAAAATCGTTGCTCCCTACTTTCATCCATCAGGCTTTTATACTGATAGTTGATCTCTTCTAAAAGAAGATCTTGGCTACTAATTCCTCCACCAATCGTGACTTTTTCAAGCCGAACAAGCGACTGAAGATTATAGATCAGAATCGCAATCTCCCGACAATAAGAAATAAATAAGTTTTGTAATTCCTCATGATGACCAGCGTGAAGGGCTTCAAAAACCTGAATGCCATCCTCTTCCGACAGTTGCAAGAGTTGACTAGCCTGGGCTACAAAATTGACAGCTGAGCCTAAATTTTGAACCAAAGTGGAAATCCCATGCTTCAAAATCTCCCTCTGAAATTGTTTTTGTTCTGGAGCCGTTGGTGGCTCTTCTGGGTTCGGCCAACGAAGATAATCCTTGAGATTCCAGGTGGAAATTAAGGAACCATTGGAAGTCAAGGATAATCCTACTCCAGTCCCTAAAACAAAGGTGGCTCCACAGCCACAATCCTGGAGGTTCCCAATTCGAGCTTCCGCCAAACCTGCAGCATCCCCATCGTTGAGGACGGTCACTGGGACTTGAAACGACTTGTTTAAACGAGAAGCTAATGGAATATTTCTCAGATAGGGAATGAGGCCACCTTTAAAGACAAAACCAAGTCGACTATTGATTTCACCCGGACAAGAGATGGCAATCCCAGTCATTCGATTTTGGAACAAGCAAATCACGTGCTCGAGAGCTTCCCAGAATTCCTCAATAGTATCTGGTGTCGGGACTTTAGAAGAATCACTCACCTGATAGGCTTCATCGACTAAGGCATATTTAATAAAAGTTCCTCCAATGTCAAAGGCTAAGAGCATTTCCTTCCCTCCTAATCAACATACGTCATGGACTTAATGGGTTCGAAGCTTCGGCGATGGATAGGAGTAACCCCATATTTTTCCAATCCTTCAAGATGCTTGCTTGTCCCATACCCCGCATTCTGACCAAAATCATAACCTGGATACTCTTGGTCATAGGCTGCCATCATCTGATCCCGGGTCACCTTAGCCACAACAGAAGCTGCCGCGATAGACAGGGAATTAGCATCTCCTTTAATAATGGATGTCTGTGAAATAGGCAAATCTAATTTCATAGCATCGATCAAGAGATGTTGAGGCTGTTGGTCCAATTCTTGAATAGCCTCTAACATGGCTAATTTCGTTGCTTCATAAATATTGACCTGATCAATGACCTGATTGTCTTTAACCCCAATCCCAACCGAAAGAGCCTGATCTAGAACTGCTTGGTAAATAGCTTGATGCTTCGATTTAGGGATTTTCTTGCTATCATTCAAACCTGGGATCTTACAATTTTCAGGCAGAATAACGGCTGCAGCAACTACAGGGCCAGCCAAAGGGCCTCGCCCTACTTCATCTACTCCTGCAATGAGTTGAATCCCTTGAGCATAGAGCTCTTTTTCATAGGCTAACATTTTTTCCAAACGCAGGTCTTCCTCAACTTGCTTTTGGAGTTCGCGTTTTCTTTTACTAATAGCAGCCTGAACACCTGCTCGACCATCGGCGATCAACTCTTCAAACAAGGGATGATCCAGCCTATCAATCATTGCCAAACGCTCTTTGATTTCTCTAATCGTTGGCATCCACTTCACCTACACGATCAAGGGTATAGCGACCCAAACGACCATCGCGTACATCCTTGACAAACAAGCTGTAAAAGCGATCGTAATCATCTCGGAAGCCTAGACGTTGAGTCATCTCCATGATGATTTCCGGTGCTTCCTGTTCCAAATCCATTTGCTTATAGCGTTCTTGCAACTCTTTTGGATAGTGGGATTTAAAATACTCTAGACCAAAAATAGTCACCTCATCCATTGGTAGGAGCTGATCCTTAATGGCACCCGTTAAAGCTAATTTTAAAGCTACATCTTCATCTTCAAATTTTGGCCAAAGAATCCCTGGGGTATCCAAGATTTCGAGGTCCTTATTGGTTTTCAACCACTGTTGTCCCTTAGTCACCCCTGGTTTATTTCCAACGACGGCAATTTTTTTCCCTGCTAAACGATTCATCAGCGTTGATTTACCAGCGTTGGGAATCCCAATAATCATGGTCCGAAGAGTTTCGATTTGAATCCCCCGTTCCTTCTGACGGGCAATTTTATCGGCCATCAAAGACTTAGCCGCATCCGTGACCTTCTTAACCGTTGACTGCTCTTTGGAGTTAATAGACAAGGTTCTGATACCTTGTAATTCGAAATACTCCTGCCATTCTTTTGTTGCGACAGGATCAGCCAAGTCAACCTTGTTTAAAATCATCAATTTAGGTTTGTCACCAACAATTTTTGTTAACATGGGATTTTGACTAGATAAGGGCAAACGCGCGTCCACCAAAACCGTCACAAAATCCACAAATTTCAAATTTTCTTGTACTTGTCTTCTAGCTTTGGACATATGTCCAGGAAACCATTGAATAATCGCCATGAAATGAAATCCTTTCAACATTCAATCCTATCTATTATACCATGAATTCAGATTTTTGCTTTTGAAACTGCTTCCCATTTTCGCCCTACAAAAAAACGAAGCTACAACCGTAACTCCGCGTATTCTTTTATCTTATTTGCTCAAAATGCAAGTGAACAGCAATGTGATCACCATAACCACTTCGTTCCAAATCTCGTTGCAAACGATAAGAAATATAGTGTTCAGCAATGGTAATATAACCAGCACCAAGTAAGCGGTGCTCAACCATTGACTGGATCATGCTGATAGTGGCACGTTCCACTTTCGCTTCTTCCAAATCCATTACAACTTTCTTGGTCACTTGCGCCAAGTTTTGGCGAAGATCATCCGTCAAGACATAGACTGTTTGTGCCGCCTTCAAAACAGCTTGATAGATTTTATCTGGGTCAAATTCTACAACTTCACCACTACGTTTAATGACTTCCATCTTATTCTCCTTGATCATCAATATACTTCTATTATCTTAATAAATAGGGGATTTGTCAAGAATCTAAGACATCAATAATCCGGACGAAGAACTCCCGTAATGATTTCTTTGGTCGCATGGTAATCTCCATCCACTACAACCTTGATGATGCGCTTAGCTTCCTCAGCGGGTGCTGGTACCAATGGCAGACGGGTTGGACCTGCTTCAAATCCCATATAGTTCAAGACTGATTTGACAGGAGCTGGGCTTGGATAAGAGAAGAGAGCATTGACTTTAGGGATAAATTGGCGCTGGATAGCCGCTGCCTTTTTAATATCATTATTCTCAATAGCTTGGAACATTTCATGCATTTCATCACCATTAGTATGAGATGCTACTGAAATCACACCGTCTGCTCCAAGGTTCATAGCGTGGAAAGCATCCCCGTCTTCCCCTGTATAGATGAGAAACTCCTCTGGCTTGTGCTCGATTAAGTAAGCCATATTGGCAAGGGTTGTACACTCTTTGACCCCGATGATGTTTGGATGTTCGGCCAAGCGGAGCATGGTTTCTGGTGTCATTTCGACCACCACGCGCCCAGGAATATTGTAAATAATAATTGGCAAGTTAGAAGCGTCCGCAATAGCCTTAAAATGCTGGTACATACCTTCTTGAGAAGGTTTGTTGTAGTATGGAACAATGGCCAAACCAGCAGCAAAGCCACCAAACTGATCTACTTCCTTTACAAACTCAATGGAATCTCGGGTCTCATTGGTCCCGACACCAGCAATCAAAGGAACACGTCCGTTCACCACCTTTTGAACTGCAGCAAATAATAAGAGCTCTTCATCGTGTGTCAGTGTCGGACTTTCGGCCGTGGTACCAGCTAAGAGAATTCCATCTGTGTGATGGGCTAGTAAATGCTCAATTAAGGGCGGAATAGCCTCAAAGTTGATCGAGCCATCTTCATGAAAGGGGGTGATAAAGGCGGTAATCATTTTACAATCTTTTAAATCTTGATAAGACATTGATGCTCCTTCTCGAATCAATCATAGGGAAGAGGGACAGCACCAAAGTTGATGACTGTCCCCATTACATATTATTCAGTTATAGAATCATTTCAACTCAAACTTCAACTCAGCTGTTGGGCGCACGAGTCCACGTTCATGAAGGGTTTCTGCAATTTGAACTGAGTTCCAAGCAGCTCCTTTAAGAAGGTTATCAGAAACCACCCACATATGGATTCCCTTTTCAGCATCCAAATCTTTACGGATACGACCAACAAAGGTATCGCGAGAACCAACAGCGTTAATCGCTTGTGGGTATACTTGATGAGCGACATCATCTTCCAAGACAGCACCAGGGAAGGCAGCAATGGCCGCTTTCACTTCTTCGATTGGAGCTACTTCCTTGGTCTCGATGTAGACAGACTCTGAGTGAGCTGACAAGACGGGGATACGCACACAAGTTGCAGAAACGGCGATCCTATCGTCTTCCATGATTTTCTTGGTTTCATTGGTCATCTTCATCTCTTCGTAAGTGTAGTCATTGTCAGTGAAGACGTCGATTTGTGGAAGTGCGTTAAAAGCGATTGGATAATGTTTCTTATCGCCACCTGATGGTAAGATTTCTGCATGCAAATCACGTGGATCCACCCCATCATTCAAAACTTCCCGAAGTTCACGTTGGGTTTCAAGAATGGCTCCCATACCAGCACCTGAAACAGCTTGGTAAGTTGAAACGATAATCCGGTTCAAGCCCCATTTCTGACGAACAGGCTCAAGAGCTACCATCATTTGAATCGTTGAACAGTTAGGACAGGCGATAATCCCATTATGGGCATCAAGCGCATGTGCATTTACTTCAGGAACTACTAATGGTACATCTGGATTTTGACGGAAATAAGAAGTATTATCTACTACGACTGCACCTGCCTTTACAGCATAAGGTGCATATTTTGCAGAAGTAGAACCACCAGCTGAGAAGAGAGCGATATCTACCCCTTCGAAGGCAGTTTCTGTTGTTTCTTCAATCGTAATGTCTAGATCCTTAAATTTCAATACCTTACCAGCTGAACGAGCAGAAGCAAGGAAACGAATTTTATCAATCGGAAGATTGGATTCTTCCAACATCTTGATCATTTGAGCACCAACGGCACCTGTCGCACCGACAACAGCAACTGTATATCCCATAGTATAACCTCTTTCGGAATTTTCTAAAAATTTGTGAATTTTATCTATTATACTATTTTTCCTAGTAAATGAAAAGCGTATTTTACATTTATGAAAACAAAAAATCCCGATCAAAGACCGGGATAGTTTCTAGATATATGATGCTTTAATTAAAAATTAATGGATCTCATAATCCAAATCACTTAAATCCTTCTTACCTTGAGTATCTTCCAAAAGGAACTGGACCTGTTGCATCCCTTTGATACCCGCAACTACTGAAGTTGGGAAGGTTACAATGGCTTGGTTGATTTGGCTAATATTGCTATTGACAATGCGTTTAGAAGCTGCCAAATCTTCATTTTCGTCTGCAATTTCTTTTTGCAAGGCCAAGAATTGGTTAGAAGATAAGAGCTCCGGATAATTCTCACCCACTGCTCGGATTTGTGCCAAAACATCATTTTGATTGGCAATAACTTGATTGGATTCTTGGATAGAGGCACCTTGGCGAAGGGCTACCAATTCGCTAAAGACTTTCTCTTCATGTTTGGCATAAGCCTTAGCAACCTTCAACATTTCCGAAATGGTGTCGTAGCGTTTAACCAAGGTGATATCAACCGTCCTCTTTGATTCTTCAATCATGACCTGATAACGGTTCAAGCGATTGCTTTCTCCGATAAACCACATAACAACTACTAGTGCAAAAACAATAAGTGCAATAATGAAACCTGACATCGTCATTCTCCTTTAAAAATATTGGTTAATTCATCAATGATATCAATCTCCATACAGAGTTTTTGATACTCTGCAGCTAAGGAAAGATTCTCAACAGCTTGTTTCTTTCTTGGTGTTGGAAAAATATAGCGATTGGTATACAAGGAAATATAGAGACGATCCTCTACCAAGTAGACACACATCGCATTTTGAGCAATCTGCTTGTCGAACCAATCTAACACCTTAGGCTTCAAAAATTTTCGAGCAGCAAATTCATCCGTACAATAGATATTGTAATTCTCGTTGTTCTGGATATCTTCTGTTTCAATTTGTACCTCATTTTTTCCAGGACCTGGATAGGCTCCTTTGACTTCTCTTTTGAAAAAGAAGGATTTCTTGGTCGGAACCACCCGCATATGTCCTGGGAAGGGACTAGGTGCCTTCAGAGAAAAGAGTTGGCCAACGAAATCCGTCACTTCTTCTTGGACAGTTCTGGTATGCCCATTTGAGTCTGTTTCATACCTGGTCTCTGTATGGTGACCATAAAGGTTGGCGACTGTGAGATTTCTTTCATCATGGAAAGACAGTTGATTAAAGAGATTAAACTTGGTCGACCGAGGACTAACAACCTGTAAGGCATCCATAGCATAGTTTGCAGTCAAAGTTAACTCTGCTTGAGGAAAAACTTCTTTCAGAATAGGACAGAGAAAATCATTAATATAGATTTCGTCATTGGAGCGAACATTATCCCCGAATAAAGCCTTCCTTTTGTTGTATTGAGGTAAATAATAGAAAACTAGAGCAGGAAGAATGATAATAACCGCTCGAAATCTCAAAAGTAGGAAAGATAGAACAGCTAAAATAATACCAAGAATGGTAACGGCCCTCCAATGAAGATTGCTCTTCATCTGTTCCTTCATTAAAAACAGTCTGTCTTGATACTCTTTTGAATTTTCTAGCTCACTAATTCGCTGGGATTTTTCTTGCGACCACCTAGTTGTTGACTGATTTTGTTCAACTTCCATAGACATCTCCTTTCCATGGTTGATATGAAAGACAGCGCTATATCTTTTCACCCATTATACCACTGCGACGAAATAAGAGCAAATTTACTATTGGAGTCTCTTCTTTTTCATAAGAGTTTATAGGACAACAGACTAGATAAGCAATCTAATCAATGAGCTCCTCAGCTAAGAAACCAAAAAATCCCCTACCAAACGGTAAGGGATCGAGGCATCTTTCGATGAGAACAGCCGGTTCACACAACTGTTCAAGGTCCGTTCCTGCGTTACAATTGAATGTAGACCTCCTCAGCGCAAAAGGCTCCTAAGAGCCAATCGACTCATCGCATAAATCTAGTTTACCATGAACATCCACAAACTGTCAAGAAGGTAGGTACTTGCTTCCTTCTCGAATGCTCAAAGGAGATAACTGCTCTCGATATCGCTCGATAAAGGCCCCTACCCAATCTGGATTGACCTTAGAATAGTTGCGTAAGCTCCAGCCGATTGCCTTATTTATAAAGAACTCGCTTTGACCTAGATTATTGAGGATCACTTTTTCTAACAAATCCGTATCTGTTTTTTCTTTCCTCATAAGCTGGTGATCAATGGCAATCCGCCTCAACCAAAAGTCCTGATCCTTACTCCAATCCAGCATAACCTGCTTGGTTTCTGGATAGGTGAAAGTAATCTCTCCTATGATGCGGTCCAACTGATCAATACTATCCCACCAGGACTTGGTCTGAGCTAACTGTTTCAGCTTTGGAAAATCTTCGGGCTTCAAGTTCTTTTTCACTTGATCTAAATAATCCATGGCTACATACTGAAACTCCCGATAGGGTTGTGTCCAACAGGCTTCAACAAAGTCCCAATCGACTGTTTTTCCTATGTGGCCTTTAAAAAATTCTTTCTCAATCCTATGTAAGGTAGGCTTTTGAATACCAAGAAATTTGAAATGCCCCTTCATATAAGCTTCCATATCAGGGACCTTTTCAGGAACTGTTGCTGCTTCTAAAATGGGAATCAAGTCTTCAATCTTCATCTTCTTCCTCACATTTCAAGAGTGTTACTGGCCCATTGATCGTCTTTTGCATCCAGATAATATCATGCCATTTGTTGAACTTATACCCAATCTTTGGGAAATGAGCGACTTGAACATAGCCCCGCTTTTCATGAAGGGCAATACTAGCTGGATTTGGTAGGGCGATGCAAGCTAAAAAACGTAAATAACCACGCGCCTCCAACTCCGACTCTAACGCCTCATACAAACGAGTACCCAGTCTTTGCCCGTAATAATCTTGATCCACATAGACGGATACTTCCACCGCCCAATCATATGCTGATCGATCATAATAGGTTGAGGCATAGGCATAAGCAAGGACTTGACCATCTACTTCAGCTACTAAATAGGGAAATCGTTGAAGGATCTTTTCGATACGCCCTTCAAATTCCTCAATTGTCGGAATCTGGTATTCGAAAGTGATGGCTGTTTTCTCAACATAAGGAGCATAAATCCTGACAAGTTCAGGAGCATCTTTAAGAGTGACTGGTCTTATCTTCAACATGGTCTTCTCGCTTTCTATCTCTCTATTATACCCCAAAAGCACAAAAATAGAGGTTGTCAGCCAACCTCTATATATTTTTTTAGAACAAGCCTAAAGCAGTACCATCTTCTGCTACATCCATGTTCAAAGCTGCAGGACGTTTTGGTAATCCAGGCATAGTCATCACTTCACCTGTCAAAGCAACAATGAAGCCTGCACCAGTCTTAGGTACCAATTCGCGAATGGTAATGTCAAAACCAGACGGCGCCCCGAGGAGACTTGGATCATCTGAGAAACTATATTGAGTCTTAGCCATACAAACAGGTAACTTGTCCCAGCCATTTTTTACGATTTGAGCAATCTGAGTTTTGGCTTTTTTCTCAAAGACAACATTGTCTGCACGGTAAATTTCTTGGGCAATCTTAGTGATCTTTTCTTCAACAGAAAGGTCATTATCATAAAGACGAGAGTAGTTGGCTGGAGTTGTTTCAAGTGTCTCCACTACTGTTTCTGCTAGGGCCACCCCTCCATCAGCACCATCAGCCCAAACGCTCGCCAATTCAACAGGAACTTGAATAGAAGCACAGAGTTCTTTCAGAGCTGCAATTTCAGCTTCTGTATCTGTTATAAATTCATTAATAGCCACCACTACAGGAACCCCGAACTTACGCATATTTTCCACGTGGCGCTCCAAGTTAGCAAAACCTGAACGAACAGCTTCTACGTTTTCCTCAGAAAGAGCATCTTTGGCAACCCCACCATTCATCTTTAAAGCACGGATTGTTGCCACGATCACCACTGCAGATGGGCTAACAGGAAGATTTGGTGTTTTGATATCCAAGAATTTTTCAGCTCCCAAATCCGCCCCAAAACCTGCTTCTGTCACTACGTAATCGGCTAAACGAAGAGCGGTTGAGGTAGCTAAAACAGAATTACATCCATGGGCAATATTAGCAAAAGGTCCACCATGAACAAAGGCTGGAGTTCCATAGATGGTTTGAACCAAGTTTGGCTTGATCGCATCTTTCAGAATCAAGGCAAGCGCCCCTTCTACTTCTAAATCACGGACATAAACTGGACTACGATCATAGCGGTAACCAATGACAATATTAGCCAAACGGCGCTTCAAGTCTTCAATATCTGTCGCCAAGCAAAGGATGGCCATGATCTCAGAAGCAACGGTGATATCAAACCCGTCTTCACGAGGGATCCCGTTAAGAGGGCCACCGAGACCGACAGAAACATGACGCAAAGCACGGTCATTCAGGTCCACTACCCGTTTCCAGATAATCCGACGTTGGTCGATGCCTAGCTCATTTCCTTGATGCAAATGATTGTCGATTAAAGCTGAAAGAGCATTGTTGGCTGTCGTAATGGCATGCATATCACCCGTGAAATGAAGGTTGATATCCTCCATAGGGAGAACTTGGGCATAGCCTCCACCTGCTGCTCCCCCTTTAATCCCCATTACTGGACCTAAGGAAGGTTCACGAATGGCAATCATCGTTTGTTTCCCGACTTTATTTAAAGCATCTGCCAAACCAATGGTGATGGTAGACTTCCCTTCACCTGCTGGAGTCGGATTAATAGCTGTCACCAAGATAAGTTTTCCTGGCTCTTCCTTCTGAACTTCTTGGATCTTATCAAAGGTTAATTTCGCCTTGTACTTCCCATAAAGTTCAAGGTCATTGAAGTCAATCCCCAATTTCTCTACCACATCTGTGATAGGTTTCAATTCAACACTTTGTGCGATTTCGATATCTGTCTTCATCTAAATCTCCTTACTATTTCATACAACTATTATACAGAATTTTCTTCAATTTATAATCCATTTTTTGATATTCAGAAGCCTTTGTTCGTCTTTTGCCTATTCTCTTAAAGGGAAAGCGACCCTATTCTATTTTCCTATTAGAATTTATATGAAATAGCTATAGGATTCTTGTAAGCCTTCTTTCTTCATGAATTTTAGACTAGAAGGGCAGTACAAGCTTCTGTATTCCTCGCTTTACTTAAATATAAAATTCTTGTAAAATAAGCCTATGAATATTTTGATTACTTCTGGTGGAACCAGTGAAAAAATCGATCAAGTTCGCTCTATAACCAATCATTCTACTGGTCAATTAGGAAAAATGATCGCTGAGCGGTTTCTTGACGCTGGCTTCCCTGTGACGCTAGTTACTAGCCCAACGGCTGTTCGTCCAAAAAAGCACCCCCTTTTAACAACGTTTCTAACGGCAAACGTCGCAGAACTTCAGCTAGTTCTAAAGGAACAAACTACCAAACACCAAGTTCTCATCCATGCCATGGCGGTTTCAGATTATAGCCCCATCTATATGACTGGATTTGAAGCTATAAAAGGAGCCAGTAATCTAGAACAATTTCTTCATTGCGCGAATCAAGAGTCAAAAATCTCTTCAGACGACGACTACCAAGTTCTTTTTTTAAAGAAAAATCCTAAGTTGATTTCCCTGGTAAAAATTTGGAATCCTGAGATTCGCTTGATTGGTTTTAAACTCCTAGTTGATGTAGCCCAGGATCAACTACTATCAGTTGCTCGTGCTAGCCTTGAAAAAAATCAGGCAGAAATAATTGTGGCCAATGACTTGAGAGATATCCAAGATGGAAAGCATCGTGCATACTTGATCAGTGAACAAGATGTTCAAGTAGCTGAAACCAAGGCAGAAATCGCACAAAAAATTTATAATTACATTATCAATAAAGGATAAAACCTATGGCCAATATTCTACTAGCTGTAACAGGGAGTATTTCTGCCTATAAGGCGGCAGACATCACCAGTCAATTGACCAAGCTCGGTCACCAGGTGAAGGTTCTCATGACTCCAGCAGCCACAGCTTTTATCACCCCCTTGACTCTCCAATCCCTCTCCAAACAATCTGTCCTAGTGGACCTGATGGCAGAAGAGACACCAGACCAAATCCAACACATTGATTTAGGGAAACAAGCTGATCTCTTTCTAGTCGCTCCAGCTAGTGCCAACACCATTGCAAAATTAGCCCATGGTTTCGCAGATAATATCGTTACTAGTACTGCTTTGGCCCTACCAACAAATGTTAAAAAAATCCTAGCACCCGCTATGAATACCAAGATGTTGGAGCATCCCGCTACACAAAACAATATCGAAACCTTAAAAAGCTACGGCTACCAGATAATCCCTCCACGAGAAGCATTATTAGCCTGCGGGGATCAAGGAGCAGGTGCCTTAGCTACCATTGAAATCATTCTTACTACAATACAGGAGTCCCTTACATGAGAAAATCTTCTTCATCTATTGCACAGATCTCTATCTTTTTTGCGATCATGGTAACCATTCACTACACATCAACCATGATCTTCCAATTCTTCCCTTTTCTAATCCCGCCGACCTTCGTCCATATTCCAGTAGTTATTGCATCTATTCTTTACGGGCCTCGCATCGGTGGTATTCTCGGACTCTTGATGGGGCTCTTCAGCCTAACCATCAATACGATCGTTCAACTACCAAGTAGTTATTTATTCAGTCCCTTTGTTGAAAAAGGGAACCTCTACTCTCTCATTATCGTACTTGTTCCTCGCATTCTCATTGGGATTACTCCTTATTTTGTTTACAAGTTCATTCACAATAAAACTGGGCTCATGATAGCCGCTGCAGCTGGGTCTATGACCAATACCTTCTTTGTTCTTTCAGGTATCTTTATTTTCTTTGCAAAAAATTATCCTGGTGGCATCCAAGCCTTCTTGGGAGCTGTCTTAACCACTAACTCTTTGATTGAAGTACTAGCCACAGTTATTCTAACTCTAGCTATTGTTCCACCTCTCTCAAAAGTAAAAAAATCCTTATAAGACCTCAGTTTTATCACACTTTCTAAAAGAAAGTGTGTTTTTTATTTTTAGTGCATTACCATATAAATTTGAAAACAATTGCTATTGAATCTAGTTTTTTCAGAAAAAAAATGCTATAATGTAAGCGATTAATTTATAGAAATAAGGAGTTGCACTATGACTTATCAAGAAAACTTCCAAAAATGGGCTGATTTCGCTGACCTACCAGATTACCTTCGTCGTGATTTGGAAAACATGGATGAAAAAACCAAAGAAGATGCCTTCTACACAAACCTTGAATTCGGTACTGCTGGTATGCGCGGATTGATTGGTGCGGGTACAAACCGTATTAACATCTATGTGGTTCGCCAAGCAACTGAAGGTTTGGCTCGTTTGATCGAATCTAAAGGTGGAAATGAAAAAGAACGCGGTGTAGCCATCGCCTACGATAGCCGTCACTTCTCTCCAGAATTTGCCTTTGAATCTGCAGCAGTTCTTGCTAAACACGGAATTAAATCTTATGTTTTTGAAAGTCTCCGTCCAACTCCAGAGCTTTCATTTGCTGTTCGTCACCTCAACTGCTTCGCAGGTATCATGATTACTGCCAGCCACAACCCTGCTCCATTTAATGGTTATAAGGTTTATGGTGAAGATGGTGGCCAAATGCCTCCACACGATGCGGACGCTTTAACAACTTACATCCGTGCGATTGAAAATCCATTTACTGTAGAAGTTGCGGATGTGGAAGCTGAAAAAGCTTCTGGCTTGATTGAAGTCATCGGCGAAGCTGTCGATGTGGAATACCTCAAAGAAGTTAAGGACGTTAACATCAACCCTGCCTTAATTGAAGAATTTGGTAAAGACATGAAGATTGTCTACACACCACTGCATGGTACTGGTGAAATGTTGGCTCGTCGTGCTCTTGCCCAAGCAGGATTTGACTCTGTTCAAGTTGTCGAAGCGCAAGCAACTCCAGACCCAGACTTCTCAACAGTTAAATCTCCAAATCCAGAAAGCCAAGCAGCCTTTGCCCTTGCTGAAGAACTTGGTCGTCAAGTAGGCGCTGATGTTCTTGTCGCAACGGACCCTGACGCTGACCGTGTCGGTGTTGAAGTCCTTCAAAAAGACGGTAGCTATCTCAACCTCTCAGGTAACCAAATCGGTGCTATCATGGCTAAGTACATCTTGGAAGCTCACAAAAATGCTGGAACTCTTCCAAAAAATGCAGCCCTATGTAAATCAATCGTATCCACTGACTTGGTAACCAAGATTGCTGAAAGCTACGGCGCAACCATGTTCAACGTCTTGACTGGTTTCAAATTTATCGCTGAAAAAATTCAAGAATTCGAAGAAAAACACAATCACACCTACATGATGGGATTTGAAGAAAGCTTCGGTTACTTGATCAAACCATTCGTACGTGATAAAGATGCCATCCAAGCTGTCCTTGTAGTTGCTGAACTTGCAGCCTACTACCGCTCTCGTGGTTTGACTCTTGCTGACGGTATCGAAGAAATCTACAAAGAGTACGGCTACTATGCTGAAAAAACAATCTCTGTTACTCTTTCTGGTGTTGACGGTGCTGAGCAAATCAAAGCCATTATGGCGAAATTCCGTGAAAATGGTCCAAAAGAATGGAACGCAACAGAAATCACAGTCGTAGAAGACTTTAAAGCACAAACATCCACTGCCGCTGATGGTACTGTAACAGCCTTAACGACTCCTCCAAGTGATGTCTTGAAATACACACTTGCTGATGGTTCTTGGATTGCAGTTCGTCCTTCCGGTACTGAACCAAAAATCAAGTTCTACATTGCCGTTGTTGGAGAAAGCAACGAAGATTCACAAGCTAAGATTGCTAATATCGAAGCTGAAATCAATGCCTTTGTAAAATAAACAATTAAAAGATGAGATCAACCAATCTCATCTTTTTTCGTATCAAAATACAGCAATTTTTCGTCCTTTATGGCATACTAGATTTATAAGAAAGCGAGGTAATCTCATGGAACAATTTTTAGAAGATATTAAAGATCTTGAAGTAACCACTGTTGCGCGTGCGCAAGAAGCCATCGACAAAAAAGAAACAGCAACCTTCTTTATTGGACGCAAGACTTGTCCTTACTGTCGAAAGTTCGCTGCTAAATTAGCAACTGTCGTAGCTGAAACAAAAGCTCATATCTACTTCATTAATAGTGAAGAACCAAATCAACTGGATGCTTTGCAAGCCTTCCGTTCTACCTATGGTATTCCAACTGTTCCTGGATTTCTACATGTCGAAGCCGGTGAAGTTACTGTTCGCTGCGACTCATCTATGTCGGAAGAAGAAATCAAAGTATTCGCTCATCTATAAAAGAAATGAGGCTGGGACAAAAGTCCTAGCCTCTCAATTGTCTTTGGATTGTCGAGCAAGACGCAGTGGTTGAGTGGGCTCTACTACGCTGATTTCATCAGCTTTTACAGCCCTACTCAACTGTGCGGAGGTGGGACGACGAAATCGAATTCTAACGAATTACCGATTTCTGTCCCACTCTCATTTTTCGTTTTCCGTAAAAGTCGTCCAAATCTTTTGCTGGGGTTTAGCAAAAGGATAATTCGAAAATTCTTTAGGTCTTAACCAAACAGTCGATTCACTTGATTCTTGCTCTCCTTCTTTTACCAGACCGTAACGAAGTTGAACCTGCCACTTGCGATGTGAAAAGACATGTTGGACGATGGGATAAGACCTATCCTGCCATTCGATGACCAAGTCATAGTCCTGTTCAAAAGAAAGTATTTCAGGGTTGTCCTCCGCTTCCTGTTTCCCATCCAGTAGAGACAATTGCCCTAGGTTCTCTGTTAGGCTATCCACTTCAATCAAAGGAAAATGCCAAAAGCCTGACAAGAGCCCTTCTCGCTCATTTTTCTCCAACAAGTAACGCCCCTGATTATCCTTGATAATAAAGGCTGTTAAATAGACTGGTACAGGTTTCTTCTTAGGAGCCTTAATGGGATAACGATCCATGGTCCCGTTTTTGTAGGCTCCACTAAACTCCTTAACAGGACTCTCTTCAGGCCGTGGGTTGACTGGGGACTCAATATCTGAGCCCAAATCCATCAAGGCTTGATTGAAGTCACCAGGACGGTCCGGATCAATCAAGAACTCCATCATCGCTTGAAAAATCTTGCGATTGTTCGGGATTCCAATATCATAGTCCACTTCAAACAAGCGCGCCAAAACCCGCATAACATTGCCATCTACTGCTGGCTCTGGCAAGCCAAAAGCAATACTAGAAATCGCACCAGCTGTATACGGACCAATACCCTTGAGTTTAGAGATAGCCTCATAGCTTGATGGGAAAATACCTCCATGGCTCTCCATGATTTGCTGTGCAGCTGTCTGCATGTTGCGGACCCGTGAGTAATAGCCCAAACCTTCCCAAGCTTTCAAGAGCTTTTCTTCAGGAGCCTGAGCTAGATCAGCAATCGTCGGAAACCAGTCTAAAAAGCGCTCATAATAGGGAATAACAGTATCTACCCGTGTCTGCTGAAGCATAATCTCTGAAATCCATATTTTATAGGGATCCTGCGTTCGTCTCCATGGAAGGTCCCGCTTATGCGCATCGTACCATGCTAATAACTTTTCTCGGAAAGAAGCAATTTTTTTCTCCTCCCACATGGTAATTCCGTAATCTTTTAAATCTAACATGTTCTTAGTATACCATAGAATGATACAGGAATAAGAAATTCTGTTTTAAACAGAAAAAGACTCAGGTGGTTCCTGAGCCTAACTAGATTCTTATTGTTCTACCGCTTGAGCAGCTGTAATCAAGGTCAATTTAAAGACATCATCAGCATTACATCCACGAGAGAGGTCATTCACTGGCTTGTTCAATCCTTGCAATACTGGACCGACTGCTGCAAAGCCGCCAAGACGCTCTGCCATCTTGTAACCGATGTTACCAGCTTCAATACCTGGGAAGATAAAGACATTGGCTTGTCCAGCCACCTTGCTTCCTGGAGCTTTTAGAGCTGCAGTTGCTGGTACAAAGGCTGCGTCAAATTGTAATTCTCCATCAATTTCGAGGTCTGGGCGCAACTCATGAGCAAGTTTTGTTGCTTCAACTACCTTATCAACACTTTCACCGAAGCCTGAACCTTTTGTTGAATAGCTCAACATGGCGATTTTTGGATCGATTCCAAACATCTTAGCAGTAATGGCAGAGTTGATGGCAATTTCAGCTAAGCCTTCAGCATCTGGATTGATGTTAATAGCACAGTCTCCAAACAAGTAACGTTCAGATCCACGAACCATGAGAAAAGCACCTGAAGTCCGTTTTACATTTGGACGAGTCTTAATGATTTGAAGAGCAGGACGAACTGTTGCTGCAGTCGAGTGAATAGCACCTGAGACCATTCCATCAACAATTCCCATGTGGACTAACATAACACCAAAGTAGTTGACATCTTCAGTTAAAACTTGACGCGCTTCTTCTTCTGTCATTTTTCCATTACGACGCTCTACCAAGGAAGCCACCATCTCTTCAAACTGAGGGTAAGCTTTTGGATCAATCACTTCATAGCCCTCTAAGATGCCTTCAATTTCAAGATAGATGCTGATTTTATCTGGATTCCCTAGTAAAATAGGGGTAACTTCTGTTTCATTCACAATCCGTTTAGCCGCTTGAAGAATACGTGGTTCTTCACCTTCTGGTAACACAATACGAGCATTCTTACCAACAAGGTTGGCTTTGAGACTTTCGAAAACTTCCATGAGTTTCTCCTTTGAAAAAATTAAATATTTGATAACTGTTGTAAGACTTGGCTAAAATCATCTGGCAAAGAACTTTCAATTCGAAGTTCTTCTTCCAAAAAAGGATGATAAAAAGCCAAGGAATGGCAATGCAAGGCTTGTCTAAGAATCCCATCTTCTAACGACCCTCCATAGAGATCATCTCCCAAAAGTGGAAAACCGATATGGGAAAAATGAACGCGTATCTGATGGGTCCGACCTGTATGCAACTGGATATCCACTAGATGAATATCACCAAAAGACTGAACAACTTGGTAGCTGGTATGAGCATACTTGCCACCTTTTGCTACCTTTCGCGTAATGATGGAGTCTTCATCACGCGCAATGGGAACAATGATGTCACCCTCATCTTCCAGACGGCCTTCTCCCTTAACCAGTGCATAATAGCGTTTTTGAATGGTCTTAGCTTGCAGTTGTTTATCCAAGCGAGCATGGGCATACCCATGCTTAGCAAAGAGCATAATTCCACTGGTATCCTTATCCAAGCGGGTTACAATGTGAACCAATTGATTTTCATAATTTTGACGGACATAATAGCCCTTCACAAAATTCGCAATGGTATTAGAATGAAGAACACTAGGAATCGAAGCCACACCATGGGGTTTGTTTATCACTAAAAAGTGATCGTCTTCATATAGGATATCTAAATCACGATCGATTGCTTCCAAGCCTTCATAGCCGATCTCAGAAGGGATATCAATGGAGACCTTGTCTCCAATATCAAGGAGGTAAATGGCATTTTGTTCGACCCCATTGACTAGGATCTGACCCCCGCAAAACTTAATTTTAGCTAAAAGCCCTTTGGAGATTTGGTGCTTCTTCAGAAAGGTTTTAACCTTGACATGTTCGTCAGCGATAAACTCAAACCTCATTCGTCAATATCTCCGATAAAGGCATCCTTAACCCGATTCCAAAAACTAGTGTGACTAGGACTAGCTACGAAATTGATCTTGTGGTTATCAATCTGGTACTCGATATGCGCGATATTTCGATAAGAATAAGTTGAATTATCGACAGAGAGAATATGGAAGCCTGGCCGAGTTGGAGTGATCTCTATCTTGTCTTTCTTAGGAACGATAATTGACGATCCCAAAGTTCGATACACACGATTGTTCAGACTGGCAATTTCAGCAATCTGTAAGGCCTCAATGGTCGGATGAAGAACTGCTCCCCCCAGAGACTTATTGTAGGCCGTGCTTCCTGTCGGAGTCGATACCGTAATGCCATCTCCACGGAAGCGCTCAAAATGGACCCCATTGATGGTCATGTCTGCCACCATAGTTCGATCACTTCGTTTGATGGTTGCCTCATTTAGGGCCCGCATTATCTTGGTTTCTCCATTCTCAAAAGTGACTTTCACATTTAAGATAGGATATGAAACTTTAGCACCTTTATCATACTTGAGATTTTCTACCAACTTGTCAATCTCATCATCTAAATAGTCTGTATAAAATCCTAAATGTCCTGTGTGAACGCCGACAAATCTCACACGATCTAATTGGGTCTCATATTTATGGAAGGCAGATAGCAACATGCCATCTCCCCCAATGGAGATGACAATATCTGGATGCTTCTCAGTTAAAATAAAATTATTCTTTTTCAATTTGTAGCGAAGTTGTTGAAAAACCTCTTCACTCTGGCGTTTCCGATTTCGAATAATCGAAACCTTTTTACCTGTAGTCCTCATCTGTATCATCACTATTTCCAACACCATCGTTTAACTTACGATGGACCGGATCATATAGGGCTTGTGCCTCCTGAATGGCATCACGAATAGCTCCCATTTCCTCATCCAGTTGGTAAGCCAAATTTGCTGTGATTTCAAGCCGTTTCTTGATCTCGTCTGGAAAATCTCCTTTATATTTGTAATTTAATGAGTGTTCAATGGTGGCCCAGAAATTCATAGAGAGAGTCCGAATCTGAATTTCTGCTAGAATGGTCTCATTGCCACTAATGGTATCTACAGGATACTCCACCACTACGTGATAGCTCCGATAACCACTCGACTTTCTATGCCGAATATAATCTCGTTCCTGTACCACGCGCATATCCAATCGTTTCCGCAAAACTTCCAAGACCTCGTCTACGTCATCGACAAATTGAACCATGATCCGTAAACCTGCAATGTCCTGCATGTCCTGTGCTAGGTTCTCTTCAGAAATACTTCTACGCTCCATCTTCTCGATAATGCTCTCAATCGGCTTTACACGACCAGTTACAAATTCAATTGGGGAATGCTTTTGTTGCTTATGATACTGCTTCCGTATTCCACGTAGCTTAATCTTCAGCTCCCCAACTGCTTGGATATAGGGGTCTAAAAAATTTTCCCAATCAATCGCCATTGAATCACCTTGTCATCTCAAAGTTTTTTGTATAAAATAAACACAGCTATTATTATATCATAAAATGCATCTAAACGAAAGAAAAGGAAGAGAGCATGAACCATTTAGAAATCGAATTTAAGACCTTATTGACCAAGGAGGAATACCTGGCCTTGGAACCCTTTTTCGAAGGCCAAGCAGTCATCTACCAAACTAATCACTATATCGATACACCTACTCATGCTATCCATGACCTCAAAATGGCCTTACGGATCCGTATTCTGCCTGAAAAAGCTGAGCTAACCCTCAAGGTTCCTCAAGATGCTGGCCACTTTGAGTACAATCAATCTCTTAGTCAAGCACAAGTCAATCAATTTTTAACACAAGATCAGCTTCCAAAAGGCGAGATTCATGACTACCTTATCAAACATAACATTCCCGTAAAAGACTTAGCTGTTTGGGGAAGTTTAGAAACAGAGAGACGGGAAAAAAGAATTGAAAATGGCCTCTTAGCCTTTGATCGTAGCCGTTATAACTCGCAAGAAGATTATGAGCTTGAAATGGAAGTTGAGGATGCTTCTGATGAAATCTATTTTCACAAATTTATAAAGGAAAACGGCATTGAATGGAAGCCAGCTAAAAGTAAAGTTGCAAGATTAGCTCAAAGTTTAGCAAAATAGCTGAAATTATTGATATTTTTTGCTAAAATAGGGCTAGATCAAAATATCTAAATGAGGAACATACACATGTCAGAAAAAAACAATATGAAGCTCTTCGCTCTCAACTCTAATCAAGAAATTGCACAAAAGATTGCTGATGTTGCTGGTATCCCTCTTGGGAAACTTTCCTCACGTCAATTTTCAGACGGTGAAATCCAAATCAATATTGAGGAAAGTGTTCGTGGATACGATATTTATATTATCCAATCTACTAGCTTTCCAGTAAACAATCATCTGATGGAATTGCTGATTATGGTAGATGCCTGCCAACGAGCAAGTGCTCACACTGTCAACGTTGTCCTACCATACTTCGGATATGCTCGCCAAGACCGAACTGCTGCTCCACGCGAACCAATTACAGCTAAATTGGTGGCCAATATGTTGGTAAAAGCTGGGGTAGACCGTGTCGTTACTTTGGATCTACACGCTGTTCAGGTCCAAGGTTTCTTCGATATTCCAGTGGATAACTTGTTTACAATTCCTCTTTTTGCTGAACATTACATAGAGCATGGTCTGACTGGTCCTGATGTAGTTGTGGTCAGCCCTAAAAACTCTGGCGTCAAACGAGCTCGCAATCTTGCTGAATATTTAGATACTCCAATTGCTATCATCGATTACGCTCAAGATGATGCTAGCCGGGATCAAGGGTATATTATTGGAGATGTAGCTGGAAAGAAAGCTATTTTAATCGATGATATTCTTAATACAGGAAAAACCTTTTCAGAAGCTGCAAAAATTGTGGAACGTGAAGGGGCAACAGAAATATATGCTGTATCCAGTCACGGCTTATTTGTCAACGGAGCTGCAACATTACTGGATCAATCTCCAATCAAAGAAATCCTCGTTACAGATTCTGTAGCAACCAAGGAACAAAAACCAAAGAATGTTAAGTACATCACAGCAAGTGAATTACTTGGAGATGCCTTGGTACGAATCCAGGAGAAAAAACCGGTCAGTCCACTCTTTGCTTACCACAAGAAATAAGGTGATGGTGTGATTTATTTTGACAATGCGGCGACTAGCCCTCTCAGCCCTAGTGTTATTGAAGCAATGACCCAAACCATGGGAACTGTATTTGGCAACCCATCCAGTCTGCATGCGCATGGACGCGAGGCGAAAAAGCTCCTCAGAGATGCTCGCCAAACTATAGCTAGTTGCTTACATACCAAAAGCGATCAAATTACCTTTACTTCTGGTGGAACTGAAAGCAATAATACTGTGATCAAAGGATACTGTCTCAAACATCAGGACAAAGGGAAGCATATTATTACAACTGCCATTGAGCACCACGCTGTTCTTGAGCCAATTGACTATTTAGTAGACCAGTTTGGTTTTGAAGTCACGGTCATCCAACCAGTAAACCAGACAATCCGCCCTGAAGATATTCAGGCAGCTCTTCGTCCGGATACCATCCTCGTTTCTACTATGTTCGCTAATAATGAAACAGGAGATTTATTACCTATTAAGGAAATTGCTGACCTCTTACAAGATCATCCTGCAGCCTATCATGTCGATGCTGTACAAGCAATTGGAAAAATTTTAGTCGCTCCAGATGAACTAGGCATTGATTTCCTAAGTGCTTCAGCTCATAAATTTCATGGACCAAAGGGTGTTGGCTTTCTCTACGCAAAGACTCCAAACTTCTTTAACCTTCTCCACGGAGGTGATCAAGAGGGGAAACATCGGGCCAGTACCGAAAATCTTGTTTCGATTGTAGGAATGGCTCAAGCCCTTAAAGAAGCCTGCGAACAGATGGACTCCCATTATCAGTCCATTAAAAATCTTTCTGACCAACTCATAGATGGCTTGGGAGATTTGAACTATTATCTAAATGGGTCTGACCATAAGCTTCCTCATGTATTAAACATTGGCTTTCCAGCTGTGAGCAACGATACCCTTTTACTTCGTTTGGATCTTGCTGGCATCTCAATTTCTACAGGCTCTGCTTGTACTGCTGGGACCGTGCAACCCAGCCATGTCCTAGCAGCTTATTATGGGGCTGAGTCCCCTCGCTTGAAAGAATCTATTCGGATTAGCTTTTCCGAATTCAATACTTCTGACGAAGTAACGAGCTTTATTAAAACAATTCATCAACTATTAGGAGAACTACATGGCATTTGAAACATCTGTCTCATTGACGAACTGCGACTATACCTACGCAATTCATCCAAACATTAAGAAATATACTCTGCGTGATAACACCTTTTCTGTCACTAAGGTAGGAAACTACGAATTAAATCGTCTTTTGGAAGCTGTACCAAATAGTGGAGATGGCTTTAAATTAAAGATTATCTTCAATAAGGACCTTACAGGATTTAAGATCAATATCACGGATAAATCCGGCCTTCGTTTGGTTAACATTTTTAAAAATCCAGGAAACAAAATCATCCAACAAAAATTCTACTTCCTAATGGATAGTCTAGTAGAACGTGAGATCTTTGAAAAAATTGAAAACTAAGGGTAAAGGGAATGATGACCCTAACCTAACTAGATGCCTACCACGTTCAACGTCAGGTATCCTTTGAGAACTTAGACTCCTGTCCCATATCCTTCTCTGGTTGCGTCTCTCTTCCTGATTCTTATCAAGTAAACTCACTGACTTACCAAGGTCTTCTTCTTCCCTTTTATGGGGAATTGGCGACCTTTATCGTTGCCTTTTTCAGTTCCATGAAAAAGAGAGTAAACTTTCATAAATACATATATAACACCAAATATTGGTGTTTTTTTATTAGAGATAGTTGATTTTTTCACAAACTTTTTATAAAATAGATTAGAAAGGTTGTGATATTGTGAAACAAGATAAGAATAATCCAATTCCTCGCGCCACTGCAAAACGGCTTTCCTTGTATTACCGCATTTTCAAGCGCTTTAATGCAGAAAACATTGAACGAGCCAACTCCAAACAAATTGCGGAAGCCATTGGGATTGACTCTGCAACTGTTCGTCGTGACTTCTCCTACTTTGGTGAGTTAGGACGTCGTGGTTTCGGCTACGATGTCAAGAAGTTGATGAACTTTTTTGCAGACCTCTTGAATGATACTTCAATTACCAACGTTGCGATTGTAGGAATTGGAAATATGGGAAGTGCTCTACTCCACTATCGTTTCCATGAACGGAATAAGATGAAAATCGTTATGGCTTTCGATACGGATGATCATGAATTGGTTGATACTAAGAGCAAGGATGGGATTCCTATTTTCGGTATTTCAAGTCTAAAAGAAAAATTAGCTGGTCAGGATATTCAGACGGCTATTTTAACCGTTCCGAGTGTTAAATCCCAAGAGGTAGCAAGCCTACTGGTAGAAGCTGGCATCAAGGGAATATTAAGCTTTTCACCTGTTCATCTATCAGTCCCAAAGGATGTCGTCGTTCAATATGTAGACCTAACAAGTGAGTTACAAACTCTACTCTACTTTATGAGAAAAAATAATCCTTAAATCGGAGCCGATTCAAGAAACTGGACTAGAAGAAACCAGGTTTCCTAACGAAAAAAGGAGCGAGGAGAGTGATCCTATCATTCACCTCGCTTCTTTTTATCTTTCTATACACTTTAGACCAAGAGGTCCGTTTCTTCCCTATAGCTATAATAATCATCAGCAGAGACAATCAAATGATCTAAAAAGACGATTCCTAAGCAATTACAAGCATCCAGCATCTGTTGTGTGACCCTATCGTCATTCTTACTAGGTCTTATAAAACCGGAAGGATGATTGTGAACGAGAATGACGGAAGTCGCCATATGCTTCACAGCATAGTGAAGAATCTCTCTAGGCTCAGCAATGCTTCGATCGACCGTTCCAATAAAAATGACCTGTTGATGGATAATATGGTTTTGAGTATTTAAATAGAGTGCTACGAGATGCTCCTGTTTTTTTTGCCCTATTTCTTGTTGCATCATATGAGCAAGCTTTTGGCTACTTATGATTTGCTCAGTTTCTATGACTTCTGCAGCCTGTACTCTTTTTCCAAGTTCGATGGCCGCCAACAGCTCAATCGCCTTTACCTTTCCAATACCAGGGATTTCTTGTAATTCCTGTAGACTTAAACTCCCAAGATCTTTCAGACTCTTGAGAGTTGCTAAAAGGTCCTGAGAAATTTCATAAACATTCTTTGATTTGTTCCCCGTTCGCAAAAGAATAGAAAGTAATTCTTGATGACTAAGTTTGTCTGCCCCTTCTGCAACCATTCGTTCTCTTGGTAAGAGACCTGATTCTTGAAAAACGATATTATACATAAAAAACCTCCTCAATTAATAATTCGCAATTGAGGAGGAAAATGGTTGCTTCTTTAGAGAAATTTTTAAACGGGACAAACCTCTTCCTTAAGGTTCTCCAATATTCTAGTCTCTTCATTTGTAAATGAAATTCGATAGCCTTTTTGGACCTGGTCCAGAGTAGCTAAAAATTGACGGATTTCACATCGAATTAAATGTTCTTGTCCTGAAGGAAGGCTTTCAATCGCCTCATAGACTTGTTCAACTTCATAGATTCCCTTGGTAACAAGACCAGTCTTTGGGAAATCATTGACAAGCAAACCATAAAAATGACTTAAGAGTTTATAAATATGGTCCTTACTCATCTATCATCCTCCATATTGTTTTCTATCACAACTATATTATAGAACAGAAACCTTCAAAAGATATGTCAGTATGGTTACAATTTGTAACCGTTTGCTTACAAGTTGGCAAAAGAATAACAAGAAAAGAGGCTTTTTAACCTCTTTTCTTTTTGATTACAATTGCATTTGATTGTAAGACTTGCTGAAAGCTTCTAAAATCTCTTTTGGAGCTTGATCATAGTCTACAGATGTTTCTAACGTACCTTTAACAATAATCCGATTGGTTGCAGCTAAATCATCACAGGTAACCAAAGTAATCTCATTAACACCTTCGTGGTCAGCAATGACATCAATACGATCCGGAGATACTGTTTCCAAAGAGGTAATCACATAGGTATAGATCTTTTCTTTATCTGTGACATAGATTTTCATTCCAGCCTTGGCATTGTCCAATGGAGAAAAGAGCATAGCATTCGCGCCTGTTAATCCAAAGACATGGTGACTAGCTAAGGAGTAATTCCCTTGGCCCATGACTTGATCTTCCTTCATGGTACCAGCTCCATAATAGAGACCCACATTGTCCAAACCTTTAAAAATAGGAAGATTCATCTTTAATTCTGGGATTGCAATTCCTCCAATTACTGGTAACTTCTGTGCCTGCCATTGAGCATTAATCACTGCCTCTGTCGACAGAGATTTTACCTCTTGAAAATCAAAGCTAGTCTTAGCTTCCTTATTCTTCTCAATAGTCTTTTTCGAAACTTTGCTCACCTGGTACTTATTTGTATGCCAGACCATAATCATGTTTCGAATCGGTGCATTAAAAATGAGAGCAATTGATAAAAGGATTAACAAGGTTGCAACAATATTTATCAGACGATTGCGCAAACTTTTTTTCACTTTTTTTCTTTTTCTAGATGCCATTCTATATCTTATCCTTCACTTTCAGTTTCAATTTCTGAGTCATCTTTTTCATCCGCTTGAACGGTTGTAAAGGTTACGATTTGAGCATCTTGATCTAAACGCATGACTTTTACACCCATAGTCGAGCGACCAGTTTGTGAAATATTGGCAACACTCGTACGAATCATAACGCCTGTGTTGGTGATAATCATTAAGTCTTCATCTCCCTTGACAGTCATGAGACCAGCCAGAGGACCATTCTTATCGACGACATTAGCAGTTTTAATCCCTTTACCACCACGTCCTTTTGTTGGATACTCATCAGCACGCGTGCGTTTACCGTATCCCTTTTCAGTGATAATCAATACTTCATCTTGATCGGTAATCACACTTGCACCGACCACTTGGTCACCTGGACGAAGATTAACCCCTCGTACTCCGGTCGCTGAACGCCCCATATTCCGAACAACAGACTCTTTGAAGCGGACCGAATATCCATATTTAGTCCCTATGATAACGTCTGTATTTCCATCGGTGAGGAAGACGTTAATCAACTCATCCTCATCTTTCAGATTAAGAGCTTTCAAACCATTTTGACGGATATTGGCAAACTCGGTCACACTGGTCCGTTTAACTAGTCCAGAACGAGTTGTAAAGAAGAGATAGGCGTCTTCACTCCGATCTTGAGCAACATTAATAATGGTCTGAATCGATTCTCCATCATCTAACTTAAGCAAGTTAACAATAGGTAGCCCCTTGGCTGTACGACCATATTCTGGAATTTCATACCCTTTCAGACGGTATACACGCCCCTTATTGGTAAAGAATAGTAAACGATCATGAGTACTGGTAGAAACCAATTCGCGGACGAAATCATCATCCTTAACACCAGTCCCTTGAACACCGCGGCCACCTCGTTTCTGAGCAGTAAATTCGTCCTGATCGAGACGTTTGATGTAGCCTTTATTAGACAGCGTAATCAATACATTGGTCTCTTCAATCAAGTCTTCATCTTCTAGTGAAAGAACTTCTCCCACCATCAACTCCGTGCGACGTGGATCTCCAAACTTGCGTTTTACTTCATCCAGCTCTTCCTTGATAATCGTAGCTACACGCTCAGGCTTGGCTAGGATATCTGTAAGATCTGCAATCAAGGCAATGAGGTCATCGTATTCGCTTTGGATCTTATCGCGTTCCAAACCAGTCAAACGACGAAGACGCATATCCAAGATAGCTTGACTTTGTCGCTCAGAAAGCTTGAACTTACTCATCAATTCTGCCTGTGCTTCTGCATCTGTCTGGCTATTCCGAATGATTTTAATCACTTCATCGATATGATCAAGAGCGATTAGGAGACCTTCTAAAATATGGGCACGTGCTTCTGCCTTCTCTTTATCAAAGATGGTCCGACGAGTCACCACTTCTTTTTGGTGTTCAATATAAGACCCTAAAATCTCACGAAGCGAGAGAATCTTTGGAACACCATTTTGGATGGCCAACATATTGAAACCAAAGTTGGTTTGCATTTGGGTCATCTTGAAAAGATTGTTTAAGATAACATTGGCTGAAGCATCCCGGCGGACTTCAATGACGAAACGGACCCCCTCACGGTTGGACTCATCTCGAACTGCCGTAATTCCATCAATCCGTTTTTCTTGGACTAAACGAACAATATGTTCATGGACTTTTGTCTTATTGACCATATAAGGAAATTCTGTAACAACAATGCGTTCACGGCCTGTCTTGGTCTCTTCAATTTCTGTCCGAGACCGTAAGACAATTGAGCCTTTTCCTGTTTCATAGGCCTTATGAATACCTGATTTGCCCATGACCAAGGCCCCGGTTGGGAAATCTGGTCCAGGAAGCACTTCCATCAGTTCGCGCGTTGTCACGTCCGGATTGTCCATCATTAACTTGACCGCTTCAATGGACTCTCCAAGGTTATGTGGAGGAATATTTGTCGCCATCCCAACCGCAATCCCTGTTGCACCATTGACTAGTAAATTAGGGAAGCGGGCTGGAAGAACATTCGGTTCACGTTCGCTAGCGTCGTAGTTATCTGTAAAGTCAACCGTATTCTTGTTGATATCACGGAGCATCTCCAGCGCAATTTTGCTCATACGAGCTTCAGTATAACGCTGGGCGGCAGCTCCATCTCCATCCATAGAACCAAAGTTTCCATGGCCGTCTACGAGCATATAGCGATAGCTCCACCATTGAGCCATCCGAACCATAGCCTCATAAATAGAGGAGTCACCATGCGGATGGTATTTACCCATTACATCCCCAGTAATACGGGCAGATTTCTTATGTGGTTTATCTGGTGTAACCCCAAGTTCATTCATTCCATAAAGGATCCGACGATGAACTGGCTTTAAACCATCTCGCACGTCAGGAAGAGCCCGAGACACGATAACACTCATAGCGTAATCGATAAAACTGGTCTTCATTTCTGATGTTAAATTAACATCAATTAAATTATTATCCTGCATTAAAACAATGCCTCTCTTTAATTAATTCACTCTACTATTATAACATATTCTGCCTTATTTTTCTGGTTTCTAACACATTCATAAAAACGTTTACATAGGCAAAACGATCGTAATTCCGTGACAAAAAAATGCAAAAGTGGTAGAATAAAACCGAATGGGGAAAGCCCAAAAAAAATGAAGGAGACGTTTAGAAAATGACTTTAACTAAACAACATAAAAAAGTTATCCTTGTTGGTGATGGTGCGGTAGGTTCATCTTACGCTTTTGCACTTGTTA
The DNA here is from genome assembly GCF_004785935.1 of Streptococcus rubneri. Lineage (GTDB taxonomy): Bacteria > Bacillota > Bacilli > Lactobacillales > Streptococcaceae > Streptococcus > Streptococcus rubneri. The sequence continues at coordinate 464,956 of NZ_SRRP01000001.1, read as the reverse complement.
CTCAAGGAATCGCACAAGAACTTGGTATCATCGAAATCCCTCAATTATTTGAAAAAGCGGTTGGTGATGCAGAAGACCTTAGCCATGCCCTTGCCTTCACTTCACCTAAGAAGATCTATGCTGCTAAGTACGAAGACTGTGCGGATGCGGACTTAGTTGTTATTACAGCAGGCGCTCCTCAAAAACCAGGCGAAACTCGTCTTGACCTCGTTGGTAAAAACCTTGCCATCAACAAATCTATCGTTGAGCAAGTCGTTGCTTCAGGATTTGATGGTATCTTCCTTGTAGCCGCAAACCCAGTTGACGTCTTGACATACTCTACTTGGAAATTCTCAGGTTTCCCTAAAGAACGCGTTATCGGTTCTGGTACTTCTCTTGACTCAGCTCGTTTCCGTCAAGCCCTTGCTGAAACTATCGGCGTTGACGCTCGTTCAGTCCATGCCTACATCATGGGCGAACACGGTGACTCAGAGTTCGCTGTTTGGTCACATGCCAACGTTGCTGGTGTAAAATTGGAACAATGGTTGCAAGCAAACCGTGACTTGAATGAAGCTGACCTTGTAGATCTCTTCATCTCTGTTCGTGATGCTGCCTACTCCATCATCAACAAAAAAGGTGCTACATACTACGGTATCGCCGTTGCCCTTGCTCGTATCACTCGTGCCATCCTTGATGACGAAAATGCAGTTCTTCCACTTTCAGTCTTCCAAGAAGGTCAATACGGTGTTGAAAACGTCTTTATCGGTCAACCAGCGATCGTTGGTGCACACGGTATCGTTCGTCCAGTTAACATCCCATTGAACGACGCTGAAACACAAAAAATGCAAGCATCTGCAAAAGAATTACAAGCGATTATCGACGAAGCATGGAAGAACCCAGAATTCCAAGCAGCTTCTAAAAACTAAACAAATACTTAAACACCATGTCTTAGGACATGGTGTTTTCTTGATCTCATCGAAAAGGGCTCTGAGAGTCCGATACTGCTCTTAAAAATTCAGGCTCTATAATTTCTGTAGTGGGTAAAACCACCATAGGAATTATGGAGTCTATTTTGTTGTAGAAAAAAAGCCCCATAAGACCTATAATGAAAAGTGACCAAACCATCATTAGAAAGAATCTTATGGAACAATTAAATTTTATCACAAACATACTCGGAATTAAAGACAAGAACATCATAATCTTGGATTATCTGGATTCTGGAACACATAAAGAAATCATCGCTAAGCTAGATTACCCTACACCTAAGTGTCACAGCTGTCATGGACAAATGGCTAAATATGACTTCCAAAAAGAATCCAAAATTCCCTATCTAGAGTGTGCGGGCTACAAGACTCTCATTCGATTGAGAAAACGACGTTTTCGTTGTAAAGTCTGCGGGAAAATGGCAGTTTCAGAAACCTCCTTAGTCAAGAAGAATCACCAGATCGCAACCATCGTCAAACAGAAAATCACTCAAAAATTGATTGAGAAAGTCCCTATGACTAGCATAGCCGAAAGTTTATCCGTCTCTACTTCAACAGTTATTCGTCAGTTACATAAATTTAAATTTAAGACTAACCTTAACTACCTTCCAGAACATATGAACTGGGATGAGTACGGCTTCAAGAAAGGTAAGATGAGCTTTATTGCACAGGACTACGATACAAGAAAGATCGTGGCTATCCTAGATGGACGGACTCAAGCAACTATTCGCAATCATTTCCTTCGTTATTCTAAACAAGTGAGAAGTTGCGTGAAAGTCATTACTATGGACATGTTTAGTCCCTACTACGATATTGCCAGAAAACTTTTTCCAAATGCTAAAATCGTTCTTGATCGCTTTCACATTGTCCAGCATCTCAGTCGAGCAATGAATCGCGTACGCATCCAAATTATGAATCAGTTTGATCGAAGATCACACGAATATAAAGCACTGAAACGTTACTGGAAACTCATTCAACAGGATAGCCGTAAACTCAGTGATAAACGATTTTATCGACCAATTTTTCGGTCACACTTGGCCAATAAAGAGGTTCTAGAAAAGTTGCTTTCATACTCTCAAGAACTTAGACAGCACTATGATCTCTATCAACTCCTACTCTTTCATTTTCAAGAGAAACAGACGGACCATTTCTTTAGTCTTATTGAAGAAACAATTTCTTCTGTAAATCCTATTTTTCAAACTGTATTTAAGACCTTTTTGAAAGATAAGGACAAGATCATGAATGCACTGGAACTTCCCTACTCAAACGCAAAACTTGAGGCCACAAATAACCTCATCAAAGTCATCAAGCGAAATGCTTTTGGCTTCCGGAACTTTGACAACTTTAAAACTAGAATTCTAATTGCTTTGAACATCAAAAAGGAGAGAACCAATTTGGTCCTCTCCAGGTTGTAACTTTTCATCAACCCACAACAGTTGACAAAGAGCCAAAATTCACAGGTATCTTTCCATCTAGATACAAAAAAAGAGAGCCACTCCGCTCTCCTATCCTTATCCACCCTGAGGGAATCGAACCCCCATCTCAAGAACCGGAATCTTACGTGATATCCATTACACTAAGGGTGGCAACTGTTATAGTATATCAAATTCTCGAGAATATTACAAGTAAAAAAGAGAGTGGGACAGAAATCGGTAATTCGTTAGAATTCGATTTCGTCGTCCCACCTCCGCACAGTTGAGTAGGGCTGTAAAAGCTGATGAATTCAGCGTAGTAGAGCCCACTCAACCACTGCGTCTTGCTCGATAATCCAAAGACAATTGAGAGGCTAGGACTTTTGTCCCAGCCTCTTTTGAATATTACAATTCGATATCGCCAAACAAGTCAGCCATTGAGAATCCAGTTTGAGTTTCTGGAAGTTCAAAGTCACGTTTTTCTTGTTTTGGACGACGTGGACGTTGTTGACGTTTTTCTTGTTTTTCGCCTTCTTCTTGAGCTGGACGTTCTTCAAGAGCTTTGATAGAAAGTGATACACGTTCATCAGCAGCATTTACTTCAAGAACTTTAACAGTTACTTCTTGTCCAACTTTAAGCACATCTTTTGGATTTTCAACACGTTTGTGTGAAATTTGTGAGATGTGTACAAGTCCATCGATACCTGGCAATACTTCAACGAATGCACCGAAGTCAGTCAAACGTTTAACAGTACCTTCGATTACATCACCAGCAGCCAATTTTTGTTCTACGCCATCCCATGGTCCAGGTGTTGTTGCTTTCAATGAAAGTGATACGCGACCTTCTTCTTCGTTCAAGTCAAGAACTTTTACTTCAATTTCTTCACCTACAGTTACGACTGACTTAGGTGAAACGTTGCGTTCGTGTGACAATTCAGTCAAGTGAACCAATCCATCAACCCCACCAAGGTCGATGAAAGCACCGAAGCTAGTGATACGAGCAACTTTACCAGTTACAACGTCACCAACGTTCAATTTACCAAATACTTCAGCGCGAGCTGCAGCTGATGCAGCTTCAACAACTTCACGACGAGAAAGGATGAAGCGGTTTTCTTTTGCGTCAACTTCTTTGATTTTAGCATCAAATTCTTGACCTACGAAACGTTCAGTGTTACGTACAAAACGAGTATCAAGCATTGAAGCTGGAATAAATCCACGAAGTCCTTCAAATTCTACTGAAAGTCCGCCCTTAACAGCGCGAGTTCCTTTAACAGTAACAACTTCTTCTTCACGTCCGACCAATTTGTCCCATGCTTTGCGAGCTTCCAAACGTTTTTTAGATACAAGGTAAGTTACTGTATCAGTATCTTTACCAACTACTTGACGAAGAACAAGCAATTCAAGTGTTTCACCTGGTTTTACCAAGTCGTTGATGTCAGCATCACGATCGTTTGTCAATTCGCGAAGAGTCAAGACACCTTCGACACCAGTTCCAGAGATTGCAACGTTAGCTTGTGTAGCGTCAACTGTTAATACTTCAGCAGTAACGACGTCACCTGGTTCAACTTGGCTAACACTGTTTAGCAAATCTTCAAATTCATTCATCTAAAAAATCCTCCAACAATCAAGTTTTCTAAACTTGACATACTTATAATTATTTTTCCTAAGCAAGCACTCGCAACGACATCAAATGATCTATAACGATTTCATCATATAAAGAAATAAAATACCTGAGTAGATATTTTACCACCTTATCTGATATTACCTAGAACTGGGGTAGCTGGATTCGAACCAACGCATGAGGGAGTCAAAGTCCCTTGCCTTACCGCTTGGCTATACCCCAAAAAGAGCGCTGACCTTAGTCACTTTATCATCGTCACAATGAACGCCAATGGAGAGAGAGGGATTCGAACCCCCGAACCCGAAGGAGCGGATTTACAGTCCGCCGCGTTTAGCCTCTTCGCTATCTCTCCAAGCAAATCAACAGTCACAATTATACCATTGATTTAATTAAAATGCAACCCCTTATTTGTTCAAATTGTAATTTTCGATGGCACTTTCCACTGCTTTTTCAAGGGATTTATAGAGACTGTCTACAGATGCATTTTTAACAAGGGCAAATTGGGCACCCATATCAGCAATCTCAGCAATAGCCTTCTTCCCAATCGTTAATTGGTAGCCATCAAAGGTTTCCTTACCTACAACCACTTTACTATCTGCAATTTGAATTTCGATTTTTTTATCTTTTTTACTCATTCTTCTACCTCATTTCAACCCCTTTATTTTACAAAAATTTTCACATGCTTGCAAGCCGAAAATGTTTCATGATTAAATTATTTTATTTTGCTAGTATTTATTCCTATGAAAAAAGAGGGAGTCCCCCCTCTTATGATTGATTTATTCAGTTACCTTGAAGATCCATCCTTCTGGTGCTTCAATATCACCAAACTGAATGCCCGTTAATTCATCATAAAGCTTCCGGGTAATCGGTCCTACTTCCGTTTCTGAATAGAAGACATGGAAATCATCTCCGTGCTGAACACCCCCGATTGGAGAAATAACTGCGGCAGTTCCACAAGCACCTGCTTCGACAAAGCGGTCTAGATGATCGATTGGGACATCCCCTTCGATTGGTTTCAAACCAAGACGATGCTCAGCAAGATAGAGCAAGGAATACTTGGTAATAGATGGCAGAATTGATGGGCTAAGTGGAGTCACAAACTCATTATCAGCTGTTATTCCAAAGAAGTTAGCAGATCCCACTTCTTCAATCTTAGTGTGGGTCGCTGGATCCAAGTAAATCACGTCTGAGAAGTTCCGAGACTTAGCTAATTTACCAGGTAAGAGGCTAGCGGCATAGTTTCCACCGACTTTCGCTGCACCCGTCCCATGAGGAGCTGCCCGGTCATATTCGTCTTGGATTAAGAAGTTGGTTGGAACCAAGCCACCCTTGAAGTAGTTTCCAACTGGCATAGCAAAGATCGTAAAGATGTATTCTTCTGCTGGCTTCACTCCTATGATATCTCCGACTCCAATCAAAAGCGGACGAAGATAGAGTGTTCCACCTGTTCCATACGGTGGGACATATTCTTCATTGGCACGCACTACTGCTTTACAAGCTTCCACAAACATATCCGTTGGAACTTGAGGCATCAAAAGACGATCAGCGGTCCGTTGAAGGCGTTTGGCATTTTCATCTGGACGGAATAATTGAACACTGCCATCCTTTGTCCGATAAGCCTTCAAGCCTTCAAAGGCTTGCTGTCCATAGTGCAAACTTGGAGAAGATTCTGAAATATGAAGAGTGGAATCTTCAGATAACTCTCCCTTCTCCCAGGCTCCATTACGGTAATAAGCAATGTATCGATAGGGTAATTTCATATAAGAAAATCCGAGATTTTCCCAATCAAGTGATACTGTCATTTTTGTTTTCCTTCTTCCATTCAAGACTTGCTAAATAGCAAGAGCCACCTGTGAAGATGACTTTATTCATGTACTCTATTTTACACCATTTCATGAGAATTTCAAGTGAAGTTTGCAATTTTCTGAAAATTTATCAATCAAGAAAGCCAGCCACAAATGAGCTGACTTTTACTTACTTAATTCTAGCTGAATAGACTTCTTGATCAGAGATTTGATCGTTGACAAAGGAACCATTGCTAGTTCGTTCTGACAAGTTGAGTTGGGTAACATCCACTTCTGTCACCTGACCTGTTGTGGAGGTAATCTGAAGGATTTGATCCTGCTCTGCTACTTCTTCCTGGCTCGTAAAGAGATCAAAATCTCCTTGGTCCGTAAAGACTGGACCTGCCTTGAAGACACGGTGTGGTTTAGACTTCAATTCACGTAAGACTTGCAATCCACGTTTGGCCCGGCTGGTCACTGGAATATCGTCCTGGGACATCCGTTTCAGACTGCCTCGCTGGGTCAGAATGTACATGCTTGGCGTCGTCGACTTAAAGACGGCTACCACTTGATCCCCGTCTTTGAGGTTAATGGCTTTAACACCTGCTGCTTTTGCCCCAACTACTGGCACCTCTTCAATATTGAAGCGCAGACCATAGCCATTTTGGGTAATGATCATGATGTCCTCGAGGACAACTGGTGCAACCGCTATGATACGGTCCTCTTGGTCTTTCAGCTTAGCGTACTTCGTTGATTTGGAGCGGTAGGTCCGCCATGGGCTCAATTCCTTGCGTTCAAAGCGCTTGATTTGCCCTTGTTGGGTAGCTGCGAAGTAGGTCACACCTTCAAACTGATCCACAATCTCCGCAAAGAGAATTTCTTCTTCCGTCTCAAAATTGGTCAAGGTCTGACTAAGGTGCTCCCCGATATCCTTCCACTTGGTATCTGCCAATTCATGAACAGGTCGATAAATGGCATTTCCCAAGTTGGTAAAGAGCAAGAGATGCTGGGTAGTCTTAGCAGGCTCAACGAAAATCAATTCATCGTCGTCCCGCTTACCGACTTCTTCCACTGTAGATGCATTGAAAGAACGAGGAGAGGTTCGTTTGATATAACCAGCACGGGTCACACTCACGAAGGTTTCTTCTTCGACAATGAGGCTGGCTGTATCAATCTCAATTGTTTTAGCAGTGTCTTGTAGCTCACTACGACGCGGATTGCCAAAGAGCTTCTTAACTTCACGCAATTCCTTCTTCATGAGATTGAACATGGTCCGTTCATCCCCAATGATAGCGGCCAAGGTCGCGATTTGCTCCTTGAGGTTAGCATGCTCTTCTTCCAAGGTGACGATATCTGTATTGGTCAAACGGTACAGTTGCAAGGTGACAATGGCTTCTGCTTGCTCTTCTGTGAAATCATAGCTGATTTTAAGGTTTTCCTTAGCATCTGCCTTGTTATCAGAAGCACGGATCAGAGCGATGACTTCATCAAGGATGGAAATGACGCGGATCAATCCCTCTACAATGTGGAGGCGTCGTTCAGCCTTTTCCTTGTCAAAGCGCGAGCGAGCGACAATGATATCTCGACGGTGAGCAATGTAGCTTGATAAAATCGGTACAATCCCAACTTGACGAGGGGTATAGTTGTCAATTGCTACCATATTGAAGTTGTAGTTGACCTGCAAATCTGTGTACTTGAACAAGTAGTTCAAGATCAAATCTGCATTGGCATCTTTTTTCAACTCAATGGCAATACGAAGACCATCTCGGTCAGACTCATCCCGCACCTCAGCGATACCGGCCACCTTGTTGTTAACACGGACATCGTCGATCTTCTTGACCAAAACGGCCTTGTTGATCTCATAAGGAATTTCGGTGACCACGATTTGCTGCTTGCCACCTTTGAGCTGCTCGATTTCTGTCTTAGAGCGGACAACCACCCGTCCCTTACCAGTTTCATAGGCTTTCTTGATCTCATCGCGCCCTTGAATAATGGCACCCGTTGGGAAATCAGGCCCAGGTAAAAACTCCATGAGCTTATCTACCTTAGCAGAAGGATGGTCGATCATGTAGACCACCGCATCAATGACTTCAGCAAGGTTATGGGGCGGAATATCTGTCGCATAACCAGCTGAAATACCAGTAGCTCCATTGACCAAGAGGTTTGGAAAGGCTGCAGGCAAAACAGTTGGCTCTTTTTCTGTATCGTCAAAGTTCCAGGCAAATGGCACTGTGTTCTTTTCGATATCTTGAAGGAGATAACCAGCAATTTCAGATAGACGGGCTTCCGTATAACGCATGGCAGCCGGTGGATCACCGTCCATAGAACCATTGTTACCGTGCATCTCAACAAGAATCTCACGATTCTTCCAGTCTTGAGACATGCGGACCATGGCATCATAGATCGAACTATCCCCGTGAGGGTGAAAATTCCCCATGATATTTCCGACAGACTTGGCAGACTTGCGGTAGCCCTTGTCATGGGTATTGCCATCCTTATTCATAGAATAAAGGATCCGCCGCTGAACAGGTTTCAAGCCATCCCGAATATCAGGAAGAGCCCGTTCTTGAATAATGTATTTGGAGTAGCGACCAAAGCGCTCTCCCATGATGTCCTCTAAGGACATATTTTGGATATTACTCATATAAGATACAAAGGGACGTTTCGACTTGCCGAAAATTTCTGTAGAAAAATAGGAAATTGATGCAGGGTTCCATGAACCCAAAGCGATTTATCTTTTTTCCTAAGAAATTAGTCCCGTGTTCAGTTACTACAAGTAACCAAACGATCCTTTCTGTAGTTTTTAATACGTGGTTAAATGTTGGAATCAAGAGTTTCACACAATTTAGGGCGTGTTCAACTCCTTTCAAAGAATGTAGAGTAGATTTTTTAGAAAAAGGAATTCAGTTACTACAAGTAACCAAACGACCCTTTCTGTAGTTTAAAGTGTTTAAAATAGATTATTGAATCAATGATTTGACAGTTTCTCTTCAGCATAAGTCATCATCTTTACAGCCACTTCCTGATCATAAGCAAATCTCATCTTTTGGGCCAGACTTTGAGCTTCTCGATCAAAAACATTCATGGTAGCAAATAAGGACTGATCAACCTTCTCTATACTAGATAGATCAAGAAGTGCTGAGAACACTTTTTCCTTCTCAGCTGGGAGATAGTGAAAAAGGTACTTGTAGTTCTTTCCGATATCAACTGCTCCCCTATCACTTGTCACCTGCCAAGCTAAGACCTTGAGGATTTCTTGCTGGCAAATGCCATAGAGGTGATCAGTCGCATAGATGAGCTGATTTCTTCGAATGGCCTTTACGACATAAGCAGATACCCACCAAAATTCATTGCAGGATACTGCAAATTCCTCTTCGGTAGGCGGACAGGTCCAGTAGCGTTTTGGGCTTGGCAAATACGATTCAAACAAACCTTTGTCATCTTTTATAACTTCAAAATTTGCTTCGCTATCTACCCACTCTTGGATATACTCCTTAGGACAGAGGGTCAAATCAATGCGATTTCCATCTTCAAAAAGCATGAGATAAAGATGACGGTGGTCTACTACGTTATGTTGTGAAATCAGGCGATTTCCAAACTGGTTTAGCCAAGATAAATCTGAAATCAGGTCTTCCAGATCATCAACTATATAGACCACATCGTAATCTTGAAACTCATCTTTTGGGGAATGTGGACTAGTCCGTGAACCAGATAAAGCCACTGCTTCCACTTGGAGAGTTTCAGCAATCTGCACAATTCCTTCCATCATTTCTGTGTCAGTTCTCATTTTAATACCTTTATATAGTTGAACCTACATTTTAAATTAAAATCCTATTTAGATTTTTTTTATGATTATAATTTTTAGAAACTTAAACAGCTGAATAAAGTGAATGATAATCTCCACTCTTATCACTTATCATTTGCTTGACGCCATTCTTTATATGACTCTATGTCTTTTTTTACCATAGACAAACAAAACGAGACAACTGCCATATCATCTACATATCCAACCCCTGGAATAAAGTCGGGAATAAAATCAATTGGAGACGCAAAATAAATAAGCGCACTAGTAACAGCTAAAATGGTTCCATAGGGGACAGAAGTATATTTTCCTTCTGCAAAATTTTTTACTAAAGATATCATGACTGGAATAATAGACAACTCCTTTCCAATCATTGGAATTCCTTCAATCTTTCTCTCTAGTCCACGCAAAAATATATCTAATTTATCTTTATCATTTAATAAGGCTTTAGACTTTCCGTACCCACTTTTAAGAGCTTGTTTTGCTTGCTCTTTATTCATACTATTCGCCATAGGATATTTCTCCACTATTTTATAAATTAATCAATAAAATAAAAATAAAATCCTTAAAACGCTGTCGTTTCTTCCAAAGTAAACTTAACGTTATCTTCGATCCATTGGCGGCGTGGAGCTGCCTTATCGCCCATTAGGACTGAGACACGGCGTTCTGCACGCGCCAAGTCATCAATAGTGACACGGATCAAGGTGCGGGTTTCTGGGTTCATAGTTGTTTCCCAAAGCTGATCCGCATTCATCTCCCCCAACCCTTTATAACGTTGGAGGGTTGCCCCACGACCAAAGGTCCGACGTAGGTCTTCCAATTCACTGTCTGTCCAGGCATAAGCCACTTCTTCTTTCTTCCCTTTGCCTTTAGACATCTTGTAAAGAGGAGGCATGGCGATATAGACACGTCCTGCTTCAACCAAAGGACGCATATACCGGTAGAAGAAAGTTAGGAGCAAGGTCTGAATGTGTGCTCCATCCGTATCCGCATCGGTCATGATGATAATCTTGTCATAGTTGGCATCTTCGATCGTAAAGTCAGCCCCAACTCCAGCCCCGATGGTATAGATCATGGTGTTGATTTCCTCGTTTTTGAGGATATCGCTCATGTTGGCCTTTTCAGTATTGAGAACCTTCCCTCGAAGCGGAAGGATGGCCTGGAACTTGCGGTCCCGACCTTGCTTAGCAGAACCACCGGCTGAGTCCCCTTCGACCAGATAGAGTTCATTCTTGGCAGCATTCTTGGACTGGGCTGGGGTCAATTTACCAGATAAGAGTCCCTTATCCTTCTTATTCTTCTTCCCATTACGACTCTCATCACGCGCCTTCCGAGCTGCTTCACGCGCATCCCGGGCCTTAATGGCCTTGCGAATTAGATTGGAAGCTAATTCCCCATTTTCCATCAGGAAGAAGGTCAACTTGTCAGCGACAATCCCGTCGACGACTGGTCGTGCAAGTGGACTTCCTAGTTTGTCCTTGGTTTGCCCTTCAAACTGCAAATGGGCTTCTGGAACCAAGATCGAAAGAACAGCTGAAAGACCTTCACGATAGTCTGAGCCTTCTAGGTTCTTGTCTTTTTCTTTGAGAAGTCCTGTTTTTCTTGCATAGTCGTTCATAGCCTTGGTAATGGCTGTCTTGAGTCCAGTTTCGTGGGTTCCCCCATCTTTGGTCCGGACATTATTGACGAAAGACAAGATATTGTCGGAATAGCCATCATTGTACTGGAGTGCGACTTCTACTTGGAAGCCTTCTGATTCTCCATTAAAGTAGAGAACCGGCGTCAAGGTTTCCTTATCTTCATTTAGGTACTCAACGAAATCCTGTACCCCATTCTCGTAATGGAAGGCTACGTGATTATCTTCTTCCTTACGGAGATCAGTCAGCGTCAACGTCACATCCTTGAGCAAGAAAGCCGACTCCTTGATCCGTTCTGCAATAGTATTAAACTTGAAATCCGTCGTTGAGAAGATGGTTGCATCTGGCATGAAGGTAACCTTGGTCCCAGTCTTAGACTTAGGAGCCGTTCCTATCTTCTCAAGAGTGGTAACTGGTTTACCACCATTTTCAAAGCGTTGCTTGTAGACTGCTCCATCACGGGTAATCTCAACCTCAAGCCAGCTAGAGAGGGCGTTCACGACCGAAGATCCCACTCCGTGGAGACCACCAGAGGTCTTATACCCCCCTTGACCAAACTTCCCTCCAGCGTGGAGGATCGTAAAGATGACCTCAACGGTTGGTTTACCCATGGCATGCATCCCTGTCGGCATCCCCCGACCTTGGTCCGCTACAGATAGGGAACCGTCTTTGTTAATGGTAACGTCAATTTGAGAACCAAAACCAGATAGAGCTTCATCGACTGCATTGTCAACAATTTCCCAGACCAAATGGTGAAGCCCATTTCCATCTGTCGATCCAATATACATCCCTGGACGTTTACGGACCGCATCCAACCCTTCTAGTACCTGAATGGCATCGTCATTGTAATTATTAATGTTGATTTCCTTTTTAGACACAAGGAACCTCCTGTTTGTTCATCTTTTCTATATTACAGCTTTTTAGGAAATTTTGCAAAATTTTTCTTTCTTCTCTCCCTTTAACTAGGCTATTTAAGTGCGATTGGTTCAAACCAACTATCCGATGTGACAAATCTGCTAGATATTTTCTTTTTCATTCAAAGCATTTTTGATATAATGAAACTATGATGAAAACAATTCTTTTACTCGTATTAGCATACTTATTAGGTTCTATCCCTTCTGGTTTGTGGATTGGAAAAGCCTTCTTTAACATCAATCTACGTGAACACGGTTCTGGAAATACAGGGACCACCAATACCTTCCGTATCCTAGGGACGAAGGCTGGTCTGGTCGTCTTTGCGGTTGATTTCCTCAAAGGGACCTTGGCTGTTTTATTGCCGACTATTTTTGGGGTTACAGGGATTTCGCCAATGGTCTTTGGTCTTCTCGCAGTTCTTGGTCATACCTTCCCCATTTTTGCAGGCTTTAAAGGAGGCAAGGCAGTCGCGACCAGTGCAGGAGTCCTCATCGGCTTCTCACCTCTCTTTCTATTTATCTTAGCTATTTATTTCTTTGCTAGTCTCTATTTAACCAGTATGATTTCCTTTTCAAGTGTGACGGTCGCTATTCTGGCTAGTATCGGAGTCCTCATCCTCCCACTGACTGGTTGGATTCTCCCAAGCTACGACCTGATTTTCACCATCGTCGTCCTCGCATTAGCAACCTTGATAATCGTCCGCCACAAGGACAACATCAAACGCATCCTCAACAAGAATGAAAACATCGTCACCTGGGGTAAAAACATCACCCATCAAAAACAAAAAGACTAGAGTCTAAACTCTAGTTTGAGAGCGTAAACAATCTGTTTTTCCTTACAAATCAAATAAATTCTATAAAAATAAAAAAATTCATTCGTTAGAATTATTCAATCATCTACTGAAACTTTCCGCCGTGAGAAAAGTGCTAGAAACACAATTGTTTCTAGCACTCGGGAGTTTTGGAACCTAGGGTCCAAAACTAAGTCATGGAACTTCTTCGAAGTTCGCTGACGTCCGTACTCACTTAAGGAAAGTTTTTTAGATGACTTTGTCTACAATCTGAGACTAGAGTCTAAACTCTAGTTTTTTTATGTTCAATAATAGATGGTCTTTAGGAGAAAGCAAACAGGAGTCTCCCTCTCCACTTCTTCTATAACTTCACTTACAAGAGTCTCTCTATTTCTTGATAAAGAATCTCTGTTGGTTGGTAGGTTTTGCTTGTCTGAGCCAGAGCTTTTAAGTGCGACCAATCTTCCCGAGAAACCAATTCATTAAATAAGCGCAAGACTTCGGATTCCGTCTTTTTACGAGAGACCAAACCAATTTGGAATAACTCAGCCCGAACCGCATTGTCAAACTGGTCATAGTCCTGGGGCAATATCAGACTTGGAATCCCATGATCAATACAACCCATCAAGATCCCCGCACCTGCATGATGAATGGTAAAATCTATCTGTTCCAAAACATCTGAATATGGAAGATAATCAAAGATCAAAAGATTCTCCGACAACATCTTGGGTGGATTCTCCAAACCATTAGGGTCGCCTAAGGTTACGTAAAAGACATAGTCAGGATGTTCTTGGCTCAAAAGCTTTGCAAACTCTATCATCCGCTCTTTTTCCCACTTTAAATGGGTCCCACAGGTAACGAGGACCCGCTTTTTAGAGCTAGTGAAATACTGCTTCTGCTCTTGAGGAAGCCGATCAAAAGATAAACAGCGATAACCAATCCATTTGAGCTGGGATGGAAAATCGTCTCGAAACTCCAACTCTTTCATGCCCAGGGCTAAGATTGAATAGGGAGAATAGATGGCTTCTGTCCCATCTTCACGGTACAATTTGAAATCCTCTAGGGTATCGAGATTCTTCTTAACCAGCGCAAGTCCAACTTTCTTTGCCAAACGGATGACTCGCCTACCCAGAGCATCTCTCCACTTGTAGAAGGTTCCCTGGTGCGGTTTCCAGCCACCTAGATAAGCAGGTGTTGTCGTGCGACTTTCAATCGCTACTGGACTTGGAATGGTCGTAATCCAGGGAATGCCCAAACGATCTGCTAAAACTCCAGCAGGAGCTGCTACAAAATCTGCAATAACCAAGTCAGGGCTTCCCTCAGAGTCCCAAATTCGATTTATTTCGTCAAAAACTTCAGGGACCAGTCTGCTATTGGCCATTAATTGTTGGTACATGATCAATAGATTTGCTTGCTTTGATGTATTGGCTATATCCTCCATCACTGTCGGACGATCAGGAAACAAGGCAAGGCAGTCAAAACCAATCTGCTCAACCAATGCCTTTTTCTGAAAACCTGTAATAACACGGATCTGAAAACGCGGATCCTCCAGCAAGGGTTTCACCAGGGTCAAGGTTGGAAACAAATGGCCACTAAAGGGGACGCTAATCACATCGATTTTTATCACTTTTTCTAATCCAGTCATAGATGATTCCTTTCACATCTTCTCTGTACTCATAGCTATAATGATCCGTATCCACTTGAATATCCGCTGAGTGGCGATCCAGAATACGTGAATAAGGATCTTTCTTTCCTTTGATGACCAGTAGCTCTAGTTCTTTTTGATTTAAGAGAAGATGGGAAACCGGGCCAAGCGCTATCACGCGCAATCTTGGAAGGGTGACCTGATTCCCTAAACTTCTGAGCCACTGGGTCAGCATATTGACACCTGAACTCTTACAAACAAGCACTACTTCCTGCGCTTCCAACAAGGGAGACAAGTGCTCCTGTAACAACTTTTGGAAACGAAGGTTCAAAATCGTATGCCAATAGTAGATGATATTGGATGCAGAAGCTGACAAGAGGGATACTTGTGGAGACTTTATATGTTCGAAATCTTGATTGAAGGGAAAATTACTGGCTACCACTGAATAGCCAGATGGACAAATTGCACGGAGGAGGTCTAGTTGCCCAGTTGTCAGACCGGCACAAGTAATATCACTGCTCCCACTAAGAAAGAGAACCAAGCGATCAGAGTCTAGCATGGTCTGATCAGGAGACAAAGCAGACAAACGGTCTATATAGGACTTCATCTTACTCATAACGAATCTTTCCATCCGTCACTCGAATCTTCCGCCCCCGCCAATGTATCACAGGAGGTGTCATTAGAACATAGACAAACAGCCAAGGAAGCAGGAGATCATTCAGCACTTCGTAGGTGACTTCATCCAAGTGTAAGCGATTGGTTAGAATGCTTTGTCGATAGAGGAGCATCCAAACTGCCTTGAATACCAGTAAGCTTAAGGCTAGAAGAAGATAAGGCCAACCTAAAATAAGACTTAAGATCAAACCTGGAAGAGGTAGAAAACTCGGTAAACCTATGAGGCTAAATAGCTTCCAGTCTAGGTGTTCTTTGAGATAGATAGAGCTAAAGAGAAGCCACCGCTTCATCTGGAGCAGGTATTGCTTAGCGTTTTTTATAGTGGTTCGAACATTACAGGTAACCCGCGTTTGGATAATGGATACTCCTTTACTCCTTAAAAAATCGGCCACAGCTAAATCATCACATAGATAGTCCTTAATCGCTGTGAAAAGCCCCTGATCTTTTGCAAGTTCTACCGGTAGGATATAAAACATCCCGTTGATGGAGTGATTTGCTTCAACTTCTGCCATGGTAAAATAGGTAATAAAAGAATTGCCATTAACGAATGCTGCAACAAGCTTGGACCAAAAATTACTTCTTTCTTGGTTATAGGGAATACCTGTAAGAATGACCTCTTGACCTAGATAGGTAGTCAGCTCACCCATTTTAGAAAAATCAATCACACTATCATCGTCCAAAACAATCAGATAAGGCCGGGTCAGCTCCTCTACAACCTGCTCAATCTTGTAACTCTTGGGATTAATCCCTTGAGGGACGTCTTCAATGAGAAAGATTCGAATGCGTTGGGCAAAGGAAGCATCTTGGCAAATCTGATCTGCTACTCGCTGGGCTTCTGTATCAGACTGGTCGATCAACCAGTAGAACTCCACTGATTCTGTTTGCTGGAGATTAGCCCGCAAATCATTCGCTAAACGAGGATCCCCAGAGAGGATGGGTTGGACCACTGTAAAAAGCTCTTCTGGGAAGTCCGCAATAGGAGACTGGCCTTTTTTATAATAAATGAAGGACAGCAACCAACGGATGAGAAATAAGAGAAGATAAGCAACGCCTAAAAATATAACTATAAATTTCATCTATTAAGTCCCTTTCGTAAATACCTTGCAAGGAGACGAATGATCCATCTTTGGGGAAGCAGACGACCTAGCAAAACGAGCAAGCGATAGCGAAGGCCGATAACAGCATAGGAAGTATCTCTTTCTATGAATCGAATCAACTGCTGAGCGACTTTCTCAGGCTTCATCTGCAAGCGACTTCCTCCCAATGCTTCTACTAGTTTAGGAGGAAAAATACCTGTTTGGACTGGTCCAAGAATATAAAGACCTAGCTGAATCGGTGAATCTGATTGCCTTAGTTCCTCCTGGAGAGCAAGAGTGTAGGTCTGCAAGGCAGCCTTGCTGGAACTGTAGGCTGCTAGATAGGGATGAGGATAAAGGGCAGCCAGAGATGACAGCTGGACCAGCTTGATCTTCTGATTTTTCTGCACTAACTTCTTGATTAGGTGGACAGGAGCATGGTAATTGATTTGCCAGAGATCTTGCTCATTTGCTGTAGCTAGATGGTTACCTTGGGAAAAATAAGCTACCCCTGCACAATTGACGAGAAGATCTGCATCTAGGTTATCTACAAAAGCTTCTAGAGCCATTTGATCTAGTATATCTAATGTTACGATTGACAGTTGCGCCTTGCTCCCAGTTAGTTCCTCTTGGACTTGGGAAAGTCTGTCTGAATCCCGACCTACTAAGACCAGATGATCCAGTCTTCTTGCCAATTCTTTCGCTAGCTGACGGCCAATCCCCCCTGTAGCCCCTAAAATGATCGCTTTTTTCATTGTATCTTCCATCTTCATAGCACTAGTGTACCAAATTTCTATTAGATAGAAAACTCCTACTGCCATTCTCCAACCTATAAGGTACAATCCAAACCTTAAAAAAATAGAATTTTCATTTTAAATTATTGAAGTATGGATTGAAATGGTTTATAATATCTTGAATTAACAAAAGAGAGGGTTTTTATGAAATTCTATTCCTACGACTATGTACTTAGTCAGATTAGCCAGCAAAATTGGGTTATGGTAATCATGTCCATTCTCTTAGTGTTGGTAACGGCTTTTTTTGCCTTTAAGGCATTTAAGGATAAACGCGGAAGTAAGTTCCGTGAATTATCAATCATTTCTGTCTTAATCTTAGTGGCCGTTGTTTTGATTGGTATTTCAAATTTCCAAAGCAATCAGTCCAACGACAATCAATTCCGTAGCTCTTTGCACTTTATCGAAGTCGTTTCAAAAGAGTTAGGAGTTGAAAAAGAAGATGTCTACGTCAATACTTCAGCGACGACCGATGGAGCTATTATCAAGGTAGACAAGCAATTCTATCGCGCTATTAGCGGAACTGACCCGGATAGCTATTTACTTGAAAAAATGGACTTATATAAAACAGATGTAGAACTGGTGGAGGTAGAAAAATAATGGACTTTTTTATCACAATTGCAATTAAGTTGGCCTCGGGGCTTCTTTCTCTTGTTTTTGTTATTAACGTAACAGGAAAAGGAAATTTAGCGCCAAGTTCTGCAGTAGACCAAATACAGAACTTTGTTCTCGGGGGTATTATCGGCGGGGTCATCTACAATAGCTCGATTACCATCCTTCAATATGTCGTCATCCTCATCATCTGGACGATTTTGATTCTGTCACTCAAATGGCTTAATACCAATGTTTACTTCATCAAACATCTGATTGATGGAAAACCAACTATTATCATAAAAAACGGAAAATTAGATCCAGAAGCTTGTCGCTCAAAAGGCCTTTCTGCTTCTGACGTCGCTCTTAAGTTGCGCTCTCAAGGGGTCTTCCAATTGAAAGAAGTCAAAAGAGCCGTCATCGAACAAAATGGCCAACTCATAATCGTTCGAATGGGAGATGAAAATCCCAAATACCCAATCATTACAGATGGTGTAGTCCAAGTAGAAATCTTAGAGACCATCGGTAAAACTGAAGAATGGCTTATGGCCGAACTGAATAAAAAAGGATTTGAAAATGTCGATGACATCTTTATCGCTGAGTACGACAAGGGTGAGATTAATGTCGTGACTTATTAAAGTTGGAAATCAGCTATTCGATAAAATAGACAAGTAAAAGGTCGTTACGAACTGTAACGACCTTTTTTCTATCTTTTAATAGTACTCCCCTTGGCGGTAGTTCCAAGAGTTGAAATGATCAGATAAGTGCATCATGATCTTGTCGATATCCAATCCCTTACGGATCACGACTGGGCAAGTATTGACAGAACGGCTACCTGCTCCTTGTTCTGGGATGAGTTTTCCTTCTGCATCAACCATAGAAACCATCACTCCTTGTTCATAGCGAGTTTCAATAGTCTTGTCTGGTTGGATAGAGGCTACATAATCATCGGCTTCGATGACCAAATCCACGGCACCTTCGATTCGCTCTCCGATTCCCTCGACTTTCCCACGATTTCCTTTACCAGATGGGTTAGCTGAAGAGGCATAAACCATTTTGCCTTCTTTTTCCCACATTTCTTTGGCGATTTGCTCACCAGCTTTACCGAATTTGATGACAAAACAGCTGGTTCCACGAACATCTGTCATGAGTTCTTCACGTCCATCGCCGAAGGCTTGTAATTTGGCATAGGCATCTTCACGCCAAGGAAGGATACAACCAAGCAAGATATCTTCATCCCAATGTTTTTGGTAGAAGGCTTCGATTTCAGGATTCAATTGCGCAAGGGCACGAAGTTCATCCATACTTCCGCAAAGAACGACACCTGGTTTGTTGCGGTTACGTTCTTTGGCTTCAAACTTGCGTTCCAAGCCAGCCTTGTCGCTGGTCATGATGATGTAGCCGACTTTGGTAGGGCAGACGATACAACCACCCTCGCCTTTAAGAATGTCAAATCCTTCTTGTGAAAGTGTTCCGTCCCATTGAATGTGTTTTGTCATAAATTTCGTCCTCTTCTATTTCTTTTTTTCTATTCTATCAAAATTCCAAAAAAGCTTCAATATATTTTCTGAAAATTCTTAATTAACTATACAATTTTTATTGCCAATAGGCGGGCCGATTCTTCTCATAAGCAGCAATCAAGTCCTCGTATTGGAGGGTAATCCCAATATCATCTAGACCGTTGAGTAATTTGTTCTTCCAATCCCCATCGATCTCAAAGCTAAATTCTCCAACAGGCGAGATGATCTTCTGCTCTTCCAAATCCACCGTTACCTCATCTGTCGGCTTCAAGCTTGCCAGCTTTTGACGAACCTCTAAAGGCTGGACTATTGGTAGCATCCCATTATTGAGTTCATTATTGTAATGGATATCTCCAAAAGAGCCGGCGATAACGACTTTAAAGCCATAATCAGCTAAAGCCCAGGCTGCGTGCTCCCGAGAAGAACCAGCCCCAAAATTGTCGCCAGTAATCAAGATGGTTGCCTTGCTGTATTCTGGTTTGTTAAAGATAAATTCTGGATCCTCGGTGTATTGATCATCCAAGTAGCGCCAAGCGTACATGAGGTATTTACCAAAGCCTTTTTTATCAATCAGCTTTAAAAATTGCTTGGGGAGGATTTGGTCGGTATCGATATTATCGTTCATCAAAGGAACCGTAGTTCCCGTATAAATGGTAAATTTCTCCATGATTCCTCCTTTTACTCAACTTCTGGCATTTGGCGCACATCGACAAAGCGACCGGCTATTGCTGCTGCAGCGGCCATTGCGGGGCTACAGAGATGGGTCTTAGCCCCAAATCCTTGGCGGTCTTCAAAGTTTCGGTTGCTAGTAGAGGCACAGTGGACGCCATCCGGCACCTTGTCTGGATTCATCCCGAGACACATAGAGCATCCTGGATCACGCCATTCAAAGCCAGCATCCAGAAAGATCTTATCCAAACCCATTTTTTCCGCTGCTCGTTTGACAGGACGGGAACCTGGAACTACGATGGCGGTTAAATTAGGGGCAATTTTCTTCCCTTCTACGAAACGGGCAGCCAGCTGCAAATCGCTGAGTCTGGCATTGGTACAAGATCCGATAAAGATATAGCCCAACTCGATGTCTGAAGCCTTTTGACCTGGTTGGAGATCCATGTAGGCATAGGCCCGTTCATCATTCATATCCCGAATTTCTGGAAAGGCTGTTTCCACGTCGACTCCCATAGAAGGGTTGGTCCCCCAGGTCACCATGGGTGCTAACTGGGATACATCGATGGTGATGACTCTATCATATGTCGCATCGTTGTCACTGACCAGGGACTGCCAATCGGCTACTGCAGCTTCAAAATCTTTTGGCACACATTCACGACCACGGAGATAGTCAAAAGTCGTCTCATCTGGATTCATAATCCCCATCTTAGAGCCGAATTCAATGGACATATTGCAGATGGTCATCCGCTCTTCCATGGTGAGGCTATCGATTGCTTCCCCTCTATACTCGACCACATGGCCAACCCCACAGGCTACGCCATAACGAGCAATCAAGGCCAAAATATAGTCCTTGGCATAAATCCCCTTCTGAGGCTTTCCAGTAAACTCGACCAAGAGCTTCTTCGGTTTGACCTGCCAGATGGTCTGAGTCGCAAAGACATGCTCCACCTCACTGGTCCCAATTCCAAAGGCAATGGCGCCGAAAGCTCCATGGGTCGCCGTATGGCTGTCTCCACAGACAATGAACTTTCCAGGCTGGGTACGTCCTGTTTCAGGACCAACCATATGGACAATTCCCTGTTTTTCTGAACCATGACCTGCATGATCGATCCCAAAGTCCTTGACATTTTCAGCTAATTTATCAATCTGAGCCTTGGAAATCACATCCCGGATATCATAAATGTTAACAGTCGGGACATTGTGATCAAAGGTTCCAAAGGTTAAATCTGGTCTCCGAACCCTTCTACCAGTGTCTCTAAGCCCTTGAAAAGCCTGGGGACTGGTCACCTCGTGGATATAGTGTTGGTCCACATACATGAGTTGGGGCTGGCTTTCCTCACCGGTCACTACATGCCGTTCCCAGATTTTATCAAAAATTGATTTTCCTGCCATCCTTACCTCCATAAAGCGTAGAGTGTGTAAAGTGTGAGAAGGGTTCCTAAGAGCCAGGTGACCTTAAAATACCACTTCTGTGTCTTGTGATGAAAGAGTAGCCCTCCTATCCAGGCTCCTAGCCCTCCAACTGCAAAAGCATAAAAGAGCAAGGTCTTTTCTGGTATCCGCCAAGTATTTCTTTTGGCCTTTTCCTTATCCACTCCGTAGAGAATCCCTACGAAGAGATTCCATAGAAGGATCAAGCCAGTAATCATTCCTTTTACACTCATAAGCGTTTTATAATCTCTTCTGTCATTTCTTTTGTCGAAGCACTGCCACCTAAGTCTCTCGTAAAGATCCCTGCAGCAAGAGTCGCTTCGACTGCTTTTTCAATGCGGCTAGCATCTTCTTCTCGATCAAAACTTTCTCGCATCATCATGGCAACAGAGAGGATCATCGAGACTGGATTCGCCACGCCTTGACCTGCAATATCTGGAGCTGATCCATGAATAGGCTCATACATGCTTGGACCTGACTCTGAATGGCTAGCCGATGGCATGACCCCAAGAGTGCCAGACAAGACACTTGACTCGTCTGAAAGGATATCTCCAAAGAGATTTTCCGTCACGATAACATCAAAGCGAGAAGGATTGGTAATCATCAGCATAGCTGCTGAGTCTACCAACTGGTGCTCCAAGGTCACATCCGGAAAGTCTAATGCCACTCGATCAGCTACTTTTCTCCAAAGCTTGGAGGTTGCGAGGACATTTTGCTTATCAATGCTGGTGACTTTCTTGCGACGTCCCCGTGCAATCTCAAAAGCCTTCCGCACGATTCGCTCTACTTCTTCAACCGAGTATTCGTTGATATCCCGTGCTTGATTTTCTTCTAAGATATGCTCTCCGAAGTAGATCCCGCCGGTGAGCTCGCGAACCACTACGAAGTCCACACCATGGATGCGCTCCTCCTTCAATGGAGAGAGGTGCTTGAGGGCATCGTAGATTTTGACCGGACGAATGTTGGCATAAAGGTTGAGCTCCTTACGAAGAGCTAACAAGCCTTGCTCCGGACGAATCGGTGCTTGGTCATACTGAGGACTTCCGATAGCCGCTAAGAGAATGGCATCCGCTTCCTTTGTAGCTTCTAGAGTAGAAGCTGGTAGAGGATGACCAGCCGCATCAATCCCTGCTCCCCCAAATGGATGAGCTTGGACTGAATAGTCAAAATTTGTTTTTTCTGCCACTGCTTTCAGCACGGACAGGCCAGCCTCCATGATCTCTGGTCCAATCCCGTCTCCAGCTAGGGCGATAATCTTCTTCGTCATAGTGTTCTCCTTTAGGCATCTGGTAGATCACGATAGGATACAATGTGACCAATCTCTCCAGCATTCTCTTTTTGCACCAAGGTATTGGCATTGATATAGGCAATCGCTGACGCCTTCAATACGTCAAAGTCTAAACCAGAAGCGTTAAAGATGGTATCCGTTGCTTCGTTCTCAACTGTTACCAAAACACGTGCTTGAGCGTCAATCCCATCTGTCACAGCGTCAATACTGTAGGAAGTGAGGCGAACCTCTTGATGGAAGAATTGATCAATGGCGTTAAAGATGGCCTCCACTGAACCTTGGCCTTTTGCAAGGTACTCAAGAATCTCACCATCTTCATTTTTCAGACTGACTGCTGCGGTGATGCTTTCATCTTCATTGGTTGTGAGGCGAAGATCATCAAAGTGGAAGCCTTCTGGATTTTCCACTGCTGTACCAGCGACTAGGGCACGGATATCAGCATCGGTGATCTCGTGTTTCTTATCTGCCAGAGATTTAAACTTAGCAAATAATGGCTGGATGTCTTCTTCTGTGAATTCCAATCCCAACTCATGCAGTTTTTCAACAAAGGCATGGCGACCAGACAATTTACCAAGTGGCAGGCTATTACTCTTAACACCCACCAACTCCGGTGTAATGATTTCGTAGGTAAGAGGATTTTTAAGGACCCCATCTTGGTGAATCCCTGACTCATGAGAGAAGGCATTGCCTCCGACTACTGCCTTGTTCTTAGGAATGGCAATCCCTGAATAGCGAGAGACCAACTCAGAAGTATTGATGGTTTCATTGAGGACAATCGGACTTTCAACCTGGTAATAGTCTTCCCGAATATTGAGTGCGACCGCTACTTCTTCAAGGGCAGCATTTCCAGCCCGTTCCCCGATCCCATTGATAGTACCTTCGACCCGGCCTGCGCCATTTTTAATAGCTGCTAAGCTATTCGCGACAGCCATCCCTAGGTCATCGTGGCAATGAGGCGAATAGATGATTTCCCGATCCGATTGGACATTTGTAATCAAGTGGTGGAAGATGGCTCCGTATTCCTCAGGTGTGGTAAAGCCAACTGTATCTGGGATATTGATATAACTGGCACCTGCATCCACTGCGGTCTGTACGACCTCTAGGAGGAAATCAAGCTCTGTTCTCGTCGCATCTTCAGGAGAGAATTCAACGACCTCAAATTTTGAACGAGCATAGGAAACATGCTCTTTGATCGCCTCAAGTATCTCTTCTTTTGACTTGTTGAGTTTAAACTCTCGGTGAATAGGGCTGGTTGCGATAAAGACATGAATTTGCGGATACTTAGCATCCTTCAAAGCTTCATAGCAGGCATCGATATCGGATTTAACTGACCGTGCTAAGCCCGTCACTGCTGTCTTGGTCAGAACCCTTGCAATCTCTTGTACAGCTGTGAAGGAATCAGGACTCGCAGCTGGAAAGCCCGCTTCAATCGCCGATATGCCCCACTTTTCCAATTGCTTAGCAATAGAAATCTTTTCCTTGATAGAGAAATTAACTCCGGGAGTCTGCTCACCATCTCGAAGACTGGTATCTAAAAATTCAACTTTACGCATAGGGTCTCCTCTTTTCTACAATTAGTGAATAAAAAACAAAAACATCTCGCTAGATACCTAAGCGAGATGTTTCGTTACTCCCGCTTGGTAAGCCAAACAGGACTAATGCTTCTGCACTAGCCCGAGTACCTCAACAACAAAGCAAATTGATTAAACTTAGCTGTTTTCATGTTTGACTTTCTCCTTTGTTCGATGTCTTGTTAAGTATTTTAGCATAGCGATATTCTCATGTCAAGAATTTTCTGCAATATTCTGAATTTTTTGAATAGAAACAAAATAAAGACGAAAGCCTTCTATCTTGCTTTCGCCTTTTGTCCTTATTTTTTTCTATAGAGATCAAAGATAATTTGACCGTTGTAGAGGTCAATGGTGTTGGCCTTGACGTAAAAGTCCATCTCATTTTTAATCTTAGCCAATTCAATCCTAATGGTCGCCTCTTTACTATCAATCTTGACAAAATTAGGAATGTCCTTGTTTTTAGATAATATCTGCAAGACCATCTGCTTTGGAAGTTTTAAGGTACCCACAGAGAAATCCTTCAGGGTCAAGAGGATACTGCCATCTTCTAGCTTGCTTGGGAGAAAGTAAATGTAAAGGGGGTAGTCCTTCCCCAAAAAATTCAACTGTCCTTCTAGTAACATTTGTTGGTTATCTGCATATAGCTTGTAATCACTCAAGTGGTAACTTGTAAGCATAACCTTGATCGTGTCATTAAGCTGGGCCCTTGTCGTCGTCATAGTTCCAATCTTGACATCTCCCTTGCTACTAGAAGTATGCAGTTGACTAACGTCTTCTCTAACGGTCGATAAGCGGACCGAAAGGACTACAGCCGTAGCGAACAAGAGACTAAGCAAACCTAGAAAGAGCCATTTCCAGATGTTAACATTCATTCTCTTTTGTCTCTCTTTGAAATGGGGTCCTGTGGCCAGTGCCTTCATCTTTTTATCTCTCGGACCAGTTTTTCTTAGTTGCATGTATTCTCTCCAAAACTGCTTCTTTCATAATCTCATAACCTGTATTATTAGGGTGGAAACTATCTTCATCATACAAGGCATCGTTGGTAACGGTCTCTTTTCCCTGCTCCCATTCCGTAACACCACTTTTTCCATCAATCCCCTTATACAAAAGATCATTGACCGGGACAAAATATACGTCCTTATAGGCAGCTAAGGTTTGCTCGGTTCTTTGGTTCCATTGATCCACAACTGTCTGCAAGTCCGTTAGATCTGGAAAGTTGAGATACAAGGGATTGTAGATTCCCACCACATAGATGGGCAAGTCAGGATTGTCCTTACGGGCCAGATCAATAATTTGCTTGAGGTTCTTCACATACCTCTTAGCTGGCTTGTCAAAACGGTCCAGATCTAAGTTACTGGTATCTTCTAAAACAGCCTTACGCAAATCATTCCCTCCAACTGTGAGAGTCATCAAGCGAGCCTGTTTCAGGTCCTTTCCAATCTCCTTCTTCTCTTGCATCCGCGATAAGATTTGAGCGCTGGTATTTCCCGATTCCCCATAATTGATAGCTTTTACTTCAAAGTCTGTTTCATTGGTCAAGCTTTGAGCAAGGAGAGGGACAAAGCCTCCTTGATTGGTGGTATCCCCGACTCCCTGGGTCAAAGAATCTCCAATCGCTACATAAGTAAAAGCCTGCTTTTTAACAGTCCCTGACGTCTTCGTCATGACAGGACTAGCAGAAGGTAGGAGCCAATCGACGAGGAAAAAGCAAACCAGAAAAGTGACCAAGCAATACAAGATCAATTCCAGTATTTTTCTTACATTCATATACTTTTACAAAAGTTCCCCTTAAACTAGTTTCTTCTCTATTGCCAGCAGGCAGTTCTTAGGCTTGATAAACAATCTCTCCCTGGCAAATCGTATAAGCTACCTGTCCCTTGAGGGATTCACCAACAAATGGGGAGTTAGCCGCCTTAGAAGCAAAATGATCAGACACCAGACGATTAGCATCCGGGTCAAAAATGACAATATCTGCTGGACCACCGACTTCTAAATACCCTGCTTCAAAGTGATACAGTTTAGCTGGATTATAAGTCATTTTTTCTAAAAGCTCCATCAAACTAAGTTCTCCAGCGTGAACTAAGTATGTCAAGCCTAGAGATAGTGACGTTTCTAAACCGGTCATACCAGAAGGAGCCTTGGTGATATCGGCTACATTTTTCTCATCTGCATGATGGGGCGCGTGGTCCGTTGCAATCACAGAGATGACTCCTGTCTTCAAACCATCAATCACTGCTTGACGGTCCTCTTCCCGACGAAGAGGCGGATTCATCTTAGCATTGCTTCCCTTAGAGAGCAAGAGTTCTTCTGTTTTTGAAAAATGCTGAGGAGCTACTTCTGCTGTCACAGGAGCGCCGATTGCTTGGGCAAACTCAACTACCTTGACACTCTCAGCTTTAGAAAGGTGTTGGATGTGGAGGTGGCCTCCTGTCGCATGAGCAATCATAGCATCACGCGCTGCCATAGAGTATTCTGCTACACCAGTCGCCCCGCAGATCTTGAAGTGCTCCCGGGCAATATGCTCGTTGAGGCCCAGAATACCGTTCAACTCTGGATCTTCCTCGTGTAAGCAGATAAAGGTACCTAAGCGTTTGGCTTCTTCCAAGGCCTGACGAACCACCTTGGTACTTTGTAGTGGAATCCCGTCATCAGAGAAACCGACAGCACCAGCTTGTAGCAAGCCTTCAAAGTCCGTCAGATGTTGACCATCGAAGTTCTTGGTAATCGTCGCAACTGTCTTGACATGGATGGCTTCCTTGGCAGCGGAATCCAAGACTTCTTTTAAAGTCTCGACATCCGAAATGGTTGGAGTGGTATTGGCCATCATAACGACTGTCGTAAAACCACCCGCTGCGGCGGCCAACGCTCCAGTATGAATATCTTCCTTGTGGGTCTGACCAGGTTCACGGAAGTGAACATGAATATCCACCAAACCTGGTGCAACTACCTTTCCACTGGCATCAATGACTTGGGCTCCCTCATAAGAAAGAGATGGACCCATTTCCACAATTTTCCCCTGCTCTACCAAGAGATCACATACTTGGTCCAAACCAGTTTTTGGGTCCATGACCCGACCGTTTTTAATGACTAACATCTTCTACTCCTTTATTCATAGAAATCGACATGGGTCTCTAGTAAGTGATCCCCATCATAGCGGAACATAGCTGAAAAGAAGGGTTTATCCTCCAAGAGCCACTCGACAAAGGTGTGGTCCCCCTCCCAAGTTGGCTTACTTAAGACTTGATCGTAAGGCACCCACTCCAGTGTCCCTTCGTTACACTCGATGAGCTCACCTTGAAACTCGGTCACTTTGAATACATAGGTGTACCAGTCTAGATCAGGAGTAAATTCAGGGAAGGTGATAATTCCTTTTAGAACTGGCTTAGCAACTAGACCCGTTTCTTCAAGGATTTCCCTAGCAGCACATTCTTGAGGAGTTTCCCCGCGTTCTAATTTTCCACCAACCCCAATCCATTTGCCTTCATGAACATCATTGGGCTTTTTATTGCGATGAAGCATCAAAAATGCTTCTCCATTATCGATATAGCAAATCGTTGCTAATTGTGGCATTTCTTTCTCCTATCTTAACCAATCAATCGGTTCCCGTCCCATCTCTGATAAATAAGCATTAACCCTTGAAAAAGGTCTAGAGCCAAAGAATCCTCGATAGGCCGATAAGGGACTTGGATGAGCACTTTCAATAATCATGTGTTTGCTGGAATCAATCAAAGCTTTCTTCTTCCGAGCATAAGCCCCCCAGAGAATAAAGACGACATGCTCCTCCTCTTGGCTAACTAGGCGAATAACTGCATCCGTAAACTCTTCCCAAATCACTCCAGCATGGCCATTAGCCTGGCCGGCAGGTACTGTTAGACAGGCATTGAGTAAGAGGACCCCTTGGTCAGCCCAAGAAGTCAGATCATGAGAAGCTTTGACCCCGACATCTTCGGCCAATTCTTTTAAAATATTTTGCAGGGATGGAGGCGCGGGAATATCATCCGGTACAGAAAAACTTAACCCCTGTGCTTGACCCGGACCATGATAGGGATCCTGACCTAAAATCACAACCTTAACCTCTTCCAGATTGGTTTTCTTTAAGGCTTCAAAAACCTTTTCCCTAGGAGGATAAATAGTTCCCGAAGCGTAGACCTGATCTAAAAAATGATTGATTTGCTTAAAGTAGCCCTCTGGAAGCTGCTCCTTAAGCAATTGGTGCCAGCTTGAATGTTGCATGCTATCTCCTTATATGTGGGGTTCTGAAGAGCCTTTGCTAGCAAGAAGCCATTTCTTTGGGCAATCCGCTAGACCAATTGAAGCCAGTAAGAGAATTTGTGGTAAAAATTGAATGAGGTAGCGGGTTTTTCCACCTTCAAAGATGATCAAAAAGAGTAGCCCACCAAATACAGCTAATGACAAGAAGTGGATATCATCCTCTTCTCTTTTCTTCAGATAGACAATGACCAGGCCAACTGCCATCACAATCCAAACCAGCTGTTTGACGAACTCATAGTAGCGGTATTGGGGACGATCCGTACTCAAGAAGTAGGTCCGAACCCACTTAGCAGGAGGGAGATCCTTGGTATAGCTCTCGTAAAGCGGATTAATAACGGGAGTCTTTTCATGCTCCACATCCCGATAGAGCCAGCCCAGGGTTCCTTCTGCCACCGTCAAGGACTGCTTGTAGTAGATATGGCCGATAAGCCCGAGAGGTCCGTAGTTTTTTAACCGACGCTTGATTTCCTTGATGATATATTCATTTTTGAACATCCCATTGTTATACTCATCTCGCTTGTCCTCATCAACATATTGTAAGAGGCCTTCTTTCATATCCTCCTGATTATGTCCAATATTGGTCAAACCGAGATTGATAAACAAGAGAGGACCTTTGGCCAACCCTTCCCCTTTGAGAATAGGAACAACTGTTTGGTGTTTGACAGCCGTATTAAGAGCTCCAAAGACTAGTCCAGTCGATAGGGCTGTCAGAGCAAAAACTTTCCCAAAAACCTTCCACTGGCCTTTGAAGAAAAGGACCATCCAAAAAGCTAAAACCACAATAATGGTCGTCGGACGAATGAGCATGGTGATCCCCGACAAAAGACCCAGCCACAAGGAGGTCTTCTCTTGCGAGCTACTACTCTTACTCTTTAAGATATCTAGAGCCAATCCTAACTGCAAAGCAATTAATGGAAGAGGAGGAATATCTGTATACATGGAGTAGAAATAAGGAGAGTAACAAATCAAGACCAAATAGAGCGTATAGACCCAATCCGCTACTTTTTGATCGTAGTGTTTCAATCCTAAACGATAGAGGAGAACAGCTCCTGCATTTACATAGACCATGTTGAGAATCTGCATGATCCAGAGTCCCGCACCACCAAAAATCTGGTAGAAAAAGCGTTCGTACAAGAATAAGGGGAGATTATTAGGATTTCGAGTCAAGTAACTTGAGATGGAAGTCTCTTTTAGAAGACCGAAAGCTCCCGTATAGACCACTGCCGCATCCCGCCGGATAAAGAGTTCTGCGGAAAGCATAAAAATGACCTGAACAAGAATAGCTCCTAGCATCAGCCCGGTCTTGTGCTTCATTAACCAGTTAAAAGCTCTTGTGATGGAAGAACGGCCAAAATAGCCTAGCAGAAAGACGAATCCTCCAGCTATCAGCGCCAACCACGAAATGTCTTTGAGATAGACGACGCTAATGATAAACCAGTGCACCATCAGGAGCAACATAACCAGATGGAGCACCCCAAATAGGATATTTTTACTTTTCACTAACATAGGACCATTATAGCAAAAAAATGCTGATTCTGCTGGATTCTATCAGCTTTCCATCAAATAGAGGACTTCTGTTTGGATGGTAAATCCAAGCCCTAGATAGAGACTGAGAGCAGCTTGGTTCTCTTTTTCGACAACTATCTGAAACTTTTGCTGGACTTCTTCAGCCATCTGATTCATCACACTTCGTAAGAGATAGCGCGCATACCCTTTGCGGAGATGATCCGGGTCAACGACTAATCCAAAGAAATAGGTCGTTCCCTGAGATAGATCCACCGTAACAGAAGCAAGTACTTGCTCTTGGTCACGCAATACAAAGAGCCGCGTATCCTCCACCTCTAAGGACTCTGTCGCATATTTGAGGGCATACTCTACATCCGTCTCAAAAGCCCTGGATTGAAAGCGAGCAATCTCTGGGATAATGGACTCCTGAGCTTCCAACACCATCAGACCTTCTCTCTCCTCAAGGTTTGAGATTTGACAAGGTGCCTCCAACCATAGTTCGTGGTCTTCCTCCTCTGCCTCCACTAAATGGAAATGGCTAAGTAAATCCGGATGTTGCTCCAAAAACCGAACCTCTGATACATACAGACGGTCTTCTAGCTGATAGTCCTGGGCCAAGTCCATGAAATCATCCCACAGGGAACGAGCAATTCCTTGTCTACGAAAAAGAGGAGTAACAAAGAGCTGCACTTCCGCCTCTTTGGGTTCATCCGCATAGATGGACAAAAATCCAACCAGCTGATCCTCTACTAGTGCTAGGATGAAAGAAGACATAGAGGGATCCGTATTGTAGAGATTATCTAAATAGGGCAAGCGATAGGTCTGGTCAATTTTGTGACAGCCACGAACAAGTTGTTCACACTGCTTCTTTTCTTCTACACTCAGACGAGTGCGTCTTTCAAGCTGCATCATTTCTCTTTCCTTTACTTAAACAAAAGAAGAGCCCATTAAAGGCCCTTCTATCATGTTTTCTTTAGTCTTGCCAAGTTTCTTGGTTTTCCTTGAAACGGCGTAACAAATCCAAGCCTTCCGAAGTGATGTAGCCTTGTTCTTCTGCCAAATGAATCAATTCTGTGTAGTTGGACAAGGTTTCGAGTTGAACTCCAGCCTCTGTAAATTTCTTATCTGCCTTCTCCAATTGGTAGGTGAAGATGGCTACTACACCAAGGACATCTGCTCCTTCACGCTTCGCAGCTGCGACAGCATCCAGAACAGAACCACCAGTAGAAATCAAGTCCTCAACCACAACCATCTTTTGCCCCTTTGGAACACGGCCTTCAATTTGATTACCAGCGCCATGATCTTTTGGTTTGCTACGGATGTAGGCAAAAGGCAGGTTCATCTTGTCAGCAATAATGGCACCATGAGGAATCCCCGCAGTTGCCGTTCCAGCAATGACCTCAACTTCTGGGAAGGCTTCCTTGATTTTGTCCACGAAGCCATTCTCAATCAGGGTACGAGTTTCAGGATAAGCGAGGGTCACTCGGTTATCCGTATAAATAGGGGACTTGATCCCAGAAGCCCAAGTAAAAGGCTCTTCTGGTTTCAAATAAACAGCTTCAATTTTTAGAAGATGGCTGGCAATATCTTTAGCTAATGACATGATAACTCCTTTTTACGATTTTAATCGAATACGATTTAAATCAACGAATGATTTGAATAACTTAAATGATAGGGAAATAGAAACAAAAAGCTCGAGTTAGAACAGTGTACTCCCTTATTCTAATGAATGCGTTAGGGAAGATCCTATCGGACTTTTTTAGTTCCGACACTTAGTTGAAAGAAACGATAATTTTCTTTCAACTAAGTTAGTGAATAGTTTAGGAAGGCCCTATCGGGCTCTGTTCATTCCGACGATTTAGAGGATAAAACGATTATTTTTATCCTCTAAATCTAGTGAACTCGTTAGGGAAGATCCTATCGGACTTCCCGTAGAACTACAGAAGTTTTACTTTTACTGGCGATTATTATTCCGACGATCTCAGAAGAGAAACGATCATTTTCTCTTCTGAGATCTAGTGAATGCGTTAGGGAAGGTCCCATAGGACTTCCCGTAGAGCTACAAAAGTTTCACTTTTAGTAGCTCTTACGCATTCCACTGTCTCTTAATCTCATGGTAAGCATCCCATGGGTTTTCTGCTTGAATGATCGGGCGTCCAACCACGATGTAGTCTGAACCGATAGCATGGGCTTCTTGTGGGGTCATGACCCGTTTTTGGTCACCAATTTCTGCTCCTGCAGGACGGATCCCTGGGGTTACGCAGACAAACTCTTCTGATGTAGCTTTCTTGATCAAATCTACTTCATGAGCTGAGCAGACTACGCCATCCAAGCCTGCTTCTTGCGCCTTGCGGGCATAATTAACAACTGACTCTTGGACAGTGGTTTGGATGTTTTGGCAATCCCGCATATCCTCTTCACTGGTAGAAGTCAATTGAGTTACGGCCACCAATTTGGCTCCTGGTCCAAGTGCTTTTTTAGCTTCGCGCATCATCTCTACACCACCGGCTGCATGAACTGTTACCATATCTACACCGAAGGTGCCAAGGACAGACATAGCTGACTTAACCGTATTTGGGATGTCGTGCAATTTTAGGTCCAAGAAAATACTGTGGCCACGACCTTTCAGATAGTGAACAATTTCTGGGCCAACTGCATAGAAAAATTCCATTCCGATTTTTACAAAAAGTTTTTCATCTTCTGGGAAATGTTCTAAAAAGTTTTTGACATCTTCAAAAGCTGGAAAGTCAAGGGCGATGATGGGACGTTCTTCACGCATGGGTTTCTCCTTTTTATGGCTGACATTTTTTCCACAAAAAAACCTTGCCCGAGGCAAGGTTACACGAAAATTAGGTAGTATCTACCCTGATTCACCGTCTAGACCTTAGGAGCCTCTCTGGACCACTTTAAAGGTTTTTCTACATTGTAGTACGATATGAAAGAAAAGTCAAGAATTATTCGTAAAACGTTCGGATTCAATCTGTTTTTTTCACCTTTCGACTAGGGAAGATTCACAAACATGTCAAAATCTTGACGAAGATCCGATTTTCCTGTAAAATTTTTGCTATGCTGAGGAAGGGTTGTTTCAGTTGTAGCTTACTCAGTAGCCTGTTGGGGTTGTAGCCAGCAGGTATTTTTTATTTTAATGATAATCTTTATAATAGATTTTCACGAACATGTTTTCGTAAATCCTCCAGGCTATCAATACCATACTGGTCCATAACCCTTGGTAAGTCTGTGATAATGGTCGGACATGCATAAGGATCTGTGAAGTTAGCCGTCCCAACCCCAATCGCAGAGGCACCAGCAATCATCATTTCAATCGCTGCTTCTGCTGAATCTACACCGCCCATTCCAATGATGGGCAGGTTGGTGGATTGGGCTACTTGGCGGATGAGTTTCAAGGCCACTGGGAAGATAGCTGGTCCTGACATCCCTCCCGTACCATTTGCAATGATCGGTTTGCCAGTCTTGAGGTCGAAGCGCATCCCGACCAAAGTGTTAATCATGGTCAAGCCACTAGCTCCTGCATCTTCTGCAGCCTTGGCTACTTGGGTAATATCAGCCACACTAGGAGTCAACTTAACATAGACAGGGACCGACGAAGCTTCTACCGCAGCTTTAACTGCATCATAGGCCAACTCAGGAACCTGACCGATTAAGAGACCATTATTGCCATGGTCCACATTGGGACAGGAGATGTTAAGTTCAATGGCTGTGACATTTGGCGCTTGAGAAATCTTCCGAGATACCGTCGCATATTCTTCGTTGGAAAACCCGGCAACATTGGCAATAATCGGTAAGTCCGGGTAATTCTCGGCCAACCAAGGGAGTTTCTCTGCTAAGACCACGTCTACGCCTGGATTTTGGAGTCCAATGGCGTTGAGCATGCCTGCAGGGGTCTCAGCGACACGTGGTGTCGGATTTCCAAAGCGAGCCTCAGCGGTTGTCGCCTTGATCATAATGGATCCAAGCAGGTCTAAATCATAGTATTTGGCATATTCCTGACCAAAGCCAAAACAGCCAGAAGCCGGAATGATGGGGTTTTTCAAGTCTAATCCTGGTAAGGATACAGCTAATCGATTACTTGTCATACTTTCCTCCCTACATCACAATCGTACCAGTTTCAAAGACTGGACCGTCTTCACACACGCGCTTGTTGGCTGCTTGGCTCTCATTT
This sequence comes from Streptococcus rubneri, assembly GCF_004785935.1. Classification (GTDB taxonomy): domain Bacteria; phylum Bacillota; class Bacilli; order Lactobacillales; family Streptococcaceae; genus Streptococcus; species Streptococcus rubneri. The sequence continues at coordinate 430,818 of NZ_SRRP01000001.1, read as the reverse complement.
TCTAGATGCACCACACAGGCATAGCAAGCACCCATCCCACAGGCCATACGCGATTCCATGGAAATATAGGCACGAGGGTGGTCATGGAATTTGGTATTGACATATTTGAGCATGCCAGGTGCCCCACAAGAATAGATAGCGTCAAACTCCTGGTCCATCTGATCAATGACCATAGAAACATAGCCTTTGGTACCATAAGAACCATCGTCTGTTGTAATGGTGACTTGGCCGTACTGCTTCAATTCTTCTTCGAGGATCACCGCTTCTTTATTGGCAAATCCAAGAACAGAATGGACTTCTACTCCCTGCTCATGTAGCTGTTTAGCCACTTGGACCAAAGGAGGAACACCAATCCCGCCACCAATGATCAAGGCACGCGCCCCTTGACCAAGCTCTTTTAGGTCAAAGCCATTTCCTTGAGGGCCCATGACACTGAGGAAGCTACCGACAGGCAAGTGAGAAAAGATGGCCGTTCCGCCTCCTTCTAACCGATAGATGAGGCGACAGGTCTGGCTGTCTGGATCAATCTCTGAGATAGAAATTGGACGGCGAAGGAGCTTGGAGTCATCCGGTACGCGGATATGGAGAAACTGCCCCGGTAGCATCTGCTCCACCATTTTCCCCTTTAAGACCATTGAAAAAATCCGTGGCGCAATTTCTTCCTGAGCGATTAACTCCATGTCTTCCATCATGATTTTTCCAAACCGTTTCTTACAGCTGTCACTGACCATTGGTTTCCTCTTCTTTCTTCCAGCAAAAAAGACCTCGCAAAAGCAAGGTCCTACAAACGATCAGCTAGAATCGGTCCGCTAATCTTTTTTCTGTCTTTCCTTGCAGGTCTCTCTGGGCCCCTTAAAGGTTGAATTTGTCTCATTATATCGCGCTCCTTGTCGCTTGTCAAGTAGAAGACTGATGGCTCCGCTCATTTCCCATCTGTCTCAGGAGAAAACCCTTCTGGTACCGGTGGGATATACTGTAAAGCGATGCGATTTTCTGGCTTGAGATCGACCAAGTAGAGAACCAACAAGAAAATCCATTCCAGGGGCTTCATCAGATAGTAAATGACATCCATGGCCCATTTCTTCTTGATATGTTTGGCAAAGGGATAGCCATAGCGGTCATAATTACGACGTAGGAAACGATGGAAACCTGGCGTCTTTTCTTCTAGCACCTGCTCAAAGGCATTGGCAATACAGAGCTGGCGATTGACGACAACAGGATGACCATGGCGGATGCCCATCCGTTGGGGCTTGACCACCTTTTCATGGCCACCAGCTGCGACTGTACAGAGGTAATGCTCATCAATAATAAGATTCTGAGGAGGAATCTTTTCCGAGAAGGTCCAATCTGCTGTATTGGTCCAGGCCTTGATCAAGCTATCAGGTCGTTGACCAAAGAGCATGAGGACCATGACCAATACTGCTAACAAAGGTAGGGCAAAGACGACTGCCAACCAAGGCCAATGTTTGGATTGGTTGAGAATGGTGTGAAAGCGCTGAAGAATTGGATTGTCATAGACCCTATTTGGATCCTGCTCTCCCTGCCACTCCTTCATCCGAGTCCTCAGGAGGCTAATGGAATAAACCAAGCAGAAGACCGTGTGACAACCGATGACTTGCACCTGGATGTCAAATACCACTACTAGCACCAAACCCATCAAAATCCCACTGATACAAAAGATATTCAAAAGTGGGGACAAGGAATTGGCATCCCTATAAGAATAAATGACAAGAGCTAGGAAGGAAATCAATGCCAAAGTAAGAATCGTCGGGAGAGCATCCGACCAAATCATGGTATGCTTCTGCTCATTGATGAGCTGCTGGGTCCAATCAGAACTCGTCAAATCCTTTACCTGATAAATGAAGAAGGATTCCAAGATACAGCCAAAGACTCCTATCCAAAGGATCACAAAGTACTTGCGATTGTTGACTCTTCGTTTAATTCTTTGCGCTTCTTTCTTATCGTAGACACCGACCAGTTCCTTTTCCAAAGTCTGGGACTGAATCGTAGACCATCTAAAAATAACATACAGAAGCACAAAGATATTGGGAACAAAATAACTAATCCCTAGAACAAATAGAATAATTGCACCAATGTAAATTGCGCTACCAAAAGTAGCATTCCAAAAACCCAAATCATGGATATTGGCTGATAAGCTTCTGATTACAAGGAAAGCAGACAAGCTAAGAAAAAACAGTAAGTTGGTCAAAAAGTTCATCTTTACTAAACTGGCTAAAAATTTAGTCTCCAGTTCCTGGTTCCATTTTTTGAACCAGTGAGCAATTCTTTTCATAAGGCCTCCAAAGCTAGTCTTTTCCATCATTCTATCAAAGGGCAATCAATCCTACAATTCTAAACCTGATTTAGAGGGAAAAATCCTTCTATAGACCGATACCAGCTAGGATTTTCTGTCAAAAGTATGTTAAAATATAAGCATGAGAATCCAACAATTACATTACATTATCAAAATCGTCGAAACAGGCTCTATGAATGAGGCGTCCAAGCAACTCTTCATCACCCAGCCAAGTTTGTCCAATGCTGTGCGGGACTTGGAAAAAGAAATGGGGATTGATATCTTCATCCGTAATCCCAAGGGGATCACTCTGACTAAGGATGGGATGGAGTTCCTTTCTTATGCCCGTCAAGTCGTGGAGCAGACCCAACTCTTAGAAGAACGCTATAAAAATCCAGTAGCCAACCGGGAGCTCTTTAGCGTATCATCCCAGCACTATGCCTTCGTAGTCGAAGCCTTCGTCTCTCTCCTCAAGAAAAGCGATATGGAGAAATACGAGCTCTTCTTACGGGAGACCAGAACCTGGGAAATCATCGATGACGTCAAGAACTTCCGTAGTGAAATCGGTGTCCTCTTCCTCAATGGCTATAACCGGGATGTCCTTTCAAAAATGCTGGATGACAGCCACCTCAAGGCAACCCATCTCTTCACTGCCCAACCTCATATCTTCGTCAGCAAGACTAACCCTCTAGCTAACAAAGAGGTGGTGAAATTAGAAGATCTAGAAGACTTCCCTTATCTCAGCTATGACCAAGGGACCCACAACTCCTTCTACTTCTCAGAAGAGATCCTCTCCCAAGAGCATCACAAAAAGTCCATCGTCGTCAGCGACCGTGCTACCCTCTTCAATCTCTTGATTGGTCTGGACGGCTACACCATTGCGACCGGGATCCTTAATAGCAACCTCAACGGAGACAATATCGTCTCCATCCCACTAGATATCGATGACCCAATCGAGCTAGTCTACATCCAACACGAGAAAGCTAGCCTCTCTAAGATGGGTGAAAAATTTATCGAATACTTACTTGAGGAAGTCCAATTTGATAAATAAGGACTAACCAGCTACACAAGCACAATAAAACACCTGAAAGAAGTAAACTTCTACTTCCTTCAGGTGTTCTTTTATTGTTTCAATTGAGAGAAGACATGCCCGATTTTTCCTTCGATAACCAGGTCTGCCTGTTTGTCTTGCGGGATGCTAGTCTTATTGATGACGACTAGGTGCTTCCCTTGGAAATACTGAATCAGACTGGCTGCTGGGTAAACAACAAGGGAGGTACCACCGATAATCAGCAGATCTGCCTCTCGGATGGCTTGGGCTGCTTGGCTAAAGACGTCCATATCGAGAGGTTCCTCGTAGAGGGTTACATCCGGCTTGACGACATTACCACAGTCCAGACAGTGTGGAACAGTCCCTTCCAAAGCTAGAAAGGACTCTAAATCATAAAATCGCTGGCAACTCGTACAGTAATTACGGTCGGCACTACCATGGAGTTTCAAGACTTTTTTAGACCCTGCCATTTCATGGAGACTATCAATATTTTGCGTCACCACTGCCTTGAGCTTACCGGTCTCTTCCAGCCAAGCCAGATAGCGATGGGCTGCATTGGGCTTGGCATTTGGATAGAGCAAGTATTTCTTATAGAAGTCGAAAAAGTCCTCTGGATAGCGCTCAAACATGGTATGAGAGACCAGTTGTTCTGCAGTAAAATGGCGCCCCAATGTGACGCTATAGACGCCGTCCGAACTCCTAAAATCTGGAATATTGGATTCTGTAGAGACGCCTGCCCCACCGAAAAAGACGATCCGTTGACTCTGATCAATGATTTCTTGCAACTCTTTCAGTTTATCCATGTCTTCCTCCTTACAAGAGTGCCTCGATAACAGCATTGGCCTGGTCAAAGTAAAAAGGTTCTCGCTGGTAAACAATCCCCGTATCCTGAGCCAAACTCACCAAGAGCTCCATAAAATGCTGAGAGGAGAATCCAGTCGTCCGGTGGAGTTCCTCTTCATCAAAGGGTTTGATCAAGTGAGCTAGAGGATTGCGGACAGATTTCTCCAACTCCCGCAGTTGCTTGGCCGCATCCTTAGTGGAATCCGGCAAGTCCAAGTGTAAGATCAACTCCGTCAAACTGGACGAATTGACCGCACTCTCACTATGGAATTGTTGCAAGGCTGGATTGTCAGAGGCCCGGATCTTGTCAAACCTCCAATGGTCATAGCTAGACTCCTTGGAGTTGTGGATGTAGTCTGCAATATCAGGGATCTGCAACTTAATCAAGCGCATAAAGATCCGATAAATAGCAGGACTCACCGCCCGAATGAAGTCGATGATCTGCTCGTTGCGAAGCTTGGCCTCTAAATCATACAGGTAGTTAGCCAACTGTTCCTCTTCTGGGTCCTCATGCCAAAAAAGCTGAAAACCTGTTGCATCTAGCAATTCGGTTCTCAACTTTTGGTTCATGATTGGTTGGATATTGAGCTCTCGACGCTCGGTCATTAACTGCAATAAGGTCAAGACCAGCTCTGGCAAGCTCTTCTGCTTCTTAGCAGAGCGAAGGGCCCGACTATACTGGTAGGTCTGAAGGTCGTAGAGCCACTCATCATGAAGGTATTCTGTCATTAGTCTGCAATCAAGGTTTCAAGACCAACTTTCATCATGTCTGTGAAAGTATTTTGACGTTCTTCTGCAGTCGTGTCCTCATCTGGATTGACCAAACTATCAGAAATGGTCATGATGGCAAGGGCATCCACATGGTGTTGGGCAGCAAGATAGTAAAGAGCTGCTGCTTCCATTTCTACAGCTTTGACACCCCATTTACCAAGCTCGATGTTCTTTTCACCATAGTTTGAATAGAAAACGTCTGATGACAAGACATTTCCGACGTGAGTGGTCATACCAAGGTCTTTGGCAATGTGGTAAGCCTTGTCTAAAAGATCAAAGCTAGCGATTTGTGGGAAATCGTATTGTGGCCAGTCATTGCGGATGATGTTTGAGTTGGTTGCGGCAGCTTGCGCCAAGACCAATTCACGAACGTGGACATCGCCGTTTAAAGAACCAGCGGTACCCACACGGATCAATTTCTTCACGCCGTAGTCTACGATCAACTCACGTGCATAGATAGAGATGGATGGCATCCCCATTCCAGTACCCATGACAGAAACACGATGACCCTTGTAGGTACCAGTGTAACCAAACATGTTCCGAACTTCATTGAAGCAAACAGCGTCTTCTAAAAAGTTCTCAGCGATAAATTTCGCACGAAGAGGATCTCCAGGAAGGAGAATTTTATCAGCAATTTCACCTTGCTTAGCAGCAATATGGATAGACATAGTTTATGATACAAAGAGCGACCAGAAAGCGACTGAAAATTAGGAATCTGACGAGAAATCCTGATTTCTCAGTCAGATTATCTATTTTCCGAGCTTTCCGCTTGTGTTCAAATCAGAACACATGCTCTACCTTTCTTTTTTATTTTTTTAGAATTGGCGTTAAAGAGGCAAAGTAAAAATAGGAAACTGACGACGCATCGCAGATGCTAGACAGTTTATCTTTTTTACACAGTTCTCCGCCCGTATTCAGTTCAGAGAATACGGTTAACCCATCCTTTCTTTTTTTATTGAGTGTTTTGAAAAGCTTTCCGCTCGTGTTCAAATCTGAACACATGCTCTACCTTTCAGTGTGTATTTTTTAGAAAAGCTTTCCGCTCGTGTTCAAATCGCAACACAAACTCTAGCTTTCCGAATTCATCATAGAGGCCAGCCATCAAAAGTGGGGTTTATTCCAGCCCCTACAAGCCTGGTTCCTTTTTATGCTTACTTAAATTATACCATAAGAAGATAGGTTTCATCTAGCTTGTAGATTAAATCCCCTACATAATAACTACTGAATCTTATCTAGCTGGAGACACCTTGATTTTTCTCCCCATGAGACGATCAAACCCCTGGGTCAAGCCAAAGGTGACAATGGCAGTTAGTAGGAGATAGGGAAGAGCTGTTAACCCTTGTCCAGTAAACCCAAGGACCAAGCCCGTCGCAGATAAGGGCCCTTTTAAGGTCACTGTCAAGAAGATAACCGAACCCAGGAGCAAGAAAGCTGGTGCATTTCCAACACCAAGTAACAAAGAGATGAGGGCTGCTCCTGCTATTCCCAGTGCAAAGGAAGGGGTCAGAGTCCCTCCATAGGCCCCGGCCCAAAAGGTAAGCAGAACAACTATGGCTTTTAGGGTAAACAGGACAAGAATCGTCTGCCATGTGGGCCCATTGAGAATTTCCTGAGCCATCATCCGCCCATTTCCGAGCAGGTGGGGCTGAAAGCTTGCGAGACTAGCTAGGAAAACAAATGCTAATGGCAAAGTGATGAGAATTCGTTTGTCCTTGATTCGATGATTGGAGGCCTTCTTTGTCAAACGGGCAAAGAGCCCGGCGACTGGAGTCAGGAAGGCAATTAAGATAACCATCTGCCATAAGACAGTAGGTGACCAAGTTATTTCAGACACTTGGTAGAGGGCCCGATCTGAGATGACCCAGCCTGCTGTATAAGCAGCCACATAAGTAGTAATCCCGGCCAAGACAAAGCGTTTTATCGAAAATGCCAGCCCCAAGGTTTCAAAGATAAAAAAGACACTGGTTAGTGGCACTTGGTAGACCGCTGCCAAGCCTGCGCCAGCCCCGCAAGCAATCAGAAACATGCGGTCCTGAAACGATAAGTCTAGTACTCGTCCAAGGGGAGATGCCAACAAGGCCCCAATCTCCCGTGGTGCCCCTTCTTTTCCAACTGGTGCACCAGCTCCTACGGCAATGATTTGCCAGGTGGAATGGAGCATCTGCTTCCAGAAATGAACACGATGAAGGGAAGGCTCCTCCTTCATCTGGCCCTTGATAGAAAGAATGTTTCCCTTTCGCTGGAGGAGATACCAGACCAAGGCTGAGCTGGCACCAACAAGAAACAGGCTGAGCCAAATTCGTGAAGGCGCCACTCCATCTATCAAGAAGCCAGACTGGTGCTCTGAACGACCAAAAGCCAATCCTTCCACTAACTCTAAAAGGGAATGAAGAAAGATACCCGCTAAACCCGAAACAAGCCCTAGCAGACAAGCTACTAGGACTATTCTCAGTTTATAGGGAATTGCTTGGATGGTTCTCACAATTCTTTCCATCTTTTTTACAATTCAGCAAGAATCGCTTTCAACAATCCTTTGAAGTCTCCTTTGACGCGCTCAGTCACTTCCACTACTTCTTCGTGGTTGAGCTCTTCTTGGAAACCAGCCGCAAAGTTGGTAATACATGAAATACCAAGAACTTTCAAACCAGAGTGAGCCGCAATGATGACTTCAGGAACAGTTGACATACCGACAGCATCTGCACCAAGAGTCTTATACGCACGGATTTCAGCTGGAGTTTCATAAGTTGGACCTGTCACACCGATATAAACCCCATCATCCAGTTTAATGCCCAATTTGTCTGCTACTTGATGAGCAGTCTCACGGTATTCTGGAGTGTAAGCTTTCGACATATCAGGGAAACGTGGACCAAAGTCATCCAAGTTTTCACCGATCAATGGGTTTTGACCTGTCATATTGATGTGGTCAGTAATAGCCATCAAGGTACCAGGACCGAAGCCGATACCTCCAGCAGCGTTGGTTACAAGCACTCCTTCACATCCCAAAACTTTCATGACACGAACTGGGAAAGTCACTACTTCCAATGGGTTTCCTTCGTAGAAGTGGAAACGACCTTGAAGAGCCAAGACTTTACGTCCAGCAAGATCACCATAAACCAATTTACCAGCGTGTCCGACTACTGTGGATTGACCCCAGTTTGGAATGTCAGAGTAGTCTACTACGACTGCATTTTCGATTTCTTCAGCCAATTCTCCAAGACCTGAACCAAGAATCAAGCCGAACTCAGGAGCTTCAATTCCTTTGCCCTTCAAAAATGCGGCTGTTTCATTGATTTTTGCTAATAATGTCATTGTGTTTCTCCTTTTATTTCTTAAGTAATCTACCAATTTTGTCAAAGGTGTTAGCGTTGCGAATAGTGATCTGACGATAGAAAGGCATCTTCATCAGATGTTTGTGGTAGGCGGTTTTAGCGTAGCTTTCTTCTGAGGATTTGCCCCAGAAAACCGCTCTTTTGCCAAGGTGAAGCACTTCATCCCCTAGCTTCAAAGCAAGCAACTTCTCTTCTACGGATTCCCTATCCAAGCCCTCGGTGTAAAAGAGCACATCCTTGCGAGCCATCTCTTCTGTCCACCATTGCGGTAGGTTTGCGCATTCTGCTTCATAGTCTTCTTGACTCAGCAGAGAAAAGCGTTCAATAAAGGGATAGTGTGTTTCAAAGAAGATCGACAGGCACTCTACTAACTGAGACCGAGAAAGATCCGTCGTAAAGAAGATATTGCCACTGTTGATGTAGGTTTCCACTTGTTCCAATCCCAGCTCCGTCAACTGCTGACGCAGATCCGCCATGACCACTTTGTTTTTGCCGCCAACATTGATTCCTCTTACGAGGAGAGCAAAGCGCATCATCTTAAACCAATTTATCTAAGAAGCTTTCTCCGATCATGGCTTTCTCAACACCAAAGTTGTCCGCCACAGTAGCTGAGATATCCGCAAAGTGTCCAACTGGAATCAAGCCACTACCTTTGAAAGATGGACTGTAAGCCAAGAATGGGATGTATTCACGAGTATGGTCAGTACCAGCATATGTTGGGTCGTTACCATGGTCAGCCGTAATCATCAAGAGATCGTCTTCACGCATGGCTGCAATGATTTCTGGCAAGCGCTCATCGAACTCATGCAAGCAATCACGGTAACCATGTGGATTACGACGGTGTCCGTAAAGAGCATCAAAGTCTACCAAGTTAGTAAATGAGAAGCCTTCTTGGAACTCAGGAAGTCCCATGGTCTTAATCAAGGTATCTATACCGTGGCTATTTGATTTGTTATGACCCATATCGTGGTTGATACCAGCACCGTTGAAAATATCGTTGATCTTACCAACTGCATAGGTATCGATACCAGCTTCGTTCAATTTGTCCAAAACAGTTGGAGCAAATGGTGAAACAGCCAAGTCACGACGGTTAGCCGTACGAGTGAAGTTTCCAGGCTCACCAACGTAAGGACGAGCAATGATACGACCTAGAAGAGCTGGCCGTTCCAAAGTGATGGAACGAGCATATTCACAAATACGGTAGAGTTCATCCAAAGGAATGATGTCTTCGTGAGCTGCGATTTGAAGAACTGGGTCAGCTGATGTATAGATGATCAACTCGCCAGTTTCCATTTGGCGTGGTCCGAAGTCATCGATAACTGCTGTACCAGAATAAGGTTTGTTGGCTTCGCGGATGACCTTGCGACCTGAGAATTCTTCGATTTTTGTCAAGATTTCTTCTGGGAATCCATTCCAGAAAGTATCAAACGGTTCTGTAATATTAAGACCCATGATTTCCCAGTGACCTGTCATGGTATCTTTTCCAAGAGAGACTTCTTCTAACTTCGTAGCGTAACCAGTTGGATTGCTCTCAGCCGGAACAGTCTTCAAGGCTTGTTCACGAGGAATATTTCCAAGACCAAGTTTTGCCATGTTTGGTACATTCAAACCAACTGCTTTTGAGATGTTTCCAAGTGTGTCAGATGCGCCGTCAGGTACACCAGCATTGACAAAGTTATTAGCATCTGGTGCTGCTCCGATCCCTACTGAATCCAAAACCACTAAATGCATACGATTAAATTTTGGCATATTGAATGTCTCCTTTATAATTTAAACTGACTACAGTATAACACAATTTTTTGAAAATGTAACGCTTTCATATAAAATTTTATAAATAAGTTTTATATCCTCAGAAAAAAGGACAAAAAGCCCTTTTTAAAGTGATTTGCTAATGATTTTTGGACCTTCTGGTGTCCCTACGATGACTTTTGAAACCATTCCTAAGAAGAGGCCATGGTCGACAACACCGACAGTGCGGTCCAACTCTTCTGCCAAGGCTTCAGCGTCTGGGATCACTTTCAAATCCAAATCGATGATAAAGTTCCCTTGATCAGTCACAAAGCGCTGGCCGTCTTTTTCACGGTAAGCTGGTGAATAGCCCTTCTTTTCAAAATGACGGAAAAGATTTTCTGCTCCGTATTGAACCACTTCTACTGGTAGTTTAAAGGCACCAAGCGTCTCCACTTGTTTTGATTCATCGACAATCCAGATGCAGTCTTTTGAGTTGGTCGCAACGATTTTCTCCATCAAGAGGGCACCGCCACCACCTTTGATGCCGTTCAAAGCAGGGTCTACTTCGTCCGCACCATCAACGGTCAAGTCCACCACTTCGACATCATCGATCGCTTTGAGAGGAATTCCCAAGCCTTCTGCCTGTTCATAGGTCACGCTTGAGGTCGTTACAGCTGTAATCTGCAAGCCTTCTTCTTTGATGCGACGTCCCAATTCAGCCACAAAATAATAAGCAGTTGACCCTGTACCAAGACCGACAATCATGCCGTCTGTAACAAACTCAGCCGCCTTAATGCCTACCTGTTCTTTTAGGTTTACCATCTTAGACCTCCATTTCTATTCATATTTAGTATAGCATATCGGCCGACAGATTTCACTACTTAACTGAAAACCTTTTCAACTTCTCCTTCTAAAAGCAAAATCTTGCCCCTCTTGCTAGTTTACGATAGAATAGAAGGGAATACACAGGAAAAGAGAAGATACATGATTACTAGAGAATTTGATACTATCGCTGCGATCTCGACTCCTCTCGGTGAGGGGGCCATCGGCATTGTCCGCTTGAGCGGGACAGACAGCTTTAAGATTGCACAAAAGATCTTCAAAGGTAGAGATTTGACCAAGGTTGCCAGCCATACCCTCAACTACGGCCACATCGTGGATCCAGATAAGGATGAAATTCTGGATGAAGTCATGGTCGGAGCCATGCGCTCTCCTAAAACCTTCACGCGAGAAGACATCATCGAAATCAACACTCACGGTGGGATTGCTGTGACCAACGAAATCCTGCAATTGGTCATCCGCGAAGGCGCTCGTCTGGCTGAGCCTGGTGAATTTACCAAGCGGGCCTTCCTCAACGGTCGTGTCGATTTGACCCAGGCTGAGGCGGTCATGGATATTATCCGCGCCAAGACCGACAAGGCTATGAACAATGCCGTTAAGCAGTTGGATGGAAATTTATCTGACCTCATTAACAACACCCGCCAAGAAATCCTCAATACCCTAGCCCAGGTCGAAGTCAATATCGACTATCCTGAGTACGATGATGTCGAGGAAGCAACAACCGAGATCATCCGCGAAAAGACCACAGAATTCGAAGCCCTCTTGACCAATCTCCTTAAGACAGCTCGCCGTGGAAAGATCCTTCGCGAAGGAATCTCTACTGCTATCATCGGGCGACCAAACGTCGGCAAGTCTAGCCTTCTCAACAACCTCCTGCGCGAGGAAAAAGCTATCGTGACCGATATCGAAGGGACGACCCGAGACGTCATCGAGGAATACGTCAATATCAACGGTGTTCCCCTCAAGCTGGTCGACACGGCTGGGATCCGGGAGACAGAAGATATCGTCGAACGCATCGGGGTGGAACGCTCTCGCAAAGCCCTCAAAGAAGCCGACCTGGTCCTTCTGGTCCTCAATGCCAGCGAGCCTTTGACGGATCAAGATCGTCAGTTGCTGGAAATCTCACAAGACAGCAACCGCATCATTCTCCTCAACAAGGTCGATCTCCCTGAGAAAATTGAAATAGACCAAATCCCTGCAGATCACATCAAAATTTCTGTCCTTAAAAATCAAAATATCAACCACATCGAAGATCGGATTAATGCCCTCTTCTTTGAAAATGCTGGTCTTGTCGAGCAAGATGCTACTTACCTCTCCAATGCCCGCCACATCTCTCTCATTGAGAAAGCTGTTGAAAGCCTTCAAGCTGTCAATGAAGGCCTGGCTATGGGCATGCCAGTGGACCTCCTTCAAGTGGATCTGACTCGCACTTGGGAAATCCTTGGAGAAATCACAGGGGATGCTGCACCAGACGAGCTCATCACCCAACTCTTCAGCCAGTTCTGTCTTGGTAAATAAAGTCAAAAAAATCGTATGTTTCAAACATACGATTTTTTTATTGTTAATTTCCTTAGTCCAGACTTTGAATAGTGAGGTAGGCTTGGTAGATCAAGAAGAGTCCTACTGCTGTCAAGAATGGAATGGCAAGAGGAAGTTCAGTCTCGATTTGACCAAATGGTGAATTGCCAACAAAGTGAAGGCCAAAGCCAGATACAAAATAAAACCAACCAGTCACCATCAATTCCTTGCGCCCTTTTGTAGCTTGAACGATCAAGAAAAGACCCACCATGAAAAGAGCTGTGTAGGCCCAGTGAGATACGACCCCGTTCATGATCCGACCCAAGATACCAGATACTGCATAGGAGAAACCTTCTGGCATATCTTGACGGATATAAGCAAAGTCCTCCACAATCTGGAAACCAAGACCAGATGCAATCGCTAAAAGGAAGATGGACTTGATCCGACGCACATTAAACAAATAGAGGACAAAGAAGATTGGAATCAACTTGAAGGGTTCCTCAAAGAGGGGGCCGGCGATGGCACTCTCATACTGATTCCAAAAGTCGCTATTGGGCGCTACTGCCTGAATCATCTCATGGAAATAGGTATTGGCAAAACTAGACAACCAACCTGCGATAAAGCCCCCACCTAGAAGTGAAAAGAGAACCGGAATCCAGGACAACTTCCACTTCTTGGCAAAATGAAAGAGAGCCCAAACAGCAGGAATCGCGTATACTAGGAGCAAGAGGACAGAGATACCAATGATTCCATACTGACTGCCTGTCATCCAACCAGCTGTGATAGACTGCGTCTCATAGGCCAGACCGATCGAGAGCAAGAATAAAAATAGAAACAAAATCGATTTGCGTTTCATAAAAAACCTTTCTTAAAACAATTAAAAAGGCTGGAAAACCAGTCTTTTTGTCTATATGGATATTGTAACAATAAAAGCTTAAAAAAACAATAAATGACTACGGAAATAGCGACTGCTGGTTTATGAAGTATATATTAAAATCATTTTGCTATTTGATTGTACAGTTACTTAAATCTTGAGAGTACAAAAACTCCTGCTCTAGTGTTAATTTTTTGATTAGGTTGTACAGTTACTTAAATCTTGAGAGTACAAAAACTTGCCTTGCCTCCCATGTTGGTGGTGATGAGTTGTACAGTTACTTAAATCTTGAGAGTACAAAAACTGGCTCTGGCTCGACTATGATTGTTTGCGAGTTGTACAGTTACTTATATCTTGAGAGTACAAAAACAGAAGATAATGGCGACATCATTTTGGAAGTGTTGTACAGTTACTTAAATCTTGAGAGTACAAAAACTGTATGTGAAATAGATTATTTTACTATGCAGTTGTACAGTTACTTAAATCTTGAGAGTACAAAAACGTGTGAGGATATCACCAACACGCAAGCCTGTTGTACAGTTACTTAAATCTTGAGAGTACAAAAACCACCCTTAGTACGGATGTACTCATTTACTGGTTGTACAGTTACTTAAATCTTGAGAGTACAAAAACTGGATACAAATTCGATGTTGCCAGATCCCGGTTGTACAGTTACTTAAATCTTGAGAGTACAAAAACTGATGTTCAGGAAGAAAATTTTATTGAATCGTTGTACAGTTACTTAAATCTTGAGAGTACAAAAACCCAATCAAGGTGTTGGAACTGATGTAGATGTTGTACAGTTACTTAAATCTTGAGAGTACAAAAACTGAAACCTACGCTAAACTAGTAATACAAATGTTGTACAGTTACTTAAATCTTGAGAGTACAAAAACCTGTCTTCCATGTCGTTGAACTTCCTGAAGGTTGTACAGTTACTTAAATCTTGAGAGTACAAAAACGTCCTGTGGATTGCATGAGAATGATATTCCGTTGTACAGTTACTTAAATCTTGAGAGTACAAAAACCACCCATTGCAGTGGTTGCTGCCCCTGCAAGTTGTACAGTTACTTAAATCTTGAGAGTACAAAAACTATAGCAATTATCTTTCTTTTCCACTTCTTGTTGTACAGTTACTTAAATCTTGAGAGTACAAAAACTCAATGACTGATTGAAAGACGCTTCTTACAGTTGTACAGTTACTTAAATCTTGAGAGTACAAAAACCAAATTGGTTTGACCAAGGCAGTATTCGACGTTGTACAGTTACTTAAATCTTGAGAGTACAAAAACCGGTAGTCGTGATATCAGAGGATACATCCCGTTGTACAGTTACTTAAATCTTGAGAGTACAAAAACAGCGTATTCCGATTTAAAATAAGCATCTTTGTTGTACAGTTACTTAAATCTTGAGAGTACAAAAACTGCATTTGGACCAAATTTCTTATTGATCCGGTTGTACAGTTACTTAAATCTTGAGAGTACAAAAACAAGTACCTACCAAGCCAATCACGGCTGATGGTTGTACAGTTACTTAAATCTTGAGAGTACAAAAACCCGTTTCTTGAGTAAAATTAAAAAAATCATGTTGTACAGTTACTTAAATCTTGAGAGTACAAAAACTGAACGGATTCAAATTCCTTTCTTTACAAGTTGTACAGTTACTTAAATCTTGAGAGTACAAAAACTACCGTTCCAGATTCCTGATGCGGTTGAGGTTGTACAGTTACTTAAATCTTGAGAGTACAAAAACATTCGCTCCTATCTTAGTGAACGGTGTTCAGTTGTACAGTTACTTAAATCTTGAGAGTACAAAAACACCATTGGGATCAACCAAGCCCTCTTATGAGTTGTACAGTTACTTAAATCTTGAGAGTACAAAAACGTGACCGTTTAACGGGTAAGGCGATTGAATGTTGTACAGTTACTTAAATCTTGAGAGTACAAAAACTAACGTAAATCATTTCAAATCACCTTACGCGTTGTACAGTTACTTAAATCTTGAGAGTACAAAAACTAGCACCTGATTCGCTAGTCATAGGTGAAAGTTGTACAGTTACTTAAATCTTGAGAGTACAAAAACATGACGAAAAGGATAACGGTTACGGTGCGGGTTGTACAGTTACTTAAATCTTGAGAGTACAAAAACCTTCAAAGAAGGTCTGACAATTTTGTTATAGTTGTACAGTTACTTAAATCTTGAGAGTACAAAAACCAACAGTGTTGATGACTGACATGATAGCGTGTTGTACAGTTACTTAAATCTTGAGAGTACAAAAACCTATATAGAATGAAAATCACAAGTAACGGCGTTGTACAGTTACTTAAATCTTGAGAGTACAAAAACTGAAAAGATATATGGCACATATCGATCGCAGTTGTACAGTTACTTAAATCTTGAGAGTACAAAAACCTCAAATTCGTCAATTTTGGTTTTTGTAGCTCAAAACCATTATAAGGTCTTAGACCTAACTCGTCAATACTATTCTTCTAAATACTTTAATAACATTGTATTGACTGGCTTAATATGGAAATCTATTTTCACCTCATACTGATATAAATCGTTTAATATCCTCAATGCTACTTGATCTTCAATTGATAAACTCATATGGAGAATATCAGAACTAAATAAATAAGGTCCGATTTTTCTTATAGAGGATAAAAAATTTTGCTCATCAGGTATTTGATTTATTGGATATTGATTGGTAAATCGCTCATACATAAATTCTAAAGAATAAAAATGTTCAACGTAATCTGAAATAATGTTAATCTCCTCTAGTACTTCTTTCGTTACATGAAGATAACCTTCATTTGAAGGAAATGAAATAGTGAATAACATGCTACTATGATTGGTTAATCGCTCTAAGTGTTCACAGCACTCAACGAATTCCTTATAGGATAAATAATCATCCATATTTCGGAGCACAAGCAATACCTTTTCAGATCGATCCGTAATCACTACTTCCAACATCGAAAGAAATAATAAAAACTTTGTCTTATTGTCAACAAATTCAAAGGATATATTTTTATCGTTTTGTCCAAAATAGGGCAGAAAATTTTTTTGAATCAGTTGATCTGTATTAAAATATTTCGCTTCTGTATGATAGTTTATTTCATCTATTTGTAAATTCAAATTCTGATTTAATAGCAATGAAATCCTATCGAGATGATCATTGATATTTTCAATTTGCTCCATCATCTCCACTGTATTAATCTTTTTCTTTATATAATCATAAGCTACCGTACCTTTTTTATACACCATCTGTTCAATTAAATCATTAATATTCGATAATTGAATTATCCTGAATTCTGAACGGGAAACCACCGTATTGTCTATTAAGATTTTAGGTTCATTTTGTTCGAAAAGGACTAAATCTTCCTCACTATATTTTTTTCCTCCAAAATACCATAACAGGATTTGCCAAATATAGTACTTTAATTGTTGATCTTGACCCACAACTTGAGTAAATTGTCCAAAACTCAATGTAATATTATCCTTGTATGGATGACTGACGTTCATTTTCATATAACTACCAACTTTTTATCACTGACTATTTCCTCTTGTTTTGTTTTCCCACCAATGATCAAAACCATTTCAGAAAACTGTTTCTCAGTAACCGCTAGTAAACGGACATTCCCACTAGGCAAATTACTTTGACTTAATTTTTTATAGAATTTACTAGCAAAACTTCGATTTGGACACGTTCTATAATAAACTGAAAACTGCAACATTTCAAAACCATTAGCAATCAGATCTTTCCGAAAATTACGATAGATTCTTTTTTCTTGATTCGTATCCATAGGAAGATCAAAAAAACACAATAATCTCAATGCTTCATACCTCATTTCTTTAGCTCCATTCTACACTCGAAACAATAGGACAGTAGAATTTACTAGTATCCTTATCTGATATACATTTTAGAAAACCTTTGACATATTTATCCATTGCTACTGTTACAGAACAAGTTTCTTTTCCATAACGAATTTTTGCATTCAGTGTATCTGTTAAGGCCAATCTGAACTCATATTTTAAATATTCTTCATCCCGTAAGTTTTGATAAACCCAAACATCAATAATCTGTCTAAAAGGTTCCATTAAGTCATCTACCAAATTAAATTGATTGTATTCGTTTTTATGAAAAATTCCGATTAAGGGATTTAACCCATAACCAGCAATAATACGCGCCATCTGCGCTCTCATAATTGCATAACCATAATTTAGACCTGCATTTATAACATCAGTTTCCTGTTGGGTAAGACGAACGAATTTCTTTCCAAATAATTCATTGAAATAAACTTTTGCCGCGTGTCCTTCGCGATTGGTTCTATCTCCAAATTCAATATGATCTTTATAATCTGCTAATAGCTGAATACAATCAATATTTTTCTCAAACATCGAGAGAACATCTTGCTGATTATTTATTTTGAAGTAGGTCACTATTTGCCATAATTTATCTTTCTGATCCTGCGTCCACAACAATTGTTCCTGTAACTTTTTATAGGCTCTAAAATGGCCATTTTGCGAATGGTAAATACCTGTTGGCAAATGCTCGTTATCACAGACAATCAAAGCAATATTATACTTACTTAAGGCGCTTAACAATCTTAGGGTTACAACCGTTTCTCCTCCTTCTGCTACAATGATAGAAATATCGCTCAAGGGTATAATATAATCTTCGCCCATCTTCTTAATCAAAAGATTATCCAATTTTAATTGCATCTTTTCACTCTGACAAACATGTACAATTCTCCAAGTCATTATTTTTATCCTCTTTACAAAACGAAAACACCCCGCCATAAATGACAGGGTGTTGAATTCGGCATGAAGCCTTATCTTTGTAGCTTCTGCAAGATTTAAGTAACTGTGTAAGGCGTCCCTTACGGTTAATATTATAATACATTGTAAAAGCGTTTGCAACTCTTTTTTAAAAATATTTTTTAAAATTTGAGTTTTGGTTCTTCACCCTCTTTTTTAATGAAATGTTTATTTCCCAAAACATCTGTTTTAACTTTATAAATAGAAAGATTCTCTATTTGCATATTTTTTTGTAATTGATTAGAAGAAGGTGGTACCTTTCCTAATACCTCAAGTTCCTCTCCTTTCTCAAATCTTGCTTTTTCATAAGGTTTTAATTCTATTTTATGCTTTTCAAAGCTTTTTGGATTATCCTTCCCAGTCCGAGACCAAAATCTAAAGATTTGTTGACAATTTGTTTCAGTATCCTTAATTAAAACTAGATCATTCTTATATAGTGTAAACTTAAATTCAGATTCCTTACCAATTCCTTCTTTCTCTCTTATTTTATTATATTTAACTTCTGAAATTCCGTAAGAACCACCTTTTTCGAAACACAAATCTGCATACTTTAATCCCAAGAATTCATATTTGCTTGTTTCTGTATTGTAGTATACATCTGTTCTCCAAGGATTCAAAGAAAGCAAAGCTACAGGATTCTTACTTTCTGAAGGAGTTATATTAACAAATTTCCCTAAAAGATTATCGTAGTATTTTAGACTTTTAATTTCTGGACCATTGCCTTTTTTACTATATTTTCGAATAGGACCATTTTCAATTCTATATTTTTCAAAAGGATTGAAATCAACTTCTTTTCCATTTTCATCGTATTCTTTAAATGGTCGATATTGTTCTATTATCTTCTCTATCACTTCATCCCAAGTTTTTCTATCCTTCTGAAACATCAAGAATTGGGATTTATCCTTATTGTATAAATCTAAAAACTTATAAAATCTCGTTTTAGAAGGACTTTTTGTCCCTAAAGCATAGATATCTTTTATTTTTCCTAAAGTATAAGTGTATTCCTTGTTCTCTTTATCTAATTTTGCTTTTCTTGTTGCGTAAATTGTTGCATCTGAAATTTTACGGTTATATTTTGAATCTACTTGATAAGAAAATAGAATGCTATCCTCAAATTCCTTGGACTTCAATGTATCAACAAAATGATCATATGGAGCTTTAAATACTAACTCTTTATATTCATCGTCACTCAATGAAATAATTTCGCCAGTTTCTTGATCCACGAATTGCTCTGCTTTATAAGAGACCAAAGGATTATTTTGTTTTTTCCATAATCTCAATTGACTAGATGCAGCAATGATCAAAGCATCTACAGCATGATGGTGATAGGTCTCACGAGATTTTTCAAGACCCCATTTTCTTCTGAGTTGCGAAGTAAATTGTCCACGTACCACTGAAATAGTTGTATCGAATTGATGCTCCTTATAAAAATCTTGTAGAGCATTTAGAACAACGCGAGAAGAATAACGAGTATCTACTAAATTTCGTTCAATAAATTTCTGTTTCACCTCAATCTTGCTAATGTCTTCTTCCGTTAAAAGATATTCCTTCTTTTTATTACCTAATAATTTAGAATCTTTTACATATGATTTGAACTCACGGTAAGACCAGGCATCATCCATACTATCTAAAGCCTGAAACGGTGTACGTTGTCCCTTTTCCTGATTTGCTGTAGCAAGAACCAATACTTTATTAGATAAGCTATCATCAAAAGATAAAGACAAAGGTAAAATATGATCAATTTCATACTTGTATTGATTTTGAATCAAATCTGAAATTGGTATATTCTTACCAGTGTAAAGACACTTTTCTCCTTGCTGATGCCATAAACGAATCTTAGTAGCTAATTCCTTATGCCCATGAAAAACATTATCCGGTAATTCTTTTTTCCCATTGTATTGGAAAGCCGCTTTTTCCATAGCTGCATTTTTCTCGTCTAGATTTGCTTTTTGACGCTTGATATACTCTTTCTTTGCATCTTCCTCATTATTTTCACGTGCCATTTCAATAACGATATTATCAAAGATACCATATTTTTTAGTTGCTTCATTGATAATCTTTATAGCTTGTCTGACAGATTTTGCTACCACAGGGTTATAGATTTCTTCTGTTAATTCTTTTTCATCAATATACTTGGTTCGTTTTGATGTCTCTTTAGATTTTTGTTTGCCTAATCGAGTAAGAATTGTCATTTGCTCTTCCGAAGTCTCATACAATTCTGGAATCAACTCCATCATGAGTTTTAGAGAAAAATTATGCCATCCCTTACTAAATAGACTGCTATTATTTTTTCTAAATTGAACCAATTCAAGTACTTGATCCTGACTAAATGTATCTTTTAGAGTCGCGTTAATTGCTTCTTCTATTCCCTCTCGCTCTGTATTTAAAGTTAGAATATGGGCAAGCTCATCTAAGACCTTTCTCGGTAATTCTTCCACCCTGATTGTTTCTAATGATTGCATTTTCCGATAGGTTTCAAAAGTATGCATCTCAGGTTTTTTATTGGGATCAATACGGTATCCATGTATCTGATCAACTGAGGCACCAATCAATTTAGCAATGTACTTCAAAAGTGTTGAAGCTCCTAATGTTTTAGCTGTTTTCGCATACTCGACAATTGTCTTCTTTTGTTCTTCACTCAGTTTCTTGGTTTCTGTTGGAACAGTTAAATTATTTAAATCATTTAGTAAGTTGAACTCTTGAGCAGTATAGGAAGCTTTTGAAGCTCTATATTCATCAGGATAAAATGTACATTTACCAATTAAAATACCAAAAATATTATCTAAGGTAATGTACTTACCTTCAGGATCTTTCTTAGTAGTATACCTTCCATAATCGGTGCGTGACTTTTCATTACCTGGTCCATGGTAGTATTTTCTCTTTCCCGTAAGGATTGTTAGATAATCCTCTATAAACTCATCTGTAATCTTTTTATTGAATTCTTGCTGTTTTCTAAGAATTCTTTCAGCTTCTTTGCTATAAGCAGATGTTGTAAAAACATTGATTAATCTGCGTTTTTCACCATTTTCTACAACAGTGAAATCTCCTCTAACCTGACCATATTTTTCGAAACGATCTAGTTGAATTTGACCGGGAGTTTGTTCAGCAAGTAATTTTCTATTTTCTTCAACTGCCTTACCGTAATCAGACGATACTGTACCGCCATCCTCAGAAGCATCATCCAAATAGCTAATACCACGTCTCTTCACAATATTCTTTAAAGCAATAAACAACTCTTCATTAGTTAATTGATTATCCAACCCTTGTACACGGAGTTGATAAGGATTTAGATTAATGGACACCTTAGAAAAATCAGTTAACAAACCAAAGTCTTCAAATAAATCATGAAGGCGAATACTACGATGTTTCTTCCGGCGAGTTAATCTTTTACCTCCCCTATGTCCTCTTCTTTCAATATTACTGTCAGCTGTTGCAGCTGAAAACAGACGAGAATTAGTGTGAATAATTTCACCACTATCTTTTTTTAGAATACCTACTCCAACTGAAGCAATACCAATATCCAAACCCAAAACTAAACCATTCATAATAAAACTCCTAACTAGTCATTATATTAATACAATTTTACCCCTTCTTTCCTCAAAAATCAATTCATTATATGCAATTGTCTGGAATATTTTACTAATTTATTACTAACTCCATTTCATCCCATTCTTTCATTATCACAAACAAAAAAAGCGTGATTTCACGCTTTCTAATCTTCCCATTTTGGTTGTCTGATTTCTGCAAAGGCATCGTCCTGATGGATCGATTTTTCCACCTTCTCCACTTCGACGACTTGGAGAGGGATATTCTTTAAAGGTCCCCAGTCTGTGACGACTGTCATTCGATACTGTTTCTTTACAACCCAATTTTTTTCTTCTCTTACATCAACAATCTCTACTCGTACTTGAGCTTGGTAGCTTTCATGGATTAGGCATTGAGTCAAGGCCCTGAGTCGCTCACCCTCATCTGCTATCTCCAGCTTGGCCAGCAACTCTTGATCACTGACATCTTTTATCAAGATACTTCTTAGGTAGCTATAAAACCCTTTCAGATACTTGAATCCTAGCCAAAGCAAGCCCAGGATCAGGGCGAAAAAGAGGATGATTAAGATATAAAAGAGAAAGATTGGAAAGTCTGAGCCTTTTGCATTGGACTCACCAGTGAAAAACAAGAAGACAAGACTCAGCAAGAAGAACCCTGGCACCAGAAAGAAAATCCAGAAGATGGTCGATCCGTACACCAGAAAATCAGAGAGATATTTCCCCACAACTAAGGCTCCAATGGAGCCTTTCTTTGGTGTTCCCATCTTGGCTGACTGATTCATTTTCCCCATGGCCTACTCCTTTCAGTCTATCTACCACATTCCCATCTGATATAAGGCTCTATAAACTATTTCAACTGTGACACATCATCATCTGAAAATTTTCCTCTCAAGGCAGCCCACATCTGCTCAGTAAGTGAAATTAATTGTTCTCTTCTTCCACTATTATACCATACAAGAACTTTCACCAAGATCCATCCTTGCATAAACCAACAAAAAAACACTGACGAATCAGTGTTTTCTTTTCTACTTCTGTCCCCTGCCGGAATCGAACCAGCAACTACTCCTTAGGAGGGAGTTGTTATATCCATTGAACTAAGGGGACCTATAAAAAAAGAAGCGAGATCACTCCCGCCTCCTTGTTCGTCTTAACGACGGATTTCTTTAATACGAGCTGCTTTACCTTGCAATGCACGAAGGTAGTACAATTTCGCACGACGTACTTTACCGTAACGTACAACTTCAATCTTTTCTACACGTGGAGTGTGTACTGGGAATGTACGTTCAACACCGACACCGTTAGAGATTTTACGAACAGTGTACATTTCAGTGTGTCCTTGACCTTTACGAGCGATAACAACGCCTTCAAAGATCTGGATACGTTCACGAGTTCCTTCGACAACTTTCGCATGTACACGAACAGTATCACCAGGACGGAATGCAGGGATATCAGTACGAAGTTGACCTTCAGTCAAGCTTTGGATTAATGGATTCATTTTATTCTCCTATCTTCGTCAATCTTAAGGGCTAATCCCTCAGCGGATAAACTGTATTTTTGTGCTTCCATTACGCACAAAGTTTATGATACCAAAAGTTTAATCGTTTGTAAAGGTCTATTCTCACTTTTTCGAAACTTTTTGTCCCCCATAGATGGACAAAGCTGGAAAGAGGCGGGTAGCAACCAGACAAACTAATAGGAAGGCTGGCCAATACTGAAAGCCGAAAACTTCACAACCAATCAGAATCGGTCCGATCGTCGTCGAGGTTGCCCCTGCAAAGACTGCCGCATAGCCCAAGGCGGCTACCAGATAAATCGGAAGTCCAAAGAAAGGTGCTAGCCAGACCCCTAGACTCGCCCCGATAGAAAAGAGCGGAGTCACTTCTCCTCCCTTATAGCCTGCAGCAATGGTTGTCACTGTAAATAGGAGCTTGAGAATCCAGTCTGCCCCAGTGATCAAGCTCTTCCCATCAGCTCCCGCAAAGCTATAGGAGATCAGGTTGGTCCCTAGTCCCGTATAGCGACCTGTCCCAAAGATATACAAAAGGACACTCAGACCGAGACCGACCACTCCAATCCGTACATAGGGATTGACAAAGGCGTGGGCAAAAGTTTGTTTAAACTTGCCCAAGAGATAGGCAAAGAGCTTGCCTGTTAGCCCAAAGATCACTCCTAAAAGAAGCAACTGCAGGAGTACTTGAGGCGATAGGGAGAGCTTGTCTGAAATAACTTGAGTAAACTTCTCTAGCCCCAAGGTGTGAGAGGTCCAACTAGCAACAAAGGCTGCAATGGTCGCAGGATAGAGAGCCCGCCACTCCAGTCTCCCAACCACTAAGACCTCCATAGCAAAGAAGATAGCAGCTAGAGGCGTCTGAAAGAGTCCACCGAAGCCAGCTGCCATCCCAGTGACCAAATAGATCCTCGAAGCATGGGGCCCAAGGGAATCTCTTCGTAGAGCATGGGCGACTGTTCCCCCAAGCTGGACGGCCACTCCCTCTCGACCAGCAGATCCACCAAAGAGATGCGTCATCCAGGTAGAAAGAATAGTCAAAGGGATTAAGCGCTTGGGAATGTCTTTCTCCTTTCCTTCACCCACTTCAAAGAGGAGCTCCATCCCTTTTTGACTCTTGCCTCCATAGCTGCGATTGAGGTAGGTGATAAAGAGTCCGCAAGGTGCTAGAAATGGTAGTAAAAAAAGCAGATAGTCACTGCGAAGCTCTCCGATTTCTAAAAGGAGGCGTCCAAAAATAGTATCAATGATTCCGACAATACTACCAATTAGTAGAGCATCAATCGTATAAAAGAGATAGAGGCGTAGTTTATTCATCCACTGCTTCCTCATCTGATAACAATAGACTCTTTTGATAGTCTCTAGAAACTTCTAAGAGGTCATGAAAGGATGCGACGATCGATGCTTTGTATCTCTGATCCTTGACTTGACTTGCGACACGCTCTAGAATCTCTTCTTCTCTCCCTTTATCCAAGACTGAAATTTGGTGGGCCTGCTTATAGCGAATCACTCTCTCAACACACTGCATTCGATGTTCTAATAGGCTGACAAGCTGTTGATCAATAGCATCAATCTCTTGGCGAATCTTTCCTAATTCCATACTGGTCTCCTTCTATATTGTTTCCCATTTTATCAAAAAAATGCTCTTCTTTCTAGTGCTATGGGGACAGCTAATAGATTCAGCAAGCAAAAAAGTGTCTGCTCTCGGCAAACACTTCTTATTCTAATGGCTTATCCTGCTTTTGCTACTAAGGCTTCCGCAAAGGCTTCAAGTTTTTCAATATCTTCGTCTTCAGCTGATAGATCTACTTTGACACACTCAGAACCTTTGACAGCTCCTGTCGTCGCAAAGACACGATCAAAGTCATCTACTGCTTTACAGAACTCATCGTAGAAAGTGTCCCCTGAGCCAACAACACCGTAGATCTTGCCCTTCAAATCTAGACCAGCTAAGTCTTCATAAAAGTCTACGATTTCGTCAGGAAGCTCACCATCACCGTAGGTATAGGTCGCTACGATTGCAATATCAGCCTCAAGAAAGTCCTCTGCGTCTACTGTTGTACATTCGTCGACTTCTACTTCGACACCAAGATCACGAAACTTATCTGCAACGATATCCGCAATCTCTTCTGTATTTCCTGTCATACTTGCAAAAACAATCTTTGCTAATGTCATAATTTCCTCCAAATACTAATCTTTAGACATTATACCACTTTCGCCCATATTTTGCATGAATCCTTTCTTATTGAAAGGAAATGATCGTGTTTAGACTAAAATCAACTATGAGCAAGTTTAAGACATCCTAGCAAAATACCTATCCCAAAGGAAGTC
This sequence comes from Streptococcus rubneri, assembly GCF_004785935.1. Taxonomy (GTDB): domain Bacteria; phylum Bacillota; class Bacilli; order Lactobacillales; family Streptococcaceae; genus Streptococcus; species Streptococcus rubneri. The sequence goes on along the minus strand of NZ_SRRP01000001.1, from coordinate 405,370 downwards.
TCGGACTATTTAAAAAGCCATCTTTATTATGCTCAGCTTTGTTTCAAAAAATGGTCAATCACCCTTGTTCTCTTCTTGAATCTCTTTATTTGTAGCTGATGCAACTCCTGAAAGTGCATCCCTACTGCTTTTTAATCTTACAGCTAACTCTTATGCTTTTTCCGCACTACTTTTTATTTCTACTATATGCTATTTCTCTCAAAAATCCATCTATCTACTCCACTCTACCAAAATATCAATCTAAAGTAAAAGGCCTCTTGACTCTTAGTTTCTATCAGACTGGTGACTCTAACTATTAGAAATAGTTGCTGGACTACTCTCTCTTATGCTAAAATTGAAGAAGAAATACTCGAGGTGACCCATGCAACATACACATGAAATTTTAGAAAAAATCAAAACATACCAGACGATTATCCTTCACCGCCATATGAATCCAGATCCAGATGCGATTGGTAGCCAGGTGGGGCTCAAAGAAATCATCCGGACCAACTTTCCTGACAAGAAAGTATTAGCAACAGGCTTTAATGAACCAACTCTTGCTTGGATGGCTAGCATGGATAGCGTATCAGATGAAGAGTATGAAAATGCCCTGGTCATTGTCTGTGATACGGCCAATACTCCTCGCATTGATGACAAACGGTATGCAAATGGTGGCTTCCTTATCAAGATTGATCACCATCCAAACGACGATGCCTATGGCGATTTTCTCTGGGTCGATACCTCCTCCAGCTCAACGAGTGAGCTCATCACTCTGTTTGCCCTAGAAAATAACTTAGAAATCAGTCCTGAAGCCGCACGCTTGCTTTATGCAGGTATTGTCGGTGATACGGGCCGCTTCCTCTACCCTTCTACCACTACCCGTACCTTTGAAATGGCTGCTCGCTTGCGGAAGCTTGACTTTGACTTTGCAGGACTGTCCCGCCAGATGGATAGCATGAGCTTTAAGATCGCCAAGCTCCAAAGCTATGTATATGACAATCTTGAGATCGATGTGAACGGAGCTAGTCGAGTGGTCCTTACGCAAGACCTACTCAAGGAATACCAGATTAACGATGCGGAAACTGCTACTATCGTTGCTGCGCCTGGACGGATCGAGGATGTCACTCTCTGGGCCATCTTTGTCGAGCAAGCTGATGGACACTACCGTGTGAGGATGCGGAGTAAGAACCTGGTCATTAACGAGATTGCTAAACGCCATGGTGGAGGAGGCCACCCACTAGCTAGTGGCGCCAACTCATATTCCTTAGAAGAGAATGACCAAATCTATCGTGAAATGCAGGAAGTAGCTAAAAATAAATAAGGGTATCATTTCATTCCAAACAGGTGAAAAATCTCAAAATAGAGATAATTCACCTGTTTTTTTCAAAAAAGGATAAATACCGAATGATTGCTAAAGAATGAAGCCTATTATCAAGCAATTTCCAAAATTTACTATTCAGATAAAGGAAAAATATGCTATAATAGACAGAAAAAAAGGAGACAACTTATGAATAAAAATCGTATTTTTATCATTGCTGCATCTGCAGCTGCAATTTTGGGTAGTTTTTTACCTTGGGCCACAGCTTCAGCTGGAGCATTGGGGAGCATGACGGTCAGTGGTACCCAAGGAGATGGTTGGTTAATTATTTTCCTTGCAATTGGAGCCATTGTTCTTTCTTGTTTAAAAAACTATGAAAAACCTATGGAAAAACCTTTTGCAATTGGTGTAATCGTTATTGGAGCTATTCAAACAATCATTTCAATTATTGATGTAATCAATATTAATAAATATGCTGTTAATTTTGGTGGCTTTGGAATTTCACTTGGCTTTGGTTTAATTCTTTGCTTACTAGCAGCCATTGCGACTGTAGCTACGGGGCTCTTAGCTATGTCAGGGGGTAAAATCACAAAAGAAACATTTGAGGAACTTGCTTCTACAAGTAAAGAATTTGCTCAATCTGTCGGTCGTGTGACTTCTTCAACTGTCCAAACAGCTGTAAAAGAAATTAAAAAGGAAACAGAACACCATCAAGAAACAGCCGAACCTGCTCCTACACCAGAACAACCAGCTCAACCAGCGCAGGTTGAACAAGCTGTTGAAACGGAGCAAGTGGAACAAACAACCGAATCTGGTCAAGAATAAGTCAAGATCTGTTTAACAGTTACAACATGTACTTCACTTTATAGGAGATAAAGTAAGTTAGAGTGGATGAGAATCCCATCTTTGAATAATGGGCTTCCTCCACTCTTTTTTCTTTATAAAACGCGAAAAATTTGGTAAAAATCCTTGCCAAACTCTTTTGTTTTTGATAAACTAGCTTAGTAACAATCTATGGCTCGGAAAGAGACCATGGCAGAAAGGAAATATTGCAAAATGAAAAAAGATATCCATCCAGAATATCGCCCTGTTGTCTTCATGGACACTACTACTGGTTACAAGTTCCTTAGTGGTTCAACTAAGTACTCTAGCGAGACTGTTGAATTCGAAGGTGAAACTTACCCATTGATCCGTGTTGAAATTTCATCAGACTCACACCCATTCTACACTGGACGTCAAAAGTTCACTCAAGCAGATGGACGCGTGGATCGTTTCAACAAAAAATACGGTCTCAAATAAGAAACCAATCAAAACCACTTCCACTTGGCAGTGGTTTTTTCTTGTACTTCTCAGTATAAAAATACCGCTCCTTCAGGCTTCCTGAAAGAGCGGTTTTCTTGTTATTCGTAGTCGCCACCGGTAAAGTTGAAGTATTCTTCTAAGCTTTTTCCTGAGGCTGCGACATCTTTTGCATCTTCTCCGATATAGCGAAGGTGCCAGCTTTCAGGCATGTAGCCAGTGCTCGCTTCTTTTCCTTCTTGATAACGGACGATAAAGCCATACTTGGCAGCATTCTTAAGCAACCATTTGCTGGCGCCTGGTTCTTGGACCAGATTGCCACTGGTATCGATGAGGTCAAATGCTAGACCTGTCTGGTGCTCGCTATAGCCAGGACGAGCTGAATATCGGTCTGCTGCGTCGACACCATCTTGATCCACATAGCTTTGGTAAAGGCCAACCTGGGTCTCATAACTACGGAAACCACTGTACTGATCACTGATGGCATAACCTTCAGCCTGCATGGCCGCAATCAACTCGTGCAAGGCCGCAAGAGCTGTCGGATCCTCACCTGGATTGTAGTCTGCTGCTAAGGGATAGTGCTTGTTAGCAATCACGATATCACCAGACTTCCCTTGGACACTGTAATAAGAGCCATTGAAGGAAACACCTTGATCCACCGTGACTTCTCCTGCCTTTTTAGCAGACTTTTGACTTCCTTGAGAAGAGGTCTCTTCAGAAGCACTAGTTACTTTCCTACTTGATGACTGTGCTACCTGTTTGCTAGAGGCAGGCTCTTTTATAGAGCTGTTTTTAGATTCCTTATCATGACTACAGGCCCCTAGAGCTATAATAGCTAGGCAAGCCAAGCTAAGGGTTGTGATTTTTACTTTCATTATGATTCCTCACTTCTATCCTCTCACTTAGATTGGTAAGTAGAAGATAGAGATTTGAGACAAGAGATAGCGATCAATGATGATCACCAAGATTAAGATGGCTAGATACACAGTGAAGGATGCAAGGAGCAAGAAGAACTTGTCCATTTTTAACTTGGTTTTGTTTAACCCTTCATACGTGATGTAAGAAGTTCCTGCACCAAATAATGCAATCAGGAGGAAGATGAAAAAGCTAAAGCCATCATAGAATCGGATAAGAGTCATAAGTAAGACCAAAAGAGATCCTGGCAAGGCATAAATGGATAAGCGAGCAAACAAATCAAAGGATTGTTTATAGCCAAACTCCTGATCTTGCAAGACCACACGACGAACGAAGAAGCCTCCAAATTGGAAAGCATACAAGGTCAAATAGACGGCAATCATAATGAGGAAGAAACTGCTGAACCCTACTTCACCAAAAGTCACCGTGTTGGCAACTAAGAAGACTGATATAGTCAGCAAGAGAGCCGTTAGAGCATAGTGCAACAAGCCGTTTAAGATATTCACCGGTTGCTTAGCAGTTGGACGAATCAAAGCTGACACAAACCATGACCAGAAACCTCCTATCGTTTGGTTAAACGCATTTGGTTGAACCGATTGACTATAGTAAGGTTGTCCCGCTGGCGCTTGGCCTTGGTAGCCTACTTGCTCAAATCCTTGACCAGGTGTCACTTGACCAAATCCTGGTTGAGGTTGTTGTTGAGGAGCTTGTTGGAAGTTCCCACCTTGGACAGGTGTCCCAAACTGTTGACCCACTGTGTTGACTGAAGCAGAGCCAAATTGAGGAGCTGCTTGTGTCGGCGCTTGACCTACTGGTGCTTCTGGAGCTGGAGTAAATCCTGGCGCTTGACCTACTGGTGCCTCTGGAGCTGGAGTAAATCCTGGCGCCGGAGCTACTGGTGCCTCTGGAGCTGGAGTAAATCCTGACGCCGGAGCTACTGCTTCCTCTGGAGCTGGAGTAAATCCTGGCGCCGGAGCTACTGGTGCCTCTGGAGCTGGAGTAAATCCTGGCGCCGGAGCTACTGGTGCCTCTGGAGCTGGGGCTACTGATGGTGCTTCTGCTTCCGGCCATACTGGAATCGTGCCTAACTGTGAGGCCACCTCATCAGGAGATGCTGGGGCTCCCACAAAGTTTGGAGTCACTTGATCCGGAGCCACTGGGGCTGCCACAAAGTTTGGAGCTGCTGGAGCAGGCTGGCCCACCCACTCGTCTTGAAATTCACCAGTAGCTAAAGCTTGAGCAACCTCTGCTTCTGTAGCCGGTCGTCCATTTACAGCTTGGAATTGATTAAGCCAATCTTGTTTCTTCATATACTGTCTCCTTAAAATAGATATACCCGTCCATTATATAAAAATTTTAGGGCTTTTTCAATGGCCATTCGATTCACCAATGACTAGACATGGAAGATGCCCCCTCTTATTCAAGAGCATCCATGCCCCCTTGGACGTTGGTTACATCATAGCCCGCTTCTTCCAAAAATTGACAAGCTCTTCCTGAACGGCCACCCGACTTACAGATGACATAATAGGCTTGATCTTTATCTAGCTCAGTATAGCGATCTAGCAATTCAGACAGAGGAAGCAAAAGCACTCCATCCAAATGGACGGCATCGTATTCGGCCTGTTCACGGACATCAACAACTTGGATTTCTCCTGCTTGGTATTTTTCTAAAAACTCATTAAATGGAATTTCTTTCATCATTTCTCCTTTTTAATGCCACTATGGCAAGGTTAGTATTTCATAATTAAAATCAATAGATTCTAAAAAGCGGAATAGGTCTTGGGTTTTGATAAAGATCGTCTTTTCATTCGTGTTAGGATGGAAGGTCATGATTTCCTCTGACACAATGTCCTGATCAAAATAGACGAGAATATCCTTTTCTTCATTGTTTAACAAGCCAAAAGGAGATACTGTCCCAGCTGGTAATTGCATTTTTTCTGCCAGAGATTCAGTTGAAGCCATACGGATCCGATTGGCTCCTACTTGGTCTTTGAAATCCTCCATATCCAAGGGTTTCTGGTCATCCATGATAAGCAGATAGTACTGGGTTTTCTTTTTGTTTGTCAAAAACATGGATTTGGTCCGGACCCCTTCTAGACCTTCAATATAGGAATCGGCCTGCTCAGTGGTTAATGCCGGTGGGTGTTCCACCACATCAAAATTAATACCGAGTTGGTCTAATCTGTCTTTGACTTTTTGATATGCATCCATAGAATACCTCCTCCTGTAAATATCACTAATTATTATGTGTTAAACTCTGCTATAATCTGCTGGACCCGATCCTGGAGAGCGGGCACCACTTCTGCTTTAAACCAGGGATTCTTGGCCATCCAGATCTGATTGCGAGGCGAAGGGTGGACCAGAGGGAAATAGTCGGGCAGGTAGTCCTTGTATCGGCGCACCCGCTCGGTCACCTTGCCACTGACCTTCTCATGGAGATAGTAGGCTTGAGCGTACTGGCCGATCAAGAGAGTCAACTCAATATCCGGACACTCCTTAAGGAGCAGAGGGTGCCACTTTTCCGCAAAACCCTTGCGAGGTGGCAGATCTCCTGATTTGCCATGCCCTGGGAAATAAAAGTCCATGGGAATGACCGCAAATAGACCCGAATGGTAAAAGGTCTCTTCATCGACTCCCAACCATTCCCTTAAGCGGTCCCCACTCTTGTCCTTCCAATAGAGGCCCGCTTCTTGTGTTTTCAGTCCAGGTGCCTGTCCGATGATATTGATCCGAGCAGTCTTTGGTGCCGCAAACAAGGGCTCAATCCCTTTATCCGTATAGTCTTTGTTTTGTGGATCGGCCATGATGGCCTCTTTGATCCGCTCCAGTTGCTCCATTTCTCCTCCTCTAAGCAAAAACTCAGCCAGCAAGTACCGACTGAGTAGCGTCTTATTTGATGAGTTCGTAGATGGCTTCTGCGTAGATTGCAGCTGCACGGTAGAGATCTTCTACATCCGCAAATTCATTGGCTTGGTGCATCGTGTTCACATAGTCTGGGAACATGGCACCGAAGGCAACCCCACGTTTTAATAGACGACCAAAGGTTCCGCCACCGATTACTTGCTCATGACCTTTCAGTCCGGTTTGTTTTTCATAGACACGCAAAAGCGTTGAGACCAATTCATCTTCCATAGGAACATAGTGAGGTGTGTGGCCGTGGGCAGACAAACTGACGGACGCCACTCCTTCTACTTTTTCAAGACCAGCTTTGATGGTTTCTGGATCTGTTCCTTTAGGGTAACGAATGTTCAAGGCAATGGTGTTATCTGAGCTGTTTTCGTCGAAGTTGAAGACACCCGCATTCATGCTGAGAGCCCCCATCTTTTCATCCGTATGGGCAATGCCAAGCTTCTCACCAGCAAAGTCTTCATGAAGAAGAGAAGCTGACACCTGCAAGTAAGCTTTGGCATCTCCACCAAAGTCAAATTGGTTCAAGAAAAGAGCCAAGTAGGTCGCTCCATTGATTCCAGCTTCTGGAGTAGATCCGTGGGCAGATTTCCCGATAATAGTGATCTTGAATTTGCCGTCATCTTCTGTTGCAACTTCATAACGAAGTTGGTGTTCATTGGCAAAGGCCTCCAAAAGACTAGCTAGATCAGGTAATTGACCAGAAACGACTGCAGTCGCTGACTCAGGCACCATGTTTTCACGAAGGCCACCGGTAAAGCTATGAAGATGCGCTTGACCTGTGTTTTGACCACCGAAATGGAGATACTCGGTAATGTTTCCTTTTTCCCCGTTGATGATTGGGAATTCGGCATCTGGAGAGAAACCAAAGTCTGGATCAGGAAGACCGACATGTTTGAAATAGTAGTCCATATCGCCCCAACCAGACTCTTCATCTGTACCTACCACAAAGCGCACGCGCTTAGATACAGGTAATCCCAGATCCTTAATAATCTTCAAACCGTAGTAACAAGCTACTGTAGGCCCTTTATCATCTGATGAACCACGTGCATAGAGCTTGCCATCGATAATCTCAGGTTTATAAGGGTCTGTATCCCAGCCACTACCAGCAGGCACCACGTCCATGTGAGCAAAGATCCCAAGCTCTTCTTCCCCTTGTCCAAAGGTGAAGTGTCCAGCATAGTTGTCCACATTGGTTGTCTCGTAGCCATCACGCTCAGCAATTTCCAAGAATTTTTCAAGAGCTTTGACGGGTCCAGGTCCATATGGGTGAGTCGCATCCGCCTGGCTATCATCTCGTTCTGAGTTGATTTCCAAGAGGCTGAAAAGGTCAGCCATCATTTCTTCGCGGCGTTTTTCTACTTCTGCTTTAAAGTCAATTGTTGTCATGCATTCCTCCGTTATTTCGATTTAAATTGAATACTCCAGAATCGCCATCGGCGACTGTCTATCAGCCTACCAAAGAATTCTAGAAAACCGGACTTGTATCGTAGAGACGAGAACATCCGGTTCTTTCTGTTGTTATTAGCGTTTTTCAATGATTTCGTCTACTGGCAAGCGGTAGCTAGGTTCTACCTTCTCAGCAGCGTAACCGACCGTAATCAACAACTCTGGACGATAGCGCTTATCAATTTCTAAGACTTCATTGACTTTTGATTTGTCAAAGCCAAGGATGATGTTCGAGCCGATCCCTTGGTCAGTCAAGGCCAATACCAAGTTCATCGCGACCAACCCAGCATTTAATGCCAAGTAATCGCTGATCTGTTGCTCATTGTAGCGAGCATATTCGGCAGGAAGGTTTTGCATAAAGTATTGCAACTTTTCGTCTGTGAAGTTCTTGACCCCACCAACACGCGCAATCTTCCGAGCCCGACGTTGCAAATCGGTATCCGTAAAGAGAGCAATGGTCACAGGTGCTTCCATGACTTGGTCATAGTTCCCACCATAGGCTACTTTTGCCAATTCTGCATTTTTCTGACGAACGACCACGAATTTCCATGGTTGGCTATTGTGCGCACTTGGTGCCAAGGTCGCAATTTCAATAGCTGTCCGCACATCTTTTGGATCGACTGGTTGGTCTGTGAAATGCTTGATCGCATGACGTTTTTTGTTGAGTTCTAGGAATTTCATAGTCAACTTCCTTTTCTAATTCTATTACCTCTATTTTAACACAAAATGAAAGAGCTTGCAGAGTTTTACAGCCGGAGATTGTGAAAAAAGAAGCGAACATTTTGAAAATCCGCTTCTTTCTTATGGTTTGAATACACAAGAGATATACCTATGATTCATCGGAAAGATCAAAATAGGCAGCTACTTCTTTGGCATAGCCGTATTTCTCAATTAAGCTAGTTAGCAACTCATTGTTATGACCTCGATAGTTATCCTCGCGTCTCAATTCTTCGTACATCTCAATGAAAGGAAGGCCCTTGTCCTTGGCATCTTGGAGCTCTGCTTCATAGTCATAGGCTACCTTGCGAAATTGCAGGTTGGTCACCCCATCTTCTTCAACATCAATCAGCGCATACTGGGCCCTGTGATTTTGGAGCCGCTCCCAGTCAAAATAAGGCATACCAATAGTACCTGGATTGAGAATCTGCTGGCCCTGATTGCCGTAGCGAAGCAACTGCTTGTGGACATGCCCGTAGATGGCCATATCCGTCTGATCATCCAGCAATTGGTCAAAGTTCTCCGTCGCATTTGCTGGACGCAAGTCTCCACCATAATTCTTTTCTGGTAAGTTGTGGGTCAGGGAAAAGCGAATGCCATTGACCTCCTTCTTCTCTACCAATGGAAGGGAGCGAAGCCAATCGATCCGCTTAGGATCTAGTCCTTCCATGAGGTACTGAGTAAGACGGAGAAGCTGGATCTCCTGCGGATCCTCAAGACCGTACTCGCCATCCAAAGTCTCTAGGACACAATCGTCCCAATTTCCACGAACAGCCGCTGTGATAGGAATCGCATCCAGCAAGTCAAAAAGGTCCTCTCTTCCAGGCCCCGGTAGCAAAATGTCCCCTAAAAGCCAGTATTCCGTCGCGCCTAGAGCACGCGCATCCGCAATCACTGCCTCCAGAGCTGTCGTATCTCCGTGGATATCAGATAAAATAGCGATTCGATGGTTCATAACTACTCCTTTATGGATTGAAAAATCTGTGTGCATTTAGTATAACAAAAATGAGTACAAAAAGTAAAAACCATCCATGAAAATGGATGGTGCAATTACTCAAATCCTTGGGAGGACTCCGCCACTTCCATCAAGGGACTTGCTTCTTCCTGCTTTCCTTGATGAAGCTTTTCTTGCACTGCCTCTGCCACTGCTCGTGGGATGCCGACCGTGACGATCTCATCCACAGTAGCTTCTTTGATCTTGGTCAGTGATTTGAAGTGTTTCATCAGCAACTGCTTGCGTTTTGGTCCTAAGCCTTCTATGCCGTCCAACTGGGAGGAGAAGGAATTCTTGGACCTTAGCTGGCGGTGGAAGGTGATAGCGAAACGGTGAACTTCATCCTGGATCCGCTGGAGAAGGAAAAATTCCTGCGAGGTGCGCGAAAGTTCAATGACTTGGAGAGGATCACCAAAGAGCAATTCATGAGTCTGGTGCTTGTCATTCTTTTGCAGACCTGCAATAGGAATATCCAGCCCCAACTCTTCTTGGATGACTTGCTTGGCAATATTGACTTGCCCCTGCCCCCCATCGATAACGATCAGATCTGGTGGCGTTAGGCCATCCCGCATGACCCGGCTGTAGCGTCTGCGAATGACTTCCCGCATGCTAGCATAGTCATCTGGCCCCACGACGGTCTTGATCTTGTACTTGCGGTAGTCCTTTTTGCTTGGCTTCCCATTGACAAAGACCACCATAGCAGAGACCGGACTGGTCCCCATGATGTTGGAGTTATCAAAAGACTCAATGCGCACAGGAGTTGGAATTTGCAAGAGTTTTCCAAGATTTTCAATAGCACCTTGGGTCTTTTCCATCGATTTTTCAAGGAGATTGAACTTCTGCTCCAGACTGACCCGCGCATTCTTGATGGCCAGATTGACCAACTGCTTCTTCTCCCCTCGCTGGGGCTTGAGGACCTTGGTATCCACTAGGGCTTTGACCGCTTCCTCATCGATATCTTGAGGGATCAGGATTTCATTGGGGATCAGGTGAGATTTCTCCTGGTAAAACTGACCCACATAGGTCAAGAAATCCTCGTCCGGATCATTGTAGTAAGGGAAGAGATTGACATCCCGCTCGATCAGCTTGCCCTGACGGACAAAGAAGACCTGCACGCACATCCAGCCCTTGTCCACATAATAGCCAAAGACATCCCGGTTCTGCAAATCCTTGGCCATAACCCGCTGTTTGGTCCGCAGGGTCCCGATGGCCTGGATCAGATCCCGGTATTCGGCCGCCCGCTCGAATTCCATGTTTTGCGCAGCCGTAGTCATCTTGAGCTTGAGCTCATCGATAATCTTGTCATCCTGTCCTTTAAGGAAATCAGAAACCTCCTGAGCCATGCCCTTGAAATAGGCCTTGTCCTTGTGGCAGACCGTGTGGGCCATACATTGCCCTAGATGGTAGTAAAAGCAGACCTTGGAAGGCGGATTGGTACACTTGCGGAAAGGAAAAATCCGATCCAAAAGTCGCTTGATCTCATTGGCTGCCCCAACATCCGGATAGGGACCGAAATAGAGACCGCCATCCTTTTTGACCTGGCGCGTGATGATGAGACGCGGATAGCGTTCATTGGTAATCTTGATGAAGGGATAGGACTTATCGTCCTTGAGCATGATATTGTACTTGGGCTTGTTCTCCTTGATGAGGTTGATCTCAAGAAGCAAGGCCTCAATATTAGACTCGGTAACGATAAACTCAAAATCCACAATCTCAGATACCAACGCTTCTGTCTTGGTATCGTGGCTCCCTCTGAAATAGGACCGCACCCGATTGCGAAGATTTTTGGCCTTCCCCACATAGATAATGGTTCCGTTCTTGTCTTTGTGAATGTAACAGCCCGGACTCGTCGGTAGAAGCTCGAGCTTGGATTTGATCAAGTTATTCATACTCTCTATTATAGCAAAAAAGAGGGACCTAGCACTTGGCCAACCTCTCTATAATCTATTAAATTGATTAATTATTTAACGAAAATAACATCTGAAAAATGACCAATCCAAAAAGAAATTGTTTTCTTCATTTTCCTTATAAAATCTTATTATATTACGTTCACTTTAATACTGTCAAAATAAAGTAGAGGTGGATAATTAGCTCTACCTCTTACTATAAAAACTCAAAGCTATATTGAAACAATAGGCAATGATTATTGAGTAAAATATTAGCTTTAAAAAAAGGGGACATGTTAATTTATTGCTAAAATAAGCTATTGAGGTCAGGATTAGAAGAGAGAGACAAAATAATAATAGTTTAATTTTAAGGCCACGCATTTATGCTTCTCCTTTCTAACCTAAACGAACTATTTTTGCTTTCATTATAGCATAAAACGTAATGGAAAGTTCAAAAATATCATTGCGATATTTTTTCGTCCACTGCTCTATATCAACATTTTTAATAGCGGTATTTATATCAAAGATAGTATCAATATTTATAACTTCATTAATCAGTTGGAAAGGGATAGATAATTGATTGATCTTGATGGGGCATATCTTCTTCTCCTACAGTTGCTCACCTTTTACTTCCTCAAACCATTTTTCAAATTCTAGTCGTGGAAGCAACTCTTCATCCTTGTCATAACGCCCTTCATAGCTATAGCGACTATCAAGACTGTTTTTTTGTGCATCATAAATCAACCACATTTCAGTTGGATGTTCGCGGTCATATTCTTGGCACAGCTTGACCATTCTTTCTATATCTTGTGCACCAATTCTTAATAGACTAAACTGAATTTCATCCGAACTATCTATTCTATTAGGTAGGTAATCCGAAATCTCATCTCTATCTAGATAATGATTATTAGTTTTAAAAAATACATCAAATCTATAAAAATCATCAGCAACGCAATAAATAAATATTTTTTCTGCTTGATTTTGGACATATTCCATTGCTAGCGAAATCATATCAACCTGGATTTCCATAAATTTATCTTCAAAATTCATTATATCCTTCACCCTTATCTTTCATCTCATATTGTGCCATTGTTCAAAAATAAAATCATTTCTATCACTGATATAGTCGCCTTAATTGTAAGTCAACTTTTGTAAAAAAACTAGCAAGTTCGCATTCCATTCCATAATTTTATCCTCAAGTAAGCTAACCTTGTATGTTATTTACAGAGATTCTATATTATTATTACTCTCTCTATTATAGTAAAAAAGAGAGACCTAAACGATCCCTCTTTGATATTAATAGCCTCTTAGGTAAGGAAGTAAGGACATAAGAGTTGTTCCAAGGACCACTACCCAGAACCAGAAAGAATACATGCTTCTTTGGAAGACGCCTGGTGCTGGTCGATTTTCTTGAATGTAGTGCAAAATCTCTTTTCGTTTCACTATCAAAACGACTGTAAAGGCAATGGTTCCTCCTACAAAGACTAGAACCTGTATGAAGTCGGATAAGTTTTCGTTGACATGGGTTCCTAGGTAATGGAGCCCTTGCGACAAGACTAGGTTGTTAAAAATATGAAAGAAGATTGCCCACCAGAAAGAATACTCAAAGGTCAAATAACCAAATCCTAAACCAATGATGATCGCGAAGAACAACTGATCCAAGTTAGCATGGAAGAGTCCAAAGATGATAGCTGTCATCAGAATGGCAAAAACCTTGCCAAACTTTTCCAAAGCCCTTAATCCTGCTCCTCGAAAAACTAGCTCTTCTGTAATGGGTCCAAGGAGGGTCGCATAAAGTAAAAGACTCCACGACTGACTGAGTTGCTCTGACATGTCTTCTTGAGGATTGTAGAAGCCCAAGGTCCCAAGCATCTGATTCAAGATTTGCCCGATGGTGGCAGAGACCAACTGTGCAAATCCAAGAAAGACAATGAATACCATGAAAGTCTTCCAAGTCATCTTGCGTCCCTTTTGTCTCACATCTCCTTTAAAGAGGGCTCCTTTTCGATACAAGGCAAAGAGGATTACCCCTATGAGGACCGCAATGATATAGGACATCCCATCCTTAGAAATACTTTCTGTAAGCTGTTGCTGCATCTCCAGAGGATCCCCTTTATAACGTCCTACGATAAAGCTACTGATAACAAAGGACCAAAGGAAGGAAACACCCGTCATGATCGCGAGGTAAAGGACGATCATGGCAGAAAAGGCTCCCAAATCCTTTTTAGGATCTAAAAATCGATTGTATTGCTTCATATACTCACTCCGCTAATCTACTGTTTTTGTTTTCTGACTCCAGCCGTAGCACCATCCAAAAGCCCCTTCATAGAGAACAAAGAAAATCAGAAAGGCATGTAGGAAATAGTCCTCAGGAAGGACTAGAATAATCGGATCCCGATAGGGATCAAAGAGCCAGGTAGCATCTCCGACAAAGAGGACTTGGTGAAAGAGGGTAAAGAATTGATCAAAGCCAATATAGAGGGTCACTCCTCCTATGACGATAGGCAAGAGAACCATCCAGCCAAATAAGCGGCGATAGAGGCCTGCATAGCCCTTACGCATCACTGTTCGAATAAATCGTATAGCCACTGGCAATAAGACCAGGAACAGGGCCTGGGTCAGGTGAAAGAGGTACTTGACTGCTTGAAAATGATGCAGACCATCTGGAGAGGATGGGAAATCTGGCATCTCCAGCTTCCAAGTAAAAGGACTGGTCAAATACTGCATGAGGATCTGAAAGTTTTTCTGGATGACTGCAGGGGTCAAACCGGTCCGATTCTGAATTCGTAACCAGCTGATCTCCATGGGATAGATCATCCAGGCTACTAGAATGGTCCCCAAAATCACCGTTGCTAAGAGCCAGAGCACAAAGCCCGTTACTTTTAACCGATCACGCATCGAAATCCCACTCCGCTAAGCTAGATAGGACATGCGTTGGTGGCAAGGGCAGGTCTGGCACTTCTTCTGGCTTGGTAAATCCAGTCGTCACCAGCAAAGTAGGAATACCATTGTCGATTCCTGCCCGGATGTCGGTCAGGTAATTATCCCCTACCATGACCACTTCTCCGCGCTCTAGTCCCAGGTGAGCGATGGCCTTATCCATGATGATGGCATTGGGCTTACCGATAAAAGTTGGCTTCACGCGCGTTGCCGCTTCGATAAGAGCATTTAGAGCTCCTGCCCCTGGCATCATTCCCCGCTCTGTCGGGATATTGAGGTCTGGATTGGTCCCGATGAAATGGGCTCCCTTTTGAATAGCCAAGGTCGCGATAGAGAATTTCTCATAGTCCACTTCCCAGTCGAGACCCACCACAACATAGGCTGGATTCACCGTATCTTCGACGAAGCCTGCTTCAGCAATGGCGTGTTTCAAGCCCACATCTCCAATGACATAGGCGGTTTTCCCAAGATTCATATCCACCATATAATCAATGGTTGCAAGCGTCGCTGTATAGATAGTATCCAGTGGCGTTTCGATGTTGAACTGGCCTGCCAGCATTTCTTGGATCATTTCCGGCGTCCGGGTAGTATTGTTGGTCACAAAGAGATAGGGGATCTGACGCTCTTGCAATTGGTGGACAAAGGCTTCCCCAGCTGGGATCCGCTCCTTGCCCTTGTAGATGGTTCCGTCTAAGTCAATTAAATAACCCTTATAAGTCATGGGATTCTTGGTCTCCTTTTTCACTTGCTTCCTCTGCTACTTTCTCCCGATCTTGAAACTGGCCTCCTGCTCCATACAGAAGCAAACAAGCCCCATATAAGGCAAATTGAAGGACCAGACCGAAGAAATTAATACTTGCTTTTCCAGCCTGAGTAAAGAGGAAGGAGGAAATCATCAAAATCACGATGGTCACCATTAAGCCACCAATCTTAGCCTGATCAATGGTAATAGTATAGACGCCGGTTTCTTTTTTCTCATTGCTTTCTTTCTCGGCCTGGATAGGCTTCATGGTCTCAATGAAGTCTGTCATTAAGGTCGCTGCGAGGCTGACAGTCGTACTGAAGAGGACACCTTGGGAGAGCTTGTCAAAGAAGTTACTCCAGAAGCTACCCGATTGGATGGTGATACTCAAAGAAAAAACGACAACAGGCAGGATAAAGGCCAAAATCAAATGAATCCAGACACGATACCAGCGGACATCTTCCTTGAGAAAACGAAGAAAGGCTTCAAAACTCAGACGATAGCGGATAAAACGAACCGCTTCCTCAATAAAGATATAAAAGGCTGCGACTAAGGTTAAGAAGCCATCCCCCAATACATAGAGGGGATTTTTCTTACGACGAGCATAGGCAACAACCCGGCGTTGAACCTCCATCAAGTCTTCTTTTTTCTGTTTTAATCTTCGCTTTTCCATAATGTTTCCTTATCTATTTCTTCCCAAGTGATGAGGGCTTGTGCGTGGATTTGGCCTTCCGACGAGATGAGATGATTGCTAACCATTCCTTCTCGCTCGACGCTAGAGGTGATCATGCCCCCAGGCAAGACCTCCTTGACATACTTGAGATGGACCCGTTTGGGGATATGCTGGCTTAGGAAATCCGCTCCCATCACTTCAAAAACCCAGTCTAGGTACTTGCTGTTGTTGACATGTCCGTTCATGTCTAAATCATAGAAACGCACATGGTAGTCCTGCTCCATAGCTCCATTCAGTTCTGGATAGCGTGGACCACGGCGGATCTTCTTCTCAAATGGGGAGTCATATGGGGCAGTGACTTCCTCCGGTACGGATTGGACCTTACGACTGTCCCGATCCATCAAGACAAAAGTCGCCACCATTTCTACGATGGCTTGACCCTTCTGATCTCTAACGACAAAGGAACGGTAGCAAAAGAGACGGTTGTGGGCCAGGGCCTGGGTCTCAATGGTAATCTGTTCATCAAAGACTGGTAGGCGGTGGACCCTGATGTCATAGTCAGTGATGATCCACACCAGATTGCGCTGTTCGAGCAGGTCCCTGTCACTGACACCCAGCTCCATCGACTGCATGCCTGACACCTGCAAGGACAAGAGGATGAGCTGTGGCATCTTGATAAAGCCATTCACATCGCTCATATCAAAGGGAACTTTCATGTCATACTGATAAATTTTAGCCATCGTTTACTCCAATATAAATTTCTCTGCTACGGTATCTCCAAGGAACAAGCCTCTCTTGGTCATCCGAACTTGCTTGTCATCTGGAACCAGAAGTCCCTGCTCCGTCAGACTGGCCACCACTTGTCCATAGCGTTGGTCAAAGGAGACACCAAATTTTTCTTCAAATCGTGCCTTAGACACACCTGCCTTTTTCCGTAGACCGAGGAACAACTCCTCTTCCATCTTCTCTTCCAGTGTCAGGTGCTCCTCTGTTATCCGAGCCTTACCTGCCTCAACAGCCTCCAGATAATGCCGGATAGGCCCGTGATTCTTGTAGCGAATCCCATCGACATAGCCAGAAGCTCCTGCTCCTAGACCATAGTATTCTGCATTATCCCAATAGACCAGATTGTGCCGACTTTCGAAGCCAGGCTTAGAGAAATTAGAAATCTCATAATGCTCAAAGCCTGCTTTTTCCAGCTCCTCAATGATGTACTCGAACATCTCTGCTTCCAGCTCCTCTTTGGGCAAAGGAAGCTTGCCTCGTCTCATGCGATTCATAAAGACCGTGTGGTTCTCTAGAATCAAGCTGTAAAGACTCATGTGGGGAATGTCCAAGTCGATGGCCTTGGCGACATTTTCCTTGACCTGGTCCATGGTCTGACCCGGCAGGGCATAGATCAAATCGATGGAAATATTGTCAAATCCTGCCTGCTTAAGGTGGCGAATATTGTCATAGATATCCTGCTCCTGGTGACTCCGTCCGATCTTTTTCAGCATCTTGTTATCAAAGGTTTGGACCCCCAGAGAGACCCGATTGACCTGAGACTCCTTGAGGACTGCGATCTTATCCGGATCCAGATCTCCTGGATTGGCCTCGATGGTAAACTCTTCTACCTCCGATAGGTCCATGACCTTGGGCAATTCTGTCAAGAGATAGGCCAGTTGTTGAGCAGATAGGGCTGTCGGTGTCCCTCCACCAATGTAGAGAGTCCGAAGTTTGCCAATCTCATAGGATCGAGTCTCCTGGATTAAGTGTTCCAGATAGGCATCGACCGGTTGATTCTTGATAAAAACCTTCGAAAAGTCACAATAATAACAAATCTGGGTACAAAATGGAATATGCACATAGGCAGAAGACGGTTTAGCTTGCATAACCTTTATTATACCATATTTCCGACCAAAGCCCGAGCAGAAAAAAGAGGGGGAGACAAGGATTTCCTTGACAAGAAGGAATGAAAGGAATAGAATAAAGCTAATCACATTCGGAGGTAAGGAGATATGAACAACTAAGTTTCGTTAAATAAGATACTTTATTTAGTGGACTGCTTGTTCTATCTCTTTTTGTGTACCCTCTCGCCTAATTTCCAACCTTTTGTTGGCTAAATAAGGTCTTTTTCTGCTTGGGTTTCACTTGAATACAGCTCTACTAAATAGGTAGAGCTGTTTTTTGTCCCAGTAGAAAGGAATCTTATGCTAAAACTATCCCACCTCACTATTCGACATACAAAAGATTTACGAGATCTGGTTCGAGATCTTTCCCTGACCATTCATGAAGGAGAAAAAGTTGCTATTATTGGCGAAGAAGGGAATGGAAAATCTTCCTTACTTCAGGTCCTTATGTCCCCAAAATCTCTACCAGATTATCTGACCATAGAAGGAGAAATCACCACTAATTTTCACTCCTATGCCTATATTCCCCAAACTTTACCGGAAGCTTTGAAGGGAAAAACCTTGGAAGAATATTTTTTTGGAGAGGACGAGCTAGACTATGCCACCCTCTACAGACTAGCAGATCAATTGCATTTTAATAGCGAGCGCTTTGCAAGCGATCAAACTATCGGAAGTCTATCTGGAGGAGAAGCCCTCAAGGTCCAACTGCTTCACGAGCTTTGTTGTCCTCATGAATTGCTATTTTTAGATGAACCTTCAAATGATCTGGATTTGGAGACCTTAGACTGGCTCCAGCAGATGATCCAAACGAGCCCCCAAACCATAATATTTATTTCCCATCATGAGGATTTTTTGACTCAGACGGCGGATACGATCATACACCTCAGACAGATCAAACACCGCAAGGAGGCTGAAACCATCGTAGAGCACCTAGGCTATCAAGACTACAGTAGCCAGAGGGAACAACAATTTAAGCAACAGTCTCAGCAAGCGGCCAACGATCAACGATCCTACCAAAAAACTATGGAGAAGCACCGTCGTGTCCGTCAGCAAGTCGAAACCTCCTTACGAAACACCAAAGATAGCACTGCTGGACGTCTCCTGGCAAAGAAAATGAAGTCCCTCCTCTCACAAGAAAAGCGCTACGAGCGAGAATTCCAATCCATGACTTCCCAACCCTATGATGAGGAAATCATCAATCTGCATTTCCCTTCCCTCACTCCCTTGTCTCCTCAAAAACGTGTACTTCTCTTAGATCAGGAAGAGCTCGCAATTGGTGATCGTGTCTTAGTCAAGAACCTCTCCCTCACACTTCAAGGGCAGGATAAGATAGGGATTATCGGTTCCAACGGTGTTGGGAAATCCACTTTCCTAAAAATGATCTGGGAGATTTTACAGAATAATGAGAGTATCCGCACTGCCTATATGCCTCAAGATTACACTGAACGTCTCCCTCTGACTCAGACACCCGTTCAATTTCTACAGCATTCAGGTGATCGCGAAGAAATTAACACTATTCAATTGCATTTAGCCTCCCTCAACTTTACTTATTCTGAAATGCACCATCCTATCTCTGAACTTTCTGGTGGCCAGCAAGGAAAACTCTTCCTCCTTCAATTAGTACTCACAAGTCCCCAGTTTCTGCTCTTGGACGAGCCTACTCGTAATTTTTCCCCCACTTCCCAACCAGAAATTCGTCGCCTATTCGCAGACTACCCAGGCGGACTGGTTACAGTGTCCCACGATCGGACCTTCCTCAAAGAAGTCTGCAAAAAGATCTATCGTCTGACTGAAAATGGTTTGGTAGAAATTGAGGCTCTCTAACGTAAAAAAGATTGGCAAAAACCAATCTTTTTTCTAGTTCTTCGCTGCCTCTTGTCCCATTTCTTGGGTGCGTTTGTAGGCTGCTTCCACACCTACAATAATGTCGCCCCGTAAACCGACTTGTTCTAAGCGGTTGACTCCTGCGATGGTAGAGCCACCTGGACTACAAACCGCATCCCTTAATAGGACTGGGTGATTGCCTTGACCTTGCTCCGAGATAGGCTTCCATCTTGATTGGTCAGGGAAGAGGTCCCTACTTTAAACACAATTCGCTTATTCTTCATCCATTCATTCTCCAGAGTAATCGATTGTAACATTATACCATGAAAGCCTTAAAAAATACTAAGAGCGGACCAGGGGAAACCCCCATTTACCCACAAAAAAACGAGTTTCTACCACAAGAGGTAAACTCGTTTTGATAATGATATGTTTATCCTTGACGAAGCTGTTCCAAGGTTTTTTGGAAAATCTCCGGAACCTCCACTGAAAACTCCATGACCTCTCCCGTCCGAGGATGGGTAAAGCCCAGTGTCTTGGCATGGAGGAATTGCCCATGGCCTTTCAAAGTCCTGCGAGGTCCATAGACTTCATCACCAGCGACCGGATGGCCAATATAGGCCATGTGAACCCGGATTTGGTGGGTCCGTCCTGTCTCCAATTGCAACTCGACCAAGCTATAATCTCCAAAGCGTTCCAAGACATGAAAGCGAGTCAGAGCTGGTTTCCCTTTGGCTGTCACAGCCTGCTTCTTGCGATCCTTGTCACTTCGCCCAATCGGCGCCTCAATGACACCCCGATCGTTGGGTAGATTGCCATGGACAATGGCCCAGTACTTGCGCAGAGATTTCTGAGCCTTGAGCTCATCTGCAAGTGCTACATGAGCCGCATCGTTCTTAGCCACCATGAGGAGACCAGAGGTATCCTTGTCAATCCGATGGACAATCCCCGGACGAAGCTCGCCATTGATCCCTGACAAGTCTTTGATGTGATACATGAGGGCATTGACCAGAGTTCCACTGGTGTGGCCCGCACTAGGATGGACCACCATGCCCTGGGGCTTGTTGACCACTGCGACATCCACATCCTGATAGACAATCTCTAAGGGAATATCTTCTGCCTCGTAGATCACTTCTTCAACTTGAGGGACTTCATAGCTGATGACATCCCCTTCTTTTACGGTATACTTGGCCTTTTTGACTTGACCGTTGACGAGGATCTTCCCTTCCTTGATCTGCTCATTGGCCAAGCCACGTGAGAGTTCAGTCAACTCTGAGACAGCCTTATCCAGTCGCGCTCCAGCGACTTCTACTCTAACTTCCATGGCTCTCCTCTCTTAAAATATAGATCAATAACAAGCCAACACCGACGGTTAAATAAATATCTGCTACATTAAAAATGGCAAAATTCATAAAATCCAAGTGAAACATATCGACGACAAAGCCCTGACGAACCCGGTCAATAAAGTTGCCGATTCCCCCTGAGATAATCAGGGTCAAGCCCAACAAGAGCCAGAGTGAACCCTTGATGTGACGATAAAGGTAGACAAAGGCTGCCCCCATCGCTAGGATGGTAATAATGGTAAAGAACCACTGTTGGTTTTCCAATATGGAGAAGGCTGCACCTGAGTTTTTTAGATAGGTCAGACTGACTACTTTGGGAATGAATGAACGCATGCCTCCCAGTGGGATTTCCTTGACCACATACCATTTAACAGCTTGGTCCAAGGCAATTAGGAGGAGGATACTGATAAAAATACTTACTTTTCTCTTCATGTCCTACCTCTTCTCATCAAAGTAGGCTTCCATAACTTGGACAAACTTCTCAGCCACTGGTGAAAGATCCACCTCTTCCCGCTTGACATAGACCATTTTATTATCCAGATCATCGATCAAGGGGATAACCGTAATACCATTCACCGACTGACTATCCAAGAAACCAGAACCGGTCGCATAGGCGTCGGTCCGCTCTAGGATCCCATTCAAGGTCGCTCGGTCTGTCACATTGAAGAGTTGGGAACTGCTACTAGTATCGACGAAGTTCTCCGAATAGTAGAGATACTCATCCTTTTCCTGGGTAAAGCGAACAGTCGGCAAGTGCGCCAAGTCTTCCATCACTAAGGATTCCTTCTTAGCTAATGGATGACCCTTGCGCAAATAGATATGCGTCTGGAAAGGAATCAGGTCAATGACTTCCAAGCCTAATTTATCCACCCGTTGCATGATCCCTTTGGTATTTTGCTTATTGAGGTAGATAATCCCGAGTTCACTATGACCCTGGGCCACTTCATCCAGGATTTGAACCGTGGTCGACTCAAAAATCCGGAAGTTTTTATTATCAGGGTAAAGGACAGAGAATTGGGTAATCAACGGAGGAAGGAAATCATAGTGCTGACTCGAGATCGAGAATTCCTTCTTTTCTTCCTCAGGATTGGCATACTGGTTTTGAAAAACATCAAAGCCCTTGACCAATTCTTGGGCCTTTTCATAAAATTCCATCCCCCGGCGGGTCAAGAAAGTGCCTGAACTAGTCCGACGGAAAATCTTAAAGCCCAGTTCCTTTTCCAAGTCTCTCACAGAGATGGACAGACTCGGCTGACTAACGTACATTTTTTCAGCTGCTTCACGAAAAGTACCACTATTGGCAATCGCGACAACATAGCGTAATTGTTGAATATTCATGTCTTCTTCCTTCTAACAATATCACTCCATTATACCATAATCTAGAGGATGAAAAAAGTTGGGGGCTTCAATCGAAAGAGAGCATAAAAAAAACTCTCTGATTAATCAGAGAGTTTTATAATCTGTTACCTCAGCTTTATAATTCAAGGCTCGTGATAAAAAGGTATCACTGTGGGTATCAAAATAAAAAAATAGGTTTTCCGAATCAATCAGAAAACCTTATTTTATGCTATTAAAAGCGATTATTTTGCGATTGGGTAAACAGAAACTTGTTTCTTATCGCGACCTTTGCGTTCGAAGCGTACTACGCCTTCAACTTTAGCGAACAAAGTATCGTCTCCACCACGTCCAACGTTCACACCTGGGTAGATGTGAGTACCGCGTTGACGGTAAAGGATAGATCCACCTGTTACAGTTTGTCCATCAGCTGCTTTAGCTCCAAGACGTTTAGCTTGTGAATCACGTCCGTTTGATGTAGAACCTCCACCTTTTTTGTGGGCGAAAAGTTGCAAGTTAGCAAGATTCAATTTCAACATAATTGTTTTCCTCCATGTTAGTTTTCTGTGATAACTCTTGTTTGGACGAACTCCGATGAGTTCTCCGATAAGTTTGCCATCCCTAAGAAAAATGATTCAAAGAATAGTTGGGTCATTTCTCTTTGATGAGGTGGAATGTCTGTCGGGATTGTTACCCGCATGAAGCCACCCTCTTCTTCGTTTAATTCTAGTTCCGGTTCATAGCCTGCAAATTTCTCAACTGAGTTGACAAAGTTAATGGCAAGCGTAGAAACCGATGCACACACGACATCTAAGCCGTATTCGCCACTTTCGGCGTGACCAGTAATTTCTGCACTCCTCAGCTCGCCATCTTCGGCTCGTTCAAAGACTGCTTGTATCATGTGTTCTCCTAAAAATTAAGCGTTGATTGCGTTGATGACAACTTTAGTATAAGGTTGACGGTGACCTTGTTTACGGTGGCTACCTTTTTTAGGTTTGTACTTGTAAGTAACAACTTTCTTTTGTTTTCCTTGTTTTTCAACAGTTCCAACAACAGTAGCTCCTGAAACAAGTGGAGTTCCGACAACAGTGTTTTCACCACCAACAAGAACAACTTCGTTAAATGTAACTTCTTGACCAGCTTCAACGTTCAATTTTTCAACGTAGACTGCTTGACCAACTTCAACTTTAACTTGTTTTCCGCCAGTTTTAATGATTGCGTATGTGCTCATTATGCACCTCCTATGTATTTTTGGGTTTCCCCGTATTTTGTGAAGACTCGCCTAGCATCGTGGGACGAACCACTTAAGCTCAAAGGATGAGCGACGATGATCGAGCGGTTGCACAGGCATGTGCATAGTCAACTCTCTAAGTATATCACTTCTATCAGACAAAGACAAGTATTTTTGTCCCTTGAAAACGGATTTTCATCTAGAAACTTATTTTTTATATAAAAGTGAGGTTGAATTCCCCTGTTTACTTCTTAAATGTGAAGTCAGTCATGGTCATTTTTAATTTAGAGGACTCTTCCATACTTCTCATTTTTTCTTCTTGTTCGCGGGTAATTTTAAGAGGAATAGCTGCAACTGTATTCCGGTTGAGGACACCCGATTCTTCTATACGATAGTTTACAGTGATATTTTCTAAAATCGGCTCTCCATCATATTCTAAGTTTAAGTCAAAGTTCCCATCGCGATCAATATTGGTTGTGGTTTGATTGACAATCAATAATAATGCATATCGTTGCTCCTCATCCCCGAATGTATAGCCAGGGAAAAAAACAACCAATCGACCAGGCACGCCAAGATTTGGTTCTTCTTTCACATACCTTTCTGCTAAGTCTAAAATCTCGTTTGGTTGATTTTTATAGCGCTCTGCTCTCACAAAGGTTAAAGAGGCCTCTTTCGTTTCTGTCTGACTGGTCTTTTCATCTTCCTTTGCCCCATGAATCGAAACATTTATACAGCCCGTTAACAATACCAAACTAGTTAGCAATAATAAGATTTTTTTCATGTATTCACCTTCTAGAAAAGAGGCTGGAAATTCCAGTCCCTCCTATCATAATCGATAGACAATCTCCTATACTTCTCTATTTCTTATCTATCTTCGCTCATCTTTTTCAAATGCTCCTCTATTAAGAAGGCCGTTTCTTCAATGGATTTATCTGACACATTGATGATGCTAGCACCATATTTTTTAAAGACCATTTTCGAATAATCCAATTCCTGATAAATCTTTTCCAAATCCGTGTAGCTCGTTTCCTGTGATAGACCTAAAGAGTCTAGACGGTTGATTCTGATTTTAGCTAATTTTTCTGGCTCACAAACCAGTCCGATAAGACGATGCGAAGCAACCTTTTCCAGGACCTGAGGCAAGGGAACTTCTGGAATCAGGGGTAAATTTGCAACCTTGTAGCCTTTATTTGCTAGATAAATACTAAGGGGAGTTTTTGACGTCCGAGAAACACCCAGCAAGACCAAATCTGCATCTATAAATCCCTGAGGGGCCTTGCCATCATCATACTTGACAGCAAACTCAATAGCCGAAATCTTCTTAAAATAATCACCATCCAATCGATGCAAGGTCCCTGGTACTTCTATTGGTCTACTTCCTGTCTTTTCTTGGATGATTTCAAAAAATGGATGCATTAGATCTAGGTAAGACAAACCATGGCTCTGACTAAACTCTCTTGCAAGAGCTGCTAGTTGACTATTGACCAAGGTAGTAATCACCAGAGCATCATCCTTCACTGCATCCTGTAAGATATCTAGAAGCTCTTCCTCCTGGTTAATAAAAGGGAAGCGATAACTGTTATTAAAGATAATATCCGGATACTGTGCTGTCACAGCAGCTAACAACTTCTGAGAAGTTCCCCCCAAAGAATCCGAAATACTATAGACAATGATTTCCTTTTTCATCTTCATTCCTCTTCTCTCTTTACTTCAACACGACGAGCTTCTTGAATAATATAATCCAGTAAAGTCGACTTGGTCACACATCCCACCACTTTACGGTCATTGCTTTCATCGACCACAGGCAAGGATTCAATTGCCTGATCTTGAAGAAGGGCAGCTACCTCTAAAATGTTCATATCCTTCTGACAAGTAATGATATGAGGCATCCTGGTCATACAGACAGCTACAGGAGTCTTCTGGATACTCGAATTGAGAGATGCTCTTAATAAATCTTTACGGGACATAATTCCTAGTAAGAGCTTGTCTTCATCGATAACATAGAGGACATCGGCATCATACATAAATAAGGTGATAATCGCATCTTGAATAAAGCAATCATGGGATACCAAGACAGGAGAGGTCATGATATCTGCTACTTCTTTTTGAAAGGTATCGAAAAAGAAAAGTCTTTCTAGATCTGAACCGGAGTATGTATATCCAATTTTTGGGGTTGCTTTTAAGATTCCAACCAAGGTGAGAAAGGACAGATCAGCTCGTAGAGTCGCTCTCGAAATATCTAACAAGTCAGAGATTTTTTCCCCACTCAAAGGCTGTTGCACCTTAACAATTTCAACTATTTTCTTTTGGCGTTCACTTAATTTCAAGGATTGGATCCTTTCTAAATACGAAATATGATGAAGATAAAGACTAGTCATGCTAGATTATCCTGAACATAAGAACAAATCAGTACCATATAATCATCATTTTTTGTTAAATATTATAGCAAAAATCTTAAAATAGTCAATGTAAACTCTTTACTTTATTAGTTGACAAACATATATGATGTATATTACAATATTTTTGTCGTATATATGACACATATTTGATAAAATTGGAGGCTAATATGACAAAATGGATTTACTCCTTCGAAGAAGGAAGTGCAAATGACAAAGATCTCCTAGGTGGAAAAGGGGCCAATCTAGCAGAGATGAGCAATTTGGGCTTACCTGTCCCTCCTGGCTTTACCATCACGACTCAAAGTTGTATCAACTATCTCGATAACCCTGATTTCTTTGATTCCACTTTAAAAGAGGAGGTTTTGAAAGCGCTTGCTCTGTTAGAGAAAAAGACGGCTAAATATTTTGCTGGAGAGGATCCTCACTTACTCTTAGTCTCTGTCCGTAGCGGGGCCAAGTTTTCCATGCCAGGAATGATGGACACCATCCTCAATCTTGGCCTCAATGACCAACGGACCAAATTACTAGCAAAAGAGACCAATGCTAATTTCGCCTACAACTGCTACCGCCGCCTGCTACAAATGTTTGCAGATGTGGTCTATGGCATTGATAAAGAACTGTTTGATCATCTACTAGAAGACTTTGAAAAGAAACAGGGAAGTAAAGTCCATGATTTCCTCCCATCCCAGCACCAAGAATTGATCCAACAATATAAGAAACTGTATCAAAAATACAGCCACCAATTCCCTGAAAATCCAATTGAGCAACTCTACGCTGCGATCCAAGCTGTCTTCAAGTCCTGGAACAACAATCGGGCTAGAGTTTACCGTGAATTACATCAAATCCCTCATGATTTAGGGACAGCTGTCAATGTTCAGGCTATGGTCTTTGGAAATAGTGACCAAAACAGTGGTACAGGAGTCTGCTTCACCCGAAACCCTGTCAGTGGAGAAACTGAACTCTTCGGTGAGTTTTTGATCAATGCTCAAGGGGAAGATGTGGTAGCTGGCATACGAACCCCCGAACCCATTGCGACATTAGAAACTGTTCAACCAGAAGCCTATCAGGCTTTCAAAAACTATGCGAGTATTCTTGAAAACCACTACAAGGATATGCAGGATATTGAATTTACCATTGAGAAAGGCAAGCTCTACATCCTACAAACGAGAAATGGAAAACGGACAGCCAAGGCTTCATTAAAAATTGCCCTAGATATGGTAGACCAAGCTCTGATTAGTAAGAAAGAAGCTCTCCTGAGAGTAGCTCCTGCTTCCATCAGTCAACTAATCCACCCAGTCTTTGAGGAAACTGCCTTAGAGAAAGCCCCTTTCTTAGCTCAAGGTCTACCAGCTAGCCCAGGTGCTGCTACTGGTCAAATCGTCTTTACTGCAAACCGAGCTAAAGAAGTTCATCAAGAAGGTAAAAAAGTCATTCTTGTTCGACAAGAAACCTCTCCAGAAGATATTGAAGGGATGATCGTCAGTCAAGCTATTGTCACTAGTCAAGGAGGGATGACTTCCCACGCAGCCGTTGTGGCTCGCGGGATGGGAACTTGCTGTGTCGCAGGTTGCGGAGAGTTGACCATCAGCGAAGAGAACAAAACCCTTTCCTGTGGCAGTCTAGTCCTAAGAGAGGGAGATATCATCTCCGTCGATGGTTATTCTGGTCGTATTTATAGTGGTGAAATCCCAACAGTCCTAATCGAGAACAACCAGGACCTCCAGCGTTTGCTTGCTTGGTCAGATGAAGTGGCCATCCTCCAAGTTCGAGCTAATGCAGAAACCGTCAAGGACTTGACAACAGCCATGAACTTTGGGGCCAAAGGGGTCGGGCTAGCCCGCACAGAACACATGTTCTTTGGACAGGAACGAATTCTTGAAATGCGTCGCCTCATCTTAGCGGATACCGAAGACGAAACAAAAGAAGCCCTCTCTAGACTTCTAAACTTCCAGGAAGAGGACTTTTATCAAATGTTCCAAGCAGTTCAAGATAAACCAATGATTGTCCGCCTACTCGATCCACCCATGCATGAATTCCTACCGAAAGACGATCAAGATATTGAAAATCTGGCCAAACAACTCAAAAAATATCCTAAAAAATTGGCCGAGCGCATCGAAAGTCTGCAGGAAAGTAATCCGATGTTGGGACACCGTGGTTGCCGTCTCGGCATAACTAAGCCAGAAATCTACAAGATGCAGACAGAAGCTATATTTAGAAGTGCCATCAAATTGCATCAAGAAGGTCAAAAGATCAAGCCAGAAATCATGGTTCCTTTAATAGCTGACAAAAAAGAATTAGAATGTATCAAGGAGTATCTCGTTCAGCATATTGAACATCTTTTCGAGAAATATGGTCATGAGCCTTTCCCTTATGAAATTGGTACTATGATTGAACTGCCACGCGCCTGCCTAACTGCAGATAAACTAGCCCAAGAAGCCGATTTCTTCAGCTTTGGAACCAATGACTTGACTCAAATGACCTATGGCTTCTCTCGTGATGATATTGGAAAATTCATTGGCCACTACAAGGATAAGAATATTCTTTCTTTCGACCCTTTCCAAAAAATTGATAAGGATGGCGTCGGTGAATTAATGAGAATTGCTATCAGCAAGGCTCGTCAAGTAAAACCAAATCTCGCTATCGGGATCTGTGGAGAAGTTGGCGGAGATCCTTCTTCAATTTCCTTCTTCCAAGACATTCAAGTAACCTACGTTTCCTGTTCTCCTTACCGGGTTCCTGCTGCTAGACTAGCTGTCGCTCAAGCAGCACTCCAAGAAGGACGAAATTAAATTAGAAAAGCACCCTTGAAGCTAGATGCTCTGCTCTAGCTTCAAGGGTGCTATTATTCTTTATCAAACTCATGCCAGTAGTCAGGGCTCTTAGTGAGAACCGATTACCGTCATCTTTTACAACAAATCCTCAATCAATTCATCGACTTCATCCGCTTCTGCTTGAGGAGTGATTTCTGTGATCATGATTCCAGCAACAGCTCTCTCCACCAAAGCTTCCACGTCCATACGTTCCTCATATTTCTCTGCATTTTTGAGTTTTGGGTTGGTCTTTGGACGATCCGGCGCAAAGATGGTACAGCAATCTTCGAAAGGTTGGATGGAGATTTCAAAGGTATCGATGGCTTGGGCGATATCGATAATCTCCAACTTATCCATGGTCACCACTGGACGGATGACGGGCGTATTGGTCACTGCATTGATGGCCTGCATACTCTCTAGCGTTTGGCTAGCTACCTGACCGAGGCTTTCCCCATTGATGATGACCAAGCCACCACGGATTTGACGGATGCGATCAGTGATCCGCATCATAAAGCGACGGGTCAAGGTCATGAGATAAGCTTCTGGTGCCTTGGCCTTGATTTCTTCTTGAATCTCAGTAAATGGGACTTCGATAAACTGGATATTGCCTCCAAACTTGGTTAATTTACGAGTTAAATCGTGGGCTTTTTTCAATGCTCCTGGGCTAGTATACGGCGGGCTAGCAAAGTGGACCGCTTCAATGTCCACGCCCCGCTTCAAAGCTAGGTAACCAGCTACTGGAGAGTCAATCCCACCAGATAGCATGAGCATCCCTTTTCCAGATGTCCCAACTGGCAGACCACCTGCTCCTTTAATGGTCTCGTAAGAGATATAGGCTGCTTCTTCCCGGATTTCGACTTGTAGATTGATATCCGGTTTTTTCATTTGGGCCTGGATACTTGGGATCGCTTCAAAGACAGCTCCACCCAAGGTTTGATTGAGTTCACGGCTATCCAGTTCAAAAGAGTGGTCACTCCGTCTGCTGGAAATCTTGAAGGTCATCCCTTCTTGGTAAATATCCTGCATGATTTCTTGAACGGCTGAAATCAAGGCCGGGATAGATTTCTCAATCTTGTAGACTGGAGAAAAGTTTTGGATTCCGAAGACCTGTTTGAGGGATTCAGCCACCGGTTCATAATCCGTTACATTTAGATAAGCATGAGCGCGGTCCCGATCAGCTGTCACTTTGACAGCTGGGTAAATGGACAAAACATCTGAGATATTATTGCGCAATTTATTGATGAAGCGCATCCGGTTCTTTCCTTTAGTAGAAAGCTCCCCATAGCGGATCATAATTTCTGAATAAGTTAATGGCATAGTTACTTCCTTTTCTTTTCCTTAACGCACCTTTCGCGTCTTTTCATAGATCAGTTTGAACTTGGTCAAAAATTGCTCGACTTGACTCATATCATTTTCGAGATCAAGACTGAGGCGGACAGCTGTTTGCGCCAGAGCCTTGTCGACTCCCATGGCAATCAAGGTTCCAGCTGGCTTGCCAGCCTTGGAAGAGCAGGCAGAGGTTGTCGAAATATAAATCTCATACTCTTCAAAAGCGTGGACGATGACTTCTCCTCGCACACCCTTAATACCGAAAGTTAAGATATGAGGCGCAAAGCCCTCATCTCCTGAGAAGACAGTCACATCTGGATAGTGGGCTAATTCCTCATGAATGACTTCCTTCAACTGATGGCACTTGCGCTCAAAGTCCTCTTGACGCTCCATCGCCAAACGCAAGGCCTTGGCAGTCGCAGCAATACCAGCTAAGTTCTCCGTCGTCGAACGAAGGTCCTTTTCTTGTCCGCCACCTGTTAAGAGGGGACTAATCTTTTTGCCTTCTTTGAGATAGAGAAAGCCAACCCCACGAAGTCCATGAAACTTGTGACTGGAGAAGGTCGCTAAATCCACCCGATCTGGTAAGTAGAGAGCAGTTGAAATCTTAGCTAGAGCCTGAACCCCATCGACGTGGAAGGTGATGGTCGGACGATCCGCCAATAGATCTGAAATGGCTTGAATAAGCTGGATAGAACCTACTTCGTTATTAACTGCCATGATCGAAACGAGGGTTGTATCCGGACGCAAGAGTTTTTCCAACTCTTCTACTTGGACAAAGCCACGCGCATCAACTGGAGCTATATCCACCTCAAATCCTTGACCTTGTAGCCAGAGGGCTGATTCCTTTACAGCCGGATGCTCAATAGCTGAGACAATAATATGCTTCCCGTAAGGAGCTTTTTCAAAAGCAATTCCTTTGATCGCCCAGTTGTCCCCTTCAGTCCCACCTGAAGTGAAATAGATTTCTTCTGCTTTCTTGCCTAGGAGGGAAGCTATCTGCTTACGAGATGCCTCCAAGATCCGAGTCGCTTGACTTCCCAGATTGTGCAAGCTAGATGGATTGCCCCAAATTTTGCTTGCGACTTCTGTGTAGGTAGCCAAGGCCTCTGGATAAGGTTTGGTTGTTGCTGAATTATCAAAGTAAATCATCTTCCACTCACTCCTAGTAGTTTTCAATCATCTTATTGTATCATTTCTGACAAGGAGGGACAAGGATTTGGCAGGCTTCATTTTGTTCCTAGTTTCAGACAGAAAACTTGTAAATTTCTCAAAATAGCTTATGATGAAGATGGGGAGTTTTGTCAAGCGCTTACAAAACTAAGTTCTGGCTTTTAAAACATTTGTTCAACCACTGAACTAGTCCCGAAAGATGATAAAAGGAGACAAACATGAAACGACCAATCTATCTATCCATTGCCCTAGCTGGAAGTCTTGCCCTTGGAGGACTGCTCGCTGTCCTACCACCACTTCCATTTGCCCTCCCCTCTGCTCAACTAGCCTGTCACGGTAAAGGACAGTGTGACTTGCAACAGCCCTTGGAGAAGCCACCTTACTTTAGGGAAGATGAAGGGAGTCTACGTGAAATGAGTCTTATCCAACCAATCCCTGGCGAATCCGATAGTCACGTCGAATTCAAATGCTTGGTCGAATACAATGGCTGGTTCCGTCGTATCATCCGCGTCAAAGATGTAAAAGTGATTTCAAAAACCAAGGAATTCAAGGGAAGGATTGACTACTCTATCCCGGATCCTAACAAGATAGAGATTCAGGCGAATGGCCAGTTTATTTCTCCTAATGATTCCTCTAGTTTTAGTCACCATGAAATCATCAGCCAGCCTAGTCAAACAAGCCAGCCGATTTCAGTCTCTGAAAAAGGACAGGCAAACTTTGCAACATCCTCTGAAGCAAGCGAGACACAAAGTGTCCAGTTTGAAAGCAATTTGAAATTTTAATAACCTCTTTCATTTCTTTTTAGACATTTTCTCAAAAATGACGTATAATATCTAAAGTGTCCCTCTAAATGAGACATGAATTGA
The DNA here is from genome assembly GCF_004785935.1 of Streptococcus rubneri. Lineage (GTDB taxonomy): Bacteria > Bacillota > Bacilli > Lactobacillales > Streptococcaceae > Streptococcus > Streptococcus rubneri. The sequence continues at coordinate 373,352 of NZ_SRRP01000001.1, read as the reverse complement.
AATGAAGAGGAAGAAAAAAGAGAATGTCAAACTATTCACGTAAAAACAAGCATCAAGATGATTCCAGACCCTCTAGAGGAGAAAAGGTCAAACAAAGCCTCTCCTTTTTCCAAATGATTGTCGCTACAATTGCTAGTCTGCTCGGGATTATCGTCACTTCATTTACCATCTATAGCATCATGAAGCCGACTAACAAGACCGAAGATAAAAAAGAATCTAGCACCAGTGTCGTCGTTGTTCATGAGAAGGGTAGTGAGAACACCAATACAACTGCTACCACTACGGAAACCAATACTAGCAGTGATGCAACTGACACGAGCAACACTCAAACGGATGCAAGTAGTGCGTCACAAACAGATACGAATACAGGAGAAACAACAACTGAGACTACTCCTGCAGCCAGTGATACAACCACAACTGCCAACTAATAAAAAAAAAGACCGTTTGGTCTTTTTTTTGTTTCTAAAATAGAAAAGTCTCTGTCGATCAAAAATCCTGATCGACAGAGGCTTTTTTTATTTGATGACTTCTTGTGTTTTTGCGTAGTTGGCTTCGACAGCTTCTTTTTCAGCTTTCCACCAGTCTTGGTTTTCTGTATACCACTTGATGGTTTCTGCCAAACCTGCTTCGAAGTTTGTGAATTGTGGTTCCCAACCTAATTCTTCACGCAATTTTGTTGAATCGATGGCGTAACGCAAATCGTGACCAGCACGGTCTGTTACACGGTCGTAAGCATCTTTTGGTTGACCCATTTTTTCAAGGATGAGTTCAAGCACTTCCTTGTTGTTCTTTTCACCATCCGCACCGATCAAGTAGGTTTCACCGATACGGCCTTTAGTGAGAATAGCCCATACACCCGTTGAGTGGTCGTTGGTGTGGATCCAGTCACGGACGTTCTTCCCTTCACCGTATAGTTTTGGTTTGATACCAGACAAGATATTGGTGATTTGACGTGGGATGAACTTCTCGATGTGTTGGTATGGCCCGTAGTTGTTTGAACAGTTTGAAATCGTTGCTTTAACACCAAAAGAACGAACCCAAGCCTTCACGATCAAGTCTGAAGCAGCCTTGGTTGATGAATAAGGGGATGATGGGTTGTATTTGGTTTCAGCAGTGAATTTTTCACCAGGACCATCCCCATGTCCAGGAAGATCTTCACGCAATGGAAGGTCTCCATAAACTTCGTCTGTTGACACGTGGTGGAAACGAATATCATATTTACGAGCCGCTTCCAAAAGTGTGTATGTACCGATGAAGTTGGTGTGGATAAATGGTGATGGGTCGTTCAAGGAGTTGTCATTGTGGCTTTCAGCCGCATAGTGAACAATCGCATCTGCCTTAGCAGCCAATTGGTCCACCAATGCTGCATCAGCAATATCCCCCACAACCAATTCAACACGATCCCCAAGGATTTCTTCAATGTTGGCACGGTTACCAGCGTAAGTGAGTTTGTCAAGGACAGTCACATGTACATCTGGATGGTTGTTGTAGACATAGTGTACGAAGTTTGAACCGATGAAACCAGCGCCGCCGGTTACGATGATGTTTTTGTATTCAGTCATTTTTTCTCCAAATAGTTTTTTCTTTGCATTGTTCCTTTAGCTAGTGAGGGACGCCAGCAACCCTTCGGTTTCATGGCTAAATCCGAAGCCGAAGTCTCCGGATTTCCCTACAAGATTCCCTCAGGGAATCTTGTTTTCACTAGGGCAGGAACAATCTTATAACGCTCCTTGCAGTCGCAATACTGCTATGCAGGGTTCATTCTTACAAATCTTCTGCTTTTAGGGGTTTGACGTCTTTGAGCAATGGGTGATTCTTGTCAGCTTCTGAAACTTCTGCTTCTTCCAAGTTTTCCCACTGGATGTCTAGGCTTGGGTCTGCGTAATTAACAAATGCATATTTTGGCTTGAGCTCCAATGCCCAGTAGTCATTGACTAAGTAAGTATAAGCCACTTTATCCGTCAAAACTTGGAATCCATTGGCAACACCACGAGGGACAAAGATTCCTTTAGAAGCATCAATCACAGTTTGGTAAGTGTTCCCAAAAGTCTCACCTTCACGAAGGTCTACCCAAGTACCGAGAACCTTTCCTTCATCTGCTACAGAGATGTACTTGTCCCAAGGTTCTGCATGCAAGCCACGCAAGACATTCTTACGAGAGAATGAAATGTTATTTTGCAACTTGCCTTCCGCAAAGAAGCTTTCTGGAAAACCAAGAGGAAGCATCTTCTCTTTTTGGAAGTTCTCCTTGAACCAACCACGGTTGTCCCCACGAACTGGAATATCAAACTCCATCAAACCTGGGATAGCTTCAATCTTGCGGGCTGCTAATTCTTTCTCAAAAAATTGATCTGTCATTAAGCTTCTCCAATCAAACGGAGCAAATATTGTCCGTACTCGTTTTTCTTCAGAGGTTGAGCCAACTCATAGACTTGCTCTTTAGTAATATAGCCCATACGATAAGCGATTTCCTCAAGGTTGGCTACTTGGACATTTTGCAAACGTTGAACAGTCTCGATATATTGAGAAGCCTGCAAGAGACTTTCATGAGTTCCTGTATCCAACCAAGCAAAGCCACGGCCCATGAGCTCAACAGAGAGATCTCCACGCTCCAAATATGCCTTGTTGACATCTGTGATTTCAAGCTCTCCACGAGGACTTGGTTTGATATTTTTGGCAATCTCTACCACATCATTGTCATAGAAGTAAAGACCCGTCACCGCAAAGTTTGATTTCGGATGTTCTGGTTTTTCTTCGATTGAGACGGCATTCATGTCCGCATCAAACTCTACCACACCAAAACGTTCTGGGTCTTTAACTTGGTAGCCAAAGACTGTGGCACCTTTTTCTTTCGCTTCCGCTCGTTGCAACATCTTGGTTAAGCCATTTCCGTGGAAGATATTATCTCCAAGAACGAGGGCAACATGATCATCACCAATAAACTCTTCTCCAATGATGAAAGCTTGCGCCAATCCATCTGGGCTTGGTTGCTCAGCATAAGAGAGAGAAATACCAAGTTCAGAACCATCTCCAAGAAGCTCTTCAAAACGAGGAAGATCCTGCGGAGTTGAGATGATCAAGATTTCTTTGATCCCTGCTAACATAAGAGTTGACAAAGGGTAGTAAATCATTGGCTTGTCGTAAATGGGCATCAACTGTTTGGAAGCGGCACGGGTCAAAGGATACAAACGAGTCCCCGAACCACCGGCTAAAATAATACCTTTCATAATGTTAGGCCTTTCTACGTATTCATTACCCTTATTTTATCATGTTTATATAAAAAAGTCACCTTGTTCCCATGCTACAAGGTGATGACACTTTATCCCAAAGCGACGTCGAGGATCATCATAATAACAAAGCCAACCATGAGACCGAGAGTCGCAACGTCTGTATTTCCATTGGTCTGGGAATCTGGGATCAACTCTTCGACCACTACAAAGATCATAGCGCCTGCCGCAAAAGAAAGGGCGTAAGGCAAGATAGCCGTCATGGATAGGACGGCAACTGCTCCTAGCAGGGCTCCTACTGGCTCAACGATGGCAGACATAGATCCCCAATAAAAGGCATTGAGACGGGATTTTCCATCCGTCCGAATCGGGATCGAGAGGGCAGCCCCCTCTGGGATATTTTGCAAGCCAATCCCAATGGCCAAACCAACCGCCCCGATAAAGGCTTCTGGACTTGGATTACTAGCCAGAGCTCCAAAGGCAACCCCGACCGCTAATCCTTCTGGGAAGTTGTGGATAGTAATGGCTAAGAAGAGGAGGGTCGTTTTCGACAACTTCTTCTCCCGTGGCGTATGGATGCTCTCAGCCTCCTCAATCTCCTTCGTCATATGAAGGTGAGGGACGATGGCGTCGATCAAGCGGAGGAAGAATCCTCCAGTTAGAAAACCAATCGCCGCTGGCAACCAAGTCAAAATTCCATAGGAGTTTTCCGCATATTCAATAGACGGTTGCAAGAGGGACCAAAATGAAGCCGCAATCATGACTCCTGCCGCGAAGCCCATCATGATGTCCAATAGTTTTCGACTAATATGCTTGAAGAAAAAAACGATGGCTGACCCTACGATGGTACAGCCCCATGTAAACAATCCTGCGAGAAAGGCCTGTAAGACCACGGATTGTGATTGAAACCAATTCATAACAACTCCCATTTTCTTGTTGATTCACTTGTTTTATTCTACTATTTTCATCCGAATTAAGGAAGGTCTTTCGAAAAAAAGAGGCTGGGACAAAAGTCCTAGCCTCTCAATTGTTTTTGGATTGTCGAGCAAGACGCAGTGGTTGAGTGGGCTCTACTACGCTGATTTCGTCAGCTTTTACAGCCCTACTCAACTGTGCGGAGGTGGGACGACGAAATCGAATTCTAACGAATTTCCGATTTCTGTCCCACTCTCTTCTTCACATATTGTTCAACTGGATAATCTGCTGGATCTAGGCGCACCTTTCCTCCTGCCACTAGTTGGGCCAGGTGCCACCCAATAAGGGGACCTGTTGTGAGGCCAGATGAACCAAGTCCACTAGCGACATAGAGAGCTGCTTGATCGAGAAGTCCTCCCCAAAAGGGCGAGAAGTCACTGGTGTAAGCCCGGGTTCCCACGCGCTCCCTGATAACTTCAGCTTGAGCTAGTTCTGGATAGTAGGTTAAGGCTTCTGTTTCCATCTGATTCAGTAAAGCTTGATCCACCGTCAGGTCAAAGCCCATCTCATTCTCATGAGTAGCTCCCATACTGATCTTGCCTTTCTGGAAGGGAATGATATCCAGTTCTCCTTCTGGCATAACCACAGGATAATCATCAGTATCTATGTCTAGCTGATAATCCCTCAACTGTCCTTTTTGTGGACGGACATCCACTTGGTAGCCAAGTGGCTCAAGGATTTTCCCCAACCAGGCTCCTGTCGCTAGGATAACTTGGTCATAGCTCTCTCCTGCTATCTGATAGCCATGATCCGAGGCGGAGAGGGCAACTTCTTCCTTGATGACTCTTGCGCCACTGGCTTTGAGAAGAGTTTCCGTCAGAAGGGCTCCTTCTACATGGGCCCCACCCGAGGCATAAAGGAGCTGTTCAAAGCCTTGCAGACCTGGGAACTGTTGACCTACTTCTTCTTTGGTTAAAACCGCCAAGTCCCCAATCAAGGGAGATTCTTCCCGTCGACTCAGCGCCAACTGATAGAGTTCATCTAATTTCTCTTCCTTTTTCTTAAGGAGATAGACCCCTGTCTGCTGGTAAAAGTCTGTTTCGATTCCATCCTTGGCCAGGTCCTCTACTAATTCTTGGTAGAAATCAGCTCCTAGCCGAGCCAGGCGATACCAGGCCTTATTTCGTCGCTTAGAAAACCAAGGGCTAATAATGCCAGCCGCTGCCTTGGTTGCTTGGCCAACTCCGTGATCATAGACGGTGACATCTATCTGTGCTTCCTTGGATAAATAATAGGCTGCAGTGGATCCAACGATCCCTGCACCGATAATGGCAACTTTCATGATAACCCCTTAGATATGATAAAAAGGATTGGTGCTGGCTTGACTGCCAATCACTTCGATCTCCCACGCTTCTTCAGACTTCCACTGATTGAGTTTTTCGACTAGTTTCGACACAAAGAGAACTTCGATATGGTGACCTGGATCCAAAGCCAGGAGACCATCGCTCAGCATGTCTTGAGCCGTGTGGTAGTAGATATCTCCTGTGATGTAGACCTCAGCCCCCTTAGCGAGAGCATCTTTGTAAAAGGATTGGCCACTTCCTCCGCAGATAGCGACGCGCTCAATGACCCGTTCCAAATCCGCCTGGTCATAACCAACCAAGCGTAAGGCATCTAAGCCAAAGGTTTCTTTTACCTTATGAGCCAACTGCCCAAAGGTTTGAGTAGCAACCCGACCGATACGGCCGATTCCTAGACCTTCTCCTGTCATGCTGAGGGGCTCTGCATCTTCAATTTCCAAGAGCTGGCAAAACCAATCGTTGAGACCATCTGGGACAATATCAATATTGGTATGGCTGACATAGACCGCAATATCATGCTTAATCAAGTCAATGTAGATCTGATTCTGGGCGCGATCGGCTACCAAATCCTTAATCGGACGAAAAATGGGCGCATGCTTGACGATAATCAAGTCCACTCCATGGGCAATGGCTTCCGCCACCGTCTGCTCCCGGATATCCAAGGCTACCATGACCTTCTTGATGTCTTTTTGCAGCGTCCCGACCTGTAGCCCACGGACATCTCCCTCCATGGAAAGTTCCTGGGGACAGTAGGCTTCATAGCGTTTGATAACTTCACTTGCTAGCATTTAGGACCTCCTTGATTTGGGCGATGCGCTCTTCTAACGATGCTCTGGCAGATTGATTCTCAACTGGGACCTGCTCCAAGGCAAAGGCTAATTTTTCCACTTCTCTGGACCACTTTTGGACAAAGGCTGGATCTTGTTCTATCATCAAATACGGACCAAAGCGCAATTCCTTAGGTGTCAACTCTTGAGAACCATGCTCTACCACGAGGATCTCATAAAACTTCTCATTTTCTTCTAAGATAGCTTCGTCGACAAGGCGGAAATCATGTTCTACTAACCAAGTCCGCAGTTCATCTTCCCGATTATTGGGTTGCAAGACCAAGCGGGAGACACCGGCTAATTTCTCAAGACCTGCTGCTAGGATATCTGCAATCAAGCGCCCGCCCATTCCTGCAATAGTGATGCAGGAAATACTATCTGTTGGTTCAAATGCAGCCAAGCCATTAGCTAGGCGGACTTCAATCTTGTCCTCTAAACCATTATCAGCGACATTTTGCAGGGCAGACTGATAAGGTCCCTCAACCACTTCCCCTGCAATAGCAGCCTCAATCTTGCCTTCCTGTAAAAGAGCGATTGGGAGATAAGCATGGTCACTTCCAACATCTAACAGACGCGCTCCAGCTGGGACGAAGCTAGCCACCAAGTCCAAGCGATTTGATAATTTCGTAAATTCCATGTGCTTCTTTCTATACTTTTATTCCATCCTTTAGTATACCATGTTTGCACCATTAAAAAAAGGCGCAACGGCGCCTTTTCCTTATGCAACAATTTCCTTATATTCTACTTCCAAGCCACGTTGCACAGCTGGGCGATTGGCAATTTTCTCTGTCCAAGCTTGCAAATGCTTGTATTCCTTCACATCTAGGAAAATTCCAGCACGATCCCAAACCTTGTCTTGGGCAAGGCGGCCATACCAAGACCAGATGGCAATATCTGCAATGGTATAGTCATCTCCTGCAATATAAGGTTTGCTTGCTAGCTCTTTATCAAGCAGGTCCAATTGGCGTTTGGCTTCCATAGCAAAACGGTTGATGGCATACTCGATTTTTTCAGGGGCGTAGTGGAAAAAATGGCCAAAGCCCCCACCTAAAAATGGCGCGGCACCTGTCTGCCAGAAGAGCCAGTTAAGCACTTCGGTCCGTTTAGCAGGATCTGTCGGAATCAATTGTCCAAATTTCTCTGCTAGATGCAAGAGAATATTGGCTGATTCAAAGACCCGAATGGCTTGGTCACCTGATTGATCCAACATGGCTGGAATTTTCGAGTTTGGATTGATGGCCACAAAGTCACTGCCGAATTGATCCCCATCACCAATCTTGATGCGATAAGCGTCATAGCCCGCATCTACACCCAACTCTTTTAGTTCTTCCAGCATAATAGTCACCTTGATCCCATTTGGGGTTGGAAGAGTATAGAGTTGGAAAGGCTGATCGCCTTTTGGAAGAGTCTGTTCAAAACGGGCTCCTGCAGTTGGTTGGTTTAGACCACCCCAAGCACCTCCCATTTGGCTCGGTGCTTCCCATACTTCTGGTAATTGATAATCTGACATCTCTTTTCTCCTTTTTCTACGTTACTACTAGCATATCAAATCCCGTTCGCACTTTCAAAAATCTGCTACGCTAGCTTTACTTGACTTTTCTTGGCAAAATGATAGTATAGAAAAAATACATTTTATGGAGAAAAAATATGTCCACAATTGACTTTCATAGTTTGGCAAAGACAGAACTCCACTGCCACTTAGACGGTTCCTTGTCTCTTCCGACTATTCGCCAATTGGCAGCCATGACTAATATTGACCTTCCTCCTAGCGATGAAGAGCTCAAACACCATGTCACTGCCCCTGCCCACTGTGAGAATCTTTTGGACTATTTGGAGGCCTTTGACTACATTCGCCCTCTCCTTCAAACCAAGGAAGCCCTGACCCTTGCTGCTTACGATGTCGCTAAGCAAGCGGCTCTGGAAAATGTCCTCTATATCGAGGTTCGTTTTGCCCCAGAATTGTCCATGGATCAAGGACTCACTGTCCCAGAAACTATCGATGCTGTCTGTGAAGGATTGCGCCAAGCCCAGGATGAATTTGGCATTACAGCCAAAGCCCTCGTTTGTGGCATGCGCCAGTCCGATCAAGAGCTCACCTCTAGCATCCTGGCAGAAGCCAACCAAGTCACTGATCAGGTTTTTGTTGGTTTTGACTTCGCTGGGGATGAACACCACTACCCTCCACAAGCCATTGACGCCCTCATCCAACAGGTAAAAAGTTACAACCGGCCCATGACCCTCCATGCTGGTGAATGCCACTGCCCAGCCAATGTCGCTCAATCCATGGCCTATGGCATCAAACGAAATGGTCACGTGACCTTGCTAGCTGACGAACCAGAACTTCTAAAAGAGTTTGTAAAAAATGGGGTCACCGGTGAGCTCTGCTTGACCAGTAACCTTCAAACCAAAGCAGCTGCCACTGTGGAAGACTTCCCTTACCTCAAGATGAAAGAAACTCAAGCCCATATCAGTATCAGCACCGATAACCGGACCGTATCTGATACAGATTTAACCAAGGAATACGAGCTCTACCACCACCACTTCCAAACGACACCAGCTGACTTTTACCAGCACAATGTCGATGCCATCCAAGCTTCCTTTGCTAGTGAGAAGGAAAAGCAAGAACTCCTGACCAAACTAGAAGAAGCCTACGCAGACTATTTATAAACGAAAAAAACTAGCACTTTATGAGTGCTAGTTTTTTAATCTTTCCACAAATCCATGGCCTGTAAGAAATCATCTGAAACGGTAACATTTTCAGGCTGAAGGGCCTCCCTCTCTTGTTGCTTGATTTTTAATTGTGTCAAACTGGTAATGCCCTCCCGTCGCCAATTGCGCAGGATGGCCTGGATGTACTTCCAGTGAGGCTTGCCGTTAAAGACTGCTTCTCTCAAGGCAGCCTTCACAATATCAGGGTCTGTTTGGTCCTGTTTGACTGTCTGCGTCAAGTCTTCGATTTCAAAGGGAGTCAATAAACGGCCTAACTCCTGCTCAAAGGTTTTGACCAAATCAGCCAGCTCATTTTCTGCCTGCTTGTCTTGCCCACGCTGTGCTACTTCCGTCTTACTTTGAAGAAAGTCATCCAGGCGTTCGAGCGCAACAGTCGCATCAAAAAGAACTTCAATCTCCCCATCCAGCTCAATGGTTCGATACTGGAGCAAACCTTGATTGGTCAGGCGAGACATGGACTGGTTGACTTCTGTTACCGACTTGCCAATCGCATCTGCAATTTGATTCGGCGTGAGGCTGGATTGGTTGGTCGTATTCTGCAAATAAAAGAACTGCCAAACCAGAAAATCCTCTGCGTCTTTAAATAAGTGTTGATAATGGAAAAGTAAGGCACTTGGTAAGACCAAATTGCCTGACTTGAATGCTTGTGAATATGTCATACTACCCCTTTATAGGTAACCATAAAATGAAATATCTTTTTCTAACTCCTCCAAACGATAAGGAGTTTCTTGGTAAACTGCATAATTGATCCAATTACTAAAGAAGTTGGCTGCCGCTAAGTTCCACCGCATCCGAGGATCGCGACTGCTGTCATCCTGATCATAATAGTTCTTAGGAAGATCTGGATTCAAGCCCGCTTTCACATCCCGCTGGTATTCCTTGGCCAAGGTATCACGGTCATACTCCAGATGACCAAAACTATAGACCTCTCGAAGGTCTGGACTGGCCAGAATAGATAGCCCTACTTCACCGCCTTGAGCTAAGACTTGCAAGTTGCTCTTGTCTAGCACTTCTTTGAGGGGGACATCCGTATAACGTGAGTGAGGAGCCAAAAAAGCATCGTCAAAACCACGCATCAATCGGTTCTGTGTATTCATGACTGTTTGCTCATAGATCCCTGATAGCTTGTCACAGAGAGCTACTTTTTCAATCCCATAGCGGTAATAGAGACCAGCTTGCGCACCCCAACAAAGATGCAAGGTTGAAAAAACATGGCGCTTCGACCAAGCAAAGACCTTTGTTAACTCCTCCCAGTAATCCACTTCCTCAAAAGCCAATTTCTCTACTGGAGCTCCCGTAATGATCAGGCCATCATAATAATTCTCTTTAATATCCTCAAAGGATTTATAGAAGACTTCCATATGCTCTGCTGCTGTTGTCTTGGACTCATGGCTAGTCATATAGAGGAAATCCACATTGATCTGCAAGGGAGTATTGGCCAGGAGGCGTAACAGTTGAGTCTCAGTGGCTACCTTAGTCGGCATGAGATTCAAAATCAGAACATTCATCGGACGAATATCTTGGTGAGTTGCCCGAATATCATCCATGACAAAAATATTTTCTGAGCGAAGAATATCAACTGCTGGTAATTTCTTATCTAAGGTAATTGGCATAAAAAGCTCCCATCTTACAAGTTGTTACCTCTTATTATAAGACAGGAGCATATAGTTTTCAATTATGGTTTTTCTCTATCTAGATATAGCTCTAAACTATATTAGTAATGCATCAAGACCTTGTAATCGTAGTCTCCAATTGCTTCGCGACCTTTGAGATCATCGAGCTCGATCAAGAAGGCACAACCTGCAACCACTCCACCGAGTTTTTCAATCATTTCGATGGTTGCTTTAACGGTACCACCTGTTGCCAAGAGGTCATCGACGATGAGGACGCGTTGGCCTGGTTTGATAGCATCGGCGTGCATGGTCAAGGTATCCACACCGTATTCTTTTTCGTACTCAGCAGAGATGACTTCACGTGGCAACTTACCAGGCTTACGAACAGGTGCAAAACCAATCCCCAATTCAAAAGCGACTGGACATCCAACAATGAAGCCACGCGCTTCAGGTCCGACGATCATATCGATCTTCTTATCCGTCGCGTATTGAACGATTTCACGAATCGCATAACTATAAGCATTGCCATCTGCCATCAAAGGGCTGATATCACGGAAGGTAATCCCTTCTTGTGGATAGTTTTCAATGCTTGCAATGTAATCTTTTAAATTCATTTTTAACTTCTTTCAAAAATTTATGTTTACATTTCATTATACCATGAAAATTCACGGGATGCACTAGAAAGTCTTAAAAAAGCAGATCTTAGTATAATTTATGATCAAGTTTTTACTTTTCATCAGAAAGTAAATAATCATAGATTTCTTGCACAGATCCTAGGGCCATGAGTTCCTGGTCTTTGACCGTCTGCACCAAGTCCTGATAGATGGAACTAGAGGCAATCTCCTTCTTCTCCGCATCCTTGTTGACCGTCATGATGCCATTTTCAATCTGGACAAAGCCCAATTCTTGGAAAATCTGGATCATCTTGATTAACAAGACCTGTGGAATCTTGAGGTAGTTAGATAGTTGGCTGAGCTTATGGCGGATATCAAATTCAGGGAACTGATAAAGCGTTTTGTAAAGTCTAGCATACTGATCGCGACTGCCATAGCCGATCAAATAATAGGCCTTGTCTAGGTAATTTTTAAAATAAACCGCTTGGAAGTTCTGTTCTTGGAAGAGGGCTTTCAAGTCAGCCAGGTCATCCGGTATGCGATCGATGACAATGGCTGGGGAATCAACCGCTCCTTCTAACTGACTAAAGAGTGGGATAGCTTGTGGGAGAGGAGCATTCTTTCCTCGGATATTGTAGAGCTGTACTCCTTCTACACGGGCATCCACCACCATCAGTTGCAGGGTGGTCTGTCCATTCCACTGATTGATGGACAAGGATACCACCAATTCCAAGTTTTTTGCTTGGGAGTACTCCAATTCCAAATGGCCCTGACCAAAAGCCACCACATCAAAGCGGGCATCGACTTTTTGAATCTTCAACTTCAGATGGCTATTGCCGGCCCCCATGGTCCGACTAGACTCTACTTGGAAATCACGAATGTAAAAGACCGGCTTCTTATGGTCCATCCCAAAAGGTGCTAGACGATCAAAGCTCTTCAAGGTATCCAAGGTCAGCTCTTCTAGGTCCAATTCCTCGTCTACGAAGAGAGTAGATTTGGCCGTCAGGTCAATCCCTTTTTCACGAATATAATCGGAAAAAATCTCGGTCAGACGAGGGAGCTTGTCCACTTCCAGTGTCATACCAGCTGCACCCGCATGACCTCCAAAGGCGATAAAGAGATCCCGATGGGGATCTAGGGCTTCAAAAATATGGACACTTTCGGGACTTCGCGCACTTCCCTTGGCCTTGCCTTGGCCTACGGTGAGGACGATGATGGGCTGATGGAGCTCTTCTAGCAGTCGACCGGCTACGATCCCTAAGACACCAGGATTCCAGCCTTCCTTGGCCAAAATTTGAACGGGAAGACTTGGATCGACCATAGATTTGGCCTCATCATAGATGGCTTGGACGATCTCCTTACGCTCTTCGTTCTTGGCTTGAATCATTAACGCAATTTCCAGCGCTTCTTCGTCGTCAAAGCCTGTCAGGAGCTCAACCGCTGGATTTGGGTCATCCAAGCGACCTAGCGCATTGAGACGAGGGGCAATCTGAAAACCAACCGTTTCTTCATTTACATCTTGAGGGGCGATGGAGGCCAGCTTGAGCATTTCCTGAAGGCCGATCCGTTGGGTTTGACGAAGGACACCTAAGCCGTACTTAACTAGAATGCGGTTTTCATCTGTCAAACTAACCATATCTGCAATGGTCCCAATAGCTACCAAATCTAGAAAATCTAGAGGCACCTCTTCTAAGAGAGCAGTCGCTAATTTAAAGGCAACTCCACAGCCTGCTAGGTGCTTGAAAGGGTAATCGGCATCTGGATGCTCGGGGTGAATGACAGCATAGGCATCGGGCAAGACTTCGGGCATGGCATGGTGGTCTGTCACAATGACATCTACCCCCATGCTTTGGGCCAAGTCAATGGCTTCGTGTCCAGCTACTCCATTGTCCACCGTGATGATGAGGGAAATCCCCTGCTGTTCGATAAAGTACTTGTAGACACTGGCATTGGGACCATACCCATCTGTGAAACGATTGGGTAGATAGACCGCTACTTCCGCCCCCATCTGCTCCAGGGTTTCCTTCATGATAGAAGCGGCCGTCATCCCGTCTGCATCATAATCTCCATAAACTAGGATCTGTTCATAATCTTCAATAGCTTGACGAATCCGTTCCACAGCCTTGTCCATATCGTGCAGCAGGTAGGGATCATGCAGATCTTCTAGCCGCGGTTCTAGAAAACGATCCAGTGCGTCTTCCGTCTGGATCCCTCGTTCTCCCAGTAACTTGGCTGCGGATGCTTCCAATCCTCTTTTCTTTGCTTGCGCCAAAAACGTATCATCTGAAAAAGGCTCAGCAAACTGCCATTCATATTTTGACGTGATCATGTCGGTCCTTGTCTCCTGTTTTTCTTATCAGCATATTATAACATGAAAGCCAGGAATCAGGAAAATGAAAGCTAGCTTTGAATCAGTAGGGGGAATTTCTTCTAAGTCAGGCCTTAAAAATCAAGCTTAGACCAGCTCCCAAACCTCCTCTGTTTTACGTCTTCTTCCTATTTTTTTCAATCTTTTTAAACAACAATAAGACCTGCCTATAAAAAATCCTACTAATTTTTATAATTAAATAAATTGTAAAATATAGTGCAACAAAAAAACTCATAGCGTTTCATTGGTGTAAACTGTAAGTAACCACACAAACAGAATCCCGAGGAAAAACTATGAGCTACTTCCATATTACCATAACCGACCGAATAAAGATAGAAACCTACTTGGAATTAGGTTTGAAACCTTGTCAAATTGCAAGTAAACTTAGCGTCCATAAGTCTACCATTTCAAGAGAGTTAAGACGATGCCAAAATGGTTATTCCGCAGCCTTAGCACAGGAACAGTACGAGCGCAGGGCTAAACAAAAAGGTCGTAAGTCTTGTTTGACACCAAAGTTGAAAACGGATATTGAGAACGGCTTAAAATCCTCTTGGTCTCCTGAACAGATTTGTGGCCGCTATCAACTGGAACAAAAGCCAATGGTAACTTTTAAAACCATCTATAACTGGCTCTATGCTGGTTTGATTGATCTGGATTTGAGCGTCCTTCGTCGTAAAGGAAAAACTCGACACCCTAAAGAAACACGTGGAAGATTTAGGATTGGTACATCGATTGCCAAACGTCCTAAAGAGGTTCGGAATCGTGAAACTTTTGGCCACTGGGAACTTGATACCGTGGTGTCTTCCAGAGGCAAAAGCAAGGGGTGTTTAGCTACTTTTCTAGAGCGAAAAACGCGCTTTTACTTAGCTTTCAAGATACCAGATAGAACAGCCAAAGCCATGTTTTCAGCCATCGAACAACTTTGTGAGCTATTTCCAAAAGAGGCTCTTAAAACCTTCACTTCAGACAGGTGAAAAGAGTTTACCTGCTATCCTCTGGTAGAGAATTTGGGAATTTCCTTTTTCTTTGCGGACGCCTATTCATCCTGGCAGAGAGGAAGCAATGAAAATGCAAATGGCTTACTAAGAGAATATTTCCCAAAGAAAACAGATTTAGCCACTATCTCTGATGAGGATTTGAACAGGGCTTTATATGATATCAATCACCGACCACGAAAATATTTAGCTTACAGAACTGCTTGTGAAGCTCTAGAGGATGAGTTCGAGTAAATGTTGCACTTATTCTTGCAATTTATCATATATAAAAAGAGCCTGTGAATACTTCACTAGGCTCTTTCGTATCTTCATTTGTATTCCATTCTATTTCATATATGGGAAAGTTTCTATTATTTTTTTCCTTAATTTTTCATTTTCTATCTTTTCAATATTGAGGACCTCTTGAAATTGGAGCGTATCTTGAATCACATGTTCTTGCCCATCTTTTGAAAACTCGGCGGGAATGGTTAAATTTTTAAAAAGCTCTTTCCTTATGTATCCTTCTGGTGTTACTTCGTAAAATATATTCATAAGAGCTAACTCAAAATTAGTACTGTTTTTTTGAGGCTGAGATTTGAAGTATTGAAGAAATTCCTCTTTATTCTGAACAAGGTGCTCTTGCCCATCTTTTGAAAAATCAGCAGGAAGCGTGAAATCTTTAACGAATGAACCATAGGAATCATATAGTAATTCCAAAAAGGAGAGTCGAAACTCTACATCTTCCTCGCCTAAAAAATACAAAGTTGATCGATACTGATTTTTCATCATCTGATAGACCTTTGGGTAGGCTGAAGCTAAAGGTATGATATTCTTTTCAGTTTCCCTAAAACTTTGATTAAACCTAAGTTGTAAGCCTCTAGAACTTAAGTGATTTGCTCTGGGACCAAATAATCCTGTTCCTAGCATAAAGGCAAATGGATGTCTACTTTCAAGTCTCTGCTTTGATTCCGTTACAACTTCTTCAACACTTTTACCAGAGGAAGTCATTGTAGATATTTTTCCTGTTTTTGCATCAATCAGCCCCTCCTCAACCGGATACTCTGAAGTCTCGTTAAAACCCTCCGTAACAACTTTCATAACTCCATTTTCAATCACTACTTTTGATTCCTTAGGTGCTAACATAGTAATAAGAAAGTATACTTCATTATCCTCTGTTTCGTATATTTCTTCTGAAATATCGAGTGGGATATATTTCTTATTATAGTCACGTACCATTTTAAAGACATCATAGGTTTTAGGTTTTAGTTTTCGATCGTTCGTGTCGTAAACATCAATCAACCAATACTCCCCTTCTTTGGGTTCATTGTAGCTTAGATATGGCGCCGAATCTGGTGCAGTGCGATAGAGTGAAAACTTATCACTACTCGCTTTTAACCTATAGCTTTCTTGCATGATATAGCGCTCACCACTTGCACCATTAGGTGTACTAAGTTGATACGCAAATTGTGGTTTACCTTTATTAACTTCTTCAATTAATTCTCTTTCATCAACATCGTCCCATTCGATGACTAGTGCTTCCCCGTTATTAATAAATTCATAGTCCTTAATTACTGGCCTTGGTTTCCATTGAACATACTGACGCAATTCTCTTTCACGAAGTTGTTCTTTGATAGAGGAGATAGAACCAATCATAACGACGAATAAAGTAAATAAAAACATCTTTGACTTAAATAACTTAGGCATAAACAGTTCCTCCTAATATCCCCCTCATTTTACCATCAATTCCCTCTTTTGTCAGTCAAATATATAATAGAGAGTGGGACAGAAATCGGTAATTCGTTAGAATTCGATTTCGTCGTCCCACTCTCTCTCCGTCAATTATTATAAATCATTCCCGTACAGGCTTGCTCTGAAAGTTCGACAAAGCCCAGGGATTGGTAAAAGTCTAGATTTTTCTCGCTCCGTTCAGTAACAAGGAGTCGTTGATAGACATGGGGGAACCTTGCTAAAGCCTCTTCTAAGAGTTTCGTTCCAATGCCTTGGCGCTGGTGATCTGGTCGCACCAAGAGGTCCTGCACCAACAGGACAGAGTGCCCATCTCCTACCAAGCGAATGTAAGCGACGAGTTCTTTCTCATCATAGACTGCTAACTGCCAGAGACTGGCTTTGACAGCTTCTTCTAGCATAGCTGGGTTGTTAGTATAATTGGTCCAGCCGACCGAGCTGTAGAGTGCGACTAGGTCTGTCATCGCTGGAATCTCTTGTTCATACTCTAACATCTTAACTCCTTTTTAACCTATAGTGCTGGAAGAAGGCCATATCCCGGTAAGGGGACTGTTGGCAGACTGCCAACTCCATCTTGAGCATAGACTCTCGCCAACCTTCTTGGCTTTTGAAACGATTATCCTGCAAGCCATAAAAGACTCGAATTCCTTGGTAGTCCTGGGCTTCAAGGGCTAAATCTTCTACTGCTGTAGCTAAATCATAGGCCTGGGCCAAGCCCATGGAGTGGGTTTCCAGGTCTTGACCTGCTAAAAGATCGAGGGCCTTCTGAGTATTATTTTCAAAAACGACAGTCTGCAGGACGCGGCCAACCTCATTGTGCTTGACGATGGAGAGCAGGCCTCTTGGTTTCAAGAGACGGGTAAATTCTTCAAGAACCAGCTTGCGATCCTCTACATACTCCAAGACATTGTGGCAAAGGATGACATCAAAGCTGGCATCTTCAAGACTTGCTAACTGTTCCAGACTTCCGACCAGTTGCTGGTAGGGATGGTCCTTAGCCCGCAAGGTGACCATTTCTTCATTAGGCTCCACAGCAAGGACTTGATTTTCTTTCGCTAGGTGGTTAGCCACCAGGCCAAAGCCACTGCCAAAATCAAGCACTCGCTTTCCCTTGATGTCCTGTAATTGGTCAAAAAGGATATCATAATAGATCTGTCCCCAGGGTTTCCGGATGTTTTCTAAATAGGCTTGAATATTGGCTGTCATCTGACTCCTCCTATTTGAAGTTAAACATCTTGCTAGCCAGCTTGTCCGAGATGCGTGGAAATAGGGTATAGAGCTTGTGGGTCAGGTTCAAGAGCCAAGGAAGATTGAGCTCGCGTTTTGCTTTTCCAAAGTTTTTAACAATCTTCTTAGCCACAAAGTCTGGTTCCAAAATGTAGCGGTCCACAGCCTTAACATAGCTTCCATCTGGATCTGCCTGGTCAAAGAAACTTGTCCGAATGGGGCCTGGATTGACCGTCGTCACATGGACACCAAAGGGCATTAGCTCTAACCGTAGGGCATTAGAGAAGCCAATGGCCGCAAACTTGGTCGCCGAATAGAGACTAGATTTAGCAGTTGCGACGAGACCCGCCATGCTGACGATATTGACAATGTGCCCCTTGCCTGCTTCCTTCATTCTCTTAGCGACGATGCGCGAGAGGTTCATCAGGGCAAAGGTATTGACTTCAAACATGGAATGAATCTGCTCATTGGTGATCTGGTCAAACTCTTCAAAGATCCCATACCCAGCATTGTTGACCAAGACATCAATTCCGCCATAGCGGTGAGTCAGGTCCTCTACAAGTTGTTCAAGGGCATGTGAATTAGTAATATCAAGCCCGATGCATTCGGCTTGAGGATGGCCAGCATAGAGGTCTTCCAGTTTTTCTTGATTTCTACCTAGGAGAATGAGTCGGTCCTCAGGGAGAAGCTTGACCATTTCCTGAGCTAAGCCTCCACTCGCTCCTGTAATGATAATGGTTCGCATCTTAGATCTCCACTTCTTCTAAGTCCTTGACCACATGGACCTTCTCAAAAATAGTCGCTGCATCTTTTCGCAATTGACTGACGTCTTTGGAGAGGAAGCGGGCACTGATATGGTTGAGAAGTAGGCGTTTGGCCCCTGCTTCCCGCGCCACTTCTGCCGCCTGCATGTTAGTCGAGTGTCCGTGCTTACGAGCAATCTTCTCATCGCCCTTGCCATAGGTGGACTCATGCACGAGGACATCTGCATTGACGGCGAGTCTGACGCTAGCATTGGTCTTCCGTGTATCGCCTAGGATGGTAATAACCTTACCAGGTCGAGGGGCTGAGATATAGTCCGCAGCAATGATCTTGGTGCCATCTTCCAGAGTGACATCTTGGCCATTTTTGACCTGGCCAAAGAGCGGGCCAAACGGCACTCCTGCTGCCTTGAGCTTGTCTGCATCCAACGTTCCTTCCAGGTCTTTTTGCATGATGCGATAGCCCACACAGAAGATGGTATGGTCTAAGGCCTCGGCATAGACCGTGAACTTATCAGTCTCCATGATTTTCCCAAGTGAACCTTCATCGAACTCATGAAAATGGATCTGATAGGGTAGGCGAGAACCGGAAACTCGCAGGCTGGTCAAGACAAAAGACTTGATTCCAACTGGGCCGTAAATCTCTAGATCAGTCTGTTCTTCATTGGCCTGAAAAGCCCGGCTAGAGAGGAAACCTGGCAAGCCAAAGATATGGTCACCGTGTAGATGGGTGATAAAAATTTTGCTGACCTTTCGAGGACGGATGCTGGTTTCTAAGATTCGGTTCTGCGTCCCTTCCCCACAGTCAAAGAGCCAGACTTCATTGATTTCATCCAGGAGTTTGAGAGCTAGACTAGAGACATTACGAGATTTGGACGGTTGTCCCGCACCCGTTCCTAAAAATTGAATTTCCATTGTATACTTTCTAACTAATATAGATCATAGCGGTCCGATTCTTGGATCGAACAGCGATTTTTCCAGGGTAGGCAGTGGCTAATTGAACCAATTCGTCCTGGTTGTAACCAGATAGACGGATGCTACCATCTGCCAGCTCTTCAAGATTAGACAAAGCTGATAACTCCTTAGTCTCGGCTACCTCTTGTTCCCTAACCAGACGCATCAAGATCAAGCCTTCCTCTTCATAGACGAGGTAGTGAGGAAAGATTTGCGCTATCTCAAACAAGAGATCCATGCGAATGGTTTCTGCTTGCTGGGCAAATACTTGCGCCAATCCCTTTTCTCGGTAGCAAAAACCATAGGCCTTGCCAGAAAGATTAAGACGGACAAAGGGTTTCTCCTCCTCAAAGCTGGGACTCGTCTGATAAAGGTCAAAGGCCTCAGTGACCTGTTCATAGTAGTCAGTTGCTGCTTCCGGGCTTTTCTTTTGGTAGAGCTCTGCGAAGTAGGCGTTGATGACACTGGGTGGTGGCGTGATAAACTGAAGCTTCTGCTCCTCTGTCAATCCCGCCAAGACCCGATCTAAATAGACCTTGTCTAGACTGGTATAGCCACCGTAGCTGAGGGCGATGTTAAGATAATCCATGGTGATAAAACTCCTCTAGTCTCCATGCATTTTTCGGGGCGATGTAGCCTGTTATGACCTCACCAGTCTCCTCATAGGAACGCTCGGTCAGAATGGCCATGGTCTCCAATTCATGGATGCGGTAGGCTTGCTCAAAAGTAACCTGAATCGTAAAGGGCTGGAAGAGCTCTTGCATCTTTTCAAGTAGAATGTCCTGAAGTTTAGCCCGACTATCGGGATCCTTGGCCGAAACCAGGCGGTAAGGTGTCTGTGTCGGGGTAAAGTCCTTGACCTTGTCTGCCTTGTTGTAGAGGGTCAAGCGTGGAATATCCAACATCTCCAAATCTTTCATAATCTGAAGGACTGTCTTTTCATGCTCTTCATGGTTGGGATCAGAAGCATCGATGACATGGACCAAGAGATCCACATTCTTGCTCTCTTCTAGGGTCGACTTAAAGCTGGTCACCAACTCTGTCGGCAAGTCCTGAATAAAACCAACCGTATCTGTCAGAGTTACTTGTAAATTCCCTGTTAGATGAATGCTCTTGGTTGTCGCATCCAAGGTCGCAAAGAGTTCATCTGCTTCGTACTGGGCCTTACTGGTCAAGGCATTCATAATGGTTGACTTTCCTGCATTGGTGTAGCCAATCAAGCCAATCTTAAAAACAGAGGATTCCAGACGTTTTTCTCGAACCACTTCTCGATTCTTCTCGACCACCTTGAGTTGACGCTCAATATCGGTGATTTGATTGCGGACACTCCGGCGGTTTAACTCCAGCTGACTTTCCCCTGGACCACGGGAACCAATCCCTCCAGCCTGACGGCTGAGCATGATTCCTTGACCCACCAAACGAGGTAAGAGGTACTTAAGCTGGGCTAGATGAACTTGGAGCTTGCCTTCATGGCTCCGTGCCCGCATGGCAAAGATATCCAAGATCAGCTGCATCCGGTCAATGACCTTAACACCCAAAATTTCTTCTAAATTCACATTCTGCCGAGGAGTCAAACGGTTGTTAACGACAACTGTCGAAACCTCATCTGCATCCACCATTTGGGCAATTTCTTCTAGCTTTCCAGAACCGACAAAGGTCTTGCTGTCGTATTTTTCTCTCTTCTGAGTGTAGACACCTACGACTTCTGCCCCGGCTGTCTTGGCTAGACTGGCCAACTCCTCCATGGACATGTCAAAGTTTTCCATCCCTTGGAGCTCGACACCGACAATGAGGACCCGCTCCTGTTTTTTCTCAGTTTCTATCATCTAAAAATCTTTCTATATCTTGGAAAACCCGCTCCTTAAAGCCTTCTTCTCCAATCTGGTAAAAATGGACCGTCATCCGATTGCGGAACCAGGTCAACTGGCGTTTGGCAAAACGGCGTGTATTTTGTTTGAGTTGCTCCAGGGCCTTTTCTAAATTTTGCTCCCCCTTGAAATAAGGGAAGAGCTCTTTGTAGCCAATCCCTTTGGCTGCCTGAACATCAGGATGGTTGTCATAGAGCCACTGGGCTTCTTCAAGCAAGCCCTGCTCAACCATAAGATCCACCCGTCGGTTGATGCGGTCATACAAGGCTTGGCGATCATCGTCTAGACAGATGATATAGGGCTCATAGGCTGGAGCTTGATTTTCCAAGTCCTGACCGAAATGGGCGATCTCTAAAGCTCGCATGGCCCGTCTACGATTGATCTGCGGGATCTCCATTCCCTCTTTCACTACTTGGTCAAACAGTTCTTCATCTGTAAGAGGAGACAAGGACTCCCGATAGGCTAGGATATCCTCATGAGCAACATCCCCTCCTAGATGATAACCTTCTAGCAGACTTTGGACATAGAGACCTGTCCCTCCAGCAATAATGGGAAGATGGCCCCGTTCTTGAATCTCTTCGATGGCTTGGCTGGCTTCTGTCACAAAATCATAAGCTGAGTAGGTCTCTGTCACCTCACGCACATCAATCAGATGATGGGGAGCTGCTTCCTGCTCCTCTGAACTAGCCTTGGCCGTTCCAATATCTAGTGTGCGGTAGACTTGCTGACTGTCCCCACTGATGACCTCGCCCTGAAAGCGCTGGGCCACCTCGATAGCGAGGGCTGTTTTTCCAACAGCGGTCGGCCCCACTATCACAATTATCTTGTTTTTCATCGTTTTTCCTTGCAAAAATCGCATTTTTTCGTTACCATATATTATAACATAAATATTTAAAGTTCAGAAAAGGAGAAATTCTCATGGCTAAAGGATTTGGTAAAGGTTTTGTTACTGGTGTTGCTGGTACAGTTGCGGCTGTAGCAGGTGCAGTTTACACATTCAAGAAAAAAGTAATCGAGCCAGAAGAACAAAAAGCAGCTTTCATCGAAGAAAACCGCAAAAAAGCAGCACGTCGTCGTGTCTCACACTAATCAAAAGAAAAACTCCGGGAAACCGGAGCTTTTTGAATGGAAACAAACTATTTTTACATTAACTAGCTAGATAATATTTCAAAAATTTTTTATTAGATAAGCATTTAAGCAAATCTAAAACTTTCCGCCGTGAGAAAAAGTGCTTGAACCACTATGGTTCAAGCACTCGATAGTTTTGAAACCTTAGGTTCAAAACTAAGTCATGGAACTTCTACGAAGTTCGCTGACGTCCGCACTCACCTAAGGAAAGTTTTTCAAAAGACTTTATCTTCAATTTGAAAAGACTGGGACAAAAGTCCTAGCCTCTCAATTGTCTTTGGATTGTCGAGCAAGACGCAGTGGTTGAGTGGGCTCTACTACGCTGATTTCATCAGCTTTTATAGCCCTACTCAACTGTCCGGAGGTGGGACAACGAAATCGAATTCTAATGAATTACCGATTTCTGTCCCACTCTCTTTATGTGATATTACACTCCCAATCGGATATGAGGGAAGTGGTTGTAGAGGTAGTCAAAGGTTGACTGAAGTTTAGTGTCTGTTGTTTTACCAATGTTCTTAATAGGCATTTGGTATTTCTTTTGATTGTTTCGAACAGCAACTAAGGTTGAGTTTCTGTTTGAAGCAACGAAGCCACGATGCATGGTGAGAATGTGGTGGTAGAGATGGACGACCTGTTTGAGATCAATCGCCTTGAAACCTCTATAGTAGGCAATGAGATGGTCTTTATAAACAGCAATTTTCAGCACATCGTCGTGGAAAGAAGCTTGTTCCAGCAGGATATTGAGATTATTCTTGGCCTCTGGATAGGCTGCATAGATTTCTTCGTAGGCAGCGATATTTTTCTTGCGGCCGATAATTCCTATAACGACAAAGAAAACACAGAGTCCAATCAAAAACAGAATGTAGAACATGAATGCAAGATTGTCAGATTCAAATTCAGTGATAGAGATATAGGAGCTGCTTGACATTACTGTGATGACTTCGGGATTGTCTGCTAGGAGACCGCGAACGAGGCTGCCATAATTAGAGATATATCCCTGATTTTTTTTAGGGGAGTTAGCATTAACATAGGAGCCAACGATTCGGACAGGATTTTTTTCCAGCTCGCCCTTTTTCTCTTTTTCCAAGAGCTGGGCAATCTGTTTGTCTCCCTTTTTAGCCTGCAGACCAACATATCCGTCTTGGTAAGCAACCAGCCAAACTTGAGTATTATCTTCTACTTCAATCAGAGCCTCTGGAAAAATATATGACACTTCAGCATAGACTGCTGAATCTGCTCCGGGATTGCTATTTCGGTCATAGGCAGTCTTGGTGTTGACTTTTTGGTATTGGATAAATCCCATCACTGCAGCAACTGCTAGAAAAATAAAAGTAATTACCAGTAGGGCGATGGTACCCTGGTTACGTCTTTCCTTGAGCATAGCTCAACTTCCAAAATATAGTACAAAAAAATAATTTGATTAGCAAACTATCTTTTTTGTATAGTATAGCATAAATGCTTGACAAATGGCAAGAATGTGTTAAAATATGAATGAATATATAGATTAATTCATTCATAAAAGAGGCATGGAAATGGATAAAAAAAATGAGCTCTTGGCTGCGGCTAGAGAAGTATTTGCAGAAAAAGGCTATAAGGCAGCTGGAATTTCTGATATTGCTAAGAGAAGCCATATGGCTGTCGGATCATTTTACAAGTATTATGAGTCCAAGGAAGCTATCTTCTTGGAGGTTTATGTAGCTGAAAATAGCCATATACGTGAGGGAATCATGCAACGCGTAGACTGGCAGGGCGAGCCCGAGGCAATCGTTGAGCAGCTTTTTGCAGTCACTTTTGAGTTGATTTCACCCAATAAAATTCTGGCTGAGTGGAACAAGCCAGGCATTTCTCAGATTCTGCACGATTACTATAATCAGGATGCCGGACGAGCATCCAATGCCTTTCATCAGTTTCTGATTCAGACCTTCAGCCAGCGCTTGCAGGAAGAGGGCTTTTCGAAGGAGAAAATAGCTGAGATCATGAAGGTTTATGACTTGATTTATTACATAGACATGCATGTCACAGAGCAGGAATTTTCAGGCTACTTCGATAGTCTTGAGACTTTAGTGAAATATTTTGTTAAGGGGATTTTTTCCAAATAGAGGAAATTCCTTTACTTAGAAGCAAGTATGAATAAATTTTTAAAATCATTCATTCATAAACAAAAGGAGGTGATGTCTTATGTAGTGCGAATAGGAATTGGAAGGTATTCAAGAAATGTGATTGGATAAGTATAAAGTGAATTATTTTTTAAAAAGTTTTGAATGAATATTAGAAATCGTTCATTCAAAAACGGAAAGTGAGGAAATGAATGAATAAGCAAGGAGGATTTGCTATGAGCGGATTGTCTATTTTGGGTATCTGTCTGGTGCTGATTGGTCTTTTGACCATTGGTTACGGCGGTGCGACAGTTGGTTTTAGTTTAAGTGTGGATTTTCAGTCATTTTTAGTCGGAGGTCTCATCGTTGTCCTGATCGGAGCAGCTTTGATTCCGGGCTTGCCGGCAGTTGTTAAGCTGACGGCACTGGCTTTGACAACTTTGTCATTGCTGATGTACATTCACATGATGCCAGATTTAGAGTTCATGCTTATGCTCATCTCAGATGTCGTGGTTTTAGGCTTTGCGGCTTGGTTTGCTATCCTTTTTTTAAGAAAGTAGGTGATGAAGATGATTGTAGTTTATGATTCAAATACTGGTATTGGTAAACGATTTGCAGAATCACTGGGCTATCCGACCCAGACTATCAAGGAGAAACTGGAAGAGCCCTGTATTCTCATTACTCGAAATGCTGGTGCTGGGAAAATTCCCTGGTCTACCAAACGCTTTATCAAGAAACATCCTGGGCTGATTAAAGGTTTTGTTAATAATGGTGACTCTGTTAAACACGGCCGGACCTTCTGCGGGGCGACTGCCTTGATTATCGAAAAATATGGGCTCCAGCATATCTGCGATATTGACCGAGGCGGTAGTCCAGAAGATGTCGAGACTGTGCAGGAATTTTTGGCGGAGTGCTAGTCTCATCAAGTTTCGTAAAATGGAGGACTCGTATGTCTAGATTCAAGAAAATTGGGAGCTTGTTTCTGTCTCTGATTTCTGTCTTTATCCTAACGGCCTGCGGGCATGTACAGAAAGAGCCCGACACTTTAGATAAGACGGAAAGAAATTCTTCTAAACAAGAAGAAGCAGATCAGAATCAGGTAGACGCAACTTCCAGTGCGTCACAGAAAGATTGACTTTTTTGTCAAAATAGAAGAGCTTAAGTTGTTCAATGATTTTTAGGTCATCTGTTGACCTGTTTTGCGTATCAATAGAGGATGGAACAAAAGTCCTAGCCTCTCAATTGTCTTTGGATTGTCGAGCAAGACGCAGTGGTTGAGTGGGCTCTACTACGCTGATTTCATCAGCTTTTACAGCCCTACTCAACTGTGCGGAGGTGGGACGACGAAATCGAATTCTAACGAATTACCGATTTCTGTCCCACTCTCTTTTTGTGTTCTTATCGTTCTTTTAACATCTTAGTCGCAAGGTCTAGCATTTCCACTGCCTTTTGGTAATGCTCGTCCAACAAATCGTAGACGGCATCTTCCGACAGCACACCACAGTAGACTTCATCAGGGAAGTCTGGTTGGTTGGACAGTTCGACATCCTCCATATAGACCTGGCTGGTGTAGTAATCGCGAAGGGCGATATAGCGAGACTGGCCAGCTTCCACTCGTTGTAAACATGCTTCAAGCTCTTCGATTAAGCCTTGGTAGGCGTTGAGATGGCCTTCCATCTCTTGGATTCGTTCGATAGGGGTCATGATTGTTCCTTTCTATCTGCTAGAGAAACGACTTGCAATTGCTCACCTCCTAGTAGGATCAAATACGATTCGATGCAGTCTACACTATAGGAGCGACGGAGGGCTTCTGCGTAGAGTTCCAGTTGGGCTTGGTAGCGATCTAGCATGTCCTGAGGGTTGCGGTAACGGTCTGTCTTGTAGTCAAAGAGAAGGATCCGATTTTCCAGAAGCAGGTAGCCGTCTAAGATCCCCCGGACCACAAAGTCCTGACCACTAGTTGGATCCGTCTTGAGCATGGCAAATGGGGCTTCACGATGGACCTTGTCTGCCTCCTTGAGCATGAGTTGGCCCAAGTCAGTCTGGAAGAAGGCCAAGACCTTCTTGAGGTCGATCCGCTCCTTGACTGCTGGGCTGGCATTGACCTCTTTGAGAACCATTGCTAGGCTTTCCATCGTCGGCATCATCGTCAATGGAATCCGTTGCATCAGTTCGTGTAGGGCACTACCGACTGCTGCTCCTGTTACAGCTTCTTCCTTGCCGAAGTTTGGAAACTCAAAGCTTGGTAATGGGACGTCCGATTTTTCCATGAGATCCACTCCTTCCATATCTTGGATGGGTTCATAGAATTTTTTAATTTGACTCGGTGTCCGCACACTAGGGAGTTGGATAGCAGCTTGGTACTGGGTGTTGAGTCGGTCCACAGATTCCAAGACATCCAGGGCACGGCGAATCTCTTCTGATTGGCGGTTGTCCTTGAGGTCATCGACTGGGAGAGACGTCTTCAACTCCAAGTGACCGATTTGCTCCGGCGTCAAGTCTTGGTCGGTCACAAAGCGAGTCTGATAGGCCAAGTGTTGCTGGGCAAAAACTGCCTGAATAGCGTAGAGCCAGTCTTGGAAACAATTGATCTCCTTGCGAAGAGCTGGGCTCAAGCGTCCATTGACACTGGCTCCCCATTTTCTCTCTTCCAACTTATCCTGCCGCCCCTTACCGACCAAGTAGAGCTTGCGCTCTGCCCGGGTCATAGCGACATAGAGGAGGCGCATCTGCTCCGACAAGGCTGCCAGACGAATTTCCTCGACATTTCGCTGGTAGGGTAGGGTCTCAATGACCAATCGAATATCTTCTGGGAGGCCAGGCTGGTCATTTTCAACGGGAAGACTAGCCACATACTTGATGCCCACCCCATTTTTCCGACTGATAACGGCATTGGTAGATAGTTCCTTGCCGACAAACTTTTTGTCAGTATTGAGGATAAAGACATAAGGAAACTCAAGCCCCTTGCTCTTATGGATGGTCATAAGCTGGACAGCATCCTTAGGAACTGCCTGAGCAACATTGGCCAAGTCGTGCTGATTTTCCAAAATCTTATCAATCATGGAAATAAAGCGAGGCAGCCCCTTGAAGCTAGAGCTTTCGAAATCATTTGCACGAAGGGTCAAGGAATAGAGATTGGCCTGCCGTTGGGCTCCATTTGGCAGGGCACCTACATAATCATAATAGTGGCGATCTTGGTAAATCTTCCAAAGCAGATCGTAAAGGGAGTGCGTCTGGGCATAGTCACGCCAGGCATCCAGTGTCTCCATAAAGCGAGTGAGTTTCTCTTTTAAGCTCGCATCGATCAATTGAGGAGCACTTCCAGTCTGGTCTAAGGCATGTTGCAGTTTCTCATAGAGATTTTCTGCTTTTTTGCCTTCACCTCTCTGTAAGGCTAAACGGGCCAACTGGTCCTCGTCAAATTCAAACATGGCTGATTTCATGAGGGCCACCAAAGGATAGTCCTGTAAGGGATTGTTAATGGTGCGGAGGGTATCCAAGAGGACCATGACCTCAACCGACTGGAGGTAGTTTTCCTCTCCCCCGTCCGCAACGATAGGAATCTGATAGGCTTCAAAGGCTGAAAGAACCTTGTCGTTACGGGTCCGAGAAGCCGTTAAAAGCGTCATATCCTTGAAAGGTACCCCCTCTTCATTGTGGAGGCGGATGATCTCCTTGATGACCAAAAGGACTTCACCTGAGGATAGACTATCCCCTTCTTGCTCCTCGTCTTCACCTGTTTCATCCACTTCCTGACTGCCATCATAGAGCAGGAACTCCGTCTCATAGGCCGGTGTCGGCTCCTTCTTCTCTGGATTGCCTGCAATCAAGCGATGGCTCTGGTCATAGAGAATTTCTCCAACTTCCTCATCCATGAGGCGTTCAAAGACGTGGTTGGTCGCTTCTAAAACCTCTACATGGCTCCGGAAATTCTCCTTGAGCAGAATCAACTTGCCATCTGCCTCTTCTTCTTGGTAGGCCTTAAACTTGTCATTAAAAATCTGAGGATCTGCCTGACGGAAGCGGTAGATAGACTGCTTGATATCTCCCACCATGAAGCGGTTGTGGCCATTAGACAAGAGCTCCAACATTCGCTCTTGAGTATGGTTGGTATCCTGGTACTCATCGACCATGACCTCGTGGTAGCGCTCTTGATAGAGCTTACGGATATGAGGAAATTCTTCTAGAATCTGGATGGCAAAATGGCTGATGTCGCCAAATTCAAAGGCATTTTCCTGCTTCTTGCGTTCTAAATAAGCAGTGGAGAAAGCTTGGACAAAGTCCCTGAGCAAGACTAGTAAAGGCAAGGGCTCATCCTTAAAGAGAATCTGATAGGTTAGCTGGTAATGCTGGGAAGCTGCTGCGCGCAAGGCTTCAATCCGTTCTTTACGTTCGTCATTGAAGGCAGTAGCTAGCTCTTTCAGGTCTTCTTTTCGTGTCGTGATGGTCAGGCTTCGTCCTCCGCTAGCACGAGAAATCAAGACCACCCGCTCTAAGACCTCAAAGATGGCTTCCTGGCTGGACTGCTCATTAAGACTAGCGATTAAGTCTTGAATAGCTGTGACATTCTCTTGGTACTTGGCCCCTGAAAAGGCTTGGCCTTCATTGGCCAGGTGGAAGGTAAAGAAAGATTCCAATTCAAAGAGCTGCTCTTTTACCTCTTGGGCCAAATGGTCCAAGGCTTCATCATAGTGCAGGTCTTGATAGCCTTTGAGGAAGGAATCCTCTAGCCAGGCTTGGGGATCCGCAGTGGATTGGAGAAAATCTACCAGGGCATGAACCTGGTCCTTAAAACCAGCTAGCGACTTGCCCTTTCCTGTAAAGTTTTTGACCAAGCGACTAAAGAGGCGGTCAGGCCCTTGCTCCTCATAAAAGCGTTCAAAGACTTGTTCAAAACAGTCATTCTTAAGCAGGTACTGCTCGCTCGCGCTTTGAAGAATGCGGAAGGTCGGCGAGAGGCCTACTAAATAACCATATTTGGAGACCAGTCGCTGCGTGAAGGCATCCATGGTTCCGATATCACTAGTTGGTAATTCTGCAATTTGTTGAGCCAAGTGGTGCTTGAGCTCCTCATCCTGGCTAGCCTTAAGACTTTTCTCTAACTCTTTTTCTAAGCGTTCCTTGAGCTCAGTCGCTGCCTTGACGGTAAAGGTCGAGATGGACAATTGCTGGATAGAAATCCCCCGATGCAACTGATCCAGGATCCGTTGAACCATGACAAAGGTCTTTCCAGATCCAGCCGAAGCTGATACTAGGATATTGGTCCCTGACGAATAGATGGCTTCTATCTGCTCAGGGGTCCGTTTTTGTTCCTTGTCAGACTGGGCCTCCTGGATTTGGAGGTCTTGAATCTGAACGGGACTTAAAAATTCAATTGGCTTCATCGACTCAATTCCTCCTTCATTTTTTCTATCCAGGCCTGACGAAGCTTGTCACCAACTGGACGTTTGGCATACTGACTTAGGTCCAGTTTCTCCAAGAAGCGAGCTTGTCCTAAGTGGAGATTGGCTTCAAATCCTGTA
This sequence comes from Streptococcus rubneri, assembly GCF_004785935.1. Classification (GTDB taxonomy): domain Bacteria; phylum Bacillota; class Bacilli; order Lactobacillales; family Streptococcaceae; genus Streptococcus; species Streptococcus rubneri. The sequence goes on along the minus strand of NZ_SRRP01000001.1, from coordinate 343,421 downwards.
ATCGATTTGTATTGTTCTACATATGGAGCAATGCTTCGACCATTTTCAGTATAAGGGTTGATAGCAAAGTCTCCCGATAAGATGCCCTGGGCTGCTTGTTGATAGAGATGGGCATTATAGAGCAAGAGCAGATCTAGCTCCTCTTGACTCAGCAACATGGCCTTGTTTTTCTCATAGCTCTCCCCTAGTTGGCTAGCTTGATCCGCCAAGAAGAGCCCTTTGTACTGCTGGGATTTTAGAACCACTTGGACAGCATCTTCGACCGCCTTGGTATCCTTGAGAGGCACCAAAGGATCCACCATTTGCAAGTACATGGCTCCAAAAATCCCCTTGTCAGGATCAAAAGCCTGAAAGTCTTTGATAGCAGATAGATAAGTTGGCAATTGGGAGTTGAGACCGTTAAAGAACTTCTCAAAGTTAAACTTGGTCTCACTGGACTTGTAGTCCACCACTCCCAAAGCTCCTGTATCAGACAGCCTGTCAATCCGATCGACCTTGCCCTTGACCAAGAGCGGACGACCATCTTCTAAGGTTAAGAAGGGACGATCTTCTCTGCCGAAGAGAGCTTCTTCTCCAATGGTTTCAATACTGTCATTATGAGCGAGGACACGACCAGTCGCCCGAGCTGTATCCAGGAGCAATTCTTTTGAAAAAGTGGCCATAGCATTCTCCTGATAAAGGAGAGCGAACTCTGTCTCCTGGCTGGTTTCGCGAATGGCCTTGTTCAAGCGCTCATTAAAATCCCCTTCTGAAGGATCTTTCAGCACCCGTTCAAAAATACGGTGCAAGAAATTCCCATGGCTTCTCGCGTCTGGGCGCAAGTGCCACTCCTCCTGCAAACCTAGGACATAGTGGAGATAATAGCTGTATTGGTTTTGGTAGTAGGTGTTGAGAGCTGAGGCAGACAAAGATAGAGCCTGCCCTTTTGGATAAAGGACTTCCAGCGTCTCATCCTCTAAGACCTTGGTCGTCAAGCTTTGGCTGAATTGCGGGATATGCAAGCCTTCTGAAGCTAATTTCTTCCGAAGGACGCGAATGGCAACTGCCCAGAAGGTCGCTTCTTCCTTGCTCAACTCCTGGTCAATTTCTCCCTGGTGCAATTCAATCAGTCGAGCTAAGAGGGCCTGGTAAGTCCCCATATCTTCACTAGAAGCCCTTGCCTTCTTCTCAATGACAGGTAGAGTAAGCGGTGCCTTGGTCAGCTCAAGCAAGTAAGGGGACATCTTATCGTCCACCTCATTGACAAGGATAGGACTGGACAAGACTAAGTGTTTGGTGGCTGCATTGAAGAGAGATAGGGCGACGAAGCGATTCTTCCGTAAGTTGTCCTGACTGGCAATTTGGAGATTAGCCTGTTCGTCTGAAGCTTGGTTCAAGACCTGACGCTCCTCATCTGTCAGCAAGGATTGGTCCTTGGCAATCTTAGGGAAGCGCTCCTGGGTCAAGCCAATGGCATAAACATAAGGAGCTGATAAGGGCTCAATCAAATCATAGGACTGAACCGTCACTACATCCACTGTCGCTGGGACTGTCCGATAGCTTGCCAACAAGATCCCTGACAAGAGAAGGCTAAGAAAATCATCTAAGGTCACCTTGATTTGATCAAAGACCTGGGCAAATTGTTCTAGCACATGGCTAAAGGACTTCCAGACCTGGTCATAACGTTCCATCTCCTGCTCTGAACCACGACTGGCTAACTGTTGCATGTTTTGCGCCAGCTGCGCCTCTTGGCAAAAATGGGCAAACTTCTTCAGTAGGCCCTGGCTGGTCTGGCTCTTGGTCTTATAAAATTCCTGCAAGGGGCTGATGACCTGCTGGCGAATCTGATTGAGACGCTCTAGGTCAAACTTGTCCTGGTGGTTGGCCGTAAAGTCACGTGAAAAGGCAGCCAGACCCTTAATCTCTGCAAAGCGAACATATTGTTCGAAATGGTCGATGTCCTCTCGTGTTAGCGTCCCATAGAGCCCCGTCTTCAAGAGATTGACCACATCCTCGGTCAAAAACCGATAGCGACGAAGACGGTCCAAGGATTCCACCCATTGGACAAGGGGATGCTGGGACATGGACTCACTCTTTCCAAAATAAAAGGGAATCTGATACTGGTCAAAGATGGTCTTGAGCTGGAGCTGATAAGCATCCACATCCCCCAAGAGGACTCGAATATCTTTGTAACGAACTCCCTCATACAGACGCTGGCGAATGGAGCGGGCTACCGCCTCTAATTCTTCCTTTTGATGGTTACAGGTCCAAATCTCTACTGCTTCTCGATCTTGATCAGACAGCTCACCCTCTACCTCTGTAAAGTCATAACGAGCTTCCAAGATCCGCGTCATACGACTAAAGGCATCCTCTTTTCCTTGACCGACATAGCTTGGCGTGACCTGGTAGGTCCTAGTCAAGTCTAGCAGGAAGTCCACACTGGCCTGGTAGAGGTTTCCTTCACGAAAGCTCGAGCGATAGGCTTTCTCACTGGTGTATGCCCCAATAATGATCTCGACGCCCTTGTCGTGCAGTAAATGAACTAGGTAGTCCTCCTCGGCTGAGAAACGGGTAAAGCCGTCAATCACTAAAGCCAAGTCTTTTAACTCCTCATCCAAATCTCCCTTGACAAGGTGAGAGGCAAAACTAGCCAACTTAGACTCAGACTCAAAAGAACCTGCTACTAACTGGTCTTGAACAGCCTTCAAAATATGGATCAGATCTTCCCTCTTTTCCTGATCTGGCAAGGCATCCAAGTCGGATGCTGTCATCTGGGCCGTCTGCAACTCATGAAAGAGCTGGATCAATTGTTGGATAAACTGGGGATCCTTCTTAAGACGGGCATAAACCTTGAGCTCTTCATCCGGCATCTGAGAAAGCACCTTAAAAAAGAGCATGCCAAGACCGATATCATCGAGCGACTGCTGCTGGTGGCTTTCATTAAGTGTAAAATAGCGTGCCATCTGAGCAAAGCGCGTAATGGTGATGGCAAAAGAAGCCTTCTGGTCTATGAGTTGCAAGACTTTGCGCTCCTTCTCAAAAGATAGAGAGTTGGGCGCGATATAAAAGACCCGCTTCCCTTCTGCAACCAAACGATTGGCTTCATCCACCAAGACCTGGGTTAAAGGGGTTCGAATATCTGTATAGACTAATTTCATAATGTTATGATTCCTGTAAAATGATAGTTCTATTATACCATCTTTGCGCCTTTTCTACAGGGATTTTCCCATCATTCAGGAGTTTCAAAGCAGATAAAAAACTGGACAAAATGTCCAGTTTTTCAAGGATTTTATTAACTCCCCCAGTTAATCAAGAGATAGAGCAAGCTAGATCCAAACATATCGGCCAAGGCATGCATGAGGAAGAAAGGCAAGAGGTTTTTTACCACCTTCTTATACATTACGTAATAAAAGAGTCCATAGACAATTCCGATGACCACTGCCCAGAGCAAGCCCTGGTAGGTATGGAAGGAAACCCGTATCAAAGTCGAATAAGCCAGCGCCCACCACTTGTACTTATCATTGACAGAAGTCATTAGTCCCAGAAAGAAAAATTCTTCATAGAATCCATTGAGTAAACCATAGGCAATGGCCATGGGACTAAGCGCTAGGAACTTGTGGATAATCTGTATGGGATTGATGTATGGGAGGAGGGTAATGTTAAAGTAATCATACTCTCCACTTACTGTCGTTACAATGTCCCCAAAGAAACCAACGATGGCAAAAAGAAAGGGAACCCAGAGCAAGGTCGACCACTTAAAACGGATCGGTAGTTGCTTGAAGTCAAAACTCCGCAGAAGCAAGTAACCTACTGCTAGGGCTAATAAGATAATCTGTAAAGTAAAGTTACTGGAGTAGGCTGCCCCATCCGTTGCTGTATTGGTAGCTGTCTCCGTGGCTGTGCTAACGGTTTGCGCAACTGGGTGAAGACTGGCAAGGAAGAGTTCTGTAGACCAGACAATAAACTGCCCAAACATGATCGCAGTCACAATAGCGATATCATGCCATTTGAGCTCTTTTAATGGCTTTTCAGGTCGTATAAATTTAAGAATGTTCATCATTCATCCTTCTATTCCACATTGGAAGTATTTTGATAGTTCTACTATAAAAGAAAATGCTTAAAGAAACTTTAATTCTTAGTTAGTAATAAATTTGTTATAAAAAACTTGCTGTTATTTCAATATGAAGATAAAATTTATTAATAACTTTCCTTAGGTGAGGGCGGGCGTCAGCGAACTTCTACGAAGTTCCATGACTTAGTTTTGAACCTAAAGTTTCAAAACTCCCGAGTGCCTGAAACAATTGAGTTTCAGGCACTTTTCTCACAGCGGAAAGTTTAAATCATTACTGAAAAGACTTTAAAATAAGAAATAGCTGATTTCTTTGAAGAATAATCTAGGTTAATTTATATATAAAACAGTTTTTCTATATAAAAACGACCATTCGGTCGTTTTCTCAGTTCCTTTCCTCTAAGAGGTCTTGGATTCTATCCAGATACTGGTTGTCTGTCACCGCCATCACGCGCACCCCTTCTGGCCAGATAAAGTCGGGACCAATCTGACTTCGCAAAGGCTGGTCTTCCGCATCTCGATAACCAATAATATTGAGTTGATATTGGTCTCTGATTTCCAAGTCTTGGATGCTTTTTCCTACCCAGCTAGCTGGAACCGTAAACTCGACCACCACCACTTCTTCATCCAACTGGAAAACTTCAATCCCATGTTGGAAGAGAATCATCTTGGCTAGGGACATTCCCGCTTCCACCTCTGGTAGGATGACCAAATCAGCCCCAATTTTCTCAAGGACTTCCTTGGTCACTTCATTCTTGACCTTGGCAATGACATGCTCGACGCCAAGTGACTTACAGTGCATAACAGCCAGCACACTGGACTCCAGGTTTTCACCCGTCGCGATGACGACTGTATCACAGTTCCCAATATCTGCTGCATCCAAGAGGTCCAACTCCGTAATGTCTCCAACAATTCCAGTTGTAATCATGGATTCATACTGATTAATCACATCTTCGTGATCATCAATTGCAATAATATCCACATCCTGGTCCTGCAGGGTTTTCAGGACACTCTGTCCAAAAATTCCTAATCCTAAAATTCCAATGGTTCGATTCTCCATAAGTTTCTCCTATCCAATAATGATATCTGCCTTGGCATACTGCAAGGTATCTGCTTTCTTGGCTTGGTAATTGTTCAAGCTAACCATGAGGGTCAAGGGACCGATCCGTCCGATAAACATGAGGACCATGATAATGCCTAATCCCGCTCCATTTAAGGTCGAGGTCACATTGGCGGTCACTCCCACTGTCGCTAGAGCGGATACCACCTCAAAGACCAAATAAATAAAGCGTTGGCCATCCGGCGTTACCAAACAGATTCCTAATAGACCCACTAAGAAGGTCAACTGGAAAATCACCGCCGTCCCAAAGGAACGTTGAACAATGTCTGGTGAAATCGTACGTTTTCCTAAATTGGTATGTGGTAGCCCCAATAGTTCCTTCCGAGCCAGGAGCAAGAGGACCAGGAAGGTGGTGATCTTCATGCCCCCTGCTGTCCCACCTGGTGCTCCACCTAAAAACATCTGCAAGAGATAGACGAAGAGCGTCACTGGCCGGACTGCTGTATAATCTAAGGAAGCAAAACCAGCTGTCCGCATGCTGACGGTTTGGAAAAAGCTGACTAAAATTTTCTCTCCTAAGGGGAGGGACCCAATGGATGCCGGATTATCAAACTCGGTCAAGAGACTGGTGACTGTCCCAAAGAGGAGGATCGCAGCTGTTAACCAGAGAACCACCTTGGTATGGAAGCGAAGAGTCCGCCGTCCTGATTGATTGCGGGCCTTGGTGGCCAGGTCAAACCAGACCATAAAGCCCAAGCCCCCAGTAATAATAAGGGCAGACAATGTCAGGTTCACCAGCCAATCGGTCTGGAAACTCATCATACTATCGCCCCCAAAATTATCAAAGCCCGCATTACAAAAAGCTGAAACCGCGACAAAGATGGAGTTAAAGATTCCATGCCCCCAGCCGAAGCGAGGAATGAAGCGAATCATGAGGAGCAAGGCCCCCAGTCCTTCGATGGTAAAGGTGGTTATGAAAATAGAACGGACAAAACGGGCCAAGCTCTGGTTATTGCTAAAGCTAAAGCTGTCCCGAATGGTCTGTCGGTCCTTGTAGCTGAGCTTTTGACGACTTTCCATAAAGAAAAGTCCGATAAAGGTCAAGATCCCCAGGCCACCGATCTGAATCAAGAGCATACAGATCAACTGCCCCCAGGCATTGTAGGTCGAGGCTACTGATTGGGTAAAGAGCCCTGTCACACAGACCATGGAGACTGCTGTAAAAAGGTGGTCAACATAACCTGCTTTTGAGCTTGCTTGCTGGACAAAAGGCAGACTCAATAAGAGGGAGCCAATTAAGATAACCAAGACAAAGCTGAAAAAGATCCTCCTTGCTGGAGACAGGCTTTTAATCTTGGATTGCCATTGTTTAAAAAATAATTTGACTAACATAGCTTCATTGTACCATAAAAAGAGAATAGACCTACAAGTGAAGAACCATTTCAAGGCACAATTCTAAGGCTTTATCGAATGCTTCAGATCCCCAGTCACGCTGGTCATAATTTTCCAGGTCTGCAAGAGAATCTGCGGTAAATAGGAGCAAGCCCCAAACCGCATCACGAAGCTGGGCTACTGCTGCAAGTGACGCGCACTCCATCTCCACAACGCTACAGCCTTCTTCAATGCGATAGGCTACCTTGTCAGGCGTTTCTCTATAAAAGCCGTCCGTCGTCCAAGTCATCACTTCTTGATAGGGAATGGACGCTTGTTTTAGAACCCTTTCAATGGCAGTCAGTGCGCGACGATCCACTTCTATATACCGAGAAGGCGCCACATAATGGTAACTAGCTCCCTCATCTCGCAAGGCCTTGGTCGGGATTAAAAAGGCATTTTCTTCCATGTCTACCAAGACGCCACAGCTACCTGCCGAAATGATCTTCTTCACCCCATATCCAATCAACCAATCCATGAATTGAGCTGCTGATGCAGATCCAACTGGCGCTTGGACCAAGCAGATTTCCTCTCCTTGGTGCTCCATGACATAAACCGGATAGGTCTTGGTAGCTGAGACAAAGCTAGCTACTTGTTTGGCTCCAGCAGCTTTGGCAAAGCGGTCAATCTCATCCTCTAAGAAAGCATAAACGCATTTTTCAGGCAAATGCAGGTCTAGCCCCTCATGGGTAGGCATTATGACTGCCTGTGGGTTGTCGTCAAACTCTAAAATAGGAATTTCATGTTTATGGATCATCGGCTACCTCCAAACTTGTTTGTAACATTATATAAGTCCTTCTAGCCGGTGTCAAGAAGAGATTGCAAATATGGTGATTTCCCTTCCATAGCAACTCCCCTTCTAATGAATACCTTCAACTATGATATAATGGGGACAGTACAAGGGAGGAAACCAATGTTACAAGAACTAGCTTTTACAGGTCAATGGAGACACTATCAAAAACACGTTCTCGATAAGAGTGAGGCTTTTATGGCGGATGGCCACCTGCATTTGGTGGCGGCTCCTGGCTCTGGGAAAACAACCTTAGGTATCGAATTTATCCGACGCTTTGGGCAACCAACCCTGATCTTGGCACCTACGGTCACGATTCGTCAACAATGGGTCGACCGGATTATCCAAGCATTCTTGAAAGATGAAAGCCAAGCGGAGCAATTGATCTCTCAGGACCTCAAACATCCTAAGCTGATTACAGTGGCTACCTATCAGGCCCTCCACAGCGCCATGAATCAAGTCGTTGGCCAATCGCAAATCGAGGATACCGATGACCAGGCAGAGATTGAAACATTTGATTTCAAAGGCTTTGACATCTTTTCTACTTTCAAAGACATCTCACTTGGAACCCTCTGTTTAGATGAGTGTCACCACCTGCGCAATGAATGGTGGAAAAGTTTGGAAGCCTTTCGCCAAGCCTTCCCTGACTTAAAGATGATCTCCCTCACTGCTACCCCTCCCTATGAAGGGGACCCTGCTCTTTGGGAACGCTATATCCGAATGTGTGGTGAGATTGATGAGGAAATCACGGTTCCCGAATTGGTCAAGGAAGAAACCCTTTGTCCCCACCAAGACTATGTCTACTTTGCCTTTCCAACCAAAGAAGAGCAGGCTCAGTTGGATGCCTTTAGCCAACAAAAGAATGCTCTCTTGCAGCAACTGACTTCAGACCCCCTCTTTTGTCAACACCTGCAATCCTGTCAGGCCTTATCAGGGCAGATCAGTGATGATGAATTGCTCAATGAGCCCAAGTATCTCTCTGCTACCCTGATCTTTCTTCGAAGCAAGGGAATCGCCTTTCCCAACCGTTTCCAGGACCTTCTAGGAGCTAAAAAACTACCTACCTTTACCATGGACTGGCTTGAAACTCTTCTGCAAGGCCTGCTCTTTCAGGTGCCTCACTGGTACAATCTACCAGAAGAATACGAAAAGCAAGTCCTCCATGAATTAAAAGCAGCTAGCTTAATCGATCGAAAACAAGTCAAACTGGTCCGCAACAAAAAGCAAGATCTCCTGCTCAATCAATCCCTCGGAAAACTCAATGCGGTTCGAGAGATTTTCAAGGCGGAATACCAGGCTCTTGGAAGCCAACTGCGCCAACTGGTTTTAACAGACTATATTCGCCAAGACTTTGAAGTTCATCTCGGGGATAAGGATGCCCAATTCACTCAGTTGGGAGTACTCTCTTATTTCGAATCCATTCGCAGGGAAAGCATGGAGCTAACGACCCCTCCTGCCATCGCTGTCTTAACAGGTAGTATCGTCATCATCCCAATAGTTGCGAAGCCAAAACTAGAAGAGCTTCTAGGAGCGGATCGACTGACTTACCAAAATGTCGGCCAATTATTTCCTGATGACTTTCTCAAGGTTCGTTTGGTTGGTTCTCAACATGATTTGGTGACAGCTGTGACCCAGCTCTTTCAAGAGGGGCTCATCCAAGTCGTGATTGGAACCAAGTCTCTTCTAGGAGAAGGCTGGGATGCTCCTTGTGTCAACTCCCTGATCCTAGCGAGCTTTGTCGGTAGCTTTATGCTTAGCAACCAAATGCGAGGCCGTGCCATCCGAGTATGGCCCCAAGATCCAGACAAGACCAGTAACATCTGGCATCTGGTCTCCATCAATCTTTCCTCAAAGAAATGGTATGAAAAGTCCGATCTTGAAAAGGAAGAGATCGAAGCCATCACTGATCAACTGAAAGAATACAGTCCTGATCTAGAGCTTTTAGAGAGACGGATGAAGCAATTTTTAGGCCTTCACTACAAGGAACCCTTTATCGAATCCGGAATCGAACGTCTATCCTTTGACAATATCCGCTATACTAAAAAACAGTTACAGAAACTCAACAAAGAGTCCTTAGAGCGCTCCACTCATCGTCAAGAACTTCGGGATGGCTGGCAAAAAGCTCTTCCGATTCTTGAGAATATGGAGATTGCAAACGAGGTCCAAGTGGATAAACACTTCCTGCCTCTGGCCCTATTTTTTGATGCCAGAAAGCTAGCTCGCTGGCTGACGGCCGCTGCTTTGACCGATGCTTTCGCCAACCTTATTTACTACTCACATAGAGGAGGAAGGAACACTGTTTCTCTTATTCTTCTATTCGTCTTAGCTGTTCTCGCACTCCTTGCTTGGTTGCGCTACTATCTCTATAAGAGCCCTTATAAACGGCTAGAGATCTTTGGCCAGGCCATTCACCAAGCCCTGCTCCTTTCTGGGCAGATTCAAACCCAGGAGAGCCGCATCCAAGTGGTCCGAGATAGGAAGGATGCCATCAACACGCTGATCTATATGAAGGGCGGAACCATGCGAGAGAAAGAACTCTTCTCGCAAACCATGATCGAGTTTTTCGCACCGATTGAAAACCAGCGTTACATCCTAAAAGCCCAGGAAAAAGTATCCGACCAGACAGAATACTTCGCCGTGCCAAGCCTCTTTGACAAACGAAAAGAGGAGGCCCAAGCCTTTGTCGAGCAAATCCGAAAGAGTATAGGTAAGTATGACCTGGTCTATACTCGAAGTACGGAAGGTCGTGCTGTTCTTTTAGATGCGCGCATCAAGGCACTAGCCAATAAACAAGAGCGCACCTTCACCAAGAAACAAGTGATGTCAGATTTGAAATAAGAATTTATTTCACAATAAAAGAAAAGTCTAGCAGAAACAATTCTACTAGACTTTTTCGTTACTCAATCACAATCATGGCCTTGATGGTCTTGCGTTCGTCCATATCTTTATAGGCTTGGTCGATTTCTTCTAAACTATAACTGTGTGTAAAGACGCGGCCTGGATTGATATCTCCGTCAAGCACTGCTTTCAGCAAGAACTGTTTGTCATAAGTTGTTACGGAAGCAGCCCCTCCTGCAACAGAAATGTTTTGCGCAAAGGTTGAACCAAGAGCACGGTTATTGTAGTGAGGCACACCGACAAAACCTAAGCGCCCTCCATTGTGAAGAACCCCAAGGGCTTGGTCGACAGCTGCCGCTGTACCGACACATTCAAGAGCGGCATCCGCTCCTCCACCGAGGATTTCACGGACCTTGGCAATCCCTTCTTCCCCACGCTCCGCTACGACCGCTGTTGCACCAAATTCTAAAGCCATTTGTTGACGGTCCTCATGCCGACTCATGAGGACAATTTGCGATGCTCCCCGCATCTTAGCTGCAATCACAGCACATTGCCCCACGGCTCCGTCCCCGATGACAACCACTTTGTCGCCCCGTTTTACATGAGCCACACGCGCCGCATGGTAGCCCGTCGGCATGACATCTGCCAGCGTCAAGAAGGATTTGAGCATGGCTTCTGTATAATCAGATGGTTGCCCAGGGATTTTGACAAGGGCCCAGTTGGCGTATTCAAAGCGCATGTACTCTGCTTGAACCCCATCAGACCAGTTGGTGCCGATATGGCGGTCACAGGTCCCATCATAGCCAGCACGACAAGCATCACACTCCCCACAACCATGAGTGAAAGGGGCGATGACAAAGTCTCCCGGTTTCACCGTTGTAATAGCTTCTCCGATTTCTTCCACAATCCCAATGGCTTCGTGACCACTATTTTGGTGGCCCTCTTCAATATCTGGATTGCGGTAGCTCCATAGATCAGAGCCACAGACACAGGTGCGAACGATGCGGAGAATGACATCATCTGGTGCTTCGATGTGTGGACGCTCCACTTCTACAAGGCCCACTTGCCCAGCTTTTGTATAGACTGTTTTCTTCATAGGAACAACCTACTTTCTATTGCTTACTTACCTATAGTATACACTTTTTATCGAGCTCTAGCCCACTTCCTTATTTAAAACTCCATCATTTAATCATATTTTTTACCATACTTCTTTTCAAGCATTTTCTTAACTAGATATGGCATCTTGACATTCTCTCGACCTTTTTTAGCAATCAATTTTTTGACGAAATCAGGCATCTGAATATCTTTTTCTGCTTCCAAAATCTGACCTGTACTTGAAGGAGCTTCCAACTCATCAAAAGTCTCTAGTTGAGGTTGATAGTCACTATAGTCACCATCTATATGAGACTGAATGGTTGAAAGAAGGGCTTTAATCAAACGAGAATCGCTATTTGGCATAGGAGGACGGTGATAGGCCACACCAAGCTCATGACAAAGCTCCTTACACTCCACATCATTATCAAAAAGAACCTCAATATGCTCACTAATAAAGGCAATCGGAACAAAAATATAGTGGTTCGGGTGTTCACTCTCATCTCGCAGATATTCTAAGACATCTGGTTTAATCCAAGGAATACCTATATCACTCTCACTCTGCCATGTATTAGTGTACTGTTCTTCCTTTAGCCCTAAAATCTCCGCAATCAGGCGACTATTGTCATAAATCTGGTCGATATAGGGGTCACCGAAATCTATTGCCAAAACTGGGACACTGTGGGCTGAAAAAATCACCTTATAACTGTCGTCTCCAATCTGATCTAAAATCTTTTGGATTTCATCAGCCCAATAGTGGAGTAGGTCATGTTCACGGTACCAATCCTTGATAATTTGGAACTTTATCTGACCACTTTCTAAAAATTTTTCATAACCCATGACAGAATAGTAAGAATAATGAGGCTCTAAAATCAAGCACAAACATTCTTCAATTCCGTCATTCTCCATCTCTTTGATTACATCAGTGATAAAAGGGCGGGAAAATTTGTTGGCAAAGTAAACCGACGCTTGTTTTCCAAGAGCAGTAGCAACCATGTCCACTTCTTCTCTAGTTATCCTTTGGAGTGGGGTTCCACCGATTCGGACGTAATTGTCATATAAAGTCTGAATTTCATGTGGTTCAGGACGAACCCCACGGCGTATATTTGTGAAAAATTCCGCTACTCCTTCATAGGTAATCTCTTCTGGTGAACCAAAGGTCATCATCAACACAGCTCTTTTACTCATAACTACTCCTTACTATATACTTTCCACTATTTTACCATGAAAAGGATTCCTTTAGGAAATTCTTTTATAAATCATTTGGAAAAAGAAACTAATTTTCTAGGTAAATACACAAGCTATTAAAAGAAATCATTCAAAGAAAGTGGAACAAATATCTTTTTATGTCCAATCCGATACTGTATTATTCTTTGAAAACAACATCTATTTGAAATGACCATCTTTCATGTAAGGAGAGAAGGTTTGAATCCCTTTCTAAGAATTTCTACACAATAGAAAAAGTGGATAAAGAAACATTCTTCTATCCACTTTATTGTTTACAGCTTTTATTCGCTACGTAAAGATTCCACTGGGTCTTTCTTTGCGGCGATGCGTGAAGGGATGAGACCAGCTAACATGGTAAGGACAATAGAAATACCGATCAGGATGAGCGCTGCTTCCCATGGTAACTGCGCCACGTTCTCCACATTAGTCATTTTCGCAACGACGGCATTGATTGGAAGTGTTGTAAGGAGTGTAATTCCGATACCGAGCACTCCGGAAATAAATCCTTCGATGGCTGTTTCGGCAGTGAAGATACGACGGATATCTTTCTTCGAAGCCCCCATTGCACGTAAGATTCCGATTTCTTTTGTACGTTCGAGAACTGAGATGTAGGTGATAATCGCAATCATAATCGATGATACGATGAGCGAGATGGCTACGAAACCAACGAGTACGGTTGTAATCACGCCCACCATTGTCGTAATCGAAGACATGATGGTTTGAATATCGTCGGAGTAGGCGAGCACTTTATCGTCTTCACCAGCGTCTTTTTTCGCCGTGTTATAGGCGTTGATGAAGTCCTTCAACTCTTGTTTTTGTTGGAAGGAAGAGGTGTAGAACTCGATGGCAGCCGGTTTGGATTTGTCGATGACACCCAATTTCGCGAGATTTTCCTCGTAAGTGGCAGCCGAGTTTTCGTTGTATTGTTGGATGTATTGTGCTTGTTGTTCAGGCGTCAATTTGACCAACTGGATTTTTTCTTCTTCGGTTAAATCAGCCGAATTGAATGGTTTTGGATCTTTGGCAAATGCTTTTCCAGTAAATACATTGATAGTTGGGTTAGCTTCTTGCTCCTTCACGATGTCACTGTTTTGAATTTGTTCAGAAGTGTCATCAATCAGGGCGCTTGTATAAGCCACACCGCCAGAAGGAGAGTTCACCCCAGAACTGGTGCCTTCTTTTTGACGAAGAACGCCGACAATTTTAAGCTCGAGGCCATTCTCGATTTGCGTCTTCATATAGGCTTCGTCGTCAATTTTATTCATCCATTGGTTGTTTTCTTTGACGAAGCGGTTCGTGTTGACAACAGCTTTGAAAGTTTTTCCAATGAAATCCCTATACTGATAGGTTTGGGATTTGAGTTCATCCAGTTTCTTCGCATCGTTTAATTCGCTAGGGTCTTTGATGCGCAAGCTATAAAGGAGGAGGTCACTGATTTGGTTTTCTTCATCCACGATCAGGACGATTTCAGATTTATCCTTCGGAAGGCGACCTTCTAGCACATCATATTGCGCATTAAGCATCTCCTGGTCGCTTGACAGTTGGCTCCAGTAGTCGATGTTTTGCAAATAGCCTTTAATCGTTTGGTTGGCCGTATCGACTTCGTCCGCGAGGTTAGACGGAAGAATGCTCTTTGGACCGTTGGAGGTGTCACTGGCGTAAATATAGGGTTGTAAATTGTATTGGTAACGAATGTCTTTTGTAAGGTGTGCGACTTCTGAAGCGTGTTTATCCAAGTAGGTTTTGAAGGAAGCGAGGTCATTTTTCCCGATTTGTTTTTTCAATAGATTCGTTAAAAGCGTATTGACACCGAGTTCGTTTTTATCCCTATAAGGCTTTTCACTCAAGTCTGGAGAGGTTGCCATCAGATTACTCTGGTTCTGCTCGCTAATCGTCAATGGCAAAGAGACGAGAGTGTCTTCTTGCACCTTTTTCACATAGTCACTCACACCATTTGAGAGGGCCAAGATCAGGGCAATCCCGATAATCCCGATGGAACCAGCAAAGGCAGTCAGAAATGTCCGACCTTTCTTCGTCAATAGGTTATTAAACGAAAGGGCCAAAGCCGTCAGAAAGCTCATCTTTGTCTTTGTAAACTGAATGTCCCCTTGTTTGGGTTCTTCGGTTGGTTCGTATGGATTCGAGTCGCTTAAGATATTTCCATCTAATACTTGTACGATACGTGTAGAGTAGGTTTTCGCCAGTTCTGGGTTATGCGTCACCATGATCACTAGACGTTCCTTTGCGATGTCTTTTAATAACTCCATGATTTGAACAGAAGTCTCAGAATCGAGCGCTCCTGTTGGCTCATCAGCTAAAACGACTTTAGGATTATTGACAAGAGCACGCGCAATCGCAATTCGTTGCATTTGTCCACCAGACATTTGGCTTGGTTTCTTATATAAATGATCTTTTAGGCCAACGCGTTCAAGTGCTTCGATGGCACGCTTCTTGCGTTCCGATTTAGAAACGCCAGAGAGCGTCATCGCAATCTCGACGTTTGAGAGTGCCGTTTGGTGACCAATCAGATTATAGGATTGGAAGACGAATCCGATGGTGTGGTTTCTGTAGCTATCCCAATCGCGGTCTTTAAATTGCTTGGTTGATTTTCCTTGGATGAGTAAATCACCCGATGTGTACTGGTCGAGTCCACCGATGATATTTAAGAGGGTGGTTTTCCCTGAACCCGATTGTCCGAGAATCGAGACGAACTCATTTTCACGGAAACGAATCGAGATATCCTTCAAAGCGTGAAACTCTTGATTCCCCGTATAATACACTTTTGAAATACGTTGTAGTTGTAACATATACTCGATCCTTTCATAAATATGAGTAGTCTATCACAATTTGAATCGGGAGTCAATATATTAAATCGATGATTTCTAAAATATCCTCAACAAAGGAATGATCGATTTCCATTAATGATGGTGATGGTGGTGGTGTTCATGTCCATGACTTTGACTGGCTTCCAGCTCTTCGATATTTCGCTTGTGGGAGCGGTGAGTTGCTAGGTCTTCATCCACTTCGATGGTGACATTTTGAAAACCCCTCTCTTTGAGCAAGGCACGGATCGCTTCTTTGCAGATTTCCATCTGCTCCATCCGCTTGAGACAAACATGAACAATAGCATTTTTCTCTAGTCCATCCATGGTCCAAAGATTAAGCTGATTGATACTAGCGACATTGTCCAACTGCTCTAAATCATTCTTAACTTGCTTGATATCTACCCCTTCTGGCACAGCATCCAGGAAAATCTTGAGCGTGCTCCAAAAACGTGGAATGGCTTTGGACAGAATAAAGAAGGAAATAGCAAGAGACAAGAGGGGATCTAGGATATACCAGTCAGTAAATCGGAGGACAATGGCCATCAAGATGACAGCCAACCAACCTAAGGTATCTTCCAAAAAATGCAGGCTGAGAATGGATTCATTCTTGGTTTGCCCCTTGCGAATGACCAGACTCGCCAGCACATTGACACTGATAGCAATCATGCCCAACCAAAGAAGCCCTTCGTCATTGACGGGCTGAGGGTGGAAAAGCTTGCTTACATTTTCTAAAATCACCATACCAGACCCGGTCATCAGAATGACTGCCGTTACTAAAGCCCCTAATAAGCTAAAACGCTTGTAGCCTAGGGTATAGCGACTATCCTCTTGACGATTGGAGATCGTTTCTAGAAAGGCCGAGAGGCCAATGGCTAGAGCATCCCCCAAGTCATGGACAGAATCAGCGAGAACAGCACTGGAACCAAAGATTCCCCCTGCAATAAACTCAATAATGGCAAAACTCAGATTCAAGAAAAAAGCCAGCCAAACAGCACGTTTTGAACTCATTTTTTTACCTTCCTTTGGTATAATAGTAATAGTATTATCTTCTCACTAGTATTATCTCTAACTCTAAAAAGAAAGGATAGGGGCAAACTGTTTAGGATGTACGTTACTGAACAATTTGTTCAAAGTGTCCATATGACAACACAGGATCGTCGCATCACCAAAACTCGAAAAGCTATCTATCAAGCTTTTTTACAATTACTCAACCAAAAAGACTACGAGGCCATCACGGTTCAAGAAATCATTGACTTAGCCGATGTGGGACGTTCGAGCTTTTACAGCCATTATGAGAGCAAAGAGTTACTACTGGATGAGCTCTGCCAAAAACTCTTTCACCACCTCTTTGAGCGAGATGATCAGCTCTCTCCCCAAGACTACCTAGCCCATATCTTTCAGCATTTCAAGAAAAATCAAGACCATGTAACCAGTCTTTTGCTTTCAAAAAACGATTATTTTATCCGGCAACTGAAAAAAGAACTGGAACATGACGTCTATCCCATGATAGCAGATGAACTGATTCAAGCATACCCCAACATTCCTCACTCCTATCTCAAGCACCTGGTTGTCAGCCACTTCATTGAAACTCTCAGCTGGTGGCTAAAAAAGGGTAAGTCCTACACCGAGCAAGAAGTCATCCAGTTTTATTTGGAGATACTGCACGCAAACTCTAAATGAACCTCCTGTTATCTAGAAAGGACTAGCTTTCATGTCTACCTTACTATTTTATTTCCTTTTTCCGAGTTTATTCATGCTTCATGAACTGGAAGAAATCATATGGATGCCATCTTTTGTCAAAAAAATATCATTACAAATTCCATATAAACAAATCTTCACTTTTTACACCCCTTTTGCTTTCAATGCTATTGTCATGGAGCAACTTTTACTTCTAATGATAACACTTTATCTTAGTTACCAATTTAACAACTATACCATTTACACAACCATCGTAATCGCTTATATCTATCATGTGTTCGGACATCTTATTCAGACAATTGTTATTCGAAAATATGTGCCGGGATTGCTAACTGGCATTTTTACGAGTTTATTTTCTCTATTCTATCTCAAAAATAACGTACCAATCAATCTTTATTGGTACTCTTTTATCACTTTAATCCTTATCATTGTTAATCTTGTGCTTTCATTCATGGTTCTTCATAAGAAGACCCTCAAACTAAGGTAAGTTAAAGTCTTAAGTTCTTAACACTATCACATTACATTTACTTTAATTATCCTAGAAAGAAAACAAATATGCCACTTTATTACATTTTCAACATTATTACAGCCTTCTTAGCCCTTGCTTTTGCTCTTCTTCATTTATTAGTCAGCCTTTCCGAATTAAAAAAGGGCAAGAAGACCCTTGGAATTTACCTACTTTTTCTAGGAAGTAGCCTTGCAACTTTGTCTCTCTTCCTCTACTTCTTTTTGCCGATTGTTGCTTTATTCATTTGGCTGATCGGAGTTAGCTTGATTTGCTACGGAGCCTATTGGAATGGCAAGCACAAAGAAAACTTCCATCTAGCCCACCACGTCATTCGATTGGGAATCGCTCTGATTCTTACCATTTTGTTAGCCCTCATATAAGAAAAACTCAAGTTTTATCAATGAAAACTTGAGTTTTTGTATTTTCTATTTATCAAGCCATCAACATCATGAGTATCGGAATGACCACCATGGTAGCAAGGGTCGTCTCTGTCACCATGACCGCTGCGTAATCACTATCAGCTCCGTAGAGTCTGGCAACGACTGGCGCATTGGTCATCACAGGCATGGCAGACTGGATGATAAAGACTTGCTTCATCAAACTTGGTAGAGGCGCCCAGTAAACAATGGTCGCCATTAGTAGTGGAGCAACCACGAAGCGTCCTAGTAGAATGAGGAGCTGATCTTTTCCAAGCACCAACTGCTTCACGCCTACATGAGATACCGACAAACCGATGAAAATCATGGATAAGGGGGTTGTTAAATTGCCCAGATACTGCAAATCACTGGCTAGAAATGCAGGGAGCTTTATCTGCAGCATCACCATGACTAGTCCCAAGATGAAGCCCATCAGAGGAGGTGAAAAGACTTTTTTCACACTCGTTTTGAGATCAAACTGAGCTTCTCCTTCGCCATCCCGCTGGATCAAGTAGGTCCCCAAGGTCCAGAAAAAGGTCGTATTACACATGTAATAGATCAGAACGTAGGGAATACTGCCATCCCCGAAAAGGGCTTGGTTAATGGGGAGCCCCACAAAAATCGTATTGGAGTTAAAGAACATGGAAATAAAGAGGCCACGGCGGTCCCGTCTCACTATAAAGATCCTGGCTACTGCTGTCGCTATTCCAAGCAAAACGACCATAGACAGGGCAGGAAACCGCAATGCTGGCAACATTTTTAGGAGGTCAGCCGCTGTAAAACGCTGTGTAATGGTATAAAGCATATAGCAGGGCAGAGCGATTTGAGTAACTAATTTTGCGATCAAGCCACGTGACTTGTCATCAAACCAGCCTTTTTCACCTATGACAAAGCCCACTAATATCATCCCCAGAATGACCAGGATCCCCGATATGCTCTTAAGAAAGATATCCATGTTCTCTCCTTTTCTTTTTATAAATTTGAACTAGAAAACACATTATTTTCAAGTCTCAAAAACTACTCTAGTATATCACAAATAGAGCTCGATTTTTCAAACAAAGAGGACCTCTCGGTCCTCTTGATAAATTAATTCAAACGGTTATTAAGCTTTCTTAGCTGCCTTGCTCCATTGGTACCAACCAACTAGACTGTTGATTAAGTAAATGAAGTATTTCCCTTGAATTTGAAGGCTCTCTACCCACCAAAGGTAGATAGAGAAAACGTTGGTCGCTGCCCAGAAAATCCACTGTTCACGGTAAACAGCTGTCATTAAGAGTTGGCCAACACCATTTGTTGCATCCGTAATGGAATCCCGATACGGACGATTGGCCCCAACTGATTGGTAAATATAGCCAAATACCAGCCACCAAATGGCACTGATCGACAAGTACTTGGTCCAGCCTACCGCATCCAGCTTACGAGCAACAAACTCTTGCTCTTCCTTTTTGAACTGGGCTTGGTAGATCCAAACAAAGAGACCAATAGGTTGCATGACGGTAAAGTAGAGTGTCGTTAACACTTCACCATAGAACTTGCTCTGTAAGGCAAGTATCAGATAAATAACGGAATTGACCAAACCAAAGAGATAGTTACTGGCACCTTAAAAGTTCCAATGGGTCTAATCTAATAAATTCTAAAGCAGAAAAAATAATTTTAGGTAAAGTAGAAAGTAGTAGCAAATCAAATACAAAAGACCAACAAATAAGTAGCAAAGACCAACAAATAGAAAAACTAACTAATTTGTTAGACCAGCAACAACGATTAGCCTTGCAAGATAAAAAGTTGCTAGAAGAATACAAGGCGGAAAATGATAACTTAAAAGCCCTCAAAATGCCCTCACAGGAAACAGAATTCAAACACTTAGACAATCAATATAAAGATGAAGTGAACGCTCTTAAAGAGAAGTTGGAAAATTTGCAGGAACAAATCAAAGATCAAAAAAGGATAGAAGAACAAGAAAAACCAATAAAATGGTGGGGACTATGGCGAAAATAGATGATTCAGTTAAAAAGAAAGTTCCAGAATTGCGATTTAAAGGATTCACGGATGAATGGGAACAGCGTAAGTTGGGAGACGAAGTTCGAATAGTGATGGGACAGTCTCCTAATTCAGAAAATTATACTGATGATCCTAATGGGCGCTAAAAATGCGAAGACCTATGAAGACCTATTTTGTATTAGTCAAACAAAAGATCCAAAAGAAATGGTATATGATTATGACCATGAAACAAAGTAAAATCAAACCGAGTTATCTGAGGAAGCACCCGATGATCGTGAAACGTTATTAAACACAAAAGTCACCCATGTGAGTTCTTGCCAGAAGCTGAAGTTAATCCTTCAACCTGGAAAACCCGCAGAGGTGACTTTTTCTATACATCTCGATTTTTCTGGTAATAATCATTAACCGATAAATATGTCTGTGAATCACCCAGCGACTCCGCTATGTCCATAATCCGCGGTGGTAGTAATCCCACTCGCTGGACAAGTTCGTGATCGCTGAACAATTCCCGTGGACTGCCGGCGAAGCCAAACTTCCCGTGTTCCATAACATACACCGACTCAAACTCGGCGGCGACCCAATCCATGTCATGGGTGATGGTCACAACTTGGTGGCCCGAATCAGCCAACTGATGGAAAATTGCGGTCAACTTGCGCCGGCTTTCCCAATCAAGCGACATCATCGGCTCATCAAATAAATAAATCGCCGGATCCACTGCCAAAACTGTGGCAACGCTCAACAGCTTGCGTTCCGACAATGACAGGTCATATGGACTTTCAGCTGTTTTATCATCCAAGCCAACTCTTTTTAGAGCCGCTAAAGCCCGCCTCGTAATCGTGTCGTGGTCATCCATGACCTGCGCGACACTCCACTCCACCTCTCGTTGAACGGTCGGGTTGAAAAGCTGATCGTCAGGATTCTGAAAAGTAATCCCAACCTTCAGTAACTTTTCGACTGGTTTAAGATCATTAAAATTTTCTCCATCGATCTTAATCACACCGGTTTGTGGTGTCAGCAAGCCCGTCAACAATTTGAAGAGCGTTGATTTGCCGGCACCATTTTGGCCGACAATCGCCACCATCGGATCGGCGAAGTGTTTGTCTTCAACATCCAAGCTAAAGGACCGTTCCGGATAAGTGAACGTCAGGTGGTTCAGTTCAATTATGGACATAAAAAACCTCCTTCAGTTCAGCGTCATTCACCGGATACCGGCCATCAGCCAAGTGCCAATCCATTTTTTGAGCAAGTTGCTGGATTGTCGGGGCTGGAATCTGCCAGTCAGCTGCCAAATGATTAAACACCTCACCCGGCCTGCCCTGGGCTACCATTTGACCCTCGTGCAGCACCCACACAACGTCGGCGACTTCGCACAAATCGTCAATTTCACTGGTGACAATGAAGACAGTCGTCTCTTTGACTTGGGCCAGCCATTGGAAAAATTGCCGGCGGCCAAGGGGATCCATCTGACTGGTCGGATCATCCATAATCAAAACAGCCGGATTAGCCACAATCGCCGTGGCAATTGCCAACCGCTGGATCTGACCACCGGAAAGGCTCTCGGGACGCAAATTCAGCTGTTCAATCAGCCCCATTTGCGTGGCAACTTCTTCAACCCGTTTTTGAATCAGTCCTTCAGCCATTCCCTGATTAATCAAGTCAAAGGCGATTTCATCGGCAACCGTGTCTGCCAACCCGCTTAGTTGGCCAGCTGGATTTTGCAGTACAACTCCATTCATGGCATTATAAACGAGCCAATTGTCGGACACTCGCTGGCCAAACATGTGCCAGTCGCCCTCAATCTCAGCAGACACAATTTTGGGAATGACCCCTGCCAGCACACGGCACAAAGTCGATTTGCCGGAGTGGCTATTCCCGATAATCCCAACCACCTGGCCGGTATGAACCTCCGCGTTAATCTGACGCAGTTGTGGTTGCTCAGTACCCGGATAACGGGTGGTCAAATTTTCAATTATAATCCGTTTATCTTCGTCCATATCTTCCACCCAATCAATAAAATTGCCAATCCAGTCAGACCAATGTGCAGCGTCCGCGACAGGCGATACACGCGCTGGGAGGTTCTGACAGTCCGGTTGGGATTATCAAAACCTCTCAATTGGAGAGAAATCGACCGCGCCATCGATTGATCCAAGGTCTTAATCACCAATGGAATTAGAACCGGCAGGACTGACTTTAATTTCTGAATCAACGTTTTTTGCGGATTGGTTCCGCGAACTTTTTGTGCCTGCTGGATTTTCCGCATATTGCGCATCATTTCCGGCAAAATATAACACACCGACATCAGAACGTAGACGGTTTTATAAGACAATCCGGACAGTTCCAAATAGGCCGCGTTTTCTGAAATACTCGTGGTCACCATAAAAAAGCCACTGGTCAAAATAATCACCAATACTCGACAACCCAGTGTGGTGGCGTAAATCAGGCCTTCTTTGTAGAACGACACCCCAAGCACAGAAAACAGCACAGTTTGATTCCGACTGTAAAATAACCCTTGGATGATCAGCATGGTGCAAATCAGAAACAGGCTGAATCCCAGCGCCTTAAAGATGGTAGAACTCAATTTGGAAAATAACAATAGCAGTGTTGCGACAAGAATTAATCCGGCCTGAAACAATAAATTCATACTGGCAAAGCTCAACAACGTCATGTCCAAGATGAACAAGAGCTTAGTAATCGGATCGATCACCTGGTACCACTTGAGCTTTACCCGTGGCGCTCCAGAAATCAATGTTTGATCAGTCATCATTTATCACCGCTAAAGAAGTGCACCATCCTCTTCGGCAGCTGACGATAGATGAAGAATGCCATGTAGGACACGCAGACTTTATCCAAAATATCCAAGACAAACTCATCGGTAAATGAGGCCAGCCACACTGGTGCATGATTGGCGACCATTACCGCAAACAATGAGTCACCCCAAGCGATACCGGTCTGACCACCCCAAAAGATGACGTTGAGTGGCGTTGAAATGACAGCTGAAACGATGGCAATAATAATAGCAGAAACAAATACTCGTCGCACTGACAAGAACCACCCATTGGCGTGCAAAACTCCGACAGTAATCCCAATTCCGATGCTGGTAATCGCATACACGGTTGAAATTGGCGATAAGGTCAGCCCATAGATCACGTTGTTGATGAAACCACTGATGGCACCGGCAACCGGCCCAGCCAACATGCTGGCAAGAAAGGTTCCCAAAGACCCCAGCCAAACGGGCAACTTTAACCCCTCCGCCAAGGCTTTGGCAACATAGTTAATCCCCACGGCAGCGGGAATCAAAGTCATGGTGGCAGCACTTAACTTAAATTTCCACATACTGGTACGATGAATCGGTTCTGTTTTCATAATCTTCTCCTTTTGTTTTTAAAGAGCCGTGTCTGTTTAGACTTTCGGACGCAACGCTCTATAGATTTTTAATTTGAACTGCTTCTCCTTTCACAGATCCCTTAGTCGACATCAGGGATTCTCTTGAATATGATTGTTCAACGGTTCACAACCAATCATACGCCTATTTTTATAGAAGTCAAGATTTTTCTGAAATTTTCCTAAAAACGTTCGGGAATTAAAAAAAGCTCCTCAAGGCTAGAGGATATTGCCCCTACAAGTCTCAAAAACTACTCTAGTATATCACAAAAAGAGGTGGGCAACATGCCCAACCTCTAGTGGTTTGTAAATCATTAATTCTAGTCCTTCTTGCTAACCTTCAACAACTAGATAGTTTTGGTTCTTAGAGAAAACCTTAGAAGGCAAATTAAATAAGTTACTTTTAAATATAGACAAACTATTCTTTTACATAAAACAGCTAGATTATTTTTATAAAATGACTTTTTTAGTCATTTAAAAAGTTGAGAAACTTTTCGCTGTGAAAAAAGTGCCTGAAACACAATTGTTTCAGGCACTCGGAATTATTGAGACCTTAGGCTCAATAATTAGTCATGGAACTTCGTAGAAGTTCGCTGACGTCCGTACTCAGCTAAGAATAGTTTCTAAAATTATTTTGCCTTCAATCTGAAGTAACTTAAATAACGTGACTTATATTTCTAGTTTAAGTGACATTATTTCTCAATCATCCCTTCCTGAGTCAAAAAGTCACGCGCCACTTGATTAGCTGACTTGCCTTCTACTCCTACTTGGTAGTTCATCTGGCTCATTTGCTCTGCTGTGATTTTACCAGCTAACTGATTGAGAATCCCTTCCAATTCTGGATGTTTCTTAAGAAGAGCTTCTTTCATGAGGGGAGCTCCTTGATATGGCGGGAAGAGTTGCTTGTCATCTTGGAGGACCACGAGGTCATAGCGAGCAAGTTCGGCATCCGTTGAATAAGCATCTGTGATCTGGATATCACCGGACTGGATAGCCTGGTAACGAAGGGCTGGCTCCATGGTGGAGACTTGTAGATGGAGTCCGTAAACCTTCTGCAAGCCCTTGTTCCCATCCTCTCGATCATTAAACTCCAAGGTAAACCCTGCCTTGAGTTGTCCTTCCACCTTTTTCAAATCTGAAATGGTCTTGAGGCCATACTCTTGGGCAATTTTCTTAGGTACCGCGACAGCATAGGTATTCTGATAAGCCATGGGTTTGAGCAAGGCCAGGTGGTCTTGTTTCCTGATCCCATCTCGAGCCGCTTGATAGACTGCTTCTGGATCATGGTCGACTTGCGGCGCCGGCTTGAGGAGACTTTCGGTCACAGTCCCTGTAAACTCTGGATAGATAGCAATATCCCCTTTTTTCAGAGCTTCATAGAGGAAGGTGGTCTTGCCAAAATTTGGTTTAACAGTCACTGTCATGTCTGTGTTTTCTTCGATCAAAATCTTGTACATATTGGCTAGAATTTCCGGTTCAGGACCCAACTTCCCAGCAATGACCAGGTTTTCTTTTTCCGGTTTGGGAAGAAGACTTGGTGTATAGCTAGCCCCCAATCCCAGGATCATGACCGCAAAGGACACAAAGATGGTCCGCAATTTGGCCTTTTCCATCCATTTGAGAAGAAGGTTAAAGGCGATGGCTAAGAAGGCAGAAGACAGGGCACCGATCAAAATCAGACTGGCATTATTGCGGTCAATCCCTAGAAGGATAAAGGAACCGAGTCCCCCTGCTCCAATCAAGGCAGCTAGAGTAGCCGTCCCGATAATCATCACAGCTGCTGTCCGAATCCCAGACATGATAACGGGCATGGCCAAGGGAATCTCGAACTTCTTCAAGCGCTCCCACTTGGTCATCCCAAAGGCGGTTCCCGCTTCTTCAAGGCTTGGATCAATCCCTTGTAAACCGGTGATGGTATTTTGAAGAATGGGAAAAATGGCATAGATGACGAGAGCTGTCAAGGCCGGAAGCGTCCCGATTCCCATGATGGGAATGAAGAGCCCCAAAAGGGCCATGGAAGGAATAGTCTGGAAGATCCCAGCTACCTGTAAAACCCAGTTGCTGGCTCTCTTGCGTGTACTTAAATAAATAGCCAGAGGGACCGCCAGAAAAATCGCAAGGAGTAAGGTCAGTAATGACAGTTGCAAATGTTGTCCCAGTGCAGTGAGCCAGTCTCCAAAGCGTTCTTGAAAGGTTGCAAGTAGTTTAGACATGGTGAGCACCTCCAAATAAATCCGCAACAAAGTCGTTGGCTGGTTGGGCTAGAATGCTATCAGAATCCGCCACCTGCACAATCTCTCCTTCTTGTAGTACCGCAATCCGATCGCCTAATTTCAAGGCCTCGTCCGTATCATGAGTCACGAAAATAGTCGTCATACCAAATTCTTTGTGCAAGTCTTTGGTAAGAGCCTGCAACTGCTTGCGGGAAATGGCATCCAAGGCTGAAAAGGGCTCGTCCATCAATAGAATCTTTGGCTCTGCAATGATGGCCCGCACAATGCCAATCCGTTGTTGTTCCCCACCAGATAACTCACTTGGCTTGCGATTTGCATACTCTGCAGCAGGCAGACCAACCTTGTCCAGGAGTTCTTCTGTTTTAGAGGCTATTTGGCTTTTAGTCCACCCTTTCATCTCTGGAATTAAAGCAATATTCTCAGCGACAGTTAGATTTGGAAAGAGAGCAATGGCCTGCAAAACATAACCAATAGAAAGACGTAACTCTCGTTCATCATAGTCCTTGATGCGTTTTCCGTCCATATAAATATTGCCATCTGTCGGCTCCAAAAGACGATTGATCATCTTGAGCATGGTGGTTTTTCCAGATCCTGAAGGGCCTACCAAGACCATAAATTCTCCATCTTCAATACAGAGATTGACATCTTTTAAAATGTCTGTATCCGTGTAACACAGGACTACATGTTTATATTCAATCATATTCTTCCTCACCATCTCCTTAAAAGCTAAGATCCTTATCTCACTTTTTATAAGAGTGTAATCATTATTATAATATTGTAATGCTAGATATTACATCTGTCAACGATTTTGATTTGAAATCATATATAAGAAAAAGAGCTTGGCTAAGGCCAAACTCTCCATTATGATGGATTATTCTTCTTCCACCAAACGTTTAAACTCCGCTTGGATTTCTGTATTTTCTGTTGGTTTTAAGTACATGACCCCACCATTAGTCGTCGGTGAATGAAAGACAATCGCTTCTCCTGTATTGGTTATCGCAAAGAAGTAACTATGAACATCCGGGTACTTATCCCAATTGCTATAACGCTCTACAATTCGGTACTGAGCATTTCCTAGACCTGTATCCGAGTACTCAGCATTCATTTTCTCACTTGGTCCATCATCCCTAAGTGTATAGAGGCGGTCAGGTCCGACATCTCCTCCTGCGATCCCCTTTTGGTAATTGGGCTGTCCTAGTCTTTCCCCCCAGTCCTTTATAAAAGCTTCTAGCTTAGCAGATTTGCTTTGATTCCATGGTGCTTTTTGCTCAGTTATTGACTTAGTTGAACGACTTGGAACTTCAAATTCCTGCCAATCGAGGCCTCTTAAGTCAATTTGATCCGATGCATTTTTTCCAAAATCAGCGGCAATATCATTTGCTTGTATTTGAATCTCTTTTTCTTGGAGCTTTTTAGCAGTCTCTTGCTTGGCATTAAGTTGATACAAAATTCCATAGCCTATATCTGTACCCGAGGTCCAGCTTAGTTCAAGGACTTGGCCACCTTTATAAATAATCGTTGCGCTTCTATTTCCGCCGTCAAGCTTAGACATAAAACCTTCTGCTAATAAGACTGGCTTCCCAGCTTGTAAATAGTAAATTCCGGTTAATAAATATTTGCCACTCAAATTTAGGTCCGCAATCAGAAATTCCTCTATCCCATCGTTATTTAAATCTGCAAAGGCATAGCGCATTTCACTTGCATTGTTGACTGCATTCTCAATTGCCCAACGATTCATTTGTCGCTCAGTTGCATGTAAGCTTTCATAAAGATTTGTAATCGCAGATTTGTCATTAGGAGTGGAAAATATTTTTTTGTAATCATCAAAAACCGGTTGGTACAATTTCTTGTAGGCCTGCTTATTTTCTTTTTTAGAATCATTTTTACTAGATGTCACTTGACTAGATACAGATGATGAGCTACTTAACTGAGTAGAGTGCCTTGGAGTCCGTTTACTACAAGCAACCGTGACAAGTCCTGCTGCTAGGAGAATGACGGCTCCTAATTTCTCTTTTCGTTTCATAAGTTTCTCCTTTTGTGTCATCCTTGATAGCTGTACTTTTCTCTTTATATTATACCAAAAAAGAAGGCTACACCTAATAACTTGTGTAAAACCTTCTTAGTATATATGATTTAATTCGGATTCTTCTGCTCCCGACGATTTTGATAATCCTGGCTTTCAATATGTTGCTTGATCAAGGCAACCACTTCATCATTGGTCGGAAGGTCCGAGTGTTGCGCATCTTCTCCTGTAACGGTAATCTCGGTGTAGCTTTCTGCTTGATTCTGATAGATGTACTTCCCAGCAAAGTAACTATCTAAAGAGCCAGCTAAACCACCTAAAAAACTGGATAAGTTTGACAAACTTGAGAAAGGAGGCGAAAGATAGGAAACCAATCCGTAATCGAAAAAAATGATTGATATAACCAGGCTCCGAAAACAAAGACTGGGAAATCACTCCGATAATAGCTGAAAAAAGAAAGAATGGAAAAAGAGAGACTAGAGTTTTTTTGGTAATCTGTACAAAGCCTCGTTCTCTCAACTGGAGTATTTTTTTGACCAAATAGTTTGACATGTTTGCTCCTACTTTACTTGATAATCCGATAGCGATACTGGTAAGTATCTCCGAGTGTTTCCTCTATAGCATATTCCAAATCTACCCGTTTCCATCAAAAACTTCGATATATTGCTTCTAACCCAAAAGAGGCCTTCATAACAAAACACCCCAAAAGTTAGAGTTTTCAGTCTAACTTTTGGGGTGCAAAACCGTTTAGGAAATCTAAACATTATTTTTCTACATAACCGCTCTTAATGAAACTATCTTTTGTTGTAGAATAACTAATTGTATTGTCTTCCAGAGGTTGAAAGCCCGGTACAATTTCTTGTAATTTTTTCAAATCAACCTTAGTATAATCAATTGTATTGGAGATATAGAAGATACCATCCTTGTATTCTGATTTAAGTTCAAACCCTTTCCCCAAAACATCTTTGAATTTTTCTTCGCTATTAGCAACACTTGCTTTTAGTCCTTGAAGAGTTGTCTCACCATCCATATTTGCGATATTATAATCATCTACCTTTTCTTGTACTAATAAAGTATCTCCCTTGTAATATAATGTCATTACTGATTTACCATTTTCATCGCTAATTTCAAGAACGGTTTTTTGAGCACCTGCTTTTGAATCTTCTTTCGTATCAACAGTTGTTGAAGAAGATGATTTTTCTTTAGACGACTCTTTCGTTTTTGATTCAGCTGGCGCTTTAGTCGTAGATTTAGTTGTTGATTCAGTTGTCGCCTTCGTATTGTCTTTTTGTACGCAACCAGCTAATAAAAGACCAGCTGTAAACAAGATGGCTACTGTTTTTATTGTTTTATTCATTTTGATGACCTCACTTTTTATGCTTACTCGTTACCTATATTATAAGTGATATTATTCTAAATAGCAAGGCCTTCCCTGACAAAGCTATGCTATCAAGTTAACCATTGCTACCATCCTAAATTCCAAAATCTGTTAGTGATTTTTGCTTCTCTCTTAATAACTGTGTTACATAATCAGGCTCTACCTTTAAGAATAGCTTCAGAGTATCATGAATTCGCCAATAATTATCCTCAGGTTTGTCCAAAATGGTTGCAAGGAAGTATTTCAAGTAGGGGATGTATTCAGAAAAAACATGATCTTCCACTAAGTAGTAAAAATATGAAAGATGATAATAACTGTTTCCCGCCTGCTCTATAATTTGACAGACATAAGGAAATATATCTTGCCTTGCTGTATCACCATCACCTTTATCTGACTGATTAGCCCAATAACTTATAAGGGCATCTAATATGATCCGATTGGTATCATCATAGCCATACAGACGATGCGAAATCATCCCTTCTAATTGCCCTTGACTGAACATCTGAGTCAACACATCAAAGCCTTCTTTTATCCCCCAAATTGTCAACAAGCTAGAAGATTTATAGCGCAAAAAATCATCATCACTAGACAATAATGAAGTCAACTTTTGAATCGTTTCTTCAGGCACATCTTCTAGATCAACATCTTCCAATAGATCTGCATAATCAATCTCTTCAGGGACTTTATAAAATAAATCTTCTAATTCTTTATTGTTCATCACTTCTCCATTATTTGGGGGATTACTTCAATTTCAATCCTTTAAAGTCACTGGAAAACCATCTGCCCCACTTTTCATTCTTTCTTCCATTTCTTTCCATTCTAAAACCAATTTATAAAGTTCATTTGTAGGAATAAAGCAAGGGGCCTCCAAGACTTTCATCATCCATCTGATAGTATACTTCTGTCTCTTCTTTGCCTATATCAATATTTAGCATATTACCGCCAAAGTCTGATTCTTCTTTTTGACCTGTAACAACTGCCTCGAATTCTTTATAAATGTGAGGGTAAAAATTATGAACCTCAGAATTTAAAAGGTCTGACAACGATTGAAATTTTTGATATGAATCATAGACTACTCAGTAAAGTTCTCTGTATGTTTGAGATTTGCTAAGTCATCCATCTTATACATTTTCAATTCAGAAGTATTACGATTCCAACTTTCAACCAAAGAGTCGTCCTTAGTGGTTTCTGTTATAGTTTTACCATTGATATCTACCTTAAGGTTCACCTCAGTAATTACTAGTTTCCTATTGAAGACAGGTGTTTCCCCTTTCACCTTACTAAATACATCTGAGAAAGTTGTGTAGGGTTTATTGTAGTACTGATTATATCCAACATAATTGGTATACAAGGTACTTGCTAGTTGGAGGGTATCAGTAAAAGCCCTCACCTTCTTGATATTTTTTACACGATTGATTTCTTCCTGTGTAGCAGGTTTACCTGTAAAAGGATCAATTCCTTCTTCAATTATATAATAATCATATTTAGTTTGAAAGGCGGGATCTCGTCAACTGAGCATTTTTTGACTATCTAAAAGGAAATAGCGGTCTAGTAGGTAATGATCATTAGCTCGCTCTGTTTCAGATTTAAATAGTTGTGCAAATGGATTCACATGAGCCATGGAGATCAATGTTTTAAGTTCTGGGTAGGCCACTTCTAACGCTTCTTGATCCATTGCATCGATACACTTCTTAAATTTTGGGTCCACCTTGGCTAATTCTGAAGGTCATAATCCTTAACTCCATTATTCACATAGAAAAAACCTAGTTGTGGCATGACTAATACCTTTGTTCCACACTAAAAAAACTCAAGCCAACTGACTTGAGTTTTCTTCTTATCGATCATTGTAGCCATCTGGGTGGCTGGAATGCCATGCCCAGGCTGTTTGGATGATGGTCTCGATATTATCAAATTTTGGTTGCCAGCCGAGAATTGCACGCGCCTTCTCAGAGGATGCAATCAGGGTATCAGGATCTCCTGGTCTACGATCAGCAATCTCAAGTGGGATCGGATGTCCCGTCACCTTGCGGGCTGCTTCAACGATTTGAAGATTAGAGAATCCGGTCGATGAGCCCAGATTAAAGGCAGTCGATGGGTTGCCATTTCGTAGATACTCCACCGCAAGCAGATGGGCATCTGCCAAGTCAAATGGATGGACATAGTCCCGAACATTGGTCCCATCTGGTGTATTGTAGTCATCTCCAAAAATAGAGATCTTATCGCGTTTGCCTTGGGCTACTTGTAAGACGATTGGCAAGAGGTGGGTCTCTGGTCCGTGGTCTTCGCCAATCGATCCATCTGGCTTAGCACCCGCTACATTAAAGTAACGAAGGGGCACATACTTGATGCCGTATGCTTGATCGGCCCAGCGCATAATAGTTTCCATCATGAGCTTGCTTTCGCCATAGGGATTAATCGGTTTTTGTGGAGTGGTTTCAAGAATCGGAATTTCTTCTGGAATACCGTAAGTGGCAGCAGTTGAAGAAAAGACGATGTAGTGCACCCCACATTCATGCATGACTTCCAAGAGTTTGACCATGCCAGCTGTATTGTTATCAAAATACTTCAATGGATCTGCCATAGATTCTGCGACTAGTGAGTAGGCCGCAAAGTGGATGACTGCATCGATATCTGCATGTTCCTTAAAAACCGTGCGCATGAAGTCTTGGTCCGCTAGGTCTCCTTGGTAAAAGACGGCATCTGGATGCACCGCTGCACGGTGTCCTGTGACCAGACTATCGACCACGACGACTTTTTCCTGTCCTTCATTGACCAAACGGTCTACCATGTGGGAACCGATATAGCCAGCTCCTCCGAGTACGAGTATTGCCATTTGTTTTCCTTTCGCTTCTTTGTCTTCTCTCTTATTGTACCAAATTTCTGCCTCTTCTCCACACTTAAAGTGTCGCGACAAAGCGTCCAAAGGCTGCTTGGCCTTCTGCTGTTCGCTTGTAGACACCGGCATCTTCGAGCACGCGCGCAAAGATTTGACCAACTGATTCACGAACAATGGCTTCTGCCTCTGCTTCGTCTATGATGGATGGGTGAGTAGCTTTCAAGTCATCTGCCCATTCTTGGTGGTAGGTCGCTACAGTGTTTTCACGTCCAAGTAGATAGTCTTGAACCTGCTTGAGCTCTTCTTTGAGACGAGGAGGCAAAATGGCTAGACCCATGACCTCGATCAGGCCGATATTTTCTTTTTTGATGTGTTGGACATCCGCATGTGGGTGGTAAATGCCATCTGGATGCTCTGGTGAGGTTTGGTTGTCACGGAGCACCAAGTCCAGTTCATAATGCCCATCGCGGATTCGTGCAATGGGAGTAATGGTATGATGGGGTTGACCGTCAGATGTGGCTAAGACTTGCACAGCTGGATCCGAGTAACCTCGCCAGCTTGCTAAAATATGATCTGCCAAGTTAATCAGCTCTTCCTTATTATCTGACTGCAGACGCAAGACAGACATTGGCCAACGAACGATGCCCACTTGAACCTCTTCGAAGCTAGGAATGGTAAAGGTTTGGTCAAGCTCTGCCAGCTCCATAGGGAAGGTGTAACGTCCGCCTTGATAATGGTCATGAGTCAGGATGGATCCTCCTACAATAGGTAGATCTGCATTGGAGCCTGCAAAATAGCCTGGAAAAGTCTCTACAATGGTCAAGAGTCGCTCAAAGGTCTTGCGGCTAATGGCCATAGGAACATGC
This sequence comes from Streptococcus rubneri, assembly GCF_004785935.1. Classification (GTDB taxonomy): domain Bacteria; phylum Bacillota; class Bacilli; order Lactobacillales; family Streptococcaceae; genus Streptococcus; species Streptococcus rubneri. Next base: position 310,772 of record NZ_SRRP01000001.1, on the reverse strand, counting down.
TGGCTATCGAGAAAAATGCAGTGTTCATTGAAGTAGGCATAAGGGGAATATTGAAAGCCCCAGTCATGACCGTTCATGTCAAAGCGGATGATCCGATGATTGGCACGGGCAGGATGGTCTAGGCGACCTTGATAGCCTTCATTTTCAAAGCACAGTTGGCAGGCTGGATAATGACTAGCTTTAGCCAGCTTGGCCGCTGCGATGTCTTTAGGATCTTTTTCAGGTTTTGACAGATTGATGGTGATCTCAAGGGAGCCATAGGGAGTTTCTGCCTCAAAAGCGATATTTTGCGCAATCGCCTTGACCTTGATGTAATCATTGCACTTAGAGAGGGCATAGAAATCAGCAATCGCGTCTTCCTTGGACTGACCGTAAGTCTCCCAGAAATAGCGGTTGACCTGACTAGGACTGGGGGTGATCCAATCCATCAACTCTGCTCCCAAGCTGTCCTTTGCGGCCATGCTATCTTGGATCTTACTATTCGCAACAGCGATTTCCACCAGCTGATCTTTGAGTGCGATCAAGTCAGCCTGATGAGCTGGGGCGTCTAGCCCTTCTTCTCCAATGCGACTCATAACGCGGTTTTTTAGATAAATCCGATCCATCTCTTCATAGTCACTTGCCGCAATGACGGCTGTGACAAATGCATCTAATACCAGTTCTGTCATCCTATCTCCTTTTTAATCAAGCACCCGTGTCCCCGCAGCAACCTCTGCAATGTAGAAACTTGGCGCATAGCCAACGATTTCCTCATAGCGTTTGCCGACAGCTTCCTCAAAAGCCTCAACCTTATCTTTGTTGACAAGGGCGATGGCGCAACCACCAAAGCCTGCTCCGGTCATACGAGCACCAAGCACTCCTTCTTGTTCCCAAGCTGTATGCACTAAGGTATCCAATTCTAGACCAGTCACTTGGTAGTCATGCTCCAAAGATACGTGGGAAGCATTCATGAGACGGCCAAAGCCTTCCAAATCACCTGCTTCAAGCGCCTTGCGTGCTTGGAGGGTCCGCTGGTTCTCAAGTACAGCATGACGAGCCCGTTTGATGCGATTTTCATCCTTGATCAAGTAGCTGTAAGCATCAAAAGCCCAGAGATCCAATTCCCCTAAGGTTTGGATGTCTAGTTTTTCTTGGAGTTCAGAGACGGCGGTTTCACATTCTGCACGGCGTTCATTGTATTTGGAATCCGCTAATTCCCGGCGTTTGTTGGTATTCATGATGACCACGACATTGTCTTTAAGGTCGAGCGGTACCAAATCATATTCTAGGGTGTTGGTATCGAGATAAATAGCCCGTTGATCAGCCCCCATACCGATGGCAAATTGGTCCATGATACCAGAATTAACCCCGATGAAGTGATTTTCGGTTTGTTTCCCGATCTTAACCAGATCTAAGCGGTCTAACTGAAGATCAAATAGTTTCTCAGCGATGACGCCAATCAAGAGCTCTAAGGAAGCTGAAGAGGAGAGGCCTGATCCATTAGGAATATTGCCGTAGACATAGATGTCCATGCCGCTATCAATGACGTGTCCCGCTTCTTGCAAGAAATGAAGCACACCTTTTGGATAGTTGGTCCAGTTGTGCTCTTTTTCAAAACGAAGATGATCCAGTGGGACTTCAATGATTCCCTTGTCTTCAAAATTTCCTGAGAAGAAACGCAAGACCTTATCCTCACGCTTTCTTGCTGCCCCGTAGGTACCAAGCGTAATGGCTGCTGGGAAGACATGCCCTCCGTTGTAGTCTGTGTGTTCACCGATCAAATTAATCCGTCCTGGTGAAAAGAAGGTATGATCAGCCTTCTCGCCAAAGACAGCCTGAAACTTTTCTTGTAGATCTTGAGACGTGATTGATGTAGTCATGAGAAACTCCTTTTAGTTTTGTAAACGTTTTTATACTTGTATTATAAACGATTAAAAGGATAATTTCAAGTATTTTTAGTAAAATTTTATTTATTTTTAAATTGTCTTTAAAAAGCCCACAATAAAGCTTTCCTGCCCTGTATCAAGATCTTATACCATTCTATTTTGAGTTAATTTTAGTAAAATTTTACCAAAAAATCTCAATTGGGAGTGACCCAATTGAGATTCTTCATTCCTTAGTTTTTCTTTCTTGGATAGACAAAAGATACAAGGAAGGTTAAGAGGCTGACACCCATAAGGGCTAGGAGGTTCTCGGTTTGACCGGTCTTTGGCAATTCCGATGAAGCAGGACTAGCGGATACACTTGCAGGAGCCTGAGCAGTATCATATGACACAGAGACCGGACGAACTTGTGGACCATCAAGAGAGCTTGTGTTTTCTTGCTTGCTAAGAAGGACCTGTGTCTCTGTGTTTCCAACCACTACTGGTTTTGTCTGATGGGTTGGATCTAGAACTGGTGAAGTTGGGTCTTGGGCTTCTGGTGTTGGTAATGGAGCAGGTGCTGGATAGAAGAGACCATGACCAATACGGTAAGCATACTCTGTTTTCGACATTTTTCCATCTACAATTTTTGGAATATCCACCGGCAAGGTACCTAGGTGTTCCTTACCATTGAAGATGACTTCCACTCCTGCAGGAATATTAGGACCGAAGGCATTGTCTGGTTTGAGGGATTCTGTCGGATCCATTCCCTTATTTCCATAGACTGCTAGAATGGCTTTGGCTGCTGGATAGTTGGCTACATCATAAGGTTTAGAGATGGAAAGGACAGCTGCCTTCTTATGGTTGGTGTTGGCATAATGGACGATTTCAGTTGGAATCTTGGTTCGCCAGAAATCTTTATCCAGCTGCCCTTCATAACCGATCTCTGAAATCACTACGATGTGAGTGGCTTTTTCGAGGTCTTCTTTTAGACTATCAAGGGTGGATTCTTTGGTGAAGTTCTTCGCCACAAAAGAGGTATCTTTTGGAAGCACTCCATCCGCGATTAAGCGACGCATGCCCAAATTTAGTCCAGGGACTTCATTTTCAAACGCTCCTAAGAGGAGGACATGATCTCCTTTTTGAACCTTAAATGGCAAGGTATGGTCTTCATTTTTTACAACCGTCACCGCTGCTGCTGCAATCTTGCGTTCCAAGTCACGATTGAGGGTAGAGCCGACTGCTTCTTCTGCTTTTTCAGCCGTCCGAGCACTCGGATCAAAATTCAGGACCCCACGTTTTTCTTTGAGGGTGAGAATCCGACGAACTGACTCATTTAAACGTTCTTCTGAGATGTCACCCGTTTGCACCGCACGCACCACTTCATCGACAATGGTATCAATCTTGCTTAAATCAGTTTTACTGCGAAGGGACGTTGGCATCAAGACCAAATCAACTCCTGCCTTGATGGCCATTTTTACAGCCTCGACTTCACCGAAGTTCTTAGCGATAGCATCCATTCCCATGGCATCAGAAACAATCACACCCTTATAGCCGTATTTCTTCCGTACCAAGCCCGTTAAAATATCATCAGAGAGTGTCGCTGGAACATAAATTTTCTCACCAGTTTTTTTTGACACAACCTGATCTTTTTCAATCTGTGGGTATTGGATATGAGCCGTCATCAAGAGGTCTACGCCAGCATCCATGGCTTTTTTGAATGGAAGGAGTTCCAATTTTTCAAGTTCGGCAAGAGATTTATCCACCAATGGGAGACCTGTATGGGAATCGACTGCTGTATCCCCGTGGCCTGGGAAATGCTTAGCAGCTACAGCGACATTGTAGTCTTGAATCCCTTTCATCATCGGAATACCTAAGTAAGCAACCCGGTTTGGATCAGAGGAGAAGGAACGAAGCCCAATGACAGGGTTTTGAGGATTGTTATTGGTATCTAGCACCGGAGCGAAGTCCACATTCAAACCTAGTGCAGAAAGCTCTCGACCAATAATTTTTCCAGCTTCTGTCGCTAACTTGGGATCATTGGTCGCTCCAATGGCCATATTTCCGGGGAGAGCTGTACCGCTACCCAATCGATAGACGATGCCTCCTTCTTGGTCAATCGCTAACAATAGCGGAATCTTCCCGTTATTGGCCTTGTTTTCAATAGCTGCCTTTTGCATATCTTGGGTCAGAGCTAGGGTCTGCTTGGTTTCTTTCACATTCTCAGCGAAAAGAATGACACCTCCAAAGTCATACTTATCAATAGCCTCTGCCACTTCAGCATTGACCTTAGTGAGATCTTGTGGCGACTCCTGACCTGCCTCCTGCCACTTACGGAAGTCCGGCATGATCATTTGCGTTACCTTTTGCTTGAGAGGCATGTCTTCAAGCAGTTTTTCCACTTGAGGAGATGCCGTCTCCGTTGTTGTTTCCGTTGGGGAAGCTACTGTGACTGCTTCACGATCAGTCACAGTTGACGTATCTGACACCCCTCCCTGATTTTCTGTGGAGGTTTCTGGAGCTGGAGAAGCCACAACCTCCTCTACTGTTGCTGCCGGTTCATTGCCTTGATCCGGTGCTTGAGCTGTGTCTGCCTTTGCTGTTTGAACCGATAATAGAGCAAAAGCCGTTAATAGGGCCGCAGATGGATAAATGATTTTTTTCATAAAGCGACCTCCTTTCTTCATGGATATTGTACCATAATTTTATAGTTATGTAAACGATTTCAATTATAAATCATTAAAAGCGACTATCTAAAATTAGATACTCGCCTCTCTTATTATGTTACTTCCTCAAACACCCAAATGTGAGAGTCAAAATCACAACTCAGTTTTTCTTGATTTAAAGGCTGTCCACAGGAAGCGTCTGAAAGACTAAAACCTGCTAACATCAGTTCTGCACCTTTAAACTGTTTCCCGTCCACTTCATAGAGAGCATCTGCATTCAGTCCTTGCAGATACACACGATCATAAGCACGGTTCACTTCGTTCAATAGCTTATACTGAGCCAGAATCACTCGGGAACGATTTTGACTGACAACCGACCATACGACTTGATTTGAGTCAAAAGGAGAGCGCAAACGGTAAAAATTTCCTTGATGAATCAGGGATCGCTCTTTTTTGTAAAAGGCAATTTGCTCTTTTACTATTTCCTTCTCAGCCTGCGTCAAGTCTGCTAGATCCAACTCGTAACCAAAGACCCCAAAATAAGCGACATTTCCCCTTGTCGCAAGTGGTGTGATCCGATTGGTTTGATGGTTAGGGACAATGGACACATGTGCTCCCATCGTCGAGAGTGGATAGACTAGACTGGTTCCGTATTGGATCTTAAGCCGTTCAACTGCATCTGTATCGTCACTGGTCCAAGTTTGGGGTGCATAATAAAGCAAACCTGGATCAAATCTACCGCCTCCCGAAGCGCAAGATTCAAAGAGAACAGAAGGGAATGCTGTCGTTAAACGATCATATAAGTGGTATAATCCTAGAACATAACGATGAAACACTTCTCCTTGCTGATCTGGAGCCAAGGATTTAGAAAAGACATCTGTAAGCGGACGGTTCATATCCCACTTGATATAGTCTAATTTCGTCTCTTCAATCACACGCGCCATTTGCTCATAAATTGCATCTACTACTTCTTCACGGCTAAAGTCTAAGACAAATTGATTTCGTCCATGACGTGGTGAATGACCTGCTACTTCTAGGATCCAGTCTGGATGAGAACGGTAAAGATCGCTATCTTTGTTGACCATTTCCGGTTCAAACCAAAGGCCGAATTTCAAACCCATATCATGAATTTTCTCTGATAAAGCCCCGATTGTATCTGGAAATCGCTCGCAATTGGCAACCCAATCTCCAAGACCAACTCGATCATTGGTTCGTTTTCCAAACCAGCCATCATCCAACACAAATAATTCGACACCAACTTCTTTGGCATTTTGCGCAATCCTGAGCAGTTTTTCCTGATCAAAATCAAAGTAAGTTGCTTCCCAATTATTTAGTAGAATCGGCCGCTCCTTATCTCGCCATTCTCCCCTAGCTAGACGGGTACGATAAAGTCGATGGAAAGTTTGACTCATATCGTTTAAACCATTTCTACTGTATACCAGAACTGCTTCTGGACTTGTAAAGCTAGCACCAGGCGCTAATTTCCAACAAAATTGGAAGGGATTGATTCCCACTTGAAGTCGGGTGACATCGAAAGTATCCACTTCTGCTTGAAGGAGGAAATTCCCTGAGTAAATCAGGCTGAGTCCAATAACCTCCCCTTGAGTCTCAGTGGTTTCTGGCCGTTTTAAGGCAATGAAAGGATTGTGCAGATGACTAGAGATTCCACGTGTTGATTCAATCGATTGGATTCCTTGACGTAACAATGTGGAATGAATATGCCTTTCACGAGCCCACGCTCCAGAAAGCTGTATCATCTCATAGTTTCGATCAGGTAGGTCTAAAGAAAGACTAGTTACTCCTTCGATGGATAGAGGCCTTGAACCTTGATTGTTGATCAGATGACTTCTCGTTATCACAGGGAAGTCTCGGAAAATACTATACTGAATACTCACCTCCACACCCGACACCGAATCGGTCAGATTGACTTGCAAGGTCTGACATTCATCCTCATTTTCAACATAAGTTGCTGGTAAACCTTCTAATCTTGGTTTTCCATTTGAAATTTCATGATCCTTATAGATAAAATCTGTCAGCCGAGAACCATTTTCCAAAGACAGTTCTAAGGCAGGATGGCGAAAATCTGTCGCCCCAAACTCTGGAAATTCTTGCTGCAGGTGTTCGAGTGAATACAGAAGATCCCCTTCTCGCCGGTAAGTGGTCATAGGGCGGTGCTTCATTTCCACCAAATGACGATAATCCCCTTCTGGCAAGGTCGGTCCATAATAAAGATGGAGCAACTTCCCATCATGGGAAATCATAAAGATATAAGAAATAAAATCATTTCGCAGATGAAACTGCTTGTATGTTTCCTGGTAGAGAATGAGGTCCCTCATATTTATCCTTTCTTGTATCAAAGTTCCTAGTATCATACGAAGCTTTTAAGATAGATAGAGACAAAATTTGCGAAGATCATAGCAGATCTTGAATGGTCAGACCCTGACAAGGTCAAAGTAACAAAAGGATCACTTGCAGGGTAGAGATGCTACTAGAAAGGGGGGCAAAATCCTTTGTTTTAAAAATATTGGAGAAAAACTGTGAAATCATAAAATCTCCAGCAATCTGTCCAATCAAAAAGGGAATATCCGAAACATGTCTCGCCTGACTTCAATTGTTTTTAAAACTCAATGTCTTGACCGTTTTCTGTCACTTGGTAAGTCCCGTCAGCAAGATTGATTCGTGCTACTGCTGTGGCGGTCTGGTCTTTGTCTTGGCGCGTGATGACAATGCTATGTTCATCTGGTGTTTCCACTTCAATGCTTCCTTCTAGGTCAAAAGCTTGCGAGTTGTTCCGGAAACTAAAGAGCTTGAGAAGGGATTGCACGACTGGTCGCTCTACTTCTTGGGCGATTTCTTCATTGCTGTAGTAATGACGGTTGATATTGCGGCCTTCCTTGGTGTTTTCTAAGAGTTCCAAATCATTCTTCCCAGCTAGGAATCCAACATAATAAACTTGTGGAATGCCTGGCGCAAAGGCTTGAATCAAACGGGCTAGGAAATACTTGCGATCATCATCTCCAAGCGCTGAATAGTAGGTCGAATTGATTTGGTAGATGTCCAAGTTGTTGTACTCTGCTGTTGAATATTTGCGTTTCACATTTGCTCCTACCTTGTAGAGCTCATTTGATGCATAGTCAATTTCTTCATCTGTCAAGATATCCTTGACATCAACCACCCCAATCCCATCATGGGTGTCGAGTGTCGTGAATTGCTTCATCGGACTCATCTTCAACCACTTAGCAAGGCGCTCCACTTTTGAGCTATAGAGGGTATAGAGGGTCACCATTGGAAGGGCAAAGTCATAGACATAATAGTCGTGATCGGCAATCTTAAATTGGATGGAATAGTGTTCATGAATCTCTGGCAAGAGCTCAGCACCGTAGCTGGCTGCCATATCGCGCACCTTATCCAACAAATCCCAAATGTCTGGCTCCACGAAGAAATCATTGGTGTCCAACTTCTTGACTGCATAGGCAAAAGCATCTAGGCGAATGAGGTCACAACCATTGCTCGCCAAATGTTCGATGGTCTTGCGAATAAAGTCCATGGTCACTTCCTTGGTCACGTCCAGGTCAATCTGCTCTTCCCCGAAGGTATTCCAGAGATGCTCAGTTGTCCCATCCGCAAAGGTAATTTCTTGCTTGGGAGCTCGATCCTTGCGCTTATAAATCAAGTCCACATCCGCTTGAGTTGGACGATTCTCTGGCCAGAACTTGTCCCAGTTTAGGAAAAGATCCTTGTAAGCACTTTGGTCATGCTTCTCTTGATAATCTTTGTAGTATTTAGACTGACGGGAAATGTGATTGATCATAAAGTCAAACATGAGATAGTACTTTTCGCCCAGGCGTTTGACATCTTCCCAATCTCCAAAGGCTGGATCTACTTGATCATAGTCCACAGGCGCAAAGCCACGGTCACCGGTTGATGGGAAAAATGGCAAGAGGTGAACCCCACCGACTGCATCTCCAAAATATTTCTCCAGATTTTCATAGAGGTCCTTGAGGTTGTTTCCCAAGCTGTCTGAGTAAGTAATTAACATGGTCTTATTTTGAATTGGCATAATGGTCTCCTTTTCTTTATTTGAAAGCCAAGTCTGAAGAGACCTGGCTTTCTTGAGTTTTTCTATTTTAGAATTGCTTTCTAGGATACGATTGAAATCAGCAAGCTGAATCGTCCCTTTGTATACGGAATTGAACACGCCCTAAGCTCTGTGTGAAAAAGATGAATCCTCCAAGAAGCCAAGGCTTCTTATTCAGATTCCCTATTTTCACTGTGAGCTTTTAACGGGCTTTGTATCTTATTATTTCACTGCGCCGTTGCTCATTCCTGCGATGATATGGCGTTGGAAGAAGAGATAGACAATGGTGATACTGATAATGCCGACCACGTAAGAGGCAAAGCTTGGTCCGTAATCGTTGAAATATTGGCCTGCGTAGTTGTATTGGAACAAAGGCAAAGTCCACATTTTGGAATCCCGGTTCAAGACAAGGAGTGGCAACATGAAGTCATTCCAGAACCAAAGGGCATTGATGATCATGGTTGTCGCATGCATCGGTTTCATCATTGGGAAGATGATGCGGAAATAGGTTGTAAATTTATTAGCACCATCAATCTCAGCTGCTTCATCCAGACTTTCTGGGATCGAGATTTTGATATAGCCGACATAGAGGAAGAGGGTCTGTGGAATCGCATAGGTCAAGTAGAGCAAGATCAAACCAAAGGTGTTGGCCAAACCGAGTTTACTCATCATGACGGTAATTGGAATCATGATAACCTGGAATGGGACGAAGATCCCAAGGATTAAGAGGGTATACATGATGGTAAAGGCTTTTCTCTTACTCATATTGCGTGCGATGGAGTAGGCTGCCATGGGGATAACGATCATTACTGCAAGTAAAGACAAGACAGTGATGACGACAGAGTTCCAATAATAGCCTCCGATGCCATCCGCTAAGAGACGGCTAAAGTTGTCCCATGTGAAGTTGGTTGGAAAGCCAAAGAAATTGTCTACGATATCCTTGGTGGGTTTGAAGGAACTAAAGAGGGTGGCAAGGAGAGGCACTAAAATCAGAACCGATCCTAGAATCAATAGAATGTATTTGCCAATCAGGGCTTTTCTTTCATCTTGTTTCATCGTGCTTCTCCTCTTAAATTTCAAATTTCTTAGATACTCTCAATTGGATGATCGAAATCACTACAATTAAGAAGAACAAGATTACGGCAATGGCATTGGCATAACCGAATTGGTTGTTTTTAAAGGCATAATTATAAACCAAGAGCCCAAGTGAGGTTGTGGCATTGTTTGGACCACCACCGGTCATAGCAAAGACTTGGTCAAAGGCAGTCAGCCCACCTTTTAGGGCTAGGATAAAGACCATAGAGATACTTGGTAGCAAGTAAGGCAATTCAATGTTCCAGAAGACTTGCGTGCTAGTCGCGCCATCAATCCTTGCTGCTTCCGTAATCTCAGTTGGAATGGATTGCAAACCAGCTAGGAAGATGATGATGGGCATAGCCACCCCTTGCCAAAGAAGGACAAAGACAGCCGCAAAGATCGCTCCCCACTTAGTCCCTAAAAGACTGGTTTGGAGAAATTCAATATGAAGGGCATTCCCAATCGCTGGAAGACCGTAGTTGAAGACTTGCTTGAAGATCAAAGCCACTGTCAAACCAGACAAAACAGCTGGGAAGAAGAACCAAGCACGGAAGAAGGTTTGACCTTTGATTTTAGAGTTCAAGACACGCGCGATAAAGATCCCAAGGGCAATCTCACCAACCACCATGGCAATCGTAATGATTGCGGTAAAGCCAATCGCATTCATGAATTTTGGATCCATGAAGAGGAGCTTGAAGTTGTTTAAGCCGACAAACTTGTAGTTATAAGTCAATCCTGTCCAGTTGGTAAAACTGTAAAAGGCTCCTTGAAACATCGGCACATAGAAGAAAATTGCTTGTAACAAGAGGGGGATGACCACAAAAGCCCATGCCCAATATTTTTGTAATACTTTTTTCATAGTCTCTCTACTCCTAATCCACATCCGCTTTCATCGGGTTAAAGAAGGCATTCAAATCATTGACCATGCCTTGTTTATCACCGGTCAAGACATAGTTCATGGTCAAGGTATGGAAGTCTGCTTCACTGGTCCAGTATTGTTGCAACCAGACCAAGTGACGATCCGTAAAGGCATATTCGGTCATCCCAGCAAGCGGTGAATCTTCTCCTGCTTGTTTGACCCCTTCGATCGCTGTTGGAGATCCGTCCACATCGTAGTATTTTTGCATGACTTCTGGACGGGTCATATATTCCACAAAGGCATTGGCTTCTTTTGGATGTTTGGTGGTGGCTGAGATAGACCATGCCAAGTCTCCTGCACCAACGGTTAAGCTTTGTCCTTTTTCTTTTCCTGGAATCATGAAGGTCCCAATCTTAAAGTTCGGTTTTTGTTCATTAATCGCTGTGATCGCCCAAGACCCATTTGGTGTCATGAGGACATCCCCACGTGCGAAGGCTCCGATAACATCGGTATAGCCAGCACCTTCCCAGTTCTTTTGTTTAGAACCATCAATGCGAAGAATATCCATGACCTTGATGTCATCTTTCATGATCGGATCAGTCAATTTAATGGCATTTGGTTGAGAATAACGAAGGTATTGATTGGCTTCTTTTCCTCCACCTGTTGCTGTCGCAAAGGCTAATTGATTGTAACCATTGAGTGTCCAAGCATCTGCACCTGCAATTCCAAATGGTGTTTGTCCTTTAGCAACGATGTCTTTGACTAACTGTTCAAATTCATCCCAGGTTTCAGGAACCTTCAAGCCCAGTTCTTCGAATTTATCTTTGTTGTAGTAAATTCCATAAGCATTGGCTGTAAAGGGAACGTTGTAGACTTTTCCGTTCACGGCATATTTTTCAGCATAGCCATTTTTTACGCGTTTCAGGTAGTCTTTATTGGACAAATCTTCGAAGACACCTGCTTTTGCCCATTCTTGTAGTTCGATGGACTGTGGGTATATATTAACCACATCCGGCACATCTCCTGCGAGGACACGTGTTTTCAATACTTCACCACCGTTCGGTACATTGACAACTTTGACCTTGACCTTTGGATTTTCCTTTTCAAAATCACGAGCGATTTCTTCCAAGGTTTTGGTCATTTCTTTTTTCTGGTTGAAATACTCGATGGTCACTGTGCCATCCGCAGATTTACCATCGTTGGAGCAAGCGCTAAGCCCAAACAAAGCTAAACCTGTAGTTGCAAGAAGTCCGATTTTTTTAAACCATTTCATTTGGCTGTCTCCTTTTATTTTTTGACAAAAACATATTGTTTAGAGAGGAAATCTCCCTGAGGAAGAACGACGGTTAAGCCAGCATACATGAGCTCAGCTCCTGAATAGACTTGGTCCGTCCCTTCTAAGCTATAGAGTGCATCTTCTTCCAAGCCTTTGAGTTTCAGAGTCGGCTCGATCTCTTCAACCGTTGATAAGACCCTTACATAGGTAACAACCGTTCGGTCTTGATAAGTAAACTGGATGGCTACTTGGTTGGCACCTTGACTAGGATTCATTAAGCGGTAATGTTGTCCGAATTGGACAAGGGGTCGAATCGTTTTGTAGTGAGCGACTTGAGTTGCGATGACATCCAACTCTTCTTGAGAAAGGCTGGTCAGATCCAATTCATAGCCTAGATTTCCCATCATGGCTACATGGCCACGCGTTTCTAGTGGTGTGATCCGTCCCATCTGGTGATTTGGTACCGCTGATACGTGAGCCCCCATGGAAATAGTTGGATAGAGATAACTAGATCCATACTGGATCGGAAGTCTGGCCATGGCATCCGTATTGTCACTCGCCCAGACCTGCGGGAAGTAACGCATCATACCCAGGTCATTGCGACCACCACCACCTGAGCAAGACTCAAATAGGATGTGCTCGTACTTCTCTGTTAAGAAAGAAACCACTTCATAGAGACCTAAGATATAAGCATGAGATTGCATCTTGGTTTCCAGGTAGGTTTTACCATTTCCAAGCTTGGTGATATTGCGGTTCATATCCCATTTGATATAGTCGATCTCATGGTTTGCAAGCAAGTCATCCAAGACCTGCTTGATATAAGCTACCACTTCTCTATTTGCGAAATCGAGGACTAGTTGATTCCGTGAATAGGTGTGTTCATAGCCTGGGACTTGAATAGCCCAGTCCGGATGAGCCCGATAGAGGTCGCTATCAAGAGAAATCATTTCTGGCTCCACCCAAAGGCCAAATTGAAGTCCCTTGTCATGGATGCCTTGGATCAATTCTGCTAGACTTCCACCTAATTTTTCTTCATTGACGGTCCAATCACCAAGGGCCCGATTGTCATCATAACGATTGCCAAACCAGCCATCATCAAGAACAAAGAGTTCGATCCCCACTTTTTGAGCTTCGTCTGCTAGCTCCAATAATTTGTCTTTTTTGAAATCAAAGTAGGTCGCTTCCCAGTTGTTGATAAGAATTGGACGTTCTTTATGGGCAAACTGGCTAGGAATGATATGGTTTTGGACAAATGCTTGACTCTCTTGACTGAGACCGGTCAATCCCTTATGGGAGTAAGTGATCATTGCCACAGGCGTATCAAAACTCTGATTTGGTTCCAATTCCCAAGCGAAGTTTTCAGGATTGATCCCCAGTCCAACCCGAACTTCATTGAGTTGATTTTTCTGAACAAATCCTTCAAAATTCCCACTGTAGAGCAGTTGGAAGGCAAGGGCAGAACCGGCATCTTCCGTCACTTCATGGTCAGCAAGGATAAGGGCTGGAGTCTGGGCGTGTCCAGAAGCACCACGGTTGGAACTGATGGAGAAGATTCCTTGCTCCACTTGCTGACGGCGAACTGTTTTTTCTCTCGCATAGGCTCCTTGCAGAGTGATGATATCGTAATCACCTGCTGGGACATCGGCCAACACACTAAGAGCCTTGTGGATCACAACCGTTTCATCACTACAGTTTTCAATCTTTGAGAAGCTAGTGATGGTTGCCCAATCCTCGTAGGCGGTGTAGTAGAGGGTCAAACGCAGGGCTGCTTGATCATCTTCGAAGACCAGTGCCAAGGTTTCAGCCTGATCTACTGAGTGAGGGTTCGGAAGACCGGTCGCCTCGACACTACCAGAATAGATGTTGGCTCCAACATAAAGGAAATCTGTCACTTCTGTAACACCGTGTTGGATCTTGATCGACGGTTTTCGAAAATCTCCTAGCCCGTGCTGTCCCAAGATCTGTCGCTGGGTATCCAAGCTAAAAGTTCGATTGTCAGGTGTTGGATTTCCAGCGAAAGCATGGTCCTTCTCATGCACCGTATTGGAAAAATGATAGGACGGAATTGGGCGCCCTAGATGTTTGAGCATCAAATAGCCATCGCGATTTTCAAGGATGAGACTCAGTCCTTTACTCTCTATATAGAACAAATTTTGTTCAATACGTATTGCCATATCTTCCTCCCCTTGGTTCCTATAAAATATCACTATGTATTTTTAAATTCAGTTACAATATCTTTTTTTCATTTATATGTCTTTATTTTACTCGTTGTAAACGCTTCCGAAAATAGAATTTTGTTGGGCATATATGGTAAAATGTTAGGTAGGAGGTTCAGCTATGTTAGTCTTTTCTGAATACCAAACCGACACCATTGATCTAGCCCTTGATTTTTACGGCTACGAAGATTGCCCGAAGAACTACGAATTCGGACCTAGCGTCCGTGACAATTTTGTTCTGCATTTTATCACCAAGGGAAAAGGTGTCTTTCACATCAATAAAAATGAAATCCATTTAGAAGCCGGGGATCTCTTTCTTCTCCCTAAAAATATGGTGACCTACTACCAGGCAGACGCAGAAGATCCTTGGTCCTACTACTGGATTGGGATTAGCGGCACCAAGGTAAGTGATTTCATGCGCTTTTCAACTCTTCATGCCAAAGGCTTTCTAAAGAAAAATGAAGTGGACACAGAGCGGATCGGCCAGTTTATGGAGCAACTTGTCCACAAGGCAGAGGCTTCAAAGATGACCTCGCACTACCAACTCCACCTTCTCTCGCAAATCTATGAACTGCTATTTCTTATCAGTGAAGTGGCTCCTGATAGCCATCGGAACGATCCATCACCAACCTATCAACTCTATCTGACCTGCAAGCATGTGATTGAGACGCATTACAATAAAGAGCATCTAAGTATTCAAGAGATCGCTGATGACCTCAATGTCCATCGGTCTTACCTGACAACTGTTTTTAAGGAGTTTCACCAGATCTCTCCCAAAGAATTCCTGCACTCGGTCCGCATGCAACGTGCCCAGCAATTGCTGACCAACACAGACGAGAGCATCAAGATTGTGGCTTACTCAGTTGGTTTTTCAGACCCCCTTTATTTTTCAAAGGCGTTTAAGGCCTATAGCCAACTGACTCCTAGCCAATATCGTAACAAACATAAAATTTAGTAAAAATTTATTTCCTTTTACTAGTATTTAGAGTATACTGAAACTAACAAGCAATAAAGGATGAACTATGGCTACTATTAAAGATATTGCTCAAGAAGTCGGAGTATCTCAAGCAACAGTCTCTCGCGTCCTCAATCAGGATCAAAACCTATCCGTTAGTGATACAACTCGGAAACTGATTTTTGAAACGGCTGAGAAACTCCATTACCAAAAGAAACAGCGAAAAAATAACCCTCTTCAAAGCAAGCGCTACCGTATTGCTATTTTAGAATGGGTGACCGAAGAGGAAGAGTTAGAGGATCTTTATTACTACTCTATTCGCGTTGGGATTGAAAAACAAGCCCAAGAACTCGGGCATGAAATCTTCCGTGTCTTTAACTTAGAGGATTGGGGACCTCTTGAAAAAGCTGATGGAATTATCGCTCTAGGTAAATATAGCCCAGAAACCATCCGTCAACTTGAAAGCTATCAGAAAAAACTCGTCTTTGTGGACTCCAATACTTTAGTATATGGCCATACCTGTGTCATGACAGATTTTGAAACATCTGTCTACCAAGCACTAGCTTACTTGATAGAATCTGGTCACAACCAGATTGGTCTCCTTGTTGGACAAGAAACGACCGCCGATAATCGTCCTCTTCAAACTGATCCCCGTTACTTGAGTTTTAAGTACTTTCTAGAAGAGAAAGAACTCTATCAACCAGACTATATCCGAGTGGGCCACTTCTCAAGTGACTCTGGCTATGAAATGATGAAAGAATTGATTTATGAATTGGGAAATCGACTTCCATCAGCCTTTTTTATGGCCAGCGATGCCTTGGCTGTTGGGGCTCTTCGTGCCCTCCAAGAAGCTAGCATTCCGGTTCCAGATCAGGTCAGTCTCATCTCCTTTAATGACACCTCGATTGCTAAGCATGTCTATCCGCCACTTTCTACCGTCACTGTCTATACGGAAGAAATGGGGAAACAGGCCATTCACAGTCTGTTACAAGACCTTCAAAGAAGAGATTCAGGTATTCCAACTATGCATACTCTGGCCACTCGTCTTACCATCCGTGAAAGCACACGTTAAGAAACTATGAAAACACACGAAATTTTATACCAAACCTTGGCACAAGCTCAAGACTATGTCAACGGCGAACAACTAGCCCAAGAAATGGGACTGTCTCGTACCTCTATCTGGAAGGCCATTCAGCGTCTAGAAAAAGAAGGCATTGAGATTGAGTCCGTTAAAAAACGAGGCTACAAGATCCTTTCCGGAGATCTCCTAATTCCTCAAGTTATCGAGGAGCATTGTCCTCTAACAGTCTCCTACAATCCTCATTCCCAATCCACTCAACTGGACGCTAAGAATGCTATGGAAGCTGGGGGAAACTCCTCTACCCTTTATCTGGCTCCCTATCAAACGGCTGCTAAAGGACGTTTTGGCCGCGACTTCTTCTGTCCTTCTCAAGGGGGAATCTATATGTCGCTCCACCTCAAACCCAATCTCCCCTTTGATCAAGCTCCCGCCTATACCCTCATGGTCGCAGCTGCTATCTACAAGGCTCTGAAAAATCTAGCCTTATTGGATGTCGATATTAAGTGGGTCAATGATATCTACTACAAGGGGAAAAAAGTTGGAGGCATTCTGACTGAAGCCATCAGCTCCATCGAAACAGGCCTCATCACAGATGTTATCATTGGTATCGGCCTTAATTTTGCCATCACCAATTTCCCTACGGAACTGAAGGACAAGGCTGGTTCCCTCTTTGACTCCCAGCCTCCCATTACTCGCAATGAACTGATTGCTGAGATTTGGAAGGAATTTTTCAATAGTCCAGAGGAGGAGCTGATTTACCTCTACAAGCAACGCTCACTAGTTCTTGGTAAGGAAGTCCGCTTCGAACAAAATCAGACTAGCTACCAAGGCCTGGCCAAGGATATTTCGGACAGTGGACAACTACTAGTCCAACTAACGGACGGCCAAGAACGCTGGCTCAACAGTGGCGAAATCTCCCTCAAGCAGTGGGATTTATAAAACAGAGACAACAGCTCAAAAAAGAGTCTGAGACAAAACATTTCTCAGACTCTTTTGTGTGAAGATATATCAAAACTTTTTAAACCAATTCTTGATATACTCTAAGCATATATCCAGTAAGAATTTGATAAATAATAATACAATTCCAATCTTCACAAACATGTAATATTTAAATGTGTCATCAAATTCATGCACACGGATCGGAAAGGTGAAGATATTAGACGGATTGATAAGAAAATAAAGTGAGATACAAATGGATAAAACCAACGCCACTATAAAATTTTTTTTATGTAATTGCATATTTTACCTTTTCCTTTCTTGTTTTACAAGATTAGATACCAATCAACAATTATATATAGCCTTATTAATTCTTTTAATCTCCTTTCTAACAGGCTATTTTAATAGTTTTTATACCTTCATCGTATACCAATTTCAAAAAAAATCAAGTCTGTTTTTCTAATCATTTTTATGATATAATAATAAAGTTCGAATGATAAACAAAAAAACTCTGCAACAATCCCAACAAATGTTATAAAATTATCTTTTTAGATATCACCATGATATACTTAAGGTACTTAAAAATTTAAGAATTGTATGCATAAAGAAAACACACCTGGTGTGTACTGAGCCAAAAAAGTTAAACAATTAATTGACACAAAGGATTTAGTTCTGTATTGCATAGGACTAGCTGCTTTTTTTAGAAAGCAGACAAATTCCTAATTACATAAAGTAGTCAGCTGACTCTTCAAAAAAAATGACGGCTATTTTTTGAATTCGTTAAGTAAATCTAAAACTTTCCTCTGTGAGAAAAGGGTGTGGAAAAGAACTCCGACTAGTAAAAAAGAGTTCGTCTTCCCACCCCCGCACAATTAATTAGGTCATCTTTGGTGCTTAGAAGGCGAACAAAGATGCCAATTAACCACTGCATCATACAGTTATTTCTATTAAATATAAAAGGCTAAACAGTTTTTTCCCGGGCACTCGGGAGTTTTGGAACCTTAGGTCCAAAACTAAGTCATGGAACTTCTTCGAAGTTCGCTAACGTCCGTACTCACCTAAGGAAAGTTTTTAAGTAGACTTTATATTTCATTTAAAATAAAATAAGCACCACTTGGTGCTTATTTTTTATACTTATCTCGTTTTTTCTGATTAAGCTGTTGATCGATACTTTCGACCAACTTCCCTAAGATATAGCTGACTTGTAAATTTCTCAATATCAAGAGAGCCCAAAAGATAGCTGCCAGGTAGCTTTCCCTCATCACAGCATCATTAAAAAAATAGGTTTCTAAGGCTGTAAAGATAGCCATAGTCCAAAATTGACGTTTATTCATATTGTTATTCTACCATGATTTTCTGGAAAAAGCACAGGCTAGTCTTCTTGGATCGTAATTTTTTCAGAGAGGAAATCAAAACCTTCAGGAATGACGGACTCTTCTGCCACCTCTGCCTCTTCCTTGTGACCACGCGCTTTCTTAGAGAATTCCGCCCGAACCTGGGTCCATTCCTCCATTGAAATAGCCAGAATCTCCGGAGAGAAACCTGCCGCATTGCTTAAAATATTGCCAAACATGGTATTGAGGTTATCTCGCTTCATGGTCTGTTCGGCATTAAAGGCAGACTCAAAAGCTAAAATCGCATGGCGTTCATTGGCCGCAACCGGCTGTGAACCAACCAGCAAAGCCTTATCTGCCCCTGCTAGGCTTTCAATAATTTCCCCCCAAGCATTCTGCAGGCGGATGAGATTGTTACGCGCCAAATCTGGATTTTCAACTGCTTCTTGTAAGATAGCTTGAAGCTTATTGCGGTCCACTCGATAGCCCTTGCTAGACTTCTGAGGACGAGCAAGGCTTGATTTAGCTGCAGGAGCCCCACTCGCTACTTGAGCCAACTGATTCTTCAGAGACTCGACTTCTCGTTTGAGCTGGTCTACTTGTGCTGAAAAATCTGCTGGAAGAGCCACTTGGCTAGCCGAAGGGCCCTCACCCTTGTATTCTGCCAAACGAATGGTCATCATCTCCGTATAGATTTTCGGCTGCAGGCTGTTTTTGATATCCGCTAAACTCCTTGTCGCAAGATCAATCCAAGCAAAGAGGGTGGCTTGTGGAATGGCTAGATTCTGATTAAATCGCTCACTGACATGGAGATTTTCCCCACCTGTCTGAACGATCAAGAGATCCCGTAAATACTGCAAGAGGTCCGTCACAAAGCGGGCCATGTTTTTCCCATTATCAAAGATCAGGTTCAACTGGTCCAAGGCAGCTGTTGCATCTTGTGCTGACAAGGCTACAACATAAAGATCTAAGGCTTCTTGACTAATGGAACCTGTGATTTCTTCAGCCATCGCAGTGGTCAATTGGGCACCAGCTGTCAGGCTGAGGGCCTGGTCCAAAATGGACAAAGCATCCCGCATCCCACCTTCTGCCCGACGGGCAATAATGGCTACAGCTTCTTCTTCGTAATCAATCCCTTCTTTATCCAAAACAGCTTTTAGGTGGTCTTGAATGGCTGGCGTCTTGATAGATTTGAACTCAAAGCGTTGAACCCGTGAAAGGATGGTTGCTGGAATCTTGTGCAATTCCGTTGTTGCTAGGATAAAGACCACATTTTCTGTCGGTTCTTCCAAGGTCTTGAGAAGAGCATTAAAGGCTCCCGTCGAGAGCATATGGACCTCATCGATAATATAGACCTTATGAGGAGCCAAACTAGGCGCATAGGTAGATTTATCGCGGATATCTCGGATCTCATCTACCCCATTATTTGAGGCTGCGTCAATCTCGATAACATCCTCTAAACTGCCATTGGTAATGGCTTCACAGATATAGCATTCGTTACAAGGCTCTCCCCCTTTTTGATTGGGGCAGTTCATGGCCTTGGCAAAGATTTTCGCCACACTGGTCTTCCCCGTCCCACGAGGTCCAGAAAAGAGATAGGCATGGCTAATTTTCCCCTGTTCGACAGCTTGTCGAAGGGTCGTCGCAATAACCTCCTGCCCTACAAGTTGGCCAAAGGTCTGGCTACGGTATTTACGATAGAGGGCTTGATACATTAGTCTACTACTCCAAACATCCTAAAATTCCATTTTGTTTTTTCAAGCAAGATGGCTACAAAACGTTCCAAATAAAAGCGATCCAGGTCATCATAATCTCCCACCCGATCCGAATCTAGATCCAACACTCCTAGCAACTGGTCTTTCAAGACCATGGGAACCACAATCTCACTCATAGCGCGACTGTCACAAGAGATATAATTGGCATGCTGGGTCACATCCTCAATCACCAGCGTCTCTCTTTTCTCTGCTGCTTCTCCACAGACGCCTTTTCCTAAGGCAATGTGGACACAGGAAACCTGACCTTGAAAGGGGCCTAAAATCAGCTCTTTTTGATCATAAAGATAAAAACCTGCAAAGACCGAATGTGGTAGGGCTTGATTGAGCAAAGCACTGGCGTTGGCTAAATTGGCCAAAGCATTGCTCTCACCCTCTAAAAGAGCTTCTAACTGAGCTAGTAAGAGTTGGTAACGTGATTCTTTTTCCTGTATATTCATAACCTTTATTATACCAAACTTTAGTTAGAAAATTAAGTATTTACAACGGAGCAACCTTTGATAACAACCCAGCTTGCCATCAGAAGTATCCAGCAAATATTCCCAATTAAAAGAGAGTGGGACAGAAATCGGTAATTCGTTAGAATTCGATTTCGTCGTCCCACCTCCGCACAGTTGAGTAGGGCTGTAAAAGCTGATGAAATCAGCGTAGTAGAGCCCACTCAACCACTGCGTCTTGCTCGATAATCCAAAGAAAATTTAGAGGCTAGGACTTTTGTCCCAGCCTCGATTGATCAAACTATTTGAATGTGACTAGATATCCCTTCGAACATATTGAATCGCCCGATAAGAGAGAAAAAGGGTCAGAACAAGGGAAACAAACCAAATGGTCCGAAGGCCATAATATTGGATGAGGAAGGTGGAAAGAATAGCTCCTCCCACAAAGCTCCCAATCAAAGA
Organism: Streptococcus rubneri; assembly: GCF_004785935.1. Lineage (GTDB taxonomy): Bacteria > Bacillota > Bacilli > Lactobacillales > Streptococcaceae > Streptococcus > Streptococcus rubneri. The sequence goes on along the minus strand of NZ_SRRP01000001.1, from coordinate 289,782 downwards.
AGTCATAAAGAGAGACTCCCAGAAAAACTCCATCTTCCGCTCCCGTACAAAATTTCCATATGCGACCATGGTCTTCTTGAGATTCCCTGTCATAAAAGAATGGTTATAAGCATAGCTATCGACTTCTCCAAAGGAAATGGCTACAATCCCCAAGCTTAGCCCAAAGAAAGGTACAATTAGAACATTGGGCACTTCTTTGGGAAGAGATCCTGCCACCAAGGTCGTCAGAACCAAGGGAACCAAGGTACTGAGTCGCCAAACGGAATGGCTAAAGAAGCGTTGAAAGACGGTCATCAAGAAAATCCCAATCATAAAGGCCAACATGGTGGCTAGTTTGACCTCCACATCCGCGATTTCATGGCCAATTAAACCAACAGATAGAAAGACCACGTTTCCCGTTTGGCCCGCGGCCAAGGTCCCTCCTCTTTCGATAAAGGTGTAGGCATCTGAAAAGCCTGCACACATGGTCAGTAGGCAGGCAAAGGCCTTACTTCTGGAGTGAAACTCCCTTCTTAACTTTTTCATATTTCTCCCTATTTGTCATGGAAAAGAGGCTGGGACACTACTTCCTAACCTCTCTCACTTGTTATCCTTGTCCTTCACGTGATTCGCTCAAAATCTTCTCAATTTTGGTTGTAATCAAATCGATGGCTACGGTATTGGTCACACCTTCTGGAATGATAACATCCGCATAGCGCTTGGTTGGCTCGATAAACTGATGGTACATCGGCTTCACCACTCCCAAGTACTGCTCGATGACGCTGTCCAAACTCCGACCGCGCTCTTCCATATCTCGCTTGATCCGGCGAATAATGCGTACATCATCATCGGTATCAACGAAAATTTTGATATCCATCAAGTCACGAAGACGCTTGTCCTCCAAGACCAAAATCCCTTCAACGATAAAGACATCCTGAGGCTCTTGGCGATAGGTCTTGGCGCTACGCGTATGCGCTGCGTAGTCGTAAGTTGGAATGTCAACCGGACGGCCAGCCAACAACTCATTGATTTGCTCAATCATGAGATCTGTATCAAAGGCAAAAGGATGGTCGTAGTTGGTCTGAATCCGCTCTTCAAAGGTTAGATGACTTTGATCCTTGTAATAAGAATCGTGCTCAATCATAGCAATCTTTTCATCTGGGAAGTGGGACAAAATTGCACGAGAAACACTGGTTTTCCCCCCACCAGAACCACCTGTTACACCGATAATAATTGGTCTGTTTCGCATCTTCTTCTCCATATTCTATAATCTTATTTATTCTATCACAAAAGCGGTCTCTTGACCACGACTTAAACCTTTTTTCTAAGGATTTTCATCAACCTTCCAAGAAGACCTTCCCTCCTATCCTCCATCCCAATTAGAAAGGCCCATTCCATCTTTTTAGGATGAAACATGATATAATGAAACCAGTAAATACCTGATTGAAAGGAGCTGCCATGCTGAAACTCGGTATCATCGGCACTAGTGCCATTTCCCATTCCTTCCTTGCTGCAGCTAAAGAAACAGACCAGTATGAGTTAAGAGCGGTCTATTCACGGACCTTGGAGAAAGCTCGTAGTTTCACCCAACCCTATGGACAAGTGGCCCTCTATGATGACCTGATTGCCTTTTTAGATAGTGACCTAGATGTCATCTACATTGCTAGTCCCAATTCACTCCACTATCCTCAGGCAAAGTTAGCCCTCTTGGCTAAGAAACATGTCATCCTTGAAAAACCAGCTGTCACCACTCCCAAGGAATGGAAAGAGTTGGTTAAATTAGCCAAGGAGCACCAGGTCTATCTCTTTGAAGCCGCTCGCAACTATCATGAAAAAGCCTTTGCGATCATCCAAGACTTTCTCAAAGACAAGACCATCTTGGGTGGCCACATGACTTATGCCAAATACTCTTCTAAAATGCCCGAGCTCTTGAAAGGAAATACTCCCAATATTTTCTCCGACCAATTTGCGGGTGGAGCCCTCATGGATTTGGGAGTCTATCCTCTCTACTTTGCAATCGGCCTCTTTGGTCAACCTGAATCAGTAACTTATCAAGCGCGGCAATTGCCTAATTCAATCGATTTGAACGGACAGGGTAGCTTGGTTTATTCTGACTTTGTCATTGGCATTCAAGCCGGCAAAGATGTGACCAGCAATCTTCCTGCGGAAATTTACACGACAGATGGCACCCTTTTCTTAAGTGGAATCGAAGCCGTTAGCCAGGCTCTCTTTCAAGATCATTCTGGAACTAGTCACCAACTTCCGATTACTCCTGCTTCTCATAACATGCTCGAAGAAGCTCAGGCCTTTGCAAGTATAATGACAGAAGGCAACCAGACACTTTACCAGACTTGGCTTCAAACAGGACAGATAGTTCACCAAACCCTCTACACTATGCGCCAAGATGCTGGAATACACTTTAAGGACGAACATTAATATGACACTAGCATTTCCACCGCTCTGGCAAGAGCAACTCAAAACCCTCGGCTTTGAGCAACTGACTGAAATCCAAGAACGCCTCTTCGAGCCGATCACCCAAGGGGAGAACGTGCTTGGAGTCAGCCCGACAGGAACCGGAAAGACCCTGGCCTATCTCTTCCCTAGTCTTCTCAAGCTAAAACCTAAAAAAGCACAACAATTGTTGATCCTATCACCCAATACAGAATTGGCCGGACAAATCTTTGATGTTGCCAAACAATGTGCGGAACCTCTTGGACTCAGTGCCCAACTCTTCCTTTCAGGCTCTAGTCAAAAACGGCAAATCGAACGCCTCAAAAAGGGACCAGAAATTCTCATTGGAACTCCAGGCCGTATTTTTGAATTGATCAAGTTAAAGAAAATCAAGATGATGAATGTTGATACCATCATCCTGGATGAATTTGATCAACTGTTTAGTGACTCTCAGTATCACTTTGTCGATAAGATTTGCCACTACGCGCCCCGAGATCATCAATTTATCTATATGAGTGCAACGACCAAGTTTGATCCAGAACAAATCGAACCTAATACTCTAACCATTCAAGTGGAAGGACAAAACTTGGACAATATTCAGCACTTCTATATGGAAGTGGATAAGCGAGAAAAGGTTGAACTCCTCAGAAAACTCTCCAATGTCGAAGACTTTCGTGGTCTCGTTTTCTTCAACAGCTTGTCAGACCTAGGAAGCGCCGAAGAAAAACTCCAATACCGGGAAGTTAGCGCCGTCTCACTTGCTAGTGACGTTAATGTCAAGTTCCGAAAAGTCATTCTGGAACGCTTTAAGGACCACCAACTGACACTCCTTCTTGCAACAGACTTGGTGGCACGAGGAATTGATATTGACTCTCTAGAATGTGTCGTCAACTATGAAGTTCCTCGAGATACCGAAACCTACATCCACCGATCTGGACGTACCGGACGTATGGGTAAAGAGGGCTATGTCATCACCTTGGTCAGCCATCCAGAAGAATTGAAAAGTTTGAAAAAATTAACCCCCGTTCGTCCCCTGATTCTTAAGGGAGCACAACTCTATATAGGGGAAGAATAAGAAAATCGTTCGTAGTCTTACGAACGATTTTTTCTTAGTTTTTACTGTAGTACAAGCGATGGCTTTCAACTTGATGATCCAAGAGTTCATCTATAGTCACTAAATTGTAGCCTTGAGACTGCAAATACTCAATCACAGCTGGAAGAGCATTGATGGAAGTTTGGTGAATATCATGCATGAGGATGATTGATCCTGGCTTAACCTGCTTTTTAATCTCTGAAAGAATAGCATTGGTATTGTGACTCTTCCAATCCAGGGTATCCACATCCCACATGATGAAGGCCTGGTCAACAGCATATTGAATAGCACTATTGATAGAACCATATGGAGGACGGGTAATCATGGTTTGGACACCAGTCACTTTTTGAATGATTTCCTTGGTATCCATAATCTCTCGCTTCGCTGCATCCAAAGATAGCTTGGTCAATACAGGATGGTTCCATGAATGATTCCCAATCTCATGGCCAGCTTGCCGCACCTGCTTGGCTATTTCTGGATAGGCTGACACATTTTTCCCTAGCATAAAGAAAGTACCTTTAACCCGGTATTTCTTCAGGATTTCTAAGGCCTGAGGGGTCGTCGTTGGATCTGGTCCATCATCAAAGGTCAAGGCAACCATTTTTTCATGGCGTTGCTCTTGGTAGGCTTCATAAGCCGTTAAATCGTCAGGTTGAAGACGGTCTGTATCTATCACGTCATAAAGTTTTGAGAGTGGAACATCAAAGGTTTCCATTCCCTCAATCTCAACAGGTAGACTAATCGATAGTAAACTCTTCTCATAAGAAAAACTCCAGCTTGCCATGTCTGATGCCGCGACAGTTTCTAGCAACTCTTCAATCTGTTGATCATCCATTCGAAGAAAGACCAGTTGCGAACGCAATTCGGTCAAAAGCGTTTCTTTAGCAAAACCTAAGTCTGTAAACAATTGAGAGAATTGAAAGGTATTTCCCTGATCGTCTAAGTAGACCAAGGGGAGTTTTTTCAACTCATCCTTGATGAACATCTCTTTTTTCCACTTGTACTGAGTCCGCTTGATTTGATAGGGATGAACTCCCACAAAAGGATCTGGTAGAACTTCTGAGTGGTAGAAAAAGAGTTCACGCGCCTGATGATTATTCTCTTCCTCTTGAGGAATGGAACCGATATCTGCAAGAATCTTCTCTTTGATGATTGCGATGGGTTCACCATTCAGAGTGGGGTAATAGGCTGTTACATAAGTCTGGCCAACGATACCTTTTTGTATCTGACTGTCCCTATTCTTTTCCTCTGTAGCCTCTGCTTTAAGTGCTTTTGAGAATTGCTGGTTGTAATTTTTTATCGCCCTCGCTTCCTGAATTTTTTGATAGCCGATATATATAGCTCCTACTAAAAGGAGATTCAGTAAAACTAATACTAGAATTTTTATGTAATTGATTTTCATACTCTTATTATAGCAAGTTTGTCATCAAAAAACATTAGAAATGCCTAAAAAAAATGAATTAAATTAACCAAAATAGAATAGGTAGTATGAGATAGGTATTTTGATCACATTTTTCTTTAACAGAACAGGTCTTATCATAAAAAGAACAGATTGGGCAATTGCATCCCAACCTGTCTTTCATCTTGTTACTGACTATAAAGAATTCTCACGAATTACTTCGACTTTGTAGCCATCTGGATCCACAATGAAGTAATAGTTCGGAAGGGTACCTGGCAATCCTTTTGGATCCGTTACTTGGTAACCCTTCGCCTTATGCTCAGCATGAAGGGCTTCAAGATCTGGCGCACTCAAGGCTATATGGGCAAAACCATCTCCAATGACATAAGGACCATGATCATAGTTGTAAGTTAATTCCAACTCATAGTCATCTCCTTCTAAGCCAAGGTAGACAATCGTAAATTTGTATTCAGGAAAATCCTTGCGACGCAATTCCTTAAATCCAAACGCATCTGCATAAAAAGCAATTGATTTTTCTAAATTCTCCACTCGTAAACAAGTGTGTAACATTTTTGAAGCCATAAGACACCTCTTTCTTTTTTTACTATTATACACTAGTTAGACAAAAATAGCGATCATTTGAGATGGATGAAAAAAGAGGCTGGGACAAAAGTCCTAGCCTCTCAATTGTCTTTGGATTATCGAGCAAGACGCAGTGGTTGAATGGGCTCTACTACGCTGATTTCATCAGCTTTTACAGCCCTACTCAACTGTGCGGAGGTGGGACGACGAAATCGAATTCTAACGAATTACCGATTTCTGTCCCACTCTCTTACTTGTTCTTCGTTGATTTAGAACTTGATTTCTTTTTACTATCTGACTTGGTTGTTAGTTTTACCTCAAAGATGGTTCCTTTAGGTTTGTTATCTCGAACAGATATCGTACCATTAAAGGCTTCTACAATTTGTTTGGCTAAAGATAAGCCCAGACCAAATCCACCTTTTTGCCGGGTTCGAGCCTTGTCTACCCGATAAAAACGATCGAAAATACGCTTCTTAGCCTCATCTGGAATTCCTGGACCATTGTCCTCTACTCGAAAATAGAGATAGCGGTCCTTAAATTGGGCTACAAAACGAATCTTTCCATCTTCCTCCGTATACTTAAGTGCATTGTCGAAGAGAATCGTCATCAGCTGCTTCAGAAGGACCTTGTCAGAAACCAAACTTTTATCCACCTGATTCTCATACTCAAAAACTTTATCATTTTCTTCTGCTATAATCTCGTAATTAGCAAAGGTTTGACGAAAGAAACTTGGATTGATCTCACCATATTCTAGTTTGATGCCATCATCTCGGCGAGCCAAGTTTAAGAGATTGGTCGTCAATAAGCGCATATTGCGAACCTCATCCAAAGAGGAGGCAATATTCTCACTGGATTCCATAATCGTCGCCTCTGGTTTTCGGAATAAGGCTTCCAAACGATTTTGCAAAACTGCTAGAGGCGTCCGCAATTCATGAGAAGCATTTTCGACAAAGGCCTTCTGACGATTCATACTTTCTAAAAGGGGCTTAACGCTCATCTTAGCAAGAAAGATACTTGCAAAGAGAGAAATGCCCCAGAAGCAAATCATGACCAAGGCGATTTGGCTCTCATGTTTTTCACTAGTCTGCTCCAACTGACTGATATTGGTCATGATCACGGCATATTTCACCCCATCGATATAATCATCGGGATCAATATCTACCAAATAAGCGCGGTAGCTTTCCTTTTGATTGTAGCGGTTGGTAATTTGAATCTGTTTAATCTTATTTAAGTAACTCTTACTAAAGGTGATGGATTTCAAATCTAAAAAACCATCACCTGTCGTTACATTTTCAAACTTATCATTCAGAAGTATAGCAGTACTATTTGATGTCACAGAAGGTTTTGGGCGATCCTCGTGATCCGGTTCATCATATGATTTTGAATCTTCTTCCCCTTCCCTATCCATATTATTTCCAGCTCGGCTAGCCAAGCTAATGATGGAATAGCGATCCTTACTAATGATTTTTAAATTCTCATCAACCGTCGTATACAAACTTGATCGCATGACCTGAATGATAATCAGGGTCATCGTTGAGAAAATCAAGGTGAAGAGGCCAAAATAGCGGATGAAATAAGAGAAATCATCTGCATTCACGGTTCTTTTAATTTTATTGAGCATCTTTCAGAATGTACCCCACGCTTCGTAATGTTTGGAGATTTTTCGCAAAGTCCGTTCCTTTTAATTTCTTACGAATCTTAGAAACATACACCTCTACAACTGAAATAGTTGTGTCGCTATCAAATCCCCACAAACGGTCAAAGATTTGTGTTTTTGGAAGGATAACATTTTGATTTTGAAGGAAATAAACAAGGAGATCAAATTCTTTCCCTAAGAGCTCTATTTCTTTTCCATCTACAAGCGTTGAATTCGTTGCTAGATTGACAGTCATATTTCCATAAGATAAGGTATTTTCATTGATCTTACCAGAACGTTTCAACAGTGCCTGAATCCGCATTTTCAACTCTTCTAGGTAGAAAGGCTTGGTTAAGTAGTCATCTGCACCAAGTTCAAAGCCATGTCCCTTGTCATCTAGACTTTCTTTGGCTGTCATAATCAAGACTGGCGTTGTAACACCCTTTTCTCTCAATTCTTTGAGAACTTGGAAACCATCTTTTTCAGGAAGCATGAGGTCAAGCAAAATTAAATCGTAGATCCCACTTTCAGCTTCGTAAAGACCTTCGTCTCCATCAAAGACTTGCATGACATCCGCAAAATCATCTAAAAAATCAAATACTGAGTTAGACAAACCAAGGTCATCTTCGACTAATAAAATCTTAATCATGTTTACTTTCTCCTTCTCATTCTTCCATACAGGTATGATGAGTATTTTCTACTCTATTATACCATGACCAGGCTTCATTCAGTAGCATTCAAATAGTTGTTTCAACTTTTTTCTTAGCTAGCTGTCCCTGTCTCATCCTTTGATGGATGTTTTGTATTGCTTGACGTTTTTTTCGAAGAGGACTTCTTGGAGGACTTTTTATTAGAGTTCCCATTTTGTTGGTTGCCCTCTTGATATTGAGGCCCCCCATCTTGTGGAGGTTGACCATTCCTATTCCCTTGGCCTGGTCCACCGTTTTGACCATCTTGCGGTGGCATACCGCCTGGTCCTCCACCAAATCCATCTTGTCCTTGGCCCCCTTGTGACCCGCCTCCTTGAGGTGGTTGGCCGTTCATTTGGCCTTGCCCTGGTCCACCATTTTGGCCATTGAAACCTTGAGCATTTGAAGGGCTATTTTGATCCTTGCCCTGGCTATTTTGTCCTTGATGGTTTTGTGCAGGCTGATTACTATTTTGTGTAGCTACCGTAGCTTGCTGACGCTGGGGACTCGTATTGGCTGTCGCCAACATTCCCAATCCAAATCCACCAGTCATCCCAATGATCAGTCCTCCTGTTGCTGCGGCAGTCGCCCACCACTTAGGACTTTTCTTAACGACAATCATTTTTTCAGTTCTTTCTTGCTTTTGTTCATTCGAAGCGTTCATTCTTTCAATTCCTTAAATTATTTATTTAAACAAGGCCTTTGTTTAGATAGGGATAGTTTACCGATTCTTCCTTAATTGTGACTAAATTTTTTCTTAAACTTTCCTAAAATGAGTAAGGAGACAATTGTCACAGCTGAAAAGAGGACTTGACAGGCTTGCCTTCTTTTTTGTAGAATAGTTACCATAAAAACAAAGTGAGGTTTACTGTTTTGAAAAAAATAGAATCAATGACATTAATTGCTCTTGGAGCAGCTTTGATTGCTGCCCTATCCCCTTTTACAATCCCACTTGGACCCATTCCTATCACGCTTCAGACTTTAGCGATTGGATTGATCGCCAGCATCTACCGTCCAAAAGAAGCCACCCTTTCCGTTGTCATTTACCTCCTCTTAGGTGCCATTGGCCTTCCCGTCTTTGCGGGTGGTCATGGAGGTTTAAGTTCCTTCTACGGTCCCACTGCCGGATTCCTTTTCTTCTTTCCTCTTCGAGCTTTGGTTACTTCCATCCTCGCTGGCAAAAAGGGACAGCCCATTCGTATTTTCCTTGCTAACGCCTTAGGGGAAGTCGTCCTCTTTATTGGGGGGGCCTTAGGTTTTATGCTCATTACCCACCAGAGTTTGGATCTCACCGTAAAACTGGTCATCCTACCTTTTGTATTACCAGATTTGATTAAGATGATGTTGACAACGATTTTCGCGGTTATTCTCTATCGCAATCTCAAACATCTCCCTTATTTCAAAAAAGAAAAATAAAAAACTCTTAGAGAGGCTTGCAGATCTGCATAGCACTCTCTAGGAGCTTTTTTTATTTTGTTGCTAGAAGGGCTGCTTCAACAGCTGCTTTCTCCCGCTCAATAAGATCGATACGAGCTGCGATTTCTTTGATTCCCATCTTGATATTACGGCTGATCGCCATATCATCCAATTGTGGTTCAAAGAAGGCCTTGTATTCATTCAATCGTTCATGGGTCTTGAAACAGTTAGCTGGGTAGATGACAAACTTATCAAAGCTCATATCACCACCGAGTGCCTTCTTGATCCAGTCCCAGTTCTCACGCGCCCAAGTCCAGGTTCTACCTTGGGTAAAGTCATCATGCAAGAAGTTGTAGTACCAGCTCATAGCCAAGTCCTGAGGTTTCACCACATCCTTGTTCTTCCACTCCTTCAATAGAGCTTCCAAGGTTTCCACATCCTTGGTGTAAGAAAGAGCTGCTGCCAATTGGCGTTTAAAGTTTCCATCCACTGTCTTCACATAGGTATCTAGGTATTGCTGGCTAAGCTCCTTGGTTTCCTGATGCTTGATTTGGTTGACCAAGATTTGCAAACGAATGGCAGCTGGAAGTTTTTCCAAATCAGAGGCATGCGCTTCAAAGATAGCGCTCGCTTGTGCTTGTGCAGCTTCGTCATTGGCCTTGATCATGTTAGCAATCATAAGCTGACGAACTTTTTCGTCTTCTTCTGTTTCACCAGGCTTAGCCTCCAGACCCAAGCGTTCAAAGTTATAACGGTTCAAACGTTTCAACAACTCATGGAAGGCTGCTTCTGTTTCAGTTCCCTCATCCACAAAGAGACTGATTCCGGCTAAGACGCTCGAAACAGCTGAAACAACCAAGTAGGAACTTTCTTCTGTCAAGTGTTCAATCACTGGCAAGAGGCTTGCATAAGAAATTTGACCGCTTTCCGCTAAGAGACGGCGTTCTTGAACCACTTGCAATTTCGAAGTGCTATCTAAGCTAGCAAGGTCAGCAAGAATGTCCTCTAACAATTCCCCACGGTAGTCACTGATATAATGAGCCGTATTTTCTGTATTGAAGCGAAGAGCTCCGGTATTAGCTGCTTTCAAGGCACTATAGTTTGGAATTTCTAAGACTTCTGTTTCCAAGGTATCTGGAATACCTGTCCAGTTGCTATTCAATGGAACAACCCACTTACGGCCTTTTTCTTCTCTTTCTCCGATGAAGAACTGCTCTTGACGGATGATCAAGGTGTCGTTCTCTACAGAAGCTGAGACAACAGGGTATCCTGGTTGCTCCAACCAAGAATCCATAAAGGCTGCAACATCACGACCAGAAGCTTGACCCAAGGCCTCCCAAAGATCTTGCCCAATGGTATTTCCATATTGGTGTTTTTCAAAGTAGATCTTCAAACCTTTACGGAAGGCATCATCGCCTAACCAACGGCGAAGCATGTGCATGAGCCGGCTACCCTTGGCGTAAACGATCGCTGGGTCAAAGAGGGTGTTGATCTCGTCTGGGTGTTTCACTTCTACATGGACGGATTGAACGCCATCTGTAGCATCACGTTTCAAGGCAGCAGGTACACCTGTTGTTTGGAAGTCTTCAAAGATATTCCAGCTTGGTTCGATGGCATCCAAGCAGACATATTCCATCATATTGGCGAAGCTTTCATTCAACCAGAGGTCATCCCACCACTTCATGGTCACGAGGTTACCAAACCATTGGTGAGCCAATTCGTGAGCTACGACCAAGGCTACTGTTTGACGGCTTTGGGCTGTCGAGTTCTCATCTACAAGGAGGTAGACTTCACGATAGGTTACCAAGCCCCAGTTTTCCATCGCACCTGAAGAGAAGTCTGGAAGCGCAATATGAAGGGATTGAGGGATTGGGTAAGCCACTCCATAATAGTCCTCGTAGAATTCGATGGCACGAACGGCAATATCTAATGAGAAGTCTAAGTTTTCTAATGGGTGAGCTTTGGTAGAGTAGACACCGACTAGGGTTCCATTCTTGGTCTTAGCTGTCACACCCTGCAAATCTCCAGCCGCAAAGGCCAAGAGATAAGAAGACATACGAGGAGTCGTATCAAACTTCCAAATACCTGTTTCTTTCCGACTTTCGACATCGATTTCAGGCATATTAGAAAGAACGATTTCTCCCTCTTCTTGGTCAAATTTCACAGCCAAATCAAAGGTCGCTTTGGCTTCTGGTTCATCTACACTTGGGAAGGCTTCACGAGCAAAGTGACTTTCAAATTGAGTAGAGATTACTTCCTTTTTAACACCATCTACTGTGTAATAAGACGGATAAATCCCTGTCATATTATCCGTAATCTTCCCTGTATATGTAAGGGTAAGGTTTACTTTTCCTGTAGTAGGAACTTCGACAAAGACCGCTTCTTCCTCATCATTGACTGTAAAGGCACAATCTTGCCCATCTACTTGAGCCGATTCGATGGTCAAATCCTTTTGGTGAAGAGAGATGCGAGTCTCTTTTGCTTCTCCGCTAATGGTCACTTTCCCTGAGAAAGTTTTGTCTGAGCGGTTTAAATCTAAGAATAGATCATAGTGCTCAGGTACAAATGTATCAATAAAATGTGCAACTGCTTGCATGAGTAACTCCTTCTTCATTTTTTATCATCTTCTATTCTAACATAAATCCTACTAACTGTAAGGTAAGAGGGGGCAAAACCAGATCTATAAAAAAATAAAGTCTGAGATCATGACCTCAGACTTTATTTTCTTATAATTCCACAATTTTTCCTGTTTCGAAGTAGACAACCCACTCACAGATATTTTTAGCATAATCACCAATACGCTCCAAGTAGTTGATGACTTGGAAGTAATCACGTCCAGTAATAATCAAGTCAGGATTATGCTTGATTTCTTCCGTTGCCAACTCTTGAATACGATCATAGTACTCATTAATTTTTTCATCACGAGTTGCTACTTCATAGGCTGTTTCTACATCCCCTTTTAAGTAGAGTTCCAAGGTTGCTTTAACAAAGTCTTTGACTTCTCGACCCATTTTGCTGATTTCTTCCTCTACAACCTTACTACGAAGTTCTCCCTTCATACGGATGGTTGCTCGAGCGATAGATACCGCATGGTCTCCCATCCGCTCGATGTCAGATACTGCTTTTAAGACTGTCATGACCATCCGAAGGTCCTGAGAAACCGGTTGTTGAAGGGCAATCATCTCAAAGGATTTGCGCTCCAACTTCACTTCATATTCATTAATCTCAGCATCATCTTCAATCACCTGACGTGCCAGATCACGATCATGAGTGACAAAAGCTCGAACCGTGCGGTTGATCTGGGTCAAGACTTCATTTCCCATAGCATAAAACTGGTTATGAAGTTTTTCTAAATCTTCTTCAAATTGTACACGTAACATTTACTTTCCCTTTCTTATCCAAACTTCCCTGATACATAATCTTCTGTTTCCTTACGAGCAGGGTTCAAGAAGATTTTTGAGGTGTCATCATACTCGATGAGGTCCCCATCCAAGAAAAAGGCTGTCTTATCCGAAATCCGACTGGCTTGTTGCATAGACCGGGTCACCAAAAGCATGGTGTAACGATCCTTCAACCCATAAAGCGTTTCTTCAATCTTTCCAGCAGAAATCGGGTCCAAGGCTGAGGTTGGCTCGTCCAGGAGGATAATCTTTGGACTAGTTGCTAGGACACGCGCCACACAAACCCGTTGTTGTTGCCCCCCTGAAAGCCCGATTGCTGAATCATGAAGGCGATCCTTGACCTCATCCCAAATAGAAGCGTTTTTCAAAGAGGTTTCGACTGCTTCATCCAAGACTTGCTTGTCCTTGATTCCATTAATCATGAGTCCATAGGTGACATTGTCATAGATAGACATGGGGAAAGGGTTGGGCTGTTGGAAAACCATTCCAATTTCCTTACGAAGTTCTACTGTATCTGTCCGAGGACTATAGATATTGTGACCATTGTAAATGACGGTTCCTGTTGTTGTCACCTCATGGTTCAAATCTCCCATCCGGTTGATGGCTTTGAGCAAGGTAGACTTCCCTGATCCAGACGGTCCGATTAAAGCCGTGATTTCTTTAGGGGTGAAATCCAGTGACACACTATTCAGTGCCTTTTTCTTATTGTAATAAACCGACAAGTCCTTGACTTGCAAAATTGGTTCTGTCATGTTTTCATCCTTATGTTGTTTCTATGTTACCAATTCCTATCCAAAGTGACCAGATACATAATCGTTGGTTGATTGGAGTTTTGCATTTTGGAAAATATTGGCTGTTTTATCATACTCAATTAAATCGCCTAGATAGAAGAATCCTGTATAATCGCTAGCACGAGCAGCCTGTTGCATGCTGTGGGTCACGATAATAATGGTGTAATCCTTCTTCAACTCCAGCATGGTTTCTTCCAACTGGGCTGTTGCGATAGGGTCTAAGGCTGAAGCTGGCTCATCCATGAGCAAAATCTTCGGTTTGACAGAGATAGCTCGAGCGATACAGAGGCGTTGCTGTTGACCACCAGAGAGGGTCAATGCAGACTTGTGCAAATCATCCTTGACCTGATCCCAGAGGGCAGCTTGCTTCAAAGATTTTTCGACGATTTCGTCCAAGACCTTCTTGTCTTTGACACCTGCCCGCTCGTGTGGGAAGGTGATATTGCGGTAAATGGACTTGGCAAATGGGTTTGGACGTTGGAAGACCATCCCGATATGCTTTCTCATTTCATAGACATTAATATCTGGCCGGTTAACATCGATCCCTTCGTACCAGATCTCCCCAGTCACACGCGCAATATCAATGGTATCGTTCATCCGGTTCAAACTTCTAAGATAGGTGGACTTTCCAGATCCAGAAGGACCGATCAAAGCTGTGATTTTATTCTTCTCAAATTGCATATCCACACCTTTGATGGATTCGTTTGATCCATAGTAGACATGCAAGTCTTTGGTCGAAAGGACCACTTTTTCTTCAGGAAAAGTAATGATATGTTTCTCATCCCAATTGTACTTTGACATTTCTTCTCCTTTTATGCTGAGGTTAATTTCTTATGGAGGTAAGTCCCTAGCTTACGGGCTCCAAAGTTGAAAATCAAAATAAAGATCAACAAGACTGCAGCCGATCCAGCGGATACTTCAATCGCATCGGGAATGGTTCCTTCACTATTAACCTTCCAAATGTGGACTGCTAGAGTTTCCGCTTGACGGAAAATGGAGATCGGACTGGTCACACTGAAGAGGTTCCAGTTGCTCCAATCCAAGGCTGGGGCAGACTGACCAGCTGTATAAATCAAGGCCGCTGCTTCCCCAAAGATCCGCCCAGAAGCTAATACGACACCCGTAATAATACTTGGCAAGGCTTCTGGTACCACTACGTGTATCACGGTTTCCCAACGAGAGATTCCAAGCGCAAGCCCAGCTTCTCTCTGTGTATGGTGGATGTTTTGCAAGCTATCTTCAATGTTTCGCGTCATTTGTGGCAGGTTAAAGACCGTCAAGGCCAAGGCCCCTGAAATAATTGAGAAGCCATATTGAAACTGCACTACAAAGACCAAGTAGCCAAAGAGACCGACTACGACCGATGGGAGAGAAGACAAGATCTCAATACAGGTCCGAACCAAGTTGGTCAATGGGCCCTTCTTGGCATACTCTGACAAGTAGATCCCTGCCCCCAAAGAAAGTGGGAAGGAGATAATCAAAGTAATGACTAAAAGGAAGAAGGAATTATAGAGCTGAATCCCAATCCCTCCACCTGCTTGGTAAGAAGAAGATTTGCTGGTCAAAAAGGTCCAAGACACATGCGGCAACCCTCTAACCAGGATGTAGAGAATCAAAGAAGCAAGAATCGTAACAATAATTCCAGCAATAGCATAGAGAATTCCTGTCGCTATCTTATCTATTTTTTTAGCGTGCATAGTTCTTCTTACCTCTTTCTTTCGTGATCAATTTGATAACGCTGTTGAATGCCAAACTCATCAGCAAGAGCACCAAGGCAAGTGACCAAAGAACGTTGTTGTTAACTGTTCCCATAACCGTATTTCCGATTCCCATAGTCAAAATAGAGGTTAAGGTGGAAGCTGGAGTTGTTAAAGAATTTGGAACAACCGCTGAGTTTCCGACCACCATCTGAATAGCCAAGGCTTCACCGAAGGCACGGGCCATTCCAAAGACAACTGCCGTAAAAATACCTGAGCGAGCCGCCTTTAAGGTGACATGCCAAATCGTTTGCCAACGAGTCGCTCCCATAGCCATACTTGCTTCCCGATAGTGACGAGGTACTGCCCGTAAGCTGTCTGTTGTCATAAAGGTCACAGTTGGAAGTATCATGACAAAGAGGACAAAGACCCCTGACAAGATCCCAAACCCTGTCCCACCAAAGATGGAACGAACAAATGGAACCACCACTTGCAAACCAATAAATCCATAAACAACAGAAGGGATCCCTACCAACAATTCAATAGCTGGTTGTAAGAGACGAGCTCCCTTTGGTGAAACTTCTGTCATAAAGACTGCCGCACCGATGGCAAAAGGTGTCGCCACCAAGGCAGACAAAAGGGTTACAATGAAGGAACCCAAGATCATTGGCAAAGCCCCAAATTCTTTCCCAGATGGATTCCATGTGGATCCGAAAAGGAAACTAAAGACATTGACCTTGTTGACAAAGAAAGTCGATAATCCCTTTTGGGCTACAAAAATCAAAATCAAAGCTACAACAAAGACAATCAAACTCATACAGCAGAAAGTAATGGTTTTACCAAATTTTTCCAAACGAGAATTATTGGACTTTGCGAGCATTTTTTTTGCTACTTCGTTCATGTTTTACCTAATTCTTCTTATTTCTTCGTAATGTTACCGTCAAGATCACGGCTGACTTTCATATCATTGATTGGGATATAGCCCATCTTACCAACGATTTCTTGCTGGACCTCATCTGTCATCATGTAATCCAAGAATTTCTTAGCCAATTTACTTGGCTCTCCCTTGGTATACATGTGTTCATAGGACCAAATTGGCCAGTTATTATTCACTACGTTTTCCTTAGTTGGTTCATAGCCATTTAACTTCATGGTTTTGACACTATCATCCACGTAGGTAAAGGCCAGATAAGAAATGGCACCTGGAGTCTGGGAAACAATGTTCTTCACCATTCCATTGGAATCCTGTTCCTGAGCCTGTTTAGGATCTTTGCCGTCCATAATGATGTCATCAAATACAGCACGGCTACCAGATCCTACTGCCCGGTTCACAATGGTAATTTCCAAGTCCTCACCACCCAATTGCTTCCAGTTGGTATATTCACCAGTAAAAATCTTACGCAATTGTTCAGTAGTTAAATCGTCTACGGAAATCCCCTTGTTCGCAATGATGGCTGTTCCTGCTACTGCTACTTGATGATCCACCAAGCTAGAAGCATCGATGCCATCTTTTTCCTCTGCAAAGAGGTCACTATTTCCAATGTCGACAGCTCCTGATTGGACCTGAGAAAGACCTGTACCAGATCCACCCCCTTGGACATTGACAATCTTACCGGGATGCTCTTCAATATAACGATCTACCACCCCTTCAACGAGCGGTTGTAGGGCTGTTGATCCAACAGCTGTAATCGCTTCTCCACGGTCAATCCAAGACGCACAGGCAGAAAGAGAAGCTGCAAGTGCTACTGTTGCTAGCCCAAGGACTAGCTTTTTGCATTTATTCAATGTAAGTCTCCTTGAATCATAATCAAATATCGTTTAAATCTTATCTCTAAACACTTGTTATCTTCTAGTATTCTAGCAAGAATCACTCTATTTCCACTATAACATAGAAAGACGGCATTTCCTAATAATTTATCTAAATCTCAAACCTTTTGGAAAGAAATTTTTTAAGGTCCGTCCAGTCACTTTTGCAAAACCTAAACCATTGCCTCCAGCCAGGACCTGATACCAACCATTTGGGTAGTCTTGATCTAGCTGAATAGTCTCTCCAGCCACGTACTTCATAAAGTCTGGATCCGACAAGCTGACCGATTTCTTCACTTGATCTGGTTTCAGAGCTAGGCCCAAAGCAAAGCTAGGTTCAAAGCGATTTTTCTTAAAGGTTCCAAGGTGCAAGCCATTGCGAGCAATCTTGACCTTTTTCAAATCAGGGAGACCAACAGGTAAGAGATAAAGCTGATCTCCAAAACACTGGTAGAGACCCTCTAAATCAATGGCTAAACAATCCTTGGCAAAAGCTTGCCACAGCTTCTTCTGCTCAGCCGTTAGATTGGAACGTCCTTCCTTGATCTTCTTAACTTCAGGCTCTCCCTTATAAAGGAATTTAGCAACAAATTGCCCTTCCCCTTTGAAACGATGGGGATACATCCGGGCTGTTTCAGGATAACCGATCCCCTCTACCATGCCATTGATTTTTTCAATCGGTAGCAATTCCAACTCATATTCTTCTATGAGCCAAGAGACAATCTCTTCATTCTCTTCCGGTGCCCAGGTACAGGTCGAATAAACTAGCTGTCCACCTGGTGCCAGCATCTTGATAGCATCTGTTAAAATTTCTCTTTGAAGACCAGCACATTGAGCTGGATAATCTGGGTGCCAGTAGTCCATGGCATCTGGTTGCTTCCGGAACATTCCTTCACCAGAACACGGAGCATCCAAAACAATCAGATCAAAATAGGCTGGAAAAACCTTGGCCAAACGCTCGGCGGATTCATTGGTCACCACGACGTTACGAGCCCCAAAACGTTCGACATTCTCGACCAGAATCTTGGAGCGACCCTTGTGAATTTCATTAGAAATGAGGAGACCTTGATTGTCTAAATAAGAGAGTAAGTGGGTCGTCTTCCCACCAGGTGCTGCCGCAAGATCCAAGACCTTCATACCTGGACTTGGATGTGCTACTTGAGCCACCATTTGGGCAGCGGGTTCTTGCGAGTAGACCAGACCTGTGACATGGGCAACGGATTTCCCCGACACCTTGCCATAGTAACTCCAAGGCATACCTGGAATAGGCTCATTACCTCTGATTTGCTCCGCCTTTAACGGATTGGTTCGATAGGCAGAAACGGCTGGTTCATCAAAGGTTTGAAAGAAGGCCTTGGCCTCTTCTCCAAGTAATTGGGTATACTTTTCTTTAAATCCTTGAGGAAAGGTCATGCGTCTTTTCCTTTCGTCAAAAAAGGCTGAATCTCATCTAGTTTACAAGTTGGGACCATCATGATAGGCTCCAAGGTCTCATAGTTAGGTTCTTTCCCTTCCAAGGTCAAGACTGAGTATCCTAGGCACTCTCCCATAATAGCTGCAGCCGCATAATCCCAAGGCCAGATATAGCTGAAGTAGCCTAAAATACCACCGGATAGGATCTTGGTAAAACTGATACCGGCACTCCCATAGACCCGAATCCCTAAGCATTCTGCCCCCAAATCCGCCATACCCCAAGCATTGGTCTTGAGCATACCTACATTGGAGGCCACTAATAAATCACTCAGGGGACGATCTTGGAAGCTTTGTAGGCGACGGTCGTTACAAAAAACTCCAAATTCCTTTCCGCCAAAAAAGAGATGATCCCGCATGACATCATAGATCAAACCAAACCGGCCAAGACCCTCTTCAAAATAGGCAACCATAACAGCAAAATCTTCTTTTTGAGTCACAAAATTATTGGTCCCATCAATGGGGTCAATGACCCAGACCTTTCCTGATCGAATAGGGGCACGAAGCTCATCTTCTTCAGCAAAAATTTGATCTTCTGGATAAGCTTCTAAAATCTTGCGGACCAAGGTTGCTTGCACTTCCTGATCCATCTGAGTCACCAAATCCGTCGGATTTGTTTTGACAGTAATCGCTAGCTGGTCATGTAAGTGTTCTCTTAGATAGCTTCCTGCTTCTCTGACAATGGTCTTAGCAAATTCTAATTTATTGATCAATCGAAAACCATCCTTCCCCTTTTTCTTTGGCTACTTTTGTAGCTCGGTAGAGAGAGTAGCCACTGACCTCTTCAAACTCTTTGCCCAAACGTTTTTCTTCGCCAATACTTGGGACAACTTTCTTAAAGGCCTTGTAAGCTTCTAGGTAGGTTCGGGCATTCGCCTTTTGCTCATAAGCTTGTTCTACCTGATTAAAAAAAGAAAGCACCGAAGCAAGCTCTTCAGTGCTCCACGATAAATCGAGTGGGTAACTATAATTCTTATTCATTTTACTGGATCTCCGCCCTTAATGTAGCAGATTTTAATTCTTCTTTACGATAGCATCGAGGTAGAAATGCTCGGATTTCATCCTCATTGAAGCCGATTTGCATACGCTTTTGATCAAGAATAATTGGGCGACGCAAAAGACTAGGATTTTCTTCAATGAGCTTAATCAAAGCAGAAATCGATAAATCCTCTACATCTACATTTAGTTTCTGAAAAATTTTTGAACGAGTTGAAATAATGTCGTCTGTTCCATTTTCAGTCAGGGCCAAAATATTACGCAACTCATCATAAGACAAGGGACTTGTCATAATATTATGTTCTTTGAAAGGAACTTCATGCTTTTCTAGCCAAGCCCGTGCTTTCCGACATGATGTACAACTCGGAGATAAAAATAATGTAATCATGATCTTCACTTCTTTTTGTATACACTTACCTAACTATATTATACAAAAATATTGGACGCTTGAAAAGCGATTTTTGTATTTAAAAGAATAAAATTCTCCCCTAAAGGGAGAATTTACAATAATCATGATTTCATCCACTTACGGGCAATTTTTTCATCTTGATGAAGTTGGTCAATTAGGGCTGGTACACTATCAAATTTTACCATTTCTCGAATCTTATCCAACCAAAAAATCCGGATAGTATATCCATATATATCTTTCGTAAAATCAAAGAGATTGGCCTCAAATCGAAGTTCTGTCCCATCGAAGGTCGAGTTTTTCCCAACGGAAGCCATCCCTCGATATCGTTTCCCCATTACCTCTACTTCTACTACGTAAACACCATCTTGAGGAAGATAGGTCCGATCCACTGGAGCTAGATTGGCCGTTGGAAAGCCAATAGTTCGCCCACGCGCATCCCCATGTACGACAATCCCTCGACTGGACAAAGGATATCCTAAGAGATTCGTCGCTTCTTTCACCTGACCAGATGCAATAGCCTGGCGAATACGAGTCGAACTAATTTTTTCCCCTTGATCCAGGACAGGTGGTATCACTCGCACTTGACCATCAAAATAGGACGCTAAATCAGCCGCCTCTTTTTTATCACTTCCAAAGCTATAATCAAAACCTGCAACTATGACACGAGCTCGAAGAGCTGTCAGATAACTAGCAACAAATTCTTCTGCTGTATGAGCCGCAAAATCACTGGTAAAATCTATCAGATACAGCTCATCAACTCCAAATTCCTCCATTCGTTTCAATCGCTCCTCTGGATTTTGGAGATGAAGGAGTAATTCTGGTTGGTAACGGCAAAAGGCCAACTTAGGAGATTCCGGGAAGGTCAAGACAGCTACAACAAGTCCTTGCTCATCGGCAATCCTGCGAGCCGTCCGAAAGAGTTCTTGATGGCCTCGGTGGAGACCATCAAAATAGCCCAAGACCACGACTGTATCCCCTTGTGATTGTATTTCTTTTTCATTGCTTATATAACGAATTTTCATGAATTTATTGTATCACACTTTCTATTAGAAAAACTTTACGAGGTTTGTAGAGATTATCCCGTTTTTCTAAAATAGCCACCAATCTTCCATGGTAAAAAGCAGCCAACTCTCTGGCTTCACTCTCAACTGGAATAAAGCGTCCCACTTGGACTTCGCCGACCTCTTCTGCTGTCAGCTCTACTTTTTCCAGATCCCCTATTCCAATTTCAAGTGGATGAAGGAAGCTCAAATCTCCTTGTGCTACTTTTTCAGCCACTTCTTCCAAGGTCAGGGCATCTTCTAGTGACAAACCAGCGGCACTAGTTCTGGTCAGATGAGACATATGGGCTGCATAACTCAGTTTTTGACCAAGGTCCACAGATAAGGTCCGGATATACGTCCCTTTGCTACATTTGACCCGGAAGCGAAAACGGGCTAGTCCTTCCTCGTAGCCAATCTCACTGGTACGCGTAAAGTCATAAATAGTTACCTGTCGGACAGGCCGTTCCACTTCTTCTCCTGCCCGCGCATATTCATAGAGCTTACGTCCATTGACCTTGACTGCTGAGTACATAGGCGGTACCTGCTCAATTTCTCCCACCATCTGGGCAATCATGCGATCGACCTCTGTTGCATCTAAAGGTGCTTCCACTGGGGTCCTCTCGACGATTTCCCCACTGGCATCCTCCGTTGTGGTAGAAAATCCCAGAGTGATTTCTCCTTCATAGACCTTGCCTTCATCTTGCATGAATTCGACCATCCGGGTCGCCTTGCCAACTGCAATCGGAAGCACTCCCACCACATCAGGATCCAACGTTCCCCCATGGCCAATCTTCTTGGTACCTAGGATTTTTCGCAGTTTAAAGACCACATCATGCGAAGTCATGCCCGCTTCTTTTTTTATATTAATAATTCCGTCCATCTGATTTGCTCTTTCTAACTGATTGTGTGACCACCAGAGCCACCGACCCTTTATTATACCATGAAAAGAGACTTCTTGTCCCTGATTCCTGTTTCCTGTTTCCTGTTAGCTTCTACATAATCCCGTAGCAGATTTCAGACTTTTTAAAATGGGTTTGATACAATAGAAACCGAAAGAAGGTGTAACATATGTTAATGTATGATGTTATTGTTATTGGATTTGGTAAAGCTGGTAAAACACTTGCAGCGAAATTATCAAGCCAAGGAAAAAAAGTTGCTCTGATTGAAAAGAGTAAGTCTATGTATGGTGGTACTTGTATCAATATCGCTTGTATTCCCACCAAGACCTTAATTGTTGCAGCAGAAAAAGGCTTGGATTTTGAGCAAGCCATGAATGAGAAAAATGCAGTCACCACTCGTCTCAATGGCAAGAACTATGCAACTATTGCTGGAACGGGTGTAGACATTATCGATGCAACAGCTCGTTTCCTTTCCAACAAGGTCATCGAAATTCAAGCTGGAGATGAAAAGGAAGAATTGACAGCTGAAACCATTATTATTAATACTGGTGCTGTGCCAACTATTCTTCCAATCCCTGGACTGGCTGAAAGTAAATTTGCAGTGGATTCAACCGGTATTCAACGTTTGGAAAACCTACCTAAACGCCTGGGTGTCCTTGGAGGTGGACCTATCGGATTGGAATTTGCTCATCTCTACAATACCTTGGGTAGCAAAGTAACAGTGCTGGACGCTTCTGAAACATTCTTGCCACGAATCGAGCCAAGCATTGCAGCTCTTGCAAAAGGCTACCTTGAAGAAGATGGTATTCAATTCTTGCAAGGCGTTCATACCCAAGAAATCAAAGATGGTGAAGATAGCTTAACCCTTGTAACGGATAAGGGAGACTTCGAGTTTGATGTCCTTCTCTACGCAACAGGACGTAAGCCAAACATAGCTGGACTTGGTCTTGAAAATACAGATATTCAAGTCACTGATCGTGGAGCGATTCAAGTCAACCGTCATTTGGAAACCAGCGTCCCTGGTGTCTTTGCAGTTGGGGATGTCAATGGTGGTCCTCAGTTCACTTACATGTCACTCGATGACTTCCGCATTGTCTTCAACTACCTAACAGGCGATGGTAGCTATAATCTAGAAACACGCGGAAACTATGCGACGACACTCTTTATTGCTCCTCCACTGGCCCAAGTTGGCTTGACTGAGCAAGAAGCTCGTGACAAAGGACTTCCAGTTGCTGTTAAAGAATTGCCAGTTGCTGCCATGCCTCGCGGACATGTCAACGCAGACCTCCGAGGGGCCTTCAAAGCCGTGGTCAACCCAGAAACCAAAGAAATCCTTGGAGCGACTCTCTTTGGAGAAGCTGCAGGCGAACTCATCAACCTGATCACCATGGCGATGGACAACAAGATTCCTTATACTTACATCGCAAAACAAATCTTTACCCACCCAACCATGGCAGAAAACCTAAACGATCTCTTTGCGATTTAACTAGCATAAAAACGCTGGAAAAATTTTTCCAGCGTTTTTTAATGTAAAAATCCACAGACAGCCTCTTGAAATGCTTTATTTTCTTCATACAGAGCATGACCTGAATGCTTAAGAATAAGGAGCTGACAATCCGAAATCGCTTTTGCCAGTTCCTTGGATCCCTTCACACCGATTACATCATCTTCAAGGGCACCAAGGATCAGGGTCGGACATTGAATTTCTTTTAAGACCCCAAGGCTATCGTGAGTGAGGCAAGACTGAGACTGAATGGAAATTCGTTTCTCATCTTTGATTCGCCCCAATCGACCCATGATATTATAAAGCAACCGCCACTTTTGATAGCTCTTTTGCGTGTAGGAGTGCTGTGCAATATCCAGCATGAGATGCTTAAAATTTCCAGATTGACTGAGTTTTTGCCAATGCTCAATTCGTTCTCTAGCAAGTTGACTAGGCTTCGCTGTTGTCACAGCTAGGATGAGCCTTTGAACCCTTTCTGGAAAATCTACAGCTAGCCATTGAGCAATCATTCCACCTTGTGAAATCCCCATAACATAGGCGGCATCTAGGTTTAGTGTCTCCATTGCTTCTGCTACATCTGCTGCCATATCCCGTGTCGTATAGCCCTGCCTCAACTCATTGATTCGAGAAAAAACATATATTTTATAGCGCTTAGCAAGTAGACGATAAGAGAGGGAAAAGAGCTGGGCCTTTCCTTTAACCGTCTGTAGTCCATCCCCCAAGCCTGGTATGATTATTAAAGGCCGCTTGCCTGTACCAAATGTCACATAGTCCATGGTTTTCCCATTCATGGACAAGGTAGCGTTCTTAGCTGAGTACAAAAACTATTCCCCCTTCAAAGCATCAAACTTAGCCTTCATGGTCGGATTCTTCCGAGTCAATTTTTTAACAGAAACATCATCCAACTTATTGTTTGCAAGGCGAAGTTGGTTTTCTGATGTGGTCAAGAATTTCTTGACTTCTTCCATCCTTTTGATGGCCTTGTCGATTTCGTCAATAGCCTTACCGAAGTTGATAGATGCTGAATTGTAGTTTTTAGCAAAGGCAACCTTGAAGGCGTCTAGGTCTTCTTCAAAGTGGGTGATGTCAATATTTTGCTCACGGATAAGTGCTAGTTCTTGCTTATATTTTAGAGAGTTAAGAGCCGCATTACGTAAGAGCCCAATCAACTGGATAAAGAACTGAGGACGAACGACGTACATCTTCTCATACTCGTGGCTAACATCGACAATCCCTGTATTGAAGTAGTCATTATCTGCTTCAATCATACTTACCAAAACAGCATACTCACAGTTCTTTTCTCGACGATCCTTGTCCAACTCCTTGTAAAAATCGGCATTCTTATGCTTCTTTTCAGTCCCGTCAGCTTCATTTTTCATCTCAAACATGATGGAAATGAATTCTAGCCCATTTTCATCAAAATCTCGGAAGATAAAGTCTCCTTTAGACCCACGAGCAGAAACCTTGTTGTCCTTTTCGAAATAGGCATTAGGGAAGGCAAAGCTACGAACCTTGTTAAATTCACTCTCCGCATACTGCTCCAGACTTTCCCCAATAGCCTTGGTTGATTGTTGGGCCTTGAAGTTCTTGTAGAACTCAACCTGCTCATTGGCCGCCTTAAGCTGGGCCTCATAGTTTTGTTTCACCGAAGCAAGAGAAAGCTCGTTTTCTTTTTCTTGTAGAAGGAGCTGATTTTTGACCTGGTCTCTTTCTTTCTCTAGATTAGATAGTGTCTTTTGCAGTTGGTTTTCATGCTCCAAGCGTAAGGTCGCCAACTGATTCTCAAGTTGTTGAACTTCTTTTTCTTTCTCTAGCAGACTTTGGCTAGCCGTTTGCTCTACTTCCTTTTTCGCCAATTCTTTTTCGGTATCAAACTGTTGAATCTGGTTTTGTAACTGGGCAATTTCTTGGTCCTTCTTGGCTAACTTCTCTTGCTGCTCATTAAGGGCCTTTTGCTCTGCTAAAGCCAGCTCTTGCCGAATCCGCTCATGAATTTCCTTGTCAAACTCCGCTGTCCGAACCTGTGACAAGAGTTCGCTGTATTGACTTTCATTAACTGTAAAAACTTCCCCACAGTTGGGGCACTTGATTTCGTTCATAGCCTGCCTCTTTCTCTATTCTTAATATATTATATCATGCCACCAATAAAATCAAAACCAGCAAACGACCCTTGCTCCTACTATTTCCCTAGTTTATGACAGTGAATAAAGTAAATGAGAGGATTTGAGAAAACAGAACGATGACCATTAAAACTTCCCGGCGTGAGAAAAGAGGCTGGGACAAAAGTCCTAGCCTCTCAATTGTCTTTGGATTATCGAGCAAGACGCAGTGGTTGAGTGGGCTCTACTACGCTGATTTTATCAGCTTTTACAGCCCTACTCAACTGTGCGGAGGTGGGACGACGAAATCGAATTCTAACGAATTACCGATTTCTGTCCCACTCTCTCGGTAGATTTGAGACGGAGGGCTCAAATCTAAGGTATGAAATCCTAAAGGGAGTCACTACCGTCCGTCCTCACCTTAGGGAAGTTTTATAAAAGGCAAAACCAGCAAGCTAGGCTTACTGGTTTCAGTTTATTTCTTCTCAATCGGAGCGACACTGGCCAAGAGCTTCTTAAGACCCACTTCTGGGAAGTTAATCTTAAGCTCTTGGGTATTGCCACTACCAGAGACTTCAAGCACAGTTCCTTCTCCCCACTTCTTGTGAAGGGCAATGTCGCCAATAGACCAAGCGACGCTCTCTTTGGCACTAGAACGGTTGCTATTGCCAAAGGGGAGGCTTGATGATGTGAGGGTACTTGGAGCTGCTTGTCTCTTGCGCTCTTGAAGGGCTTGTGACAGACTCATGCCTTTTCCAAAGGTCGTTCCGCTACCATTGCTATAAGAAGCCTTAAAGCTAGTGTTGGCCGGACGCGCTAATCCTTGGTAGGTTAACAAATCTGAGCTAATTTCATTGATAAAGCGCGTCGGACGGTTGTAGCTGGTCCGCCCAAAGAGCAAACGAGAGTTGGCATTGGTTAGGAAAAGAACCTTCTCTGCCCGCGTGATCCCTACATAAGCCAAGCGACGCTCTTCTTCTAACTCATCTGGATCCTCAGCCGCACGACTAAGTGGAAAGACATTTTCTTCCATCCCAATCAAGAAGACCACTGGGAATTCCAAACCTTTGGCCGCGTGAAGGGTCATCAAGGTGACTTCTGAAGTCTCTTGCGCTCCATCGTCTGTATCGGCAATCAAGGCTAAGTCGTTCAAGAAACGACTCAAGGTGTCCACACCTGATTCGTCTTCAACAGAATCGCCATTTTCATCAAAATTCTTGGTAACAGATAGGAACTCTTGGATATTCTCAATGCGGGCCTGACTTTCCAGATTTCCCTGATTGGTTAGGGCCGTCATATAGCCTGTCTTGTCAAGGACTTCTTCGACCAACTCTGTAATGGTCATCTGGTCCAATTTTTCTCTCAAATCAAGAATGAGATTGGCAAAGTCCCAGATGGCTTGGGCTGCTTTTCCTTTAATGCCAGAGAGCATGATATTGGCTGAAGCATCCAGAAGTGAGGTCCCTTGCATTTGGGCAAAATCACGAATTTTATCCACCGTACCCGGACCAATTCCCCGCTTGGGTTCATTGATAATCCGCTCAAAACTGATATTGTCACTGAGATTAGCAATCAAGTTTAGATAAGCAATAACATCTCGAATTTCCTTCCGGCTGTAGAACTTGGTGCCCCCTACCATGGTATAGGGAATATTGGACTTGAGCAGTGCTTCTTCAATGGTCCGTGACTGGGCATTGGTCCGGTAGAGAACCGCAAAATCACGATGCTTATAGCCAGCTTCGCGACTGAGCTCTTCAATGGTTTTGGCAACAAAGACCGCTTCATCCTGCTCATCATTGGCCCGGTAATAAACAATCTCTTCACCGTCAGCATTTTGGGTCCAAAGATTCTTCGGACGGCGGTTCCGATTATTTTTGATCACATCGTTAGCTGCTTGTAGGATGGTTTTAGTGGAGCGATAATTTTCCTCTAACAAGACGACCTTGGCATCGGGATAATCCTTTTCAAAGTCGAGAATATTTTGCATGTCTGCTCCCCGCCAGCCATAAATAGACTGGTCAGCATCCCCAACAACACAGATATTTTTAAAGCGAGAAGCCAAGAGTTTGACCAATTGGTATTGGGCATGGTTGGTATCTTGGTACTCATCTACATGGATGTATTGGAACTTCTGCTGGTAATAGGTCAGCACATCAGGATGCTGGTCAAAGAGACGCAAGGTCAACATGATCAAATCATCAAAGTCCACCGCTTCTGACTGACGGAGTTCCTTTTGGTAAGCCTCATAGCACTTGGCGACGATCTGGGTGTACATATCCCCCGCTTGGGCGGCATAAGCCACTTCATCGATTAGGTCATTCTTGGCATTGGAAATGGTCCCCAAAATGGTCCGTTCATTCCATTTCTTAGGATCCAAATTCAAGGACTTCAAGATCCGCTTCATTAAGGTCCGTTGCTCACCTGGATCGACAATGGTAAAGTTACGATTGTAACCAATGTGATCCGCATCGCGGCGAAGGATGCGCACACACATGGAGTGGAAGGTGGCGATCAAGCAGTCTTGAGTCGCCGGATTTAGCTGATAAGCCCGCTCTTTCATCTCCCGAGCGGCTTTATTGGTAAAGGTAATGGCCAAAATATTCCAAGGATTGACCATTTTTTCATCAATCAAGTAAGCAATCCGATGGGTCAAGACACGTGTCTTACCAGAACCCGCCCCCGCCATGATCAAGAGGGGACCTTCTGTCGTTTGGACCGCCTCCGCTTGGCGGTCATTCATACCATTCAATAAAGGATTCATCTCATACTCCTCGTTCATTCAATCGTTCTATTATACCACAATTTGCCTCTTTCTCCTTGAGAAAATGGTCGGCTTCATTTGAATTTTAAGCGTAAAAAGTCTATAATGAATCTTTAAGAAGATACGTTTTTCTTTATCAAAGGAAAACGAGGAAACGAATGAAATAAAAAATGAAAAGTAAGGAGGGACTCGTGGAAAAGTCACAAAGTAATTTAAAACTAGCCGAACGTGGAGCCCTAATTAGTATTGTGGCCTACCTGCTCTTATCCGCTGCTAAGTTAGCAACCGGACACCTCCTTCACTCCTCTAGTTTGGTTGCTGATGGTTTTAATAACTTATCAGATATTATCAGTAATGTCGCCCTTCTCATTGGCATTCGCATGGCCCGCCAGCCAGCTGACCGCGACCACAGATTTGGTCATTGGAAGATTGAAGATCTAGCTAGCCTGGTAACTTCCATCATCATGTTTTATGTGGGCTTTGATGTCCTACGAGATACGGTTCAAAAAATCCTCAGCAGGGAAACAACTGTTATTGATCCTTTAGGAGCCATTGTTGGAGTTGGGTCAGCCCTTGTCATGTTTGCAGTCTATCTTCATAACCGCACTTTAGCCAAGAAAGCCCAATCCAAGGCCCTCAATGCTGCTGCTAAAGATAACCTGTCTGACGTGGTCACTTCTTTAGGAACCTCTGTTGCGATTGGAGCTAGTGCTCTCAACTATCCGATTGTGGACCAATTAGTGGCCATCGTTATTACCTTCTTTATCCTAAAAACTGCCTACGACATTTTCATTGAATCCTCCTTCAGCCTCTCAGATGGATTTGATGAAAGTCTTCTTGATAAATACAAGGCTGCCATTCTAGAATTGCCCAAAGTCAGCCGAGTGAAATCCCAACGGGGACGGACCTACGGAAGCAATATCTACCTAGATGTTGTCATCGAAATGAATCCTGACCTTTCTGTTTATGAGAGTCATGCCATTACCGAAGAGGTCGAGCGCCTTCTCAAAGAACAATTTGGTGTCTTTGACATCGATGTGCATGTGGAGCCAAGTTCCATCCCAGAAGATGAGATCCTGGACAATGTCCTTCTCAAATTAAAAACTTATGAAGAACGCTTGCAGGCTCAGCAGGAATATTCAACCCTCCTAGCAGACAACTTCACCCTCATTAATGAATTCGGTCAAGAAAGCCACAAAGAGGATCTCGTTCGTTTGCAAGAAGAGCATCAGATTCCTTTTAAGAATTTCGAAATCGAATCCATCAGTCAAAAGACCAAATTGATTCGCTATGAGTTAAATAACCAGATCCATACCAGTCTCTGGCGTCGCCATGAACACTGGCAAAAGGTCTTTCACCAAATCACTAGTAAACAGGAAAAATAGATTCCTCTCCCTCAATCTAACCAGAACAAAAAGCTACTGCAATTCCTTTCTGCAGTAGCTTTTTGTAAGAAAAAATAGTCCTTCCGGACTATTCTTCTTCTTTAATAAAACCAAATTTATTGAGAGGATACAATCTGAAATCGACAACACCCTCAATCTGATCTGCTTGAATATAACCAAATTCACGACTGTCTTTGGTATTGTTGCGATCATCATTTAGGACTAAGTAACTATTACTAGGTACTTTTCCAGCCTTGGTTCCCTTGAGTTCTCTAGAGAAAAAATCATTGGTAAAATAATCGCCACTTGGGGCAGCCAAATGTTTGGTCTTCATCTTGTCCAAATACGGCTCTGCTGTAGCTACACCATTCAGATAAAAGACATCATCCACATAGCTGACCTCATCGCTCTCTATCGCAATGACACGTCCAAGATATTGTTTCTCTTTTACATGATAAAGGACCAAGTCCGTTCGATCAATTTTCCCCTTTTTAGTCGCTACTACTAAATCATCTTTCTTAACGGAGGCATTGGCCATTTGATCAGATACCCACAATGGTTGAAACACAAAGACGCGCAAGGTAATCAGTATCAGCCCCAGTATTCCAAGTACGATAATATTCCGAATCAAATCCCTTTTTGACATTCCTATCCCCCCTTTCAGCTCATTCCATTATACCATTTTATTAGACAATAAAAAAGGCCCACATTCCCAAATTGTCAGAAACTTGCTCTAAAAAGAAAAACCTTGTCTCCAAGCTTTAAACTTAGAAAACAAGGTTTTTTAGGCTCTATAATTTCTGTAGTGGGTAAAACCACCATAGGAATTATGGAGTCTATTTTGTTGTAGAAAAAAAGCCCCATAAGACCTATAATGAAAAGTGACCAAACCATCATTAGAAAGAATCTTATGGAACAATTAAATTTTATCACAAACATACTCGGAATTAAAGACAAGAACATCATAATCTTGGATTATCTGGATTCTGGAACACATAAAGAAATCATCGCTAAGCTAGATTACCCTACACCTAAGTGTCACAGCTGTCATGGACAAATGGCTAAATATGACTTCCAAAAAGAATCCAAAATTCCCTATCTAGAGTGTGCGGGCTACAAGACTCTCATTCGATTGAGAAAACGACGTTTTCGTTGTAAAGTCTGCGGGAAAATGGCAGTTTCAGAAACCTCCTTAGTCAAGAAGAATCACCAGATCGCAACCATCGTCAAACAGAAAATCACTCAAAAATTGATTGAGAAAGTCCCTATGACTAGCATAGCCGAAAGTTTATCCGTCTCTACTTCAACAGTTATTCGTCAGTTACATAAATTTAAATTTAAGACTAACCTTAACTACCTTCCAGAACATATGAACTGGGATGAGTACGGCTTCAAGAAAGGTAAGATGAGCTTTATTGCACAGGACTACGATACAAGAAAGATCGTGGCTATCCTAGATGGACGGACTCAAGCAACTATTCGCAATCATTTCCTTCGTTATTCTAAACAAGTGAGAAGTTGCGTGAAAGTCATTACTATGGACATGTTTAGTCCCTACTACGATATTGCCAGAAAACTTTTTCCAAATGCTAAAATCGTTCTTGATCGCTTTCACATTGTCCAGCATCTCAGTCGAGCAATGAATCGCGTACGCATCCAAATTATGAATCAGTTTGATCGAAGATCACACGAATATAAAGCACTGAAACGTTACTGGAAACTCATTCAACAGGATAGCCGTAAACTCAGTGATAAACGATTTTATCGACCAATTTTTCGGTCACACTTGGCCAATAAAGAGGTTCTAGAAAAGTTGCTTTCATACTCTCAAGAACTTAGACAGCACTATGATCTCTATCAACTCCTACTCTTTCATTTTCAAGAGAAACAGACGGACCATTTCTTTAGTCTTATTGAAGAAACAATTTCTTCTGTAAATCCTATTTTTCAAACTGTATTTAAGACCTTTTTGAAAGATAAGGACAAGATCATGAATGCACTGGAACTTCCCTACTCAAACGCAAAACTTGAGGCCACAAATAACCTCATCAAAGTCATCAAGCGAAATGCTTTTGGCTTCCGGAACTTTGACAACTTTAAAACTAGAATTCTAATTGCTTTGAACATCAAAAAGGAGAGAACCAATTTGGTCCTCTCCAGGTTGTAACTTTTCATCAACCCACAACAGTTGACAAAGAGCCGTTTTTTATTGGTTAGATTAACGGACTGTACGGATACGCATTGTGTTTGTACGAACAGCTTCGCCAAGTGGCACACCTGCAACGATAACGATATCGTCACCAGATTCTACAAGACCTGCTTCAACTGCTTTACGTTCAGCGATTTCGAACATATCATCAGTTGATGATGGAGCTTCAGTCAACATTGGGATAACACCCCAGTTCAACATCAATCCACGCTCTGTCAATTCGTCGAATGTCAATGCCAAGATATCAGCATTTGGACGGTATTTAGAAATCAAACGAGCTGTGTGACCAGTCTTAGTAAGGGTCACAACCAATTTGATATTCATTGAGTTAGTAGCGTCTTTAACAGCTGAAGCCATAACTTCTGTCTTAGAGTTACGTTCGAAAGTATCTGAGTTCAAACGTCCGTATTCGTTAAGAAGAGTTTGTGCGTTCTTGTCAATTGTAGCCATTGTTGTTACTGACTCAAGTGGGTATTTACCATTTGCTGACTCACCTGAAAGCATAGTTGCGTCAGTTCCGTCGATAACAGCGTTAAATACGTCTGATACTTCTGAACGAGTTGCACGTGGTTTTTCAGTCATTGTTTCAAGCATGTTTGTTGCTGTGATAACAACTTTACCCGCTGCGTTCACTTTAGTGATGATCATTTTTTGGTAAACTGGAACCATTTCGAATGGTACTTCGATACCCATGTCACCACGAGCGATCATGATTCCATCAGCAGCTTCAATGATTTCATCCAAGTTATCGATACCTTGTTGGTTTTCGATCTTGGCGAACAATTGAACATGACCGTTACCAGTTTCTTCACAGATGGCACGAACTTCGTTCACGTCTTTTGCAGTACGTACGAATGAGATCGCGATGAAGTTGATACCTTGTTCCAAACCAAAACGGATATCATCGTTATCGCGTTCAGCAAGAGCTGGGAAAGGAATTTTCGTATTAGGGATGTTCACACCTTTTTGTTTAGCGATCACACCGTCATTTTCAACTTCACAAACGAATTCACGAGTTGCGTCGTCTTTTTCTACAACACGAAGACCCAATTTACCATCGTCAACCAATACTTGGCGACCAACTTCAACGTCATCGTAGATATCAAGGGCACCTGCAACGTTCAAAGCAATCACTTCACGAGTTGATTTGATTCCTTGTTTAGTTGCAACACGGATTTTTTCACCAGTTTTGTATGAATACTCCTTAGCTTCACCTTCGAACAATTCAGTACGGATTTCTGGTCCTTTAGTATCAAGAAGGAAACCAACTTTTTTACCTGCAAGTTTTTCTGCAAGTTTAACAGTTGCCATACGTTCACCTTGTTCTTGGTGGTCACCGTGTGAGAAGTTGAAACGGAAAGTGTTAGCTCCTGCTTCAATCAATTTAGCGATGTTTTGTGCTGAAGCTTCAACGTCAAGTTTTTCACCCCAATATCCGTCATCACCAAATTTTTTACCACCACGGATTTCTACCGCAGGACCTAAGGTTGCAACGATTTTTACACGTTTGTTCATGATTTCTATGACTCCTTTTAAAATACACTGTCTTTTTAGACAAATTTTAACAAATAACTATTAAATAGAAGATAAGCTACGGTTCAACTCTGCAAGGTTCAAGTCAGCCTTGTGAGGGTTGTTCACTTTGATTTTACCGTCTTCAGTCAAGCTAAAGAGAGCACCTTCTTCTGCACTACCAAGAATTGGGTTTTCCACCATTTGTTCATTGCGGATACCAACAGCTACACCACCGATACCAGCTTTCAACAACTTAACAGCATGTGCACCCAAACGTGAAGCAAGAACACGGTCACGCGCAGTAGGTGAACCACCACGTTGGATATGTCCAAGTTCAGTTACACGAAGATCGCTTGTATCTCCAGCATCTTTCAAAGCTTTACCAAATTCAGCAGCAGACATTACACCTTCAGCAAGGACGATGATGTTGTGTGTACGACCTTTTTCGTAGCCCTTCTTGATGCTTTCAACGACATCCTCGATAGCAAAGTCTTCTTCTGGAATGATAATTTCATCCGCACCAGAAGCAATCCCAGACCAAAGGGCGATATCCCCGGCATGACGTCCCATTACCTCGATAACGAAAGTACGATGGTGACTAGATGATGTATCGCGGATCTTATCAATCGCGTCCATAACAGTTGTAACAGCTGTATCAAATCCGATTGTAAAATCTGTACCAACGATATCATTATCAATTGTCCCAGGAAGTCCTACAGCTGGGAAGCCATGTTCTGTCAAACGCATCGCACCGTGGTATGATCCATCACCACCGATAACGACGACACCTTCGATTCCATGTTTCTTCAACTGCTCGATCCCTTTTAATTGACCTTCGCGTTCAGCAAATTCAGGATAGCGAGCTGAATGAAGCATCGTTCCACCACGAGAAATAATATCTCCAACTGATGAAGCATCCAATTGATGGATATCACCAGCAACCATACCAGCGTATCCATTATAGATACCAAATACTTCCATTCCTTCAGAAATTGCTTGGCGAACAACTGCACGGATAGCGGCATTCATTCCAGGGGCATCTCCACCACTGGTTAAAACAGCAATACGTTTCATTTCGTTATCTGCTCCTTTTTTCTTTAACATTCCTATTAATTATAACACAAAGAAACGCAAAATTCTCCTATTTTCCATAGATTTTACCGATAAATCGTTTTCATAGCAATGCTTGCCAACTCATTTTCTAGTTGCTCGTTTTTTTGGACAGATAATCCTTTTAATTGAATGGTTTTTTTCTCATCCTCATAGCGAATGACGACGGGGTAAGGTCCCGGAAATTCCTTCAAGATATCCAGCACCTTACGATCATCCTCATGATCGAGTAATTGGATCCAAAAACGTTCGTTCGTCGCTTCTTGAACTTCTGCCAAAACCATTTGAAGGCGTCCATCACGTGCCTGTATCCTTCCTTTAAGGTAATAGAAGCCCTTTTCTTTGATTGTCTTACCATATTGACGATAAGTCTCTGGAAAGAGGGTGACATCCAATTTCTTACGTAAATCAGACACCTGTAGGAAGGCCATGTTTTCTCCATTTTTAGTTCGGATAGTCCGAATAGACTGGACTTCAACTAAGACGGTAGCTTGTTCTCCTTCACTAAGAGAATAGATGGGACGAATAGATTCTGAACTAGTAGCCGCAATTTCTACTAAAGGATGAGGGCTAAGACCAACACCAATGATAGCCTGCTCCATCTCATATTTTTCAGCCTTGCTGAAATCTTTGGCCTCTATCCAAGAATAGTTTGTTTCTCCAAAGAGACTCCCTAACTCATCCGCAAAGACAAATAGATTCGGTAAATTCTGGAGAACTTTTTTTCTATTTTTTTCAAAGCCATCAAACAGGCCTAACTCTACCAAAGGAGTCAGGAGAGGCAGTTTGTGATACTGCATCGGCAATCGTAAAATAAAATCCTCAATGCTCACAAAGGGGCGGTTTTCAATAATCCAATAAGCTAGGTCCTTTGGAAGACCCTTAATATTTTTCATTCCCAGGTAAATCTTTTGGTCTTGAAACTTGTCCTTATACGGAATCGTATTGATGGATAAAGGTGCCAATTGAAAATCGAATTGAAGAGCATCTGTTAGGTAGTCACTACTAGAATAATTGAGCATGACATCAAAAAAGACATCTGGATAGTGGGCCTTGAAATAAGCTAACTGGAAGGCCAAGGCTGAGTAGGCATAGGCGTGTGATCGGTTAAAACCATAACCTGCAAATTTTTCCATGATAGCAAAGACCTGCTTAGCTTTTACTTCACTATGTCCCAACTGAATAGCTCCTTGCACAAAATCATCTTCCATCCGGTGCATTTCAGCTGCATTCTTTTTCCCCATGGCCCGTCGAAGAATATCGGCTTTCCCAAGACTAAAACCTGCAAAGGTCTGAGCTACCTGCATAACCTGCTCCTGGTAGAGCATAATGCCATAAGTAGGCGTCAAAATCTTTTCCAGGCTCGGGTCAATCATATCGATCCTTTCTTTCCCATGCTTGCGTTTGACAAAATTATCAATATAGTCACTAGCCCCTGGTCGATTTAAGGACGTCGTCGCAACGATCTCTTCAAAACAATTGGGTTGAACTCGTCTAAGCAAACGAATCGCTCCTGACTGCTCAAATTGGAAAATCCCTTTTGTATCCCCCGCTGCGAACAAGGCTAAGGTTTCTGGATCTTCTAAGGGAATCGCTTCAATTTGGATATCTTCTTGATACTTTTCCCAGACTCCCTCCTTCATCCGTTGAGCAAAGGTTAGATTTCGAAGCCCCAAAAAGTCCATTTTAAGCAGGCCATTGGCCTCTACACCGTGTGCATCATATTGGGTCAAGTTCATATCCTCTCCCATTTTAAGAGGAATCTGATTGGTCAGATCGTCATCACTCATGACCACACCCGCTGCGTGAATGGAAGTTTGGCGCGGTTGACCTTCGATTTTCTTTGCGATTTCAAATCCTTTACGGTATTCTGGTCGACTTTGGATGGC
Source organism: Streptococcus rubneri (assembly GCF_004785935.1). Lineage (GTDB taxonomy): Bacteria > Bacillota > Bacilli > Lactobacillales > Streptococcaceae > Streptococcus > Streptococcus rubneri. The sequence goes on along the minus strand of NZ_SRRP01000001.1, from coordinate 253,553 downwards.
TTGTCGGAAGGATAGATTTTTCTCGTAGGCAGTGGTGAGGGTGTCCCGGAAGCCGATTCGTTTGGTCAAATTAGTTAACTCATATTCTGGTGTCCCAAAGCGCTTAAAAACGTCTCGAATGGCCTGCTTAGCTCCAAAAGTTGAAAAAGTAACAATTTGGGCCGCATGTGGACTACCGTAGCGGTCTCTCACATAACGAATGAATTCTGGTCGATAGACATCTGGAATATCAATATCGATATCGGGCATTGTGTAGCGTTCTAAGTTCAAAAAACGCTCAAAGAGGAGCTGGTTTTTAACAGGATCAATTCCTGTGATGTTTAGCACGTAAGCTACCAGACTCCCAACTGCCGAACCACGCCCCATTCCCATATAGTAGCCTTGGCTACGACCAAAGCGCAACAAATCCCAGACAATCAAAAAGTAATCATCAAATCCCATTTGATGGATCACCGACAATTCATTAGCTAAGCGTTCTTGATAGGCATCTTGGTCCAGGTCCTTTTCCTTCAAACCGGCTTGCGCCAACTCCCTTAACTCATCTACAGCTGGACGTTCCGGATTAAAGCGAGGAAGCTTCAATTCTGTGTCAATATCGTAATGCACATCTGCAAGGACCTCTTCCAAATGCTTGATACTACCTGGATAATTGTGGTCAAAGGCTTCTTTTAACTTTTCTGGTGAGAGGAAGACCATCGTTGGATCAACTGCTCCTATCTCTCTCAAGCTACTATTTTCTCGGATAGCATGGAGCATCTGTAAACTTTCCAAATCCTCTGTCGAGAAATAGCGCACCGTATGAAGAGGGAAAACAGGACGAGGCAAATCCTTCGTCGGGGTATCTGGGAAGACAGCAATCTCATACTCTACTCCCAAGTCTAGAAATTCAATCCCCTCAAAATAAGGAACTAGAATGGCTAGATCTGCCAACAAATGCTGGAAAGCCTCCCAATCACTGGTCCCCATCATCTTCAAGGTTGAAATCTTCATTAAATTTTTATAACCTTGTGTCCCCAAAGCGATTAGTCGGATGGATAAGGGGCCTTCCGAAAGCTGAACTTCCAGATCTAGACCCAAAACAGCACCCATTCCAGCCTTTTTGCATTCTTCTAAAAATTCATAAGCACCATATAGATTATCTACATCCATGAGACCAATCTGTTGGTAACCCATTTCTTTTGCGCGCTGAATATAGTCTCGAATAGAAACTAAACTGTCCATAAAGGTATAAACCGATTTTGTGTCCAGCTGTGTAATCACCCTGATCTCCTTCTTATCCGTTCTTTCCTTCTATTATACAGGAATTCAGGTAAAGAAGAAAATAATATTCTTTCTCTCCTTTTTATAAATTGAAGCTCGAACCTTTCCTACTTTTTAAAATGGAAAACAGGAAATTCCTTTAAGGAATTGACCAATTGAATCATTCATGATATAGTTGAAAAACGAATTGTAAGTTTATGAAAATTTGAAAAAAATTACTTTATTTTTTCATCTTCTCCCTTTATCCAGAAGTGAAAACTGCTTCAATTCGATAAACGGTTTTTTATTTTAAAATTACTATTAGTTCATTTGGAGGAATACCTATGTCAATTCAGTCATCTCAAAAGGAGAAGGATAGTAAGTCAGATAATGGAATGGTCCGAGGACTGCAAAACCGACATGTCCAACTAATCGCTATCGCTGGAACGATTGGAACTGGCCTCTTCCTTGGTGCTGGTCGATCTCTCAATCTGACGGGCCCATCTATCATCCTTGTTTACCTCCTGACCGGAGTGTTCATGTATCTCATGATGCGTGCTATTGGGGAGATGCTCTACATGGACCCTGACCAACACACCTTTATCAACTTTATTTCTAACTATTTAGGAAAAGGTTGGGGCTATTTCTCCGGTTGGTCTTATTGGCTCTCTCTCATCTTTTTAGGGATGGCAGAAATTACCGCTGTCTCTGATTTTATTCAATTCTGGTTTCCAAATTGGCCCGCCTGGCAAATCCAAATCATCTTTCTTATTCTCCTGAGTTCTGTTAACTTAATTGCCGTCAAGGTTTTTGGAGAAGTAGAATTCTGGTTTGGCATGATTAAGATAATTACCATTCTTGCCTTAATTGCTACATCTATTTTTATGCTAGTCACCCATTTTGAAACTCCTGTTGGACATGCCAGTCTCTCCAATATAACAACCGGCTTTCAGCTCTTTCCTAAAGGATGGGTCAGTTTTGTTATGACCTTCCAGATGGTCTTTTTTGCCTATCAGGCTATTGAATTTGTTGGAGTAACGACTTCTGAAACAGCAAACCCTCGCACCGTTCTACCAAAGGCCATCAAGGAAATTCCGATCCGAATTGTCGTTTTTTACGTTGGAGCCTTATTGGCACTGATGGCCATTGTTCCTTGGCAACAACTTCCTGAAAACAAATCACCCTTTGTTATGGTATTTAATATGGCGGGGATTAAATGGGCGGCTGCCTTCATCAATTTCGTAGTCTTAACTGCTGCAGCGTCCTCACTAAATTCAACCCTCTATTCAACTGGACGCCATCTCTATCAACTCGCTAAAGAAACCCCTAATAACAGAGTCATGAAAGCCCTCCATTTGGATCGTTTGTCTCGCCTTGGAATCCCTAGCCGAGCGATCATTTTCTCTGCGATTATTGTAGCAATTTCGGCCTTAATCAATGTCCTTCCGAGTGTGTCAGATGCCTTCTCACTCATTACCGCTTCTTCATCAGGTGTCTACATTGCCATTTATATCTTGACCATGCTAGCTCATTTGAAATACCGCAAGTCCAAAGACTTTCTTCCAGAAGGTTTTGTCATGCCTGCCTACAAAATTCTCAATCCTGTTACCATCCTCTTCTTTCTCTTTGTCTTCGTCTGTCTCTTCCTACAAAAATCAACTGTTATTGGTGCGATTGGAGCAAGCATTTGGATTCTTCTCTTTGGAATCTATAGTAACTGGAAACATAAAAACTAAAAGAACTCCCCGTTAGAAATACCTTCCATCGGGGAGTTTTCCAATTTTCAGACATAAAAAAAACAAGTTATCTCACTTGTTTCCTTTAATTACGGAAGACATGGGATTCGAACCCACGCACGCTTTTACACGCCTACCGCGTTTCCAACACGGCCTCTTAAGCCTCTTGAGTAATCTTCCAAACTAGTATCCATTATACGGAAAAGAAGGACCCCTGTCAACTAAAAAATAGGTAGAACCCAATCCAACACAATAAGTAAAAAACCGGAAGAGGCTATCCTTAATAAAAAAACACCGATTACTCGCTGTTTCTAATAGATATATGGAGCCGGTGGGAGTCGAACCCACGTCCAAACACCTGCTAACATATTTGTCTACAACCATAGGTTATGTATTATTTTAACAGTCCCTCGACACATAACTCAAGCCTAGGAACTGCGAGTCTATCAATCTCTTATCAAGCTGCTAGACAAAGCTTGATCGTATCTCGCTAATCATAAGACCTGTCATCAGACGCGAGCAATCCGAATCGGGTCACGCCTGCTGGTTTTTAGGCAGCTAGAGCGTAAGAAGTGTTATTTTTTGCAGTTATATTTAACTGAGCGTTTACGTCGCCACACGAGTCGCAAAATATGCCTCATAATGCCTGTCGAATCCGTAACGACCCCAAAATGATATATTTCAGTTTACCATTTTTTACGTAAAATGGCAAAAGAAAAAGAGGAAGTGCTTCCTCTTTCACTTTTATTGCAAGTTCAATTTATATTTGGTGACATAGCGGATTGTGAAGTACATCGGTATAATCTTCACAATTTCATAAATATAAGCTGGAATGAAATTAACAATATCCAAGTCGTCTAAAGTACTAGAGGTTAACAGTTTCAAAATAGACAGGGAATCAAGGTTCACAACAGGTAGTAGTTGTCCAATCAAACTCAGTCCAACCCAAAGGACAAAACCAATCACAATAGCCATCACAATTCGACTGTTGCTAAAGAGATGTCCAAGGGCAATCGCACAGTAAAGGAGCAAAATACCGGAAAGGGTGGTTAATAAATAATAGACTATAAATTGAATGATAAAAGAAGCTCCAAGATAGTCCATCATGGATCCTAAAATTTCAAACACATTCGTACCCTGGGATGTCCCAATAATGGCACTAACAATTGAAGAGGATAGGATAACAGTAAGAAAGCAGAACAGCGTCCAAATAAAAGCTGTAAAAATCTTAGCTAATAAGATGGAATGGGAGCCAACTGGGAGAGTCCATGTCAGATAGCCCTCTCGACCAAAAATATTATTATAAAAACGACGGATGATAATAAAAAAGTTGGTTAAGTTTAGAGCCACCATTCCAGCAAAGAAAATTCCAGTCATTACCAACTGGATAATTATTTTGGTGTTATTGGAGATAAAAGATGCTCCCGTAACCACATTTGATCCGATAACTCCCATGAAGATGGATAGTACCAAGCAACCCCCAGCTACAATCAAATACCATTTTGAAGTTGCTTTTAATTCATATTTCATTAATTTTCCAAACATAAAAGACTCCTAATACATTCTAAATTGTTCACGGAAGATGGCATCAATCGATTTACCATATTGGTTTCGAAGTACTGTTGTATTTTCATGCAACATGATCCGTCCTTGATTGATGAAGAGTGCCTCATCTAACACTTGTTCAACGTCCGCAATCAAGTGGGTTGAAATTAGAACAGATGAATTTGGTCGACGATTTTGGATAATAGTTCTCAGGATGTAATCCCGTGCAGCCGGATCCACACCACCAATTGGTTCGTCAAGAATATAGAGATCTGCCTCACGACTCATGACTAAGATTAACTGAACTTTTTCCTTATTCCCTTTCGACAACTGTCTTAAGCGTTGCTCTGGACGCAATTGTAAGTCCGTAAGTAATTTGTGGGCACGCGCTACATTGAAGTCTGAATAGAAGTCTTGGAAGAAGCGAATCGCCTCGGATATTTTCATATTCTCATCCAAGTAGGTTGTATCAGGTAGGTAAGAAATCACCTTCTTTGTTTCAATAGAAGGCCTTTGTCCATGAATATAGACATTCCCACTAGTTGGTTGCAACAAACCGTTTATTAATTTAATAATGGTCGTTTTCCCACTTCCGTTTGGACCAAGCAAACCAATAATACGACCAGGTTGGATATTCACGCTTACATCATATAAGGCCGTATGTTTACCATACAGTTTTTGAACATGATCTAAATAGACCAAAGGATACTGTGTCATATAATTCTCCTTAAATTGATTATTACTATATTATAACGTTCCTACAAATTGATTGCAACATTTTATAAAGAAACGTTACAGAATTGTAAGGTTATTTCATCTTCAAAATAAAGGTCATACAAAAAGGAGGCCCTACCTCCTTTTCTTTTTCTATTTAATCCCTAAGGCAATTCTAGCATAACGGCTCATCTTTTCAACCGTCCAAGCTGGGTACCAAACCAATTTCACATCAACCTTGGTGACTTCATCCATTCCAGTTAAGGCGTCATAAATTTGATCGGTCAACAAGTCTGCCAAAGGACAACCCATAGTCGTTAAGGTCATATCAATCTCTGTTGCACCAGTTTCACCATCGAAACGAATCTCGTAAACCAGGCCAAGATTGACAATATCAATTCCTAATTCTGGGTCAATGACTTGTTCCAGATTTTCAAGAATACGGTTTTTAATTTGTTCGATTTCTTCTGTCGTATAACTCATTCTTCACTCCTTCTTCACTTAGCTCAAGCTGATGAAGAATTTTTTTGTTTGGGACCAGTCTCTACATTCAACTAGTCCTTCATAAGATTTTCCTAACCGGCCTCGCTTTTAAATTTCTTAGTTTGGGTTGGACCAGGGTCGCTTTTGCATGTCTAGGCGACCGTTAAAAAGGTCCACAGGATCTAGACCACTCTCTTGTTTTTGGGTGGCCGTTAAAAAGAGCCACAGGATCTAGACCACTTTCTTGTTTTTGGGTGGCCGTTAAAAAGATCCACAGGATCTTTTTAATCCTCAATAAAATCTCGTAATGGTTTGCTTCTGCTTGGGTGGCGGAGTTTGCGGAGGGCTTTGGCTTCAATTTGACGGATCCGTTCACGGGTCACGTTAAAGACTTTTCCTACATCTTCCAAGGTCCGCATTTTCCCATCATCTAAACCGAAACGAAGACGCAAGACGTTTTCTTCCCGGTCGGTAAGGGTATCGAGGACTTCATCCAATTGTTCGCGTAGAACCACACGAGTGGTATAGTCTACTGGATTTTCAATCACTTCATCTTCGATGAAATCTCCCAAATGGCTATCGTCTTCTTCCCCGATTGGAGTTTCCAAAGAAACAGGCTCTTGGGCAATCTTCAAGATTTCACGCACCTTATCTGGCGTCATATCCATGCGTTCAGCAATTTGTTCCGGTGTTGGATCTTGTCCCAATTCTTGCAAGAGATTGCGTTGCTCACGAACCAACTTGTTAATAGTTTCCACCATGTGAACAGGGATCCGAATGGTACGGGCTTGGTCTGCAATGGCACGAGTGATAGCCTGACGGATCCACCAAGTGGCATAGGTAGAGAATTTAAAACCTTTGGTATAGTCAAACTTATCAACGGCTTTCATCAAGCCCATATTTCCTTCTTGGATCAAATCCAAGAATTGCATCCCACGACCAACATAGCGCTTCGCAATGGAAACAACCAAACGAAGGTTAGCTTCTGCAAGACGTTGCTTGGCTTCCAAGTCTCCTTGTTCCACCAAGATGGCCAATTCTTGCTCTTCTTCATTGGTCAAGAGAGGAACAACCCCAATTTCTTTGAGGTACATCCGTACAGGGTCGTTCACTTTAGCAGAATTGCTTCCAAGCAATTCCTCATCCGTCAACTCTGGTTCTTCCTCTTCGTTGTTCAAGACACGCGCACTTGGGTTTCCTTCCTTGTCCGTAATTGAGATACCTGCATCTTGGATTCGTTGCAATAAATCTTCAATTCCATCAGCATCCAAGGTAAAAGGAATGACCAATTGATCATTGATCTCATCGTCTGTTGCAGTACCACTTTTCTTATGACTACGAATAAACTCTGCAATTTGGACATCTAAAGTTGTGATATCTTTTTGTTCTTTCGCCATTCCTACTCCATTCTTCTTTTTTGAGCGATTAAGCGCTCGAGTTCCAATAAAGCCTGATCTGCATCTCCACTGTGAGAGGCTTCTCTGACTTTCTTTCCAATTTGTTGACTTTCTTTACGGAGAAGCTCACGATTTCTCGTCTCTTCTACTTCTTCTAACTCATGCTCAGCAATTTCATCCGGTAAGTCCTCTTCTAACATCCGATACCAAGCTCGCTGAACCTCCTCAGTTTGCTCTGACAAATCTTGAGAAGTTACTTCGCCATTTTGACATAGAAGTTGATACAAGACCTGCAAGGCAGGCGTATCAAAGGAAAAATCTGTCCGCAAGCGATAATCGTTCAAGATATAAGGGAAGTGACTCATGCGATGAAGCAAATGATTTTCAGCCCTTATTAATTGTGGCAATTGTCTTTGAAGGTTCCCTGAATGAAAGACGGGAGAGGGATTATTTTCCTGCTCCTGTCCCTGCTTTTGTCGCTGTTGACGCATCTGCAACCGACTAGCATTAACTATCTGCTCCACCTGTAAATAATCAAAATCTGATAATAAATCAGATAATTTGTAAATATAGGTATTTTGCGCCGTAACAGACGGGGTCTGAGCAATTAGAGGAGCCATCTTTTCAACAAATTCGATCTGCGCCTGCAAATTTTCAATATTGTCTGGCTTCCAATAATCCATGAGAAACTCAATCCGGCTGATCCGAGTTTTTTCCAAGAGGTCAGCTAGGGCTTGAGGCGAATTCTTTTGCAGGTACTCATCTGGATCCATCTGATCTGGGATTTGTACGATCTCTACCGTCTGTTTTTCTAGGATATCCAGGGCTTTTGCGGTGGCCAATCGTCCAGCCTTGTCTCCATCATAGGTCAGAATCACCTTCTTCGTAAAGCGACTTAAGTGCTTCACATGTTCTCGAGTTAAGGCTGTCCCCATTGAGGCTACCGCATTTTCGATACCTGCTCGATAAGCTGCAATGACATCCATGAAGCCTTCCATCAAATAGAGTTCGTGGGTCTTCTTCGCTACCTGCTTGGCTTTGTCCAAATGATAGAGTTCATAGCTCTTATTAAATAAGATGGTACTACGACTGTTCTTGTATTTCCCTTGAGGACCTGTCCCCTCCTCTTGCTCTCGCCATAAACGACCCGAAAAAGCAATGACTTGTCCCGAATCATCAGTCAAGGGGAACATAATTCGATCTTGAAAAGCATCATAAATAGTCCCTAAATCACTGATATGAAAAAGTCCAGAATCTGTTAAAATATTCTCTGCAAATTTACCAGATACACTCTTATACAGATAATTCCCTTCACCTGGAGCAAGCCCAATTTGAAAATGGCGAAGTACCTCATCATCTAGTCCTCGGTCAAACAAGTATTGCCGAGCTTCTTCTCCCATTTTTGTCGTCATCAAAATGGCATGATAAAACTTAGCCGCCTCCTCATGAATATCATAGAAGGGTTGCTTGGCATCGATGACCTGACTCTTCGCACCCACTTGAGGAAGGCTTTGAACAGCAATACCTGCTTGCTCGGCTATGATTTGGACTGCTTCCATAAAGGAGACACCTCTATAGTCTTCAATAAACTTGAATACATCGCCTGAGCGACCACAACCAAAACAATGATAAAACTGTTTGTCTTCAACGACATTAAAGGATGGTGTTTTTTCTCCATGAAAAGGACATAGGCCAAGAAAATTTCGTCCGGCCTTTGTTAGCTGAACCACTTCTCCGATTACATCTACAATGTTTACACTGTTTTTAATGTCAGAAATCAGTTGTTTGTCAACCATAAACAGTGCCTCCATTTTACCATAGAATATCATTTACTATTTTATACTAATTTTAGTCAATTGTAAATCATTCGAAAGGATTTTCATCCTCTTTTTCCTAATCCATTTTTTCTAGTTTTACTATTCTTTCACAATTAACGAACTTTTTTAAAATAATATGAGCATAATCATTGAACTCGACAAACTTTTTGGTTATACTATGGTCTGTAAAGAATTATTATGAAAGGACATATATAGGATATGTTGAAAGATTTGAAAAACTTCCTCCTTCGTGGGAACGTCGTAGACCTTGCTGTTGCTGTGATTATCGGGGCTGCTTTTGGAGCAATCGTAACATCTCTTGTTAACGATATCATCACACCACTTATTTTGAACCCAGCTTTGAAAGCTGCTGGTGTTGATAAAATCGCAGAATTGTCATGGAACGGTGTTGCATATGGTAGCTTCTTGAGCGCTGTTATCAACTTCGTAGTCATTGGTACTGTTCTTTTCTTCATTGTTAAGGCTGCTGAAAAAGCACAAAACCTTGGTAAAAAAGAAGAAGTTGCTGAGGAAGAAACTCCTGCTCCAACTCAAGAAGAGTTGCTTGCTGAAATCCGCGACTTGCTTGCAAACAAATAATCAGATAAAAAGACCCGATCTTCAAAAAAGAAGATCGGCTTTTTTTGTCTTCGCTTGAACAAGAGAAACAAAAAACAGACCGGAGTCTGCTTTTGTATTCAATTAGAATTTTTTACGTTTACGAGCTGCTTCTGATTTACGTTTACGTTTTACAGAAGGTTTTTCATAGAATTCACGTTTGCGTGTTTCTTGAAGAGTACCAGCTTTAGTAACCGCACGTTTGAAACGACGAAGAGCATCGTCAAGAGATTCATTCTTACGTACTACTGTTTTTGACATGTTTTTCACTCCCTTCAAGCCTAAAATCCTACTAATTTTATCACAGATGAGGAGTCTTGTCAAGATATTTTCACAGTTTTTTCTTACTAACAAAATATAAAAGACCATCTTTAAAAGCACTTGTAGATGATCATAAATCTATTATATATAGTTAATGATACAGCCTTACGATTTAGTCTTAATAAAATGCTTAACCAAGCAGATAACTGGAATCACTGTCACAAACATGTACAATAGACGGAATTAAACCAATTCTTCTCCCCTCAACATTTCGTTCACAGTCCCAAGGATGTAAAGATCTAGACCGAAATCCAAGTTTAGACAAATCCTGTATATTAGTAGAGGAACATTACCGTAAGAAAACTATCTGAACAAGTAATTTCTGGGCCTTTACTACTTGATAATTATATTCCTTCCTCATTTTTGGTACTACATACAAGAAAAAACTTTTCGCAGATTTCTACGAAAAGTTTGTTATATTATTTATAAAGGAAGCTAAAGAGGGCAATGGCAACGATTGCAGCCAAGATTGGTGCTACAACAGGTACCCAAGCGTACCACCATTTTGAATCTCCCTTGTTTTCACCCAATACAGATTTTGGAAGGAAGGCGTGAACCAAACGAGGACCAAGGTCACGTGCAGGGTTCAAACCAGGACCAGTAGGACCTCCAAGAGAAGTTACCAAAGCCATAACCAAGAATCCGAGCGCTAGGTGAGCAATTCCCAAGCCAGGAGCATGCGCTTGTGATAGAGCTAATTTTGCTGCTGTTGAAGTACCGTCAAACATTGCACCTTGTTCAGTTGCAGCTTTTTGGGCTAGACTAGCAACCTCTGCACCAAAGAAATTTTTCGTTAATCCAAGTGCAGCAAAGAAAAGGACGAATGATCCAGCAAACTCGTTGATGAAACCATTGATACTAGCTGCCTTACGTGATTCAGGAGTTCCTTTATCCAAACTAGAAATGGTTGAAAAAGTTCCCAAAATGTTGTTTGGATTTTCAGTCTGAAGGTAGTATGGACGGTGAGTCGCAACGACAACCAATTGTCCAAACATCGCTCCAAGAACTTGAGCAACGATGTAGTACAAAACATTTTCCCATGGGAAAAGTCCGCTAACTGCAAGTCCAAGAGTAAAGGCAGGGTTGATATGGTTTCCTGAGACATTTCCAAACATCAAGGCTGGAATCATTACACCCATTCCGTATCCGATTGCAATCACAAGCCATCCACTTTGATGACCCTTAGTACCCTTTAATTCTACGTTTGCAACGGCACCATTTCCTAAAATAATCAATAAAGCTGTTCCAAGAAATTCGGTAGCAACTTTAACCCAAAAATCAAATTGCATTTTTGTATAATCTCCTTATAAATAAAAAAATAATAATAATTTATTCTATCAGAATATTTAACACTTGTAAATAAAGTGAACATTATTTTTATAAATTATTCCCAGGATTTATCCCACTCTATCAGTGTAACCTTCTTACTTTCTATTTATGTCCGAATTATGTTACAATATGTCTAGTTACACATCACAAAGGAGTTCTCATGTCTGAAATTTATGACATTACCATTATTGGAGGTGGGCCTGTAGGGCTCTTCGCCGCCTTCTATGGCCATATGCGTCAAGTAAAAGTCAAATTGATTGATTCCCTTCCCCAACTAGGTGGCCAACCCGCTATTCTCTACCCTGAAAAACGAATCCTGGATGTTCCTGGTTTTACCAACCTAACAGGGGAAGAATTGTCCCAACGGTTGATCGATCAATTAGAAACATTCGAGACCGACATTTGTTTGAATGAAACTGTTTTAGCTATCGATAAAAATGAGGACCATTTCCTTATAGAGACCACAAAAGCTCAGCATTATAGTCGTGCTGTTATCATTGCGATGGGAGGTGGCGCTTTTAAACCACGGCCATTAGAGGTGGATGGGGCTGAAGAATTTGAAAACGTCCACTACCATGTTTCAAATATCCAACAATATGCTGGTAAACAAGTTGCCATTCTTGGTGGGGGAGATTCTGCTGTTGACTGGGCCCTTGCCTTTGAGAAAATAGCGCCAACGACTCTAGTCCATCGTCGCGAGAATTTCCGAGCTCTCGAACACAGCGTTGAAGAATTGAAGGATTCTTCTGTCTCTATTAAAACCCCTTATATTCCTAGCCGTTTAATTGGAGAAAATGGCCGTGCTAGCCACCTGGAAATTACCAAGGTTAAATCAGATGAAATCCATTTACTCCCTATTGATGAACTCTTTGTCAACTACGGTTTTAAATCATCTGTTGGAAAATTGAAAGAATGGGGCTTAGACCTCCAACGCCATAAGATTCTCGTGAACCGCAAACAAGAAACCAGTCGCGAAGGAATCTACGCATGTGGCGACTGTTGCTTCTACGAAGGAAAAATCGACTTAATTGCTACCGGTCTGGGTGAAGCTCCTACTGCGGTAAACAATGCCATTAATTACATCTATCCGGATAAGAAAGTTCAACCAGTCCATTCGACTAGTTTGTAAGAAAAAACCTTTGAATCAAATGATTCAAAGGTTTTTTTCTTATAGTTCATCTAGCTCGTCAGCTATCTTATTGATTTTTCGCAAGCGATGATTGACGCCACTTTTGGTTAAGGGAGTCTTCAAGACATCCGCAATTTGCTGGATGGAATAGTCAGGATTCTGGATTCGAACATAGGCAACTTCCTGAAGCTCTACAGGAAGACCTCCCAAACCAATAGTATCCATAATTTTGACGATATTGTTAATGGTCTTCATACTAGCCGTTACTGTACGAGCAATATTGGCCATCTCAGCATTATTGGCTCGGTTGAGGTCATTTCGCGCCTCTCGCATCACCTTGACGGACTCAAATTCCTCTAAGGCATGATTAGCTTCCACCAAGATCAGAAAATCTATAATATCCTCCGCCCGCTGCAAATAAGTAATTGCCCCTTTTTTGCGTTCGATGGTCTTGGCATCCAACAAAAAGTGTTGCATCAGGCTGGCCAAGTCCTGGGCATGGTCAGAATAAACCGAACTAATCTCTAATTGATAGCGACCAGACTCGGGATCCTTGATGGTCCCACTAGCCAAGAAAGCCCCTCGCAGGTAGGCTCGACTCGCTTCGTCTTCTTCTAAGATTCTCGGATCAATCCCTGTCTCAATTCCAAAGAAGGAATCCGCTAAGTGTAAGTCAGCCAGCATCTCTTCCACTTTTTCATCAATAGAAACAGTATAGACTCGGTTCTTCTTCAAGTTTGTTTTTTGATGGTGACGAATATCGGATTTGACCTGATAAAACTCTAAAATCAATTCATAGATATGTCGGGCAATCTTAGCGTTTTCTGTCGTAAGAGATAAACTCAAGCCCCCCATACTTAATCCCAAACTGCCTGACATCTTAATCAGAGCAGATAACTCACTTTTTTCGAAGCGATGTAGGGTCAAAAGCTCCTCTTTTACTTTAATGGTGAAACTCATTTGACCACCTGTACAATTTGCATCAACTCATCTACCACGGCTTCTCCATCATGGAAGGCTCCACCATTTTCCAGACGAAGGAAATTAGAGGAAATGACTCGCGGTACTTGAGATGAGAGACCTGCAAAATCATGTTCTACTTGGACTAGGTATTCGTCGAATCGATTGGAATTCATATATTCCTGAGGAACTTTCTCAATATTCACCAAAACAGTATCAATAAAGGGCTTCTTCAAGTGTTTATGAAGGACGGATACATGGTCACTATCCGTAAAGTGCTCTGTCTCACCACGCTGGGTCATGATATTGCAAACATAGGCGACATCTGCTTCGGTTTCAACTAAAGCCTGACCAATTTCTTCAATCACCAAATTTGGAAGAATAGAAGTAAAGAGGGAACCTGGACCTAAAACAACCAAATTACTTTCTAAAATAGCATCTACTACTTTTCGACTCGCTCTTGGAGTCTCATCATTATAGGTATTGGTGACATAGACATAATCAATCATACCCTCATGATGAGCAATCTCACTTTCCCCAGCTACTTCCGTACCATCTGTAAAAACTGCATGAAGTGTAAGGGGAGTGTCACTAGAAGGATAGATTTTCCCTGTTGTATGAAAGAACTTGGTCAATAATTGCATGGCATTATAGGTCGAACCTTGCATTTCAGAAATCCCCGCAATAATGAGATTGCCTAACGGATGCCCTGCTAGGGGGCCATCATCTTCTGCAAACCGGTATTGAAAAACTTTTTCATAAAAGCGGGGCATATCTGACATGGCCACCAGTACATTGCGTAAATCTCCTGGAGGTGTTAATTGTTGAATATTTTTACGAAGCTCCCCTGAACTTCCTCCGTCATCTGCTACAGTGACGATAGCTGTAATATCCACATCTTTCTTTCGAAGACTATCTAGGATGACTGAAATTCCTGTACCGCCTCCGATAACGGTCATTTTAGGTTTTCTCATGAGCGATTCACCGTTTCTTTCCTTCGGTCTTTGTCGCGATGACTCATATTAACTATCCAATCTTTAGCTAGATCCCGTCCAAGGCGAGCAGCAAAGGCAACCGAACGGTGTTGACCACCTGTACAGCCCATAGCAATGGTCAAAACAGACTTCCCTTCTCTCTTGTAGGATGGCAAAATTGGCTCAATTAAGTCATAGAGGTGACGATAAAAGTCTTCCGACTCTTGATGATCCATGACATAGTTATACACTGCATCATCTAATCCCGTTTGATTCCGTAGCTCTGGTTGGTAATAAGGATTCGGTAGGAAACGAACATCAAAGACCAAGTCAGCATCCAATGGAAGACCATATTTAAAGCCAAAGGACATGACTTCAATCCTAAATTCTGGCTGACTATCCTGTCTGGAGAATTGCTCAGCAATCACTTTTCGAAGATTACGAGGAGTTAATTCCGTCGTATCAATGACATTTTGACTCATGTTTTTAAGTGGAGCCAAAAGTTCCCGTTCTAGGGTAATCCCATCTAAGACACGCCCATCCGCAGCCAGTGGATGGCTACGACGAGTCTCTTTGTAGCGAGCAACCAATTCACTATCGGTCGCATCCAAAAAGAGAATTTTAAAATCAATCCCTTCGTGGTTCTCTAATTCGTCTAAAATGGAGCGAATTTCTGCAAAGAAAGACCGACTACGCATATCTACCACTAAAGCTAACTTGTTGTTATCCATGGAGAGTTGAATCAACTCTATAAATTTTGGCAAGAGAGCTGGAGGCATATTATCAATGGTGAAATAGCCCATATCTTCGAAGGACTGAATAGCTACGGTCTTTCCTGCACCACTCATTCCTGTTACAATGACCAGTTGAATGGTCTTTTCTGTATCTGTCATCCTAATCACCTTTTCCTTACAAAAAAGGAGGAGGCATCATCTTTCCAGTTGGTCAGTCGATGGCTCTCACTCCAACATTCTTTTTACCCGAATGCATTCCTTTTATTGAGACTAAACTTCTGCAATGACTTCGATTTCGATTTTGACATCGCGTGGCAAGCGAGCCACTTCCACTGCAGAACGTGCTGGAAATTCACTTGAAAAAGCTGTTTTGTAGACCTCGTTAAAAGGTACAAAATCATTCATATCACTTAAGAAACAGGTTGTTTTAACTACGTGATCAAAGTCCGTTCCAGCTTCCTCAAGGATAGCAGCAATATTCTTCAACACTTGTTGGGTTTGTTCTTGGATGGTTTCTCCAACAATTTCACCAGTTTCTGGTGAAAGAGGTACTTGCCCACTTGCAAATAAAAGATTGCCCACAATTTTTCCTTGAACATAAGGTCCAATTGCTGCTGGTGCTTTGTCTGTGTGAATTGTTTTTACCATTTTCTTCTCCTGATTCCTAATTTTCACTGGATGCTGCTAATTTTTCCCGTTCTAAGCGTAACTTACGTTTGGGATTCAGCTTATTAAAGAGTTCTTCCAATTTTTCTGCATTCCAAACGTCTGCAGCAGAGACAAAATTTCCGTCTTTATCACGAAAGGATATAGGTTTATCTCCCATCTTCTTCTCCTCTTTAGCTCTAACTAGTCAACAAATTCAAATTCGAATTTACCGATACGTACGATATCTCCATCTTTGGCTCCACGCGCACGAAGGGCTTCATCGACACCCATTCCGCGCAATTGACGCGCAAATTTCATGACAGACTCATCGCGATCAAAATTGGTCATATTGAAGAGCTTCTCTAGCTTATCACCGGACAAAATCCAAGAAGCATCATCATCACGATTAATCTCGAAGGCTGGTTGTTCCTCATCAAAGCCGTAATAAACTTCTTGATCTTCCATATCTTCGTCCGTGTAGAGCAAGAATTCTGGTGTTTTGTCTAATAAGTCTGCTGTTGCTTCTAACAAGTTGTCCAAACCTTGATGCGCTAAACTAGAGATTGGGAAGATTTGTGGCAGTTCATCAAACTCGTCGTAGTTGGCCGCCAATTTTTTCTTGAACTCTTTCAAATTTTCCTGGCTCTCCGGCATATCCATCTTATTTGCCACGATAATCTGAGGACGTTCCATCAAACGAAGATTATAAGTTTCGAGTTCTTTATTGATTTGAACATAATCTTCATAAGGATCGCGTCCTTCACTGGCTGACATATCGATGACATGCAATATGACACGGGTGCGCTCGATGTGACGAAGGAACTGGGTGCCTAGTCCCACTCCTTGGCTAGCCCCTTCAATCAATCCAGGAAGGTCAGCGACTGCAAAGGATTCACCCGATGGTGTCCGAACCATCCCTAAATTTGGAACGATGGTTGTAAAATGATAGGCTCCGATTTTTGGTTTGGCAGATGTAATCACACTGAGAAGGGTCGATTTCCCTACAGACGGGAATCCAACCAAACCAACGTCTGCTAAGACCTTGAGTTCTAATTCGAGTTCACGTTCCTGACCTGGTTCCCCATTTTCTGAAATCTCGGGAGCTGGATTTTTAGGAGTTGCAAAACGGATATTTCCTCGTCCTCCGCGACCGCCATGGGCCACAATGTACTCTTGGCCATTTTCAACCAAGTCCGTTATGACTTTTCCTGTCTCTGCATCTCGCACGGTAGTTCCTTGGGGTACTCGAACATAGAGGTCTTCTGCTCCTCGTCCGTGCATCCCTTTAGTCATACCTTTTTCACCAGATTGAGCCTTAAAATGGCGGTTATAGCGGAAGTCCATCAGGGTCCGTAGACCCTCATCGACTATGAAGATAACATTACCTCCGCGTCCGCCATCGCCTCCCCAAGGTCCGCCATTGGGAACATACTTTTCACGACGGAAGGCGACCATGCCATCTCCACCATTCCCAGCCTTGACCTTGATTTTGGCTGTATCTAAAAACATACTCATAATTTAACGTTTTCCTTTTATTAGCAAGTGCTACTTGGAATCCTCTTAGTAGGATAGTGCACCAAATGCTGCAGCAAAAATTGCTCCAACAGTTACAATTAACATAATCACAATGACCACCATGGTCAACTTTTCAAATAAAGTTTTTTTGCGTTTTCCATTATCTCCAAAAGCCACGTTTTTTACCTCTATTACAAAAAATTCATTTGCCTTATTTTACCATGAATGACGGCTTTTTTCAAACATGGTCTTCTTTTGTTGCTTCGAAAGATAGCTTGCAAAATTGATAATTACACAAGCACCTTCTCCAATTCAATCCTATTTAGTTTCCGTCATTATAGGGGATTTTGTTCAAAAAAAGACTGGACACTTATCCAGCCTTAATAGAAGATTCATGTTTAGGATTGTTTCTTAGAACGGAATATAACGAGTCCTAAGGCACATCCAAGTAGACCCATCCCATAGATAAGCGGAGTTATCTTTTCACCGGTACTTGGAAGAATTTTTTTCTTAACAGGTTTTGCTACTGCTTCTTCTTTTACAGAAGATGCTGATGAGCTTGATGAAGAGCTTGATCTAGATAAACTTGATGAGGAATGATAACTTGACGAAGATGATGTGCTTGATGAAGATGATGAGCTTGATGAAGAACTAGAACTTGATGAAGATGATGTGCTAGGAGTCGGTGGCGTTTGTTCCTTCTCACCCAATCCTTCTCCAGATCCTGATTCCAATCGCAATTCGCGAGTTAAGCTACGCGGTTCTGGGAAATTAGTTGCTTTCCATGTTAGTGTATTATGAACAATATCCCCGACTTTTGTACCCGGAGCTACTTTTGTAGAATATTCAATATACATTGGCCAATTGTAGTTATCACCAAAATTAATGGTAAATCCAGTGACTTGACCATTCGCATTCTTATCAAAAACAGCTTTTTTAGTAAAGTTATCGAGAACTGGAAGACTTAAGATGTGCGCTTCATTCTTAATGCCACCTTCTACAGGAGCAAACCGAACGGCACGCAAGCTACCCTCAACTAGAGTTAAACCATCTCCGAACTGGTCTTTAATAACCATTCCACGAAGCATATCTTGGCGGGCATTTAAGATAATCCGCCATTTAATAATGGTTGGATCAGACTTATCTTGGTAGCCATATTTCATCTCATAGTCTCCAGCTTCTCCATCAGTCTTTTCATAATTCAATGAAAAATCTGTATTGCCTAGTTTAAACTGGATTGGGGATGTTTTAGTGACCACTTCTGAGTCTACTTTTACATCAAAATGCAAGGCAACTCGTTTATTGAGTGGATGAGATACGAAATAGTCATTAAAAGTAACTGTCACTGTTTTCTTAACAGTATCAACAACAGCTTTCCCCACAGTCTGACCATTTAATTGGCCTGCTTCAAGAACATCAAATTCCAATGCTGTGTAGAGGGCTAATTCTCTTGGCAAACTAAGTGTTAAGCTATCACCAGCTTGAATGGCTTGCGAATCAGGGAAAGTCAAATAAACGCTTGCTGACAATTTTTCATTCGTCAACACCTTGCTCCCATTCGTTAAAGTTTTACCATCTTTCGTAAGGCTTGCTGTCTGTGTAAAAGATGAGACTTCTGCTGCCTGAATTGTTTTAGTAAGACCACTTGCAAAGACAACCATTAGTAGTAAGACAAGTGACCATACAATTTGACGGACCTGTTTCATATATACCTCCTATGCCCACATCGAGGTGAGACTTTTTTCCTTTTTTTAATTTTCAAGACCAATTTCTGCTTTTACAACAGCAGCAATGGTATCCACATAGTAGTCGACTTCTTCATGACTCGGTGCCTCCGCCATGACACGAAGAAGGGGTTCAGTTCCACTTGGACGGACCAAAATACGACCATTTCCAGCCATTTCGGCCTCCATCTTTTCAATAATTTCACGAATCGCAGGTACTTCCATGGCCTTATCTTTCATGCTGTTTTCCACTCGGATATTAACCAGCTTTTGAGGATAAATGGTCACCTCTGAGGCTAAGTCAGAGAGTGAACGACCTGTTTCCTTCATTATCTTGGTCAACTGAACTGCACTCATTTGACCGTCACCCGTTGTATTGTAATCCATCACGATAACGTGTCCAGACTGTTCCCCACCAAGATTATAACCAGACTTGCGCATTTCTTCCACGACATACCGGTCCCCAACAGCTGTAATGACCTTGTTAATCCCCTTAGCATCTAAGGCCTTGTGGAAGCCAAGATTGGACATGACGGTTGTTACGATGGTATTTTCTTTTAGGAGCCCTTGTTCGGAAAGGTAAGAACCAATGATATACATGATTTTGTCCCCATCGACAATATCCCCATTTTCATCAACGGCAATCAAGCGATCACTATCCCCATCAAAGGCTAAACCAATGGCCGCTCCAGATTCTCGAACAGCTACCTGCAAGGCTTCTGGATGAGTTGAACCGACATGGTCGTTAATATTCAATCCATTTGGACTTTCACCAATCACTGTCAACTGGGCACCTAAATCTGCAAAGACTTGGCGGGCACTTGTTGACGCAGAACCATTGGCAGTATCCAGTGCAACATGTAAGCCTTCCAAAGGAGCACCAGTAGAAACAAGGTATTCTTGATACTTACGTAAGCCTTCTCGATAATCCATTACCGTCCCTAAGCCTTCAGCACTTGGGCGTGGAAGAGTATCTTCTGTAGCATCTAGGAGAGCTTCAATTTCCAA
The DNA here is from genome assembly GCF_004785935.1 of Streptococcus rubneri. Taxonomy (GTDB): domain Bacteria; phylum Bacillota; class Bacilli; order Lactobacillales; family Streptococcaceae; genus Streptococcus; species Streptococcus rubneri. The sequence continues at coordinate 233,662 of NZ_SRRP01000001.1, read as the reverse complement.
TTCTCGGTCATCATCTAATTTGTAGCCGTCATTTCCAAAGAACTTAATTCCATTGTCAAGAGCAGGATTGTGACTAGCTGAAATCATCACACCAGCACTCGCTCCTTCTGAACGGACTAAATAGGCCACACCGGGAGTTGCAATCACACCCAATTTATATACTTTAATCCCGACGGATAAGAGTCCCGCCACCAAAGCACTCTCTAGCATTTCACCAGAAATACGAGTATCTCGACCAACAAATACAAGAGGAGTCCCTTGTTCATGTTGACTGAGGACGTAGCCACCATAACGACCCAATTTAAAGGCCAATTCAGGTGTTAATTCTACGTTTGCTTCTCCACGGACACCGTCCGTTCCAAAATATTTTCCCATTCTTTTCATCCTTTCGATAATTATTTAGAGGATTCTTTTGACGTTTCCTCGTTTGAATGATTCTCACTTGACGACGAAGTTGAGGCATTTGAACCATTCAATTTCGTTTCAATCTTAATGTACAATTCTGATGGTGAAATAATGACTGGTAAAACATTCCCTGCACTATCTACCGCCTTCAAGGAAACCGTTGCAGAATAGCTACCACTGATGATATCCCCTTCAGGGAAGATAACCTCGACATGATCAACCTTGGCCAAGGTATCCCTGTCACTGGTGACAGACACTGTCAGCTCAGACAGGGCAACACTGGTGAAGGTCCACCCAGGAGCGATTTGATTATTCGGAGCATTCACCTCTACATCAAATTTTTTGGTCTTCTTCTTTCCAATTTTTGCGGTCACCTTTTGAGGCTCAATAGTCGCAGTCAAGCCAGCTGGGAGATCTTCAACCTTTAGCTCAATTTCATGCTCCCCTTCTTTTAAACTTCTTAAATCTGCCACCACTTTGAATTTTCGAGTACTTGCCTGCATTTCTGATGCCAAAGCCACCCGATTCGAACCTTTTAGAAAGACGGTCACTTCAGAGCTAATCCCACTGATAAAATACTTTTTATCGTCGTATTTTACATCAATAGGGATATTGGTTAACGTATTGGTGTAGGTCTCTGAACTGACTTGACGAGCTCCACTATTGTTCTGGAAATTAACAGACGTTGCATTGATAAATAAGAGGCAAGAAAAGAAGACAGAGCTAACGATGTAGGCTATTTTTCTTTTTGGAATCATTTGAATCGTCCTCCAAAAATTCTAGATTTCAAGTCTTTCTTCCCTTGATCCTCCGGTATAATAAAGGAACGTAATTCCTGTTCAAATTCTTCTAGGCTAAGATCGTGTTTAAAGGTCCCATTACGGGTAATAGAGATTCCACCCGTTTCCTCCGAAACAACAAAAGTGAACGCATCCGTTACTTCGGATAAGCCAATAGCCGCCCGGTGTCGTGTACCAAATTCTTTTGAAATACCTGTACTTTCCGTCAAGGGCAGGTAGGCACAGGAAACGGCAATTTTATCATTAGTCACAATGACGGCTCCATCGTGCAGGGGAGTATTTGGAATAAAGATATTAATCAAAAGCTCACCAGATACATTTGCATCTAAAGGAATCCCGGTTGAAATATATTCTTGCAAAGTTCGGCTTCCTTGAATCGCAACCAGAGCTCCAATCTTACGGGGACTCATATAAGCGACAGCTTTTACATAGGATTGCACTAGCCGTTCTTCTGGACTAATCTGATTACTGGTAAAAAACTCTGTAGCTCGTCCCAATCTCTCTAGACCTGTTCGAATTTCAGGAGAAAAAATGACAACTGCTGCAATAACCCCATAGGTAATAATCTGATTAATCAACCAAGAGATGGTTGTCAAACCAATCATATTGGCTATCAATTCAATCAGAATAAAGGTAAGAACCCCACGGACTAAGATCATAATTTTAGTCCCAGCAATGACCTTGATAAAATAATACAAAAGCCAGGCCACTATGGCTATATCAATGAGGTTAACAATAATATTCCAGGGATTGGAAAATAAACTGGCCCAATACTGGGGGTTTGATAACTGTTGGATATTCACAAAATCATACCTACCACTTCTCATCTACATCGACCATCAGTTCCTACCTACAGGGAAAGCTTGTCATGAACAGACTCTCTCCAACAGTTAGTCTGAAGGTCAAACTACTCTACATCATTATATCATGTTTCAACAGATTTTTCTGTAACCTTCTTCTAGTTTTTGTGATAAAATATGAATTATGAAGATTAAGACTAGTATTGGGCTCTTAGCCGGAAAAACAAGTAGTCGCCTCTTGCGTATGCTTGGTCGTGGCTCTACGCTTCCAGGAAAGATTGCCCTTCAAATTGATAAAGATATTTTGCAACATTTGGCGGAAAACTACGAGATTGTGGTGATTACAGGTACCAATGGAAAAACCTTAACAACGGCTCTCACAGTAGGAATTCTTCAAGAAGCGTTTGGACCCATCGTGACCAATCCTAGTGGTGCCAATATGATTTCTGGCATTACAACGACCTTTTTGAATGCAAAGGCTTCTTCTGGCCGTCCGATTGCTGTTCTTGAAATCGATGAAGCCAGCCTGTCTCGAATTTGTGACTACATCACTCCGACCTTGTTTGTAATCACCAATATTTTCCGGGATCAAATGGATCGCTATGGGGAAATCTACACGACTTATCGGATGATTTTAGATGGGATTAAAAAAGCGCCTCAAGCGACTGTTCTGATGAATGGGGATAGCCCACTTTTCCACACCCTTCCCCTACCAAATCCCGTTCAATATTTTGGATTTGATACGGAAAAAACAGCTCCTCAATTAGCCCACTACAATACAGAAGGAATTGTCTGTCCAGAGTGTCACGGTATTTTAACTTATCAATTAAACACCTATGCCAATCTGGGGGATTACATTTGTGAAAGCTGTGGCTTCCATCGTCCTCCATTGACTGTGGCGGTTGATGAATTAACTCAATTGACCCACACTTCTTCTCGATTTAAAATTGGAGACAAAGAGTATTCCATCAACATTGGAGGTCTCTATAATATCTATAATGCCTTGGCAGCTGTTGCAGTAGCCCACTACTTTGACGTTTCTTCGGAGGTGATCAAACACGGATTTGACAAGAGTAAGGCTGTCTTTGGTCGTCAGGAAACCTTTAAGATTGGGGATAAAGAATGTACCTTAGTCCTGATCAAAAATCCAGTTGGTGCGACCCAAGCCATTGAAATGATCAAACTAGCTCCTTATCCATTTAGCTTATCAGTCCTCCTCAATGCTAACTACGCAGATGGGATCGACACCAGCTGGATCTGGGACGCAGACTTTGAACAAATCACCCAGATGGACATTCCAGAAATCAACGCTGGAGGGGTACGCCACTCTGAAATTGCTCGGCGAATTCGCGTCACTGGATATCCGGCTGAAAAAATCACAGAAATGGCTGCATTAAAAGAGGTCTTCCAACGCATCCAGCAACAGGAAACACCTCACGCCTATATTTTAGCTACCTATACGGCCATGCTAGAGTTCCGTGAACTTCTAGCTCAAGAACACCTGATTGAAAAGGAGATGAATTAATGACTTATACTTCACTACAATCCCCTAATCAGGCAAACTACCAGTATGAATTAAGAATTGCCCACCTTTATGGAAACCTGATGAATACCTACGGAGACAACGGCAATATCCTCATGCTCAAGTACGTTGCGGAGAAGCTTGGTGCTCATGTCACTGTGGATATCGTTTCTCTCAAAGACCGCTTTGATCCAGAAGTCTACGATATCGCCTTTTTCGGTGGAGGCCAAGACTATGAGCAGGCCATTGTATCAGAGGATCTATCGGATAAAAAAGAAGATCTTGAGCGCTTTATCCAAAATGATGGGGTTGTCCTCGCAATCTGTGGTGGCTTTCAACTCTTAGGAAAGTACTACATTGAGGCCTCTGGAAAGCGTATTGAAGGTTTAGGAATCCTGGGCCACTATACCCTTAATCAAGAAAACAATCGCTACATTGGCGACATTAAAATCCATAACGAAGAGTTCAATGAAACCTACTATGGTTTTGAGAACCACCAAGGTCGGACCTTCTTGGCAGAGGATGAAAAACCGCTGGGCAAGGTTGTCTACGGAAATGGGAACAATAAAGAAGATGGTTGCGAAGGCGTTCATTACAAAAACGTCTTTGGTAGCTACTTCCACGGTCCTATTCTCTCTCGCAACGCCAATTTGGCCTATCGCTTGGTGACAACAGCTCTAAAGAAAAAATATGGACAAGACATCGTCTTAGCGACTTACAATGATATCTTAAGCCTTGAAAAGGCGGAAGAATATGCTGATGTGAAAAGCAAAGCTGAATTAGAAGAATAGGGAGCCAAAATGAATAAACGAAAACTACAATATGTTGCACTACTGATTGCAGTCTTGCTTATTGCGATTATTTCCTTGGCCAATATGCAAACGGTGACTGTGAACTTTTTGCTGGTCCAATTTAAACTCCCTCTCATCATTTTGATTCTGGTTTGTGTCCTTCTTGGTTCGCTGGTGACTTTCTTAGTCAGCCTTCCAAAAAATTTCTCATTAAAACATGAGTTAAAAGAGGCTAAGAAACAACTGGGACACAAAATGTCTGGTGATAAGAATAAAGACAAAAAGATCGATGAAGCATAAAAAAGCACCAATTCCGGTGCTCAGAACGCAGACAAACCCCACCAGCAATAGAAAGATTGCCATTTTGTAGGTTAGGCGCCATATAGTAAAAACTCTTAAGAATGCTGATGTAGCGCTATTCTTAAGAGTTTTTTACTTTCTCTATTTTAAAAAAAGACTGAAGAACCAATGAACTGCACCCCAAAAGTTAGATTTTTTCTATCTAACTTTTGGGGGGCAGTTCAAACCAATTCCAGTGCTTTTTTCTTTGCTCAAACTCTCGCAATTCTATCCTACAATCTCTTCCTCAATAGTCCTCATAGTGACGATAGAGCCATTCTAAATCTTGAATCTCTTGGGATAATTTTTTCCCAATCGTTGTATCCTTAACTAGCTTACGATGGGTTGCCAATTCCACCAATCGTTTAGTAGACATAATTCCAGCTTGACCTGCTAAGACTGTTGCTATATTCTCAAATGGTTTATGGGCCACTAATTCTAGACCATAACTATTGGACACTAAGGTGTAGCCCGCTTGTCCCGTTGTTTTTTGGTAGCCCTTGGCAAAGCCTCCATCAATGACTAAGAGACGACCATCTGCCTTGATTGGATTTTCTCCATCGATTTCTCGAACAGGAGTATGACCATTGACAATATGATGCTGAGGATCTACACCAAACTCTTGCAGTATCCGTTCACAAATGTCCGGATACTGTCGAAGGGTATAATAGGGATTCTTCTTTTCTTCATGACTTGCCTTATCCTCTATGTAGTAACGCTCAAAGGTGGTCATGGCAGTCTTTCCAAACAAGGAGGAAGATTCTCCCACCCACAGATACCAGAACAGGTCTGTTGCCAAATCCTCATTGATATCTGGACGACGATAGGACTTCCGTATTTGCTCTTCAAAGAAATCCAATAAGGCTTTTCCACTATAGGAAGTTTGCTGGATGCGCAAGGATTTGAAATCACCATTATCATGCATCGGGATACAGCCATGATAGAGTAAGACATCATTATAAGCTAGATACATGGATCCTTGCTCGAAGAGAAAATCAACATGCCGCTTCAACCGTTCAGAAGATTGGAAGTTTTGTCTTAATTGGCCCAACAGGGCTTCTTCTTCTTCTGTTAGGCGGCCAGGATTCTCAGGATCAATACAAGAAGCATTGAAGTCTTTCAAAGGATAAGTTGCTTGACCTAGGCTAATCGTGCCTGCTTCATAATTGATCTTTCGTAGCACTTGCCGATGTCCCATCTGAAAGTCAGCTTGTCTCTCAATCAAGGCATCCTCTAACTTAAACTGTAGGATTGCTGTAGCCTGTTGCAATTGGTTGAGAAGGACTCTTTCCTCTTGGCTAATATCCCCTTCGTCTAATATCGGATCAAAGGAAGGCTCAGGACGATAATGGGTCTGGCTATAAGTAATCAAGGGACGAAGATTGATCCCGTAGCAGTCTTCAATTAAGCTTAAACTGTTGTAACGAGCAGCAATCCGAATATTGTTCACCATACATATCAAAGAACCAGCCATGGCTCCCATCCAGGTTACATCGTGATTCCCCCATTGAATATCTACTGAACGAAAGGCCATCAAGCGGTCCATGATCAAGTCAGGAGCTGGCCCCCTATCATAAATGTCCCCCACAACATGAAGGTGATCGACAGCTAAGCTCTGAATCAACTCGGCTAAAGTAATGATGAGGAATTCTAACTTCCCAAGATACCGAACCTTGTCAATGATTATCTGGAAGTACTGCTCTTTGTTGGCACATCGTTCAATCTCAGCCAAAAGTTCTTCAATAATATAGCTAAAGTGCCGAGGCATGAGTTTACGAATTTTAGAACGAGTATACTTGCTTCCAATATACTGAACCAGTTGAACCAGATCCGGCACCATGTCTGCTAGCATCTTTTGAGTTGCTGGAAGTCCTTCCTTCTCCACTTCCCACTTGATTTTCTCTTCAGGGTAATAGATGACAAAAGCTAGATTATCTTTTTCCTTTTCTGATCTAGTCTCTTCAAAGCACTCTTCGATTTTCTTGCGAACGATGCCCGAACCATTTCTCAACAAGTAATCAAAAGCCCCGTACTCGCCGTGAAGATCACTGACGAAAAATTCTGTCCCTTTTGGAAGATGTTGGATCGCTTCTAAGTTGATTAACTCTGTTAAAACCGAATCTTTGTCCTCAAAACAGTCCTTCAATAAGCGATAATATTTTTTCATTTGTCCCCTCCAAACTGGCTAAAACGAATTAGAAGATATGATTCTCAAAGCAAGAGAACTTCTACTAAAAAAGAATGAAGAAAGCCTCACCAGTTCGATTGACTGAGAAGCTCATCATTGATGGTATGACATCACTTATTTTTATTTTACCAGAAAAAGATAGGAAAAGAGACCTGAAATTGCTTTCCGAAAACAGGTTTTCTCATCTAACTCTCCTTCACATAGAGTACAGATATACGCCTCATAGACTTACATCAATTCAGCAAGATTTTAGCTTGAAAGAGGTCCTTGAAAATCTCATGCTACTTTTCCCAAGAGCCACTAATTGATTCTAGGAGTTCAGGATTCCTCTGTTCGCTTTTAATCAGAATGTATGATTCCTCTCTCATTTTTTTAGCCAGAAAAAGATAGATGAGACAAAAAGACTCGAAGCACCATCACCTGCCTCGAGTCACTTTTTAGGATTATTTGTAGATTATCAGCCCCAATCCCTTTACCTGTAATTCATCTTCCATCCATCTTCAACAACGATTGGTGCAAGACTTCTCAAATACTTGATGAAGGGATAATAAGCTTCTATATATCTTTTTTTAATTTCAAAAACATAAGGCCGGCGACTTGAATAAAAGATAATCTTCATCTTGTAGCGATAAAAACTCTTTCTACGAACCCTAAACAGTTTGATTTCTTCAATGTCATCTACTGGCAGTATTTCAAAATCCATACCATAAAATACGAGAATGCCCTGGTGCACAAGGAGTTCCAGTTTTTTGTCACTATAGTCCGCATCTTTAATCAATTGGTCTGTATGAGAGGCATAGGCTGGAAATAAGGAATCAAACCGTCTAAACTTCCTGCGCAGTCGAAACATCAGACTGATAGCCTTTAAGGTAAAGAAGAAAGCAACAAGGGCAATAAATACAGGCTTGGCAAATAAATTCACCCGACTTTCCTCTTGCATTGATTTTAGAAGATGAGTCAAGTCGATACTAGAATTACCTTTTGAGAGAGCACTTTGATGGAATTTTTCTTCAAGCCTTTGTTTAAAAGACTGACTAATATGAACCACGTCACTTTTTTTCCGTCTTTTTTCCACCTCAGGAATCACTATAACACTTAGATAGAATCCACCTGATTCTAGTGGGTTATCTTGATTAGGAAATCTAGCTTTCATTTGAAGCAATGAATAGACCGTATGATAAGTTGCCTTCATGGCCGTAACGCCATATTCATGCTTAATTAAAAAGTATTGGGCCTCATCTGTTTTAACTGGAATTAGATCTATGTCCAATACTTTTACTGCCAAAACATCCTCACTATCTTTCGACTTATAAACGAAGCCTTGCTTATACAATTTTTGAGGGGGCTCAAGGGAATGTAAACCTGGTATTGCCTGAAAATAGCTATAAACCAGCAATCCTATCACCAATAACCAAATTCCTAATGATCTTCTAAATACATTTTTATTCATTTACATTTTCCTTCTTATCTGATGAAGAACTAGCAAACCGGTCCCAAGGAAACTTCATCCCTTCTGGTGACAAGTATACATGGTCTACTTCTCGTTAGTCAAACAAGACCATCTCCTTCTCATTTTCAACTAAACTTAATAAAAGAATCGATTGATCATATCCCTAGAACGAAAGGCTATCAAGCGACTCATAATCAAGTCCTTGCCGGGTCCCTATCATATATTCCCCACAACATGAAAATGGTCAACTGCCAAACTAGCTAAAATGAATTAGAAGGCATGATTCTCAAAACAAGAGAACTTATGCTATAAAAAGATTGGACAAAACTACTCCAGTCGGATAGACTGGGAAGCTAACCATCTCTAGTAAGGCATCACTTATTTAGATTTTACCAGAAAAAGCTCAGGATAGGAACCGGAAATTACTTTCCCAAAATAGGTTTTCTTTTTTACTCTTTTCTAAACCTCCCTTCCATCAAACTAAATACGGAAGAGTCAACTTTCTAAGAGGTCTCGCCATGAAAAAAAACCTTGAAAAAGTCTACCTTTTCAAGGTCTTTAACCTGGTATTTCCTGTAAAATATTGTAGCCTTCTCTCTAAACAGGAATATGACTAAATCGTTTAGCATAGACTGATGCAATCACTGAGAGTAGAATAACACCAGCTCCAATCAGGAGAAAGGATTCTACTCGAACACTAGGTAACCAGGTCATCAAGCCTTTTGCGATGGGCATAAAGAGAATGGCTAGGGTAAAAATGGTGCTTAAGACCCTGCCCAGATAGTCTCCTTCTACCTTGGTTTGAACCTGGGTAAAAAAGTGGATGTTAAAAATCGTCATAAAGAGTTCACAGACCAAATTTCCAGAAAAGGAAAGAAGATGCGGAAGGGGCAAGCCCATCATGAACACTCCCACTCCTGTTAAAATCAATAAGAAGAGAAGCATCTCCATGCTTGATTTAAATTTATTAGCAATCAAGGCTCCGATGATGGAGCCAATAGCCCCCAAAGTTAAGAGGGTCGCATAAGCGCCCTTGACCCCGTAGAGTCGATTGGAAAATGGAAGTAAAAACTCAAAAGCTGCAAAAAAGAAATTGACGCTGGAAGCCACCAAGAGAAGGAAGAAAATCTCTTTCTGATGCCAGATATAGTGCAATCCATCCTTGATATCCGAAAAAATATCTTTTCCCGTAAGCCCTTTCTTTTCTTGAACTTTGGCTTCTTCTTTCGGAAGGAATGCCACTAGGACAAAGGCGATGAAAAAGGTCAGCGCATCTAGTAAGAGGGTAGCATGGAGACTGGCAAATTGTAAAACAAGGAAAGAGAACACAGGTGAGCTAACACCGACAACCTGTAAGACCAACTCCAAGCGGGCATTATAGGTCACAATCTCGTCCTTCTCTACGACCTCAGTGATGATGGCTTTGTTGGCCGTACGAGAAAATGCAAAGGCAATGGCCTGAACAATATTGGCAACAATCAGGGCTGCAATCATCCAACGATCGTTCCTGATAAAAGAAATCGCCAAACAAAGAAGACCACACACCAAGTCGGTCGTCATCAAAATCTTGCGACGGGAAAAACGGTCTGAGATCACGCCTCCAAATGGATTGACTAGAATGGAGGTGACAAGTTCAGAAATTTGATAAATCCCCAACACTGTCTTTCCTATAGTCCCCATCGAGGCCAGCCAGACACTGTTCCCATAATCATAGAGCATATTTCCCATTCTATTGATCGCCCCACGAGCAATTAATTGGACTGCGTGTCGATTCATAAAAAAACCTCCTTCATTTTCTGAAACTATTGTATCAGTTCATGAAAGAGGTTTTCATTTTGTCCCCTATTTGGGAAAATTAATAAATTACAATTTTATAAAAGGATCCCTACTGTTCTTTTGATTGAAGCTGCTTAGCTACTAGCTGAGCCAAGAGTGAAAAGAGAATAACTCCAGCTCCAATCAGGAGAAAGGATTCTACTCGGACACTTGGCAACCAAGTCATCAAACCTTTGGCGATGGGCATAAAGAGAACAGCCAAAGTATAAATCGTACTCAAGACTCTCCCCAGATAATCATCTTCCACCTTGGTTTGCACTTGAGTAAAAACGTGAATGTCGAAAATGGTCACAAAAAATTCACAGACCAGATTTCCCGACAAGGAAAGATAAGTCGGAAGAGGCAAGCCCATCATGAACACTCCTACACCTGCCATGATAAGTAAAAACAGGAGAATTTTCATACTTGATGTAATTTTATTGGCAACAAGTGCTCCTAGAATAGATCCAATAGCTCCCAATGTTAAGATGGTCGCATAAGCCCCCTTGCCCCCGTAGAGTCGATTGGAAAATGGAAGTAAAAACTCAAAAGCCGCAAAAAAGAAATTAACGCCGGAAGCTACCAACAAGAGAAAGAAAATGTCTTTCTGATGCCAGATATAGTCTAACCCCTCCTTGATATCAGAAAAAATATCTTTCCCCGTAAACTGTTTCTTTTCTTGAACCTTTGCTACTTCTTTCGGAAGGAATGCCACTAGGACAAAGGCAATGAAAAAGGTCAGCGCATCTAGTAAGAGGGTCGCATGGAGACTGGCAAATTGTAGAACTAGGAAAGAAAACACGGGAGAACTGACACTAACAACTTGTAAGACCAGCTCCAAGTGCGCATTATAGGTTACAATCTCTTCTTTCTCCACAACTTCTGTAATAATGGCTTTATTGGCAGGTCGAGAAAAACCAAAGGCAATGGCCTGAACAATATTAGCAACAATCAGAGCCGCAATCATCCAACGATCATTTCTGATAAAAGAAATCGCCAAACACAGGAGACCACACACCAAGTCGGTCGTCATCAAAATCTTGCGACGGGAAAAACGGTCTGAAATCACCCCTCCAAAAGGATTCACGAGGATCCCTGTCACTAACTCAGAAATCTGATAGATTCCTAATACCGTCTTTCCTATAGTCCCCATTGAGGCCAGCCAGACACTATTCCCATAATCATAGAGCATATTTCCAATTTTGGTAATCGCTCCACGACTAATTAATTGGACCGCATGTCGGTTCATAAAATCTCCCTTATCTCTCCCTTATTTAGGAACATTCATCTATTACAAATTTATCATAGTGTTCTTGATAGTAAGCTACCTGCTCTGGAAGACCTAGCACATCAAAAATATGCATAACCTCTTGCATTTGCTGACGCCCTTCTTCTGTTTGCCCCTTCTGATAGAGAGCAAATCCCTTGAGATAATGAAAGACATTGCGTTCGTAGAGTTTGATGCTCTTGCCAATAATTTTATCCACGTAGACTTCAAAATAACTAGCATTTTCAAAAGAACGGTGTTCTAAACAATGCTGGTAACAATTGAGGGCTAGAATCAAGACCAGTTTTCGATGGCGACCAATTTCCTTGTAGAAATCTTCCCGCTCCATCACTTCTCTACCAAGCCGAGTGACATAATCCACATCATAAAAGCTATAAAGATTGCCAAAGAGGATCAACTCATACATGGTCCATTCTTCCGTTTGAAAGAGATAATCTGCCACCTTTTCCAGATCACTTTGCTTCATCGTGTAGCTGGCATCTCTCTGGCAAATCAGCCCTTGTAACAAAATCCAGTTCAATTCAAAATAGAGGGGATTGGTCGAGCGTTTAGCCTTTTCAAGTTGTTCTCCTTGAAGCCTTTGAAAACCAGCAATATCATTTGCATAGTAAAGCGGAATAATCTGAGCCATCAAGGCCACATGCTCATGGTGTTGGAAATTTCTAGCCTTATCCATAAAATTTTCAATCGACACATGGATATTGTCTAATATCTCAAAGAAGCGAGACGTAGCAAGATCCGACTCCCCCAATTCAAAACGGGATAACTGGGAGGTCGAGCAAGCTTCTCCCGCAGCTTCTTTTAACGAATAATTTTTGCTGATTCGAAATTCACGAAAAACTTTGCCTAAATCTTCCATTTGATTACCACTTAAATTCCTTTAAGTACCTTTCTAACTCTTGCAAGTATCCTTCGTAGAATCCATGTTCTTCTTTAACGGAAAAATCTAATTGTCTTAAGTAAGAAATCAGCCAATCAACCAATAGATCATACTGATGAAGAGGTAGGCGTTTCATCTGCTCTTCAACAAAAGAAATGGCCTCTGCAAAGCGCTACTCTTCTAAAACTTGCTGAAGATAGTGATTCCCGTTGATGAGTTTTCCTTCCTCATCCTCGTACTGCCCCAAATCTAAATTCTGAATCTGTAGGCGCAAAGTTGTACCAATTATATCGGCTACACCTTTAATCTGCTTCATAAACCAATCATTTTCAGTCGTCATAATGTTCTCCTTAGGCAAATTAGAAAACTACACTTTCTCCGCTAATTCTTCCCATTCTAGCATGGCTTCTTCTTAGGTGGCAGTCAGCTGGTCGATTTGCTACTGGCTCTCCATGAGTTCGCCGGTTTCATTGGTGGTCTGCAGCTTCTTTCAATGAATAATTTTTACTGATTCGAAATTCACGAAAAACTTTGCCTAAATCTTCCATCTATTCCACCTGCTCTGACAGTTCTGCCCACTCTTCCATGACCGCTTCCTGCTGGACAGTCAGTTGGTCCAGGTCACTCTGGAGTTGAACTAAGTCGGCTGCATCATTGGTGCTATGCATGGTCTCAGTGATGGCTTGGATTTTTTGATCCAGCTCTTCCATCTCTGCTTCCAATTGCTCAATGCGACGGGTGATTTTGCGGAGTTCCTTTTGATTTTGCTTTTGCAAGTGATAATCATTGCTGGTGACTTCTTCCGTTGAAGAAGCGGGCTCAGCTTCTGCTTGCGCTGCAGCAAGGGCCTCTAACTCTGCTTTTTTCTCCAGATAATAATCATAGTCTCCCAGATAAAGGGTCGAGCCCTCTTCTGAGAGTTCTAAGACTTGGGTCGCTACCCGATTGATAAAGTAGCGGTCGTGGCTGACAAAGAGCAGGGTCCCATCAAAATCAATCAAGGCATTTTCCAGTACTTCCTTGCTATCGATGTCCAAGTGGTTGGTCGGCTCATCTAGAATCAAGAAGTTATTATTCTCCATAGAAAGCTTGGCTAAGAGCAGGCGCGCCCGCTCTCCTCCCGACAGCATGCCGACGGTTTTCTTGACATCGTCCCCTGAGAAAAGGAAAGCTCCTAGGCGATTGCGAATTTCCACTTCTGGTGTCAGTTTAAAGTCATTCCAGAGCTCATCCAAGACACTGTTATGAGGGGTTAGTTTACTTTGGGTCTGGTCATAGTAGCCCACCTCGACATTGGCTCCAAAACGGGCTTCCCCCTTGATGAAAGGAATCTGCCCGACAATAGACTTGATAAGAGTAGATTTCCCGATCCCATTTGGTCCTACAATAGCGACCGCATTCATCTTACGGATATCCAGATTGATCGGCTCGGACAGGATTTGATCATCATAGCCGACAGCCGCCTCTTCTACTGTCAAAACAACATTGCCAGAGGCCTTATCAGAATGGAAGGTCATATGGGCAGACTTGGTCCCAGCTTCAGGCTTGTCTAGACGCTCCATTTTTTCCAACTGCTTGCGTCGAGACTGGGCCCGTTTGGTGGTCGACGCCCGCACCAAATTGCGATTGACAAAGTCTTCCAGAGCAGCTATTTCTTTTTGTTGCTTCTCGTAGTTCTTGGCTTCGGTCAGAAGCTTTTGTTCTTTTTGTTCCACAAAGCTGGAGTAATTGCCGACATAGCGGTCCAAAGAATGCTTGGTCAAGTCCAGTGTAATGGTAGCGACCTTATCTAGGAAATAGCGGTCGTGACTGACAATGAGAAGGGCCCCACTATAATTGACCAGGTAGTTTTCCAACCAGGCAATGGTCTCAATATCCAAGTGGTTGGTCGGCTCGTCCAGTACCAAAAGATTTGGTTTTTCTAAAAGCATCTTGGCCAGAGCCAGACGGGTATTTTGCCCACCAGACAGCTCTTCAATCTTCATCTGCCACATGGACTCATCAAACTTGAAGCCATTTAGAATAGCGCGGATATCTGCCTCATAGGTGAAGCCACCAGCCTGACGGAATTCTTCCGATAGACGGTCATAATCCTGCATGAGCTTTTCTAAGTCAGCTCCAGTTTTTTCCCCCATCTCAAGCTCCATCTGCCGTAAAGTTTTCTCCGTCTTACGGAGAGAGTCAAAGACATGGAGCATTTCATCGTAGATGGTATTGGATGACTCAAAGCGGCTATCTTGAGCTAGATAAGAGAGGGAAAGGTCCCGTTTTTTATTGATTTCCCCAGAAGTCGGCTCTTCTTCTCCCACCAAGATTTTTAAGAGCGTCGACTTGCCAGCTCCATTCTTTCCGACCAGGGCAATCCGGTCCCGTTCATCCACTTGCAGGCTGATATTATCAAAAAGAACCTCCCCTGCAAAAGAGCGTTCAATTTTGTTGGCTTGTAAAATAATCATAGTTTCATTGTACCTTACTTTTGACAAATTGACAATTGAAGAAAAGGCCAAACGCTAGACGCGCTTGACCTTTAACTATTTTTAAACGACTGAGACATTGGAAGCTATTTGACTGTACTGATAGGCTAGGAAAAGCCCGATGCCAATCACCAGCAAAAACAAGCCCCATTTGATGACTCCCTTCACAAAGCGAATCACAAGCAGGATAATCATGGAGCCAATCAGCCAAGTAATGGCCGAATGGGAGAAGAAAGCTTGAACAGCTTCCTTATTGTCCCCGAAAAATTGACGGACTCCCTCAGGAGCATAGTTTTCCCAAGCCTGTTGAATGCCTAATTCATGGGAAATTGCTTGACCTTTTTGGGATATCCAAAGAAAGATTCCAGAGTTAAACACGAAGAGTGCCACTTGTTCTGGAAAGGTTCGAATAAGATACAGTATGCGTTTGATCATCCTTACTCCTTGTATAGTTGACGAACAGCTTGGATATCCATTTCTTGAATGCTGTAAAAGGAGCCCGCTGACTGCATGACTGATTCTTCTTCATTGTGATCGAGACCAATAGCATGGCCTAATTCATGCTCAGCTGTGTTGACAATCCGTTGATTGGAGTAGCCATATTTCCAGCTCAATAAATAGTGGCGATTGAGACGGACTGTCACCTTCTGAAATCGATTGGTTAAAACATTGGTTTGGGATTCGGCCTCGCCTGCTGCCGAAACCGTCGCATCATCCATCTGCGTCAAGATAACATCAGCCTCCTCTTCTGTTTTGACAAACTGAAAGGTAAAGGCTCCTGTCTGATTCCAGGCTTTTACCGCTTCTTGATAGGCACGAACAAAGGCCCTATCAATCGTAGGATCTATATAAACTGTTGCCTTGGGTTGGTCCCAGCGGGCTCCTGTAGCAGTATGACCATCCGTGGTCACTCCATCCTGGGCTGTTTGATCACTAGGACTACCAAAGCTCCCGTCTCTATTGAGATAGGCTTCTACCTGGTTAACAACCGTCTCTACAGCCCGACTGACTCCATCCATCCCCTTACCAGTTTTACCAGAGAAAAAAAGGATCCCGACCATCAAGGCAAAGCTAAGGGCAAGTGTCCAAAATAATCCCCAAAATAGACTCCAAATGGCTCGAATCATAAACCGAATCATTGAAAAAATTGTTTTCACAAGCCCCTCCTTTCGTCCGGAAGACCTCTCATGTAGATCTTATAAGAATACTATTCTATCATAGTTTTCTTAAACAATCCTAAAGAAAGATTCAATTCAGTCAAAAAGGCTTGGTCAGAACGAATTCACATCCAAGTAGTTCCTTCTGACCAAGGCTTATGAGTCGTTTTAGAATAGAAAAGAGAAGGACTAAAACAACCTTTAACCTTCTCTCACCTACTAATCATCACTGATAAACTGTCACTTGACCTGTTTCATAGTCTAAACTAATCCCACTTTGAACATTTGGTACAAAAACGTTAAACTCTAGACTTCCATCTCTAGATTTTGCTTCAATTTGACTACCGACAGGAACTAAATCCTGTTCTGTAGCATAATGGAGGGTCACCCGGTAGCGGACCCGCTTATTTTTGTCTAATGCTTTGCGAACGAGGGTTTCATAATAATTTTGACCAGTAGAGTCTCTATCACGCGCTTGGTTAGCCCAAGCTGTTTGGACAGCTATATTCTTTGGATTACTGGTTGAAGCATCAAAACCATCCAGTTTTCCTATCAAGGCATAACCCAAAAGATGGCCTCGATCAACCGCATGGTCATATTCGCCAGCTAAATTAGTCACTTGGTGCCAACCAGCTGGCGTCCAATCTATGTCCATTTGTTCTCTTTTTTGGTATTGACGAGTCGCCTTGGTCATCAAAGCGTTGGCAACCGTAGGAATTTCTCGTCCTTTTACTGTTTTTGTCTTGGTATCTGCATAAGGGAGACTCGCAACATCCGCATCCAGATTAGTTTTGTTCTGATTTATGATGAAAGCTCCTGCTTCGTTCCACTGAATGCTCTTACCCAGTTTCGCACGAACACCATCCGTCAGAACACTCTCTGCTAGTTCTTTACTTGGTGTTACTTCTTGACTCGAAGTGACAACCGTTTGAACTTGAGAGTGACTAGCGATTGGCTGGGGTTGACTAAAATAATACCCGCCGATTGAGAGAGCTGCAGCTACCACCAAGCCTAGTAAGGTTTGTCCCGATTTTTTCATTTTAAGTGGTTTTTGTTGATCGTTTGCCACAATGGTTTCCTCTATTTCTACTGAATGGGAAAGAGCCTGGGATTACAATCTCAAGCTCCTCTTTTTGATAAATAGTTACTTACCTGTAAATTTCTGTAGGATTTCCTTCCAAGTTTCTGTTGAAAGGATGGCCCAAGGGTCTTTACCATTTCCAATCACCCCGTAGCCAATGACCAGACCAAGGGCAAAGACAATGACTAAGATAAAGACAACAAGTAAAACGATGCCTAGTTGTTTCCCGATTGCTTTTAATTTAGTTTTCATCATCATCTTCCTTCACACGACGTACATCTGCTCCAAGAGCCACCAATTTCTCATGGAATTTAAAATATCCACGGTCAAGGTGTGTTAACTTGCTCACTTTGGTTTCTCCCTCAGCTACAAGCCCCATTAAAATCAAGGTCGCACTAGCACGCAAGTCTGTCGACATCACTTCAGCCCCTTGTAAGCTAGCTCCACCTTGAATGCGGGCTGTATCTCGCATGATATCTGAGTGTAAGCCCATCCGACGCATTTCTTCTAAGTGTTGGAAACGATTCTCAAAGACCGTTTCAATCATAGTAGATTCCCCAGAAGCCATAGCCATCAAGGCTGTAAATTGGGCTTGCATATCTGTCGGGAAGCCTGGATAAGGCAGGGTTTTTACCGTCACTGGTTTCAATTTAGAGATATCTGAGCGAATGCGAATACCATTTTCTTCTTCCGTTACCTCAACACCCATTTCTTGCATCTTAGAAAGAAGAGGGCGGTTGTGTTCCCAAATAGCATCTTCAATTAAAACGTCACCACCCGTCATGGCTGCACCAACCATGAAGGTTCCTGCTTCAATTCGGTCTTGAACAACATTGTGAACCGCTCCATGCAAGCGATCTACCCCAACAATCGTCAAGGTTTCTGTTCCAGCTCCACGCACCTTAGCGCCCATTTTATTTAAAAGAGAAGCCAAATCCACAATCTCAGGTTCGCGGGCTGCATTTTCGATAACAGTGGTGCCTTCTGCTAGTGTCGCTGCCATCATGATATTTTGGGTGGCACCTACAGATGGGAAATCCATATAGATATGCGCCCCATGAAGACGATCTGCTTTTGCTTCAATATAGCCCGCGGTTTGAGTGATCTTAGCCCCCATAGCTTCCAAGCCCTTCAAGTGCAAATCGATTGGACGACTACCAATGGTACATCCACCCGGCATGGAAACTTTGGCATGACCATTCCGAGCCAAGACAGGGCCTAAAACGACGATCGAAGCTCGCATCTTGCTGACATATTTGTAAGGCGCTTCTTCTGTTAATGGTTGAGTCGCATCAACGACTACTGTATTGGTCTCCTCATCAAACGTAACTTGAGTGTTCAAGCCACGAACGACATTATTCATTGTAAAGACATCAGATAAAACAGGAACATTGGTCAAGGTCGTTGTTCCTTCACTGGCCAAAACAGATGCTGCTAAAAGGGGAAGGACTGCATTCTTTGCTCCTTCAATCTTTACAGTTCCAACTAGGCGATTTTGACCACCATTTACAATAATTTTGTCCATACTCGTTATTACTCCATTTCATTCAGTCACGACTACTATCATACCATAAATTCATTAAAAAAGAAGCTAAAAGTTTCCATTGAAGAGATGTCGACTGAATTCATAAACACTAATAAAAAAGCTACTAGTCAAGTATCCCAGACTGATACTGATGAATAATATTAGAAGCCGAATTTTCACGGCTGTACCGGCAGTCACCTTTAAAAAACGCTCCCACTGAACCACCGTTGAAAGAAGGTGGTAGGCAAAAGAAATAAACAATAAGTGGCTACAAAAAGTAAATATCATCTGAATCATACCCCTATTATACCATAAGAACTCTCCCCTTTTCTTCTTCATACCATCCTTCGAGGACAAAAAAAGAAGTCGATCCAATCAACTTCTTTTTACTTTTATAATCGATTTCCGACATTAATCCGGTTAATAGCGCGTTGAAGGGCAATTTTTGCACGACGCTCCATATCAACTGAATGTTGATCTTTGGCTTCTTCAAGGGCTTTTTCAGCACGCAATTTTGCACGCTCAGCACGGCTAATATCAATGTCTCGAGCGCGTTCCGCCGAATCCGCTACGATGGTAATGACATTATCTGCCACTTCGATAATCCCACCATTCACGGCGATCCAATCAATGTGTTTTTCGTCATCGATCCGACGGACCTTCACTTGGTCTACAGCCAAAACCGCAATGGTATTGATATGACGAGGTAAAATCCCTAATTCACCATCAATTGTCTTGACAGATACAAATGCGGCACGATGATCATAAACCAGTCCATCCGGTGTAACGATTTGGACGTTCATTTGACTCATCTTTCACCTCTTCTTAGAATCCCATTTTCTCAGCTTTAGCAATCACATCTTCGATCGAACCGACACCACGGAAGGCATCCTCAGGCAAGTGGTCATGCTTTCCATCCAAAATTTCCTTAAAGCCACGAACAGTTTCTGCAACCGGTACATAGGAACCTGGTTGACCAGTAAATTGTTCCGCAACGTTAAAGTTTTGAGACAGGAAGAACTGAATGCGACGAGCACGAGCTACCAAGGTCTTTTCATCATCAGACAATTCATCCATTCCTAAGATAGCAATGATATCTTGCAATTCATGGTAACGTTGAAGGACGCGTTTGACCTCAGAAGCCACTGCATAGTGCTCTTCTCCTACGATGTCTGGAGAAAGGGCACGAGAGCTAGATGCCAATGGGTCCACAGCAGGGTAAATCCCCAATTGAACCAATTTACGTTCCAAGTTGGTTGTAGAGTCCAAATGGGCGAAAGCTGTTGCTGGGGCAGGATCTGTATAGTCATCGGCTGGCACATAAATGGCTTGGATTGATGTAACAGAACCTTTCTTGGTTGAGGTAATCCGTTCTTGCAATTGTCCCATTTCAGTTGCCAAAGTAGGTTGGTAACCAACGGCTGATGGCATCCGTCCCAAAAGGGCTGATACTTCTGAACCAGCTTGGGTGAAACGGAAGATATTGTCGATGAACAAGAGAACGTCCTGACCTTCAACATCACGGAAGTATTCCGCAATGGTCAAACCAGTAAGAGCTACACGCATCCGTGCTCCTGGTGGTTCGTTCATTTGTCCAAAGACCATGGCTGTTTTTTCGATAACGCCAGATTCCTTCATTTCCCAGTAGAGGTCATTCCCTTCACGAGTCCGTTCTCCAACTCCTGTAAATACAGAGATCCCACCGTGCTCTTGGGCAATGTTGTGGATCAATTCTTGAATCAAGACGGTCTTCCCAACTCCGGCACCACCGAAAAGGCCGACCTTCCCACCTTTCAGGTAAGGGGCAAGGAGGTCAATGACCTTGATCCCTGTTTCAAGAATTTCTTCTGAAGTAGAAAGCTCATCAAAGGATGGAGCTTTTTTATGAATCGATTCACGAGGAGCATCTTCTGGAAATGCTTCTTCCAAGTCAATGGTGTCTCCTAAGACGTTAAAGACCCGTCCAAGAGTTTCTTTTCCAACAGGCACAGAGATTGGACGACCAGTGTCCAATACTTCCATTCCACGAGTCAAGCCATCTGTTGATTCCATGGCAATGGTGCGAACAACACCATCCCCAAGTTCAAGAGCTACTTCAAGAACGACTTTTGATTTTTGTTGGTCATTTTTATAGACTACAAGCGCATTATTTATCTCAGGGAGTTTATCACCCGCAGCAAAAGCTACGTCAACGACAGGACCTACAACCTGAGAAATTTTGCCTAAACTCATGTCATTCTCCTATTCTATTAAGTTTCTAAGCTTGTTAATACATACCATCAAGCTTAATTTTGTATTGTTAAAATGTGCATCGAATCAACTACTCAAGCGCACTCGCCCCTGCAACAATTTCCGTAATTTCTTGCGTAATGGTTGCCTGACGAGCTCGGTTGTATTGAATGGTCAATTCATCAATTACCTTCTTGGCATTGTCTGTTGCTGTTTGCATAGCCATCATACCAGCAGCATTTTCAGCTGTTTTTGCATCAATAATGGCTCCATAAATCATACTTTCCGCAAACTGTGGAAGCAATTGATCCAAAATCGCATCGCGGTCTGATTCCAACTCCAGATTCAAGATATAATCTTCATCTGCTTGCTTGGGGTCCAAGTCAATAATCGGAAGCATTTGCTCTACCCGCAACTGACTAGTCAAACTGTTGACATGGTGATTATAACAGACATACAATTCATCAAACAATTCATTTTGATACATTTGGACCGTCTTATTAATAATCTTCCGTACTTCATCAAAGCTTGGTTGATCGGCTAGACCACGAAGTTCATAAACCGGCTGGATGCCTCTTGCTCTAAAGAAATCTGCCCCAATACTTCCAATACAGATGACCTCAAAATCCTCACCTGTTGGATGGTATTCTTCCTTTAGTTCCATGACAGACTTAAGAATAGATGCATTGTAGCCTCCAACAAGTCCACGGTCTGACGTAATCACAATATAGGCTGTCTTTTTTACAGGGCGACTCTTTAAAAATGGATGGTACTTAGCATTCTCAGCCTCGTGTCCATGTAAGAGGTCTGTCAATAGTTTACGAACCTTAGATGCGTAAATTTGGAAGTCCTTTGCAGCTTGCTCAGACTTCCCAAGTTTGGCAGCAGATACCATCTGCATAGCATTCGTAATTTGACTGGTATTCTTTGTCGATGCAATTTTATTTTTGATATCATTTAAAGAAACTGCCATCTGCCACTCCTATTTCTATTTGAAACTTGATTGGTTGACAAAGTCAGTAACCACTGCATCCATTGTTTCTTCACTTGGAAGATCTTTGGTCGTACGAATGGTTTCATAGATTTCTGGATGATGCGCTTCTACAAAGGCAAACAATTCCTCTTCAAAGCGAAGGATATCATCAACTGGTACACTATCCAAGAATCCATGTGTCAAAGCATACAAGATCACCACCTGTTTTTCAACAGTTAATGGTTCATGGACCGGTTGCTTCAAGACTTCTACAGTCCGGCGACCACGGTTCAACTTGGCTTGAGTAGCAGCATCCAAGTCACTACCAAACTTGGTGAAGGCTTCCAACTCACGGTAGGAAGCTAGGTCGATACGGAGAGTCCCCGCAACCTTCTTCATGGCCTTGATTTGGGCTGATCCACCAACCCGTGATACAGATGATCCCGCATCGATGGCTGGACGAATTCCTGAGTTAAAGAGGCTATCTTGCAAGAAGATTTGGCCATCTGTAATCGAAATCACGTTAGTAGCGATATAAGCGGAAATATCCCCTGCTTGCGTTTCAATAATTGGAAGCGCAGTAATGGAACCGCCTCCCAATTCATCCGATACTTTCGCAGAACGTTCCAATAAACGGCTGTGAAGGTAGAAGACATCCCCTGGAAAGGCTTCACGTCCTGGCGGACGACGAAGAAGAAGGGACAATTCACGGTAGGCTACGGCTTGTTTTGACAAATCATCATAGACGATCAAAACATGTTTACCGTTATACATGAACTCTTCTGCCATAGCAACCCCAGCATAAGGTGCCAAATAAAGCAATGGAGACGGTTGAGAAGCCGAAGCGGTTACCACAATCGTATAATCCATAGCTCCGTATTTACGGAGAGTTTCTACTTGCGTCCGAACTGTTGATTCTTTTTGTCCAATCGCTACATAGATACAAATCATATCTTGATCCTTTTGGTTCAAGATGGTATCGATAGCAATCGAGGTTTTCCCTGTTTGACGGTCTCCGATGATCAATTCCCGTTGGCCTCGTCCAATTGGAACGAGGGCATCAATGGCTTTCAACCCAGTTTGTAGAGGCTCTGATACAGATTTCCGTTGCATAACACCAGGAGCTGGTGTTTCAACTGGACGGAATTTATCTGTCACGATTTCTCCCAAGCCATCCACTGGCTGACCTAGAGGATTGACAACCCGACCAATCAAGGCATCCCCGGCAGGGACTTCCATGATTTTACCAGTCCGACGAATCGAGTCTCCTTCACGAATATCCGTAAAGTCTCCAAGGATGATAATCCCGACATCTGTCGTTTCCAAGTTTTGCGCCATCCCGTATGAGCCGTTTTCAAAGATCAACAACTCACCACTCATTGCATTTTCAAGGCCATGAGCACGCGCAATCCCGTCACCAATGTAGGTTACAACACCTGTCTCAGTGACGTCAAAATTTGGCTGGAAATTTTCAATTTGTTGCTTAATTAAAGCGCTGATTTCTTGTGCGTTAATCGCCAAAATTCACACCACTTTCTATTTCAAATTTGCTTTTATGACTTGCAATTGACGTTTGAGACTAGTATCAAGCGTCTTGTGATTTGCTGAAACCACAAAACCACCAATCAAATCTGGATCCAATGTTTCTTTTAGAGAACGAACTTGAATACCAAATTTCTTTTCAATAATAGGGATCAACTTCTCTTTTTGAGTCTGATCGAGTCCTGCAACCGAAGATACGGTTACTTCGAAACAGTTGCTCACCTGTTGAATTTGCTCCATACTAACTCTGACAATATCATAAAATAAGGCTTCACGATGATTGAGAATAACCACTTCAATCAAATGGTCTAGTAATGCTGAATCCGAGTTTTGGAAAAGTCGCAGACTCTTCGCCTTCTCTTCATCCTCTACACCGATATGAGCTAAAAATGCAGCAAGGCCTGTTTCTTCAAAAACAGCCTTAATTTGACTTAATTTTTCATAAACGTCATCTTGCTGATTCTTTTCAAATACCAATTGAACAAAAGGCTGGGAATATTTCTCAATTACCATTAATTGCTTTTTGTCCATTAGGCATCTCCTAATTCATTTAGGTAGCGATCAATCAGTTGGCGATGGCCTTCAGAGTCCAACTGTTGGCTTAGCAATTTACCTGCCAAGTTGACGGTTAGGTCTGCCACATCGCCTTTGATACTGTTCAATGCTTCTTCTTTGTTATGCGCAATTTCTTGTTGCGCTTTTTCTTTCAAACGTACTGCTTCTTGAGTGGCTTCTGAAAGAATCTGAGATTTGTTCTTTTCTGCAGTTTCCTTTGCATTTTCGACGATAGACGCAGCTTCTTTGCGGCTACCTGCCAACTCTTCTTCACGTTTACTTGCTAGTTCCTCAGCTTTTTGACGAGCTGCTTCTGCTTCATCAATATCATTGGTAATTTTTTCAGCACGCGCATCCAAAATACTGGTAATATTGCCCCAAGCATATTTCTTTACTAAAAAGATTAGTAATAGGAAGGAACCAGCGATCAGAATAAAGTCACCAATAATGGTACCAATAGTTAAATCCATCTTCTACTCCTCCTCTACTTACTCTTCCTCACCGTTTATTTTTTTACCAATGTACATCGAAGACAACATGGTAAATACATAAGCTTGGATACATGAAATGAAAATCGAAAAGGCTGTCCATAACATGCTTCCAACAAAGGCTGCTGGATACCAATAAAAGGCCAGTTGCGACAAGCTTAGTAACAAGGATGCTAAGACTTCACCAGCAAAAATATTCCCGTAGATCCGAATCGCTAAGGATGCAAAATTAGTCACCTCTTCTAGGAGGTTCATTGGGGTCATAAATCCTGGTGTTGCAAAAGCCTTCAAGTATTCCTTAATGCCTCGGCGACGAATTCCTTCCACATGAGCAATCAGGGTGATCAAAAATGAAAGAGATAGGTCATATCCAAGGTTAGCCGTTGGGGAAGTCCATAAGTTATAACCGTTTGTTGTCTGAATTTTTGCCATCAAGCCAATATTATTGGCTACCAAGATAAAGAGAAAGAGAGAAAACAAAAATAAAGAGTAATCCTTCATATAATGTTCCCCAATGTTTCCCTTGGTAAAACCGATAACAAAATCATAAATCATCTCCAGAGCATTTTGCTTGCCCTTTGGACGAAGGGTCATTTTGCGACTTGCCCAATAGACAAAGGCAAAGACCGTCAAAACAGTTACAAGAGACATGGCAAGTAGGGTCAAATCAAAGGATACTGGTCCAATATTTAGGGTTGGATTCACACTTTCTTCCAAGGTTTGACACCTCCTTTTCTAAATAGAGTTGTCTATTTAATAACGAAGGCCATGGCCAAAGTTACAAAGAAAGTACCTTCGACAAAGGCAACACCAAGAATCAAGAGACTACGCAATTGACCAATAATTTCTGGTTGACGTGATGCAGATTTGAACAGATTGCTCATCATCAAACCTTCCGCAAGTGACACACCAAAACAGGCTAAACAAAGACCTAAAAATGTTAAATTCATGATGAATTCTCCTTAAATATATTTTACTCCCCTAGTTTACTCCTAAAAGATATAATAGTCAAATGTTTGCATAGAAAGAAAACGTTTTATAGCAATTCTGTCAATACTTTCAAAATTCCTCTTATCACTAGCTTTCAAAAGATTCTAATCATTTTTAGACACTTTGTCTATTTTTATTTTCAATAAAAATTTATACTATTTTTATCAGGAGGAGACCTAATTTTACCAAACATAAAAACTCACCTGCTCAGCAGATGAGTTCTTCGATTATTTGAAAATCGAGGTTTTGAAACTGTCCGTTTCTTGCAGCAATTTCTTAAAGATTTTTTCTTTCAGTGAAACAGTATTGTCAAATTTGACAGAACCGTTACTTAGGGTAGCTTTATCTTTATCAACTGCTTCAGCAAATGCACGTTTCAAGTCTTCATAGCTATTGTAGGTTTTACCATCGATGTCAATAGCCTGAATTCCATTTTTGGCACTTGTTACAACTTCATTGAAGTAAGCTTTCTTCCAATCTTCAAGGTTGTTAAATCTTCCTTCAGAAATTTTCTGAATAACGAAATCATCTCCTAGAGTGGCAAGTCCAGCTTGTTTGGACTCTTGTTTATACTTGTTCGAAGCATATCCTAGGAAGCCTTTTTCATAGCCATAGTAACCCCAAATTCTGAAGGTATTGTGTTTGAAGGACATAGCTCCAGGAGCCCCTTCACTGGTGTTCCCACCATAGATACCTGTCATCATCGGCACAGTCACATAGGCTGAACCAAAGTCAGATGGATTATAGACGCCATTTCCAGGACCACGGTTGGTCATGAAATTATTGGTGATGAGGTCATCTACTGTGTTTAAAGCAATCGCTTTTTCCTCATCACTCAACGGTCGAACCTTATCGAATTGATTCTTGGTGTTCGCTCCTCGGTATTGTTTATCAACCTTCTTGAACCAAGCATTGTTTAAGTCCTTGCTATGTTTATCCAATACAGCTTCCCCTTCTAGGTAATCCAGAAGCATGAGAGTGTCATTATAGCCCTTCATGTAACGATCAATTTCGTCACGTGATTTAAGGTCATTTGGATTAGTGTTATACCATTGATTTCCATCGTTTGGACGTTCATAAGCCATGTTGAGACCTAGGGCTTTGTACTCACCATTTGGATTTGATACTGACGGAGTTTGGAGCATCCCTTGGGCAAAGGCTTCAATATCAGTTCCTTCTCGGTGTCTCCAACCACCCAAGTAAACCATACGGTCATTGACGTGCGTCGTTTCGTGGGTAAAAGCAGAAACCCCAAAGTCACTGATCATATCCGTCACCATGAAGAAGACAGAATCATCTTTATATGGGTTTCCGTAAATTCGCGCCACTGCTCCCATCCGCCAATCTGTCGCATGGTAACGATCGGTAGGCCCGTACAATTCACGGATTGGAGCGATGTCTTTGCCACTGTTGGTATGTCCATAACGATCTGTACTAATGCCTTTGTAGTTTTGGTTATCAAGAACAGGAGTCGGCACCATATTATTACTCTTCAAGAGTCGATTGCGAACCTTATCCGTTGCTAGACGCGACCAGAAATCTAGGTAATTTTGTTGCCCTTTTGCGACCTTATCAATTTCCGACTTGAAGGCATTTCGTTCCGCTTCAGTGTTCTTACCATATTTCTCGAAGGAACTATAAGCCATTGTATTGTAGGTTGAAATCAAGAACATATGGGCATCTTTTAAGTTCAAGAGTGGCAAGATCATTTTACCATGCACATCGTTATTTAAGCCTTCGTATGCTCGATGTTTCTTATCGGCAAACTCAGGAGTTGTTGTTTTTGGCTCTACAATATAGACATTGTCTTTGGTTGCTTTGATAAACCAATCATTCAAGTCTGTATCGCTTGTAAAGAGTTCCATGTTGTATTTCAGGAAGTCATTTAGATTACCGGAAAGAGTATGTTTAGCTACTACTTCTCGGAAAGCATCGTGTGTACGAGTTCCTTTGATATAGTCTTCTTTTGAACCGATTTCAATCAAGCGGTCTAAGACATCAACATTCTTACCATAGAAATCTGGTTTAAACAACATGAGTTGCTTGAGATGGACATCATCAAATTTCACTCCGTAATAACGGTTGAGATAAGAGAGACCCAAAAGAACTGCCGCCTTGTTATCTTCAATTTTCTTGATGAGTGCCCGTTTGGCAGCCTCATCCGTGTTCAATTGATGGTCCTCATTTTCAACCAACTGTTTCACAAAGTGAGTCAAATTATCCTTCACCTCTTTGAAGGATTCTTCAAGATAAAGGTTCTTAATAGCATTGACTTTGTTAGGTCCTGTTCTACCTAGGTGCGTGTAGATTGGGTCAGATTGTAATTCGACTGGATTTAATGTTCCAACAATGGCACTAATGAGATCGCTCCGGTCTTTGTCAACCAAATTCGGCGTGTAGACCACTTCACCGAGCTCCGCCACACTGTACTCTTTGACTTGTTTGACCTTAGAG
Source organism: Streptococcus rubneri (assembly GCF_004785935.1). Lineage (GTDB taxonomy): Bacteria > Bacillota > Bacilli > Lactobacillales > Streptococcaceae > Streptococcus > Streptococcus rubneri. Next base: position 205,916 of record NZ_SRRP01000001.1, on the reverse strand, counting down.
TCTTTTGGCGTAATGCTAAAAACATCTTTTGTCTTATCTGCATAATGGATTAGGATACGGTCGGCATCAGCTAATTCGGTTACAAAATCATTGCCCTTCATGGCCGTCACAGACAAGACTTCCTTGGTCAGGAGAGGACTACCCGTAGCCAATTTATTTCCTTGGTCAACAATCCATTCTTTGTTATAGAATGGTTGCAATTTTGCAATATTGCGGTAAGCAAGTTCGCGAGCGGCATCGTAGCCATCAATTGCCTTGTATTGATCGTCTTTGTTGACAAGGTTATTGAGCCTATCTTCAATCGGTTTGTCACTGGTGAATGTAGCAGCAGTGATTCCCATTGCTTCAATTTTCTGCTCAGCTTCTGCAAGGGAAATGCTAGGGATTTTACGGGAGTTGTTATAGGTTTTCTTACCTTCACTCACGTCCTCCACACTGTAATTCCGTTTAGTTCTTGAGTAGGTGAAGTAGTCGTCCGCATCAATATCCGAGTGACCAAAGACCATCTCACCTGTTTTGACTTTCATCATGGTGATGTTGTCTTCAATGGCACCCAAGGCCCAGTTGGTCCCTAGTAATCCACCAGACTGAACAGCTTCTTTCAGTTCGATCGAACCTTTAGCAACTGAATTTCTGAGGACCCCTTCTTTACCTACTGTATGGTTATTTCCACCATTTTGAGAGGAGTAGACTAGCCCTGCAGCTTTTGCCTTATTCCCAGTCATTTCAGCATCAACGTAGGCTTTTTCAACGACACCCTTCCAGTTTTCTCCTAGGACACCCGCTAAATAACCACCTTTATTGCCAGCAGCGTGCAGTTTACCGATAAAGGCAACATTACTTACCTTCCCACTACCATCAATTTTATTGATAATACCAGCTACGTCATTGTTCCCGACAACACTTCCTGTTACTTTAACATTTTCAACAGTTGCATTATTTTTGATAACACCTGCGATTGGTGCTACTCGATCTGTCCCAGGTAGGTCAATATTGACATTTTCAAGCAAGAGATTCTTAACCGAGCCACCTTCGATGTTCCCAAACAGTGGTCTCGTAATATTATGGATAGCAAATTTGTTACCTTCTGTACTTTCCAATGTCCCCTTAAAGGCATTGGTGACATAGGATTTTCCTGCTGCTTGTACGTTCGCCGCATTCATGTTGCTACCCAGCTTAAAGGTCGCAGTCGGATTGGCCTGCATGGCTTTTACAAGTTCGTCGAAATTGTAGTAGACATCTCCGTCATGGGCTTTTGGCTTCGCAATGTAGTGGACATAGTCTTCGCTGAACTGTTGATCTGCTGTTCGTTGGATAAGATCAGGTGCTTTAGCAGTAACCTTGTATAATGCTTTTCCATCAATTGTGACTTCTTCAATTTTATCAACAGCCAGTTTTGTGATCTTATTATCATGGGTTGTAACCTTTAAGTAATAAGGTTTCACATCTGAAGGTGTTTCGGACAAGAGGCTACGATCGGTCTCAAGGCCTTGGTCATCCACGCTAATCAGACTAGTTTCCTTGATGTTTTTGACTTCAACTTTTTTAAGGTCAAGTCTTAGTGGTTCTTCCTTGAGAACCTCTTCTTCATCCCCATTTCCACGATCATAGACCATGGTTGTTGCGAGCGTATAATCCTTGTAGTAGTCTAAATCTGCTAAAGCAGCTGCCAAATCAGACTCTGAAAGGGCAAAAGTTTTCACGACTTGATCGCCTTTTTTCAACACCGCCTGGATGGACTTGATGGTCACACCCTCTGGTTTTTCTAAATGATAGCTAGCTTTGGCACTGCGCTTCAATTCTTCCTTATCGACCTGGGTCAAGGTCAAGGTTGGCTTGTCTAGTTCTTTGGTCCCTTTTTGAATAATCCGATCTTGGGCTTGTTCAACGACTTCCTCCGAAACCGTTGGAGCATCCGCAGTTTTTACACCTTTAATGGTCTTATAGACCTTGGTGATTTTCTTCTTCCCATTTTTTCCTGCTTGAGAGACCCTTTCGTTTCCTTTTAGCAGGGTGGCATCTTGTTCTGTTACCGTCTTAAATGGAATTTCCTCAAAAGCAACTTCCTCTGTTTGGCCGTCAATAGCTTTGGTCCCACGACCAATTTTTTCTGTCACAGGAGCTTTTACCGTTTCAGTTGCTGTGCTGAGAGGCTCTCCAACTTTCTCGCCATTGACCGTTTTATAGACACGGCGAATTTCCTGGCTACCTGCCTCTCCTTTTTGAAGGATACTTTCTTCATCAGTATAGCGGTTCGCATCTGATACATACTCGGTTTCATATGGAAGGACCACCGTTTCTGTTTCTGTAACTGTCCCTTCCGTTATTTGGTAAACTGGATTCTCAGGTTGAATTGGAGCTTCACCAACATGGCCTTCTTCCTGCGTCCCCTTAGCTTCAACGACACCGGTATAGGCTGGATTCTCTGGTTGTACAGGAGCTTCACCAACATGGCCTTCTTCCTGCGTCCCCTTAGCTTCAACGACACCGGTATAAGCTGGGTTCTCAGGTTGAATTGGAGCTTCACCAACATGGCCTTCTTCTTGCGTCCCCTTAGCTTCAACGACGCCGGTATAGGCTGGATTCTCTGGTTGTACAGGAGCTTCACCAACATGGCCTTCTTCCTGCGTCCCCTTAGCTTCAACGACACCGGTATAGGCTGGGTTTTCTGGTTGTACAGGAGCTTCACCAACATGGCCTTCTTCTTGCGTTCCCTTAGTTTCGATGACACCAGTATAGGCTGGGTTTTCTGGTTGTACAGGAGCTTCACCAACGTGACCTTCTTCTTGCGTTCCCTTAGCTGTTACGACTGGATTTGGTTGGGGCGTTGGGTGGGCTTCTTCTTGTGTTCCAACCCTTAGGACTTGAGGGACTGGTTCTATCGTCACAGTACTTTCAAGTACTGTCCGAACCTCTTTGCCTTCGACTAGACTTACTTGCGTTAAAATGGTCCGCTCCCCATTTTCGCCAGGAGTCAACACTTTGGTCTGGCCTTTGGCGAGTGTAGCATCAGGTTTTTCAACCACTTCAAATGGAATGACTTCCGTAGATACTTCAACTCTTGGCTTTTCTACGATAGGAAAGGCTGGTCCGACCTCTGGAGTGACACGCGAGCTTAGATCTATCTTTGGAGTAGAAGTGATAGTCTTGAGCTGTCCAGGCTCATTTTTTTGATTTCTCTGATCACCAGGAGACAACTGTTCAGTTACTTTAGGAGTCGACGGGTAGCGAAGATAACCAATATAGTCATAGCCATCAATCTCAATCACACCCTTGGCAAGTTCTTGGCTAGATGAAACAGAAAGGGTTTGATTATAAGAACGCAAGACCTGATTCTGTAAAGCAGTGGCTTCCATCGATAGGAAAAGGCTCTGCCCCATAGTCCCAATCAAAAGAACCCCCATCACTTTCTTCCGGTGTTTTTTAGAGAGTAAAAGAACAGCAAATGAAGCACTGGCTAGACTAAGTCCAACTAATGCTACTTCAGTGGTTCCAGTTTGTGGAAGAACCTGTGGAGCACTTCCTTTCTTTTTATAAACTAGATAAAGAGTATCCTCATTTTGATATTCCTCAGGGATAGCATGAATTAGCTGTGCCTGCTCTTCAGCTGTCAGTTCCTCTTCTGTCACATAGCCAAAATGAACATTGGCATTTTGAGAGACCTGATCTGCTTGAACAGGACGGACTCCTAGCATACTTCCAGCCAATAAAAAAGCTCCGATTGCAACCGGTCCGACGCCAACCGATAATTTGCGAATCGAGTACTTAGTAATCTTTTCAAAGCTTTGTTTTGTTTTTTTCATCCTTTAACTTCCTACATAGTAATATTTGCATCCTATAGAAGGGCTTTAAATAGTTGAAGAGAGGGATGAGCCTTTTCCTCAAATACCTTCCCGGGATTTTTTACCTTTACCTATCTTATCTTTTTTCCATTATTTTAGCAAGTACTATTACTCAAAAAATGTAAGCTTTTTCTTTCCTTCTTTTCCAAGGATGGTAGAGACTTTAAAACTCATACAAAAAACGCCTAAAATGAACTGCACCCCAAAGTTAGATTTTTTCTGTCTAACTTTAGGCGTACAGTTCAAAAATAGGCGTTTTTAATCCTTATTATGCGTACAATGATTGATACAAGTCAGCGTAATGTTGGCTAGCTGTATCCCAAGAGAAGTCACGACTCATAGCTTCTTTTTGGAGCCCCAACCAAACATCTGGATGATGAGTGTAGACAGTTAGGGCTTGATCGACAGCCCAGTTTAGCCAATAACCAGAAAGGTTATTAAAGCTAAAACCAGTACCACTTCCGTCAACTACATTATAGGCTTGAACAGTGTCGCGAAGTCCCCCTACCTCATGAACCAATGGCAAGGTTCCATAACGCATAGCCATCATTTGAGATAGACCACATGGTTCAAAACGACTCGGCATCAAGAAAACATCTGATGCTGCATAAATTTCTTGAGCTAACTGCACATCGAACATAATATTGGCAGAGAGTTTATCTGGATAAGCTTGAGCAAACCAAGAAAAGGCATGTTCAAAGCCAGGATCTCCCGTTCCCAAAAGAACGATTTGGATATCCTTTTGTAGGAGGTTGTGTAATTCTTCAACCACCACATCAAAGCCTTTTTGACGAGTGAGCCGAGAAACAATCCCAAACAAAGGTACATCATCACGAACTGGCAAACCAACTCGCTCTTGAAGAGCACGTTTACTAGCTGCCTTACCTGATAAATCATCTTTACTGAAATGATAGGTCAAAAGGGGGTCTGTCTCAGGATTATAAAGATCCGTATCAATCCCATTTACAATCCCTGTTAACTTCCCAGATTCCATCCGCAAGATTTGATCTAGTTCACAACCATACTGGCCTGTCTTAATCTCATTAGCATAACTTGGCGAAACAGTCGTCACGCGGTCTGCATAGAGAATCCCTGCCTTCATCCAGTTCAAGCAGTCTTTCCAACGAAGTGTTCCATCTGCATAGCGTTCGAAACCAACCCCAAATAAATCCCAAAGCATCCCTGGATCAAACTGACCTTGGAACTCCAGATTATGGATGGTCAAGACAGACTTAATTCCATTGTAAGCTTGAATCCAACGGTATTTCTCTTTTAGTAGGAAAGGAATCATGGCTGTATGGTAGTCATGAACGTGGACGATATCTGGAATGAAATCTACACGTTCCATCATCTCAAGAGCAGCCAATTGGAAGAAAGCAAAACGCTCACCATCATCAAAATCCCCATAGACGTGTCCTCTAAAGAAGTACTTTTGATTATCAATGAAGTAGAAGGTCACACCATCTCTAAAAATACGTTTTACCCCAACATACTCACTTCTCCACCCTACCTTGGTAGTAAAGTGTAGCACATCTTCAATCTGGTCGCCAAATTTCGCCTCTACCATATCGTAATAAGGAAGGACGACACGGACATCATGTCCTTTTTTAGCCAAGGATTTAGGAAGTGCTCCAATCACATCTCCTAGGCCCCCTGTTTTTGAAAAGGGAGCTCCTTCTGCAGCAACAAACAATAATTTCATTATCCAATATCCTCTGTAATCACAGCACCTTTTTTAATCACAAGAGGTGCTTCTTTGGTTCCACGAACGGTTACACCAGTTTCAACTACAACCCCTTTGTCAAGAATCGCATGCTCAACGACTGCTCCCTCATGGACAACGACACCTGGGAACAAAAGACTACTACGAATTTCTGCCCTCTGGTGTAGATGAACACGACGAGAAATGATAGAATCATGCACCAAAGCTTCGACAATGCTTCCTGATGCAAATTGCGAATTCTTAATTTGCGAACCAGGAGCATAGTAAGTTGGCTCTTCATTTTTCACCTTGGTATAAACTTTTTGATTTGGTGAGAAGAGAGACATGAATTTATTGGTTTCCAACATATCTAAGTTAGCACGATAGTAGGATTCAACTGAATGAATATTGGCAATATAGCCAGTGTATTCAAAAGCGAAGGCCCCGTGTTCTACTGCTAAATCACGAAGGATATAACGCAATTTTTCTGGATGTTCTTTATGGATTTCTGCTTCTAATTTTTCAATCAACCATGGTGTATCAACGATAAAGATATCCGTTGACATATTATAGAGAGCATCTGGATCTGTTCCATCAAACAACTTTTGTCCACGTATATGGTCTGTCTCATCGATTTCTAAAACCGCATTTACTTCAGAGATGTCACGATGATGCATCTTTTTGTACACGACTGTAATAGGTGCATCAATGGTGTTATGCAAATGGAAGACCTGGTTTAAATCAATATTGACCAAGATGTCACAGTTAAGAGCTACTGTTTGATTAGATCCTGAGCGTTTTAAATAAGTTAATAACTGCTCATAGTATTCTTTGCCAACGTTTGAGCTTTCAACTGGAGTGTTGTAGATACCGAGATAGTAGTGACTCAAGAGGGTTGACAAGCCCCACTCGCGACCAGAGCGAATATGGTCAAAGACAGAACTGATATTTTCTTGCTGGAAGATACCAAATACACTACGAATCCCTGCATTAGCGAGGCTAGAAAGCGGGAAGTCAATCAAGCGATATTTCCCATCAAATGGCAAACTGGCAACAGGACGATGATCTGTCAATGACGACATATCATGGAAGCCTACCGTGTTTCCTAAAATGGCTGAATACTTATCAATCTTCATCTGTTGCTACCCCCACTTTTTCGTTATATCCAACGACTTGTACTTCTTCTGTTCCATCGATGACAACACCTTCTGAAACGACTGCTCCTTCACCGATAATGGCACGTTTAATCACAGCACCTTGTCCGATAATGGCACCACTCATAATGACAGAATCTTCAACGACTGCACCTTTACGAACTTGTGCTTCCGTAGACAGGATAGAACGTTTTACTGTTCCGTCTACCAAGCACCCATCCACTACCAAGGAATCTTCAATATACGCATGTTCACCAAAGAAGTTTGGTGGTGAAATCAAGTTACGAGAATAGATCTTCCAGTGACGATCACGGCTGTCTAAGGCGTTATTTGGATCAATGTATTCCATGTTTGCTTCCCAGAGAGATTCAATGGTTCCCACGTCTTTCCAATAGCCATTGAATTCATAAGCATAGACGCTTTCTCCAGATTCAAGGTAAGTTGGAATAACGTTTTTACCAAAGTCAGACATATCGATGTCACTCTTCTCTGCAGCTACTAGCATGTTGCGAAGACGAGCCCAGTCAAAAATGTAGATCCCCATAGAAGCTTTTGTTGATTTTGGCTCTGCCGGTTTTTCTTCAAATTCTACGATGCGGTTATTGGCGTCCGTATTCATAATTCCGAAACGGCTAGCTTCTTTTAAAGGTACATCCAATACAGCTACTGTAAGGCTTGCATTGTGATCTTTGTGAGACTGAAGCATTTCGTCATAGTCCATCTTGTAGATATGGTCTCCAGAAAGGATTAAAACATATTCCGGATTTATGCTGTCGATGTAATCAATATTCTGGAAAATCGCATGACTGGTTCCTTCAAACCAACGATTTCCCTCACTTGCAGAATACGGTTGGAGGATTGAAACACCTGTATTGATGCCATCTAATCCCCAGCTAGAACCATTCCCAATATGATTATTAAGAGCGAGCGGTTGGTACTGAGTAATCACACCAACATTGTGAATGCCTGAGTTGGCACAGTTGGATAAGGCAAAGTCAATAATACGATAACGTCCCCCAAATTGTACTGCAGGTTTAGCAATGCTTTGAGTTAATTTTCCAAGGCGTGTTCCTTGCCCACCAGCAAGGATCAAAGCTAGCATTTCATTCTTCATTGATTACTCCTTTATGGATTGACGAGACCTTTTCCCTATTCCCAAGGATTCCCTCATTTTTGCAAGTAATAGAGGCATCTTTGAGAGCTTCGAGATAGATCCTAGACAGCGATCAGATGATCAGCAACAGTTATTTTTTTGTTTTGGAATTAGTAGAACGAAGTTTTCGTTTCACCTTCCAGACACTGGCTCCTAAAGCCGGTAAAGTGAAGGTCAAGGTCTGTGGATAGTCTTTCCAAAGAGCTTCTTGAGTTTTCACTTCCTGATTGTGTTCTTTCCAAACACCTCCCCATTTTTCTAATTCGGTATTCCAAATTTCTTCATAGACGCCAGCAACTGGAACTCCGACTGTGAAGTCTTTGCGTTCAACTGGTGCCATATTAAAAATACAAAGTAGATGATTTCCTTTTTTATCCTTACGAGTAAAGGTCAAGACACTTTGATCTCGGTTATCCGCATCAATAATCTCAATACCATCGTAGCTATCATCAATTTCCCATAACATCTTATTGTCTTTGTAGAACTGATTGAGCTGAGAGGTGAACTCTTGCATCTTCTGGTTCATCTCATCTTCTAGATTTGACCATTCCAATTGTTCTTCTGATCTCCACTCTAGGAATTGGCCAAATTCTGAACCCATGAAGAGCAACTTTTTCCCTGGGTGACAGATCTGATAGGTCAAGAGATTCCGTAAACCAGCAAATTGATTGTAGCGATCTCCCCACATCTTATGCATAAGACTCTTCTTCCCGTGTACCACTTCATCATGAGAGAATGGCAATAAGAAATTCTCAGAAAAGGCATACATGAAACTAAAGGTAACCAAGTTGAAATCGAATTTCCGGTAAACAGGATCTTCTTCATAGAAACGGAGAATGTCGTTCATCCAGCCCATATTCCACTTGTAGTCAAACCCTAAGCCACCGTACTCTTCTGGACCAGTAATCTTTGTCCCAGATGAACTTTCTTCAGCAACCATGATGACATCAGGATGCTCTAATTTAATTACAGCATTCATCCGTTTAAGGAAATGAATCCCCTCATAGTTGAGATTTCCACCATCTATATTTGGTGTCCATGGACCACTATCATAGTCTAAGTAGAGCATATTGCTGACCGCATCCACCCGGATCCCATCCAAGTGATAAAATTCGATCCAGAATTTCACACTAGAAATGAGGAAGGATTGGACCTGGTTCTTTCCAAGGTCAAAGTTTAAAGCTCCCCAACCATAGTTGTGGGCCCGATGGTGATCCTGATATTCAAAGGTAGGTGTCCCATCATAATAAGCTAAGGCATCATCATTGATAGTGAAGTGACCAGGTACCCAGTCTACAATCACCCCGATGTTATTCAAGTGACAGGCTTCAACGAAGTCTTGAAACTCTTCCGGCGTTCCGTAAGTATGCTCTAAGGCAAAGTAACCCATCAATTGGTAGCCCCAGCTAAGACCTAGTGGGTGAGCCATAACTGGCATAAACTCCACATGGGTGTAGTTCATTTTTACCAAGTAAGGAATCAAATCTTCCTTCAGCTGAGCAAAGGTAAAAGGAGTTCCATCCTCGTTTCGCTTCCATGAGCCTGCATGGGCTTCATAGATATTTACCGGACGTGAGAAAAAGCCCAATTTTCTACGACGGGCCATCCATAGTCCATCTTTCCATTTTCGTTCTGGGATTTCCGTAATAACGGCGCCAGTTCCAGGACGTTTCTCCATTCGAACTGCCAAAGGATCCACTTTCATCAGGCGATGACCATTTTGGCGAGTGATATGGTATTTATAAATATCTCCTACTTGAGGCGTCCCTGTAAAAACTTCCCAGACGCCAGCTTCATTTCGTTCCATTGGGATTTCATTTTCTTCCCATTGGGTGAAGTCTCCTGCTAAATGAACTGCTTGAGCATTTGGTGCCCAAACTCGAAACCAGTACCCATCTACTCCATCTACTTGGTCCTTATGAGCTCCTAGATAATGTTGAAGATGAAAGTTCTCCCCAGTTCCAAATGTATACAATGCTTGTTGTGTATCCATCCACTCACCTCTCCTGCTTTTTGTAAGCGCTTCCTATGGTTTATATTCTACTATAAATAGTTGAAATATTCAAGATTTTTTCTTGAATAATATGATGAAAATTTATGAAAATATTATGATTCAAAGAAGGAAATTCTGAAAATTTCCATCTCTTCATCAATATTATTTAATCGTCAAATTATCCTTTTACTTATTATACTATAAAAATAATTGTATTCAAGCTTTTACCAGATAATTGAATGATTCTTTTTATTCTATATCTTTATTTCAGCAAACAGTGATCATTCTGTTCAGATGCCTCATTTCTTTTTAAAAAATCATATTTGATATTTGATAAGAAAAAAGTTACCACCTTTAAAAAAAGTGATAACTCTTTTATATTTATCTCTATTGATAATTAGTCTACGTTCACATATTCTTTAGAAAGTTCAAGAACTTCTTCCATTGTTGAACATTCCGTCAAAGCACGGTTTGCGTATTCTTGCATCTTAGCAGTGTCCAATTTCTTCATCAAGCTACGTGTACGAAGGACAGATGTAGCTGACATAGAGAATTCATCCAAGCCCATTCCGACAAGGAGAGGAACAGCAGTTTGGTCACCAGCCATCTCACCACACATACCAGCCCATTTACCTTCAGCATGAGCTGCTTTGATTACGTTGTTAATCAAACGAAGGATTGATGGATTGTATGGTTGGTAAAGGTATGAAACTTGTTCGTTCATACGGTCAGCAGCCATCGTGTATTGGATCAAATCGTTTGTACCGATTGAGAAGAAATCAACTTCTTTTGCAAATTGGTCTGCAAGCATGGCTGCTGCAGGGATTTCAATCATGATCCCTACTTCGATGTTGTCTGCAACGGCAACACCTTCAGCAAGTAATTTCGCTTTTTCTTCTTCCAAGATTCCCTTAGCTGTACGGAACTCTGTCAACAAGGCAACCATTGGGAACATAATCCGTAATTGTCCGTGAACAGATGCACGAAGCAAAGCACGCAATTGTGTACGGAACATTTGGTTACCAGTCTCAGAAATAGAAATACGCAAAGCACGGTAACCCAAGAATGGGTTCATTTCTTTAGGAAGATCGAAGTAAGGAAGTTCTTTATCCCCACCGATATCCATAGTACGAACGACAACAGGTTTACCATTCATACCTTCAAGAACTGCTTTGTATGCTTCATATTGGTCATCTTCAGTTGGGAAGTCTTGAGAGTCCATGTACAAGAATTCTGTACGGTAGAGACCAACTGCTTCTGCACCGTTCTCGTTCACACCTTCAACGTCTTTAGGTGTACCGATATTAGCAGCCAACTCGAAGTGTTTCCCATCTGCAGTCACTGTTTTCGCATCTTTCAAAAGAGCCCATTCAGCTTTTTGTTTCGCATAAGCTTCACCAGCTGCTTTGAAGGCTGCAATTTGTTCTTCAGTTGGGTTGATGACTACTTCACCAGTGATTCCAGATACAGCCAAAATATCACCATCTTTTACAAGATCGGTAATGTTGTTTGTACCAAGAACAGCTGCGATTTCAAGTGTACGCGCCATGATGGCTGAGTGACTTGTACGGCCACCAATGTTTGTAACAAAAGCTTTAACAAACTGTTTGTTCAATTGAGCTGTATCTGATGGAGTCAAATCATGGGCAACCACGATTGCTTCTTCATTAATCGTCGCTGGGTTTGGCAATTTCTTACCAAGCAAGTTTGCAAGAACACGTTTGGTCACGTCGCGAATATCAGCCGCACGTTCTTGCATGTATGGGTTATCTTCCATTCCTTCAAAGATGGTGATAAACATGTCTGTGACTTCTTTCAATCCAGCCTCAGCATTCACCTTCTTCGTACGAATTGTTTCCTTGATCTGACCAATCATTTCAGGGTCAGAGAGTACCATCATGTGAGCATCAAATACTTGTGCCGCTTCCTCACCAAGGCTCGCTACTGCATTTTCCCGAATAAGAGAAAGCTCGTTTTGTGAAGCTTCTAGAGCTGCATCCAAACGAGCTTCTTCTGCATTCGTATCTTCAACTGAAAGAGTTTCAAATGATAAATCGGGTTGAACAAGTAGATATGCCTTAGCAACGGCAACACCGTCAGATGCTGCAATTCCTTTAAGCATTTCTGTCATGTTTAAGCCAATCCTTCTTTTTCCATTGTTTCAGCAATTGCTGCAAGAGCATCATCAGCGTCAGCACCTTCAGCTGAGATTACAACGTCAGCTCCTTGACCTACACCAAGGCTCATTACACCCATGATTGATTTCAAGTTAACTGATTTACCTTTGTATTCAAGAGTAATATCTGAAGCAAATTTGCTAGCTGTTTGAACCAACAAAGTTGCTGGACGTGCGTGGATACCTGTTTCTGCCACGATGTGGAAATCTTTAGAAGCCATAGTTTGACTCTCCTTTTAAAATTAGTTTTGAGTTATCTGTGATAACCCTTACAATTTGGTATTATACCATCTTCTCAAAGATTTTTCAAGATTTTTATCACACACTTACTGAAAATACTTGCAGGATTCTTCAACTACTTGCCTGTTTTTTACTTTCTTCTATTAAATAAATAGAATTGGTTTCATGGACACAGTATATAGAATTTTAGGAAAAACGACTAAATTACTTTGACTTAAAAAACCTATATTTTATCACGTTTTCCTTAATTTTCACTAATCCTTACAATACTACATATTGTGGTATCATTCGGAATAGTTAATTTATGTGCACAATATTTAGTTAAAACTCTTGACAAGAAAAAACCTTTTGTTTATACTAGATACAGATTTATGATTTTAGAGGAGTTACATCATATTATGGTGACAATTTATTCAAAGAATAATTGCGTTCAATGTAAAATGACTAAGCGCTTTTTAGATACCAATCACGTTGAATACCGTGAGATTAATCTAGATGAACAACCTGAGTTTGTAGACCATGTAAAGAATCTTGGTTTCAATGCTGCACCGGTTATCCAGACTGCTGATGAAGTCTTCTCTGGATTCCAACCAGCTAAACTCAAAAAATTATCTTAATACTGTTAAACAGGATCTGATTGGTCTAGGGATTTCACCACTGTAGAAAGCTACTACGGTGTTACCCTGGCCCTTTTACTTGTACAGGGGAGCTTGCCTCCCCTTTGTTTTTGAATTAGAAAAAGGAACATTATGGGATTAAAATCACTTGAAGACGTAACCTACTTCCGTCTTAATAATGAAATCAACCGTCCAGTTAACGGTCAAATCATGCTTCATAAAGATAAAGAAGCCTTGGATGCTTTCTTCAAAGAAAATGTTGTGCCAAATACCATGGCCTTTGATTCAATAACGGATAAAATCAACTACCTTATTGAACACAACTATATTGAAACAGCCTTCATTCAGAAGTACCGTCCTGAATTTTTGGAAGAATTGGCCCAATTTATCAAAGATCAAAACTTCCAATTCAAGTCCTTCATGGCTGCTTATAAATTCTATAACCAGTACGCTCTGAAAACAAATGATGGAGAATACTATCTCGAAAGCATGGAAGACCGCGTCTTCTTCAATGCTCTCTATTTTGCGGATGGAAATGAAGACATTGCAAAAGACATCGCAAATGAAATCATCCACCAACGCTACCAACCAGCTACTCCTTCATTCTTAAATGCTGGACGTGCCCGCCGTGGAGAATTGGTCTCCTGTTTCTTGATCCAAGTAACCGATGATATGAATGCGATTGGACGCTCTATCAACTCTGCCCTTCAACTTTCACGTATCGGTGGTGGAGTTGGGATTTCCCTCAGCAACCTTCGTGAAGCTGGAGCACCGATCAAGGGCTATGAAGGAGCTGCTTCTGGGGTCGTTCCTGTTATGAAACTCTTTGAAGATAGCTTCTCTTACTCTAACCAGTTGGGACAACGCCAAGGAGCTGGGGTAGTTTACCTCAACGTCTTCCACCCAGACATCATCGCCTTCCTTTCTACTAAGAAAGAAAATGCCGATGAAAAGGTTCGGGTTAAGACCCTTTCACTTGGTGTCGTCGTACCAGACAAATTCTACGAGTTGGCTCGTAAGAATGAAGAAATGTACCTCTTCAGCCCATACTCTGTTGAGCGTGAATACGGAGTGCCATTCAACTACATCGACATCACTGAAAAATACGATGAGTTGGTCGCTAATCCAAATATCCGCAAGACAAAAATCAAGGCGCGTGATTTGGAAACTGAAATTTCTAAATTGCAACAAGAATCTGGTTACCCTTATGTAGTCAACATCGATACTGCTAACCGGGCAAACCCTGTCGATGGAAAGATCATCATGAGTAACTTGTGTTCAGAGATCCTCCAGGTTCAAGAGCCAAGCTTGATTAACGATGCCCAAGAATTCATTAAAATGGGGACTGACGTCTCCTGTAACCTTGGTTCAACCAACGTGGTCAATATGATGACCTCACCTGACTTTGGTCGTTCCATTCGTGCCATGGTTCGTGCTTTGACCTTTGTTACAGATAGTTCTCACATTGTCGCTGTTCCTACGATCGACCACGGAAACAGCCAAGCGCATACCTTTGGTCTTGGAGCCATGGGACTTCACAGCTATCTTGCCCAACAATTGATTGAATACGGATCACCTGAGTCTGTTGAGTTTACGAGCATCTACTTCATGCTCATGAACTACTGGACCCTCGTAGAATCAAACAACATCGCGCGTGAACGGGGTATTACCTTCCATAACTTTGAAAAATCAGACTACGCAAATGGTAGCTACTTTGATAAGTACACGACTGGAGAGTTTGTTCCAAAATCTGATCACGTCAAAGAACTCTTTAAAGATATCTTTATCCCAAGTGCAGAAGATTGGGCTGAACTTCGCGATAAAGTCAAGGCAGATGGTCTATACCACCAAAACCGCCTAGCTGTCGCACCAAATGGTTCTATCAGCTACATCAATGATGTATCTGCTTCTATCCACCCAATCACACAACGGATTGAAGAACGCCAAGAGAAGAAAATCGGTAAGATCTACTACCCTGCAGCTGGATTGTCAACAGATACCATTCCTTACTACACTTCTGCTTACGACATGGATATGCGCAAAGTCATCGATGTCTATGCTGCCGCAACTGAGCACGTAGACCAAGGACTCTCACTGACCCTCTTCATGCGCAGTGACATTCCAAAAGGCCTTTACGAATGGAAAACTGAAAACAAACAAACCACTCGTGACTTGTCTATCCTCCGCAACTATGCCTTTAACAAGGGAATCAAGTCTATCTACTACGTCCGTACCTTTACAGATGATGGTGGAGAAGTTGGCGCAAACCAATGTGAAAGCTGTGTCATCTAAGACACTCTGATCCATTGCTACCAAAAGTCGGTTCGCCGACTTTTTGTGCGGTATTCTAACAATTGTGTTAGAATAATAATGATTGTATGATCGAATGAATTAGAAAAAGAAAGAGATTTCAAATGGAAACTTACTACAAAGCCATTAACTGGAATGCCATCGAGGATGTCATCGATAAATCTACTTGGGAAAAGCTAACCGAACAATTCTGGTTGGATACACGTATTCCTTTGTCAAACGACTTGGACGACTGGAGAAAGCTGTCTAACAAGGAAAAAGACCTTGTTGGTAAAGTTTTTGGAGGTTTAACCCTTCTCGATACCATGCAGTCTGAAACGGGTGTGCAAGCCCTTCGTGCGGATATTCGTACTCCACATGAAGAAGCTGTCTTTAACAACATCCAATTCATGGAATCTGTCCATGCTAAGTCTTACTCTTCTATCTTTTCTACCTTGAATACCAAGTCAGAAATCGAAGAGATTTTTGAATGGACCAATACCAATCCCTTCCTTCAAAAGAAGGCAGAAATCATCAACGAGATCTACCTCAATGGGACTCCCCTTGAAAAGAAAGTAGCCAGCGTCTTCCTTGAAACCTTCCTCTTCTACTCTGGTTTCTTCACACCGCTCTACTATCTTGGAAACAACAAGTTGGCCAACGTGGCTGAAATCATCAAGTTGATCATTCGGGACGAATCTGTCCACGGGACCTATATCGGCTACAAGTTCCAACTCGGATTTAATGAATTACCAGAAGAGGAACAAGAAAAACTTAAAGAATGGATGTATGACTTACTCTACACCCTCTATGAGAATGAAGAAGGCTATACAGAGAGCCTCTATGACGGTGTAGGTTGGACAGAGGAAGTCAAGACCTTCCTTCGTTATAACGCTAACAAAGCCCTCATGAACCTGGGACAAGATCCACTCTTCCCTGACTCAGCAGATGATGTCAACCCAATCGTCATGAACGGGATCTCAACCGGTACATCTAACCACGACTTCTTCTCTCAAGTCGGAAATGGTTACCTTCTCGGTGAAGTAGAAGCCATGCAGGATGACGATTACAACTATGGCCTATAAGACAAAAACCTTTCCATCTGGAAAGGTTTTTTTGCTTTTTCATGCTAAAAATTAGCCTTGCTGCAGAAGAAACTATCTCAAATAAACAAATCAGTCCTTTCCAGATTTGGAAAGGGCTGATTTGGTAGGTATGTTACTCCCCATTCTTCTTTATTGAAGCAAGAAGATAAGGAGAGAAGCGATCAGGTTATTTGCTATATGCAGGGCAATGGCATAACGAATATCTTCCTTAGTCAGATACGCTAAAGCAAAAATTGAACCCATTATAAAGTAAGTTAGAAATTGCCCTAGACTAGACGGAAGATGGAGAAAAGAAAATAAACTAGAAGAAAGAGCAATATAGAGCAAGGTTTGTCCTAGGGTTTCCTGCTTTGAAAATAGATACTTGGCCATTAAGCCTCTAGTTATGAATTCTTCAATAATGGGAGCAATAAAAATAATATAGAAAAAAACGAAAGCAGGAAATAACTCCAAGAAAAACTCAATACTTCTTTGATTATTAGACGATTCACCCGAGACCAAGGCTTGAAGAGCAATAAAGGCAACTAATAATCCAATGGGTAACCATATCGTGGACGTCAGTTTGGTCTTTTTAACCTCAAGTTTCCAACCCTTTTGGTACCATTTCCACAAACCAAAAATATAGAGAGCAGATACCAAAGCGAATATCAAGAGAATGAGAGGCTCGGAACCTCCCTCAACGAGAACATTCAAGCAACTAGCAAGAATCCTCGAAAATAAAATAAAATGAGAGAAGACCACCAAGGCATACAAACCAACATTTTTCCAGATACTGTTCCCCTTCATACAACACTCCTTTTTCCTTTCGATTCCTATTCCAAGTCTATTTTTTAATTCAATTATCTACCTTTGATTATTTATTATGCTGTCAAACTTAGGATTTTTATGAGGGCCTCGGACTGCGCCTTCAAATCGCCAATGGAGCAATATCTAAGACACTTCCTTTTTCCTATATATTTATTGTAATGTATTTATCAAAAATTACAAGTACTTCTTAAAAAGTTTTTACAAAGATTTAACAGTTTACCATACAAAAAGACCTACCCGAAGGTAGATCTCTTGTTGCTTACAATTTACCCGCTACGGCATCCAACAATTCTTGGATCTTGGCTTGGTTGCTTCCTCCTGCCATGGCCATGTCTGGTTTTCCACCACCACGTCCATCGACGATTGGAGCCAATTCTTTGACCAAATTACCTGCGTGGATGTCTTTGTTCTTGCTTGCTACGAGAAGATTGACCTTGTCACCGATTGCTGCGACCAGAACAAGGACGTCAGAGTAATCTTTTTGTTTCCAGTTATCCGCAAAGGTACGAAGGGCACCTGCATCTGATACAGAAACTTGACTAGCAATGTAACGGTGGCCGTTTGCTTCTTGAACATGTTTGAAGACATCACCTGCCGCTGCTGCTGCAGCTTTTTCCTTCAATTCAGCATTTTCTTTTTGCAATTGACGGAGCTGCTCTTGAAGGCCTTCAACCTTATGAGGAACTTCCTTGAGTTGAGGTGCTTTCAAGGTTGCTGCGACTGCTTTCAGAGCATCTTCTTGTTCACGGTAAGCTTCGAAGGCTTCTTTACCAGTCACTGCCAAGATGCGACGAGTTCCTGATCCAATCCCTTCTTCTTTGACAATCTTGAAGAGGCCAATCTCAGAAGTATTGCCAACGTGGGTACCACCACAAAGCTCGACTGAGTAGTCACCGATGGTGACAACACGAACTTCCTTACCGTATTTCTCACCAAAGAGGGCCATAGCTCCCATTTCTTTGGCTGTGTCGATGTCTGTCTCAACTGTTTCCACTGCGATGGCTTCCCAGATTTTTTCATTGACTTGTTGCTCAATAGCACGCAATTCTTCTGGAGTTACGGCTTGGAAATGGGTGAAGTCAAAGCGAAGGAATTCCACTTCATTAAGTGAACCTGCTTGAGTTGCATGGTGGCCAAGGATATTGTGAAGGGCCGCATGGAGCAAGTGAGTTGCAGTATGGTTCTTCATGACACGAAGACGACGATTGCTATCGATAGCTAAAGTGAACTCTTGGTTCAAAGCAAGTGGAGCATGAACTTCAACGGTATGTAAAGGTTGTCCATTCGGTGCTTTTTGAACGTCTGTCACTGTCGCTACGACGTTACCTGCAGCATCCAAGATTTGACCGTGGTCAGCCACTTGTCCACCCATCTCAGCGTAGAATGGTGTTTCCGCGAAAATCAGAGAGGCAGTTCCTTCTGAAACAGCTTCTACTTCTGCATTGTCCGCTACAATAGCCACTAACTTAGAAGGCAATTGGCTAGCATTGTAGTTGAAGACACTTTCTACAGTGATGTTTTGAAGAGTTTCGTTTTGCATCCCCATTGAGCCACCTTTAACAGCAGATGCACGCGCACGTTCTTGCTGCTCTTTCATGGCTGCTTCAAAACCTTCACGGTCTACAGTCATTCCAGCTTCTTCAGCAATCTCTTCTGTCAATTCCACTGGGAATCCATAGGTATCGTAGAGTTTGAAGACATCTTGACCAGCGATAACCGCTTGGCCTTTTTCTTTCAAGTCTGCTACGATACCTTGAGCAAAGTGTTGACCTGAGTGAAGGGTACGCGCAAATGACTCTTCTTCGCTCTTGACGATTTTCTCAATAAAGTCACGTTTTTCAAGCACTTCTGGGTAGTAGCTTTCCATGATTTTTCCAACAGTTGGAACCAATTTGAAAAGGAAAGGCTCATTGATACCCAATTTTTGACCATGCATAGAAGCACGACGGAGAAGACGACGAAGGACATAACCACGACCTTCATTGCCTGGAAGTGCACCATCGCCAATCGCAAATGAAAGGGAACGGATGTGGTCTGCAATCACCTTGAAGCTCATGTTGTCTCCATCTTGGTCATAAACCTTACCAGACAATTTCTCAACTTCGCGAATGATTGGCATAAAGAGGTCTGTTTCAAAGTTAGTTTTTGCTCCTTGAATCACCGCTACCAAACGCTCTAAACCAGCGCCCGTATCAATGTTCTTGTGTGGCAATTCCTTGTACTCGCTGCGTGGTACAGCTGGGTCAGCATTAAATTGTGACAAGACAATGTTCCAGATTTCGATGTAACGGTCGTTTTCGATATCTTCTGCAAGCAAGCGAATTCCAATGTTTTCTGGGTCAAAGGCTTCTCCACGGTCAAAGAAGATTTCTGTATCTGGTCCAGAAGGTCCAGCCCCGATTTCCCAGAAGTTGTCTTCGATTGGGATCAAGTGACTTGGGTCCACGCCCACTTCGATCCAGCGGTTGTATGAATCTGTGTCATCTGGATAGTAAGTCATGTAAAGTTTGTCTTTAGGGAAGTCAAACCATTCAGGACTTGTCAAGAGTTCATAAGCCCAGGTAATGGCTTCGTCACGGAAGTAATCCCCAATTGAGAAGTTTCCCAACATTTCAAACATGGTATGGTGACGCGCCGTCTTCCCTACGTTTTCAATATCGTTGGTACGGATGGCTTTTTGTGCATTGGTAATCCGTGGGTTTTCAGGGATGATAGTCCCGTCAAAGTATTTTTTAAGGGTCGCAACCCCAGAGTTGATCCACAAAAGGGTTGGGTCGTTTACTGGAACCAAGCTAACAGATGGTTCTACTGAGTGACCTTTGGTCGCCCAGAAATCAAGCCACATTTGGCGGACTTGTGCACTAGATAATTGTTTCATATTTTCTCCTCTATTTTGTTCCTTTATATTAACTGGCTTAAGAGCTATTTTCTGTCATTTCTACATAGTCAATTGCTAGACAAAGAGAGATGACTAGATCTGCATATTCCTCTTCATAGACGGTCACTTCATAGGTCGAAGTCAAGGTAAAAACTTGTTTACTAATCTCTGCAACCAGTTGGTCCCGATCATCCAATAACTTGAAATCCAAATCCCAGATATTGCCTTCAATGCGAAGCCCTAGGTCATCAATTTCATACCGGTCACGGAAGAGAGTCAATTTCTTATGGATGTCAAAACTCTTTCCATCCTTTAGTTGAACGGTGAACCTGGGTAAGAGAGTGACGGGTTTCTTAGTAATGTGACTCACTTCCCGGCCTTCCACATCAAAAACGGTAAAGGTCTTGGGAATCTTCATAAATGAGCCTTCTACCCGGTATTCGACCATTCCTAAATCATTATTGATGGTAAAACGCTCACCACCCATTCGAAATTTCTGTTTGACCAGATACGTTTTCATCCTACTCCTCTCCTACCTTTCGACATTGTCTAATCCTCCTAGAACCAACCTAGAAAGGGGGTAAAAACAAAAGACAAAAGACAAGCTCACTAACGAAGGGCGAAAAACCGCGGTACCACCTTCATTCAATGAACTTGTCATTCTTCATTCAATTATGCAATTATTCAGCCGAGTAGCAAAATCATTCCTCTTCCATGGCTCGCACCCCCGCCACTTCTCTGCATCCGATTCTAAATGATTTATTCTCAACTATCTCATTATACAGATAAATACAATGGACGTCAACTAATATCCTTATTTAGAAGATGAGCTGTCTGATGTTGCCCCAATATTTTGCATGTATTGGTTGAAAGTTGCCTTGAAGGCATCATCTTTGACCTTGATATTAGCATTTGACATTGCTTTAGCAATGATGCTACGGATAAAGTTAGCATCATTTTTACGTTCTGCAGTCAGAATTTCTTTCAGACGTTTTTTGTATTTTTTCCAGTCAGATCCTTTTTCTGTCTTCTTTGTCACTTTCACAATATAGTAACTTGCTGCTTGGTTTTGGCTAGCAGGGACTACGATGACCTCAGAAAGAGCATTTTCCTCCAACTTGAAGGCCGCTTCCTTGACACGAGTTGGAACAGTTGTCGTACCAGAATCAAAGGTGATTTCTCCACCCTTATCTTTAGTGCTGGCATCTGTAGAGTTTTCTTTAGCGATTTGTGCGAAATCTGCTCCTTCTGCTTGAGCACTTGCAAGCACTTCATTGGCTTTTTCTTCTGATTCTACTTTAATAATATTAGCAGTTACTTCTGGAGTGTAGCTTTCGAAAGCCTTCTTGTAGGTCTCATCCGTCAAATCTTTTGAGGCCGCTTGATCTACTGCGTACTCTAACAAAAGGTTACTACGGATTTGTTTCTTGTTGGTTTCTTCGGTCAAACCTTGTTGCGTCAAGTAACTGTTAAAGGCATCCCCTAATTGTTTCTTCTGCTCTTCAATTTTCTTTTCAACATCCTTGTCTGAAACTTTTGAGCCATACTCTTTTTCAAACACCTTGTTAATCGTCATTTGGAAAAGGTATTGTTGTGCACCTTGGTTGGTTTTGATTTCATCATAGAAGTCACCAACAGTGATAGTGTCCCCCTTCATTGTGACAATATCTTTATCATTACCACTTTGGGCACAAGCTGTAAGGGCCATGACTGATAAAAGAGTCACCGCTCCAGCTACAAATTTTTTCTTCATTTTTTTATAACTCCATTCTAAAATTCACTTTTACTATTTTACCACAAATTCAACAGGATAACTTAAAGAAATCTAAAAGCTATTCTTCCGTCGGCAAGGAAATGGTCTCTTGGTTCTTTCGGATCATAAGAATCCCATCCCCCAACGGGATCAGACTAGTTGTTAGGCCTGGATGATCCAAGGTAGCATCAAAGAGTCGTTGCAAACCTCGATAGATGGTCCGTTGTCCACGACGGACTTCCATAATATCACGCGCCACATCACCCCCTTGGAAGATATCGTCTAAAATCACTACTCCTCCAACTTCCAAACGTTTGAGAACTTCTGGAAGAAAGACGATGTACTTAGATTTAGCCGAATCCATAAAAATCAAGTCAAAGCGTTGCTCAATATGCTCCAGCAAGTCCACCGCATCACCCTCTAAAAGGGTGATTTGGTTACGTTGGTCAAAACGAGCAAAGTTTTCCTTGGCAAAACCAATCATTTCCTCGTTGCGATCAATGGTCATAATCTTTGCATCCGGCACTTGCTCCGCCATCAAGAGGGCTGAAAAACCAATCGCCGTCCCGATTTCTAAGATCGACTTGGGTTGCATGGTCTGCAAAAAGAGACGGAAGAAAGCAACCGTTTCATGAGGGATGATGGGAATATTCTCCCGACGAGCAAATTCTTCTAGCTCCTTTAAGGCATCCGTAACAGGTGCTTGGCGCTCCCGCATGAAGGAGACAATTTCCTCCTTCACAACCGGTCTGCGCATATTGTGGTTGGCATTCTTACTATAAGACTCTACCATCTTAGGCCAATCCTAATTTTTCAACCAGGGCCTCAAATTCATTGAGACGACGTTCAAAGACTTCAAAGGCTGCATGGAGGTAGTCTTCTTTTTCCATATCAACACCCGCCTTGCGGATCACGTTGAGTGGATAATCCGAATTTCCAGCCTTCAAATACTCTAGGTATTTGTCCTTATCTTCCTGTGTTCCATGAACGATTTTCTCAGCCAAGGCAGAGGCTGCTGCAAAACCAGTTGAATATTGGAAAACATAGTAGTTATAGTAGAAATGAGGAATACGAGCCCATTCGTATTGGATTTCTGGATTGTCTTCTTTTGAAAGACCATAGTATTTTTCATTCAAGTCCGCATACAAGTCATTCAAGAATTCGCTGGTTAAGACTTGACCTTCTTGATCTGCTTTATGAATCGCATGTTCAAACTCAGCAAACTGGGTTTGACGGAAGACTGTACCACGGAAGCCATCCAAGAAGTGGTTGAGAATAGCAAAACGGGTTTCATCATCTTCTACTTCTGCTAACAATTGCTCGGTCAAGATATTTTCATTGGTTGTGGAAGCTATCTCAGCAAGGAAGATGGAATAGTCCCCATAGACATACGGCTGGGTTTCACGCGTATAGCTTGAATGCATACTGTGGCCGGTCTCATGCACCAAGGTGAAGAGATTGTCCAGTGTATCTTGCCAGTTTAACAACATAAAGGCATTAGTATCGTAAGAACCACCTGAATAAGCCCCTGAGCGTTTTCCTTGGTTAACATGCACATCAATCCAACGTTCGGTAAAGGCACGCTTCACGCGTGATAGGTAGTCATCACCAAGCACAGCCAAAGCCTGCTCAGACTTAGCAAGAGCTTCTTCATAGGTAAACTTATAATCGGTAGAAGACAATGGTGTGTAGACATCATACATCTTCAAATCTTCAATTCCTAAGATTTTTGAGCGCAACTTCACGTAGCGTTGCAATAAAGGCAAATGCTTATTCACTGCTTCTACTAGACTATCATAGACGCTCTCTGGGATAAAGTTAGCAGAAAGAGCTGCTTCACGCGCACTTGAGAATTTGCGAACCTTAGCATTGTAATTGTGAACCTTAACGTTGGTCTGAAGGGTCTTAGCATAGGTATGTTGGTACTGTTCATAGACACCATACAAGGCTTGGTAAGCTTCTTTACGGACTTGGCGATCCTTAGATTCTACCAAAGAAATATAGTTTCCATGGGTCAACTGCACTTCTTGGCCTTGATCATCCTTCACCATTGGAAAGACGATATCGGCATTGTCCAAAATCTCAAAGGTTTCACCTGCCGCAGCAAAGATTTCACCTGCTCCTGCTAGCAGCTCTTCTTCCTTTTGGGAAAGAACGTGCTCTTTTGTTTTGAGCAATTTGTCAAAGTAATGAGCATAAGCTTCTAAGGCAGGGGCTTCTTTCAAGAAGTTAGCATATTGCTCTTCAGTGATCTCCATAAATTCTGGTTCGTAGAAGGCAAAGGTCTCCCCTAAAAGGCTGTAAAGGGACATCGCTTTTGATTGGAATTCTTGGTATTTGGCTACGCGTGTGTCCTGGTCATTCTTCATATGGGCGTAGACATAGACCTTCTCCAAACGACGGCTCAAGTCCAAATAAACTTCTGTGGTTTCTAATAGGTTGGCTGGAGAAGACAATAGAGAACCTGCAAAATGGGCAGCATCTTTAATGGCTGCAGCTAAAGCAGTTGCTTCTTCCTCCCAAGCTTGGTCTGTCGCAAAAATGGTCGACAAATCCCATTGGTATTTTTCATCAATTTCATTTCGTTGTTTTACCATTACAAAAATCCTCCAATGCTTCTATTCTATCACAATATTAGCATTTGGTGGGATTTGTTTCACGGAAATTTAAGCTTTCCCATTCTGATAAAAACGAGGTGAATAAAGAGTCTGAGTTGCTTTCATTCCAGTTCGACGATAGTAGGTCATAAAGTCCTGATAATAGCTCCGCCAATCTCCCCTAATCTGGATAAAATGGGAAGACTTCAGTGGACGACAAAGTGGATAAAAGGCTTCCAAATCCAACTCCAAAAGATTTTTTCCTTTTAGATAGAGTTTTTCCTGAAGGGCCATCCATTTGGGATGCTGGTAATACAACTGCTGACGAAGATAGTCTTTAAACTGTCGGTCTAGAGGGACCCTTAAGTGTTGCAAACCTTGACGGGCAAATGGGGTCCTAAAAACTTCTAGCAAGCTCGTTTCATAAAAGGGGAAAAACTGGGTCTTATAATGGAGATGGCCTCGTAAGTCTTGGTGAATGAGATAATGGAGACGGACTTCTTGACGTCTCAGATCCAATTCCCAGAGATGAAAGCCCCTATTTTGACTAAAATAGACAAGACCTTCTTGGAGGGCCGACAAACTCTTTTTGAGCCAGAGCTTCTCACCCAGTAGCCAGTAAACTTGGTATCCATGCTTACGATAGGCATCACTTCTTTCTCTTAAACGCTTTAAAGACAAGGAACTGCATTGCACTTCCAAGGCAAGCTTTTGGTCTGGAAAAAGAAGATCGGCAATCTGCTGAAATTCTGGAAGGTAACTTTCGACTTCTGCCTTTGTTTCTTCTTTTCCCCATCGATAAAGGCTTGCCTTTAACTCTATATGTTCCTGACTTTCTGATTCGTGATGAAGAGGACAGTCTGCCAGAGTCACGTGGGCAAAGTGAGGCCGCATGACCTTGCCTTTTTTTAAGCGAACGGCCTTCCTACAAATCAAGCAAGAAAAAGGCCCCAAGGACGGATCTGGAACCTTCTCCACGCAGTTCCAACGGTTCTTCTTAGCATCTAGAGCAATAAACATCTTGTCACCTCCTACTTATATAATTCGTAATGAGGTGGCCTTATTGGGAAGCCAAACAAAAAAGGAGCCTCGCTCCTTTTTTAGATATGATTTTACTTGCATATAAAGCGTATCCTCATCCATGCTAGACAAGGCTATTATTAAAGTCCCTCATTTATTCTTCTGATTCACTAGTTTCCTCTCCTGATTCCGGATCTGAAGTTTCCGATGATGCAGAGGATCCATTTTCAGATTCCGTAGCTTGTTTTCGGGCTGTTTCGAATTTTTCAACAATGGTTTCACGAGTAGCTTCTGGGACATAAGTCTCTTCAGGGCCTATCGTATCCATAGATTCATTAAAGCGAGCCTTGCTATTTTCCATTTTCTCCTTCAGGTTTTTCATATAGGAATCATAGGTCTCTTTAGCAGAACCGGTGAGAGACGCTCCTGCTTCCTCCGAATGAGCAACTGTTCGTTCCATCATCAGAGCATAGAGAGCTTTGAAGTCCCCAACGGTTCTGGCATTTTCAAGTTCCTCATCTGTATACAAAACTAAAGGAGACGCTGAGGAACCTTTCAAACTGGTCACTTTCTCGCCCTGAGAGGAGGTTGATGATTGGCGTGTTGCCTGTGCTGTCTTTTCACTTGAAGAGGTCCCTTGTTGATTCGAGCAGGCTACTAGCCCAATCACTACTAGTAAACCAGCCATCGATAAAAGTATTTTTTTCATTCAATATCTCCTTTTTATCTTGCCACTATCATTTTAGCATCAACCTAGATTATCGTCAATTCATCCATTATTCCTGCTCCTTTATAAAAAAGACCAGAGATAAGTCTATCTCCAGCCCTTAGATGGAATATCAGTGACTCCTAACCCTTCCTTATCTTCACATACTTAAAGCTTCAGCCACTGTCCTAAGCCTGAAACACTTGGACAAGTTTTTCTCTTTGCACAGCTCCTCCGACATGAGGTATGGGAGTAGAAAACGAGAGGAAGAAGGCAGGACTTTTTGAAAGAGGATCCTGTTGACGAAGAGAAAGACTACTGAAAGTAGCACCATCCTCAATTCTTCTCCTCCTTTGGACTTTTAATCAAAAGTCCTATATCACCAATCTATTTATTCTTCTGAATCACTGTCTTCATCATCTGAATCATTATCGAATGGTGATTTGTTACCTTGTTTAGCTGATTCTTCAGCTCTTTCTCGAGCGTCCTTCAACTGTTCAATATAGTTTTCGCGAAGCTCTTTTGGAACAACCGCATTATCATCCCCATATGCTTCTAGTGCTTGATTAAATGCCTTCTTAGACTCTTCTTGAATCTCGTTAGTCATATCCATCATTTGAGCATATGACTCTTTCGAAGCTTCAGGAAGGGTTTTCATCGCTTCATTCATTAGGCGATTTGACTCATCCATGATTTTTGCGAAAGACTTTTTAAAATCTCCAACTGTTTTTAAATTCTCAAGCTCTTCGTCTGATGGGAAAATCGCACTAGTCGTTTTAGAGCTAGTATTAGAAGAAGTCTTTTCTGTCTTGGATGAACTAGACTCCTTGCTGGTTACCTTTTCCGTCTTCTCACTTGAAGAGGAAGATTCTGTTTTTGTTTCTTGCTTGTTTGAACAAGCTGCAAGTGAAACAACAGCCAATAAAGCAGTAGTCGATAAAATCAATTTTTTCATTCGATTTCTCCTTTTATATTGATCGACATCATTCTATCATCAAATAATCTCCTCGTCAAATCAAGCACTAATTCATGATAGTTTATAAAAAAGAGATTAGAGAATAAGGTCATGAACTAACCCCAATCCAATCTCTTCTTTTAATAATCAACCTGATACTATCGCTTATTCCTGGCTTGTCGAACTTTGACCATCTTCGCCGTCAACATATCGATGCATAAACCCTTTTACAGATTCTTCTGTCGTACTCCGAACTGTTTTCATCTGTGAAATCAGAGAGTCAAGCTCTTCCTTCGGAAACACAGTATTGTCTGAACCGTGTTCAGAATACACTTTATCTGTTTGAGCTATCGTATCTTCAAGTCTGGCTTTATTCCGTTCTATTGCTGCTAAGTAGGCTTCCTTACGTTCTCCCGGGACTTGATCAGCAACCTTTGTTGTGAACTCAACCATTCGATCATTGATTTTTCTATAGACGTTTTTATAATCTCCGTATGTCTTTATACTTTCAATCTCTTCATCTGTAAAGTAAACAAAATCATCAATGTCTAAAGAAGCATTTGAAGAGGCTTTTTCTTCTTTTGAAGACGTCTTTGTCATCACCTTACTAGTTGTCTGACTTGAAGATGATGTCTGTGTTTTTTCTTTTGGCTTATTTACACAAACTGCTAGAGACGTAAATGCTAAAATCCTTGCTATTGATAAAGTCATTTTTTTTCATATTATTTTCCTGAATAATAAGTTTTCCTTATTGTACCATTAAATTACTTGGATAAAAATTTGTTTTTAGAGGCAAAGAGAATAAAAAAACAGATTTCCAAAAATGGAAATCAGTTCTAGTTTACTTTTTTTTGCCATATTTAAGGGTAAAGAAAATTTTCAAGAAGATAAAAGGAAGAAAACAGAAGAACCACATAGGATCCCATCCTTTATTCACCTCTGATTGTGACACTTGCTTACTCTCTTTGGCTTCCTTGACGACTTGTGTCTGTTTCATAGCTGGGGACACCGTTTGTAAGCCATTTGCGATGTGTAACTGACCATCTTTGACCGTCACCTTAGGCTTGGTTCCCCTTTTTACCGTGGCATAAAAGGGTTTCTCTAAATGATAAGTATGACCATCAATAGTTTGGTCTCCTGCTGCAAACACCTGTTTATATTCATAATCTTGGTAGAGTCGTTCAATCAAGGCATTTCCGATAACATGGCGTAAGCTTTCAGCGATTTCGACATCGTAATGCCCCACTCCCATTATCACTTGGACAAAGCGTTGCTTGCCACGATTGACTGTTAAGGTGTAGTTATAATCCGCCGTCGGACTAGAACCTGTTTTCAAGCCATCTGCCCCCTTGAGGGAATACCTTCCACCTTCTAAAGAATAATTATAGTTTTCATGAGTTTCTTCATAATCTGTTCCTTGGAAGAGCGTAATTTTCGCATTTTTGGTATAGTTGAGAATTTCAGGAAACTCATTGACGATGTGATAGCCCAAAATAGCCATATCTCTCGCAGTTGTTTGGTTAATGGCATGTTGGTCATAGCGCGTTGGATTATAGTAGCCATCCAAAACTGCGGTTGGAGCACCATTTGGATTGTTCCATTTACTATTGGTCATTCCAATTTCTTGAGCTCGCTGGTTCATCAAATCCAAGAACTTATCTGGATCTCCATCTGAAACCTTATTAGCAATCATGATAGTCGCAGCACTTGAAGACGGTACAAAAATCATATTTAAGAGCGTAGAAACCTTGTATTTAGCTCCTGCCATAATCGGACTATTGCTCAACTTCTGGTTTTGCGAAATAGCTACGTCTCTTTCTGTCGCTGTAATTTGGGTATCATAGTCTAACTTACCTTCTTTGATGGCTCTCAAAAGGACGTAGACCGTCATCAGTTTGGCCATGCTGCCAGAATCCCGTAGAGCATCAATATTATCCCCATAAAGAATAGCTCCCGTATGGGCATCAATTACAATATCCGCTTTGGGGCGGAAAAACTCATCTACGGGAGTCCCTGATTTTTCCGTAATCGACATAATATCTTCTTGTTGATAGAGATCATCTGCACGGACTAACAAGGGAAACAATAGGCTACAAAGTGATAGGGTCGCTAAAAGGGCACGTTTAAAATTCATTCCATCTCTTTTCTTTCATCATCATCGTCCTCCATTATAGCATAAGTCCTAGCCTTGAGGAATAGCTTCTGCTTAGCTTTTTAGGCCTTCTTATCTCCAAATAAACTACGAGACTTCCCGCTTGGCATCTTTAGGAAAAAGCTTAATAGAAAGACAAGGGCCATAATCGCGACCAAGAAGCAACTCATCAAGGCATAGCCTCCTCTTTCAACAAAAAGAGCAGCAAGAGGTTGCAATAGAATGGTTCCTAGGTAGCGAACTCCTTGGAAAAGAGCCATAGCTAAGACCAAATCTTTGGCATCTACCTGTTGCGAGATAAATCGCAAGGAAACCATGACTAAAACCATGCCAGTTGTATGTTTTGACAAAAGGGTTAGCAGGACCTTTAGGAAGATAGGACTTGGTAGAGCATAAACCAAGTACTGGGTAAGAAGAAGACCAAGTGGGAGGAGGATAAGGATCCTTAAAGGCCAGTGATCCATAAACCGATCGGAGAAAAAAATCAAGGGAGCTTCTACAACTACAGATAGGGCTACGACTGTGGAGGCTACTTGGACAGGGAGCCCACTATCCATTAAAAGGGATGGAATGTAGGTATGACCGATGTAACCCACTCCTGATGCAAGCCCCATGAGGACTAGGAAGAATAGATAAGGTCCATTGTGAATCAGGGGAGCAAGGGAAACTTTCTCTCTTTCTGTCTGCGTGCTCCCTTGCAAGCGAATTGCTCCTAGACTAAAAAGACTAAAGGCTATTGTTAGGAGAACGGTATAATAGACTGCCTGAGGACTGAACTTGTCATAAACCCAACCAGCCAATTGTACCCCTGCTGCATAGCCTAAGGTCCCCCAGACTCGAATCTTCCCAAAGGCATATGGACTTTGAGTCGCTAGGATTTCCATCATAGGAGCTGTCCCGTTCAAGCAGATCAAGACCAAACCATAAAAAATAGTCAGCCACAAGAGGTTCGGGGCCCAAATGAAGCCACAGACACCTAGAAGGAGAAGTCCCAAACTGAGAATCGTCATCTTGATAATTCCAAAGCGTTCATTGACATAACCAAATAAGGGTTGCGTCATCATCGACAAGAAAAAGGCGATCGAAACCACGGTTGATACCTGACTCGCTGAATAGTCTTTCCCCAAAAGATAGACTGAAATCAGTGTTGTAAAGAGGGCTGTCGACATAAAATAAAAACAATATAAAAGTAGATAGGCGGGATAGGAATTACGGAATGATTTCATAATACTCCTTTCTTTAATGGAATCTAAAATAATGACAAAACCCAACTGATAAACAGCTGAGTTTTGTAGACTTATTTCTTATAGCGTTTTTGAGCATCCTCTACCCATTTTTTTCGTTTTTCTTTTTCTAGATAGAGGATTACTCCAATAATTCCAACCGGAATTAAAATAACCAACCGGTCAAGAGGAAGAGAAAACTTCTTCTTTGTCTGAGGAACCGCTGCCCCTTCTTCTTGGCTCACAGCTCCTTCTGTTACTGGTAGCTCATCAGAAATCTTGGAAGACAAGGTCACCATCTCATTCTCAGCCACTAATTTGCCATCCTTGACGACAAGTTTCGGAGATTCTTCTCCCTTCTTAACCGTCGCATAGAAAGGTTCCGATAAGGTATAGGTCTTCCCATCAATGGTCTGAACCCCTTTATCCAAGAGTTTCTTATACCTATAGTCTGAGAACGCTTTTTCAATTAAGGCATTCCCAAAAGGATGACGATAGTACTCCCCTTGTTGGTCTGACCAATCTCCGACCCCCATCACAACAGAGATCAGGCGTTGATTGCCACGCTTAATCGTCGCAATGTAATTGAAGGCTCCTCGAGGGCTAGATCCTGTTTTCAGACCATCAACTCCCTTGAGGGCATATTTAGCACCAGGCAAGGAATAGTTATAGGTATCAAAGGTTTCCTCATAAGGAGTTCCCTCTTTAACCGTTACTTTTGCTTGGTTGGTATAATTCAAAATATCAGGATATTCCTTGATGAAATGATAGACCAGGATAGCCAAATCACGCGCCGTCGTTTGGTTGGCCATCTCATTTGGGTAGTTATAACTATTGTAGAGACCTTGGAAGGTTGAAATAGCTGCTCCGCTTGGATTGTTCCAAGTTGTATTGGTCATTCCTAATTCTTTAGCCTTTTCATTCATGCGATCAATAAAGGCATCTGGATTATTGTTGGACATGAGATTGGCCAGCATAATGGTCGCTACATTGGATGAAGGAACGACGGTCATAGTGATCAATTCCGGAACCGTATAATCCACACCCGCAACAATATTATTATTGGAAATTTCATAGATCTTCGAAATTGCTTGATCTGAAGCAGTTGCTGTGACGACAGCATCCTTACTGACCTTTCCTTGCTTCATGGATTCAAACAAGAGATAAAGGGTCATCAGCTTACTCATGCTTGCCGGATCCCGCACTTCATCGATATTGTCCTTCCACAAGACATCTCCCGTATTAGCATCAATCACCAATGAAGATTTAGGGCGGTTGTAAGCCTGAACATTGTCATTGGGGTACATCTTTTTGGTTAAGTCAACCAACTCATCCGCTGCGATCGCAAGGGGTTGGAGCAAGGTCAGCAAAACCATCCCTAAAACTAATAATTTCTTCTTCACAATCTATCTTCCTCATATAAAGAACTTTATTCTCTATTGTACCATAAATTCAGCCATAAAAAAACCTATCCTGGTAGTAAAATCGGCTCTATAATTTCTGTAGTGGGTAAAACCACCATAGGAATTATGGAGTCTATTTTGTTGTAGAAAAAAAGCCCCATAAGACCTATAATGAAAAGTGACCAAACCATCATTAGAAAGAATCTTATGGAACAATTAAATTTTATCACAAACATACTCGGAATTAAAGACAAGAACATCATAATCTTGGATTATCTGGATTCTGGAACACATAAAGAAATCATCGCTAAGCTAGATTACCCTACACCTAAGTGTCACAGCTGTCATGGACAAATGGCTAAATATGACTTCCAAAAAGAATCCAAAATTCCCTATCTAGAGTGTGCGGGCTACAAGACTCTCATTCGATTGAGAAAACGACGTTTTCGTTGTAAAGTCTGCGGGAAAATGGCAGTTTCAGAAACCTCCTTAGTCAAGAAGAATCACCAGATCGCAACCATCGTCAAACAGAAAATCACTCAAAAATTGATTGAGAAAGTCCCTATGACTAGCATAGCCGAAAGTTTATCCGTCTCTACTTCAACAGTTATTCGTCAGTTACATAAATTTAAATTTAAGACTAACCTTAACTACCTTCCAGAACATATGAACTGGGATGAGTACGGCTTCAAGAAAGGTAAGATGAGCTTTATTGCACAGGACTACGATACAAGAAAGATCGTGGCTATCCTAGATGGACGGACTCAAGCAACTATTCGCAATCATTTCCTTCGTTATTCTAAACAAGTGAGAAGTTGCGTGAAAGTCATTACTATGGACATGTTTAGTCCCTACTACGATATTGCCAGAAAACTTTTTCCAAATGCTAAAATCGTTCTTGATCGCTTTCACATTGTCCAGCATCTCAGTCGAGCAATGAATCGCATACGCATCCAAATTATGAATCAGTTTGATCGAAGATCACACGAATATAAAGCACTGAAACGTTACTGGAAACTCATTCAACAGGATAGCCGTAAACTCAGTGATAAACGATTTTATCGACCAATTTTTCGGTCACACTTGGCCAATAAAGAGGTTCTAGAAAAGTTGCTTTCATACTCTCAAGAACTTAGACAGCACTATGATCTCTATCAACTCCTACTCTTTCATTTTCAAGAGAAACAGACGGACCATTTCTTTAGTCTTATTGAAGAAACAATTTCTTCTGTAAATCCTATTTTTCAAACTGTATTTAAGACCTTTTTGAAAGATAAGGACAAGATCATGAATGCACTGGAACTTCCCTACTCAAACGCAAAACTTGAGGCCACAAATAACCTCATCAAAGTCATCAAGCGAAATGCTTTTGGCTTCCGGAACTTTGACAACTTTAAAACTAGAATTCTAATTGCTTTGAACATCAAAAAGGAGAGAACCAATTTGGTCCTCTCCAGGTTGTAACTTTTCATCAACCCACTACAGTTGACAAAGAGCCGTAAAATCAGCATAGGTTCCATAAAGGGTAAGCTTATAGAAGACTAAGGGCTTCTTTGTCAGCAATGATCACTACATCTGGGTGATCTTGCAGGGCACTTGCTGGTAAACTTTCTGTTTTTGGTCCCTTGATCATACCAGCAATGGCTTCAGCTTTTGATTGCCCATAGGCAAAGAGAATGATTGATTTAGCTGCTAGGATATTGGCAATCCCCATTGAAATGGCTTGAGTTGGCACATCTTCAATTTTTTCAAAGAAGCGAGAGTTGGCTTCAATGGTTGATTGATCCAAATGGACCAAATGCGTTTGGCTGTCAAACGGGGTTCCAGGTTCGTTAAAACCAATATGCCCGTTGCGACCAATTCCTAGAATTTGCAAATCTACTGGGTTTTGGGCCAAAATGTCATTGTAATGAGCTGTTTCTTCTTCTGCAGTATCTTCATTTCCCTTTGGCAGATAACTTATTTTAAAAGGTTTTTTATTAAATAAATTTTCTTGCATAAAGTAACGGTATGATTGAGGATCTTCTCCTGTCAATCCAACGTACTCATCCAGATTAACACTCACCAAATTTGAAAAATCCAAGTCACTCTCTGTCATTCGGTGATAGAATTCCAGAGGGCTGCTACCTGTCGCAAGTCCTAGAGTTTTTGCTCCATTTTCTAACTTTTCTTTTAAAAGATCAAAAGCAACTTGTCCTCCTTCAAGCTGATTCGCAACTTCAATAACTTTCATCATAAGACCTCCACTTCTTTCTTAAATTCATTATATGGTATAGACCAATTTTTGTCAAGTGCTTTCTTTTTTAGTAAAGGAGGTATTTCCAAAAAAGAGGCATGGTCTATCAAGGACTTCATTTTCTTTGTTTCCGCACTGTTTCATGATATAATGATGAAGGTCAATGATCCCCAATGAAAGAAAAGAATTAGAAGAACAGAAAGTAAGGAGACTAGATGAACACTCAGGACTTTGATTTTTACCTGCCAGAAGAACTAATAGCGCAGACACCTTTAGAAAAACGCGATGCTTCCAAACTCCTCATCCTAAACCATAAAACTGGAGAAATGGTGGATGAGCATTTTGATGCGATTATCGACGAATTAGAGCCTGGAGATGCCTTAGTTATGAACAACACCCGAGTTCTGCCTGCTCGACTACATGGAGTGAAGCCTGAAACTGGGGGCCATGTTGAACTCTTGCTTTTAAAGAATATTCAAGGAGACCAGTGGGAAGTTCTTGCCAAGCCTGCCAAACGTCTCAAAGAGGGCTCTGTCGTTAGTTTTGGAGATGGACGCTTAGAGGCAACTCTCATCAAGAAACTCGAACACGGTGGCTGTATCGTTGAGTTTTCCTATCAAGGGATTTTCCTTGAAGTTTTAGAAAGCCTCGGGGAAATGCCTCTCCCCCCTTATATCCATGAAAAACTAGAGGACAAGGAACGCTACCAAACGGTTTATGCCAAGGAGAATGGATCTGCCGCTGCCCCAACTGCTGGACTCCACTTCACAGCTGAACTCCTCCAAAAAATTAAAGAAAAAGGGGTAAAATTAGTTTATTTAACCCTCCACGTTGGTCTTGGTACTTTCCGTCCTGTGTCGGTGGATAATCTAGACCAGCATGAGATGCATTCTGAATTCTATCAACTCTCAGAAGAAGCAGCCCAAACACTGCGTGAAGTAAAAGCTAAGGGGCACCGAATTGTCGCTGTAGGGACTACCTCTATTCGTACCCTAGAAACCATCGGTAACAAATTTGAAGGAGATATTCAGGCAGACTCTGGCTGGACAAACATCTTTATCAAGCCTGGTTACCAATGGCAGGTCGTCGATGCTTTTTCGACCAATTTTCACTTACCGAAATCAACCCTGGTTATGCTGGTTTCTGCATTTGCTGGGCGTGAGTTGACATTGCAAGCCTACCAGCATGCTATCGATGAACGCTACCGCTTCTTCAGTTTTGGAGATGCTATGTTTATCAAGTAAGGAGGTTCACCCTATGAATAAAATCGAAAGCCGCCATCGCCTCATCCGGTCCATCATCTCAGAAAAGAAAATTCGTACCCAGCAAGAACTCCAAGAGAGCCTTGAGGCCAATGGCATCGTCGTTACCCAATCGACCCTGTCTAGAGATGTCAAATCCTTGAATCTGGTTAAGATTAATGAAGGCGATACTTCCTATTATGCCATCAACAGCATTGCCCCTTCCCGTTGGGAAAAACGCCTGCGATTCTACATGGAGGATGCCTTGCTCATGTTGCGTCCAGTCCAGCATCAAGTCATTGTCAAAACTATGCCAGGTCTAGCTCAATCCTTTGGAGCGATCCTAGATGCCTTGGAGCTTCCTCAAATCGTCGCAACAGTCTGCGGAGATGATGTTTGCCTCATTATTTGTGAAGACAACCAAGGTGCCTTGGATTGTTTTGAAAAATTAAAAGAATACACACCTCCCTTCTTCTTTAGTAAATAAAATAACGTTAGATGTTGATTCATTGATTCGACATCTAACGTTTTTATTATTTTGCTGATAAAATTTGTAAGAGAAGCTAGATTAGTTGGCTTCATCTATCTTAATCATTCTTGGTCGCCATCCGGCGAATGGTCTCAGCATAAATTTCCATTGCATCATACAAATCCTCAAGCTTAGTCCGTTCATTAGCCTGATGTTCTGTCTGGAGGGCACCAGGGAAAAGAGCCCCGTAGGCTACACAGTTTTCCATCGTCCGAGCAAAGGTGGCTCCACCTGAAGACATGGCTGGAGTGAGATCACCTGTTTCTTCTTGATAGACCGCCATCAAAGTACTAACTAAAGGACTATCTAGTGGAACATAAAGAGGAGCTAGGTAATCAAATTCTTCATATCCAAGTTGATAGCTAGAAGCTAGCTCTATCAACCGCTCAACCAAAGCATCCTTATCTGCTAAGACTGGAATCCGTATATCTATCCCAATTTCAGAACGCTCTTCATCAATAGAAAGGGTTGCAATATTAAAGGACAAGGTGCCACTTGGCTCATCTTTGATCTCGCCAAAAAGAGCTCCCCCTGTTGCATCTTCTCCAACAGCATCAGCTATAAAAAGAAGGGCTGGATGGGGCTGGATCAATGAAAGGCTTTCTGCCAAGCCAACAATCGCATTGACTCCTTCTGCTGCATCTTTAGAGTGTTTTGAGAGTCCTAGGACTGTTACTGCTCCTAGCTCTTCTGTATAGTTTACTCCACTTTGTTCAATGACTGGTAGAAGCTCCTCCAAGCGTTGTCCACTATAAGTTGCCTTATCTGGAACCACATTGAGGGCATGCCCAGCTTGTAAGGGACGATCCTCCCACCCTGGTCCATGAAGCTTCACTTGAAGCAGGCCTTTTTCAGCATAGGTTAATGGGAAGGACGAATCTGGTGCAAAGCCAAGATCTGCTTTTTCTTCTATCTGATTATAGCGGTTCATACAGCGCCAGAGTGTTTCTTCGTCTGTACCAAAAATAAAGCGAACCCGTTTGGTAAATACCTCTCCTTGATCTAGGAGGCTTTTAACTGCATAAAGAGCAGCTAGGGATGGCCCTTTATCATCCTGTACACCGCGACCAATCAAGCATCCATCTTTCAAGGTTGCTTCAAAAGGTGGCGTTTGCCAATCCTCTAAATCACCGGCTGGAACAACATCCAAGTGACAAAGAACGGCCAGGAGTTCATCCCCCTGACCGATCTCTGCATATCCATAGTATCCTTCAGGATCTAGATAGGTTTGAAAGCCCATTTCTTGAGCAATCTCTAACGTTTTCTCAAGGACATCTTGGATAGCTTGTCCAAACGGTGTTCCATTTTCTCCTTCATTTAATACAGAAGGGTAAGAAATAATAGTTCGTAAAGAGTTTAGATAAGACTCTTTAACTTCTTGACTGATTCTATACTTCATGGAAACACCTAGCCTATTCTATTGTAAGAATGGAACAAGAGTTCCGAGAAGAAGCAAGGCAATAGTAATCACAACGATTGCTACGACAAGTTTGCCCATGAATTTCCACCAAGTACTGATTTCAACACGTCCAAGAGCAAGAGCTCCCATTACAATACCAGAAGTTGGTGCAATCAAGTTCAAGACACCAGATGCTGATTGGTAAGCAGTAACGATCAAGCTAGCTGGTACGTTAACGAATTTACCAAGAGGTGCCATGATACCCATAGTCGCACTTGCAAGACCAGATGATGATGGAATCAAGAAGGACATTGGCAAGTAGAAAATGTAAGTCAAGATAATAAACAATTGAGATGATAGACCTTTAAGTCCTTCTTCACCCCAATGAAGGATAGTCGCAGTAATCATACCATCGTTCATGATGACTTGGATACCACGTGCTACTGCTACGATAAGAGCAACACTCAAGAGATCTGCAGCACCATTCATGAAGGCTGAGATAATCTTGTCTTCTTTCAGGCCGTAGATAACACCTATGAGGATACCCATGAAAGCAAAGAGCATTGCTGTTTGTGGGAAGTACCATGTACCAAGTGCATCAGTATTACCAATCAATTGACCAAGCACTGGAAGTTTATGAAGTGTTTCATTGAAGGTATTAAAGAAGTTAATTCCCAAATCACTGAATGGGATAAATCCTGCAACCATGATTACGAAAGTTGCAATGAAGACGAACAAGACGCGTTTTTGTTTCTTGTTCATTTCAGCAGGGATTTCTTCCCCACTATCCACGTTGAAGTGTTTCAAATCTTCTTCACGAGTTGCATAAGTCAATGACTTGCTTGGATCTTTTTGGATCTTATCAGCATAGCGGTATACATAGTATGTGCTAAGTGCAGTCAAGACTACCCAGAAGATGACACGGAGTAACAAACCTGATGCACTTGAGATACCAGCTGTATCAGAAGCAATAACAGTCGCAAATGGGTTCAATGTTGACGCCAAACATCCGATTTGTGATCCTAAGAGGATAATAGCCACCCCTGTCAAGCTGTCAAAACCAACAGACATCATAACAGGAACAAGTAGTGGATAGAAGGCCATGGTTTCTTCACCCATACCATAAGTTGTACCACCAAGGGCAAACAATGGCATCAAGATCAAAATCAACATTTTTTCGCGGCCTTTGTATTTACGAACGATAGAAGCAATCCCCACATCAAGGGTACCTGTTTCGTTCACAACTCCAAGGAAACCACCAACCATCAAGATGAAGAAGGCTACGTCAATCGCTGCACTGGTTGGTGCTTTACCAAGCATAGCATTGATTGGTGCCATCAAAACATCCCAAATCCCTTGAGGATTTTGTTTCACAGATTCGTAACTACCTGCGATAATGGCTCCAGCATCATCAACTTTATATTGACCAGCTGGAATAATCCAAGTTAACACTGCCATAACGGCAATGATAATCAACAATACGGAAAAAGATGAAGGCATCTTAAATCCTTTTTTCGCTTTTTCACTCATTTGTTTTCTCCTCCTAACGCAACAAAGTTTGAGTGAGTTTTACAAGAGCCAATCTCAAGTAAAACGCTTTCTTATAGAATCATTTTATCATATTAACCAGTAAAAAACTAGTTTTTCCCAATTTTTTTTAGAAAAAAAGAGAATAGTCTGTCAGCTGATCAACAGAATGTAGACTAGTCTCCCCCCTCCTACTATCAACTAATTAATCTTTAACAATGATTGTTCCACTTTCAGACTCAATCAAAGCGCCAAGGTTTTCAAGTGATGTGATGACTGCTTTTCCTTCTGGACGACCATTTACAAAGGCGATCGCAGCTTCTACTTTAGGAAGCATGCTTCCTGGTGCAAATTGGTCTTGTTTGATGTACTCTTCCAATTGAGCCACATTCACATGTTCCAATTTCGCTTGGTCTGGTTTGTTGTAGTTCACAAAGACATAATCGACACCAGTCAAGACGATGAAGAGGTCTGCTTCTACTAATTCAGCCAAACGTTGAGATGCGAAGTCTTTATCGATTACCGCTTCAACACCAGATAGGCTACCATCTGCTTCTTTCACAACTGGGATACCGCCACCACCGGCTGCAACAACGACTTGACCGTCGTTCAACAAAGTACGAATGGTATTGATTTCTTTGATATCCACTGGTTTTGGTGAAGCCACAACTTTACGCCAGCCACGACCAGCATCTTCTTTGAAAGTTGCACCTGATTTTTCAGCTTCTGCTTTTGCTTCTTCTTCAGAGTAGAATGGGCCGATTGGTTTGCTGAGGTTAACAAAAGCTGGGTCGTTCTTATCAACAACGACTTGAGTGACAACAGAAGCCACATCTTTTTCAATTCCTTCTTCAAGAAGAGCATTTTGAAGAGCATTTTGAAGCCAGTAACCAATGCTTCCTTCGGTCATAGCAACTAATGAATCAAGTGGGAAAGCTGGGTTCTTTTCAGAATCTGCAGCCAAGTGTTGGAGCAAGAGGTTTCCTACTTGAGGACCATTTCCGTGAGTGATGATCAACTCATCCCCATTTTTGATTAATTTAACTAAGTGTTTAGCTGTTTCTACAAGTGCTTCTTGTTGAGCTTTTGCAGAAGGATCAGATGAGAGAATAGCATTTCCTCCCAAAGCAACGACGATTTTTCTTGACATGAATTTTCCCTTTCTATAAAAAATAGGGGCAGGACTAAAGCTAGCAGTCCAGCCCCTATAGCTGTTGGTATACGGTTATAAAGTCTTAAACTTTTGGAATGTACATGTTACCAAGAGTAGCCGCCATGACTGCTTTGATTGTGTGCATACGGTTTTCAGCTTGGTCAAAGTGACGAGCATATTTACTACGGAACACTTCGTCAGTAACTTCCATTTCTTCTACGCCGAATTTTTCAGCAACATCTTTACCATAAACAGTGTTTGTGTCATGGAAAGCTGGCAAGCAGTGCAAGAAGATCAAGTCTTCATTGTCAGCTTTCTTAACCAATTCCATGTTTACTTGGTAAGGTTTCAAAAGGGCAACGCGTTCTGCAAATTTGTCTTCTTCACCCATAGATACCCAAACGTCAGTGTAAAGTACATCTGCACCTTTCACAGCTTCGTCAGCATCTTCAGTGATCAAAATATGAGCGCCACTTTCTTTTGCGAATCCTTCTGCCAATTCAACAATTTCTTGTTCTGGGAAGAGTTCTTTTGGTGAGAAGATGTGTACGTTCACACCAAGGATAGCACCTGTTACAAGAAGGCTGTTTGCAACGTTGTTACGTCCGTCACCACAGTATACAAGTGTCAAACCTTCCAAACGTCCAAAGTTTTCTTGAACAGTCAAGTAGTCAGCAAGCATTTGAGTTGGGTGCCATTCGTCAGTCAAACCATTCCATACTGGAACACCTGAGAATTCAGCCAATTCTTCAACCATGCGTTGGCTAAATCCACGGAATTCGATACCATCAAACATACGTCCGAGAACTTTTGCAGTATCTTCTGTAGATTCTTTTTTACCAAGTTGGATATCGTTTGCACCTAGGTATTCTGGGTGAGCACCAAGGTCGATGGCTGCAGTAGTGAAGGCTGCACGAGTACGAGTTGAAGTTTTTTCAAACAAAAGCGCAATGTTTTTACCAGCAAGGTAGTGGTGTTCGATGTTGCGTTTTTTAAGGTCTTTCAAGTGAGCTGAAAGTCCGATAAGGTATTCTAACTCTGCACGTGTAAAGTCTTTTTCTGCTAAAAAGCTACGCCCTTGGAATACTGAAGTTGTCATTAATTATCTCCTTTAATTATGCATGATAGGATCCTGTCATTCAGTTTAGAGGGCTCAGTTTAGACACTGAGCCCGTCTAACCTGAAGAAGGATGATTAGATTTCTTCACGTTCGAATGGCATTGACATACAACGAGGTCCACCACGACCGCGAACCAATTCACTTCCGCGGATCTTAATCAAACGAAGTCCGTATTCTTCTAATTTCTTGTTCGTAACAGTGTTACGGTCGTATACTACTACCACACCAGGTGCGATTGTAAGAGTATTTGATCCGTCGTTCCATTGTTCACGCGCAGCAGCAACGACGTTGCCATCTCCACATGGGATCAATGTAACTTTTTCAACACCAAGGTTTTCAGCAAGCAATTCAGCCAAATCACCTTTTTCTTCAACGATCTTCAATTGTTCGTTTTCATAAGTTACAGAGAAGACGCGAAGGTTTCCTTGGATTTCTGGGTGGATTGTGAATTTATCGTAGTCCACCATTGTGAATACTGTATCCAAGTGCATGAATTTACGGTTGTTAGCAAATTCAAAGGCCAATACTTTCTTGAAGCCAACGTTCTTCTTGAAGATGTTTACCAACAATTTTTCGATTGATGCAGCATCAGTACGTTGTGAGATACCAACTGCCAATACATCTTTAGAAAGTACCAACTCATCTCCACCTTCAATACGAGTATCTTCTTCACGGTTGTAGACAAGTTCAACTTTTCCACCGTAAACTGGGTGGTATTTGAAGATGTATTTACCATACAAAGTTTCACGGTTACGTGTATCTGCATACATGTGGTTCAATGATACTGCATTACCAATTGTTGCAAATGGGTCACGTGTGAAGTACAAGTTTGGCATTGGGTCGATAGCAAATGGATAGTCAGATTCAACAAGGTCTGTCAATCCTTTTGCTTCTTCAGGAATTTCTGGAAGTTCAGCTTTTTGAACCCCTGCCATTGTTTTTTCAACCAATTCTTGGTTGTCTTCAATGCTGTGAAGCAATTCACGGATCGCAATTTTTGTTTGGCGTCCACGAATGTTCGCTTCTTCAAGGTATTCTTCGATGAACTGATCGCGAATTTCTGGAGAAGTCAATGACTCAGCAGCTAACTGTTCAAGATAAAGTACTTCGATTCCTTCGTTACGAAGTGCTTCAGCAAATGCGTCGTGTTCTTTTTGAGCATCTTCCAAGAAAGGAATATCATCAAAAAGAAGACGTTCAAGATAGTCAGGCATCAAGTTTTCCAACTCTTTACCTGGACGGTGCAAACAAACTTTTTTCAGTTTTCCAATTTCTGAGAAAACATGAATTGGATGTGTAGACATCTATAGTCCTCCTTCTTCTTGCGGTTTAGTTTACCTAATCCCGTTTACAAGCTTCATTTTATCACCAATTGGTACCGCTTTCACAAGCAATCTTCCATTCCAAATGCAAAGAATCTGACACTTTTTTAAATATAAATCATTTTTTATTAAAAATGAACCGCTTTCTTTGGGTAATTTACTTTTTTTATTATTTTTGCGGGTAAATATTTTTTTGTTTGATGAATAAAATTTTTAAATAGGACCTCCCTACAAAAAAAGAAGCGCTATTAGGCTTCTTCAAAACTATCTAAAAAGAAAGAAAGATCCACAAAGGTTAAGATTTTATGTTTGTATTGGATTTTTTCTTCATCTATCAACTTCTTAAGGACAAGATTGACCGTCTCTCTCGTCGTCGCTGCTAAACGAGCCAGCTCCTTCATGCTCATTGGAAAGGGAACTGTATTCCCTACTTGGCGATAATCCTTACAGAGCACGGCCAAGGATTGAATAACGCGATCACTAGCGCTAGCTGCTACAACATTTCGAAGACGTAATTCCTGAAACTCTAAGATTTTAGACAATTTTCTTATGATGAAGAGGACTTGTTCCACATTGGCTTGAGCATACTCTTCATATAGATCGACAGGAATACTGAAATAGCTTACTGCCGTGATGGCACTCGCTGTGTAATGGTAAGTTTCATCCGTAAACATCCCCCCATAAGGAAAGAGAGCTCCTTCTTTAATATAATCCATATAAGAGAAGCTATCGGAGGAATCAAATTGTTCAATTCTTACATACCCTTCCTGCAACAAAAAAATACGATCTCTCCGGTCTCCGGCAAAAAATATAATTTGTCCCTTTGGAATTTCACGATGGTGAATTTCAACAGCTAATTTATCAAACTTTTCCACTGGAATAGCTGCAAAAGCCGGATGGGACCGAATCAACTGATAAGCTTCTTTAGTAATCATAACTTTTCTTTCTTTAAACTCTTTTGTCATTATAACATACTCGCTAGTGGCCTGCAAAGATTCTGTTAATGATTCTTAAATAAGTAGAAAAAAATCGGCCAAGTGACTTTTACTACCTTTCTTTAACCCCCGTAAACACTAAAAGAAGCTCAGTTCTCTTCTATAAAGAACTAAGCTTCTTTTATAGGAAAGACGGCTCACATCCTTGTTCAATAGCTCTCAATCCGTATTCATCAGCTACCAGAGAGCTAGCTATCAAACATAGCCACAAGACCATTTCCTAATTCATATTCACACGGTGCCATTCATTAATCACATAGCAGAGCTCACCCAATTGGTAAATACCAAATCCACTGATTTCATCACTTTCTGGGGTGGTACCACCTAGCCCCGCTGTAAAAATTGAAATGAGATAAGGTGTTTGTTCGTAAACAATTGCCTCGACATTGAGCGCTTCTGCTACATATCCTGGTTTTTGTTGAATGACCAAATTCGGTAAGAATTTTTTATAGTACTCTCCTGGGAAGGATTCCCCAATTAATTCAAGCAAGTCAGCATACTTTTC
The DNA here is from genome assembly GCF_004785935.1 of Streptococcus rubneri. Lineage (GTDB taxonomy): Bacteria > Bacillota > Bacilli > Lactobacillales > Streptococcaceae > Streptococcus > Streptococcus rubneri. The sequence goes on along the minus strand of NZ_SRRP01000001.1, from coordinate 162,123 downwards.
CCGATGGTTCCAGAGATACTCTAATACATGAATATAGTAATCTGAAGTTGTCTTATTGGCATCACTGAATGTTTTCACTTCTTTCGAACGTGATTGACCATAACGACTAAACAATTTGCGCGCCTCATCCATACCACCCAGACGATCTGCTAAGGCATAAGCTGGCGTATTCTCCGAGTAGACCAATGAATAACGTTGCATATCTGGAATTGCCATTGCCCCATCAAAGGCCGCGACGTAATTATCATGTTCTCCGATATACTCATAGTAGGTATTGGTAATATCAAACCGATCCGTCAGGTTTAATTTCCCTGCAGCCACTTCATCCACAATCAACATATTCAAAGGAAGTTTGTAAGTACTCCCTGCTGTCATGGGTTGCAAGTCATTCATCGCAAACTGCTCACCGGTCGCAGTGTTTTTGTAGGTGAAAGCAATTTGAGAAGGCTCAATGGCACTCTGGGCCATGTATTCTTGAACCACTTCCACTAAGTTTTTATTGGCATAATCATAGACTAGCCCCAAACTTTCCATGGTTTCTCGATCCTCGTCTATCACAGCCTGTTTTTCTTCTGGTGTTTTGACACGAGGAGGTTGCGTTTGTTTTTTCCCCTGTTCAGAATCCTGTTTTTTTGTATTTTTTTCTTTTTTTGCAATAGTTGATGCAGTTGCTTGGTTGAGGTGCAGGTAACCTAAAGCTCCCACTCCCCCTAGGCACAACAAAATGCCTAACGCAATCATGATCGAACGTCCATTAAATATTTTTTTCATATGAAGTTAATTATAAAAGATTCTAGTTAAAATAACAAGAAGTTTCCGTTTGAGAAAACGATTTCTTCTAAAAAATTTTAGTAGCACCAGCACCCGTTTCCTTTTTCGACAAGAACTGAGTTTTCCTCCAAAATTCTATCCTCAACAACTCCTGAATTGAGAGTATTTGATTCCTATTTTTTCTTGAAGGATCCCATAATCAGTTTGGCCACTTCACGCGCTATGGTTCGGAATAAGGAGCTAATAAAGGAATCCTTTGCCTTCTCTAAGCTTGATTTTCGAGGACGTCCTGGACTACGTTTTTGACTCGCCTTCTCCTCTGCTGCCTTTTCCTTAGCTTCCTGTTCCTTGTTCTTTTCTTCTGCTTCCTGATTTGTTTTTTCAGCTAACTTCTCATAAGCAGACTCCTGGTCAACGCGTACAGCATACTTTTGATGATAGGGAGATGTTGAGATTAACGCTAACTGTTCACTTTCATTCAAAAGATCAAAACTAGATTGGGGAGACAAGATATAGGAGCGCTCTACAACGCTTGGTTGGCCCTTTTCATTAAGAAAGGAAACCAATGCCTCTCCAGTACCAAGCTCGGTCAAGACCGTTTCTGTATCAAAAGCTGGATTAGGGCGGAAACTTTGAGCCGCAACTTTAATGGCCTTCATTTCTTTCGGTGTATAGGCACGTAAAGCATGCTGAACCCGATTCCCCAATTGAGCTAGAACAGACTCAGGTAAGTCTTGAGGGTTCTGGGTGATAAAGTAAATCCCTACTCCTTTCGAACGAATCAAGCGAACCACTTGTTCCACCTTTTCAAGGAAGAGCTTACTTGCATCCTTGAACAAAAGATGGGCTTCATCAAAGAAAAAGACAAATTTGGGCTTTTCCAAGTCCCCTACTTCTGGCAAAGTTTCAAAAAGGCGAGATAACATCCAGATAAGGAAGGTAGAGTATAGTTTTGGTGAGTGGAACAAGCGAGTAGCAGATAGGATATTGATGTAGCCTCTTCCACTACTATCGAGCTGCATAAAATCCTGAAGATCTAAAGCTGGCTCCCCAAAGAACTGGTCAGCTCCTTCCTGTTCTAAGACCAATAAACTCCGTTGAATAGCCCCAACTGATTGTTTGGTAATATTTCCATACTGGGCTGAATATTCTGAGCTATGGTCGTAGACTTCCTTCAAAAGGCTTTGCAAATCTTTTAAATCGATGAGGGCCCAATTCTTCTCCTTAGCCACTTTGAAGACAATGGCTAGAATACCAGTTTGGGTTTCATTTAAATCGAGAAGTCGCGCCAACAAGAGAGACCCCATGCCCTCGATAGTAGCTCGAACAGGATGGCCAGCTTGACCAAATACATCCCATAAACGAACTGGAAAAGCTTGGGGTACAAAAGGATCTGAAATCCCCAACAATTGATACCGTTCTTCAAGTTTAGTCGTCCATTGTCCAGGTTTGGCTAAACCAGAAAGATCCCCCTTAATATCCGCTAAAAATACAGGAATTCCTTGCTGACTTAATTTTTCAGTAATTACTTTTAAGGTAACGGTTTTCCCTGTTCCGGTTGCTCCTGCTATCAAACCATGGCGGTTAAGCATTTTTAGATAAAGTGGCGTATCCACTGCTCCTTTTGTAATCGTAATACTTGTCATTTTCATTCTCCCTTTTGTTAAGGCACAGTTTTTTCAGAAAAAGTGACAAGGCTTCTTCCTTATGTAGGAAGCCTTTCTCCTCACTTTCACATACTCTTCTAGTGTATCATTTTCAGGTATAAACGCAAGAAATATCCCTCTCAATCTGATTCAGATGCAAGCAAAAGAGGCCTTTCTAGGCCTCTTCCGTTTATCGTATTATTTGGCTGCTGCGTAAAGCTCGTCTACTTTGTTCCAGTTGATCACTGAGAAGAAAGCTTTGATGTAGTCAGGACGAACGTTGCGGTATTTCACGTAGTAGGCATGTTCCCAAACGTCCAAGCCCAAGATTGGTTTCTTCCCTTCTGAGATTGGTGTGTCTTGGTTTGCTGTTGAAGTCACTTCAAGCTTCCCTTCTTTGTTGACAACCAACCAAGCCCATCCTGAACCAAAGCGAGTAGTTGCCGCGGCTGTGAAAGCTTCCTTGAACGCATCGAATGATCCAAAGGTTGCATCAATGTCGGCTGCAAGTGTCGCAGAAGGAGCGGTTTCTTCTGGAGTCATCAACTCCCAGAAAAGAGCATGGTTCAAGTGACCTCCACCATTGTTGATCAGCGCTTGGCGAATATCTGCTGGAATAGCATCTACATCAGCCAACAAGGTTTCAAGGTCTTCACCAATTTCAGGGTGTTTTTCAAGAGCAGCATTTGCATTATTTACATATGCTTGATGGTGTTTATCATGGTGTAAGTGCATGGTTTCTGCATCAATATATGGCTCTAATGCGTCGTATGCGTATGGTAGGTCTGGTAAAATAATTGCCATGGAAAATACCTCTATTTCTTTATGTATATAAAAATGATAACGCAATCATCTAATTAATTCAACTATTCTGCTTACACAGATGGGTTGGCCAGCTTTAAGAGAGCGAGATCAAAGAGGTAATCCTTCTCATAGGTCCCTGATTTTATCTGGTAATCCGTTTCGATTAAGAGACAAATAGCTTGTTCTAAAAAGGAAAGCGAGAGGCCTTTGCTGTCTCTAAGAGCAAATTTCACCTGATAAGGATTAACTTTTCGACCTGTTACCTCTGAAAGCTCCGAGACAATCTGAGATTCTGTTCGACCCTCTTTCTTTAACAGTTGAACCTGGTTATAGATACGAAATTGACTTAACAAAATGGCTAAAAGCTTTATCTCATCTTCCCCCTGCAAGCGCAGGTCTTTGACCAAGCCACGAGCCGCATCTATTTGTTTATTTAAAATCATCTGAGTGAGATCAAAAAGATTATCTTGGAGGCTTTTGGGAATGGCTTCTTCAATATCTGCCAGCTTAATGGTCTCTGCCCCCTTGTAGTTTTTCAAAAACTCTAAATTCTTTTGGATTTCACTGAAATCAAATCCTGATTTGATCAAGAGTTGGTCGAAAGCTTGTGAATCAATTACTAGACCTAAAGACTTGATTTCTTCTAAGAAATGAGCACGAAGCTCCTGCTCTTTTAATTCATTTGCTTCCAGCAACTGGGCATCTCGTTTTAAGAGTTTGACAATTCTACGCTTGCTATCTAGTTTCCCTTCTGCAAAAATAATCAAACGTGTCGTCTCTAGAGGTGAGGATAGATAGTTCTCGAAGGACTGAAGTGCTTCATCTGTTAGAAAGCGTTTCTTGGTAGTCGTCAAGTCTACAAAATGGTCCAAGATAACAATCTTTTCATCCGCAAAAAAAGGAAGACTAACTAAATCCAATTCAACCTCTGAATAAGACGTTTCTTTCATATCAAAATAGGAATAGTTTAAGTCAGAGGGATCATAAGCAATTTGTTTTAAAAGCTGTTCCTTCATCCACTCAAACTGCCCCAGATCATCTCCTGAAAGGACGAGGACAGCAGGAAGCTCTTGAAATTCAATAGATTTAATCATCTGTATTGCTTGCATGTTCTCCTGCTACCTCATTTTCATTCTTCAAGCTGTTTTGCTCTTCTAGTTCTATTCTTTGTTCGAGAGGGGCCTTTTCCACTGGTCCTAGCGGTGCAGAGACCATATTAGGAATTGATGAAAAACTTTGGGGACTTGAAAAGTTCGAAGGATTCCCGCCAGTAAAATTCCCAGCTAATGATGGAGCCAGAGGCTCTTGTTCTTCCTCATGGATTGATTGTTGGCCTACACTTGAAAAACTAAGAAGAATGGCTAAGGTAATGACTGCAGCCCCCACTAAGACCAGTAAAATCTGAATTGGAGACAAGAGGTAAAGAAAGATTGGGCCCCAAAAGAGTAAAATAAGAGACCAATGAAAACCTGCATCCCTTAAACGCCGAACCACTATAGCCTGTTGAGGAACAAACGCTAAATAGACATACAGAAGAAAAAACACTGCCAGCCACTCTGCAAGTCCCATTGTTTGGAGGGAAGACAACTGATCTGTTTGATTAGAAGTTGCAGAAGACCGGACGAGTTCATACATCCAAAAAGGGGAGGTAAAAAGGAGATGCCACAACTGGCTTATCCAAAAATCTTTACGATCTGAAACTCTTGTAAAATCAGCATATTGCATCCAAAATAATCTTAATGATTTCATACTTGTATCCTCGTTTCCTTCCCTTATCATAGCAATTTTCAAGCCAGAAATCAAACAGCCCTTACCGAACAGTCTCAATCATCCACTTCTGCCACCCTCTAAACCGAATAGCTCCTTGTTGATCCGTCCGAAAAACCGTCATTCCTAACTCTTTAAATCGTTCTAGAGTTTCCTGATGAGGATGTTGGTAGCGATTCTTCTCTCCAGCAGATACCAAGGCGATTTTAGCATGAATATGGTCTAAGAAAGCGGGATGGGAGGATCCCTTAGATCCGTGATGGCCTGCCTTTAAGACATCCACCGGTAACTGAGGATAGCGAGCTATCAGGATCTGTTCTCCTGGCTCTTCAAGATCACCAGTGAATAAAAAGGAAACTCCCTGTAAATACCCATATAAAACAAGGGAGTCATTATTACTGCCATCTCCCACCTCTATTGGATAAAGAACTTCTACAAAGCGATCAAAGATAGGAAATCGATCCCCCACTTCTACTGTTTTTACAGGAAGTTTTAGTCGCTCAAGCCTCTTGACAAAGGTTGCTTTCTTTAAACTACCTTTTGAAACATTCACTTCTTTAATATGAAGACTCGAAGCAACCACCTCCATATCTCCCATATGATCTGCATCCGTATGGGTTAGCACCAAATGGTCAATCTGATCAATGCCCCGGCTTTTGAGATAGGGAATGAGGGTACGTTCAGCATTGGTCGACGATTGACGCTTCCGCCATGCTTCTGTTTGTCCAAATTCGACCTTGCCTCCTGTATCAATTAAAATTGTCCGTCCCTGCCAATCTCTTAATAGGATACTATCCCCTTGACCAATATCGATAATAGTAATCTCATTTTCTAAAGGATGCTTGACAAGGGCACATAAGCCTCCGATGAGGAGGAACAAGGCCAGCCTCTTCTTTTTATGGTTGCCCCATTCATAAAGACACCCCAATAAAAACATGATGAGTAAGAGAAAAGTAATATCTGGTTGCCCCAGAACCCAAGAAGAGCTAGTATGACCAGCAATCCACTGCATCCCTTTTTCCATCCAGATGAAAAAAACATTCCAAAAGACCATGGGAAAAAGAAAGGAAAGCAGAAAGACTAAGCTTAAGCCTGGCAAGAGGACTAGATCAAACAAGAGAGAAAAGGCAAAGGTGAGGGGGATGGACCAAGGTTGGTACTCAGCAAAGAAAAAGGCAAGAAAAGGAAGAACACCAAGCGTTAACACCAAGGTTTCCTTTATCATTTTCCGCACACCTGCCCCCTCCTCTTCAGACGATGTCAAGGTAAGAATAAAGGCATAGGCACAAGATAAAAGCCCGCCAGCAGTCAATAAAGAAGAGGGGATAAAAAGGATAAGTAAGAGGAAGGTCATTCCCATATTATCCATTCCCTTGAAGCCATTCTGGGCTAATAATTTTTGCAAGAGACTACGAACCACTGAGACTGAAAATCCAGTCATTCCCGCATAAATAAGGGAAAAAGGATAAAGCAAGTAAGCGACCTTATCTTGCTCCCAGCCTAGACGGAGAAAGAAACGGCGAAAAGTATCCAAAAAGAAAGCAACCTGCATACCAGATAAGGCAAAGAGATGGATAATCCCTAAACTAGAATAGAGATTGCTCATCTCTTCAAATTCAATATCAAGAAATCCAAAAAGGAGGCCCGTCATGTAGTGACTCATAGGTTGAGGGAAGTGCTGATAAACCCAGACTAAGGCCTTCCGTCTCCATATGGATAAGATTTCTACCAGATCTCCTCCACTTACTGATTTTTTCTCTAAAATCCGACTGACCTTTAACAAATGATAGATGCCTTGAGTTCTCAGGTAGAAGCGGTAGTCAAATCCCTTAAAATTTCGCTGGGGACTTGGAGCCTCCAACTCCCCCTCAATCGTTAGTTCCAATCCCTGATTAAGTTGTTTATAAAAGGCTTGTTCCTTTTCTGAAGAAAGCTTGTAAAAGACCTGAAAGATTCTAGAACCAGCTTTAGCCCGAAAGGACAGGGCATCTCCATTGACCTTGATAGTATCGGGTAGAATCCGAATGGCTTTCGGTACCCTCGGATCTGTTTCCTCTTGTTTTCCTTGCTCCACTCGATAATAGAAAACCCCTCCCATCAAGAAGATCAGGACCGCAATACCAAGTAATCTTTTGCCAAAATAAGACTTAATCCCAAGCCCCAAAAAGACTAGGAAAAGAATAAGAGCTAACCAATGGCCTGTATAGATCCAGTAATAGAGGGGTAAAATAAGGAGAGCTAGATGAAGGGGACTGACTGAACCTTCTTTAATCCACCGTGACATGGTCTTTTAATTTCTCCAAGGTCTTTTGCCCAATACCAGAAACATTTTTTAAGTCATCAACCGTTTGAAATTTTCCCTTTTCTTCCCGATAAGCAAGGATGTCTTGGGCTCTTTTTTGACCAATTCCTGAAATGGTCTGCAAGTCTGCCTCCGTAGCTGTATTGAGATTGACCTTACCATCCTTAGACTTACTCTCTGTCGCAGTTGCTCCAGCATTTGGAGACAGAACAGGCGCAATTTCCTCCCCATTCTTAGCAACATAGACGACAGACTCATCTTCAATCTTTTGGGCTAGATTAACAGATTGGCTATTGGCTTGGTCCGTTAATCCTCCTGCTTTTTGAATCGCATCATAAACCCTACTACCTGCTGGGAGCTCATAGACACCTGCTTGACGAATGGCTCCCTTCACATCCACCATTATTTTTTCTGGTCCAGACGCTTCTGTCTTTCCCTCCTTAGCTTGAGAAGGCAACTTTGTCGACGATTCTTCTATGGGTGTTTCTTGTTCTACCAGCTCTAGCTGAGAGGCTAAACTATCTGGTGCTTCTGGGCTAGACTTTGGCCAGAACAAGAAAAATGCAGCAATTAGGAGCCCCACTCCTATCAAAGAAAACAACACCTTCAACTCTTTTATTTTCTCTATCCACGTCTCCATAAAAACCCCTTTTATTTTTATTATTCGTAAAAAAGGAGGTAAATAAAAAAGAATTTCAAAAAATCAGCAAGAAATTTTGAAATTCTTTATAGAAAACGACGAATAGAGATAGCTTCTAATCCTTCCGATGTTTATCTGGATCCCAGAAAAAGCTAGCCAAGTAACTAAACAAGAGAGTGAGGGAGCCAACTACTAATACAAAAGGAAGAAGGAGGAACTTCAAGAAACGAAGAACAATGAAAGGTTTACGATCGTTACGCAAGGTTTGAGACTCTGCATCCAAACGATCAAATTCAGCTTGAATCCGTCTTGCTACTTCCTCAATTCCTTCATCATTCATTTTTGGAATATCGGAAATGTCAATCGGATGGCCGAAATTCATATCTACGCGTTCACAGCTAGCTAAGCCCTTCAAGGTCATCGGTCCCGTATAGGTCACCGGCATGATTCGTACCTTGGCCATTTTTGCGATGATAGCGACTCCACCCTTAACATCCTGAGAATGACGACTTCCACTTGGAAACATAATCAAGGAACGTTTGCTTTTCTTGAGCATATTCACTGGGTATTTAATCGCTGCTGCACCTGGATTTTCCCGGTCAATTGGGAAAGCTCCACACATGCGAATCCACCATCCGAAAATGCGATTTGTAAAAAGCTCTTTCTTAGCCATGAAGACAAATTGTTTTGGCTTGGTCGCAAAGGCCATGTAAACTGGATCCCACCAAGTCCGATGAGGAGCTACAAGGATATAGTTTTCTTCTGGATCGGGAATTAATTCTGTATGATGGTAGTGGGCATTCCCATTAAGAACCCATAAAATAAAGGTTACTAAACCACGCAAATAAGTATAAAACATGCAATCTCCTTTGAAAATCTCTTATTTTATCATTATACATTATCCTTCTATTCCCCGCAATTCTTTTCGGAAAGATAAACTAAGATTCATAGGGAAGACATCTAGTCTTTTTCTTAAAAAAATGATATGATGGTCCTATGGAAGTAAAAGATATAAAGGGGTTATCCCACGAAGAGGTCCGCAAAAAAATACAGCGTGGGCAAACTAACGAATTCAAAGCTAATACTAGTACCAGTACCTGGCAAATTATCAAGCGTAACGTCTTTACCTTATTCAATGCTCTAAACTTTGTCATTGCCCTTGCTTTGGTAGCTGTCCAAGCTTGGAGCAATCTGGTCTTCTTTGCTGTCATCTGCTTTAATGCCTTATCAGGAATTGCAACAGAGCTCCGAGCAAAACGAATGATTGATAAGCTAAACCTTATGAGTAAAGAGCTTGTGACGGTCATTCGAGGTGGCGAGGAAGAGTCCATTGCTCCAGAGGAAATTGTCCTTGGAGATACCATCAAGCTATCAGCAGGGGATCAGATACCAAGTGACTCCGTCGTTCAGATTGGGATCGCTGAAGTCAACGAAGCCATGTTGACAGGAGAAAGCGACCTTGTTCTTAAAGAAGAGGGATCTGAACTCCTTTCAGGAAGCTTTTTGGCTAGCGGGCAAGTTTATGCTCGTGTCAGACGAGTTGGAGCTAATAATTACGCCAATAAGTTAATGGCAGAAGCCAAAACTCTTAAACCGATTAACTCTCGGATCTTATATAATCTTGCAAAAATCTCTAGCTTTACTGGGAAAATCATTATTCCATTTGGAATTGCCCTTTTCTGTGAAGCCCTGTTGATCAAGATGTTACCAGTTAAAGATGCCGTTATCACCTCTTCGACTGCCTTACTTGGAATGTTGCCAAAAGGGATTGCCCTCTTGACGGTTACTTCTCTCTTGACTGCTGTTGTCAAGCTCGGGATGAGAAAAGTCCTCGTTCAGGAGATGTACTCTGTTGAAACCCTGGCCCGTGTAGATACTCTTTGCTTGGACAAAACAGGAACCATCACCCAAGGAAAAATGACCGTCCAAGGGATCCATTCCTTATCCGAACATTTCTCTAAAGAAACCATTGAAGTTATTCTATCTGCCTATATGCAGAACTCTGAAGACAGCAATCCAACAGCTCAAGCCATTCGAAAAGCATACGGAGACCTTGAGCATGCTTATACTGCTGAGAACATTATCCCATTTTCAAGTGATCGAAAATGGGGATCTATGACCCTTAGCAACTTAGGAACCGTTTATCTTGGAGCTCCTGAAATTCTCCTCAAGGAAACTCCTCAAGCCGTCTTAGAGGCTCAAGCTCGCGGATCTCGTGTCTTGATTTTAGGCCACAGTGGCGAAGCAATTGACATGCATGATCTGACATTACCATCAAACGTAGCTGGTATTGGAGTCATTGAAATCCATGATCCAATCCGTGAAGGAGTTTCTGAAACCTTGGATTATCTTCGCTCCCAAGATGTAGACTTGAAGATTATCTCAGGGGACAATCCTGTTACTGTATCTTATATCGCAAAAGGAGCTGGCTTTGATAGTTATGACAGTTATGTTGACTGCTCTAAGATTGGAGATGACGAACTTGTAGATCTAGCTGAAACCACTGCCATCTTTGGCCGGGTGTCTCCTCATCAGAAGAAATTGTTGATTCAAACTCTTAAAGCAGCTGGTCGCACCACTGCTATGACTGGAGACGGGGTCAATGATATTCTCGCCTTACGAGAGGCTGACTGTTCTATCGTGATGGCCGAAGGAGATCCTGCAACGCGCCAAATCGCCAATCTCGTCTTGTTAAACTCTGATTTCAATGACGTTCCAGAGATTCTCTTTGAAGGACGTCGGGTGGTCAACAACATTGGTCGTATTGCTCCAATTTTCTTTATCAAGACCATCTATTCCTTCATCTTAGCCATTATCTGTATCGCAAGTGCTCTCTTCTTTGATGTCAACTACTTGTTAATTTTCCCATTTATTCCGATTCAAATTACCTTAATCGATCAGTTTGTCGAGGGATTCCCACCTTTCGTTTTGACCTTTGAACGAAATATTAAACCCGTGGAAAAACACTTCCTCAGACGTTCTCTACAATTGGCCTTACCAAATGCCTTGATGGTCGTCTTTAGTGTCTTATTTGTTCGTTTATGGGGAACCTATCATGGCTGGTCCAGTCTTGACATGTCTACTTTGACCTATTACTTACTAGGATCAATTGGTTTCTTGTCTGTGATTCGGGCTTGTTTGCCACTCAATATTTGGCGAGGACTCTTGATTATCTTCTCTGTCTGTGGTTTCTACCTATCAGCCTTCTACCTAAAAGGACTGATTGAAATTGCAACGCTGACAGCTGTGACCTTCCCAGTTTACTTAGCTTTGATGTCCCTCTTTACAGGAAGCTTCATCTTGGCTACTATTTTCCAAAAATATGAGTTTAATTAAAAATAGTTGAGAGTATGCTACTCTCAACTATTTTTTTATTACACATCAACAGAAACAATTGCTGGTTTCTCACCAAAAGCTGAGAACGGTTTTATCTCTAATTCTAAATCCCCTTCACCTTTAACTCCAAAATGTTCAACAGCTCCTTCCATTGATCGACCCGGTGTAATTGAACCCATGGTATGCTCATTGGCATAATTTTCCATCTTATTACCACCAACATATAAATCAATATCTATTCCAACCGGCATATCTTTGTCCGAAAGATTTTTTACATTATATGTAACCTTCAAAACTTTATCTGGATTTGTATCATCAAACTCATTTCGTTCATCTGACCACTCAACATTTGTAATAGTGTATTCAGCAAACTTTTCAAATACAATTTTATCTCCTACTGAATATGTTGATTTCTTTTCTGATGATTCCTCTGTTTTGGTTTCTTTAGTTGAAGACTGCTCCGTTTTTACTTCGTTAGAAGATGATTTTGAACTTTTCTCTGAATTTCCACAAGCAACTAAGACACTCACGGAAAGAAAACTAAATCCTAAAGCCAACCATTTTTTTGTTTTGTTCATAAACAAAACCTCCCAATATTTTTAAAATATATTATCATATTCTATTTAAAAATGCAAATAGATTGACGTATAAAACTAATATAACTTATTAAATTGTTTTTCCTATCTTTTCCACGCTCTCTTTTCATGCTATAATAGAGCCATGAACGATATCCAATTAAAAGACGGTGAACGCGTCAATCAGCTCTTTTCCAGTGATGTGAAAATTATCCAAAACAGAGAAGTCTTTAGCTACTCCATCGATAGTGTCCTACTTTCGCGCTTTCCAAAGTTGCCTAATCGTGGGATGATTGTCGATTTATGTGCAGGAAATGGTGCCGTCGGACTCTTTGCTAGTACTCGTACCAAGGCAAGTATTGTAGGTGTGGAAATCCAAGAAAGACTAGCCGATATGGCTGAGCGGTCCATTCAACTGAATGGTCTCTCCGATCGCATGTTCATGATTACGGATGATTTGAAAAACTTACCTCAGTACTTCCCTGGGAGTAAGATTGATATTATCTTATGCAATCCCCCCTACTTTAAGGTAGATGAGCATTCCAATTTGAACGAGAGTCGCCATTATTTGCTAGCCCGTCATGAAATCTCCACCAATTTAGATCAAATCTGCCATGTAGCTCAACGGACCCTCAAATCCAATGGACGTTTGGCCATGGTCCATCGACCAGATCGTTTTCTAGATATCATCGAAACTATGAAGCACTACAATCTTGCACCTAAGCGGATACAATTTGTCTATCCCAAGCGTCACAAGGAGGCCAATATGCTCCTCATCGAGGCGATTAAGGACGGATCTCTAGATGGGCTTAAGATTCTTCCTCCCCTCTTCATCCATGAAGAAGATGGAAGCTACACTCCTGAAATTCACGAGATTTACTATGGAAACTAAGGCTTATATGTATGTCGTTCAATGTTCAGATGGGACTCTTTACACTGGCTATACAACGGATATCGACCGCCGTCTCAAGACCCACAATGCTGGAAAAGGAGCTAAATACACTCGCCCTAGACTTCCTGTTACCCTTCTCTACCAAGAGGGCTTTCCTGATAAAAGGGCAGCCATGTCTGCTGAGGCTCTCTTTAAGAAAAAAACACGGGAAGAAAAACTGGCCTATATCAAGGAACAACAAGATTCCCTTAACCATCAAAAGACCCCCTAGGAAGCAATCTACAAACTGCTTTCCCAGGAGGTTTTTTTAAAAAAATCGGAGCCAAGAAATCAATAGTCTCTAACAGTTTCTCATCTTATCTACTTGCTTACATTCTAAAAGGAGCTCAATGAGCTCCTTTTTACCTTCATTTTAAACTCACTCAGCAAGAGTTTTCACAAACGCCCAATTTCCTATTGATTTATCTCCATAGTCAAGAATCATAGAATCCAATAAGACATAGTCATTTTTTTCATAGAACAAAACATTGTGTTCGGTACTAGTGATCAAGCCCAAGCGCTTGCATCCTTTAGACTTAACATATGGTTCGATCCCTTCTTGAAGAAAGAAACTACCAACTCCTTGACCTTGAACGGACGAAGCAACTCCAAGCATCATCAAATACCAATCAAAATTTCCGGATTTTTTCAAATGCTCCTCAGAACGCTCTACCAAATCGAGGTATTTCATAAACTTCAATGGTGTGATATAACGGAAAAGCTTGATCACTCCATTTACGATATAGGAGAGTATAGAGAAATCATTCTGTTGCAAGAGGGCAACTGCGATAATTTCACCCTCTCGTTCAGCTACTAGACAGGCTTCTCCTTTAATGTAGAGTCTTGTTAATAAACTTTCCATCATTTCCAAAAACGCTGGAAAATACTCAGGTTTCTTCAAATCGTCTTTGATAAGAGTCAAAAATGGATACTCCATAAATGCATCTGCAAGTACTTTTCCAATTTTTTTGTACTCATCTAATCTTGCTTCGCGATATACTATTTTTTCCATCTCCGCACCCCTTCAACACATCTCTATGATACCATTATACTTAAAATAAACACTTTTTACGATTTTTAACGTGATATTTTCACAAAAGAACTACAAATCCATAACCATTTGAATATCAAATTTATATGATGTCTAATTTCCGAATGTTAGGAACATTTTTTTGATGATTTTGATTAAATTTCCGACTTTCACCTGCATGTTTATCTTTTTTTAGCATAAAAAAACTTGGAGTGTCTCCACTCCAAGTCCCTGATCAAGCCACTTCTTCTGTGAATTGGCTATTGTAGAGATCGGCATAGAATCCATTTTGGCTCATGAGTTCTTGGTGGTTGCCTTGCTCGATAATATTTCCATCTTTCATCACGAGAATCAGATCCGCATTACGAATAGTGGACAAGCGATGGGCGATGACAAAGGAGGTCCGGCCTTCCATCAGTTTGTCCATAGCTTTTTGAATCAACTCTTCTGTACGGGTATCGACAGATGAGGTTGCTTCATCCAAGATAAGGAGTGGAGCATCCTTCAAGAGCGCACGCGCAATGGTCAAGAGTTGTTTCTGACCAACGGACAAGGTGACCGAATCATTTAGTACGGTATCGTAGCCATTCGGCAAAGTCCGGATAAAGTGATGGACCCCAACAGCTCGGGTTGCCGCTTCGACGGCTTCATCTGAAATATCCGTTTGGTTGAAGACCAGATTCTCCCGAATAGTGCCCTCAAAGAGCCAGGTATCTTGTAAGACCATGGAGAAAGCATCATGAACTTCTTCGCGGCTCATGGCCTTGGTATCCACTCCATCGATGGCAATTTTACCAGCTTGAATGTCATAAAAACGCATCAAAAGATTGACCATAGTCGTCTTACCTGCGCCTGTCGGACCAACAATAGCCACTTTTTGGCCCGGTTTGGCTTCAGCAGTAAAATCATGGATAATAGTCTTATCTGGTGAATAACCAAAGCGCACATATTCAAAGGTGACATGACCTTTTGGCGCTTCCAATTGGCGAGTTTTTTGGGATTCGTCTTCCATTTCTTCTTCGTCTAAGAATTCAAAGACACGCCCCATAGCAGCACTAGCCGATTGCAATTGGGTAATTCCTTGAGCCATTTGACCAATTGGTTGGGTAAAGATACGGACATAGGTCATAAAGGCCACAATGGTCCCGATGGTAATATCCCCATTAATGGTGAGGACAGCCCCAACGATACAGACCATGACATAGCCGAAGTTCCCTACAAACTGCATCAAGGGCATCATGATCCCAGAGAAGAATTGGGATTTCCACATGCTTTGATACAACTCTTGGTTGATGGCATCAAAATGATCTTTGGCCTGATGACGGCCATTATAGGAAATGACCACATTGTGTCCACTATAGATTTCTTCAACATAGCCTGAAACTTTGGCAAGGTTATCCTGTTGTTGCTTAAAGAGAGGCTGGCTCTTGACCATAATGATGCTGGAAAGAGCAAAACCTGCAAAGACGGACACAATCGCTGTCACCGCCAAGTGCCAGTCCGTCTTAAACATCATAAAGATAGAGCCGATCAATAAGACAATGGAAGAGACCATTTGAACCAAGCTTTGGTTAAAGGATTGGGTCATCAAATCCACGTCGTTGGTCACACGAGACAAGGTATCTCCTTGTTCATGGCTATCAAAATATTGGAGGGGTACACGATTGATCTTTTCAGCAATGGCATTGCGCAAGCGTTCTGCGAAGCGCTGAATCATGGTGGAGATGATAAAGCTACTACTGTAAGAGACCAGCGCTCCAACTCCATAAAGGATGGCTAAGGTCAGGGCAATCGAAGTGATCTTGTCAATATCAATGGCGCCTCCCATCCCTTTTGTAATGGTATCCGTGATTTCTTTTAACTTATCCGGTCCAATAACGGTGATAACACTCGATACGACCGAAAAGAGGATAGCAATTAGGAAAAATAGATGAAATCCCTTCAAATATGGAGAAAGTTGGCTCCAAAGGGACGATTTTTGTTTTGTCTTATGCATGTTCCAACTCCTCCTTAGATAATTGTGAATAGGCAATTTCTTGATAGACTTCATTGGTCGCAAGCAATTCCTTGTGGGTACCTTGACCAACGACCTTTCCTTGATCCAAGACCAAAATCAAATCCGCATCCATAATGGTCGAAATCCGTTGGGCAACGATCAATTTGGTCGTATCTGCCAGCTCCTCTTTCAGAGCTTGGCGCAAGATACGATCTGTTTTATAATCCAGGGCTGAGAAGGAATCATCAAAGATGAGGATCTCAGGTTTCCGCGCAAGAGCACGTGCAATGGCCAAGCGTTGCCGTTGACCTCCAGAGAAGTTGGTGCCTCCTTGCGCTACTTCTGTATCCAAACCTTTTTCTTTTGCCGCAACAAACTCTTTGGCTTGAGCCAATTCAAGGGCTTTCCAAATCGCTTCATCCTCTAATTTTCCTTGACTACTTTCTCCAAATTCCATATTGGAGCGAATAGTGCCACTAAAGAGCACTGCTTTTTGGGGGATATAACCCACTTTATTGTTCAATTCTTTGTGGTTATAGTCCTTGACATTGAGGCCATCCACTAAGATCTTTCCTTCTGTCGCATCGTAAAAGCGTGGAATTAAATTGACCAAAGTGGATTTCCCAGATCCGGTTGATCCAATGAAGGCAACGGTTTGTCCCTTCTGAGCTGAGAAGGTCACATGCTCAATCACCGCACGAGAAGTCCGTCCATATCGGAAGGAAACATCTTGAAATTCAACGGTACCTTCTTGGCCTGTTGTTTCTTTTGATTCACTTGGAAAGGCTACAGAAGAATCCAATGCCAGCACCTGATTAATCCGTTTTGCAGATACCAAGGCACGAGGAAGGATAATCAAGATGGCCACCATCATCATAAAGCCAATGACAACCTGCATGGCATAAGAGGAGAAGGTAATCATATCTGAGAAGACCTTGGTCCGATCCGCTAATGCAGGACTGGTGAGGATCTTTGTAGGATCTTTTGGCATGGCGATATCATTGATCAAGTGCGCCCCAATCCAGTAGATAGCCAGGGTCAAACCACTTGATACCACGGTCATGACAGGGTTCATCAAAGACATCAACCGATAAACAAAGAGATTCAGACGGGTTAAGCCCTTGTTTTCAGCTTGGAATTTTTCATTTTGATAAGCTTCTGCATTGTAGGCACGAACCACCCGCACCCCTGTCAAACTCTCCCGTGTCGTCGCATTCAAGGCATCGGTTAAGCCTTGAACTTTTTGCTGACGCGGAAAGGCGATGAGAACCAGAACAGAAAGCAGAAGCAAGACCATTAAGACTGCTATCCCAACAGACGTTGTCCAGGCACCGCTTTTTCCCCAAATCTTGGTTAGAGCCCAAATCGCCATAATGGGACCACGCGTCACAACTTGCATCCCCATGACAATCATCATTTGCAACTGGGTCAAATCATTGGTCGTCCGGGTCAAGAGAGAGGGAACTGAGAAGTTCTTGATCTCAGCATCTGAGTAATCCATCACTTGATGGAAAATCTCTCCTCGAAGCCGCGTCGTAAAGCTGGCAGCGACTCTTGAAGCCAAAAAGCCCACAAAAACTGCCATCAAAAAGCTTCCAAAAGAGAAGAGCAACATCTTGCTTCCCGGATTCATGATATCAGAAACCTTGGTCCCATCCTTGGCTAAGAGGGTTGTGATATCGGATAAGTATTCAGGAGTCTTTAAATCCATCCAAACAGCCAGACAGATAAAGACCGTACTTAGGGCAATCATGCCCCATTCTTTGGCAGTTAACCGCCGAAACAGTTTAATCATTCTTTACTCCTTTTTTTCATGTTCTCATAAAATTGATGCATAACCTTGAAAAAGATGGTCAAATCTTCTTCTGATACACCAGCCATCATATCCTGGTCTACTTCTTCAAAGAATTGTTTCATGTCATTCAATTTGTCTTTTACACTGTCTGTTAGGTAGACATACTTGGCCCGTTTATCGGTTGGACTAGGCTCTAGATAAATAAAGCCATTTTTCTCCATGCGCTTGATCAGGTTACTCGTCACGGATTTTGAGATATGAAGTTCCTGCTCAACATCCCGAATCAAGGTCACCTTTCCCTCTTTCTCACGATGGGATAAAAAGATCAATACCTGACCTTGGGGGCCTGCAATAAATTCAAGGCCACGTTTCTTAGCCTCTCTTTCCATCATAAGATGAATGAGATGGCCGATTTTTTTAAATTCTACTAATGGTTTGTCCATCATCCCTCCAAAATCAATTAGTTCTCAGGAGAACTAGATAGTGTTTATGAGAACTATTTTACACCTCTCACATAGAAAGTCAAGAAAAAGTTCTTAAGAGAACTATCTTTTGTAAACAAAAAATAGTCCTTCTAGATTTTTCTAGAAAGACTATTTGATACGTTAGGAACTAAGAAAACTAGATACGCTCTTTCCAAGAAGTTGCGACTTGGTCTAAGACTTGGTTGAGCTCTTCAATGTTGCGACGACCTTCGGTACGGAGCCATTCACGAGCTGCTTCTTCCCCATTCTTGATGTAGGCTTCTACAGATCCAGCCCAAGTTGCACGGCCACAGAGAACTCCATTGAAGTTTGCTCCTGCTTCATGGGCAAAGACTAAGGTTTCTTGGAAGAGTTTGGCAGAAACACCGGCACTCAAGTAGATGTATGGAAGCTTGGTTGCTGCTTCTTGTTCTTTAAAGAAGGCTGCAGCCTCTTCACGGCCATGAACGATTTCCCCATCGCCAAAGCCTTCAACGTATTTAACATTGACTGGAACTTCTACCTTCAAGACATCGATGTTGAAGCGTGGGTCTGAGAAGACTTTCATCGCTTCGATGACTTTGCGAGGTTTCACTTTAGCATATTCTACAGAACCTGCATCAGCGATTTTTTCATCGTAAGCCAAGATTTCAAGGAAGAATGGAATTTCTTCTGCCACACATTCTGAACCGATACGTTCGATGTAGGCTTGTTTTTCTTGGTTGAGTTCATCAGCACTATCGACATCATAGTAGAGCAAGAATTTCACTGCATCTGCACCCTGCTCTTTGATGCGTTTAGCTGACCAAAGGTTGAGGCAGTCTGGCAGACGCTTGGTGCTAGACGTGTCGTAGCCTGTTTTTTCATATGCCAATAAGAGACCTGCTTCTGCATCCAAGACCTTAGTTGCTGGAAGTCCATACTCTGGGTCCAAGAGCATAGAAGATGCGAATGGCGTCAATTCCTCAGCCACTAGGACCTTCAATTCTTCCATTTGAGCCACTGTTGGTTCTGTGTCTTGGTATTGAGCCATGAGGCGTTTCAAGGCACCACGTTGGTCAAAGGCCAAGGCTGAGATTACACCCTCTTTGGTGCTCAATTTTTCTAAATAGTTGCGTTTTTGTTCTGTTAATACCATCTTATACCTCTTTTACATTTATCTGTTGATACAAATCATCATAGTGGGCCATATTGACATGTCCGGTCATCTTTTCTTGAGCATTTAGCATCCCAAGGACCATGGCATGGGTCAAAAGAGCTGCGTCATCCTTCCCGCTACTGAGACCAGCAGAAATACCGGCCACGGTTGAATCACCAGATCCCACTGGGTTGACGACTTCAATTTTTGGAATGTCCACCTTATAGAAGACATCCTCGTGTTTGGCAAAAGCACCATCTCCACCTAAGGAAACGATAATCCATTCGATTCCTTCGAACAATGGGTCTTTCAAAACTTCTTTTAAGTCCTCAAAATTCGCTGAAACATCCCGTCCTAAGAGTTGAGATAATTCTTCGCGATTGGGTTTAATCACCGTTGGTTTGAATGGTGAGTGAAGAACCGCTTCTAAAGATTTTCCTGATGAATCAAGTACGACCTTACGTCCTGCTTCTCCTGCAATCTCAATTAAGCTCGCATAATAGTCCACCGGTAGACCTGTAGGAAGGCTTCCCGAAATAGCAACTACATCTGCTGTCGGCATGAGGAGTTTAAAATGGTGAAGGAATCCCAAAGCTTCTGTCCGGATAATTTCTGGGCCCGCTTCTAAGATTTCTGTTTGATTACCTTCATGCAAGATAGCGATACAGTTCCGTGTATCTCCAAGAATATCATAGAAGAAGGATTGGACATCTCGTGGAAGATGGGTCTTGATGAATTGACCATTGGTCCCCCCAACAAAACCTGTTGCTCCAACTGTTTCACCACTCTCAGCTAAGACACGGGTGACATTTAATCCTTTCCCACCAGCAGTCTTAGAAACTTCCGACACACGATTCACAGTATCCAACTTTAATTCTTCCAAGGGATAAGAAATATCAATGGAAGGATTCAAGGTGACAGTTAAGATCATATCTTCACCTCTTAGTCGTGGTATTCACCACGATCCCATTTTTCAAGGAATTCTGTAAAGAAGTCTGCATCCTCTTGGTGATCATTATGAGTTTCCAAATGTTGAATCTTGGCAATCAATTTCTTATTTTCTTCACTTGGTTTGTATTCCGCATGAATGAAAGCTTCAATGATATCACACATGAGCAATTCGCCAGTGATTTTACCACCAAAACCAATGACGTTGGCATTGAGTTCTTCTTTGGCATAAAGTGCAGTTGTCATATCACGTACCAAGGCTGAACGGATTCCAGGGACCTTATTAACTGCGTTGTTAATCCCAACACCAGTTCCACAGATACATACACCAAGATCTGCTTGACCACTAGCTACTGCTTCTCCAACCTTCTTCCCAAAAATTGGGTAGTGGGTGCGCGCATGGTCATAGGTTCCGAAGTCAAGGACTTCATAGCCTTTTGATTTCAAAAATTCAGAAACAGCCATTTTTTCATTAGTGACAATATGGTCACATCCAATTGCAATTTTCATTCTTTTACTCCTCCCCTTAGCACATCTTGTTAAGCATATCGACACGGATTTGGTGGCGACCGCCATCATACTTACCGTTTACAAAACCTTTGGCAATATTTTTGGCCAATTGATCACCCACGATTTGAGCCCCCATGGTGATCATGCGAGAATTGTTGTGGCCACGAGTCATGTAAGCGGAACGCTCATCTGAAACCTCTGCTGCAACCATTCCCTTAATTTTAGTTGCGACCATAAATGGACCAGCTCCGTAAGCGTCAATGACAATACCCAGATTATCTTCTGCTTGTTTCACTTCTTTAGCAACAGCCAAGGTCACATCAACAAAGTCTTGCCCTTCTTCAGTGACATCTACCACTTGGAAACCTTCTGCTTCCAAATACTCTTTGACTACTTCTTTTAAGCGGATACCAGCCGCATCCGCACCAATAATAACTGACATATTATGCTCCTTCTATCAATTCATTTTTCAATCAAATACAGAAACTACTGCATTCAACAACAAACATTATTTTCTATAAAATTTCGATTTCAAATCCAAGCTCCGCTACTTGACCTACTGGTAAGAGTCGAACTTGTTTTTTATATTCTAGATAATCACTTTCCTCAAGTGAGGTTGATAAACCAGACCAAGGTTCTAATGCGATAAACGGACCTTTATTAGGCGTTGTCCAGATAATTAAATTTGAAAAATCTGGAAAATGAAGAGTTAATCCTTTATTGTGCTTTTTAGAACGGAGAGTGACACTTCTTGATTGTAAGCAATCCAAGGTAATGGCATCATTTTTGAATAGATCGTAATCTAACTGTAGGATCCTTTCTTGATTCAAGAAAGGTGTTCGATCAAAGACATTTAACAAGCCAGTCTCTGGATAGGATTTTGGGATACTACAGGTTTCCTCTTGTTCAAATTCAAGATAGTAGTCTTCAAAATTTTCATCTTCTAGCAAAGGACAATTAAAACCAGGATGCCCACCAACGAAAAAGGGCATGACTCCTTCTTCCCCAAGATGGTGAATCCGATAGGTTACTATAATCTTTTTACCTAGTAATTGATAAGAAATTTCTAACCTGAAATGATAGGGATACTGCTGATACATTTCATCCGTATCCTCTATCATAAAGCTAACCAGACTATCCGTTTGCTCTACTAACTTAAAGTTTTTCTTTCGAACCAAACCATGGCGAGGAATCTTCCCAACACCCTGGGGACGAAACAAGGCCACATCATTTCGAACCGAACCACAAATGGGAAAGAGAACTGGGGCTTGACCGCTCCAATACTGAGCATCACCCTGCCAAAGATATTCGATACCATCCTGATCCTTGATAGAGGCCAGCTCACCACCTAACTCCTTGAAACAAACTTCCAGATCATAATTTTTTAAAGTTATCCTCATACTTCTCTCCTTACAATGTTTTTAGAGAAAAAACTAGGCTACCTCCCTCCATATCTGGAAATTGATACCCTAGTTTTATCAAATTGCATAGTTAGGAGGCGATTATTTTGCTTTTGCTGCGTATTCTTCGTTACGTTTGATCATTTGTTTTCTATACCATGCAAAGATTCCAACGTAGAATGCTAAGAAGGCGACAACTCCAATAATAGCTTTGATGTCTCCTGTTGTTGCATTACCAATAGTCCAACCAAGAAGTTTTTCAACTGGTCCTTCAAGAGTTGAGTGAGTAATCAATTGAGTTTGGCTAACACCTTCTGGGAAGGCATTTACACTTTTCGCCAATTCAGTAGCGAATGGTGCAATAAGAGTTCCTGAAAGAAGGAAGAGTGGCAACAAGAGAGTTCCAAAGACGATCATACGGATCAATTTCCCACGTGTTACAACCAACAAGGCTGGAGTCACACCCATAGCAATGATCCCTGCAAGTGGCAAGATCCCGTTTCCGACTTTAGAAAGAAGGACTGCTTCAATCAACATGATTGGTGCAAGTACGTTGGCACAAGCCCAGATTTCAGCACGACCAGCGATAAATGGCCAGTCCAAACCGATATTGAATTTACGTCCTTGAAGACGTTTCGTAGCAACATTTGTAATACCTTGAGACAATGGTTCTACCGCTGCGATGAACCAAGAACCGATTAATGAGAACAATTCCAAGCAGACACCGGCAGTCAAACCAAGACTCAACCAGCCTTTAATAACCAATTCCCAAGATGACGCGTCTTCAACACCAGCAACTGGATGTGGAGTTCCCATCAAACCGATGACAATACCAAGAATGAAACCGATGAAGAATTTAGATCCCCAGAAACCAATTTTTTTATTCAATTTCGCTGCGTCAAAGTCATATTTATCAAGACCAGGTAAAAGTTTGTCAAAAATCTTATCCAAAACCATGATGATTGGGTTCATCATGTAGTTCATGTGAGTAGAGGTCATAGGTGATGAACTTGGTGCATTCAACAAGTCATCGAATGTTGGTTTCATCAAGTCAGAGTTGATGATTTTCATGATTCCAACAAGAACAACTGCAAGTGTTGCAACAAAGAGTGAAACTCCTTGGCTAACTCCATTGTTATCGGCATACCATTTAATCAAAAGACCAGTGATTGACAAGTGCCAAATATCGAAGATGTCGACATCAAGTGTGTCAGTTTTCTTCATTAACAACATCACGATGTTGACAATCAGCATCACCAACAAGAAGTAGAGCGTCCAAGCAGAACCCCATGTGATGGTTGCAAGTGGAGCCCAACCAACGTCAGTAATAGTCAATTGGATACCTGTATTCTCAACAAATTTTGCAAGAGAAGCTGAGAAAGCACCATTCAACATACCGATGATTGCACCGATACCAGTAAGGGCGATGGCAAGTTTAATACCACCTTCAAGAGCTTTGGAGAATTTCACTCCAAACAAGAGGGCCAAAACCGTCAAAATGATTAACATGATGATCGGACCACCCATAGCAAGAATTGGCGTAAAAAACTCATTGGCCAATTTGATAATGCTGTCCATAATAAATCCTCCCGATTTATAATTTTTTAAAATATCTATCTACAGTATGATGATTCTCATCTAGACCTACAAATGTCAGATAACGCTTACATCACGAGCGAAAATTTTTAGCTTAATCCATGTTCCTTAATCGCTGCTTCAATATTATCAAATACAGGAGCGCTCATAGCTGGGATACGGAATAAAATTGGTCCAGCTTCTACAACTGGAATACCCGGTTCAAAACCAAGATCAGTAGCAGCAATTGGTGTGAAAATGTCATAACCTGAAATCAAGTCTTCGTTGACATCTTTTACCATCACCGCATCACATTGAACATCGTAACCACGGTTTGACAATTCTTCTTCTAGCGCACTTTTAATTTGGTGGCTTGAGTTAACACCTGCTCCACAGGCTGCTAAAATTTTAATCATTTGAATGACCTCCATTATAAATATATTTTATTGTTATTATTAAGCAATCGCTTCTGTAATGTAGCGATACAAGTCTTCTTCATTTTCCAATTTTGATAGATTTTCAAGATTTCCGTTTGTTGTAAAGAAATCCATCAAATGTGCCAAAATATTCGTTTGACTGGAACTAGAATTATTAATGATGAAGAACAAGAGAGAAACCTGCACTTCTTTATCAGGTGCAATCATATTGTGGAAGGTTACCGGATTTTTCAATCGAACGACTACAATATTCTCAGTTAGATTATGAATGATATCTGTATGAGGAATGGCCACATTAGGAAGATTTTTTCCTAAGAATTCCATATCCAATCCAGTTGGAAAAGATTTCTCCCTTTCTTTTAGAGCAGATCGATAGGAAGCTGTTACAATTTCACGTTCTTCCAGTAAGGATGCGACCTGACCAAATAACTCTTCTTGATTCGCAACATCTAAACAAAATACGAGTTTCTGATCAAACAGTTGATTCAATCCCATTTTTTCACCCCCCTTAAATCTTATCAACTTCATTTATTTACATCATAAGTATATCACTATATGAAATCGCTGTCAAGAAATAATGTATTTTTTTGTTCTTTTTTGTTTGTTTTTTACAGATACTTATTGGGATAACTTTTATGAAAACAATTTAAAAAGGCCTGAGCTCTCATTGCTCAGGCCTATGCAATTTTTAACATTATAGAATTTTTGTATAGGAGTTATACTTTTCTCGCACTTTTTTCGAAATAGACTGATCAGTAATGATGGCGTCTAAATCATCCAAACGATAAAAAGCGTAAAAAGAATAACTATCAAACTTACTATTATCCGCAACAATATACTTTTCAATGGCATTGTTAAGAATAATCTTATTACCATTTCCTTCTTCCTCATTAGCTGTCATAGCGGTATGACCATCAATTCCATTGACACCGATAAAGGCCTTAGAAACTTTAATTTCTTTTAACAATTTATTCGCAAACTGACCCACAAAGGTCTGGGTCTTCATTCTGTATCGTCCCCCAACCAGAATAATATCATAATTCGGATGATCCTTTAATTTCTCGAAAATGGGCAAAGAATTGGTCACAATACTGATGTTTTTCCCCTCTAGGTAATCTCCAATAAAATCAGTTGTTGTTCCTGCTCCAATAAAAATGGTATCTCCTTCTGCAATTAGGGCGGCACATTTCTGAGCAATTTCTTTCTTTTCTTCAACATTCAGCATGTTCTTTTCCAAATGAGAAGCTTCCATCAGGCTATCTTTGATTTTGGGATGAGCCCCTCCATGAACACGAACTAATAAAGATTGATTTTCTAAATCAATCAAATCGCGCCGAATCGTCATATCCGTCACACCTAGAAGATCTTTTAATTCCTTGACTGATACAACTTCTTTTTTATCTAATTCCTGTAAGATTGCTACATGTCTACTCTCTTTCATATGATTGTCCAACTTTCCTATTCTTGCTTTCATTATACTATAAAACTAAACATTTTCAATAATAAAACAACATTTTAACTAGATTAATAGGGTGAATTCAAGGTATTATCCACTATTTGATCCGAATTTGCCTTAATATGTAAAAAAATTAAACGATTTTTTAACAAAACTATTGACAAAACCTTTCATTAATTGTATGATTAATATGTTAACAGAATTGATAGCGTTACCAAAGATGAGCGTCTATATTTTGTTCACGATTATCGGTCTCCTTATAAATATACAAGGGTAAAGAATTCTTTACCCTTGTATTTGTGTTTCAAAAAAAGCTGGACAACTTTAGTCCAGCTTTTCTGCTTATTTATCTCCTTTGTTACGGATAACAAAGCCTGTTTTTTTCTCGCTTGAAGTCGTACGAGGTTTCTTATGATCTTTCCGGTAGCGTTTGTCTTTGTCAAAGCGGTCAGTTGAACGTCCACCTTTACGGTATTCATCACGTCGGGCGCTTCCACGGCGATCTCGATCTCTGCGGTCATCCCCACGTCGTCCACCTCGACCAGACTTGCCTTTTCCTCCAAAACCACCACCAGACGGTTTAAATGGTAAAGGTTTTTCACGCGCAATTTCAACTTCTGGAAGGCTATCTGGATCTTGAACCGTAAGGCTCAAAATATACATAGCCAATTCTTCAGGACTGAATTCTGCTGCAAGTTTACGAGCATCTTTCGCAAATTTCTCGAAGTTTTCACGGATCGTTTCATCAGCAAAATCACGTTCAATTTTCTTGAGAGCAACTTGTTTCTTCGCATAAAAGGCATCTTCTGCAGTCGCAGGCTTCAAGCCTTTCATTCGTTTCTTAGTCAAGTTTTCAATGATTTGAAGGTAGCCCATCTCATTAGGAGCTACAAAAGTAATCGATTGACCGGTTTGACCAGCACGACCTGTACGACCAATCCGGTGAACATAACTTTCTGGGTCCTGTGGGATGTCATAGTTATAGACATGGCTGACACCTGAAATATCCAAGCCGCGAGCTGCTACGTCTGTTGCAACGAGGACATCTAGGTTTCCATTTTTGAAATCACGGAGAACACGAAGACGCTTGTTTTGATCGAGATCCCCATGAATCCCTTCTGCACGGAAACCACGGATTTTAAGACCTCGAGTCAATTCATCGACACGACGCTTAGTCCGACCGAATACAATCGATAATTCTGGCTGCTCGACATCCATGAGACGAGTCATGGTATCAAATTTTTCTTGCTCCTTTACCCGGATATAGTATTGGTCCACTAATTCGGTAGTTAATTCTTTGGCCGCAATCTTCACATGCTCAGGGTCTTTCATAAATTGAACACCGATTCGCTTAATGGCTTCTGGCATAGTCGCTGAGAACAAAAGAGTTTGACGGCTTTCTGGAACACGGGAAATGATGGCTTCAATATCTTCTAGGAAGCCCATATTTAGCATTTCATCCGCTTCATCCAAGATCAAGGTTTCAACATCCTGGAGCTTGAGTGCTTTGCGTTTGATCAAATCTAGCAGACGTCCTGGCGTTCCAACAACGATATGGGCACCTGATTTAAGAGCCTTAATTTGTTTTTCAATGCTTGAACCACCATAGACAGAGCGCACCTTCACACCCTTACTCCGACCAAAACGGAAGAGTTCTTCTTGGCTTTGTACGGCCAACTCTCGAGTTGGAGCAATCACCAAGGCTTGAATCGTTGCTTCTTCTGTACGAATTTTTTCAAGCGTTGGCAAACCAAAGGCAGCTGTTTTCCCAGTACCAGTTTGTGCTTGACCGATAACGTCTTTGCCTTCAAGTGCTAAAGGAATGGTTTGTTCTTGGATAGGACTTGCTTCCACAAATCCAGCCTTATCAATCTCTGCTAATAATTCAGCAGACAACTTAAATTCATTAAATTTCACTATTTTCTTCTTTCTAAGGGTAGTGCGAATCCACCCTATACAACTTGGAATCATTCTCTTCTCATTGTCTTTCTAACTAGATGAGTCTTCTAGTTCCAAATGGAAGAGAACCATATAGAATCTTGTCAGAGCAAGGTCAACTATTGATAACTTCAAAAATTAAACCTTCCTCATCCGTAACAATCCAACTGACTACTTCAAGTCAGGTTTGCAACCTATCTAGTATATCATAGACCGAATTCAAAAGATAGTAAAAGGAAGCAAGTTTGAAAGATTTCTCTTTTTTTCCTCATTTCCTATGGAAGTTCCTCCTTTCCCTCCGCAATTTCCATTTTTAATTTTAAAAAACAAGGGAAATACTATTTTATAGGATTTATTTAAAACTGCATTTCTAAAAGCTCGATTCTTACTTTTAGAAAACAAGTAAAAAACCTATTAAAACAGCCTTTAAGGCAGAGTAAACCTTCACAATAATCCTCTTATATTTTTGTAGCAGATTCTTGATTTTTCCTAGATAAATCGGTATAATGAATCTAGTATTTATGATATTTCAGTATAAATTAAATGCTATGTTTTTTGACTGATTCAACGATTCATTCCAATTATAAATTGTTTATAATCCACTCAGTACTATTAAATCTACTCCTACTATTTCCAAGAAGATTTTGTACAGTCGATCATTTGTATCTAAACTGCCTTTTCTTCATAGAGGAGGCAGAGTAAAAAATATAGCTTTTTCTGAAATTGATTAAATACGAAAGAGGTAAGGAATTTCGTCCCTACCTCTTTTTTTATCGTTTATGAGCAATCCAGCGCAAAATACGAGACAAGATGATCCAGAGTACAAAGCTTGCAATAGAGATATAAAGCCAAGCATTGGGTTCATTGGTGAAGGGCAAAGGGACATTCATCCCAAAAAAACCAGTGATAACAGCTAAAACAGCTAGAAGGGCCTCTAAAATAGTCAAAGTGGTCAAATTATCATTCAGGTTGTTGTTTAGGATGTTATTGTAGGAGCTAGATAACTGTTGCAAGACCTGAGAGTTCAACTCCGTCATATATACCAACTGTCTGGCCTCAATCATGGCATCATCAAATTGTTCTTTTTCCACATCATCAAATTGGCGGTAGATTAGGTGAGCCTTGATATGTTCCAGAAGCATGCGATTTTGCTTGGCAGCGGATGTTAGATAGACCATACCTGTTTCCACGTCAGAAAGAGCATAAAGGTTCTTACTAGTTGTCGTTTTTCGTAAGAGACGAGTAATCTCATCCTTGTGCTTATCTAGACGCTCAATAATCGGATAATAAGCATTACTAATCATCTCAAGCCCCGCAAACAAGAGTTTAAAGGTGGATAAACTTTCATGAGCATCAACATAGCGTTCCATTTGTGCAATAATATAGGCGTTGTCTCGGTTACTAATAGTCACAAGACGTGGCCCTTGGACAATGAAAGTCATCGGAATGGTTTCGTAATATTCCTTTTCCTTTTCCATATCCAATACATTATAGATAAAAGTCACAGTTCCATTTTCACGATTGTAATCCATGTGGGCACGTTCATTTTTATCCAGTGCATATTCAATGGTTTCTTGATCAATACCATACTTTTGGTACAACTGGGAGGTTTCTGTAATCAAGTCAGAATCAATATTAATCCAACTCCGACCATCTCCTAACTTTTTTTCAACGAACATTTCGTTTCCTCTTTACCTTATCTACCATTACTCCTACCGATCACCCGAAATCGCTAGATGAGTCCTGTCCTCATTCACTGATCAACGCAATACAGCAGCTGCCAAAGCCTGCTGGATTTCAATAACACTATTATCGCTCTTAAATTGAAGTGTTTCTGATGGTTCTACAGCTGATGAAACCCAAATTTTTAATTCTGCATCCAAATCAAAATGACCAGATGTTTCTACTGAAAACCGTGAAATGGAACGATAGGGAAGGGATTTATAAGATGTTTTCTTCCCTGTCATCCCTTGTTTGTCTACTAAAATCAAGCGATACTCTGTAAAAACAATTAGGTCACGAATCAAGCTAAAAGCCAAGGTTACCTGCTCCCCTGGAACCAGGATGTCTCCTAAATCTTTTTCAACCTTATCGACGTCTTTTTGAGAAGCATTGCCCATCAAACCTGCAAAAATACCCATGATTTTTTCCTCCACAACTTGTGCATTTTCTATCTTAATAACTATACCATATTTTTTGCGAGTTAAACAGTTGCAGGAACGATTTTTAGATAGTATAATGTAAGAGTCACAAGAGGAGCAATTGCTGAGATTGGCTGGGCTAAATACTCTAGGTATTCACGCTCTCGCCTAAACTCTTACCACCTGATCAGGTTAGGACCTGCGTAGGGATGTGTCTCAAAACAGAAAGAAATAGAGAACTTCTATGACAACGTTTTGATGTGGCAAGAAATGAGCCAATCAAAACGATTGGTATAGGAGGTTTTTTTATGTCGAAAACTACGGTTCGACCAATGATTGAGGTTGCCCTTTTAGCAACTATTGCTTATATTTTGGATTTGGTTACCCAGCCTCTATCCTTAGGCCCTTGGATTTCTCTATCTTTTAAGATGGTTCCTATCTTTCTTCTTAGTTTCCGCTGGGGAGTGAGGGCTGGTGCAATGGGAGGTTTCATCTGGGGACTCTTACAAGTGGTAACAGGGGAAGCAGCTGGTGGTTGGTTGACTCCAATCCAAGGTTTCTTAGAGTACTTTGTCGCCTTTAGCTTGATTGGACTGAGTGGAATTGTCAAACCTACGCTTGATAAGGCTATCAGAGATAAGAAACGAGTTCAGACACTCACTTATATTACTGTTGGAGTCGTCCTGGGTGGTTTTGCACGCTACCTGATTCACTACATTGCAGGGGTCATCTTCTGGGGAAGCTATGCGCCAGAAGGGCAAAGTGCCTACCTCTACTCTCTGATTGTGAATAGCTCCTCCTTCATAGGGGAGACCATTGCTAGCCTCATTGTCTTCTTTATTCTACAAGAATTTTTGGGAAGACTCCTCATTACAGAACAATAAAAAGCCAGCTCGCTTGAGCTGGTTTTTCAATTTATATATTCTATTCCCAAAGTGAACCAAGAGACTAGTTAGCTAGTCCTCTTTCTAACTGTTACAACGGAAAAGCTCACGAATCGATACCATTCGTGGACTTTTCCTATTGAAGCGTTTAGGTAAACCGCCATAGCGGAAACAGATTATTAGACTGTTATACAACCAAATAGATTTCCTGAACTACGACACGGAGTTTGGCAAATCGATCCAATTTGCCAAACGAAGTTAGTAAGACAGTTAGAGAGTGGGACAGAAATCGGTCATTCGTTAGAATTCGATTTCGTCGTCCCACCTCCGCACAGTTGAGTAGGGCTGTAAAAGCTGATAAAATCAGCGTAGTAGAGCCCACTCAACCACTGCGTCTTGCTCGATAATCCAAAGACAATTGAGAGGCTAGGACTTTTGTCCCAGCCTCGTAGTCTACTTAGATTGCTTTGCAATCAAGTAGACTTACTGAATCACATCTTTTCCTCTAGTTCAACATCTGGATACTTGTCCGCAAACCAGCGGAGGGCAAAGTCGTTTTCAAAGAGAAAGACAGGCTGGTCAAAGCGGTCTTTGGCCAGAATGTTTCTACTTGAAGACATGCGCTCATCTAAATCTTCAGGTTTGATCCAGCGAACAGTCTTTTTACCCATTGGGCTCATAACTACTTCGGCATTGTACTCATTTTCCATGCGGTGTTTAAAGACCTCAAACTGCAATTGACCAACAGCCCCAAGCATGTATTCACCCGTTTGGTAGTTGGTGTAAAGCTGAATAGCTCCTTCTTGAACCAATTGCTCAATCCCCTTGTGGAAGGATTTTTGCTTTATGACATTCTTAGCAGATACCTTCATGAAGATTTCAGGCGTAAAGGTTGGCAGTGGTTCAAATTCAAACTTATTTTTACCAACAGTCAGCGTATCCCCAACCTGATAAGTACCGGTATCGTATACCCCTATGATATCACCCGCTACGGCATTGGTCACATTTTCACGGCTTTCGGCCATAAACTGGGTGACATTAGAAAGTTTAGCTCCCTTACCAGTACGAGGCAAATTGACACTCATACCACGCTCAAATTCGCCAGATACGATCCGAACAAAGGC
The DNA here is from genome assembly GCF_004785935.1 of Streptococcus rubneri. Classification (GTDB taxonomy): domain Bacteria; phylum Bacillota; class Bacilli; order Lactobacillales; family Streptococcaceae; genus Streptococcus; species Streptococcus rubneri. The sequence continues at coordinate 130,515 of NZ_SRRP01000001.1, read as the reverse complement.
GATCCGGTCGCGGTGACGAGGGTCCATATTGGCTTGGATTTTAAAGACAAAGCCTGAGAAATCCTTGTCATAAGGATCGACAATCTCTCCGTCTGTTTTCTTATGCCCATGAGGCTCTGGAGCAAACTTCAAGAAGGTTTCCAAGAAAGTCTGTACTCCGAAGTTGGTCAAAGCTGAACCAAAGAAAACTGGAGTTAATTCACCTGCAAGAATAGCTTCTTCAGAGAATTCATTTCCTGCTTCTTGCAAGAGTTCGATATCGTCTTTCACTTGTTCGTAGAAGGGGTTATTAGCAAAGAGCTTATCTCCATCTTCTAGACTTGCAAAGCGTTCGTCTCCTTTATAAAGTTCCAAGCGTTGGTTATAGAGATCATAGAGCCCCTCAAAGGCTTTCCCCATCCCGATTGGCCAATTCATCGGGTAGCTAGCGATGCCCAAGACTTCTTCCAATTCTTGCAAGAGATCCAATGGCTCACGGCCATCACGGTCCAGCTTATTCATAAAAGTGAAGACTGGAATCCCACGGTGTTTGACAACCTCAAACAATTTCTTGGTTTGGGCCTCGATACCCTTGGCAGAGTCCACCACCATGACCGCAGCATCCACTGCCATCAAGGTCCGATAAGTATCTTCTGAAAAGTCCTCGTGCCCTGGTGTATCAAGGATGTTGACCCTTTTCCCATCATAGTCAAACTGCATGACAGATGAGGTTACCGAAATCCCACGTTGTTTTTCGATATCCATCCAGTCAGACTTGGCAAAGTTTCCAGTTTTCTTTCCTTTAACAGTACCAGCTTCCCGAATCTCTCCCCCAAAATAGAGCAATTGCTCTGTAATCGTCGTTTTACCAGCATCCGGGTGGGAGATGATGGCAAAGGTACGGCGTTTTTTAATTTCGTCAGTTATTGTCATTCTTTCTTCCTCAGTTATTTTTTTAAAACGTATTTTTTAGTAAGTAGGATCCATCTACATTGGTTCTCTCCTTTTACCTTAACTAACCTATTATAGCGGAAATAGAGGCTTTTTTCAACGATGATTCATCATTGAAATCAAAAAGAAAGACTAAAATCATGCGATTCTAGTCTTCTTTGATGATAGTTATTTGCTAACTATAACCCGCTCTCTTCTGCGACTGAAAAATACATTAAAGAGAAGCAAGGCTGCTGCTAGGATGCTGGAAACCACGACATAATTCACCAGGAGGATGTCCCCTTTGATAATTGGTGGCCGGGCCATGAGTCCATAATTTCCTCCAGTGACTTGGTTGACACCGACTAGAAATAAATCGAGGACGAAGGTATAAAGAACAATTTCTCGATTTTTTAAGAGGCTCGAATCATAGCATCTCAAGAGATAAATCAAGGAATTAACCAAGAGACAGTAATGACCTAAGAGGAAAGAAAAGCTCGTAATATGAGGGAAGGTATAGGGGTCAAAGACCGGATAACCCAAGGCAAAGATCGCCCCACTGACTCCCATCAAGGCAAAAAACTGCTTGCTCTTCCATCGGTCTGGTAAGAGCAAGACAGCAAACATGGCCAAACGACAATGGTACAAGGGTAAACTATTGGACCAGGGAAGCTGAAAAGCAAAATACCAGATATAGAGACAGATCAATTGAAAAATTTGTAAGTTCCGAAAGATCTTCCGAAATTGTTCATTTTGATAGTAACGTAATGAAGCCCAAACTGCCATTACAATTAAAAGAACCATGACCCCATACCAAAGGAGCGGGATAACAGGTGGTGCAGTGGATTCAGTTGTAAAAAAATGATGCATAGGATCTCCTTATTAATCGGATTCAGATGTTCTTTTTCTTTTCTTACTGGACTTAACGATCGCATTGATCAGGATAAGGGTTCCTGTCATCAGGATGGTCACGATTAAGTAATTGAGCACGAGCCCATGATTGCCAATTACAGGAGGACGACGCATAAAGCCGTAATTTCCACCCGTTACGAGATTAGCCAGCTGAATAATAGCATTGACCCCAAAAGTCATCTGACAGATTTTCCAAGCATCTCTTTCTTCCACCTGGTAGGATTGAACCAGATAGATCAAGCAATTGGCCAAGAGGGCCCAGTGGCCAAAGACATTGTTGATTGAGGATACATGAGGAAAAGGATAGGGATAAAAGACGGGATGAACCAAAGCCATGATAGATCCAAAGACACCAACAAGAGCAAAATATTGCTTGAATCTTCCCTTGGGAGCCAAGAGAATAATCCACATGGCCATCCGGCTATGGTAGAAGGGAAGACTTTCTGAAACAGGCAAATGTGCTGCAATATACCAAGAGTTGATAATCAGCAACTGGATCAATTGCCCCCAATACCAAAAATTTTTATAGCCTTTGGAAGAGGCAAATCGAATAGATAGAAGCCCCACCACTACCAATGATGTCGGCAACAAGAAATACCAAGCCCCCAATTGAGGTGGAGCCGTTGGTTGACTGGTGAAAAATAAATCCCAAAGACTCATGTCTTCCTCCCCTCAGCTCATCTAATTTCTATTCCGAACGCGAACCGACAGTCTCTTCAACCATCTTGTATTTGTACTTATAACGTTGGTTGACCAAGAAAATTCCAGCTACCATCACAAAGCTAACCAAGAGGTAGTTCAAGAGAGCACCGTGGTCTCCAATGATTGGTGGACGCCGTAAGAAGCCATAATCCCCTTTCGTCAAAAGGTTGACCAAGAAAATCACCGCATTCATGCCAAAAGTAATCTTGAAAATTCTCAAGCTGTCTTGTTTTTCAGATTGATAATGATCCTGTAGGTAAATCAAACTATTGGCAAGCAAGGCCCAGTGACTAAAAATCAGATTCAACACAGTGATATGAGGGAATGGGAAAGGATCAAAGGCCGGATACACCAAGGCCGCAATCGATCCCAAAACTCCCAAGAGAGCAAAATATTGCTTGATATAGGTCCCTTTAGGGGCAAAGAGAATCACCAACATGGCCAAGCGGCAATGATAAAAAGGCAAATTATCCGTCAAAGGCATGTGGGCAAGAATATACCAAGCATTGATGGTCAAGACTTGGATCAACTGTGCCCAATACCAAAAGCGTTGGTAGCTTTTGGACTGCGCATATCTAATGGAAAAGTAGCCAACCACCAACAAAGAAGCTGGCAGAATGAAATACCAGAGCCCAAACTCAGGTGGGGCTGATTTTTGGTTCGTAAACAATAAATCCCAAAGTGTCATTTTATATCCCTTTAATTTATAGATCGTTTTTAATCACAATACAAATCTCGTTTCCCATCATAAACCTCCCAAAGGAAGTTCAATTGTTCTTCTGTATTGCGCTTGGTAGAAAGAGCAGGTATTTTTTCTCTCTCAAAAAAGGCAAGATCGGAAATTTCCTGGTTCTTTTCAAAATTTCCATCTAATAATTCACATTCAAATACCAATTTCACATATTGGCGGCTTTGCAATTGGTAGCGATTGGTATCAAACACTGCCAACAATCTGATAACACGCGCAGAATAACCCGTTTCTTCTTGGATTTCCTTTAAAATGTTTTCTGTTGGAGAATAGCCAACCTCACCAAAGCCACCCGGCAAGGCCCAGGTCTCTTCTCCCTGACCTTTCACCAGACAAAGTTTTCCATCTTTGACAATCCACGCCCTTACATCAATCAAGGGAGTGTCGTAATGGTCTGTCGGGCGAAACAAATCCGATAGTTCTTGTGGATTCAAATCAGTCGTTTCTCTCACAAAATCCTGTAAAATAGCACGAATATCTTGATAGCGCTCTTGATCAAATGGATCTTTTGAGAATGCTAAGCCTGTATTAGTGATTGAAATCAAGCGCTGAATGTTCTTTATTACATTATTACTCGCCATTCTCCAACTCCTCTACCAATTTGGCTAGATTCATAGAATTGCTTCCCTTGATGAGGATTTGGTCCTGCTCTTTTAAGCTTTCCTTGACTTGTTTGACCAGGTCCTCAAATTGGTCTTCCTCAGCGGTCTTCTTGAAATAATAGACATGTCCGAGTGGGAACATCTGACTCGCTAATTGAGCCAGTCCCTCAATATCTTGACCGTAGAAAATGACGGTATTCAAGACATCTGGCGAGAGGCTGAGAATCATTTGGTTGTGCAGATCAATGGATTGCTCCCCTAGTTCTTTCATATCTGCTAATACAGCCAACTTGCGGCCATTTGGATTGGCAGGAATGGTCGAGAAGGTTTCTAAAATCAGGCGCATAGCCGTCGGATTGGCATTGTAGACATCAGATAAAATATCCGCTCCGTTACTTGCCTTCTTCCATTCTGTGCGGTTGCGCGTTAATTGCAAGGTTTCAAAACTATCACGAATCGCAGCTTCACTCACTCCTTCTTTCAAGGCAACATAAGCTGCAATCATAGCATTGGTCGCATTGTATTTTCCTGTTACCGGAAGATCAATCGCTTCTTCTAAGAAATTAGTACGGAAAGTTAAACTATCCTTTCGCTCGATTAACTCGGTAATAAAAATCTCCTCATCTGGCCCAAAGCGGACCACTGTTTGTTTTTCAGGGAGGTAGGCATTCACGATCGGATCGGCCGGCACTAGGAGCAAGCCACCAGCTGGCATGCCATCCGCAATTTGCAATTTCCCTTTAGCGATTTCTTTGCGATCTTTGAAAAACTCCAGGTGAGCTTCCCCAATGAGGGTCACAATGGCTGCTTTTGGATGGGCAATTTCTGAGAGGAGATGAATATCGCCTAGATGGTCCTGTCCCATTTCAAGGACAAGCTTCTCTGTTCCTTCTGGCATATGGAGAACCGTGTAAGGAAGGCCAATCTCATTGTTGTAGTTCCCTTGTGTTTTATAGGTTTTATAAGTAGTAGACAGCAGTTGAGCCAACATATCTTTGGTCGTTGTCTTACCGTTTGAACCGGTGACTGCCAAGACATCTACTTGACTCTTCTCCAAAATATATTGTGCTAATTTTTGAAAGGCCCCTAGAACATCATCTACCAACAAATACGGGTGGCCTTCTACTTCTTTTTCAGACAAGGTCGCTACAGCCCCATTTTCAAAGGCGGTTTCAATAAAATCATGCCCATCACGCGCCCCCTTGAGAGGGACAAAGAGATCCCCCGGACCAATAAGACGACTATCAAATTCTGGCTTCTGTAAATCAAAATCTTCAAATTGACTGATATCATTGCGAACAGCCAGGACACGAGCCACTTCGTGCAAGGTTACATTCATGGTATTCTCCTCTAAAAAGTGGGAGCAGGAAGAAAAGCGACTCCTCTATGAGTTGACTTCATCTCCCACTCCCGCTAGGAACAGTTTCTTAAAGTAAGTGCGCTTCGCGCTTTTCAAAGGTTTCTTTTGCCAACTCAACCAAACGCTCGATCAAATCAGGATAGGACAAGCCCATGTTATCCCAAAGTAAAGGATACATAGACCATTGGGTAAAGCCAGGCATGGTATTGAGCTCATTCAAGTAGATGCCCCCGTCCTCTGTGTAGAAAAAATCACAACGGGAGAGACCCTTGCCACCAATGGCACGGAAGGCTAGTTCTGCATTCTGACGCATGGTCGCAGCAACTTCTGCAGGAATTTCAGCTGGAATCGCCATCGTAATCTTATTATCGATGTATTTGGCTTCGTAGTCATAGAAGGCTACATCTTTGACCACTTCACCAGGTAGGGTGCTCTTGACATCGTAGTTGCCTAACAATCCTACTTCGATTTCGCGCGCTACGACACCTTGCTCAACCAAAACACGGCTATCGTATTTAAAGGCCAATTCCAAAGACTTGCGAAGTTCTGCTTGGTTCTCTGCTTTTGAAATCCCGACACTAGAGCCCATATTAGAAGGCTTGGTAAAGACCGGATAGGTCAATTCCTTTTCGATTAAGGCAATCTTAGCCTCTAGGTCATCTCCTTCAAGGACAGCCACATAAGGAACTTGTGGAATCCCTGCAGATTCTAGGACCCGTTTGGTGGTAATCTTGTCCATCGCCACACTAGAAGAAAGAATATCACATCCCACATAAGGGAGTTTCAATACTTCTAGGAAACCTTGAACCGATCCATCTTCTCCCATTGGTCCATGAAGGACTGGAAAGACAACCGCTCCTTCTTGGTAGATACTGCTCGGAGTTACTTTAGCGTCCCAATCAATGGTCTCATTGGTCATCAAGCGCTCTGTTTCAGCAGGCTTCTCTTCAAAAGTTTGGGTCTTGATGAAGTCCCCAGCTTGAGTAATGAAATAAGTCTCAACAGAATACTTGTCATAATTAATCGCCCGCATGACGCTTTCAGCGGAAAGCACAGACACTTCGCGCTCTGCGCTACGGCCACCATAAAGAAGTACAATTTTTTCTTTTGCCATTGTTTGGTCCTAATCCTTTATTTAATTTTGTGCTTCATAATCGACTTATCAAAAGCACTCCTCACATACGAGTTCGTCCCTCTAGTATACCACACTTTAAAAAGAAAGAAAACGAGTGAGAACACCTAAAAAACAAAAAAGAGAGTGGGACAGAAATCGGTAATTCGTTAGAATTCGATTTCGTCGTCCCACCTCCGCACAGTTGAGTAGGGCTATAAAAGCTGATGAAATCAGCGTAGTAGAGCCCACTCAACCACTGCGTCTTGCTCGACAATCCAAAGACAATTGAGAGGCTAGGACTTTTGTCCCAGCCTCTTCTGTAACCGCTTATAACTCGGTTCGATTTTCAATAGCTCGAAGAAGGGTCACTTCGTCCGCATACTCGATATCGGCTCCGACAGCTAATCCACGCGCCAAACGGGTCACTTTGATGCCAGCTGGTTTGAGGACGCGTGAGATATACATAGAAGTCGCTTCACCATCTGCAGTTGCATTGGTCGCCACAATGACTTCTTGGACCTCATGATCCATTAATCGTGTAATCAAGGACTTGAGGTTAATATCATCCGGTCCAACCCCATTCATGGGCGAAATCAAGCCATGGAGGACATGATAGCGACCGTGGTACTCCTGGATATTTTCCATGGCTGAAACATCTCGGCTATCTTCTACCACTAAAATGGTCGATGGATCACGAGACTCATCTCGACAAATGGCACAATCTTCTTCATCTGTCAGGTTTCCACAGATGGAGCAATAGCCTAATTCCCGCTTTGCTGATAAGAGATTTTTTGCAAACTCATTGACATCATCATCACTCATTCCAATGGTATAAAAGGCCAGACGAGTTGCCGTCTTGATCCCAATACCAGGGAGCTTCGAATAACTTTCAATTAATTTAGCGATGGGAGTTGGATAAAGCATAGCTTCCTTTCTAATTCATAGGGTGTTTTTGCTGGTAGAGATTGATAATTTCTCTCGTAATATTATGACTGACGGTCGCTTGGAGATTGGTATTATGTGGGAAGACCACTGCAACGGCAATCTGAGGATTATCAGACGGTGCATAGGCCACCACATTGGTATTAATGGCTGGGGTTCCGCCATTTACAAAGGTTTCCGCTGTTCCTGTTTTGGCACTGATCGAAACTGCAGCCCCTTCTCCAACAGCCTTCCCTGTTGTTAAACCACTAGTTCCATTTGCCACTTGATAAAAACCTTGTTTGATCAAGGAGAGATTTTCAGGAGTAAGTGCGACTTGGTTGAGCTCTTTGGTAGGGATCTCTTCCTTCAGTGGTCCCAAGCCTCCTTTTGCATCATTCTCATAGACCCCTTGAACTAGGTGAGGGGCTACCCGTTTCCCATCATTGGCGATGGTTGCGACATATTGAGCTAATTGCATCGGGGTATAATTATCAAACTGTCCAAAGGCATCGCTCAAGTAATTTCCGACTGAAAACTCTTTTGGAACAAACCCTGTTGATTCATTTGGAAGATCAATTCCCGTTGGAGCTCCAAGTCCATAAGAGGCAAAGGTAGACCGTAGTTTTTCCATAGCAGGATCCAACTGATCTGTCTTTAAAAGCATATTCGGGTGGTAAGGTTGCCCCATAAGATTAAGAGCCACCTGTACCATGTAGGTGTTGGAGGAATATTCGAGGGCTTGAACTGCATCAATCTCTCGGCTTCCAAATTGAGTAAACCAAGAGGTCAAAGGAGCAGAACCAGCAAATACAATCGGTTGATCCACCAAAACCTGATTCCCAGAAATGGCACCATTCTCCCAACCAGCAGTCAGAGTGGCTGCCTTGACCACTGACCCTGGAACAAAGACATTGGTCACTGTCCCCAAGGCATCTGCAGTGAGATCTTGCGAACCTGCTTCATGCTTCATCCCAGCCATGGCCAAAATTTTTCCTGTTTTCGGATCCATGGCGACTGCATAGACCCCTTCAGAGTAGGTCGCATTGCCAGCAGCTAATTCTGCTTGGAAGGATTTCTTCAAGATTTCCTCGACCCCTTTTTGAAAATCGAGATCAATGGAGAGTTTGATATTCTTCCCCTTGCTTCCTTTGGAAAGAGTTTTGATCTTTTCTACATTTCCATTCTTATCCAAATGGATTTCTTTTTCAACGCGTTTCCCTTGGAGCACTGCTTCATATTCTTTTTCCAGATAGGAGGTACCGACCCGATCATTGAGTGCATAACCTTTTTTCACATAGTCATCTACTTCTTCAGCAGGTAAGCCCGCTTGTTCTGTAGAGACACTTCCAATAATAGAAGCCAAGGGTGTATCAGCAACCTTTCGGTCCCATCCTGTAATCACTTCGAATCCTGGAAATTCTTTCAGATGGTCCCTGACCGAAGTGACCTGTTCCTCAGACATAGGATCTGTTACAATGGTTGCGCTGGCAAAATTCTCGACGGCATTCATTTGGCTAAAAAGATAGATTGCCTTCTTTTCCTCATCCGTATACCCCAATTTGGCCGGGTCAATACTGTCCACCGCATATTGGTAGATTTTCGCTTCTGGGAGAGGATTCCCGTCAGTATCAATACGGTGCTCTTTTGGAAGCTTGGACACTACCTCTTGATAGACGTCCGTATTAGCCAGATAAAAATCAACTTCTTGGCGCTTGGTAACCTGAGGATTTGAAACCTCCACATAACTCAGAAGAGCCTGAGCTGTCTGACGCATTTGAGCAGCTGTAAATTTGTTGCTACGGGTAAAAGACAAGACCTGCTTGTCCACATTTTCGACCAAGGGTTTGCCAGATGCATCATAGATTTGCCCTCGCAAACTACCTCTTGTCAGATGTTTTTTAGTGGCTTTGGCCAATTTTTGCGTATAAAATTCTTGATGAGTGATTTGCATATAGCCCAGACGAGCAATCAAAATCAAAAAGAGGGTACATACAATACTAAATAAAAGATACAATCTTCTGGTAATCCAACGATTATCAAATTTTCTCACTCTAACTTGCGCTTTTTTCGGACGCTTAGATTTTCGAGCCATACCTCTCCTTTCCATCTTATCCGAATCCCACTGCATCCAATCTGAAAACACCTCCTTCGAAAAAGAAGGCTATTTTCAAAAAGAAGCAAAGGGAATTTCTTATTTAAAACTCAACCTCCATTATAGCACATTTCGTTAGGTCGCGAACTGTTGGGAACGAGAAAAAGCAAAATTCACACCTAGTATTTCTGATAGAGAATCACATAAACATTCAACTTCTTTTTGTGAAGCTGGGTAAGGATACATTCGACTGAAAAATCATAAGCAACATTTCTTGTTTACTAAAGTGTCGTAGCTTTCTTCAAATCACAAGAAACAGGAGACTGGATATTTTTTGGTATAATAGAAGCATCGACAAAGTTAGTAAAGGAAACGATATGAAACTAATCTCATGGAATATTGACTCATTAAATGCCGCCTTGACGAGTGACTCTGCACGCGCGAAGCTCTCGCAAGACGTCCTCCTTACCTTGGTTGCAGAGAATGCGGATATCATTGCCATTCAGGAAACAAAATTATCTGCCAAAGGACCAACGAAAAAACACTTAGAGGTCTTAGAAGAGCTGTTCCCTGGATATGAAAACACTTGGCGGTCCTCTGTAGAACCCGCTCGTAAAGGATATGCAGGAACCATGTTCCTCTACAAAAAAGAATTGACACCAACGGTAACCTTCCCAGAAATCGGTGCTCCCTCTACCATGGATGTCGAGGGTCGAATTATTACTCTTGAATTTGATGACTTCTTTGTGACCCAGGTCTATACTCCGAATGCTGGGGATGGGCTCAAACGCCTAGAAGAACGCCAAATCTGGGATGCCAAATACGCAGACTACCTGGCGGAACTAGATCAACAAAAACCAGTTCTGGCTACAGGCGACTACAACGTAGCCCACAAGGAAATCGACTTGGCCAATCCAGCTAGCAACCGTCGTTCCCCAGGCTTTACCGATGAAGAACGGGCAGGCTTCACCAACTTGCTAGCCAAAGGATTCACTGATACCTTCCGCCACTTGCATGGGGACCTTCCAGATCAATACACCTGGTGGGCGCAACGTAGCAAGACTTCTAAAATCAACAATACAGGCTGGAGAATTGACTACTGGCTCACTTCTAACCGAATTGCGGACAAAGTGACTAAATCAGCTATGATTGACTCCGGCGCCCGTCAAGACCATACACCAATTGTCATGGAGATTGAGCTCTAAGGAGAAAACGAATGGACTATCAAGCTGTCATTCCTGAATTTGTCGTATCGGATATCGAGAAATCGCGGCGCTTCTACTGCGACTTGCTGGGATTCTCTGTTGAATACGCGCGTCCAGAGGAGAAATTTCTCTTCCTCTCACTTGAAGACTGCCAACTTATGCTAGAAGAAGGCAGCGCAGAAGAATTAGCCCAACTGACTTATCCTTTCGGGCGAGGTGTCAATATTTCCTTTGGCATCAAGGATGTCCCTCAGCTCCACCAAAAACTGCTGGAAGCTCAATATCCCATCCATCGTCCTCTGACAAAAAGAGAATTTCGAGTGGGAGATAACTTTATTTATCCCCATGAATTTGCGATTTTGGATCCAGATGGTTACTTTTTAAGATTTAGTGAATAAGAAGAAGGAGGCTACTGGCCCCTTTTTCAATAGGGAAATATGAATTGACAGACCTGTAAATCCAGTGCAAAAACCTTTACTAAAGCCCATGAAATCAACATGTCAAAGAACTTTGATAGCCCTTTTTTATAAAATTGAGTAGAATGAAATCAGGAAGCGAGGAAATCTTATGCAAGTCGGGAAACAAATTCAGCACTATCGTAAAGAGAAAAACTTATCTCAAGACGAATTAGCTGAAATCATCTTTGTCAGCCGTCAATCCATTTCCAACTGGGAACGCGGCGCAACCTATCCTGATATTCAAAACCTGCTCTTACTAAGCAAGGTCTTTGAAGTGTCACTGGACAAACTAGTCAAAGGAGATTTGGAAACCATGAAACAAATTATTCACGACCAAGAATTTATGCGCTATCAAAAAGATGGAGTGGTCTTTAGCTTACTGCTAATTGGCAGTCCTATCATCAGCACTCCCCTCATTCTTTATTTGGATGGATACGGCATCGCTATTAGTTGCTTGATTCTTGCTGTCGCTATATTCTACGCCCTACGCATTGAGAAATTCAAGAAAAAGCATAATCTTCGTACTTATCGCCAGCTTGTCGCCTATGAACAAGGACGCAGTCTGAGCGAGATTGAAGAAGCAGAAGAAAGGGGTAAAGCTCCCTACGAAGGAATCCTCATTCCTATTCTATTTGTCCTTGGAATTGGCGCTATTACTCTACTGATTTCTTGGCTCTTACTTACTTTCTTCCCTATCAAATAAAAGCGAAGTCATCAGACCTCGCTTTTTAACTGTCTTTAAAGTTATAGAGTTGCGGATAGTGATCACATTCAGGATTTTTCGGATGGCAAATAGCCCGTCCAAAATAGATCATGGCCTGATGAGCTGGGAGCCAGCGTTCAGGAGGAAGAACGTCCATGACTCGTTTTTCCACTTCTAATGGTGTTGCTGACTTCTTGACGATGTCATGGTGCTTGCAAATCCTCTCTACATGGGTATCAACAGCAAAGGCAGGAATTCCGAAACCGACACTCATGACCACATTGGCTGTTTTGCGTCCCACTCCGGCTAAACTCTCCAGTTCCTCCCGTGTCTGAGGGACTTGCCCATTAAAGTTATCCAACAATTGTTGGGCACATTTTTTGAGAAACTTAGCCTTATTGCGATAGAGACCTAATTTGGAAATATGCTTGGCAATGTCAGCTTCACTAGCGACCGCCATGGCTTGAGGAGTTGGGAAGGCTTCAAACAAGGCAGGAGTTGCCTTATTAACCGCCGCATCCGTTGTTTGAGCAGAGAGCATCACCGCTACTAATAATTCAAAATGGTTGCGAAAATCCAAACTTGGCTGAGCATCCGGAAAGAGGGCAATAATTTCTTCAATCACATGACGGGCCCGTTTTTTTGATAAAACCATAACTTCTCCTTTGCATTACTAGAATCTATTATAGCATGAAGAACCAGTTACTTTACAGAATCAGCTTAGCAAAATAGGACTAGCCCTTAGCTAGTCCTATTATCTTAAGTTTTTCTATACTAATCTCTTCAAGAAAGTCATTAAGGTTTGAGCAGAACGCTCGCCAGCCTGAACAATAAATTCATCAAAAGAGATATTAGCTGCGTGATCTGCCGTGTCACTCATAGCCCGAATGACCATGAAAGGACGACCAGCTGCATGAGCCGCTTGGGCAATGGCTGCCCCTTCCATCTCAACTGCCAATACTTCTGGGAAATGTTCTCGAATCGCTGCGACTTTTTCTTCACTCGCGATAAAGCTATCCCCAGTCGCAATCAGGCCAACATGGGTCGGTGTTTGTTCCTCAGCTAGAACTTTTTTCATCTCTGAAACAAAATAGCGGCTGGATTCAAAGTAAAGAGGTTGCCCCGCCATCTGGCCATAGTCATAACCAAAAGCTGTCACATCGACATCATGGTAGGCCAATTTGTCCGCTAGGACGATATCACCAACAGCCATCCCTGGTGCTACGGCACCTGCAGAACCTGTATTGATAATGGCTTCCACCTTAAAATCGTTTGCCAACACAGCCACACTCATGGCTGACATGACTTTTCCGATACCACTTTCAACCAAGACCACTTCATGGCGACCAATCGACCCTGTATAGTAGACCTTTCCTAGGCGAAGGTGTTTCTCTCCGTTCTGCAAAGCTTCCACTAAGATTTTTAATTCTTGTGGCATGGCCGCAATGATTCCAATTTTCATAATCGTAACTCCTTTGGTAGACGCTCCTTATAAGCGCCAGATTGCAAGAATTAACAAGATGAGGAGCAGGATGACCCAAAATAAGATCTTATTCAATTTTGATTGAATCACCTCATCTTTTTGGTTCTCAATCCGACGACTCTTAGTCACTGTAGGTTGGACTCTGATTGGAATAGTCTCCTGAGGATACGATGCTCCACGTCCACTGTCTACTTCCCTTGAAGTCACTGGTCGTTCATAACCAAATCCCCTGTTTCCTGTCGGGAGAACTTTTGTTTCTTCTTCATCAAAGAGCGGGGGACCAGAGATCGCTTCTCCCCGGTTTGCCCGTTCAATCATATCATCGGTTAATAAAGGTTTGCCCATCGGTGTCTCCTCTATTCTTTATTTGTCTTGTAGGTGTTTCCAATATTGAACTGCCATAATCGTTTTGGCATCGCAGATATCGCCCGTTTGGATCAACTCCTCAGCTTCTGCTAAAGTCACCTCAAGTAGTTCCAAGGTCTCGTCTTCATCTTGGGGGCGAGGATTTTCCACTTTTTTCAAGTTGGTCGCAACATAGAGTTTGATCCGTTCGTTGCAAAATCCAATAGCAGAATAAAAATCATACAACAAATCTAAATCCGCTGTGTAACCAATTTCTTCTTCCAACTCACGCAGAGCGGCTGCTTGAGGATCCGCATTTTCACCCTTTTCCAACTTCCCTGCAGGGACCTCTACGGAAGTCCGCTCGATCGCCTTGCGGTACTGCTTGACCAAAATGGTCTTGCCCTCATCTGTGATCGGTAAAACCGCTACTGCTCCATTATGAAAAATCAAATCACGCTGCGCTTGACCTTTTCCGTCAGGTAGTTCCACTTGATCTGTAACTACTTGGAAAATCGGTCCTTGATAAATCTCCTTGCGCTCAATGGTTTTTTCTTCAAATTGCATGAAAATCTCCTATTTATTTTTAGGATGGTGGGGAAGACGAGTTGCGTACTCATCCTTATTGACTTGACGACCACGACCAATCGCAATCGCATCTGCCGGTACATCTTTGGTAATGGTGGATCCAGCACCGACTAGGGAATTATCCCCGAGCTCAACTGGCGCAATGATGGTCGAATTCGAACCGACGAAGACATTGTTGCCAATAAGGGTCTTGTATTTATTTTTCCCATCATAGTTTACGGTGATGGTTCCTGCACCAAAGTTGACGTCACTGCCAACTTCACAGTTCCCAATGTAAGTCAAATGACCCGCTTTGGTATTTTCGCCAATAGACGAACCTTTGACTTCGACAAAGTTTCCAATATGGACATCTTTTGCAAGGCTAGAACCTGGACGAATATGGGCATATGGTCCTACCGTTACGCCATCGGCTACCGTGCTCTCTTCAATCATAGAGTTGGTGATGACAGCACCTGCACCAATTTCACTGTCAACGATATAGGTACCATTAGTTAAGACGGTTTCAGCCCCAACTTTTGTGTGCCCTTTTAGGGTAACATTGGCTTCGATTTGTACCTCAGGAGCGATCTCAACATCGACATCGATATAGGTCGCATCAGGATTGACAAAGCTCACTCCATTGACCATATGAGCTTGGTTAATGCGACGACGCATGATGCCTTCTGCTGTTGCAAGGGCTACGCGGTCGTTAACCCCAAGACTTTCATCAAAGTCTTTGAGCGTATAAGCTCCGACTTTTTCACCAGCTTCACGGAAAATCCCAATCACATCTGTGATATAGTATTCACCTTGGGCATTGTTAGTGTTGATATTCTTTAAGGCTTCAAAGAGGCGGGCATTGTCAAAAACATAAGTCCCTGTATTGATTTCTTTGATTTGCTTTTCAAAATCTGTCGCATCTTTTTGCTCGACGATGCGAAGCACTTCCGCATTGTCATTACGGACAATCCGGCCATAACCAAATGGATTCGCTGCTTCGGCTGTTAAAATCGTTGCCACATTTTTGTGGTTGATATGAAAATCGATCAAGTGTTTGAGGCTTTCACCCGTAATCAAAGGTGTATCCCCTGCGATGACAAGGGTGTGGCCTTCAAGAGCTTCCAAGACTGGCTCTGCCATCATAACTGCATGACCAGTTCCCAATTGTTCGGTTTGTTTGACAAACTCGGTTTGTCCAGCTAAGACTTGCTCCACCAATTCAGCCTTGTGGCCCACAACCGTTACAGTCTTTTCGGGTGAGATGGCTCCAACACTACGGAAAACATGCTCCAACATAGAGATCCCAGCAACCTTGTGAAGAACCTTCGGCAAATCTGATTTCATACGGGTACCTTTTCCCGCTGCTAAAATAATGGCATAATTTGGCATAGACATTCTCTTTTCTGTACAATATCGCTTACATTATACCATTTTTTAGCCCTTTTGGAAAATAAGACCCAAACCAAAGGGAGTGGGAAAGAACTTCGACTAATTAAAAAGAGTTCGTTTTCCCACCCCCGCACAGCTCCAACAGTCTGGGAGACTGTTGGAGGTTGCAGATAAAGAAAACATTGTTTTCCATCTTCATAGGTCATCTTTGGAGCTAAGTAGCGAACAAAGATGCCAATCAACCACTGTGTCATACAGTTATTCCTATTAAACATCGAAGGCTGGACAGTTTTTGCCCAGCCTCGTTCTATAATGGATAAACCTTGCGAAATTCTTCTAAAACCACCTTGCTGTCAGGTGTAAAAGTCAGTCCTGCTTCTCCTAAGCAGTCTTTGAAAAAGTCTTCATGAACCTGACGCCAATAAGCTAAGGATTTGTCTCCTTCACCTTCCTTGTAGGCATGGTCGGCTGACACTTGATGAAAAGGCTGAATGGAAACCTTTGTAACTTCGACAATGCAGACAGCTTGATTTTGACTGTCTATAATGATATCAAAGGTCCCTTCTTGTGGAAGGGGTTCGTCCTCTACTGCGTAAAGGTCGTAAGCTGAGGCAGTTGCTGTTTTTTCGCCTGTAAACACCAGATCCGCTAAAAGGTCTGGTTCCACTCCAAAGGCCCAGGCATCCATCTCATCTCCGATAGAGGGGTTGATTTGCTTGTAGGCATTCCACATTTCTTGCGGTGTCATAGGTTGCTCCTTTGTATTTTTTTACTTTCTTCTTTTACACGTTTGAGATGATGTGGATGGTCAATCTCTAAATTAAAAATCTCTGGAATAGAACTGTAATGGAGAATACATTCGATACCCATCTGATTCATTTTTTGTATGAAAGAAGTATTCAGATAGCCTGCTACAGCAAAATCAATCTTGTTCTTCCTTGCTTTATCCTGTATCTGTCTCAGCATTTCTAACATAATAGGACTTTCCATATTATGCCATTGACTGTTCCTCACAGTCGCAAAAACAAAAGAAGTCAAATCATTCATTCCCACTACAATCTTTGAAATACCAGTTTCCAGTATCCTGTCCAAGTCAAAATAAGCTGATGGTAATTCAATCATTGTTCCAACTTTTCCAGTAAAACCATGCTGGCGCAATACTCTAATAGCTTGTTTTAACTGTTCAGCATCATTGACAAAAGGAAAAATAAGAGACAGATTGGGATTGGTTTGATAAACTTCTGTAACGACATGTGCCTCAGCCTGAAATTCATCTGGACACGCCAATAAACGCCTAGTCCCTCTATATCCAAATAAGGGGTGGCGTTCGTCAAAATACTCTTTAGTACCGTCTAGACTATTTGCTTCTGCATTTGTTAACTCTGAAAAGCGATACCAGACTTCTTCATTTGAGTACAAATGACAAATAGTGTCTAGATAATCTTTCACAAATTGCTGACAACTTGCTAATATGATGTTTTGATTAAGCTCTCTCAACAAATATTCGCCACGAATCATACCAACATGATGAAATAGTTGTGGGTAAATTTTTTCAACAATTCTTTCGCCACTAAGAGCCAGTTGATTTTGCATGTTTTACCTTCCAATTCCTATAGCTTGTCAGTTCTAATTCTGGAAATCCTCGTAACTCTGCCTTCACCTTCAATACTAAGGGAGAGGCATTTTCTTGGGTCATCTGCTCAATAGGAAGCCAAATTGCATTTGCTGAATCATTGCTTCCATCATGAACCTCCTGAGGAAGGGATTGTTGAGAGCTCTCGAAATCGAGTACGATATCATAAAAGGCCATGATATGGTGCACAGCGAAGTCTTGCCCTTCTTCTTGAACCAGCACATCATACATCCTAGGATTTGAATACTGGCTAAGCGTATAGCCTGTCTCTTCCAAAACTTCTCTCTTGAGGGTTTCTGTCAACCCCTCACCGAGTTCCTGACTACCACCCGGTAGATCAAAACGATGCTGATAAGGACCTCTCGTTTTCTCAATGCAGAGTAATTTTCCATTCTCATAGCAAACACCATAGACACCAAAGTGATTTTTGATTTCCATTTTCCACTCTTTCTAACAGTCCAAGATTGCTAGCTCATCTTATCCCTTAAAAGGAAAGAGGCTATAAATTTCATGCTCCTTGATATACTTCTTGAGTATCTCTTTATTCTCTTCAATTTTTGCCTGAATATCTGTCTCTTTACAAGTTGACTCATCAATAAAAAGTTGAATCTTCAATAAATCTGTCAAGTATAGTAGACGGCGTTCCATTTCTGATTCAAGACTTGAAGCTTGCTCGATTTTTGCAAGCTTTTGCTCAAAGCTATCACCATTCAAAAACCTCTGATGAACTCTCCTTCTTATTTTTTGAGTGGATTCCTCCCCTTGTTCTAATGGAGATAAAAGGAGTTTTTTATAGGCAGATAGCTTATTTTCTGCCTCTCTTTCCAGATAGGCCAATAAAACCAGAGAGCTATCAACAAAGGTCCAAGTGTTATAATTTCCTTCAAATGGGACTTGTATGACACCCTCCAACAATTTCTTAGCCATTTCCTCTTGACCATCTAGATAAAGTAGATAGGCCAGATGATTCAGCGATTCGAGATAGCTAGCTTGGGTTTTCTTATTCTTTTTTGGGACCCGGTTTAAATACGATACTAACTCAAGATCATTTTCAACCTCTTCGATTAGTTCTTTCACTTTCATTTCTTTTCTCCTATCCAGTTCACTTTTTGTTACTGAGAAAGGCTTTTCTCAGGTCAATCTTACCGAAATAGATATTCTTTCGCTGTCGCTTGGACGTTTGGGGAAAGGTAGCGCTCTATCAAGTCACCTGTCCCTACAATATATTCCTCCAGAGGGACATCTTCCCTTTGGCCCCAAAAATTTGAAAAAGCGAAATAGAACTCCAAAAACTCCGTCAAACTTTCGCTGAGTTTGTAGAAATTTGTATCTCCAGGACTGCTCGCGTAAACTGGAGAACTGTCATCTTTCATATCACAGAAAAGAATATCATCTGTATCTGTAGTAGCGAATATCTGGTATTGCCCTTCACTAAACTGAAGAATATCTTGTAAGGCCCAAGATTCAACTGTCCTTGCAGGAGAATCTAATGCCAACAAAATGATATTAAAATTTTGATTAGCAAAAAATAAATCCTCATTGAAGACTATATGTTGATAATAATCAAGTAATTCTCCTGTCAAATTGGAGGACTGGATCCTTAATTTTTCATCTGAAAAACTCACCGATTGGGGAATAAACGTTGTTTCCTCATAGAGTTTAATGATCTTTTTTAATACAGTCACTACTGCCATTTTTCTCTCCTTAGTTATTCCTCTTATATCTCCTTTAAGAATTCCAGCCACATCTTCACCTCTGGATTTATATCATGTGCAATCTCAGCATGCTTCCTATAATCCATATCCAAGTAGCCTTGTTCATTCCGGAAAATAATACCTTGTTCATAACATACTTTAAAGGTTGTGAGCATGGATTTCAATGACCAATATTCGACCTGAGGTTCCTCTTCAAATACATAAAAACCAAGTATTTGCCCCTGAGCTTCTGAAGCTAGGTTCATGGCATAAAAATCTCCCCCTCCACTGGCAAAAATTGGGAACCAAGACTTGTCCCAACCATTCCTTTCTCTTAGTTCCAAGTAAGTCTGGATACTCTCTTCCAGAGACATCAAATAGAAACCAGGAAAAAATGCCAGCTCACCAAGTGTGATTCCCTCACAATCTTTTGATCCGTTTCTCCAAGTATAAAGGGCACGCAAGTCCTGGGTTGGCTGCAACGGGATTTCCTCAAATAACTCTTTAGTTTTTTGAGAGGATAGTCCCGAATTTAGATGGTCTACACAAGGATAATCTAGCTGTTGGAGACTTTTTTCAATCTCATTTAATAATTGGCTGATGTTTCCCATTTTTCTCCTTAAATAATTAATCTAACATAGATACACTTGGCAAATGTTTTTTCAAAAAGGCTCTCATATTCTTAGTATTTCCACCATCATAAAAAAACCTTAAATTTATCATTTTTTCTAGTATTTCAAGCAAACCATGATTTTTTATGACATTGGTATTGGATAAATCCAAATAATATATTTTTGATAACTCGAGAAACTTTACATCAGACAAATTTTTACTATTATTTATTGATAGAAATATTAAATCCTCAAGATTAGATAAAAAATTAAAATCACTAATTCTAGAGGAATATCTGTGACTAAAATACCTTAAAGTTTTTAGGGATGAAATATTATCTAAAACTTCCAACTTTGGAACTCTCAAAATATTTAGCATCTTAATTCCAGAATGTTCAGGAAATATAATTTCTCTAACATTAACACTTCCCCAAATATCTAATCTCTCTAAATTAATAAATTCTGATAAATCTAAAATTTCATCTTTTGCACCAAAAATATCTAAACGCTTGATATCTCTTGAAACATTGCTTTCTGATAACTTTATATCATATATGGTATTGTCATTATCCCCTACACAATATCGTTGAAAAACAATAGCATTTAAACGATTGTAATTCACAACCCCATAATCTCCTTTCAAAATGGGAAGAATATCATTCATATCGATTAATGGTTTGATTTTTAAAAATTCGTCTTTTGAATCAATAGAATTTTTTGTTAATTCATAGTAATAGTACGTGTTCGTCATTTTCCTTACCCATTAAATATACTGCTTATTGAAAGCTAGTAGCGCCCCAATAGCATTTTTCGGTTTATCATCGACCACTCAAAGATATATAAGACTAAGAACTAGGCTTGCTTGCAGAGCATTATTGAAGACCGTTGCTTTATTCTCTATATAAGGGATTCTTATTATTCAATCCCATCCTCTTTGTTATACTCTATCATGCATTTTACCGCATATTCCACCCATTCCCAAAAGTCATTAAACTCTTTCCGTTGCTCCCATCCTTCGGCAGCAAAATCATGAATGAGTTGGACCTTATTGCCCTTTCCTATTTCAAAACAAGCTGTATTATCACAATCTCCTCTTTTAGCAAATGGAATCAACTTTCTGCTTGGGTACCTTTCCTGCAATCCCTTGTACAGAGATAGAGCCCATTCTGAATCCAACAGATTCCAACAATCAAAATCAACTAAATTGAGTTCGATCAATTTTTTAAACGATTCAGGATACTGAAATATCCTTTCGTCCAGTAAATAGTTCTTCATTTCTTTTCTCCTACCGGTTTCTTTCGTCAGGATATTAATCAGTATATCCGCACTTTCACTCCGCCCTAATAAGTCGTTTTGACTATTTCTCCCGAACGAATATAGGTCTTAAAGAAGTTTTTAGGAACAGAAGCAATCTTAGGTGTAATGGATAAGCCATAGTTTGCAAAATTTAAAGCCAACTTCTTAGAATCGATTGAATCATAATACTCAACATACAATCTGCATAAGTTCACTTTGGTGATAGAAAAATGTTTCAACAACCAATCCTTCTCAAGATCCTTCTCGGGATCTATGCTCGAAAATACGGTAGGATAGGATGCATACTGAGCAGTAAAATTGATGGCCTCTTGGACAGCCTTTTCCAATTCAGCTTGATCCATGCCATTTCTATAATCGATAGAACCTAATCGCGTCCGTAAAGCACAATCCACTTCTTCTAACAGTCCCGCGTCCAGAAAGAGGGGGTGAAGGCCAACATTCACAAAATAGGCACTACCATCTGATTTTCGTTGAAAATAGATGACCGTATAAAAATCATGATCAATTTTATAATAGTTATGGGTTCGCTTTAGTCGCGAAAAGCCATTTTTTACGAAGAGTTCTTTGGCCTCTTTCATTTCTTTACCTCTCTTCTAACAGGATGTGGAGAGTTCCTCATTGCACTTTACTAGGAATCTAAATGGATATAGGTGATTCCTATAACTTTCCCGTTCTCAATCGCATATTGCTTAACAGAATGAATGGAACTGATCAAACCTTCCTTACAGATTTCCTCTAGGGTTGCTGGCACTATTTGACCCTTTAATTTAAAATCCCGAGCCTTATCTATCTCCCCCACATCATCAATAGACGTCCAAAAGAGCATATATTCATCGCAATAAAAATAGATCTGATCATCATAGAACTCAGGTATTTTACAGAACTCAACTACATACATTATTACTGCATTGAAGTCCGAACCTGAGTTAACTTAAAAGAAGTTAATGCGCTTCCCGTCTTTCCCTTTTTTAACATCTGAAATAATATCTCTCACTATCTGAACGTCAAATTGTTCCGAAAAGATCAAAATTTTCTCTCGACTGCTCTCAGAAAACAAATAAGATGCTGCTAAGATAAATAAAAATGGATTTGTGACTTTGCCAATATGCTCAAGGTATTTAGGCTGAGTTACATAAGACATAATTCTATTAAAATCATCATCTTTAAGTACTAACTTTTTCATATAAATAGCAGCGCAAGCACCTGCAGCTTTCGAGAAGCTATTCGATTCCAAGGACTCATAAACAAATGATAAATTCTCTATTTTTGAATTCTCTAGATAGACAATGGCTAATGCTAGAGAGCGGTAGATTACAGGTGTTGGAATGTCTCTTAGAATCAATGACTTCAGATAGGGAATTTCTTCTGCGCAATCTGTTGCGGCCATGGCGTAGAGCAAGTACATTTGCGTTTCCCAAGCTCTGTTTTTCTCTATCTCCGTCTCTAAAGCACTATGTAAGTATGGCCCATATCCTTTTAGTCTGTCCTTTAAAATTTTCTTAGCTGCTTTCTTAACTAAAGGTGAACGCTTTGATGTTAATTCTTCTATGAGTGGCATATAGTCTCCTTGCTAAAATCATCATTTATTTGATCAAAAGAAAAATCCCTTCTTGCAAATTTTCACAGTAAGAAAATTAGTTTTATCTTAAGTTAGAAAAATTTGTACTTGAATAGCCTGATATTCGTTTATCTTAAACCAGTAATCCCGACTTGATTCAATTGTCATAGCGATAAATTGGGTATGTATATTTCCCATATTTTATAAACAACTAGTCTAAGATCGTTCCTAGAATCATCTTATTTTGCTCAGATATCTCAAATTCATCCATGAAATAGGTCAGAAAGTCATCAAGCAAGGGATGCCTAATTCCATCTATTGAGAGACCTTTTTTCTGACGTTCTTTTAATAAAACTAAGATTTCAATTGGGAAATATTGCCATAGTAAGGTATTGAAGTCTACTAAATGACTATCTCTGGTGTTCGCTAAATGATAATCACACATGGATAAAATTGTCTCTCTAAAAACAACATCATCCTCTGAAAAAATAGTTTCCATAACCTGTCTATAGGCATCATTCACATTCTGATAAGGATTCGTGTCCAAGGGTTGATATTTGGCATCACAAGCATTCTCCAGTAGGTTAGCAAGCCGATCACCCTCCCCATTTCCATAAAGAAAAACGACTAAAGGCAATAAACTCTTTGCTGAAAAGAAAATAATTTTTTCCCCTTTTTCAACTTGGGCTTCTTTAAAATAGGCTAATTTATCAATTAAAAATTCTACATAAGTATCATCTAAATAGGTAAGGGCAAATAAGATATTCAAACAAATATCTGTATCAAAGTTTGAGCCCCCTTTAGCCAAGTATTTAGCAGAAGCCATATCTGCCATTACAGAACAAAAACAGCCATTTAATAATAACTTGTAGTTTTCAGATGTTTTACTTTCTATAAAATTAGAGACTAGAGGATACGGACTTATAGAATCAATCATATCTATATGATCATACAGATATGATCTCATCTCACCATTTTCTTCATAGTTAACTTTAACGCTTTTCTTATCAGATTTTAGAGCTGTTAAAATGGCTTCAGTATTAGATAGGTTTTCTGCCTCTAAGTGAAAATCTCTTGCCTTCAGTATTTTATTTTTTATAGCAGTTAATTTTCTTTTTTGATTTTAAAGTGTTTTATTCATATTGACCTCTAACATTTCATTACTTACACTTAGACTACCACTGTCTTTTGAAACACATTTCTTCCTGTCTTCCTACATTCTTCAGTATATCACAAGGAAGAATTGATCCACTTCCCATCACCAAGCCATTCTTTCTTATCAATCCACCATCGTCCTTCTTGAAACACCATTCGAAAACGATAGAGAGTTTCTAAACCAGAACGATTCTCCTTTATATAAATATAAGCTTGATTCCCGTCATGCTCTTCATCAACGATGGGATGCGTTTCTAATTTATAGTCAAACGGAAACCGGACGGATAAAGATACTTCCCTTGCTCTGAGTATTTTTTTAGATCTACAAAACTGATCAAATATAGCAGCTAATTCATCCTTCAACATCTCATTATCGGCTTGGTTTCTTAGGCTCCTAGTGGCTTTTCTCTCCCAAGAATACATAGCCTGCATAAACTGGAGGAAGGTTTCTTTTGCTAGATTCGTATGGGTCATATTTCCTCCTACTTAAACAACGGGACTAAAGGTTCGTTTATTATGAAGACATCGGTCATAAAAAGCTGGATTAAAGGCATTTTTTACCCCTCACGTATGCAAACATGTGGTAACTCTCTTCTAAGAAGTTCCCTTTGCTTTTGATTTGTTCTTCCCGTTGTTAAAAAACGAAGATGTTTCAGACTCTTCAGGTAGCTAACTGTTGTTGCGTAGTTAAAAATAGACGTATCGACAAAATCCAAAAAACGGAGCTCACTAGATGGATGGATAAAATCCAATTCTGGTAATTTTTTATTTGCCGTAAATGAAAGATAGAGTAACTGATTTAAATCTCTAATAAAATTTAAGTTGGGCAACTTTACACCATAATCAAAGTGCAGATAACGCATGCCTTTATGAAAAGAAATGTTCTCTATCGTTTCCAAATTTGTCATGGAAGATATCCCTAGAGCTTTCACACAATCATTCTGGGGTAAGATGATCTTTCTTACTTTTCTAGCTCCAACTAATAAAATCTTTTCTACTTGTTCATATTTTGAAAAGTCTAGCACATCACTTTTACTTCCCATCAAGTAAATCACCCTTGTATTGCTAGGTAAAGAAAGCTGGTTAAAATCTACATCTTTCAGCATATCCTCTGGGTTTTCAACAATGTACTTTTGTCTTAATAAGCGATTGATAGTGATGAATTCTTTATAAGTCAATGTTTCGTCCAATAATGGTGCAATGTCTTCAATCGTACGTAGAGGCTCCATTACCATTAGATTCTCTCTTTCAGAAAATCCTTTTTTAATGATCTCTAAATATTTATCTAAACTGGTCATCATTCACCTCTTTTCATGAAAGTAATGCTTCGTTTTCTATTTTCAACCTAAATCATTTTACAATGACACCCTGACTAGAAGACTAAATCATCGCTTGTCGCCAAAATGTTAAAATCACGAGTCTTCAGAGTATTTTTTCTAAATAAACTATATCCTGCTTGCTCAATCTCGATCAAAAATGACCTTGACTCTGGCTCTACCCGAAGCGTCTAGATATTGCTCTAGTTTCGTAATAGACTCCTCCGAATCAGATAATTGAACAAGCAAATCCCCGTTGATAGTCATGACATCCTTTGTCGGTAAAAGCATGAGATTCTCAACGCTTGGATTATTCACTATCATTAAGGAAGGGGAATAAATACAGCTTGTGGAGAGGTCTAGATTGCCAAATCGATCCCTAGCAGAAACAAAAATAGATTCCATCCCACCTTGGGCTTTCATAACAAATTCCCTCTCAAAAAATGCTTCAAAACTGTCGTAGATCTCGATGACATCCATCGTAATCCCATCTAAATAATAAACTTGATGACTTTGAATGTTCCCATCCTTCAATCTATAAGCGAATTGATCTCCAATAGCAGACATACCAAAAAAATAGTAGTCTGATACATAATCTCTCCAGACATCTTTCCATAGCTCATCCGAATTCCAGGAATCTAGCGTAATAGCTTGAGTAGAATCCGTCCCAAACAAGCGATAATAGCCACCATAAAATTCCAAGCCATTGGTTATGGAGAGCAAATCTAGGTGAGCTTGCGGAAACTTTTTAGCTTTGAGTTTTTCTAGTTCAAAAGCTGAGGCCCCATTTTCTTGTATGACCAGATCCTCACAACATTTTAAAAAATTCTTCATTTTCATTTGCTTCTCATCTCTTCATCTTTGGCTTTAGCCAAGCATAAATTCAATAAAGTCTTTTCGATAGGCTTCAGGAAGTTGCTCCTCGATAATAGCCATGATTCCTGTTAAAAAACCTTCTTTATAGTCCGACAGGTCCTCATCAATGTAGATGTCATTCTCAAACTTGGTGATTTCTAGCTTTTTCATCTGACTATAAGTAGACAAGAAAGTAGATAAAGAGGGGCTTAAGCAATAGAGCTTGGAATTCCCAGGAATCTTGCCAAATACAGGACTAAGCTCGCTAGTTAGATCACAAAAAATTGGCTCATCCCCCATCATGTGAGCAAAAACCACATAACTCTCTTTCCAGCTAGTATCCTGCCATCCTTCTGATGCAGCTTCACATAGAGGGAGAGGAATTAGAGCAAGATCATAGGGAGCTCCTCTAAAATAAGCTTCTTCCTCAAAGCTCAAATGTTGGTAGAACTCTTTCAATTGACCAGACAAATCTGGCTTTTCGATATGGAGACAGTCACTAGTAAATACAAGCTCTCCTAAGCCCTTGTTTCTATGATAGACTTCTACGAATTCCTTTAACAAATTGAGCATCATTATTGGACTCCTCTCACATTTTTTGGTTTATATTTGGCTATTTTCAACTGACGATTATGTATCATTCTGACCGCTAGCGACAGCCTGAGCCCATATTCGTTCAAATTCTTCTTGACTAATCTTGATGGAGTCTGATAGATCCAACTCATCTTTTCGACCATCATAGAGTAGAAACCCTACTTCTGGAACGTAATCCTGTAGGCAAGAGGAAGCATAAGAGTTCCCATTCAAAACGTTAATTTGTCGACTTGCACGCTGACCAGTAAACTCTGTATAAATAACTCCTAGGCCTGTCATAAACTCACTATTACCATAATAATAATATTCTTTTTCACACATTAGAATCTTCCTTTACCATTTGTCTCTCCAAGAATGGCATTCTTTCCTTTTTGCCTCTTTCATCGACTAATTCTATATTCATTTTCAATTTATAGAATCTACGGGCTCTTAGATTTATTCTCCAAGACTCTCACTTCTACTTTATCCTCCGCTAAATGGAGATCCAGTACTTTTTCCTGGTCTTGAAAGAAAAGTGTCAGGTCGCTGGTAGAAAATTCAGTAGAATAAGAGGGCAAAAAGTCATCCAAAGACTCCATTTGAAACAAGACGTAAACTGGTGAAAACTCCCAAAAAACTAGGATAAACCGACTGCTATTGCCAACAAGACTTTGAATTGACCTACTTAGATCTTTAGTAGTAAGGTCGATAGAAAACTCATAAAGGCAAGGAATCGGAGAGTCTATAGGATTCAACTCCCCAGCATACCAAGCAATTTCTTTAGGTTTATCGGTCAGAAAATGGACATCCTTTATCCCCTTCAAACTCTTGATTCGTCTTTTCACTTTTAACAAGGATAATTTCTTTTTTAAGTCACTCATTGTTTGTGCTCCATCATTCTGAAACAGAAATTTTGCTCACAACCTCATTCTCTTTATCCAGCAGATACAGGAAGTTACTTTTTGCTTCCAGTTTACCAAGCTTAGCCCCATAATCCATCTCATGAGCAGGGCAGGATTGAATCAACTGACGGATGCTCTTATCCTTTTGCTCTATCTTCCAAAACAAATCCACCTTATCAAGCTGATGCTCCACTTGAATGGAATAGGTTGTGGATTGGATCTTCTTCCTTTTCCACTCCCAGCTATTTTCATAATCGTTTTTCTCTATTTCATTGACTACATCCTCTATCAAGGAGTATGGAATAGAGAGCTCCTGAAACACGCGCTTTACCCCTTTTAGCAAGGCCCCTAAGAGCAGCTTTTTCTGTTCCAATGGACTCGAGCTTTCATAGCTAGAAAAATCAAATAAGACCTGAACAGTATAGACACCAAGTAGGTTCATGATAGCTGGATTGCCAATCGTATCTACACATTCTACGATGATTTTCCAACAATCCTTGGTCACAACTGGTTTAAAGAGGCGTTCTACCATAGAGGTCATACATTTGGATTCATATACGAACGCTCTTCGCAGGTCTTTCCAATTCTGTCGATAGTCCTTAATTCTAGCTTCCTCGTATGTTAACGTAGCTAAGTCCATCAGCTCCTCAATCCTCTGTTGATTTTCCACATAGGGCTTATCTAATTCGAAATACTCTAACTTCATATTCGTGGTCTCGCAGTTTTTTTCTTGTAGAAAGGTTTAGCCTTAGGTCAAGGTATAATGTTTGTGCTCTTCCTTCACTTTTTCCCATAGTCGCGGTGTCCCTCCTAATAATGGAAGATTGTTTGATCATTCTGAATCTCCGCAAGAAATCTTTAAGTATCAATCTTCACAGGAGTAATCTCAGCAATTCTAACTAGGTCAGAAGATCCCGATAACATCACATCATTTTGGTTTTTAAAATTGAATTCAACCTTATTCTCTAAAAAAAGCAGTTCCAGTTGACCATTCACCTTATGAATCCCCTTAGAATAAAAATGGATTTCATCTAAATTAAAAAACTCTAAATTAATTTTTATGGCATTAAATGCACTTTTCTGCCACTTTTCAGGGAAATTAGTTGGTAAATCAAATAAATAAAAGACAAGATCTAATTTGTAATCGTAACATAACACAGTATCAAGAAATACATTATTCAAGTCCAAATCACCATCAAATAAATGAATAATCTTTTCCCTTCCTACTGCTTTTTCAAACCATTTCACAGTATGAACTCCTTTTTAAAAATGAATATAAGTCTTCTTTTTAAGATTCATTGTTTCCCTCTTTAAGGAGATGGTAACTTCTCTCTTTAAGTAGGTCTTAGAATAGCCTAATCCTCCTGCCGTCCTTTCCTTTGGATACATCCTCAATGATTGTATTTATATGTACTTCATTAAATTGACGGGAAAAGTCTACAATTTTCTGGCGATTCTGTTCTGGATATAGATAAGATGCAGCCAAAATGAACATAAACGGAGCGATTGTTCCTCTTATATTTTCCAAATAAACATCCTTGGTGATAAAGTTCATGATTTTCTCAAAATCGTCATCTTTCAGCACAATCTTTCTCAGATAGAGTGCTGCACAAGCACCTGCAGCTTGCAATAAGTTATTCGATTCCAAGGACTCATAAACAAAAGACAAGTTCTCTGTTTCTAAATTTTCTAGATAAGCAATCGCTACTGCTAGAGAGCGATAGGTTACAGGGGTTGGGATGTCTCTCAGCAGTAATGACTTGAGATAGGGGACTTCTTCTGTACAATCCGTTGCGGCCATGGCGTAGAGCAAGTACATTTGTGATTCCCATGATTTAGGCTTTTCCATCTCCCCTTCCAAGGCCTGATGCAAGAATGGTCCATATCCTTTTAGTCTGCCTTTTAAAATTTTTTTCGCTGCCTTTTTTACCAAGGGCGTTCGTCCTGAAGTCAACTCATCTACATAGTCCATCTCAAACTCCTTTATTTCATCTGCTTGCCAGTTCTTCTTCCAATATTCTGTTATAAACTATACTTCCGGCACAGGCTTCCCAGTCCAGCTCCTCAACTTCTTCCCTAGAAAAAATCTTAGGTTCCCGCCTACCATCTAGCCAGACCTTCCCAAAGTGAGGACCATTTGGATCTCCCCATTTAAAGGCTAAATCCTTAAAAGGGCTTGGATCAAAATCCGCTTGGTGACCAATTATCTGCCAAAACCATACTGGACTTCGATCAAACAAGGTGT
This sequence comes from Streptococcus rubneri, assembly GCF_004785935.1. Lineage (GTDB taxonomy): Bacteria > Bacillota > Bacilli > Lactobacillales > Streptococcaceae > Streptococcus > Streptococcus rubneri. The sequence continues at coordinate 101,143 of NZ_SRRP01000001.1, read as the reverse complement.
AGGAGTCTACAATGATGGGCTTACCTATAAATTGAGCACGACTTAGCTCCTCAACTGTTATAGTAGGACTTGCTTGAAAGAAATCGAAAAATTGAATGACATGACCAACATTTACTTTTCCAAGGATTTGACCAAATACAAACATTTCCTCCGAAAATTGATAGCAAAAAATATCACCAATTTTAATAAATCGAAGTTTTGTTCTTGGCTTTTCATTCCACTCACGAATCTTTATCTGGGGCAATTTTTTCTCCATAATTAATTTTATTCTATTCCTACTGCTCTTTATTTAAGATATGAAAGAGATCATCTCTTAGAACAATTCCATCGTCTTCTATCAAATAAGCCATATGCTCCCAAAAGGGCAATTGTTGTTCAAGGTGCTTATCTAGGGCAAGTACTTGACTCTTCAAGTTTGCTGCAATTTCTTCGACTTCATCTTGCTCAATCTCATAAAACTTTGCTTTCAAAAGAAAGATGCTTGATAGAAAGAGCGAATAAGAGGAAATAAAAGCTTGCAAGGAAGAATTGACAAAAACTCTATCTTCTTGAAAAACTTCTCTTCCTTCTCGATTGCAAAGTAAAAAGATTTGCTCCTCTTCTCCAATCACAAAAAATCCTAAAAAACACTGGCCAAAAAGCCTATAACTCTCTTGCTCTTTCCTTAGTTTTACTAGATCAGTAGCTACTTTGACAAAAGAAAATCCCATTTTAGAATAATCCTCTAAATATGCCAAAAGGTTGAAACGGACCTCATCCAGACGAAATGGTTTCTCCTCTGTAGATACCACACAAAAGCCTTGCTCCTTCACGAATTCATCGATAGTAACTGTCATTTTTCTATCCTTTCTTCTGCTAACTAGCTCTGATACTATTCACATAAGAGCTAGTCAAGGACCCAGTCAAGTTCCAAACACTTGGCTACATCCTTAAAGTGTTCGTCCCAGGCCCATTGGTAATCTTTGCGACTCATGAAATAATCCACATACTTTTCATTCATCCAACTCTCTGTATAGATAGAAAGAGCTCGCCTTTTTGTATCATCTTGGATGTTCACTATTTTTTCCTGAGCCTTCTTTGACCGTTCACTCAGGTTTTTTATATAAAGAATATCTGGATCCTCGGGACGAATGGTCTCCGTCAAATCACAAAGCAGGAAATCGACAAAAGTCAGATGAGCCTCTGATAGATCTGCGTGCAACTTTTCTACTTTCTGTGTCTTCGACCCAAAGGTACATTCAGACAGTTTTCCAATAATTTTATTAGATTGAAATTCCGGTAGGGGAAAGAAAATGTCGTGCATCCTACACTTTTTAAAGAGACAAGCACTCATCTCACTGACATTCTCCAAAAAAGGACGCTTCATCTGACAAGAAAGGAAGATAGACGATATAATGTGACTGTCATAAAATAAAGTTCCATTTAAATTGCATCGTCTGAGAGTACAGTTTCGAATAACTGTATGATTTTTAAAGCTGATTTCCCTTAAATCACAGTTTTCAAAAACGACATTCTCAAAGATACAGTTTTCAAATATGACTCGTGAACTCTCTAGTATACTGATGCTTGTATCCTTAAAGTGCTGATTACTAATGAAACGAATCCTACTCGCTTCCTCTATTAGATTTTCAATCGATAGCTTCTCACCACTGTTTAGGATGACCTGGCCATCCTTTATGATAATCCCATCTTTCCCAACCATGTCCTGCTCCATCTTTTAATTGTTCTATTTAATCGACTGTCTCTATTTTAACTCCTAAACTTTGGAGGGGGGGAGGTTAATCCAGCTCCGCTCGACTAAACAAGTCTTTCATAGTGTCGATATCATCACAAAACTCTTTCAATCCAAGAGCAAATCTAGCTAAGGCGTCTACATTGGAAGAATAGGCACAAAACATACTTCCTTCCGGATCAAAGTCGATAGCATCGCTTAATTCAGGCATTTTTTCCTCCAAAAATACCAAAGCCAGAGATGCCCAATCGTAGCCATTCCCTTCGACCCCTTCGTCTTCTCGAGTGTCAAATACTTCCTGTCTGTATTCTCCATCAGGGTAATAAATGAGCGATCCTCGGACCTTTTGAGGATCCTCATCAAAGACTAGCAAGGTAAAAGGGGCAATTCTTTTATTTATGTTTTTATAATCCATCTTTTCTTAACTCCTTTTTATATTTTTTTGTCTATGGAACTGCAATATTCTAGTTTTTGTTACTAGGGTTCAAAGGGCATAAAGCTATCATGCTGATGATAATATTTCAAAGCCTCGACCAAATCTTGGGGACTTGCATCTGGCTTTTCCTCAAGTGCGGCTGCAAGGACATCAATCAACTGCTCTCCATAGTAGATTAGTTGAAGACCTTGCTCCGCTACATCTGTCGGGTAAACATCACGGTCTTCCACGACATCTGGATAATCTGATACCCAATAGAGGCTATTAAGTCTCAGTTCTCCATACTCCTTAGCATAGAGGCAAAAATCATCTGATGATAACTTGTCCACACGCATCTGCTCGATGATCTGCTCTAGTGAAAGTTCTTGGTGTTTCCGCATCTCGTCTCCTTTTTAGTCTCACTCTTCAACAAAGGAATTCAAAAAATCCTCAAAAGATGGCCATTGACCATACAACTCAGCTTTTTCTTCTAAAACATAGAAGTAGACCTTGCCATAATCTTCTGCCCTTAAAGAAAGAGCATAGTTTCCCGATCCAGGATCATAGGCAAAATGGAGAAGGTCTGTAGCCTTAAATCCAGCAGGCACAGCCTCATCGTCAAACCATTTCATAGACTTCCTCATCTCTTCAAGTGAATCAAAGGAATTGAAAGGAAAGAGATGATAATCATCGTGAACACCCCTTACTTGGGGCTGGCCACCGTTGTACTTGAGATAAAAATCCTTCATGGCTTCCGGCAAGTTCTTTCCAAGAAACTCCTCAAATTGTAACAGGTCTTCTCTTGAAACAGCTGGATCTGTATCTGTCAATACGAGCATCTCTTCTCCTTTTTGAGTCTCTCTTTCCATAGTTTGACCTCCATATTACAGGTCCCTTTTAGGCTATCATACCATAAGATTCTCTTTCCATAAAGCTAAAATAGAAAATGAGCCTATCGGTTTTACTAGACTCATTTTATCCTTATTATTTTACTTTGTTATTTTACCTTTTCAACCCATACCGATCGCTCAATCAACCGTCTTAGACAGAAGTCTTGTCCTGGATCTGTGGGAAAGTCACACAAAAGAGACTTCCTTTACCATCTTCGGAAATGATCTTCACCTCTGCTCGATGGAGGTCTGCAATGTCCTTAATAAAGGATAAGCCCAGCCCGATACCACTATTGAGGCCCTTATTCCGGGAATCCTCCACCTGATAGAAGCGGTCCCAAATCTTGCTCAGATGATCTGGCCCAATCCCATCATCCGCCACTTTGAGAATTGCACCACCTTGACTAGCTTCCAATCGGATGGCAACCTTGCTCTTGGTGAATTTCACTGCATTGCTCAATAGATTATCCAGCATCCGGGTAAGCAAGACAGCATTCCCCTGAATCCAAAATGAATGAGTAAAGTTTTTTTAAAAATTTTTTTAAAAAAAGACTGAGTGAATCGACGAGCTCTTTGCAGCTATCTTTCTCAGTCCCCTTTCTATTTCTATCTTACTCCTCCTGCAAGATCTGATTAATAAAGTCTGCAATTGATTCAGCTACCTTTTGCATTTCGAGAGAACCTAGCGCACCTAGATCATTTTCATAAATGCTATCGTCCCCATTCTTTTTGAGGAAATAGGCCAGATCCCCATCTTGACCGATCATAAAGAAATCTGGTTCATCCTCATCAATCTGGTAGGTTTGATTGCGTTCGGTAAGATCTTCTTTAGCATAGAGACAAATACCCGTCTCACCAATGTCATAACCTGGCTGATCCCCTAAGTCATCAAGAAATACCTGATATCCTTTCGGTAAGGAAAAACCAAAATCATATTCGTGCATGCTTTAACCTCCTGCTTTCTCAGTTCTCTACTTCAAACTCCACCCGCCATCAATGGTCAGAATTTGTCCCTGCATGGCAGAGGCCTTCCCACTGGCCAAAAAGAGACTGACTTCTGCCACTTCTTCTGGCTCAATCCAGCGCTTGATGGGCGTCTCACTGGCCACCCAGTCTGCTAGGCCTCCTGGTTCAAAGTCCGCTGCAGTCATGCCTGTTTTGACAGCACCTGGTGAGATACCAAAAACCTGAATCCCAGCTTCTGCATAATCCAGGGCCAGCTGTTTGGTAAAGCCTGCTAGAGCATGCTTGGAGGAAGTATAAGCGTGACCGCCACCTCCTGCTAGGCTAGAAGCAATGGAGCACATATTGATGATGATCCCTTGCTTCTTCTCCAACATTTGAGTCAGATAATGCCGTGTCAGCTCTACCGGAGTCACATAGTTGATCTCAAAGATCTCCTGAATCTCCTGAGCGCTTTGCTCAAGAAGGGGTTTGTAGTCATCCAATACCCCTGCCGTATTGCACAAGACGTCGACCTCAGGACACCAGTCAAAAATCGGCGTCAAATCCAAGGTCAAGTCCCGCTGCAAGAAGTGAAACTCACCTGGCAACTGGGAATCAGCACCCTGGTCTACCCCATAAACCTGGTAGCCCTTTTCTAAAAAGAGACGAGCTTGAGCCAGACCAATCCCGGAGCTAACGCCTGTAATAAGGACACGTTTAGTCATGAACTTCCACCCAGTCTGTCGCTAAGACATCACAAGGAGTTGGACTCCACATGGAAAATCCTTCGCCTTCACCAGATACGTTAATGAGAAAATAAGGCGTCACTTCTAGAGCCACTCCATTTTGCTCGATGGTATCGAAAAGCTGGACATAGTTCTCAGCACCTCCCCAACCCGTACGCACATATTTCTTTTTTGCCTTTAGTCCAGGCAAGATTTCTTCGAATGTCATCATCTTCTCCTTTGATTCATACTCCCTTTCATTATAACAAAAATCAAGTTTACTTGTTGCTTACTATCTGGCATTTCTTCTTCATCTGCTCAAAAGAAAAGCCAGAGTAGTTCTCCGACTTTTCGTTAAGCTTCTTACTTATTTTCTTCAGAATGTTGGTACCCATAGCTGAAATAAAGGACCGTCCCAATCAAGAGAGCAAGGCCAAAGGCAATCCAAGTTCCTAGAGAATACTGGGTCATGAAAGAGACGCAGATGATAATGGATAAAATAGGCAGGAATGGAACCAAAGGAGTCTTGAACTCCCCTTCCTTTGGTAGCCCTCGTTCTTTACGAAGTTTAAGAATAGCTAAGGCCATCATGATCAAATAGGCTAGGGTACAGATATTTAAAAAGGAGGCAATGCTCGCTAATGGGAAAACCCCACCTGCAATCGCTGCAGCAATCCCAGCTAGTATCGTTGCCTTTTTAGGCACCTTGGTCTTAGGATCCAACTCCCGCATCATACTGGGAAGAAGACCATCACGCGCTAAACTATAGATCATTCGAGAAAGAGCAAAGGTCATGGAAATGCAGACGGTGATGAGAGTAAAAATCGCAACGAGAGAAACATAGGTCCCTGCCCAAGAGGCTCCTACCTGACGGAGAGCATAGGCAACCGCATCATCCACATTCAACTGACTAAAAGGTACCATCCCCGTTAGCACCAAGGTTACCAAGATATAGAGCACCGTCGTAATCATCAAACTGAGAACGATCCCCCGAGGAATATTCTTTTGAGGCTCTTGAATTTCATCAACCGCCATGGAAATAGACTCGAATCCTAGGAAAGCGAAAAACATGAGCGAAGCCCCCGCCATAATCCCTGTCTGACCACCGTAGATTTCCCCAAATCCGTAAGGAGCAAAATTTTCCCAGTTGGCAGGATTGAGATGAAACATTCCTACCAGAACAAACAAAGCCAGGGCAGAGAATTTCAAAATTACCAGGATCGAATTAAAGCGCAGGACAAATTTAGCATTGTGGAGAACTAGAGCCGTCACCAGAACCATGACTAAAATGGGTAACAGATCCACATAGTTCCCTGCAGTAGGATTAAAGGTCCCATTTAAAGCAGCTGGGAGATGGATACCTCCATTCGCTAACAAGCCCTTGAAATAGGCTGCCCAACCCGAAGCGACCCCGGATACAGCTGTCATAAATTCCATAACCGTTAGCCAGCCTGCAAGCCAAGCTGGAAACTCACCAAAGATAGCATAGAGGTAACTATAGGCTCCCCCAGTCGCAGGAATACGAGAGGCAAATTCGGCAAAAAAGAGAGCCGAAAGCCCTACGCAAAAAGCTGCAATGACAATGGAAACAATCAAGGCTGGTCCAGCTAAAGTAGCAGCAGCAGTTCCCGTAATGGTGAAAATCCCCGTTCCCACCATAGCACCGATACCTAAAACAATCAAATCCCACATTCGCAAATGGCGGTTCAGACCAGCATGAGATTTGCCAACATCTTTTTTTCGAAATAGATTCATCCCTTTTTCCCCCCTTTTATTGTCATCATTCTATCACACTTAGATTGAAAATGGTAGCCTATCTCTGACAGTAACTTCTCCAACTAATAAAGGAGGGGCACCCCTCCTTAACTGTATTTTAACCTTCTTCAGCCTTCATCTTTCTCAAGGCCCGAATGGTAAACCAATAGTAAATCATCAATCCTATAACAATGATTACCGTAGGTAGGATCATAGTCATGGTAGAATTCTGAATCCCTTGTGCCAAAGTCCAGCGATGCAAGAATCCCACTACTAAGAAGGACAGAATAGGAAAGATGAAGGCACGAGCAAACTCTTCTTTCCACTGCCACAGGATAAGACCTGCAGAAGCCCCTGTCATCAGGAAAGTATCCCATGGATTCGGTACCGTCAACCAGGCAAAAGCTGGCAAGAAACGTACCCCAACTATTTCACTGATAAAATAGATCCCCAGAACGAGAACGACTGCTACGTAGATTGCTTTTTTTGACTTCTCTTCTGCAAAAATGAGGCGACGAAGGAGATAGAATAGTAACCCAACGGCCAAAAGTCCTAAAATACTATCCGTTAGATAGACGAGTGGTTTGAGAACCAGAACTGCTTGCGAAGCAAAATCACTTAAGAGGCGATAAAAAATCACAATTCCTGAAACGATTGCACCATATTTTAGAACAGATCGCGTGGATTCTTTAGGCATGTTCTCTATGATTTGGTCTGCCATTCCCTTAGGATCCTGTCCAAAATAGTCCTTGGCCGTCCATCCATCACCACTTGCTTGCGAAAAATCCAGCGCTAGATTATAGACCTGCTCTCTTAATGCTTTCTCCTCATATAAGAAGCCGGCAAAATTGAAATAATCCCAGAGATCTTGGAAATAAGCTTGGTCCTCCTGGCTAAAAGTTTGAACCAAAGCCTGTGTTTCTTCATAATAAATAGCTGATGTCATATTGCTTTCCCCTTTCTTTGGAGACGAAATACAATGAGGAACAGGACTAGTCCTATAAGAGGGAGTAGCCAGCGTAATACATTAGCAGTTTCTGGATTCACAAAGCGAATCCAACATCCAGTTACTAGGAAAGTAAGCCCCATTACTAGTAGACTCGTCATCAGGCGATCTCTACTTCTATAAGCCATAACCGCAAACCCAAGTAGGACTAGGACAGCAAGAGAAATCGCCCAACCATCTGATAAGAAGAGACTCCAAATGTGACCAAAATAGATCGAAAATAGTCGTACGATGTTCAGAAACACTATCAGGCTAATCACACTTATAAAAATAGCCCAAGGCCACTTCATTTCTCCATAGCTTTGCTTGGACCAAAGCCACATGATGAACTGACTAAATACCAAGAAATTGAGTAGAATGACAACATAGGTTAAGGGTTGTATTTTCAGTGGCATCATCCAGGTAAAATCCATTAAATAACGCATGCCAACTAAGATCACTCCTAGTATGAAGACTAGTCCCACATAAGATCCTAAAGAGCGTTTAGGTAACTCTGAAAGAATTTGATCCACCATTGCCCGAGGATCCTTTCCAAAATAATCCACTGCCCGAATGCCTTCTTTCTCAGCAACTTTTAAGTCGCAAACCATATTGTAGAGTTGTTCACCGAGTGCTTCATCATCATAAAAATAGACCTTTGCCCCAATATAGGCCACCATTTTTTTCACATAGGTTTGATCCTCCTTGTTTAGATGATTCAGTTCATCAGACATTTTTTCTGTATAATCTTCGATCATTCTTCCCCCTCCTTTTTCACGCGTTCTACTTTAATGACCAGATCCTGCCACTGGTTCCAAAATTCCTCTAGTCGCTCTCTTCCTTCTTTGGTTAGAGAGAAATATTTGCGATCAGGTCCATCCGGAGAAGGCCTCATCTCTCCTACTATGACTCCCTGCTTCTCTAGCTTCTGAAGCAAGGGATAAACGGTCCCCGCAACGATCTTGTCGAAGCCGGTTTCCTTGAGACTTTGGATCAACTCATAGCCATAGATATCCTTTTGAGAAATAACCTCTAGGACACAACCTTCTAGGACACCTTTTAACAACTGCGACTCTTTCATCCTTCTCCCCCTTTCCAAATAGGCTTATTTTTAGCTAGTTTGTTTTACATACTAGTATCTCTGTCTATAGTATACACCCATTCCACTAGTTTGTAAAGCATAATAGCGGAAATAATCAATAAAAATTAAAAAAAACGAACAATATGACTAAATATACAATATTTTTATAAAATTAGTTGCTTTTTATCAGAAAAGGTGTATAATGATACAAAATCTTTAATAAAGGAGATCAGTTATGAAAAAATCTAAACTAGCCTTCCTAGCGGGAGTCACGGTTGCTTCAGCCCTCTTTCTCGCTTCATGTGGATCGTCTTCAAAATCTTCACAGACAGAAACATACTCATATGTGTTCAGTACTGATCCAGATTCTTTGAACTACCTCCTTTCAAATCGTTCAACAACTAGTGATATCACTACAAACTTGGTGGATGGACTATTTGAAAACGACCAATACGGTAACTTGGTCCCTGCTCTAGCAGAAGATTGGTCTGTCTCCAAAGATGGATTGACCTATACCTATAAAATCCGTAAAGATGCAAAATGGTATGACTCAGAAGGAAACGAATATGCAGATGTGACTGCTCAAGACTTCGTCACTTCTTTGAAATATGTAGCAGACAACAAGTCAGATGCCCTTTACTTGGTTCAAAACTCAGTAACCGGACTTAATGACTATGTCAATGGGAAAAATACAGACTTTTCTAAAGTGGGTATCAAAGCCGTTGATGACCATACCCTTCAATACACCTTGAACCAACCAGAATCCTTCTGGAATTCAAAATTGACAACCTCTACCATGATGCCTGTCAATGAAAAATTCCTTGAATCTGCTGGAAAAGACTTCGGTAGTGTGAAACCTTCCGGAATCCTCTACAATGGTCCATATTATTTGAAATCTTTCACTTCAAAATCTTTGATGGAATTCACTAAAAATGAAAACTATTATGACAAAGAGAATGTGAAGATTAAAGACATCAAGTTGACCTACTTCGATGGTTCTGACCAAGATTATTTGGCTCGTAACTTCTCAGACGGCAACTTCACAACTGCTCGTCTCTTCCCAACGAGCTCAACCTATAGCACTATTGAAAAGAACTTCAAAAACAACATCGTTTATTCTCCACAGGATGCAACTGTCTACTATGCTTACTTCAACGTGAACCGTCGAAACTACAGCCACACGAATAAGACGACAGATGACCAAAAGAACCAAACGAAAACTGCTCTTCAAAATAAGAACTTCCGTCAAGCCATCAACTTCGCCCTTGATCGTACTTCCCTAAGTGCCCAATCAAATGGGAAAGATGGGGCTAGCAAAACACTTCGTACACTTCTTGTACCTCCAACATTTGTGCAAGTAGACGGCAAAGACTTCGGTACAGTCGTTGAAGAAAAGCTTGCCGCAACAGGAGATGATTGGAAAGGTGTTAGCCTCGCAGACGCTCAAGACAGCATGTTTAACGCTGACAAAGCCAAGGCTCAATTAGCCAAAGCTAAAGAAGCTCTTCAAGCTGAAGGGGTGCAATTCCCAATTCACATCGACTATGTGGTAGACCAATCTGCTGCTACCCTTGTACAGCAGGCAGACTCAATGAAGGACTCCATTGAAAAAACATTAGGAAAAGAAAATGTCATTGTGGACGTTCAAAAATTATCCACTGAAGATGCGGATAACGCGACCTACTTCGCCCAAACACCAGATCAAAAAGACTTTGACTTAGACATCGGTGGATGGGGACCTGACTTCCAAGATCCATCGACTTACTTGGATATCTTCAATCCAACTGATGGTGCATCTTTAGCAGGTTTGGGAATCAATCCAGCAACTGACCAAGCCGTAATTGAAAAACTTGGCTTGAACGAATACAAGACATTGTTGGATGAAGCCAATGCTGAGCAATTGGATACAACTGCTCGTTACGAAAAATATGCTACCGCTCAAGCTTGGTTGACAGACAATGCGATCGCCTTCCCTATCTACTCTAAAGGTGGCGTTCCATCTATCACTAAGGTGAAACCATTCACCAAAGCCTTCTCCTTAATCGGTATCAAAGATGGTTCTAGCTATTACAAGTACATGGAATTACAAAGTGATACTGTCACAACTGCTGACTACGAAAAAGCGTATAAAAATTGGTTGAAAGAAAAAGAAAAATCCAATAAAAAAGCTCAAGAAGAACTTGCAGAACACGTCAAATAATGGTTGACGTCAAAACACCGAGGTTGTACCTCGGTGTTTTTGTTTCTAGCAAAATCTTGTATTTTCCATCTTATTTCTCAAGCCTTAATAATCTCAAACCCTATCGCACGACAATCTTCCGATAACTTCTAGAAGTCAGAAGAAAGACGAGGACATAGGAGATGAAAAAGACAGCGCAGATTGCTAAGGTTGTTTGAAGGACCAAGCCCGCATTGGTCGCTCCTAAGAGAGCAACGATTTTTGCAATCATCTTGTAGGCCACTCCTAGGTAAAGGAAGGAGAAGAATAATGGAAGGAAAAAGACGGTGAGAATCTGTTTGCGAATGGTGGTACCGGTTTGCTTTTGGTCCAATCCGACTTGTTGCAAGATCACAAAATTTTCCCGGTCCTCATAGCCCTCTGAAATCTGTTTGTAGTAAATCACGAGAACCGTAGCCAAGAGAAAGATCACAGATAGGAAAACTCCAATAAAGAGGAGAGTCCCCGCTAATTCACGCCACTCTTTCTCCATGCTGTATCGTTCATAGCCACCAAAGTAAGTCGCACCATATTGACTGATTTTGTCTGTCGAATAAAGCTCTTTAGCCACGCCAGCGATGAAATCTTTGTTCTCCTTATCTTGCGCAGTAATAGAGAATTCCAAATTTTTATCAACTTTTAGTCCCAGTTGGTTCAAGTCTGGAAAAACAAGGTACAAGCCCATTTGGTGTTGAAACAAATCGCCCTGAGGGAGTTTTCCTTGGATAAAATTGGAGTTTAGTTTTTCTTTAATCGTGAAGCTCTTGCCATTGATTTCTAAATGCGAATCTAATCTTCCAGGATACTGATACCCATAGGCTAAGATTTCATTTTCCCCAAGCTCAAGTTTTTGACCCGTCAATTGCTCGTAGGTTGCCTGATCAAAAAAGTAGACGGTTCCTTCTGTCTTCAACTCCTGACCAGTTGATGAAGTGGACTGGTCATACACCTCTAAGCTCCTTCCATCAATCTTTCGAATTTCAGCCGACCAGTATGTTGTCTGTACTACCTGATAATCTGACAGATTTGTCGCATCGGCTGTTTTCTGAATAATAGCTTGAACATCCTCAACAACCGGTTCTGTTTCAGCTTCTGAAGTCATATGCCCCACACTAATACTGTAGTCTGAAGGGTAGACAGTATCTAGATAATTCTGCCCTCCAATAAAGATATTGAGCGACCCGGTTAAGGTGACCAAGACCATGGTGGAAAGAATACTAATGGTCGCAAGACCCGCTGCATTTTTTCTCATCCGAGCGATTAAGTTGGAGACGGATATAAAATTCTCCGGCTTGTAATAGTAGGATTTCCGAGCTTTGAGCATTCTTAAGAAGGTAATGGATCCTGCGTTGAATAAGAGATAGGTCGCTAGAATGACCAAGATGACAGCAATAAAGAATCCTTGAACCGCTGCAACTGGGCGCTCAACGGTTAGCGCCAAATAGAAGGCAATTCCTAAGAGCCCTAGTCCTAAAAGAGTTTGAACCAGCAAGAAGCGTCCCTTCTTCTCTCCTGCCTTTTTCTGTTGCATAAGGTTTAGGGAACTGTAGCGCAAGAGGCGGAAAGAATTCAACAAGAGAATGAAACCAAAAGCTAGTACTAACCCAAGTAAAGTGTTAAGGACAGGTTCTATCTGGAAGGTTGATTGAATGACGACTGGTAACCCCATACATTTTAAGAGGAGGGCAAAAATCAAGCGATCAAACAAGAGCCCCAAGCCTAGACCCGCCCCTACTGTAAGAATAAAGAAGATAAGCAATTCCCATAAGGTCATGACGAGGAGGTGCTTCTTCTCCATCCCCAAAACACTGTATAAGCCCAGTTCTTTGGAACGATTTTTCATGACATAGCCATTGGCATAAGCCACTAAAATGATGACGACCAACTGGACAACAAAACTACCAAAACCAAGAACAGTTCTCGCCGCTCCCCCTCCGTAAGAATCCTCTAAATGAGGGGTTGATGACAAGGCGATAAAACTATAAAGGATCATGGTCGTTAACATGACAGCCAAGGCAAAGGGATAATAGAGCTTGCGATTTTGTTTGAGGTTAGAAAAGGCTAATTTACTCGATAATTTAAACATCGCTATCCTCCTTACCCGCCATGACTGTCAAGGTATCCGAGATTTCTTGGAACATCTGACGCTCTGTTTTTTCCCCGCGGAAGATCTGATTGTAAAGGATCCCGTCCTTGATAAAGAGCACGCGCTTGGCCCGAGCTGCCGCTGCAGTTGAGTGGGTCACCATGAGGATGGTTTGTCCCATTGTATTAATATCTTCAAAGACATCAAGCAACGCAGCCGAAGATTTGGAATCCAGCGCCCCTGTTGGCTCATCAGCAAGGAGGATTTCTGGTGAGGTGATAATGGCCCGTGCTACAGCCACCCGTTGTTTTTGCCCACCAGAGATTTCGTAAGGGTATTTTTCTAAGAGCTGGTGAATGGCCAACTCTCGACTGACGCTATCGACCTTACTCATCATTTCCTTGACCGGTCTGCGTGAGAGGACGAGAGGGAGAAGGATATTGTCCTTGACGGACAAGGTATCCAGCAGATTAAAATCTTGAAAGACAAAGCCAAGTTTTTCCCGACGGAAACTGGACGCATCCTTGTTCTTAATGGTCGAGGTGTCGGTGCCATTGAGGTAGACCCTCCCTTCCGTCGGCTGATCCAGCATGGCTAGGATGTTAAGGAGGGTCGATTTCCCAGATCCTGATTCCCCCATGATGGCGACGTATTCCCCCTTCTCCACGGTGAAGTGGATGTCTTTTAGGGCTTCGACCTGCGTTCCTTGAAAGCGGGTTTTGTAAATTTTTTTCACATGTTGTACATCTAATAAGGCCATTTTCATTCTCCATTTCTATCCGGTTATATGATTGACATCCATAAAACTTTTTTTACACCTCTATTGTAACGATTTGGAGAGAGATCTACAATAAGCTAACCTTTCATTTTGAGCCTGATTTCTTACATTTCTGTAAGGTATAAAAAAACTAGCTTCCTTGCGGGAGCTAGTTCCTTCTTATAAAGCTGTAATGGCTGTGATCAAACCAAAGATGATCCCTGGTGCATTGGCTGCAGCAAGTGGGATATCGCGTTCTTTTTTAAAGAGTCCGTAATAGACCCAAAGGCTACAGTTGATAGCGGCAACTAAAGGTTGAACAAAGTTTCCTTTGTGACCTGAGAGGTTATCCATGATTTGTGGGAAGTAAGACACGTACATCATCACAGACATAAAGGTCGCAACCCAACCAAGAATTTTCATTTGTTTTTCATTCATTTTCAAAATACCTTTCATTTTTTGAGTACGCACTATTCTAACGCTTGCCCTCTTAAAATTCAAGTGCTTTTTTCAAATGTTACTGAACTGTAAAGTGTCACAATCTTGTGATTTTGCAGGAAGATGGATTTCTCTTCGAGAGAGTCTTCTCTCTAGTAATTATTTTAGACACTTTGTCTAATTTTTTTGCAAATATAATCATTTTCATCTTGAATAGCATGCAAATTAATTGCATTATCTTCCTATTTATGCTATTTTGATACACAGAGGTAAAATTTTATGAATAAACAAAAAATCAACCAAATCGTTGGCTCGATCGGTGCCTTTATTGGGATTATCGTTTTCATTGCCTACATCCCACAAATTATTGCTAATTTACAGGGAAACAAGGCCCAACCTTTCCAACCCTTGTCAGCTGCTATTTCTTGCTTGATCTGGGTCATTTATGGTTGGACAAAGGAACCTAAAAAAGACTGGATTTTGATCATTCCGAATTCGGCAGGTGTCATCCTAGGAGGATTGACTTTCCTTACATCACTTTAATAGAAAGCGAACAAAGACTGAACTCGACTGGTTCAGTCTTTTTTATATCCCTTTGAAAAGCAAAAACAATCGCTGTCGATTTTCGCACAAAAGCCCGCCATGAGCGAGCTTAAAAAGTTGACAATTTTTACTTTGAATAACCTAATCTGGACTATTGTGCAAAAATATCCAAATGATTTCTAATTATTATTTAGAGTATATTGAAACTTTCTGCTGTGAGAAAAGTGCCTGAAATAATCATGTTTCAGGCACTCGGAATTATTGAGACCTTAGGCTCAATAATTAGTCATGGAACTTCTTCGAAGTTCGCTGACGTCCGTACTCACCTAAGGAAAGTTTCTAATTTGATTCGAGCTTCTTTTTCTTATATCTGCACAATCTTACGGTAGCTCCGAGAGGTGATCCAAAAGACGATCAGGTAGGTGATGAGAAAGACGGCGCAGACACTGAGGGTCACGACGAGGACTTGGCCACTATTGATGACACCGAGGACTTTAAGAATGAGGCGGATCATATGGTAGGCAAAGGCCAGGTGGATAAAGGCAAAGATGAGAGGGAGGAAGAAGACGGTCCGCACTTGACGGTTGATGGTCCGTTTGACCTCATCTTCATCAAGTCCTACCTGTTGGAGAATGACGAAGCGGTCACGGTCTTCATAGCCTTCTGAAATTTGCTTGTAGTAGATGACGATGACTGTTCCGACCATAAAGATCAATGACAAGAAAATACCGATAAAGAAGATGCCACCAAAGAGGCTATTCATTTCTCTCACATTATATGCTCGATTGCCTCCATATACAAATTGCATATCTGTCAGCCGGCTACTAAAATCATCGATTAGCTTGTCATAGCTGTCAGCTAACTTAAGTTGTTGTTCTTCATCTACATTGACATTGAAACCACCATAGATTTGGGTAACGACAGCAAGGTTCGGAAACTGAGCGACAAAAGCTGAAAGGTCAGGCACAATCAGGTAATTGAAATCCTCTGTCAGCATATTGAAGATGTTTGGGACATGATCGGTGATAAAATCCTTGGTCACTTCTTCCTTGACTTGAAAGTCTTGCCCATTAATAGTAAACTGCTTTTGCCCTTTCAGAGCCTTGTTGTGGGCAAAGAGGATGACCTGGTTGCCGGCCAGATCAACGTGTTCTCCGGTCATTTGCTCATAGCTAACTGCATCAAAGACCAGAAAGACTGTCCGCGGTCTAACATCGCGTTCATCGTCAGGATAGACCGTGAAATCCGTACCCTTTTGTGATTCGACCCCAAAGGTAGCATAAGTCATCAGGTCACGATTCTTGATCTCAAGCTGGTGCTCAGAGGCAAATTCATCAAATTTCTGATTGATTTGCTCCAAATCCACTCCTTTTCCTTGAATGGAAAAATCATGTGGATTCATGATTTTCTTGATCATTTCACCACCAACATAGATGTTGGTCGCAGCAGAGATGGTCACCAATACCATGGTCGAGAGGATAGCAATGGTCGCAAGCCCCACCGCATTTTTCTTCATGCGATAGATGAGGTTAGAGACCGAGATCATGTTGTTGGGTTGGTAATAATAGTTCTTCTTTTTCTTAAGCAGATGCAAGAAGACGGTGATCCCAGCATTAAAGAGTAGGTAGGTCCCGATCATAACTAAGACAACCGCTAGAAAGAAGATCAAAATCGCAGACATGGGGTCTTTGACAGACAAAGCTAGGTAGTAGCCAAAACCGAGAGAGGCTAAGCCCAGGATGGTTTGGGGCCACAAGAAGCGGGCTTTCTTTTCACCACTAGCCTTCTCACGTGTCAGTTGCAGAGCGTTCAATCGAAGAATACGCCAAGCGTTGAGAAAAACCAAGAGGGCAAAGATGAGACCAAAGGTAACAAAGACCAAGATGACAATCCCTGGTTGGAAGGTAGATACCAGCTGGACCTTCATCTTCATGAGTTTCAAGAGAAAGGCAAAGATCAGCTTGTCAAAGAGGGCGCCGATCAAGATACCGCTTGAGATAGTCACAAAACCAAAAATCAAGAGTTCTTTGAAGATCATGCTGATGAGATGCCGTTTTTCAAGGCCTAGCATACTGTAAATTCCCAACTCCTTGGAGCGGTTTTTCATGACAAAGCTATTGGCATAGAGCACGATGATAGCCCCAGCAACATTTACCACGAACAGTCCCAAGCCTAGGGTGAAGAGTATGGGAGATCCCCCTCGAAGCTTAGAAATGTTTGGATTAAAGGTCAAGGAGTCAAAGAGATAGGCGATGGTCACTGCGAGAATGACCGCAATCGCAAAGGGATAATAGAGCCTGCGGTTCTTGATGAGATTAGAGCAAGCTAATTTAGTGGTCAATCGAAACATCTACTCCACCTCACTTGCCATGACCGTCAAGGTATCCGAGATTTCTTGGAACATCTGACGCTCGGTTTTCTCCCCGCGGAAGATTTGATTGTAAAGAATTCCGTCCTTGATAAAGAGCACACGCTTGGCCCGAGATGCTGCTGCGGTTGAGTGGGTCACCATGAGGATGGTCTGGCCCATGCTATTGATATCTTCAAAGACATCTAGCAGCGCAGCCGAAGACTTGGAATCCAACGCCCCTGTTGGCTCATCAGCAAGGAGAATTTCTGGAGAGGTGATAATAGCCCGTGCTACAGCCACCCGTTGTTTTTGCCCACCAGAAATTTCGTAAGGATATTTCTCTAGAAGTTGGTGAATGCCCAACTCCCGACTGACGCTATCGACCTTGCTCATCATTTCCTTGACGGGTCTGCGAGAAAGGACCAAAGGTAAGAGGATATTGTCCTTAACGGACAAGGTATCGAGCAGATTAAAATCTTGAAAGACAAAGCCTAGTTTTTCCCGACGGAAGCTGGACGCATCCTTATTCTTGATAGTTGAAGTATCGGTACCGTTGAGGTAGACCCGCCCTTCCGTCGGCTGGTCCAGCATGGCTAGGATATTGAGAAGGGTCGATTTCCCGGACCCTGATTCCCCCATGATGGCGACGTACTCCCCTTTTTCCACGGTGAAGTGAATATCTTTCAATGCTTCGACCTGCGTCCCTTGAAAGCGGGTTTTGTAGATTTTTTTGATATGTTGAACGTCTAGTAATGACATACTTTTCTCCTTTTACTAGTAGATCAAGAAAAATTCTTGGGTTTGTTGTAGGACTTGGCGACCAAATTCCACCTTTTCCAAATCGGTTTTCTTATTTGGTTTCTTAATCTTTTTGGGTTCTTTCATCCATTTCAAGAGTTTCATTTTCTTGACCTCCTTCATTTGATGAGACTATTGTATAAAAAATAAAAGGTGGTCACCATAACCTAACCTTTCATTTTTAAAATTTAATCTTACATTTTTGTCATTTTTAAATAAAAGAGGACCTTAGGGAGAGAATCATTAGGTACCGACGAATTCCCCTAATCCATGACCAACTTCTTTTCTTCAAAGTGAATGGCAACAGTCGTCCCTTGGCCGACCTGGGACGTCATCTGGAGTTGGTGCCCTAGCTGATCGGCAATCTTTTTAGACAGATAGAGGCCTAGTCCAGAGGATTGCTGGGTCAAATGCCCATTGTAGCCGGAGAATCCCCGCTCAAAGACACGGAGTATATCACTATCCTTAATTCCAATCCCACTATCTTTCATATAAAGGGTCTGGTCTTTGAAATAGATCTCAATCCCGCCAGTGCTGGTATACTTAAGGCTATTAGACAGCAATTGCTCGATGATGACCAAGAGCCACTTGCGATCGGTAATGACGGTGACATCTAAGTCATGCAGATCCACCGTCAAGCCCTTTTGAATAAAGAAAATGGCATACTTTCGCACGACTTCTTTGACCAGCTCTTCGAGTGGAACACGCTTAAGAACCAAATCATCGTGAAAGCTTTCGAGTCTCAGATACTGGAGGACCACATTGGCATAGGAGTCAATCTTAAAGAGCTCCTGCTCCATTTGTTGTCTCAGGTCGCTGTCTTCTATATTTTTAACCAAGAGTTGACTGGCCGCAATGGGCGTCTTAATCTGGTGGACCCAGAGGGTATAGTAATCCATCAGGTCATTGTAGGTCTCTAGACTCACCGTTGTCTGCTCACGTTGGGCTTGCTGACTGGCTGCTAGCTTCTGACTCAAGATCTTTTCTAGAGGGGTCTCAGCTACTCCCTCCCCATAGAGCACTTCCTTCCGATAGGCCTGATACTTAGCCACTGCATCCCAAATGATCAGAAGCAGACTCAAAAAAGCCAAAATTCCTGTCAGGTAAAGGAGAAAATTGCGGTAGCCTTCGAATATATAGGCAAACAAGACCAGAGATGAAAGGAGTAAACCAATCAAATAGAGATAACGACGATGAGAAATCAGATAGTGTTTGACAAATAAGAATCGATTATCCATTGCTCAACCCGTATCCTATCCCTTTTTTCGTTTCGATAAAATGTTCCAGTCCTGCTTCTTCGAGTTTCTTCCGAAGTCTAGCTACATTGACCGAGAGAGTGTTATCATCAATAAAGAAATCACTGTTCCACAATTCCTTCATCAGATCATCCCGAGCCACTACACTTCCAGCCTTTTCAAACAGGATACGAAGAATTTGAAATTCATTCTTGGTCAGATTGACCACTTCTCCCTCGTAGACCAGATCCATGGATTTGAGATTGAGGATGGCACCCCGGTGTTCTAACAAATCTTGATCAGTCCCAAACTCATATGAGCGGCGAAGGAGGCCCTGGATTTTTGCCAGGAGGACATTGGGATCAAAAGGCTTTGTCACATAGTCATCTCCTCCCATATTGATAGCCATGACGATGTCCATGGCTTGATCGCGTGAGGATAAAAACATGATAGGGACTTTAGACACCTTACGAATCTCCTGGCACCAATGGTAGCCATTATAAAGAGGAAGGCCAATATCCATCAGAATCAGATGAGGATTGGTCTGGACGAAGGTCCCCAATACATCCATAAAGTCATCAACTGCAATAACTTCAAAGCCCCACTGCTCCATGATTTTCTTCACTTGTTGGCGAATGGTTTCATCATCTTCGACAAGAAGAATTTTGTGCATGCTCTTTCCTTCTCTTTCTTACTAGAGTATTACCCTTTCATTATATCAAATTATCCAAGGAGCATACATATTTTTCGCCATCTCAACTTAAAGGTAACTCCTTTCGTCAATTTCCTATTTTTACTGAGGGGCTTTTCAGGTATTTTATGCTATACTGAACATACAGATACAAAGGAGAATCTCATGTCCACGATTTTTGATTATCTAGACTATGTCGCCTATGATTCCATCTACGATCGCCCTTTTAAGGAACTCGATGTCCTGGCACTGACAGAGCTGACCTATCTTCCTTTTGATCGGATCGTGCCTCAAGGGGATACGACCAATATTGAAGTCCGCTTATCTGATGCAGTAGAGCTAGTCGATCGAACCACAGATTTCATCGTGACAGACCAACACCTGCAATTAGTCGATGTCCTAGCTACATCCAAACGCTTTAAGAATGTCAAACTTCTTAACTATGTCGACGAATATGACCCCGATGTTCAGAAGCAGTTTGCGGCTATGACCTATCGTCTTACCATGGATGTTTATTTGGTCGTTTTCAGAGGGACGGATGATACCTTGATCGGCTGGAAGGAAGACTTCCACATGACCTATATGGACCATGTCCCATCTCAGAGGCGTGCAGCCAGCTACCTACAACATGTCATGAAGGAATTTCCTAAAGGACGCTTTATGGTAGCCGGCCACTCCAAAGGGGGCAATCTCGCAGCCTACGCCTGCTCTTACCTTCCAGATCATCTGTTTGAACGGGTCGACGCCATCTACTGTTACGACGCTCCTGGCCTCAACAAGGCCATTATCGAAACGGAGGGCTATCAACGAATCGCGCACCTCGTTCACCGCTTTGTCCCGCAAGGGTCCATCGTTGGGATGATGCTGGAAGTTCCTGAGCCTGCTACGATTGTCAAAAGTCGTGCCTTTGGTGGCTTTGCCCAGCATGACACCTTTACTTGGATGGTTGAAAAGGATGGATTTGTGACACTGGATCAAACCAGTCCCGATAGCCAGCAGACCGACGAGACCCTGAAGCAGTGGGTTCGCGAAACATCGGCGGATGAACGCAAGAAGTTCTTTGATACTTTTTTTGGCATTTTTCTGGACGCCGGCATCACTTCGATTAATGATTTGATGAACTTGAAAAATTTCTCCAAGATCAAAGAAATCTTTCAAAATGCTCAGGACCTAGATCCAACAGAAAGAGAAATGCTGGAACGTCTAGCCAAGCAACTCATCGACACCCGTGTCCAAGCTTGGAAAAAATGGCAAACAGTTCCCCGGATCCTGCTTCAAATGGCTGCATTTTTCAAGCGAAAACAAGCAGTCGAGACAACCTCACCACTTCTCCTTGAGTACAAAGAGTAGGACAAAAGGAACAGATTATAACTCCAAGCCAAACGCGGAACTCCTCTATGAAGGATGAGGCTTGAAATTAAAATCATGACCACCCGTCAAACGGGTGGTTTGTACCAGGGCTATAAGCCCAGATAACCAGCCAGCGCCTAAAGACGCTGGCTTTCACTTTGTTCAAGCCTTATTGCTCTTGACTCGTCACTTGCCTCTTAAAGAGGCTTGAGTATTACTTACCACTATCCCTAAAGGGATCCTCATATTCTTTTACACTTAATTTATCTAATGCTATATCATGCTTTTCCTGTTCCTAAATGTATTTCTTTATTGTGGCTTCATTAAGTCCAACTGTACTCACATAATATCCCTCTGCCCAAAAATGTCGATTCCCAAACTTATATTTAAGATTGGCGTGTTTATCGAACATCATTAGAGCGCTTTTCCCTTTTAAATATCCCATGAAACTTGCAACGCTAATTCTAGGTGGAATGCTCACTAACATATGAACATGATCTGGCATTAAATGGCCTTCAATAATCTCAACACCTTTATAACTACATAATCGATGGAATATTTCTCCCAAACTACTTCTATATTGATTATAGATCACTTTTCGTCTATACTTAGGGGTGAACACAATATGATATTTACACATCCATTTTGTGTGTGATAAACTATGTGCTTTTTGGGCCATATTTTTCTCCTTTCGCTTTACAATTGGCTTGAACACCTTAATTGTATCGCGTTTGGAGTTTTTTTGGTATAACCTTCGATGCGCACCCGCATCGCGGGTGGTTCTTTTGTCTCGCACCTAACGGAGCGAGACGGACTGAAAGTCACATAATAAGAAAACCAGGAAAAATAATTTTCCTGGTTTTCCTTTGAAGTCAAAGTATTTTTCCCGATTTCCCTTACGGCTAGAAATCCATTTCCCATCCATTCTAGGACTTTAACTGTTCTCTTTTCAGACCACCAAGATAGTTTTTCTAGGTTCTATACTCCGTATCTTCTGTATTTTTTAACAAGTCTTTCTACCCGTTTGATCTCTGCAGTGATGTCTGAACGGTTTTGCTCATGTAAAGCAATGGTTGCCTCATCAGCAATATCTAATAAATCACCTAATTCAAGCCATAATTTATCTTGGTAACGACGGAACAAATAGCTCCACACTCCGACTCCAACTGTCCATAAAAGAAGGACTGGCAAGAACAATAACATCCAACTTCCAATCACTACAAGCGATTCTTCTGCTTTAAATCCAAGTAAACGGATGACATGTACTGCTATTCCAAGCAAGCCTAGCATAGACAGGGCAAGAATCCAGCCCACAACTTTCATTCCTCTTGCGGGTGGGGTCTCTGATGGGAAGTCTACATCAATCCCACTCTCCCCTACTAAACCTTCTGCGATACCACGAAACTCTTGGATTTCATGTTTTTTCAATACCATGCGTCTAGGCACCATATAAAACATTATCATATTTCTTTCTCCTTTACATACGATAGGACCTATGAACTTCGTTTCCATCATACTCCAAAATGAGGTCGATTCCTATCAGGTAATTGTCACCTTATTCTTAGTGACGACCTATTTCATGATTTGCCCCATCATCCGCTACACTATATGCATGAACTATGAAGTCACCAATCAATCATATTCACTAGAGAATGAATAGATCCCATTCTAGCATCAGAAACCAACTGAAATCCTATCCTTATTTTTCTTTATTGACGATAGAAGTATTGATCCGCTGAATAGTTCCCAGCTGATTGGGTAACGACCAAGCGAGGCTTGCTCGTGTCTGACTGGTCTCCATCAGGGTTTTCAAACCCAATCTTAAAGAGACCAACAGCTGCACCAGTTTCTCCCACTCTCAACTCGACATAAGGGATTTTGCTAGTCTTATCTGAGTTTGCTACTGCTTTAATCCTTCCTTGTCCTTTGACTGTACCATCCGCCTGAATGACCATTTCCTGCCCCTTCGCATTGCGCCAGGTACCCACTAGACTTGAAAAGTCTCCACTATTAATCGCAGAAATATCCAGATCCACTTCTTTCTTTGGAGCAGGATAAGCTTCCCACCACTTGTCTTGGTAGGTTTGGAAAGAAGCTTGATGATAAAAGATGCGTCTCAAAGGAGAAACGATGCCATCAGGTCCTTGAACATTTTCAGGAATCAAGGTCATGATCAGCTCTTGTCCAGGACTAGTTCCTTTCGTACCTTCTTGCACAAAATAAACCTGATAGGTAGAGCCTGCTTTCCGAGGTTTCTTATCTTTATTGAGGACAAATTGGACATTCGTTGCTCCACTCCAAAAGATCCATCCTTTTTCTTTATCTGAACTAATGTAAGGAAAGACCGTCGTTCGATGATTATAAAAGTCTTCTGGACTATAGCCGTACAACTTGAAGCCCGAATCCGCAATCATCTTTTCAATATAATTATTGGTATATGTCCCTTCAAAAGTCGTTAAATCCCCATCCAAAACGTCGTCGTCAGGATCTGTTGATTTAAAGAAATCCTTCCGATTGGCAAAGACCATCTCATGATCGGGATCTTTATCTGACATGGTTACCGTAATAAGGGGATCTTTATCTGATTTGTATTTAAAGATACGAGCAGTGATGGTGAAATCCGTATTTCCATCTGACTTTTTCATCTGACTAGTAGAAACTTTATTGGCACCTTCTACTTTGAAATCCGTTGAGAACGTTGCTGATACAGGACCATCTTCTGTCTCGTAATCAATCTTCCAAGATTTCCCATCTTTTTGAATCTTGGCCTTATCACGCGCACTTGAGACATATTCACCAGACAGATCGATGGCTTTTTCCTTAGATGAAGACGAAGTCTTCGAGGTCTGATTGAACTCTTTTTGATGATCCGGTTGGATATTGGAGCTAGAGTAGAGATAGACTCCTCCAATTAGAACCACTGCACTCACAAAAGCGATGATCATCCAAAGATATTTCTTATCTAACTTTTTGATCATTTCAATACCTCCTTGGAATGGTAGTTACCTAATAGTATACCTCAAATTCTATTTAAAGCAAACTTTGACTGAAATTCATAAATTTTTTATCGTTTTTCGATACTTTTTTATTGACTAATTTTTTATAAGGAGTATACTATAAGTAAATAATAAAGAAACTTTAAGGAGGCTTACGATGAAAAACTCGAAAATCCTAAAAAATATCATTGAAGTCTTAACGGCTTTCATTTACTTCTGTGGCTTTATGACCGTGATAGCACTGGTCGTCCACCTGCTTTCACGTATGGGAGTGTTTAAAGATCTCATTCAAACAAGGCGCTTGTCCGTTAATGTGAATGGTATCCAACTTTTCCCAAAACATCCGCAACCTCTATGGCAATTGATCTTCCCAATTTTCTCAAGCGCTATCTATATTTATCTTTTTATTACCATTCGTAGCTTCCTCCAAAATCTCTACCAAGAAAAGATCTTTTCTCATTTTAATATAGAGCTCTGTAACCGAGCTTGGAAGGTCTTGCTGGTTTTAACCTTTATGTCCGGCACACTTGAAACCAGTGGCGATGTTTATCTCCTTCCCTTCACCTTCCAATTCTCCTTTAACTCGGATCTTCTCCTAGCCGTTGCAATTGTCTGGGCCCTTGGCAAGATTCTCGAAAGAGGGATTGAGATCGCTGAAGAAAATGAGCTGACCATTTAAGGAGGGGACCATGATTATCGTCAATTTAGATGTCATGCTGGCCAAGCGAAAGATGAAATCCAATGAGCTAGCCGACAAAATCGGCATTACGACAGCCAACCTCTCTATCCTCAAAACCGGCAAGGCCAAAGCCATCCGCTTCACAACCCTTGAAGCCATCTGCAAAGAACTTGACTGCCAACCAGGAGATATTCTGGAATACCGGCCAGATGAATAGGAAATGTATTAAGAAATGTAATTGGAGACTTTCCTTATAGACACAACAAAAGCACTCCCGTGGGAGTGCTTGAGAGCATAGACAATCTGTTTTTCCTTACAAATCAAATATATTCTATAAAAATTAAAAAATTTATTCGTAAGAATTATTCAATCATCTACTAAAACTTTCCGTCGTGAGAAAAGTGCTAGAAACAATTGTGTTTCTAGCACTCGGGAGTTTTGGAACCCAGAGTCCAAAACTAAGTCATGGAACTTCTTCGAAGTTCGCTGACGTCCGTACTCACCTAAGGAAAGTTTTTTAGATAGCTTTGTCTTCAATATAAAGCACTCCCGCGGGAGTGCTTTTCATCTACAATTATCGTTTAGCCGATGATGCTTCCATTTGGTACAGATGGATCAACCGTTAAGACTGTTAATTGATCTCCGTGTTCTGCGGAAAGAATCATACCTTGGCTGACATATTTCTTCATCATCTTCCGTGGTTTGAGGTTAGCCACGATTTGGAGTTTCTTGCCGACCAATTCTTGTTCATTTGGATAGAATTTCGCGATACCAGAAAGGATTTGACGGTCTTCGCCATCTCCTGCATCTAGGCGGAAGCGAAGCAATTTGTCTGATCCTTCGACGCGTTCCACTTCTTTGACTTCTGCTACACGGATTTCAACCTTGTCAAAGTCTTCAAATTTGATCTCATCTTTTTCAGACTTGAGTTCCACTTCTTCTGGAATCCATTCTTTTTCTTGTGGTTTGCCTGCAGTCATTTGAGATTGGATATAGGCAATTTCTTCTTCCATGTCGAGACGTGGGAAGATTGGAGTTCCTTTGGCAACCACTGTGACATTTTCAGGGAAGCCTGCTAGGGTCAAGTTTTCAAGATCGAAGTCCAAGCCCAAGCCAAGTTGTTCCATGATGGCATTTGAGGTGTTCATCATGAATGGTTGGATCAAATGAGCCACGACACGAAGGCTAGCTGCCAAGTGAGCCATGACCGCTGCCAATTGTTCCTTGTCGCCATCTTCTTTAGCCAGTACCCAAGGAGCTGTCTCATCGATGTACTTGTTGGAACGAGAGATGATGTTCCATACGGCTTCCAAAGCGCGTGGGTAATCAACCGCGTTCATTTGCTTGTGATATTCTGCGATGTTTTCTTCAACCACCTTAGCCAAATCGGCATCAAATGCGGTAACATTTTCGACATAAGCAGGAACTTGACCACTAAAGTATTTATTGATCATGGCTACCGTCCGGTTGAGGAGGTTTCCAAGGTCATTGGCCAATTCATAGTTAATACGAGCCACGTAGTCTTCTGGTGTGAAGGTACCATCTGAACCAACTGGCAAACTGCGCATGAGGTAGTAACGGAGCGGATCCAAGCCGAAGCGTTCCACCAACATTTCTGGGTAGATGACATTTCCTTTAGACTTAGACATCTTGCCGTCTTTCATGACAAACCAACCATGGGCAATCAAACGTTCTGGCAATTTAACATCCAACATCATGAGAAGGATTGGCCAGTAGATGGAGTGGAAACGAAGGATGTCTTTTCCGACCATGTGGAAGACGGTTCCGTTCCAGAACTTGTCAAAGTTTTCATGATCTTCTTGACCGTAACCAAGAGCTGTTACGTAGTTGAGAAGGGCATCAATCCATACATAGACCACGTGTTTTGGATTGGATGGAACTGGCACACCCCAGGTAAAGGTGGTCCGAGATACCGCCAAATCTTCCAAACCTGGCTCGATGAAGTTTTTCAACATTTCATTGAGACGACCATCTGGCGTGATGAAATCAGGTTGGGATTTGAAAAATTCAACCAAACGGTCTTGGTATTTGCTGAGACGAAGGAAATAAGATTCTTCAGAAACCCATTCTACTTCGTGTCCTGATGGGGCTACCCCACCGATGACCTTGCCATTCTCATCACGGTATACCTCAGCCAATTGGCTTTCTGTAAAGAACTCTTCATCAGAGACTGAATACCAGCCAGAGTACTCACCTAGGTAGATGTCGTCTTGCGCAAGCAAGCGTTCAAAGACTTGGGCCACCACTTTTTCATGGTAATCGTCTGTCGTACGGATGAATTTATCATATGAGATATCGAGTAATTGCCAGAGTTCTTTCACTCCAACCGCCATCCCATCTACATAAGCTTGCGGCGTAATCCCAGCTTCTTCTGCTTTCTGCTGGATCTTTTGACCGTGCTCATCAAGACCAGTCAGGTAGAAAACATCGTAGTTCATCATGCGTTTGTAACGCGCCAAGACGTCACAGGCGATGGTTGTGTAAGCTGAACCAATATGCAATTTACCAGATGGGTAATAGATAGGGGTTGTGATGTAGAATGATTTTGTCATTTTCTTTTCCTTTCAAGGCTAATGAAACCTTATGTACTAACACTTCATTATATCATTTTTAGGAGTCCCTGAAAACCCAAAGAAGCTAGGATCCAGAAGGGACAAACAAAAAGCTGACCGAAGTCAGCTTTCTATGATTGATAACAAATCCCGCTAGACTTGCCTCGCTTTGGCATTTCTAGGATCGGGATAAAAATATCCACTGGATAAGCCTCGCTTTTGCGTTTTCAGGCTCGGGATAAAAATATCCACTGGATATTTTTATTTTCCAAGATAGTATTCTTTTACAACGTTCAATTTTTCGTCAAATTCGAATACCAATGGTGGGAAGTTAGGGATTTCCACGTCCATGATTTCGTCATCTGACAATTGTTTGATGTGTTTTACAAGGGCACGGATTGAGTTACCGTGTGCTCCTACGAATACGTTTTTACCATCTTTAAGAGCTGGAGCGATTTTATCTTCCCAGAATGGAAGGGCACGTTCCAAAGTAACTTTCAAGTTTTCAGCATCTGGAATCACTGAATCGTCAAGTGAGGCGTAACGACGGTCAGTGTGTGCTGAGTGTTCATCATCACGGTCCATTGCAGGAGGCAATACATCGTATGAACGACGCCAGATGTGAACTTGCTCATCACCAAATTGTTCAGCAGCTTCTGCTTTGTTTTTACCAGTCAAACCACCGTAGTGACGTTCGTTCAAGCGCCATGATTTTTCAACTGGAACCCACAATTGGTCAGCAGCTTCAAGAGCCAAGTTAGTAGTTTTGATCGCACGTTTCAATACTGAAGTGTAAGCTTGGTCAAATTCGATACCAGCTTCTTTGATCAATTTACCAGCGTCGATCGCTTGTTGTGTACCTTTTTCAGACAAATCAACATCAGCCCAACCAGTGAAAAGGTTAGCTTTGTTCCATTCAGACTCACCGTGGCGAGCAAAAACCAATTTTACCATTTGATGGATCTCCTTTTATTTTCCGAGGTTCCCCTCGTTTATCTATTCTATTCTACTAGATTTTGAGGGAAAAATCTAGTCTTAACAGAGCTAGATCGAAGATTTCGTGAAAATTTTATCAATTCTTTTTCATGGACATTTACAAGTCGCTCTCACCAGATTCTAAATCCTGCCTCTTCCACCCTCTTTCCACAAGCCAGACTAAACAAAAAACCTCTAAAAAGAGGTTTGCTTACAATTGCTTCTTCTGGCATTCCGGACAAAGGCCATAAACTGTAGTTTGGCACTTGGTAATGACGTAGCCACTTTTTTTTCTCGCTTCCGCTCTCACGTCTGGAACTTCGATGTCAACATCATCAATCTTCCCACATCGTTCACAAATCAAATTCAGATGATCATGTCCCATAAAGTCAAAGTAAGTCGTGGTGTCATTGCGAACTTTTATTTCAGAGACAAAGCCTTCTTCAATGAGGACCTTAAGATTGTTATAAACGGTTGCTAGACTCATATTAGGAAAGGCAGGTTTCAAGTCCTGATAGATGGCATCCGCACTTGGATGTTCCTGACTTTTGACAAGATAGGAAAGGACAGCCCGACGCGTCTCTGTAATCCGTACAGATTTTTCACGCAGGTGTTGCAATACATCTTCCACTTTTTCTTGTTGAACGGAATCGAGCCTTAAACAAGCTAGCATGGTCTTTCCCCTTTCTGTCTCTTCTTTTAGACTATTATATCACGAATGCACAAATTTGCCTAATTAGAATGTTTGTAAATAAGAAAGAGGCTGGGACAAAAGTCCTAGCCTCTCAATTGTCTTTGGATTATCGAGCAAGACGCAGTGGTTGAGTGGGCTCTACTACGCTGATTTCATCAGCTTTTACAGCCCTACTCAACTGTGCGGAGGTGGGACGACGAAATCGAAGTCTAACGAATTACCGATTTCTGTCCCACTCTCTTTTGTTTTCTATTCTTAACTTCCCCAATTAAGGATCCATCTCATAGTTCCTAGTAAGACTTTGATAAAGAGGAACATAAAGAAGAGTTCCACAATAAACCATAGACCTTTCAATAGATAAATAATTGGCTTAATCATGAGCAGTAAAAAGATTCCAACAATCCATCTCATGGTCCACCCTCCATTTCTCACTTTTTTCTATTATACTCCTATTTATAGGCCCTGTCTAGAAACTACTCCAAAACAAAAAGTTCCTTCTAGCAAGCTAGAAGGAACCTTTGTAATCACAATTATTTAACTGCGTCTTTAAGAGCTTTACCAGCTTTGAATGCTGGAACTTTAGAAGCAGCGATTTTGATTTCTTTACCAGTTTGTGGGTTGCGACCTTTACGAGCTGCACGTTCACGAACTTCGAAGTTACCAAAACCGATCAATTGAACTTTTTCACCTTTTGAAAGGTATTCTGTAACTGCTGCAAATACAGCATCAACTGCTGCTGCTGAGTCTTTTTTAGTCAATTCTGTAGCTTCTGCCACTTTTGCGATCAAATCTTGTTTGTTAGCCATTTAACAAATCCTCCAAATTTTTTTGGGTTTTCCCCTTAACATCTCTATCATATCTAAAAAATGCTTTTAGGTCAAGTAGTAAACTTGTTTTTATCAACATTTATCTAGGAATAAATTGCCCTATTGATAGGCATCTAGGCAAAGCGAACCAAAACAGCCCAAGCATCCTCCCCAGTGTGGGTTTGAATGATTGAACCTGTTTCCAAAACAGAAATTGGAGCTGCAACCAAAGGCTGTAATTGCGCCTTCATTTCGTTAGCAAAGTCAGGCCCACCAGCATAGGAAATCCCTATCTCAGCAATTTCTTTACCGGATAGGTCTTGCATCAACTCGTCCAACCATTTTTTAAAGGTCTTCTGTCCGCGTCCTTTGACAATCGGTTGCAGTTCATCGTTCTTCATTTCCATGACAACCCGAATATTCAAAAGGGAACTCAATAAACCAGTTACGCGTCCAATCCGGCCTCCTTTAACCAGGTTTTCCAGTGTAGAAACTCCAATGTAGAGTCTAGATTTTTGCTTGACCTCTTCAATGCGAGCTACAATTTCCTCTACGCTAGCACCTTCTTGAGCCAGTTTCGCTGCTTCTACCACTTGGAACTTCATGGCCTGGTCCGTAAAGCTACTATCGATCACCGTTACATCTGCATTGGCTAAGGTAGCTCCTTGACGTGCAGCTTCCACTGTACCAGATAAGGCATGGGACATATGGATTGCAATAATTTGCGCTCCTTCTTGAGCCAATCCTTCAAACGTTTCCGCAAACACACCTACTGGAGGTTGACTAGTCTTTGGAAGGTTTTTACTGGATTTCATCAACTGAAGGAATTCTCCTTCGGTTAATTCCGCATCTGAGTAGAGGACACCATCCACCATAACAGAGAGGGGAACGATGGTAATTCCGTATTTTTCAACAACTTCAGGCTCAATCGTAACGGATGAGTCTGTAACAATTTTTACTTGTGACATAACATTCCTACAATCTTTTCTTAGATATATCCATTCTATTATATCAAATTTTCTAGGCTTTTGTGGGACAAAGTCCTATTTACTTAATCATCGATAGCTGCAAATCCCCCATTTAGCAAAGCAACATCGGCCTTCATTCCACTTTCATCAAAGAGAATGCCATGGAGGACGCCACCATAAACAGCTCCACCATCCATACCAATCTTCCCATCTTCGGTCACCCAGAGTTTTTTGGTTCCAATCTTTTGATCCAAGAGATAGTGGACGGGAGTATGACCGAAAACAATGGTCTTTCCTGTCTGATTGGTCGCTTCATGGAAGGGTTGGCGAATCCAGACTTTCTGATAATCTGTCGTTTCGTGCCAATCAGGCAAGGTTAAGTCAAGGCCAGCATGCACAAAAATATAGTGTTCTGTTTCATAGACAAAAGGAAGCGAACGGATGAAAGCAACTAAGTCCCCACAAGTCTCTTGCACTAGCCGAGCATCCTCCACTCCATCTACTGGTGCTGTGAGGGGGCGACCAAGCAGAGAGTTAATCGTGGTATCACCACCATTTCGTCGGTAATGGTCGTAGCGTTCGGTCGGGTTATCAATCCAGGCTAAAAACATGTATTCGTGGTTCCCAGAGAGACAGATTGCCCCTTGCTGTTCGACAAAATCTTTGACCAGTTCGAGCACTCTACGACTATCTTCTCCACGGTCTATCAGATCTCCGAGAAAAACTAACTGGGACTGACCATCCCAATGGGTCATTAGTTCCTCCAGCATACCTGCTTTCCCATGAATGTCTCCCACTACGAAATAGCTTCCCATATCAGTTCCTTTCTTCTTAGGACGGCCGTTTTAGCAATTGTTCTGCCTGCATGCGGGCTGCTTCTGTCACATCTTCACCAGCTAGCATCTTAGCTACTTCTTCGACCCGCTCTTCATGACTGAGCAAACGAACGGTCGAAACCGTTGAAAATTCATCACTTACTTTTTCGATAAAGAACTGGTAATCGGCTACTGCAATCACCTGAGGCAAATGAGAGATGGCTAGCACCTGTCCATAACGCCCAATCTTATAAATCTTCGAAGCAATGGCTTGAGCGACCCGACCAGATACCCCTGTATCCACCTCGTCAAAGACGATACTGGTCTTGCCTTCTTTGCGGGAAAAGGCTGACTTGATGGCCAACATGAGACGGGACAATTCCCCACCTGATGCTACTTTTACCAAAGGCTTAAAGTCCTCCCCAGGGTTGGTCGAAATATAAAACTCAACCGTTTCGTTCCCTTCACGGTTAAATTTAGATGGAGTAAAACGCACTTGGAAACGGGCTTTTTCCATGTAGAGATCCGCTAGTTCCTGCTGGATCTCTGCTTCCAGCTGCTGGGCCAAGTCATGACGCCCTTGACTCAGTTCTTTAGCCAAGCCAACCAGCTGACCTTCCATGGACTTGAGTTCTTTCTCTAAGTCTTCAGAAGAGGTTCCCCCTCCTGTTAATAGGCTATATTCCTTGCTGATTTGTTCCAGATAATCAAGAACATCCTTTACCTGACCGCCGTACTTACGCGTGATCGAGTGGATCAGGTCTAATCGAGCTTCTACCTGCATCAAGCGGTTGCCGTCAAAGTCCAAGCCATCTACCAGATCCTCCAAGCGTTTGGTCAGATCTTCCAGAGTATAGTAGGTCTCAGCCAGTTGGTCAGACAAGGTCTTGTATTCTGGATCATACTCTTCGATACCTTGCAGATCATTCATGGCCGATCGAACATTGCTAAGACTGGAGAAGTCTTCTGCATCTAGCATAGCGTAGGCATTGCTTAGGGTATCCGCAATCATCTTATGATTGAGCAGGCGTTGCCGTTCTTGCTCTAACTGGACATCTTCATCCAGAGACAAGGCGACCGCCTCGATTTCCGAAATTTGGTATTCCAGCATCTCGATGCGAGCTTGGTTTTCCTGGTTATTTTTTTGGATCTGCAAGACCTGCTTACGCAAGGACTTATAATTTTCAAAGGTCTCTCTATAGGCCTTCTTCGTCGCAAAAAAAGCATCATCCCCAAAGCTATCTAGCATAGCGATATGCAATGGAGCCCGCATCAGTTCTTCCTGATCGTGCTGGCCATGAATATCTACCAAATGCTGGCCAACCGCCTTGAGAACGGAGAGGTTAACCATCTGCCCATTGATGCGACTGACACTCCGACCATTCTGGAAAATTTCTCTGCGAATAATCAACTCATCTGCCCATTCTAAGCCCTGCTCCTCAAAGAGCTGCTGAAGGGCACGGTTTTCATCAATCGCAAAGAGGCCTTCAATCTCAGCCTTAGGAGCACCGTGGCGGATAACATCAGTCGTCGCCCGGCTCCCCAGCATCATATTCATAGCATCGATAATGATGGATTTTCCTGCTCCAGTTTCACCGGTTAAAACCGTCATCCCCGTCTCAAAATTCAGAGCGATTTCTTCAATGATGGCAAAGTTTTTAATTGAAATTTCTAATAGCATCTCTCTCCTACCATTCCATCAATTGTTGTTCGATAAACTGTGCTTTTTCTTCCGAGCGGGCCACAATGAAAATACTATTATCGTCTGAAATCATACTAAAGATGATGGCATCAAAATCTTCCTGCAGATGCCGCTTGACTAAATAGGCTGTCCCTGGGACAAGCTTGAGGGTCAAAAAACTCCCCATGCGTTCAAACGATTGAAGATTATTTTCTGCTAATTTTCCACTATGTTGGACGCGTGGCAATTCATAGACATAGGCTGAACCTTTTAATGGTGTTTTAATAATCCCTAGCTCTTTAATATCACGGGAAACAGTCGCTTGTGTCGCAGAAATCCCTGCTTCTTTCAAATGCTCAACAATTGCATCCTGAGTACCGACCTTATTTTCACGAATAAAGCGGCGTATTTTTTCTAATCGGTTTTGTTTACTATTCATGTTTAAAATCAGTGTGGGCTTTGTCGACGACAGCTGCAAACTCTTGCTGATCGAGACAATTTTGCCCGGTATTTTTTTCTAAATAAAGTAAAAATTCAATGTTGCCATGGCCCCCTTGAATCGGTGAATAATCCACTCCTAAGACAGAGAAGCCATGTTCTAACGCAAAGCCTTGAACCTGTTCCAAGACGGACAGATGAACCTTGGCATCCTTGATAATCCCATTTTTCCCAATCTGCTCCCGACCAGCTTCAAACTGGGGCTTGACAAGAGCGACCACCTGGCCTCCTTCTTGTAAAATCCCATGGAGGGCAGGCAAG
The DNA here is from genome assembly GCF_004785935.1 of Streptococcus rubneri. GTDB lineage: Bacteria > Bacillota > Bacilli > Lactobacillales > Streptococcaceae > Streptococcus > Streptococcus rubneri. Next base: position 67,203 of record NZ_SRRP01000001.1, on the reverse strand, counting down.
ATGAGATTGAGGGAAATAAAACTAACATCAATGCTAGCAAAACTTGGTCTATGCTCAAAATCCTCAGACGTCGCATAGCGGAAGTTGAACTGCTCCATCGAGATAACACGAGGATCCTGACGGAGTTTCCAAGCCAACTGATTGGTCCCTACATCCACTGCATAGACCAAGGCGGCTCCATTTTGGAGCATGACATCCGTAAAGCCCCCTGTTGAGGCACCAATATCTAGCGTGACCTTATCCTGCAAGTTAATCTCAAAAAGGTCCAAGGCCTTTTCTAACTTGAGACCACCGCGACTGACATATTTGAGTTTTTCACCCTTGAGTTTTAGTTCAGTCGCTTCATCAATTTTTTCACCTGGTTTATCGAAGCGCTCGCCATTATGGACCGCAATGACCAAACCGGCCATCACACCGCGTTTGGCCTGCTCCCGGGTTTCAAATAGTCCCTGCTTGTAGGCCAGTACGTCAACTCTTTCCTTGACCATGAATTCTAAGTCTTTCTATTATGTTCTTGATTCCAGTCCCATCGAAGGAAACTTGATTAGAAATGCGATCGAGCAAGTCCTCACAGGCATCCAACTCCCGATCCAAATAAGCCTGCGCTCCATCTAGACCAAGTAGTGCGGGATAGGTTGATTTTTCAGCCTGCAGGTCCTTCTGAGGGGTTTTTCCTAAAGAGGCAAAATCGGCTGTCACATCCAAAATATCATCCCGAATCTGGAAAGCCAACCCTAAATGGAGGCCAATTTCCTCTAAGAGAGTCGCAACAGCTGGCTCAAGCTCTAAAAGGATCCCCGCAGCTTGGAAAGGATATGCTAGCAGTCGTCCCGTCTTATTGGCATGGATGACTTGCAACTGGTCCAAGGTCAGGCTCGCTCCTTCCCCTTCCATATCCAAGACTTGGCCTGCTACCATCCCAGCTGTCCCTGAAGCATCCGATAATAAGGCGATCAGTTGCACCCGGATAGAAGCTGGAAGATCCGCTTCTGCCACACAGCCAAAGGCATCCAAGAAGAGCGAGTCTCCTGCTAAGATGGCTAAGTCTTCACCAAATTTTTTGTGGTTGGTCAATTGACCACGACGATAATCATCATTATCCATCGCTGGTAGATCATCATGGATCAAGCTTCCCGTATGGATCATTTCAAGAGCGACTGCTACCTGAAAATGAGCCTCAAGGATTGGAGCATGAAAGGCCTCTAGTAATTCCAATAAGAGCAAAGGCCGAATCCGTTTGCCCCCTGCATGGACTGAATAAAGGATGGATTCTACCAAGCGGGGAGCGATTTGTTTGGTCTCGTAGAAACCTTCAATCGCTCTTTCAACCCCTTGCAGTTTTTCTTCTAAAATCATACCAGTTCCGTTTCTGAGCCATCTGCTTGCATCACCTTGACCAAGGTCTTTTCAGCCTGATCTAGCGTTTCTTGCAACTCTTTTGATAGCTTCATTCCTTTCTGAAATTCTGAAATGGCCTCCTCGAGGGGCACTTGCCCACTTTCCAATTTTTGGACAATGGCTTCCAAATCAGCTAAATTTTCTTCAAATTTCTTTTCTTTCGACATGCTTTACCTCTACTTCTACTTGCCCATCCCGCATGACTAGCGTCAAGGCATCCTTTTCTTTGATTGTATCTACACTATCCAGAACATGATCTCCAGCCTGCACCAAGGCGTAGCCTCTAGCCACGATACGACTGGTATCCAACATCAAGAGAGCTTCTGATAAGCGCTTGGCATCTGCTACTTTTGTCTGGTAGAGCTCCTTGATTTTCAAGGTCATCAGTCGCTCCATTTGGAGAATCTGGTCTCGATAGCGCTCCAGCTGATGCTGAGGTGCTTGTGAGGCCAATCGATGGCGGAGTTCTTGTAACTGATGGCTATTTCTGGTAATTGACTCTGACACAGCCTGTTTCAGTCGCAACTGAATCTGATCTAATTTTTGCAGATAAGAATCATACAACCGCTCTGGTTGACGGAAGATGACCGATTGGCTCAGTTTTTGCAGGCGCTCCCGATTATATACTAGGCGGTTGCGCATAGCGGTTGCCATCCGCCCCTCCTGCTTCTGCAAATGATTGAGTAGGTCCAACTTGGTCACAGGCGTTGCTAACTCAGCCGCAGCTGTTGGAGTGGCTGCCCGGCGATCTGCTACAAAGTCTGCCAGGGTGGTGTCTGTCTCATGGCCCACACTGGAAATAATGGGAATTCTGGACTCAAAAATAGCCCTCACAACTGGCTCTTCATTAAAGGCCCACAGGTCCTCAATCGAACCCCCACCACGACCGATGATCAAGACATCTAGGTCCATCCGAGCATTGGCCTTTTGGATATTGGCAACAATTTCTTGAGCAGCTCCCTCTCCTTGTACCTTGGTTGGAAAAAGGAGAATCTCTACACCAGGAAAACGCCGAGTGACAGTGGTGATGATATCTCGAATAACAGCCCCACTCTGACTGGTAATAACCCCGATTTTATTGGAAAACTGGGGAATGGCCTGTTTGAACTTCTCTTGAAAGAGCCCTTCTTCCTGGAGTTTCTTTTTCAACTGCTCAAACTGAAGGGCCAAAGCACCGACTCCATCTGGCTCCGCCTTTTCGATGACAATGGAATAACTCCCACTTGGCTCATAGAGTTGGATCCGACCGATAACATTGATTTTCATGCCTTCTTCTAGCTCAAAACCAAAACTCTTATAGATTCCAGCCCAGACAGTCGCCTGAATCACAGCCTTTTCATCCTTTAGAGAGAAATACTGGTGATTGGGACGCTTCCGAAAATTCGAAACCTGACCCGTCAAATAGACCCGCTCCAGATAGGGGTCCTTATCAAATTTCAACTTGAGGTATTTGGTCAGACTGGATACCGATAAATAGTTGGACATAGGAACTCCTTTCTGCAGAATATGATCAAGTTTAATTATACCAAAAAACGCCAAAAAAGGCTGGTAGACAAACGAAATCATGAATTTCCTTTCTCTACAATCCTCATTTTATTCAAGTCATTTTCTACTAGTCTATTTTAAACCAGCTTCCCTATTTGTCACACTTCTCTAATCGTTCAATAAAGGAGCTAAGAAGTGCTTGGGGCTCCCCTTCATTTGGATAGGCATAACTAATATAGAAGACTGTTTTTTCCTCTTCAACCAGGGGAATTTTGACAAGATTTGGATATTCTGGAAAAAGAGTCAGAACGGTCATGAGGCCAATTCCTAAATTTTCTTCGATGAAACTCAAAACCTATTTAGGATACAACAAAAAGACAAGTCTCAGGACTTGTCTTCTTTAGGAGATTTTTATATACCTATTTTTGATAGGCTTTTACAACTAAATCGACCCCTTCATCTGCTTTGAAGGTATAAACAGGGTTCTCAGTCGTTTCATAAAAGGTCATTGATAGAGTTTTACCATCCACGAATACTTCAATTGAGTTGGTATCTCGAAGAATCGAGAAATGATAATCCTTTTCACCATCCAACTGAATCCATCTTGATTGAAATTCTGGGCTTTCTTTTCCAGAAATGAGATGTCCAAATTGGTCTCGACTCAAGCTAAAGCGTTTATTGGAGGCATCGTAAATCAATTGCAAGGCACTATCAACATCGGATTCATCCCCATATTTTAGGATAAAGGAGCGACCTGATTTGGAATCTATCTCAAATAATGTTTGTTTCCCTCTAGCCGGGATCATGATCTGATTGCCCTTAACAATGGTTTCTGGTGCATTCTCTACAAGAAAGTGATTTTTCACAGACTCAGGTAGCTCCTGAACCAATCTTCCGTCTTTCAAGCCTAATTTTCTAGGAATCGTCATGCTTCCTGCCCAACCATGACCTAAGTCATGACTAGGGATGGAACGTTGCCACATTTGCATCCAAGCAACCATGTATCGTTCGCCATTTGGTCCTTGACAAGTTTGAGGAGCATAGAAATCCAAGCCACCATCAATTTCATCATATGTATCGACAAAAAACTGACCCGTTTCCCAATTCATGTCACCGATAAAGGCAACAGTCGAATTTAAATTCCAGTATTTTTCTTGCTGTCTTTCCATTTCAATGGGAGACAGAATCAAGACCCATTTACCATCTAAGGGAAAGAAATCCGGACATTCCCACATGATACCTTGCCCTTTTTCACCTTCCAGTAAGACTGATTTAAAGCTCCAGTCCTCTAGATTACTTGACGCAAACAAGAGAATTTGCCCTCGATCATCTACTGTTTTGGAAGCAACTACAGTATAATAGATTCCTTGGTATTCAAAGACTTTGGGATCACGAAAATCAGCAATATCTGCGATACCCTCAATATGCTGCACATGGATCACTGGGTTGGCTGGCAATTTTGCGAAAGTAACTCCATCCGTTGAAACTGCAAGACACTGGGTCTCTTCTCGCTTCTCCTCATCATCTATATGACCAGTATAAAGCAAATAGAGCTTGTCATCTTTCACAATAGCACTTCCTGAGAAACAACCATCTTTATCATAGTTTTCACTTGGTGCTAAAGCTACTGGTAATTCTTCCCAATGGAGGAGATCTTTTGACTTAGCATGCCCCCAATGCATAGGTCCCCAAACACTATCATAGGGATAGAATTGGTAAAACAAATGGTATTCCCCACGGAAATAAACAAAGCCATTAGGATCGTTCATCCAGCCAATTGGAGGTAGTAAGTGAAAGGATCCTCTATATTGCTGGTCAACCTTCTCCCTGTTTTCATCGATATACTGATTCGCTTTTCGAATAGTTTCCCTCATACTTATCACCTACTTAATACCTGTTCCAGACCCACCTAAACCTTGAATAATATATTTTTGTGCTACGATATATACTAGAATAAGTGGAATTGTAGAAATTGTCAAAACAGCCATCACTTGATTAATATAAACTGGTTGAGTTGTATTAATGGTTGTAATCGCAACCTGCATTGAAAATTTTGAAGAATCGGTTAACACCATCAATGGCCAGATATAATCATTCCAACTAGAAATAAAGGAAAGAACACCGACTGTGGCAACTGCTGGTTTCGACATAGGCAACATAATCTTGAAAAAGATCCGCAAGATACTTGCACCATCTATTTTTGCAGATTCGATAATTTCTTCTGGAATGGCAATAAAGAAGTTTCGGAAAAGATAGATATTAAAGACACTAGCTAATCCAGGGATAATAACCGCTAAACGATTATTGACTAAGCCAAGTGAATTAATAATTGTAAATTGAGGAATCAAAACTGTTTCAATCGGAATAATTAACAAGGCTAATAAAAATCCAAACAGAATTTTTTTACCTGTAAAATTAATTTTTGCAAATGCAAATCCCGCTAAGGCATTAACAATAATAGAACCAAGTGCAAATGTTCCTGCATAAAAAATACTGTTCCCCAGGTATGTTAGAATACTAAAACGCGAAAGAACTTCTTGGTATGGTTTAAACCAATCAGCTGGATTTAAACTAGGTAAGAATGCTTTCCAACTTGTTAAATTCTTGTACACATCTGCTTCTGGTTTCATAGCTGAAACCACCATCCAGATCATAGGAAATAGAAAGAGGCCTGCTAATAGAATTAATAAAATATATTCTAAAATAGTAGTCGGTTTTAAACGTTTCATCCTAATCGTCCTCCTTCAAAACTCGCCGTTGTACAAGACTAATCATACCAATCAATGTTGTAAATACTAGGGCAATAGAACTTGAATAACCAACGAGACGGTCTGTGAAACCTTGTTGGTAAATATAATATACCATAGTGATTGTCGAGTTCAGAGGTCCACCTTGAGTCATGACCATTGGCTGCACAATCAATTTAAAGGCTGAAATCAACGTTGTCAATAGGACAAACAAGGCCGTTGGTTTTAATAAAGGCATTGTGATATATCTAAATTGAGCCCATTTTGAAAATCCATCCAACTCTGCCGCCTCATAAATATCTTGTGGAATATTTTGCATTCCTCCAAGGAATAACAACATTTGATACCCTGCACCTTGCCATGCAGAAACAAATACAATGGCATACATGGCCTGTTTTGGACTTGTCAAAAATGGTTGTGAAGAAATACCAATTTTATTCAGTAGAGCATTGAGCAAACCATTATTTGGATTTAACAAGTATAACCAGAGGATAGATATAACGACAAGAGACATCACAACAGGAGCAAAAAATGCTACCTTAAAGAACATATTTCCTTTACGTTTCTTATTAACAATTAAGGCCATACCGAGAGCCGCTCCAAGTTGCACTGGAATAATCCAAACTACAAATTTCAAGGTATTCAAGAAACTTTTTATAAAGATTGGATCTTGTGCTAAGCGCATAAAATTTTGTAGCCCTACAAATTTTCTGTCCTCTGGGGTCAATAGGTAATAATCTGTAAAGGCATAATAGATGACCATACCAACAGGTATCACTAAAAAGATAAAAAGTAATAGTAAGGCTGGAGCTAAAAAGCTATAGCCCATAATATTTTCTTTAAGACGTTCTTTCTTTTTTGTTTCGACTTTCTTTGTTTCGCTCATTGTTCGTCTCCTAAGATGAAATCATTAAATAAAATAAGGTGGAAGGTACATTTCATAACTTTCCTTCCACCTTTTGAATATCAACTATTTATTTAAAGATTGGTCGATTGCTGTTTGCATTTCTTTCGTACGAGCATCTAATACTTTTTGTACATCTGGATTATCTTTATAATAGCTGATATCTTGCATCGCTTGTTGGAAAGCGCGTGAAACTTGTGGATAAGCTACTACAACTGGACGAGGATGAGCTGATGCAGCATTTTGTTCCATCAAGAAGCGCAATGGTTCAGATACTTTATCCTTAATATTTTTAATTGTTGATTTTCTGATTGGAAGAACACTGTTCCCCAAGCTTATAATTTCACTAGATTCTGTATTTGTTGCAAACTTAACAAATTCAGCAGCAGCTTCTTTTTTATCAGATTTTGTCGTAACAGCTAATTGCCAACTACCTGAAGGTGAGACCAATTTCTTCGTTTTATCTGAAACTGGATAAGGAAGAATACCAAAATCAATATCTTTGTAATTTGTTTGTAGATCCCCAATCGTCCAAGACCCGCTTAGAACCATCGGATACTCACCTGTTTCAAATCCTTTTTCAACAGGACTAACTGTAGTGTAATCCTCTTTTACTAGATTTTGAATAAATTGAACAGCTTCAACACTTTCCTTACTGTTGAAGTAACCTTCAGCTTTTGTCCCTTTAGAATTTACTACAGACCCACCATTTGACCAAATAAGTGGCATATAAGCATATGGTAACATCTCATCATTTGAATTCAAACGGAAATCTATTGCTGGTTTATTAAAATGATCTTTTAATTTTTTAGCAATAGTATTAAACTCAGACCATGTCCATGGTTTTTCAAGGGTTGGCAAACTCGCTTCATCAATTCCTGCTTCCTTAAACATCTTTTTGTTATAGTAAACACCTACATTTGATTCAGAAAAACCAAACGCATAGAATTTACCATCATAAGTTCCCTGTTGCTTAATACTGTCCAGTACATCATCCATGTCATTGTCCTTTAGATAATCATCCAAGGGAGCAATCACTTTTGATTTTGCATAGGCAGCAGTATTTGGTCCATCTAGCGTAATAACATCTGGTAAACTATTTGTCGTAATAGCAGCGTTTACCTTATCTTCATATCCTCCACCGCTACCACTACGTGGAATATACTCTGTCACAACCTTGTATTTGGTTTTCTTTGACTTGTTGAAATTATCAACAACTTGTTGCCAAGCTTTTCCCTCAGCTGTTTCATCTGAGAATTGAACCCAGACTTTTATTTCGTCCGAAGAACTTGCAGTTTTGGATTTTGATCCCCCACCACATCCTGCAAGCAATCCTAATGATAGTGCTGCAACTACAGATAACTTAATACCTTTACGCATAGCGTCCTCCTTTTTGAAACGTTTCATTTTTTATTTGTTTTTTTAACTCAAGCTAAAATAGTTGAGTTTTTTGAAACGTTTCATTTTATGACTAAATTATAACAGCGCTTTCATAATTTGTCAAGCACTTTTTATAATTTTTTTGTTGTGTTTCCTTCAAAAAAATGTACCGGTAAACTAATTACATTCTGATCTATTTTTTCTTCACGAATTAACTTAAGCAATAGTTCAACTGCTGCTTGAGCCATCTGAGCTATTTGTTGAACAATCGTAGAAAGTAAGTAAGGTTGATCAAAAGCTGGTCTTAATCCATCAAAACCAATAATCTGATAATCTTCTACAGGAGTTTTTCCCATCTCCCCTAAAACTTTTATCACACGAAGGGCCATAAAATCATTTACTGTGAAAATCCCATCAATCTGAGGATGCTTTTCAAAAAAGGTTCTTATTTGCTCTTCTGCTTGATTCAGTGGTTCCGGCATTTCAAGACAATAAAGGTTCGTATTTTTCTGTTTAGCCTCCGCTTTGAAACCTCTCCCCCGTTCCGTTGTTTCATTCAAATGTTTGTTCACACCACTAATGTAAGCTAGATTTTGACAATCGCGTTTGACTAATTCGCGACAAGCTAGTTGACCGCCATGAAAATTTTCAGAAGTTACGTAATAGACATTTTCAGAAAAATGACGGTCAATACTGACAAAAGGTAAATTTGATGAAACATACTTATCAATATCTGAATAGGTGATCCCTATAATTCCATCTACTTTATTTTTCTCAAGTAATTTTATGTATTCTATCTCATTTTTAGAATCTTTATCAGCATTACAAATTAATAATTTATATTGATTTTTTAATAGTTCTTTTTCAACATGATAAGCAAATTCAGAAAAGAAAGGATGCCATATAGTTGGAATGAGTAAAGCAATAATATTACTACGATTCGTTTTTAATCCTCTCGCATATTCATCTGGGACATAAGAAAGTTTTTCAATTGCTTGTTGAACTTTTTTTAAGGTCACCTCTTTAATGCCTTTTTCATTATTGATGACACGAGAGACTGTCCCAACACTAACTCCAGCTTCTGCTGCAACATCCTTCATGGTAATGGATTTTTTCTTTTCATTCATTTTTTCACCTCCTTTCATCCATACTATCATGAAAACGTTTCATTTTCAACATTTTCGTTTAAATTGTCACTCCACTTCTTCATCCATTTTGGGATTTCTTTGCTAATGTTTGTCGGTAAAACTACATAAGCTTCCTTGCTCAAGTCTTCAGCAATAGCTGAATGAAGGTAGGTCGCGACTGCCACGCGCTCATAGAGTCCAACTTGTGGAAATTGACCCGCAAAGCCTGCGATCATGCCTGCCAAAGTATCGCCCATTCCTCCAGTTGCCTGATAAGGACCACCAACTGTTAGTTGGTAAAAATCTACTTGCCCTTGTTTCCAGATTTTGGTCTGGGGACCCTTTTGGACCAGAATACTTGCTGGAGGAAGTTGGGATAGAGCCAGCCTTGTTACTTCTTCCTCTTGGTCTCCAATCGCTATACCTGACATGGCCTCCCATTCTTTTTGATGAGGGGTAAAGACGAGCTGAGCTTGAGGAAGAGGCAAAGCTAAGCGCGTATAGAGGCTAATAGCTCCGCCATCTAGAATGAGCACTTGATGAGGCTGAACCTTATCAAAAACTAGCTCTACAAGGTGTGCCCCTAGCTCATTGTCCATGAGACCCGGCCCCAATAAAATAACGCCTGCTTTTGCGATTTGCTCAGTCAATAACTCTTGGTCAGTCACAGCAAATGCCATAGCTTCGGGTAGCTGACTATGAAGGGCAGGGATATTCTCCCGGTCTGTCGCAACCGTGACGAGGCCCGCTCCACTATGAACAGCTGCTATGGCAGCCATCATAATAGCTCCCCCGTAAGGGTAAGTTCCTCCAATCAAGAGAAGACGACCATAGTCTCCCTTGTAGGAGTCTGACGGACGACTAACAATAACTTGTTGTAGCAATGTTTGGTCAACTCTTAACATAAGCTTTCCTTCTTTCTCTCTTTATTTTATCACGTTTAGAATAAAAAAAGGCAGGAAAGCAAGTTCCAACCTCCAAAATTTTTCTAATCATTCTACAGCTACAAACACTGTCCCGACTTCATCCAAACTGGTTTATTTTCTCAAGGCCCGAACAGCTGCCTCATAGGTCTGAGACATGAGCATGGTAATCGTCATAGGACCAACGCCACCTGGTACTGGAGTGATGTAGCTCGCTAGAGGAGCTACCTGTTCATAGTCCACATCTCCACAGAGCTTCCCATTTTCGTCACGGTTCATACCGACATCAATAACGACAGCTCCCTCTTTAACAAAGTCAGCTGTAACAAATTTTGCACGACCGATTGCCACCACTAAGATATCGGCTTTTCTAGCAATTTTAGCTAAATGATGAGTCCGCGAATGGGTCAAGGTCACCGTTGCATTTTTTGCTAGAAGAAGCTGGGCCATTGGTTTTCCAACGATGTTGGAACGGCCAATGACGACTGCATTTTTCCCTTCGACATCAATATCGTATTCCCGGAACATTTCCATGATCCCAGCAGGAGTTGAGGGAACCATGACCGGATTGCCAGCCCAAAGATGCCCCATATTGAGAGGGTGGAAGCCGTCGACATCCTTATTGGGATCAATGGCTAGTAAGACAGCCTCATCATCGATATGTGCTGGTAGAGGCAACTGGACCAAAATACCATGCCAGAGGGGATCCTGATTATACTGTTCAATCAAGGCCAAAAGTTCTTCCTGACTGGTAGACTCCGCTAGACGAACCACTTCACTTCGAAAACCTGCTGCAAGAGCTGAACGCTCCTTATTACGGACATAAACCTGACTGGCAGGATTTTCCCCTACTAGAATAACCACCAAACCAGGCACCTGTCCCGTCTTTTCTCTTAAACGAGCTGTCTTTTCCGCCAATTCTTCTTGTAACTTTAGCGCTAAGGCTTTCCCATCAATTACTCTCGTCATCTCTTTCTCTTTTCTATTCCATATTCTCTCCATTATAACAGATTTACCAAGTTCGGCCTAACATTTCTTGAATAGAACACCCTATAGTTATAAGCTATACCATGATCGATTGTAGCAAAAAAGAGACTAGATGCTCTAGACTCTTGATTGGTACTTCTTAGTACAATAATTCATAGATTTCCATAGCGATCAAGTCAATGCTATCGAATGTATAGGTCTCACGAGCTTCTACATCACGAAGAGTAAATACTGATCCATTTTCTTCATCATAGTTGTAAGCCACTTCAGCAACTACAACTCCTTCACGTTCAAAATTACGTTTTAAGTTTCCACCATCTTTCGTCATCGCTTCTAGACGATTGATAATTCGTACCAAATGTGATTCCATTTTGATTCTCCTATTTACTTTCTACTCTCCTATTTTATCATAAAAGAAGGAGGAAATTCCAATAAAAATCTTACTTTTCCACTATTTTAGCCCTTTTTCCGCTTTTCAAGACAGCATCCATAGTAAATTCTTGCAAACTTTTAGAATACTGATATAATGAAACTATAAAAGTTTGACTATTTTTGACCAATAGCCTAGACGCTTTTTATCCTAGAAGAAAGAGGGAAGAGAATGCTTTGTCAAAACTGTAAAATCAATGAATCAACGATTCACCTCTATACCAATGTGAATGGCCACCAACAGCAAGTGGACCTTTGTCAAAACTGCTATCAAATTATGAAAACCGATCCTAACAATAGTCTTCTTGGAGGATTAAACCAACAAAATCGAGGAGGGCGGGATCCTTTTGAAGATTTCTTTAATCAACTAGGAAACTTCCAAGCTCCGCAAGAACCTCAAACGCCTCCGACCCAATCTGGAGGGGGCTATGGTGGTGGAAATGGCTACGGTTCAAATGGGAACGGTCGAGCTTCAGGATCAAGCAGACCCCAAGCCAAGCAACAGCCCAAAGGCCTCTTAGAAGAGTTTGGGATTAATGTTACTGAAATCGCTCGCCGTGGGGATATCGATCCAGTCATTGGTCGTGACGACGAAATCCTTCGAGTTATTGAAATCCTAAACCGTCGAACTAAGAATAACCCTGTCCTGATTGGAGAACCCGGTGTTGGGAAAACAGCTGTCGTAGAAGGACTAGCTCAAAAGATTGTCGATGGAGATGTTCCTCACAAATTGCAAGGTAAGGAAGTCATTCGTTTAGACGTTGTTAGCCTCGTTCAAGGGACTGGGATCCGAGGCCAATTTGAAGAACGCATGCAACAATTGATGGAAGAAATCCGTCGTCGTGAAGATGTGATTTTGTTCATCGATGAAATTCACGAAATCGTAGGAGCAGGTTCTGCTGGAGATGGTAACATGGATGCCGGAAATATCCTCAAACCAGCCCTAGCTCGTGGTGAATTGCAATTAGTCGGTGCGACGACACTCAACGAGTATCGTATTATCGAAAAAGATGCGGCACTTGAACGCCGGATGCAGCCAGTCAAGGTGGATGAGCCAACGGTTGAAGAAACCATCACCATCCTCAAAGGGATTCAAAAGAAATACGAAGACTACCACCACGTCCACTATACAGACGGTGCGATCGAAGCTGCGGCTCTCCTTTCTAATCGCTATATCCAAGACCGCTTCTTACCAGACAAGGCCATTGACCTCTTGGATGAAGCAGGCTCTAAGATGAATTTGACCCTTAATTTTGTCGATCCCAAAGTCATCGACCAACGCTTAATTGAAGCCGAAAATCTCAAGGCTCAAGCGACGCGTGATGAAGACTTTGAAAAAGCTGCCTACTTCCGCGACCAAATCGCTAAGTACAAAGAAATGCAAGGGCAACAGGTCACTGACCAAGATACGCCTGTCATTAGCGAAAAGACCATCGAACACATCGTCGAGCAAAAGACCAATATTCCAGTTGGCGATTTGAAAGAAAAAGAACAATCCCAATTGATCAACTTGGCAGCTGACTTGAAGGCTCATGTCATTGGCCAAGATGAGGCTGTTGAAAAAATTGCTAAGGCCATCCGTCGCAATCGGGTTGGTCTTGGAACGCCAAACCGTCCAATCGGAAGCTTCCTCTTTGTTGGTCCGACTGGTGTCGGGAAGACCGAGTTGTCCAAGCAGTTGGCTATCGAACTCTTCGGTTCTGCTGACAGCATGATCCGCTTTGATATGAGCGAATACATGGAGAAACATGCCGTTGCCAAATTGGTCGGTGCTCCTCCAGGTTATGTCGGCTATGAAGAAGCTGGCCAGCTAACTGAAAAGGTGCGTCGCAACCCTTACTCTCTCATTCTTTTGGATGAGATAGAAAAGGCCCACCCAGATGTCATGCATATGTTCCTCCAAGTCTTAGACGATGGGCGCTTGACAGATGGACAAGGCCGAACGGTGAGCTTCAAAGATACCATTATCATCATGACTTCCAATGCAGGAACTGGAAAAGCGGAGGCTAATGTCGGCTTTGGTGCAGCTCGTGAAGGTCGTACCAATTCTATCCTAGGTGAACTGGGGAACTTCTTTAGTCCAGAATTCATGAACCGGTTTGACGGCATCATTGAATTCAAAGCCTTGTCTAAGGAAAACCTCCTTCAAATCGTCAACCTCATGCTAGAGGATGTCAACCAACGCCTGGCCCACAATGATATCCACCTGGATGTTACCGATAAGGTCAAGGAAAAATTAGTTGATTTAGGCTACGATCCGAAAATGGGAGCTCGTCCTCTTCGTCGCACCATTCAAGACTATATTGAAGATGCCATTACAGATTACTACCTAGAAAATCCTAGTGAAAAAGAGCTGAAGGCTGTCATGACTAGCAATGGTAAAATTTGCATCAAAGGAAAGAGTAAACCTGCTAACGAAGCAGAAAAAGTAACTGAATAATCGCATTTAAAGTGGCTGGGACAAAAGTCCTAGCCACTCAATTGTCTTTGGATTGTTGAGCAAGACGCAGTGGTTGAGTGGGCTCTACTACGCTGCTTTCATCAGCTTTTACAGCCCTACTCAACTGTGCGGAGGTGGGACGACGAAATCGAATTCTATCGAATTACCGATTTCTGTCCCACTCTCTTATTTTTATATCTTACTGCTTTTTATGTCCATCTATGTTATAATGATAAAAAAATAAGAATTGAGTATCATTATGACTGTTGCAACTTTTGGAATAAAAGAAGAAAATGTTGACTACGTCAATCGTTATGGCGTTTATGCGGTGATTCCAAATCCAACCAAGGATCAGATTATCCTTGTTCAAGCTCCCAATGGAGCCTGGTTCCTACCCGGAGGTGAAATCGAAGCAGGAGAGGATCATTTCTTGGCACTCGAGCGCGAACTGATCGAAGAATTAGGCTTCACTGCGACCATCGGCGAGTATTATGGCCAAGCCGATGAGTACTTCTACTCCAGTCACCGAGACACTCACTACTACAATCCTGCTTATATCTATGAAGTAACATCCTTTGTAGAAGCTCAAAAACCGCTAGAAGATTTTAATAAGCTTGCCTGGTTCCCAATCGACGAAGCCATTGAAAAGTTGAAAAGAGGAAGCCATAAATGGGGCATCAAAATGTGGAAATCTGCCCATAAAATCTAAGTGCCTTCTTTCACAAAATAGAAAAAAGTGCTATAATAAACCTAGCTAGAGCTTAGGAGGATCTCACATGAAGCTTATCAATACGACAAATAGTCATGCCAATCTCGTTAGAAGCCAATTAGAAAGTACCGATGCTACCCTTGTTGAGGTCTATTCAGCTGGTAACACCGATGTTATCTTCACCAAAGCTCCTACTCACTACGAACTGTTGATTAGTAATAAACACCGTTCTATTCGTGAAACAGAACTAGAAACTATTCGTGAGTTCTTTTTAAAACGGAAAATTAATATTGCGGAAGTTGACCAAGCCGCCATGCAAACTCTCCATTCAGACAATCTGATTGAGATTTCTTTTCCCATTACAAAGTAAGGCTCCCTAGCCTTATTTTTTCTTCCCTTTCATGTATTGAAAAATGATGAAAAAACCTTCCAGCTCGAGGATGAGATGGAAGGTTCTTTTATTTTGGATAGATCATTTTTACGTGAGGTGTGGAAGCCAGGATAAAGGGCTCGCTCACCGTTTGAAAACCTAGCTTTTCATACAAGCCAACCACCTGTTCTTGGGCCTCAATTTCAATGGTCCGACCGGGAAACTTCTGCTCGCAGACTTCTAAGATTTTCTCTACGATGGCCTTTCCTAATCCCTTTCCCCTACTGTCTTTTGCCACAGCCACTCGTCCAAAATGAACCGTCTGACCCCTTTCGAAGATGCGCGCATAGCCGTCTATATTTCCTTGCTCATCTTTTTGAAAAAGATGGATAGCTCTAAAGTCAACATCATCGAGATCATTGTAGATTCTTGTCTGTTCCACGACAAGGGTCTCCAGACGCAGATGGACAATTTGGTAAAAGTCTTTCAATTCTAGTTCCTTAAATCCCTTTTGATACCACATATCTTCCTCATTAGTGAAAAGTCGCAAGGAGATTGTCTCCCTGCGATTTTTCATATTCATTTTTCTTCAAATCCTTCTGCAACTGCCTCTGCAAAGTTTTCTTCCACAATGTTTGCACAGTGATCGCAGATGGTTGCGTTATAGCTACGTCCTGCTGTACTTGGATCAATGCGACGGCAACGGTCACAAACCTCACCAGCAGCCCGTTCAACAGTAAAGGCTACATCTTCGAAGGTCACTGCACCTTCTGGAGCTGGACCTTCTGCAATGGTCAATTCTGATACAATCAAGAGTTGAGCAACATTGCTGTTAACAGCCCCAAGAAGAGTCTTCACCACTTCATTAGGATAAACTGTCAAATGAGCTTCAAGAGATTTACCAATTACTTTTTCATTACGCGCTTCTTCCAAGGCTTTTTGAGCTTGACCACGGAAGTCCATAAAGGCTGCCCATGTGTCCAAGATTTCTTCTTGGTTAGGGAAGTTTTGTGCATCTGGTAACTCGGACAATTGAACAAAGTCCTCTGCTTCAAACTCGAGATAAGACCAGATTTCTTCCGCAGTGTGAGGAAGGATTGGTGTCAAGAGTTTGGTGATTTTGACAAGGATGTCATAGAAAACAGTCTGCATTTGACGGCGTTCGAGTGATTTAGCCCCTTCAATGTAAACAACATCTTTGGCAAAATCAAGGTAGAAGGCTGACAAGTCAACGTTGATAAAGTTCACTAGCGCCTTATAGATCGTCAAGAATTCGAAGTCAGCATAAGCATCACGAATCGTCTTAACAAGTTGGTTAAAGCGGATAGTCATGTACTTATCTACTGAACGTAATTCTTCGTAAGCTACTGCATCCTCAGCTGGGTTAAAGTCAGAAGTGTTGGCAATCAAGAAACGAAGAGTATTACGAATCTTACGGTAAGTCTCAGAAACTTGGCTCAAAATATCCATTGAGATACGTACGTCGTTGCTAGAGTCTACACTGGTCACCCAGAGACGCAAGATTTCAGCACCAAATTGTTTTTCAACATCGCTTGGAGCAATGGTGTTTCCAAGTGATTTTGACATTTTCTCACCTTTACCATCTAGGGCAAAACCTTGTGACAAGATTTGTTTGTATGGTGCTACTCCATGGTTAGCCACAGATGTGATGAGTGATGAGTTGAACCAACCACGGTATTGGTCAGAACCTTCTAGGTAAAGGTCTGCTGGGTATTTAAGTTCTGGACGGTTAACCACGACTCCATTCCAAGATGAACCTGAGTCGAACCATACGTCCATAATATCAGTTTCTTTCTTGAACTCACCGTTTGGTGAACCTGGATGGGTAAATCCTTCTGGCAAGAGGTCTTTGGCATCACGTTCCCACCAGATGAGAGAGCCATGCTCTTCAAAAAGTTGAGCCACGTGCTCGATGGTTTCCGCTGTCATGATTGGTGTGCCATCTTCAGCGTAGAAGATTGGAAGAGGAACTCCCCAAGCACGTTGACGAGAGATGACCCAGTCGCCACGGTCACGGATCATATTGTAAAGACGCACTTTACCCCATTCTGAGTGGAATTTCACTTTTTCAATTTCGTCCAAGATTTCTTGACGGAATTTAGAAACTGAGGCAAACCATTGTGGCACTGCACGCCAGATGATTGGTTTTTTGGTCCGCCAGTCAAATGGATATGAGTGAGAGATTTCTTCTTGGGCAAGGAGAAGATTACCAAGTTTCTCGATAACAGTTGGTACAACCTTGTCGTAGAATTGACCTTCGAACTCAGCACCTGCATTTGCCATCATAATACCGCGTTCATTAACCGTTACTGCAACTTCAAGACCATTGGCAACACCGACATTGTAGTCGTCCTCACCAAAACCAGGTGCTGTATGGACAATACCTGTACCAGAGTCAGTCGTAACATGGTCACCAAGGATCACCAGTTCATCTACTGCTGTATCCCATGGGTGCTCTGTCACAATTTGGTTCAATTCTGAACCACGGTAAGTAGCCAAAACTTGAACATCCGCCCAACCAAATTTCTCAGACAAGCTGTTCAACAATTCTGAAGCAACCACAAACTTACGAGATTCGCCAGCTGGTTGGACCAAGACGTAATCAATATCCGCACCAACAGTCAACCCACGAGAAGCTGTGATGGTAAATGGAGTTGTTGTCCAGACAACGATGTAAGTATCTGTATCTAGGACACCCTTGCCATCTTTAACCTTGTTGGCATAGTAAAGTGAAGTTGAAACCAAATCATGGTATTCAATTTCAGCTTCTGCAAGAGCAGACTCAGATGACCATGACCAGTAAACTGGCTTCGCACCACGGTAGATATAGCCTTTGTTGGCCATTTCACCAAAGACACGGATTTGAGCTGCTTCATAGTCTGGAGTCAAAGTCACATATGGATTTTCCCAGTCACCTGAAACACCCAAACGTTTAAAGTCTTCCCGTTGTTTATCAACTTGAGAAAGAGCGTAGTCACGGCAAAGTTTCAAGTACTCAACCAAGTCCATCTCTTTGCGTTTGACACCTTGTTTAGCTAAAACTTGTTCGATTGGCAGACCGTGAGTGTCCCAACCTGGAATATATGGTGCGTAAAATCCTGACATAGATTTGGAACGAACAATGATATCTTTTGAAATCTTGTTCATAGCATGGCCCACGTGGATGTTCCCATTTGCATATGGAGGGCCATCATGCAAGGTAAAATGCGGTTTGCCTTGGTTCAATTCCTGACGGCGTTGGTACAATTTTGCTTCATCCCATTCTTTTTGCCATACTGGTTCTTTTGTAGGAAGACCAGCACGCATTGGAAAAGCTGTCTTCCCTAAATTCAATGTATCTTTGAGTTTCATGGAGTCTCCTATTAAAAATATAATTACACAAAATAAAAGACCACGACCCCGCCAAAAAGGACGACAAGTCGTGGTACCACCTTTATTCAAGAAAGAGAATACTCTCTTTCTCCTCTTTTGTCGCTAACGCTGACTAGCGTTAGTGGTTACTTATTTCACCACTAAGATTTTGTAAAAGGATCAACTTTATAAAAGGAAGTGCAGGTCTTCCACCATCACCTGCTCGCTATAACTATTTTATAAGGTCACTGTTTTTACAGATTATAAAATTGAAACAGATTCACGTTGTTCTTCAACTGTGACAGTTGGAACTGGCTCCTCAACGTGGTTCTTTTCCGCTTCTTCTAAAGCTTCTTGAACTTTTTCATTCAGACCTTCAAAAGCTTGAGTAGCTGATAATTCACGGTTTACAGCTTCAATATGTTTTTGGAGCTCTTCAATTTCAGCGCGAGAGAATTGACGGGTCAAATCAATTGCTTCATCATCGTAATTGTGATGAACGGTCTCATCCAAAGCTTTTTCAACCACTTCACGGAAAGCTTCGTCACTTGTTTGAATGTACATAGCTGTTGGACGAAGGATTTCATCCCATTCAGGTGTATCAATGATACTCAATTGGCTTTCAATGGTTGATTTCAAACGTTGATGGAAGACACGAGTTTTGTTCTTCAATTCTTCTGTTTCTACTGCAACTTTTTTCGCATTATCAGTCGCATGACGAAGAATCTCATTTGCTTTCGCTTTTGCTTCTTCAACTAAGTGATGTGCATCTTGCTCGGCTTGTCGAACAATCGTTTCAGAACGTTCATTCGCAGCATGCTTCACACGTTCAGCTGTATCCTGAGCGATTAATACAGACTGGCTCAATGAATCCTTCATTTCGTCAAAATAATTTAACCGTTCAGCCATACCGCTGATTTTCACTTCTAATTCATGATTTTGACGAACCAAATCTTCATAATCACGGTATACGATATCTAGAAACTCTTCTACTTCGCTAGCGTCATAGCCTCTAAATTTTACTCCAAATTGTTTGTCTTTGATTTCTAAAGCTGTAAGTGCCATAGTTACTCCTTATTTTTTACTGGAAAACACTTCGACAGTTAATTTATGTTTCCCATTTTTTGAAAGGCCATTTTCTGATACCATCTTGAAGCGGCCATATTTACGAACACTAATCAAATCTTCTAATTGGATCACCCGACTAGGATTATCGATTGTAGTATAATTCACCTTCACTTGTCCAGCTTGAATCAGTTGACTAGCTACTGACCGGGACAATTGAAACGTCGCTGCTACTAATTTATCCAATCGAATACTTGTGACAAGCAAATCCTTGAATTTCGACTTTTCTTCGACCATTAGCCGTTTCGAATAGTCTACCTCACGAACCTTAACAGAAACTTTTGCAATTTTTTTCAGGTTATTTTGGAAATAACTTGAAAATCGTTGTTCCACAAATAGGTGAACTTTCCCATCGCCCATAAGGATATCCCCAAAAGATTTCCGTTCAATTCCCAACTGGTGAAGAACAGTCCCCAAGACCTGTGAATGAGTCAAGGTATAAAATTTTGCTGGATAAGTCACTTCTAACAAGCTAATCTCAAAATCTGCTTCCTCTAATATATAATAACTAGGAGCTAGAATAGCCCTGGCATATTCCGATGGGAGGATTTTAGCACTAGAAAATACTTGCAGACCATGATGAGCACCAATTTGACGTAAAATATCAATCTGGTGTGGATTGAGAAAGGAAGTGAGTTCAAAGCTATACCTTTCCTCTACCCTAGCAATCAATTCCAAGGCTCGATCGATAAAAGGATGATCTTCTCGGTTATAATGTTGATAAAATCCCTTGGTCATAGAAATTGTGCCAAAACTTGTAATACAAACCTTTGCAGTCCAGATAAAACTAACAGAGCTACAAGTACTGTGAAATCTAACCCGCCAACTTGCAGAGGTAATTTACGAAATAGGCCCAAAAATGGTTCGACAATTCGTTGAACCATTTTACCTAATCCTGATTCTGGTGCATTTGGAAACCAACTAAGCAAGGCATAGATGATTAGCAACAATTCAAAAACATAGAAGAGATTATATACTAATTGAAGAATAAACATTTTAACGACTGCGTTTCATATCAAAGTCATACTCAGTGACTTCCACATCATTTGGAAGACGAATATCTTCGATGTTAACGACTACTCCAATTGGGGTCAACAAATACATGGTACTGGCTACCCGACGGAGATCACCAGCTAAGACATAGCGAGCACCATCCAAGTAATCCAAACATCTTCTTGCTTGAACCTCTGTCATGTATTGGAAGTCAATCAAGATGCTTTCATTTACCAACAGTAAATTCACAATCTCAGTTGCTTCTTCATACTTACGAGGATATCGAACATCAATCGTAATTTTTTCTTCAGCTACGGAGCGATTCCTCGCCAATTCTTGCTGACGTTCGTGCAGACGTGTGATGTTCTCAGAAGATGATTTTTGTGATGGAGCAGACTCAGCCACGGAGCTAGAAGCTTTTTGTGGACGAGGCGTTGCAACTGGAGTTGGTTTTTGTTCTTTCACAGCTACCACAGTTTGTTGACGCGGTTTCGATGATTGTTGAACTGGTTTAGCAGGCTGTACAGGGTGGCTTTCTCCTACCGCTTTGGCAGGGGCTTCTTGTACCTCATACTCCTCTCCATCCTCAGTAAAATAATCTATAAATTTACCAAATTTATCTTTTAATGACATAGTTCTTTCCTATTTGAAAAATGATGTCCCAATGCGAACAAAAGTCGATCCATTTGCGATAGCCACATCATAATCACGACTCATTCCCATACTCAACTCAGTAAAGGGCATATTTTTCAACTGTTTCTTTTGTAATTCTGTTTGAAGTTGGTGGGTTGCAGCAAAAATTTTCTGCAATTCGTCCTGACTTGCCTCAAAAGGAGCCATCGTCATTAAGCCAACAATCTGTAGTTTATCCAAGTTTTCAATTTCAGGTAAGACAGCATCTAACTCCTCAGGCGCAAATCCATGCTTGCTTTCTTCTCCTGAAATATTAACTTGTAAAAAACATTTAATCGGATGAGTAGCTCTTTTTTGAATTTCCTGAGCCAACTTTACCGAATCCAAAGCGTGGAAGTAGTCAACAAAGTTAATCACATCCTTCACTTTGCGTCGTTGGAGACTCCCGATCAAATGCCAGGTTAGTCTCTCTTCTTTAAGAGCTTGATATTTTTCAAGAAATTTATCAACTCGATTTTCACCAATATGACCAACTCCAGCCCTTACTAAGGCTAAAGCCTGGTCAACACCCACATACTTTGTGACAGCAATCACTTGAACACTGTCTGTGCGGCTTGCCTGCTCCATTGCATGAGCAACCTGAGAAAATACTCGCTCTTTATTCTCTTTTACATTCATTCTTAACGATTACGGAAAAATGGTGGTGTTTCCAATTCATCATCATCTGATGATGAATCCACGTAACGGTCAACTTGACGTCCTGCATTGGTGTCAGATTGACGAACAATGTTTTCACGACGAATATCCCAATCTCCAAAAGCAGAACCACGAGGTGTCTCTTGTTGAGAACGTTGTTGTGGAGCTGGCATTTCGATTTCTTGTTTCAAATCAAAGTCACGATCAAATTGTGGTGATTGTGGCCGTTGTTCGCGAGGGCCGGTTTGATAGAAGCGACCAGAACTTGGTGTATGAGAAGTCATACCACTTACTCTTTCCACTTTATCTTGGCGGACACCAGTCGCAACAACTGTTACACGAATTTCGTCTTTCATTGTCTCATCAATTGATGTACCGAGCCAGATATTCACACCATGTCCTGCTGCTTGGTTAACGATTTCAGAAGCTTCTTCCGCTTCAATCAAGGTCATATCCAAACCACCAGTAACGTTAACGATCACATCTTCTGCACCATCGATAGTTGTTTCAAGGAGAGGTGAGTAGATAGCTTTACGAGCCGCTTCAATCACGCGCTCTTCACCAGTTCCTACCCCAATCCCCATCAAGGCATTTCCTTTGTTTTCCATAACAGTCTTCACGTCTGCGAAGTCAAGGTTAATCAATCCTGGGCTTGTGATCAAGTCAGTGATCCCTTGAACCCCTTGGCGAAGAACGTTGTCTGCTTCACTCAAAGCTTCAAGAAGTGGTGTCTTCTTATCTACAATTTCCAACAAGTTATTGTTAGAAATAATCAACAAGGTATCTACATGCTCACGAAGTTCATTGATCCCTTCGATAGCAAAATTTCCACGTTTTGTTCCTTCAAATCCAAATGGACGAGTAACTACAGCAACGGTTAAAGCACCTACAGATTTTGCAATGCGAGCAATAACGGGAGCAGCACCTGTACCAGATCCACCACCCATTCCTGCTGTAATGAAGACCATGTCAGCACCTTGCAAGGCTTCTGTCAATACTTCTTCACTTTCTTCTGCTGCCTTACGGCCAACTTCAGGTTGACCTCCAGCACCCAACCCACGAGTCAATTTTGGACCCAATTGGATAACAGTTTCAGCTTTAGCACTTGAAAGTGCTTGAACATCCGTATTGGCTGCGATGAATTCTACACCTGCAACGCCTTCGTCAATCATGCGATTGATGGCGTTGCCACCACCACCACCGACACCGATTACTTTAATGACTGCACCTTGTGCTGCCGCTGTGTCAAATGAAAATGTCATAAATACTTACACTCCTTAATCAAACATAGTACCGATAAGATTCTTCATTCGGTCTGTAAAGGTAGTTTTTTCTTGTCCATGTTGTTCGTCTACTGGATGCTCCGCTTCAACATTAATCGCTGGCTCAATCTGATCTTGAACATAGGTTGGGACCGGCTGAGGAGCTGGAGTAGGTTGTTGAACTGGACGATCAAATTGAACAGGTTGCTGGCGAAGACGTTGATCTCCGTGCACAGCTGCCTGGGCAATAATATCCACATCTGTTAGATTTCCTGCATACTCAGACAAGCTAATCACATGAGCAAATGCTGGGTTGCGGATTCCAATTTGATTTGGCACATAGAGTTTGACATTTACACCAAACTGTTCTTGAGCCAATTCTTCAATACCAGGGAGAATAGCACCACCACCGATGATGACAATTCCACCAGGCAAATCAAGCAAGTGTCTTCTTTCAAGATCTTGTTTGATTTGATCAAAGATGTGTTTAATTCGTGCTGAAATAATTTCTGCCAAGTACTTTTCAGTTACTTGAACAGGTTCGATTTCACCAATCACTTCAACATGGAAGACTTCGTCTCCAACTGCAGGGACATACGCTTCTCCATAGTTAAATTTCAATCCTTCTGCCAACTTCTGAGAAGTTTTCAAGACTTTAGAAATATCTTTCGTGACATAATCGCCACCTTCTTGATAGATATTTGTGAATTGAAGTTCTTGATTACGGACAGATGCTACGGTTGTTTGGCCTCCGCCTAAATCAATGACGGTTGCACCAAATTCACGTTCGCCTTCGTTTAACACTGACTTAATCATTGCCAGTGGAGAAATGATAATGTTCTCAACTTGAAGACCTGCGCGCTCAACGGTTTTGCGAAGATTGTGGAGAACTGTTCGAGGACCTGTATACAGAAGGCCTCGCATTTCTAGACGAATCCCCATCATTCCTCGAGGGTCACGAATCCCTTGGAAACCATCCACTGTAAATTCTTCAGGAATAAAGGTAATGACTTCACGATCAGGTGTCATACTCTTCGTCAAGGCAGATTTGACAACATTTTCAACATCTGCATCTGTAATTTCCTTGGAATCACTGGTTACAGGAATCATCCCTTGTGTTGCTTCAATCTGAAGGAGATTCGCTGGTAATCCAACGTTTACAAGATTTATTGAAATCCCTGCTTTTTCTTCAGCTTGACTGACTGCAGTTTTGATTGCATTCGAAGCAGCTTCAATATCGACAATAATTCCATCTTTGACACCAGCACTCTTAGCATTGCTGACTCCAATTACATTCATTTCTCCATTGACATGTTCTGCCACCAATACTTTAATTGAACTAGTACCGATATCTAAACCTGTAAAAAAGCCGTTTCTAGCCATTACACCAGTCCTCTCTCTTTTGTTTTCCTATACATCAATTAATAGCCCCATTTAGTTAGAACTATCCAAATTTCATTATAACACAAATATGCCCATAGTGGGCATATTTTTCTTTATTTATTTCAGATAATTTATGGGGCACTACTCAGTTGGAAGTGTTTCTTGGCCTTCAAGAGGGGCCACACTTTGCTCTGATTCTGTCGAGCTTTCTTCGGATTCTTCCCCTTCTTCCGTTTTCATGGACTTTTCCTCTTGTTCCTTCTCTTTTTTCTCTTGAGCTAAGGTCGCCATCGTTTCGGAATTATAACTATAAATCCCTGCCTCCATATCAATGACACTACCATCTTCTACCAATTTTCGGATCTGGTGGTAATAGGGAAGTTTTCGTTTGATTTGTGAAATAGGTACGAGTACCTTTGTTCCATCTTTCATCGTTAAGGTCACTAAATCCTTGGTAACCTTACTTGGAGTTAGGTCAACTGTTTCAATCTCCTCTTTAATGGACGCTGAAACTTTCCCCATTTGTTTGACAAACTGCCTCACCAAATCACGATCAGAAAATCGGACGATTAAATAGGTAGAAGCTAATTGATCAGAGGCGACTTGGCTTTCCACGACTTCTCCATTTTCTAAGATGGGGTAATGGTCTTCTTCCGTCACATAATAACCAAATACTTGGTACTCAGTGACCTGAACCTTAAAAGTCGTTGGGAAGGCATAATGCATTGAAATATCCTTAATCCATGGACTAGCCGCCTTCATATTAGCCAGATAAATCTCACTATTCAGGAAAGTTGTCAAGGTATAATCTTTGTCCTTGATCTGGCTTTTTTTGAAGAGAAGGTTTTGATCTACATTATTATTCCCAGAAAACTCGATCACCTTTTGCTTAGCTATAGGGGTCATGAGATAAGTAGAGAAGATAGCAACCAAGGTGCTGATGACTAAGATTGGAAGAGCACGATATATATGGCGCTTTGCAATGAGGCGCTCTTTTTTGGATTTTTTAGCAACCTCTTCTTCACTACTTTCCTCAGGAATCTCAGAAATATAAATGATTTTTTCTTCTACTCCCTCTTCTTCCTCAGCTTCTGAAGTCTCCTCATCATCTTGATCAGCCAACTCAACATGCTCAGAATCATCATCAGTTTCTTCAGTCTGATCTTCTGGATCTTCCATTCCGAGAGCAACTTCGTCTATTTCCTGCTCTTCAGAAATAGCTTTTTCTTTTAGAAGTTCCTGTCTTTCCTTCTCTTCTTGTGCCTTCTTTTCTTTTTCTTCTTGCTCTTCTAATTGTTTTTTCTTTTGATACTCCTGATTTCGTCTCTGCCATTCGGACAACTTAGTTACCTCTTTAGGAGTATTCTGTTTCTTTTTATCCGTCATTTTTTCCTTTTATTTATTTCTTGATGGACCAAACTATAAAAGTCATCCAAAGAAAGGAGCTCTTTCGAAGCTTTCATGGCTTGATGATACCGACCCGATTCTTGGAACATTTTTTCTATCGTTTCTTGTAAACGATTCATGCTCAGATTTGGTTCAGCAATAGCTTGCGCATAGCCTTTTTCAACAAAATATTGGGCATTTTCGATTTGGTCTCCACGGCTAGCTTCTTTCCCTAGAGGAACGATGATATGCAGTTTATTCATAGCCAAGAGTTCAAAAATCGTATTGGCACCACCACGAGTCACCACTAGGTCTGCCTTTTGGAGCAAAGGAAGGTAGTGATCCGTCACGTAATCCACGCGATAAAGATGGGGAGCTTGCTCATTCAAGGAGGAATTCCCTGTCAAATTAATGACATTGTAGCTTGCCAGCAAAGCTTCTCGATTATTTGTGACAAACTCATTGAAAACACGCGCACCAGCAGACCCGCCCACAAAAAGAAGGGTTGGTAACTGTGGATCAAATTGAGCAAAAACGGTTTCCAATTCAACTGGGATTGGAACTTGTTCCTGATTGACCTTGGTGACAGCTCCCACATGTTGGGCTTTCACTAGGCCTTTCGCTTGCTCAAAGGTCGTGAACATTTTCGTCGCAAACTTGTAGGCAATTTTATTGGCCAAGCCCATGGAACGATCTGATTCATGCACCAGTACAGGAACGTGACAAAGTCGTGCAGCCACTACAGGAGGAACCGAAACGAAGCCTCCTTTAGAAAACAAAACCTGTGGCCGTATACGAAGCATGATCCAAATCGATTGGAGAATTCCCCAGAAGACCTTGAAGATATCCAACATGTTTTGCCAAGAGAAATAACGGCGGAGCTTGCCTGTCGCAATCGAATGGAAATGGATGTCCAAGCCAGACTTCAAAATCTCTTGGTGCTCAATCCCCTTCTTGTCCCCAATATAATGAACTTCCCAACCATCCTCAATAAAGCGAGGGATGAGGAGAAGGTTCAAGGTCACATGCCCAACTGTGCCTCCCCCTGTGAATACTATTTTTTTCATATTATTTTTTCAACTCTTCTACTGTTTTAAGGAACTCATCGCCCCGCACTTCAAAATTCGCGTACATATCCCAGCTGGCATTGGCTGGACTGAGCAGGACGATATCGCCTGACTCTGCTAATTCAAAGGCTTTACGCGTTGCGTCTGCCACATCCGTCGCATCTAGATAGGCCACACCCGCTTGATCCGCTGCTCGTTTCACCCGTTCAGCAGACTCTCCAAGGATGACCATCCTTTTAAGACCAGTAATATCTGGCACCAATTCATCAAACTCATTGCCTCGGTCCAAGCCACCAGCGATTAAGATGACATGAGCGTTATCAAAGCCAGATAAGGCTTTTTGAGTAGCTAAAATGTTGGTGGACTTACTATCATTGTAGAACTTCACCCCTTCAATCTCAGCTACATACTGCAAGCGGTGCTTCACTCCACCAAAGGCTGATAAGGTTTCCTGGATAGTTTGATTGTCAATGCCACGAAGTTTAGCCACTGCAATAGTAGCTAAAGCATTTTCTACATTGTGGCTACCTGGTACTCCGATTTGATCTGCTCGCATAACGGCTTCACCTCGGAAGTAAAGGACACCATCCTCTAAATAAGCTCCGTCTACCTTTTCTTGGGTTGAAAATGGTACCACAGTAGCCTGTGTTTGCTGAGACAAGTCTTTGGCTAGATCCTGATTAAAGTTTAGCACCACAAAATCCTTGGCCGTCATATTCTTTTGAATCGCCCATTTGGCAGCTACATAACCTTCGAAGGATCCATGGTAATCCAAGTGGGTTGGCATGAGATTGGTGATGACTGCGATTTCTGGATGAAAGGCTTCGATCCCCATCAATTGGAAGGAAGATAATTCCATCACCAATGTGTCTTTAGCTGTCGCTGTCTGAGCGACTTGACTAGCTGGAAACCCAATATTCCCAGACAAGAGACCATTTTGTCCAGCAGCAGTCAATACTTCTCCAATCATGGTAGTGGTAGTTGTTTTCCCATTTGAACCAGTGATTCCGATAATGGGCGCTTCTGAAATGAGGTAGGCCAATTCAACTTCGGTCAAAACAGGGATGCCTTTTTCAAGAGCCCGTTCAACCATAGGATTATTGTAAGGAATTCCAGGGTTCTTCACCATCACCGCAAAGTCTTCATCCAAGAGTTCCAGAGGATGTCCTCCTGTTACGACTTTGATCCCTTCTTCCAGCAAGCTTTGAGCAGCCGGATTTTCTTCAAAGGCTTTTCCATCATTGACGGTTACGATAGCTCCCAGACGATCCAATAGACGGGCAGCAGATTCTCCAGACTTAGCCAAACCCAAGACAAGAACCTTTTTATTTTTAAATGTTTCAATAGTCTTCATTGTTTTTTACTCCAATTTGTTCACCTTCTATTTTACCCTTTTTTAGACAATTTAAAAAGCCCCAAGACAGTAAAAGAAACAACAACTGATCAAATCCCTACAACTGATGTTATTTCGAATTCGTATACCTCTACCTATTCTCCTAACCGTCTAGGAAGCCTTCCTAGCTTCATTCTTGGTTTGTTACTGGGTTCTTTTATTTATAGAACTCTACTCCTCTACCATCCCATCGACCTTGATTATTAAAGGAAACGATGCAATCCAAGGAGCGAATCATTTCATGCGCTTAGGTAGGTGAGCCTCAATCATCATAAGGCTCGATCAATAAAGAAAACGTCTGCCATCACCATTGGCTTCGACTCCTACAGTACGAGTCAAAAAACACCCACCGAAAAGCAATAAGTAATCACTTACCGGTAGGTGTTGTCTTTATTGGGAAAAGAAAGTTAAAGATTCATCTACTTGAACCAGGCTTTCTTTTCTGTATTTCTTAGCAAAAAATTTTAGGGATGATCAATGAGAAGCAAATCAGTGGAATCCGTCTTCCATTCTGTTTTTTCAGAGAGGGGAATGGTGATTCGTTTTTTCACCTCTAAGGTTTCAGCATCAAACTCGACAATGATCCCCACTTCTTTGGTGGAAGCTTTTGCTGGAGTTGCTAGGACTACGACCTTATCATTCGTATAACGTACTTCTTGGACTGTTAGACTTGTGTCACTATAAAGGTTGACAAAATCAGTATCGGATAAATCTTTTTCAGAAATCAGTCTTAAGTCACTTGTGTATTCTAGCAATCGATGATCTGATGTCACAAAGCGAAAGTGATTTTTAATAGGATAGGCAGTGAGGACTCTCTCGGCTTCAAAGATCTCTTCTTTTACTTCTAAGCTAGTTGGGTCAATACTTGTCAGGCTAACTTTATTTTTCTTTTCCTCTCGCTTCTCCTCATCATCAAAGCGACTAAAATGAGGATTCCCAATGGTTATCACTTTCCCGTCTACCAATAAGAGTTCCTGGAAGTCAGACTGAGACGGATCCTGCAACTCAATAAACTCAAATTCGTTCTTTTCCTCATCTAGGTAGAGAAAACTCATATCATCATCAACTAAATCAAATCCTGTAACAAAAATTTTTGAGTTGACTTCGATCCCTTTACCAAGGCTCAGATTAACCTCTGGTGACAGTACCTGCTTGTTTTTAGAGTTAGTGTAGCGAATGCGACTTCTCAACACACCTACCCTCCCATCCTCCACAGATAATCCTTCAATCGACCCTTTCTGTCCCTTTGAAACAAATCGAACAGGATAGTTAGTAAAATCCATAAAGGAAAATTGACTTGGATAAACGGAATAAGTAGAAGGGGACTTGAACACCAAATGAGGTCTAGCTCCAAAAGAGTAGGCATAAATTTCATTTCCTTCTTGGAAAAGCGTACCAACATTATACCCCTTTAGAGAATATTCTTTTTGTTCTCCTTTTTTGTCAATGAAAAAGAGCTTCGTTAGAATATCCCCTTTGCCCTTTGGGCGATAGGAATAGAAGCTAACAGCATATTCATACTGGGAAAAGTCGCCAGAAGATTTTTTAGGGATGGAGTTCCCACTACAAGATCCCAAGAGTAAGACACTGATCCCAGCAAAAATTAGAAACAAATTTCGAATCATTTTTGATTTCATCACTATTCCCTCCTTATTGCTTTCTTTTATTATACCCTTACTACAATCAATTAGCAAACCGACAAAGATGCCCCACTTCTTTCATCATTTGATTATTTATTTGACTCTTGCTAAGCAAAAAAGAGCTACAAAAGAGAAGACTTCCCCTTTTACAGCTCTAAAACTTTAAATCTTTATTAATCTTCTATTGTCTCAGTTTTTTTGACTTGGTTGGTAATCTTGAAATATCTACCAAAGCTAGGTAGCCCACGAAGGACAAGAAAGCTCCAACAAAAAATTCTGATGGCAATTGGAAAATTTGGAAAATCGCTAAGCAGAGTAGAATCACCAAAGAGACCAATAATACGACCAAGGTTACTACATTCAGAGTTCCTCTAATACTCTTTGGAGCTGCAAAAAGGTAAAAAAGGAGGATCAAAATACCTATAATTAAATAAACCATTTTGTCACTCCTTTCTTATTTCTTATTCAGCTGCAGCTGATTTTTTCTTTTTGTTTGCTTTTTCGCGCTCTGCCTTGTTGAGGATTTGCTTACGCAAACGGATAGATTCAGGCGTTACTTCCATGTATTCATCATCGTTCAAGAACTCAAGTGATTCTTCAAGTGTCAAGATACGAGGAGTCTTGATCACAGCTGTTTGATCCTTGGTCGCTGAACGAACGTTGGTCATTTGTTTTGCTTTAGTGATATTAACTGTCAAGTCATTCTCGCGAGAGTTTTCCCCGATGATCATCCCTTCATAAACCTCAGTACCAGGGTTGACAAAGATGGTTCCACGTTCTTCAATCGACATGATTGAGTAAGTTGTTGCCTTACCAGCATCGATAGAAACGAGGGCACCACGGTGACGTCCACCAATTTCACCTGGAATTAATGGCAAGTATTGATCAAAGGTGTGGTTCATAATTCCATACCCACGAGTCATTGATAGGAACTCAGTTGAGTAACCAATCAACCCACGCGCAGGAACAAGGAAGACCAAACGAGTTTGACCGTTTCCAGTTGCAACCATATCCAACATCTCACCCTTGCGCTCTGACAAGGTTTGGATAACCGAACCTTGGTACTCTTCAGGTGTATCGATTTGCACACGCTCAAATGGTTCGCATTTGACTCCATCAATTTCTTTGATAATCACTTCTGGACGAGACACTTGAAGCTCATAACCTTCACGACGCATGGTTTCAATGAGGATAGACAAGTGCAATTCCCCACGACCTGAAACTGTCCATTTATCTGGTGAGTCAGTCGGATCTACACGAAGAGAAACGTCTGTCTGCAACTCAGCTTGCAAGCGTTCTTCAACCTTACGGGAAGTCACCCATTTTCCTTCCCGACCAGCAAATGGTGAGTTATTGACCAAGAAGGTCATTTGAAGGGTTGGCTCATCGATGTGAAGGACTGGCAGAGCTTCAACAGCATCTGTCGGAGTAATGGTTTCACCAACAAAGATGTCTTCCATACCGGATACGGCAATCAAGTCACCAGCCTTAGCTTCTTGGATTTCACGACGTTCCAAACCAAAGAAACCAAAGAGTTTCGTCACACGGAAGTTCTTGGTTGTACCGTCTAGTTTAGAAAGGGTAACTTGGTCCCCAACCTTGACAGTACCACGGAAGACACGTCCGATACCGATACGACCAACGAAGTCATTGTAGT
Source organism: Streptococcus rubneri (assembly GCF_004785935.1). Lineage (GTDB taxonomy): Bacteria > Bacillota > Bacilli > Lactobacillales > Streptococcaceae > Streptococcus > Streptococcus rubneri. The sequence continues at coordinate 35,697 of NZ_SRRP01000001.1, read as the reverse complement.
CAAGAAGAGACACTTGGAATTGAAGGGGCTCATCTGAGTTATCAACTGGAGCTGGGATGTGGTCTATAATGGTATCAAAGATTGGCGCCATGGTCTTTTCTTGGTCTGCTGGATCATCCGACAAGGAAGAAGTACCATTGATAGCTGATGCATAGACTACCGGGAAGTCAAGCTGGTCATCGTCTGCACCAAGTTCGATGAAGAGTTCTAAGACTTCGTCCACTACTTCAGCTGGACGAGCAGATGGCTTGTCGATTTTGTTGACTACAACAATTGGCACAAGGTCTTGTTCCAAGGCTTTTTTCAATACGAAACGAGTCTGTGGCATGGTTCCTTCGTAGGCATCTACGACGAGGACCACCCCATCCACCATTTTCATGATCCGCTCAACTTCTCCACCGAAGTCCGCGTGTCCTGGTGTATCCATGATATTGATACGAGTTCCGTTATAGGCAACTGCGGTATTTTTCGCAAGGATGGTGATTCCACGCTCTTTTTCGATATCGTTTGAGTCCATAGCACGCTCTGCCAACTCTGTACGTGCGTCAAGAGTTTCAGATTGTTTCAATAATTCGTCAACGAGGGTTGTTTTTCCGTGGTCAACGTGGGCGATAATAGCTACGTTACGGATATCTTCTCTTAATTTTGTCATGACTTCCTCTTATTTCATTCCTATTTATTTCTAACTGAACAATTATACCACAGTCTTTCCCAAAATACACGGCAAACCCTAGTGTAAATGTTTTCATGGTTTCTTTCGAAAAAGTCAGTTCTCATTCTCAAATTCAACCAGTCCATTCATGAAAATTTTTCAACCCTTTGAGCAAGGTTTGTCAGTTGTTTCGAGGCTTGTCATTCTCTTCGTTTCATGCTATCCTGTTTTTTATGAGATTAGATCAATTACTGGCCCACTACCAAATTCCTCGTAAGGAAATCAAACAATGCCTGGCCAAAAGGCAGATTCTGGTCGATGGGCTTGTTGCAACAAAGTTATCCCAAAATGTAGATACAGGTCTCCAAGAAGTTCGCTGGAAGGATCGGATCCTTACCGACTGTTCCCATCACTATTTTCTTCTTCATAAACCTCAAGGACTGGTGACCGCTACCAAGGATGCCCAACATCCTACAGTGTTGGACCTCCTCCGAACAGAAGACCGGACCCCCAAGACCTATCCTATCGGTCGACTGGATCGGGATACAACTGGCCTCCTCTTACTCACAGACAATGGACCTCTAGGTTTCCAACTCCTTCATCCCCAATACCATATCGAAAAAGAATACGCGGCAACAGTCAATGGCCCTCTCGAACCCGCTCATATAGAGGAATTTCAAGAAGGAATCACCTTCTTAGATGGGAGAAAATGCAAGCCCGCTAAACTCGAAATCCTTAGCTCTAGCCTTACCGAAAGCCAGGCCCTTATCACCCTGTCTGAAGGGAAATTTCATCAGGTAAAAAAGATGTTTTTAGCTATTGGGGTCAAAGTTACTGCCTTAAAACGAGTTCAGTTCGGGGATTTTACATTAGATTCAGAGCTAGCAGAGGGTCAATACCGCCCTTTGAACCAAGATGAATTACAGATTATTAAAAACTATTTAGAAAACAGTTGATAAAACAAAAAAAGCTTTAGTTTTAAAGCTTTTTTTGTTTTAATTAATTCCCGAAAGTTGTGAGATGAATATAAGACAGAAAATTACAGAAAGCACAATCCCTATAATAGAGAGAATTTTTTCTGTCGTATAGTCTAGTCCAGACTCGTTTTGATTTAAAATAGCCAAGGCCAAACCTAAAATACCAAAAATAATACTTAACAATGGAAATATAAAGGCAAGAATAATAGATATGATACCCATAACAAATGAGGAATTGTTCTTTTCTTGCAATTTCTAGAACCCCCTTAACATTAATATCATTATATTATGATACATCAAGCATCTTTAGCAACATTTTCCTTGATCTTAATTCGTCTTGACTTTTCCATCCCAAGAATCCAAACCATAGGACAAGATATAGATATCTTTGTAACCCTGTTTTTTCAAGAAGAGGGCCGCATTGGTCACACGGGAACCACGACTGTTTTCATAGAGCAAGACCGGTTTATCCTTTCGAAGGGCAGCCAGGCTCACTTTTAATTGGTTGGATGGAATATTCCGAGCTCCTAAAATATGCTTAGCGTGGAATTCATTCGGATCACGCAGGTCCACTAATTGGCCTTTGCGAATCAATTCTTCAAACTCTACATTGTCCACAATTTTTGCTGCCCGACGGATACGGAAGTAATTGTAGCCCATCCAGCCGAACATACCAAATACAACTAACCAACCCAAAACATTTAATAGACTCACTTTTCTTTATCCTCTTCTAAATAACGTAATTCCTGTGTGTGTTCTCTACGTAAGACGGCTTCTGCTTCTAGATAATCCAATTTTTCCATCAGCCCAGCGTCATAGATCCTTTTCAATTCAATCTTCATCAATTCAATGTCGTAAAGTCGTTTTCCGATATAAATAATGATTCCAAATTTTTTCAGAAATTGTTGAACATCGTACAGGGTTTTCATGTGCTTATTCTATCAAATCTTTCAAGTATTTTCAAGATGGTCCCTGTTTTATTTACAGGAAAAATCTCCTCCAAAAAACGAGCCCCCCAAGCAAGGAAGGCTCGTTTGTTTAGTTTCAGATTACAAACCTGGTGCTTGTCCTAATTCAGCGGCAATCATCCAGATATGTTTTTCCAATTCAGCTTTTGCACCAACAAAGATATCGTTGGTCACGTCATCTCCTTCAGCATCTGTGATATCCAAGGCTTTTTGATAAAGACTTACCAAGTAGCGGAAGATAGAAAGGACACGTCCCAAACTTTCTTCCATAGAGCGTTCGAATGAACCTTTTTCTTCTTGGATGTTGCTATGTTCCAAGAACTCAACCATGCTAGCGTATGGGGCACCACCCAAGGTAATCAAGCGTTCACTCACTTCATCAAGAGTCGCATCCAAGCTTTCCATGTACTCATCCATTTTTGGATGCCATACGAGGAAGCCACGACCACGCATATACCAGTGTACTTGGTGCAAGGCAATATGAGCGACATAAAGGTCTGCCACCACTTGATTCAAAACCGCTTTTGTATCGGTTAAGCTCTTGCTTACTTCGCTAATAGTTGCAAATGTTGCTACGTCTTTTGCTGCTTCTTTTTTGATTGTTGTCATAAATGATTTCTCCTTTTTTAGAATTATTCTAATTTAGTTATATTATAATCCTTCTAATTAAGAAATGCAAGAGAAAATGCTCAAATAAGAAAAGTTAGAAAATTGTTTCATTTCTAATCCTCATTAGTCATCTTTTTTACGAATACTATAAGTATGATCAACTTCTATTTTTTTACAGTCGGCGCCTGTATGGCCTCCTTTTTAGGTCTCGTCATCGACCGTTTTCCAGAAAGCTCCATCATTCGTCCAAGAAGCCATTGCGACCAATGTCAACAGACCTTGGGATTTCTAGACTTGATCCCTATTCTTTCGCAATGCCTTTTTCAATTCCGTTGCCGCTACTGCCAGAGTTCCCTTCCTTACTGGTATACTCTTTTTGAAGCCTGGAGTGGTCTCCTCTTTTTGCTGTGCTACCAGGGTCTTCTTCCCATTCCTCATCTCCTGGTTCTTCTTGGCAGTTGCGTTTTAGCCATCTATGATTTGCGATCCATGGAGTACCCTCTCCTCCTCTGGCTAGTGCTTCACGCCCTTTGCCTGTTTTTCACCAGTCCTACCCTCTTGATGGGAGTCTTTCTCTTCTTAGGAGTCCTGTCAGCTGTTTACTCCATCGGCATTGGAGCAGGGGATTTTCTCTTGCTGGCTACTTTTTCTTTGACCCTCTCGGCCGTCCAAGTCCTCCTAGTCATGCAAGGGGCTTCCCTCATTGGCCTCCTAGTCTTTGTCTTTAAAAAAGAAAAAGACCGGATTCCTTTCGTTCCCTGTCTTTTTCTGAGTTATCATGCCTTACTGTTTTTTACAATGTTTAGCAGATAAGATTGCTTATTTTGTAGCTTTCGCTTCTAAATAATCGGCAATAGCAGCTACATCCTTGTCCCCACGTCCAGAAACATTGATGATGATAATCTTGTCTTTATCCAATTGTGGAGCACGTTTGACAGCTTCTGCAATCGCATGTGAACTTTCAATAGCTGGGAGGATCCCTTCTGTCTTACTGAGGAGAAGAAGAGCTTGAACCGCTTCATCATCTGTCGCTGCCACATATTCGACGCGACCAGAATCTTTAAAGAAGGCATGTTCTGGTCCAACTCCTGGGTAGTCCAAACCAGCAGAAATCGAGTAAACCGGCGCTACTTTTCCATCTTCGCCAAAGACAGCGTAGGTCTTCATCCCATCGACAACTCCTACAGTCCCCTTGGTCATGGTCGCTGCGTGCTGGTCTGTGTCCAAGCCATGACCAGCTGCTTCAACACCGACCAATTTGACTTCCTCATCGCCTACATATTGGGAGAAGGCACCGATGGCATTGGATCCACCACCGACACAGGCAATCACATAGTCTGGCAAACGGCCTTCTTTTTCCAAGATTTGACGTTTAGACTCTTCACTGATCACTTTTTGAAATTCATGCACAATGGTTGGGTAAGGGTGAGGGCCAACAGCAGAACCCAAGACATAAAAAGCATCTAAATCTGCCATCCATGCTCCAAAAGCAGCATCTACAGCGTCTTTCAAGGTCTTAGTACCTGTTTCAACCGCATGGACGGTTGCCCCCATCATTTCCATGCGGAAGACATTGAGACGTTGGCGCTCCACGTCTTCTGCCCCCATGTAGACATCACAGGCCATACCAAACTTAGCTGCCGCAGCTGCTGTAGCCACACCATGTTGACCAGCTCCTGTTTCAGCAATCACGCGTGTTTTGCCCATGCGTTTAGCCAAGAGAATTTGCCCCAAGACGTTATTCAATTTATGAGAACCTAGGTGATTCAAGTCTTCGCGCTTCAAATAAATTTTCGCCCCACCTAAATGATCTGTCAAACTTTCCGCAAAGTAGAGCGGTGTTTCCCGTCCAGAATAATCTTTCAGATAATGTTTGTATTCTGCGATAAATTCTGGGTCATTTTTATACTGTTCAAAAGTTGCCTCTAATTGATCGAGCAAGTTTTGAATAGGTTCTGGTACGAAAGATCCACCAAATTGTCCGAAATAGCCTTTTGTTTCTGTCATGATTGTGTCCTCTTTTCTATATCTTCAATCCTGTTTATGATCTTTTTTCTCTCTCGCTGGCCCTTTGAGCTGCAGTCTCACAGGGTCCTTTTGAGATACAAAAAAACTCACACAGAAAAATCTGTGTGAGGACGATTCGATACCGCGGTGCCACCTCCATTGTAGGAAAATAGTCTTTCCCCTACATCTCTGACCTGTCTAACAACAGGGTGCACGATAAGGTGTGCTCACCGAATTTTTATTGTTTCAAATTCATCATCATAAACGCATCAGCCCATTTCAAGATTCACCACTGCTTGTTCACAATCACCACAAGCTCCCTGGAAGTGAGAAAATCCCTACTTTTCTGATGTCTTGAAGCTATTATAGCTTCCTGCCTACAGTTTGTCAACCCAAAATTTGAAATCGTCTTCAATCGTTCGGATTTTGTACCAAACTAAGATAGGTTGTCCTTACTTATAGAAGCTTGCAGCCATTTAAAACACAGATAGGCTAGGTAGCCTCCCAGGGTATTGGTCCACAGATCATCTATCTCAAACACCCGATTGAAATCAAATAAAAGGTCTAGGACAATCTGACTGAGCTCAATCCACAAACTCATCCCTAGACTAAAGAAAAGGACGCGTTTCCGAGTGCCTAGCCAAGGCCAGAGCCAAAGCAGTTGAAAGACCAAAGGGGATAAAAGAAAGATGTTGGCTATATTCTGTACAAACACCTTGATCAGCTGGAGTAAACTGGTCACTTGACCTAGGTTGATGAGGGAATTAAAGGGGACCAATAAGACGACTACTCGCCCAAAATGTTGGATCCCAGGTGTTTCCATCCCTGGTTCAGGCTGTTGAGGGAGAAAACACATGAGGCAGAGCAGGACAAAATAGAAGAAACTGCCACCTAGTAGCAGTTGTCTTCCTTTATTTGTTAATTGCCCTTCTTCTAGCAGCCAGTTGTTACGGTTGAGCTTCTTCAACAATGGCTTTCTCCCGATCTCTCTTCATCGTATTGGAACGCAATTGGCCACAAGCGGCATCGATATCCGTACCATGCTCTTGACGAACCACGCAGTTGACTCCGTTTTTCTTCAAGGTGTCATAAAAGGCCATCACGCGCTCTCTTGGACTCCGGCTATATTGGTCATGCTCACTAACTGGGTTGTAAGGAATCAAGTTGACATAAGATAGCTTCTTGATCTTTTTAAGAAGTTCTGCCAATTCCAAGGCTTGTTCGACACCATCATTGACTTCATTGAGCATGATGTACTCGAAGGTTACCCGGCGGTTGGTCGTTTCGATATAGTACTCAATCGCCGCAAACAGTTTCTCGATTGGGAAGGCGCGGTTGATTTTCATGATGCTAGAACGCAAGTCATTGTTTGGAGCATGCAGGGATACTGCCAAATTGACCTGAACCCCTTCATTAGCAAAATCACGAATCTTATGGGCTAAGCCAGACGTTGAAACGGTAATGTGGCGCGCACCGATAGCCAGTCCCTTGTCATCATTCACCGTACGGACAAAGCTCAAGACATTCTTGTAGTTATCAAACGGCTCACCAATTCCCATCACAACGATATGGCTGACGCGTTCATCTTGTCCACGTTCGTCAAAGTATTTTTGAACCAACATGATTTGGGCAACGATTTCCCCACTGTTCAAATCGCGTTGCTTCTTGATTAAACCAGATGCACAGAAGGTACAGCCGATGTTGCAACCTACCTGAGTGGTGACACAGACTGACAAGCCATAGTGTTGGCGCATCAATACTGTCTCAATCAACATGCCATCTGGCAATTCAAAAAGGTATTTGACGGTTCCGTCTGCCGACTCTTGCACGATTCGTTGTTTCAAAGGATTGATCACGAACTGGTCGTTCAAGGTTTCAATCAAGTCCTTCGATAGGTTAGTCATTTCTTCAAATGACTGAACGCGTTTCCGATAGAGCCATTCCCAGATTTGGGTAGCTCGGAATTTCTTTTCACCATTTTCTTCTGCCCACTCGATCAGTTCTTGTCGAGTCAGGCCATAAATTGAAGGTTTCATCTTATCTCTTTTCTCTCTTTACTTTTGACGGATGACAAAGTGGCGTTCTTGCTCACCCTGTGCATCTTTTTTTCTAGACCGCTGACGGTTCTTTTTCTTTGGTTGAGAAGTCTTTTGTTTTTGCTCTTGTTCACGTTCTCGTGGCTGATTCTTAGAATGATTTCGGCGATTTTGACGACCGCCACGCTTAGCAGAACGGTTGCCCTCTTCCTGTTGTTTTGGAGAAGATTTTTTGTCAAAGGATGCTCGACGGGGTTCTGCATTTTCTAGGACAAAATAAGCACAGCCATAGCTACAGTATTCTAGTAAATAATCTTCCAGACGGCTGATTTTCTCTGCATCTGTGACCGGACGATCGTCCTTATAGAAGCCACGTAGACGCAACTGTTCATTGCTCCAATCACCGACAATATAATCAAATTTGGTTAAAACCTCTGAAAAACGCTGACCAAAGACCGTCGCATCAAAGGCATCATTTTGGTTCTCAACCAGTTCAAATGTCAATTGTTCTGCTAGCACTTGATTGCCAACCAGACGAAATTCCGGTCCAGGATATTTATTGTAATTAAATAATTCAGGGGATATTTCTTTGCGCATAGCTTTCCTTTATTCATACCTTTAGTTGTAACACTTTATTTTATCATAAATCCCTATCTTTAGATAGAATTTCAACGGAAAAGAGAAAATCTGTAAAAAATCTGACGATTTAATTTACCTCTTCTTCCTGTTTCATCTGGATAATTTCACCTAACGTCCGTACTCACCTAAGGAAAGTTTTTTAGAAGACTCTATTTTCATTTTGAAGGTAAAAAGGAGGCTGGGACAAAAGTCCTAGCCTCTCAATTGTCTTTGGATTATCGAGCAAGACGCAGTGATTGAATGGGCTCTACTACGCTGATTTCATCAGCTTTTACAGCCTACTCAACTGTGCGGAGGTGGGACGACGAAATCGAATTCTAACGAATTACCGATTTCTGTCCCTCTCTCTATGAATGTTCATCATGTGATGTGAGGGGTAAATGAAGAGTGATTTTCGTATAGCTATTAAGCTTAGAATCAATCTCCATATGATAGCTAGCTCCAAACTGTAACCGCAAGCGTTGATCCACATTTTGCAAACCAACGCCTCCTAGCCGAAGAAGGGTTTGGTCTGTCAACTCAGACAAGGCAAAGCCTCGTCCATTATCGTAAATCGTCAGGACCACTTGTTCTTCTCTGATTTCCGAAGTGACTCGTACCATGCCCGGTCGATCCATCTCCTTGATGCCGTGATAGATGGCATTTTCCACTAAGGGTTGTAGAACCAGTTTTGGAAGCTGATAATCTCCCAACGTCCCCTCTTCAAAAATTTCATAATTCAACTTATCTCCATAGCGTTGTTTCTGAATGAAGAGATAGTGGCGCACATGGTCTATTTCGTCCTGAAGCCTAATTTGTTCTTGTCCTTGATTGAGAGCAAGGCGGAAATATTTGGCTAGGGACTTAGTCAAGTCAACCACGCGCTGACCATCATTAAACTCAGCCATCCAGACAATGGTATCCAAGGTGTTATATAGGAAATGAGGATTGATTTGGGCTGAAAGAGCTCGCAGTTCATAACGTCGTGCGTTTTGTTCCTCTTCTTTAACCAATTGCATAAGGTTTTCAATTTGATCCAACATACGGTTAAAGGCTTGAGCAAGATCTACCAATTCGGGCGATCCCTTGGTAGTTGCCCGCAAGTGGGAATCACCAGCTCCTATTTTCAAAATGACAGCCTGTAAGTCTTGTAGGGGTTTAATCCACAAGCGCAGAATGAACCAGATTCCCATCCAGCACATGATGAGGACGAGAACTCCTAAACCTATAAAGGAATAGAGCATTTGCGACTGAAGCATCTGGAGACCTTCCAGAGAAGCCACTCCAATTAAGGTCCAATCACTCTCTGGTATAGCAATTTGGTAGACAAAGTTCTGCCCCTTTTGGGCATAGCCATCCTTGACAGCAATATAGGGTTGCATGGCCTGCATTTCCCGACTGGAAGAATAGACTGTCTTTTTAGGATGGTAGACAAATTCATGCTTCTGATTGACGATGAAACTAAAGCCTTTTTTGCCTAGTTGGAGATGATCCAGATAAGCCTCTAGGCTCTGATAACCAATATCTAGGCGCAAAACTCCTAGATTTTGACCAGAAGCATCCACCACTTCCTGGGTGATAGAAATCACCCACTTGTCCTTCTCTGAAGACAAGGATTCCTTCCGGGCCGGCGTCAAGACTGGAATGGCCCTCTCCTTGATAGCTTCCTGATACCATCTTTCGTTCATCATATCCGATGATGTTTGCATGCTAATTTGAGAATCCGTAGCAACGAGGCGTCCATCCTTAGTCACCAAGACAGCCGAAACCAGATCTGGATCTGTCTCAATAATCGTTCGCATCAGACTTTGAACGGCTTCTGGACCCACCTCCTTGTCTTGAGCAAACTGACGAACGGTCTCTTCTTTACTAAGGACCGAGGTGGTCTGCTTCAATTTTTTCAGATAGGAGGTGATAAACTGACTACTCTGGTCGATACTATTGCGGGTTGTCCGCTCTGTCAGTTGGCTAATGGTTGCTGAGCTAGTTTGATAGTATAGACTACCGACCAAACCCAAGAGTAAGAGAATGAAGACAAATACATAGACGATCAGCTGAATCAGCAAAGGGTATCGTTTCATTCATGCTCTCCTTTTTTGTATTGTCTTGGGGTTACACCGACTACTTGTTTAAAGCGTTGAGAAAAATAGTTCATATCCTCAAAACCAACCCGATCTGCAATCTCATAAATCTTGAGATCCGTCGTCAAGAGTAAAAGTTTGGCCTTTTTCATCCGTTCTTGGATCAAGTATTCTTGAAAAGGGAGACCCAATTTTTTCTTGATTAGAACACTCAGATAAGAGGGACTAAAACCCAGTTGAGAAGCCAAGTCCTTGAGGGTCAATTGGGAATCCGCTAAGCGGGAATGAATAGCCTCTTCCAACTCTGTCGAATGACCCTGATCCACCAAGGTTTCAACCTGGGCTTTCTTTCGTTCCTCGTCTAGCTTATTCTTGACTTTCCCCAACATCTCTTCAATATCTGCTTTTGAAAAGGGCTTGAGGAGATAGTCATCTGCTCCGAGTCGAATGGCTTTCCGAGCAAACTCAAAATCATCATAGCCTGTTAGAAAGATGATATGGCAGGAAGGAGCTTTCTCTCGGACCAGTTGGGCCAAATCTAAGCCATTCATCTGTGGCATATTGATATCAGTCAAGAGAAGATCAGCTGGTTGTGCTTGAAATTTTTCCCAAGCTATTCGCCCATTCTCCGCTTGGTCAATGACTTTCATCCCAAACTGTTCATAATTCACTAGAGAAGTAAGTCCCTGCCGAACTAGCTCTTCGTCTTCTACAATCATGATTGAATACATGTGTTTCACCTACTTACCCTTATTATACTCATTATATCAAAGTAGGTTGCAAAAAGTCTCAGACATAGTCCAACAAATAGCCGTAGCCCTTTTCCACCATCTCTGCTTTAGGGATGAATTTGATTGACAAGCTATTGATGCAGTAACGAAGGCCACCTTTTTCCTTAGGTCCATCAGTAAAGACGTGGCCTAGATGGGAGTTTCCTACTCGACTCCGAACCTCTGTCCGAGTCATATTGAAACTCTTATCTTCCTTGTAGGTTGCCACATCCGGACTGATCGGTCGGCTAAAGCTTGGCCAACCACAACCAGAATCAAATTTATCTTTTGAGGAGAAGAGAGGCTCTCCTGTTACGACATCCACATAGATGCCCGCTTCAAACTTATCCCAATAGCGGTTAGAAAAAGCACGCTCTGTATCATTCTCTTGCGTCACTGCATATTCTTCGGGCGATAACTTCTTCTTGATCTCTTCATCGCTCGGTTTTGGATAGCGACTAGCGTCAATAACCGGATAAGAAGCTTGATTCACATCAATGTGACAATAGCCATTCGGATGTTTCTGTAGATAGTCCTGATGGTAGTCTTCCGCCTTGATATAATTAGCAAGTTCTTCTTTTTCTACAGCCAAAGGCTTATCATACTTCTTCGCCACCTCTTCAAACACTTGGTTTATGGTTGGCAAATCTGCTTCATCAGTGTAATAAACTCCTGTCCGATATTGACTGCCCTCATCATTTCCCTGACGGTTTTTTGATGTTGGATCAATAATCCGGAAATAGTGTAGAAGCAGTTCTTTCAAGGAAACCTTCTTGACATTATAGGTGATATGTACCGTTTCAGCATGCCCTGTTTGCTTGACCAGTTCATACTTGGTGGTATCCCCTTTTCCATTGGCATAACCTGATTCGGCATCAATGACACCCGGAACACGGGAAAAATACTCTTCCACACCCCAGAAGCAACCACCAGCTAGATAGATTTCTCGTTGGTCTTCTGGATTGACTTTTTCTTCCTTCTTTTTGTTTGCTACTGGTGTCTGACTCATGGACGCTTTTTTGATCTGCTCAGTCGTCGCATCTGATGTATCCAAGGCCATGGATCCTTTGATAAGGAAAAAGAATCCAAAACAAAATAGCCCCACTAAAAGAATGGAAATGAGTTTCCATTTTGTTTCCATTTTATGTCCTCCTTACTTCATTTCTTTTAGAGTCTGGACGATGTCTTCCTTGCTCATATAACCGATATGGGTCTTAGCGAGAGTTCCATCACTCGCAATAAAGAGAGCAGATGGATAAGAGCGAATCCCATACTCTTTGAGCAAGTCGCCCTTACTGTCCATCAAGACCGGGAAATCCTTGTAATCCAAAGACTGGTACCAGTTTTTGAAATCTGCTTCCGATTTTTCACCATTAAAGGTTGGAGCTACAACGGATAAGACCACATAATCCTTACCCTCCTCTGCCTTTGCTAAATCATTTGTGTCGCCTAATGTTGAAAGACAGATTGAGCACCAGGAAGCCCAAAATTTGAGGTAAACTTTCTTCCCTTTGTAATCTGATAAGCGGTAGCTCTTACCGTCTACTCCTTGCAGGTTAAACTCTTGAACCTTCTTTCCAGCTTGCTCTGAAGGTCCCATTGTGGATGTCTGCTTAGTCTCACTTTTGTTGGATGATTCCATTCCTTGGTTAGAGCAAGCCCCTAACAATCCTACACACAAAAGTCCTGTCGCTACTAAGGCTATTTTTTTCATGTCTTCCTCCTCTTTAATAAATAGGGAGAAAGTCGCCCAAGCAGACGACTTCCTCTTCCTACTGTCCTTTATTGGTCTGATTTCATATCAGATGATTCACTCTTTTCGTCTTTCATTTCTGAATCACTGGATTTCATCTCATCCTTTTTCATATCGTCCTTCATTTCAGAACTGCTGTCAGACATCATAGATGAATCTTTCATGTCTTCTTTTTTCATTTTATCATCGGACATAGATGAATCCTTCATGTCATCCTTCTTCATATCGTCCTTCTTCATATCGTCCTTCTTCATCATACTACTATCATCCGTTTTTTTCATGTCTGAATCTGATTTCTGTCCAGAACAAGCTGCTAAAGTGACAAGGCTAAGCGTAGCAATGGTAAGTGTAAGAATTTTTTTCATGATTTTTCTCCTTTAATCATTCAAGATTAGTGAAACAGGGATGCTAGGCTATTAAGATTTCCTAGCATCAGCAAGATGCCCATCAAGATGATGAGGGCACCACCAATTTTTTTCAAGGTTCCCATGTGGGGCTTGAGTTTAGCAAAATGTTGTAGAACCCAGCTAGAAGCTAGAGCCAAGACTAAGAAGGGTAGCGCCAAGCCTAATGTATAGACCAGCATCAGGAGAGCACCCTGTAAAGCCCCATCTCCTCCAGAAGCGGCAATGGCTAAAACAGAGCTCAAAACTGGTCCGACACAAGGGGTCCAACCAAAACTGAAGGTGACCCCTATCAGAAAAGCATTGAAGAATTCATTGCGTTTTTCGTCCTTCTTCAGTTGGATACTCTTTTGTTTTTGGAGTTGCTGAAGATTGATGAGGCCCATCTGATGGATTCCCAATAAGATGACAATCCCTCCTAATAGGTAACGGAACCAGGGAGCATAGAGTACCTGACCAAGGGCCCCTGCACCATAACCTAGGATGAGAAATACGGTTGATAGACCAGCAATAAAACAGAGGGTCTTGACCAAACCATACCAAGAAATATCTCTTCCAAAAATACGCACCGTTTTTTCATGCTCAGAATCTAATAAGATCCCTACATAGACTGGCATCAGTGGCAAAATACACGGGGAGAAAAAGGATAGAACTCCCGCTAAAAATACTGAAATGGAAAACAAACTGGTTTGAATCATTTCACTACCTCCCTTTCTTTCTGACACTAGTATAAAAAAAAAATCTCTCTAAAAATAGAGAGATTGATATGCAAAAACTTGAATTTGATTGGAAGATGAATATTCCGATCTACCAACATCAGCTCATACTTTCAAGTACAAACTATGTCGAGCAAGCTACTTTAATTCTTTTTCAAATAGTCGATGGCATCCTGCAAGGTTTTGACAGGAACAATTTTCATCTTGGTCTTAATTTTCTTAGCTGTTTCTACCGCTTCGTCGTAGTTGCTCTTGGCATTCGGATTGTTCTTTTTAACTTCCTCTGTCACCGGATTATCAGGGGCAAAGAAGATTTCAGCACCAGCACGATCTGCTGCTACGACTTTTTTATCCACTCCACCGATATCTCCGACAGTCCCATCATGGTTAATAGTCCCTGTCCCCGCGATATGGCGTCCCTGACGAAGGTCTGGATCCGCTACTTGGGTATAGATGGACAAACTAAACATCATCCCGGCACTTGGACCACCGATGCCAGCTGTCGCAAACTCAATCGGCACGTCACTCTTCACTTCTGTCCGGTCAATCAAGCTAATCCCAATCCCATTCTTGCCATTGACCAACTTAATAATCTTTCCTTCAGCTATCTTGGTCTGACCATCTTCTGTGTAGGTCACTGAGACCTTGTCCCCAATTTTTTGGGAACCAACATACTCGATGAGCTCTTTTGAGCTCTTGAATGTTTTGTCATTCACGGCCGTAACCGTGTCCGCAATATTTAGAACGCCTTTGAAGGTAGAGTCTTCTGCTACTTGCATGACATAAACACCTAAGAATTCCATCTCTGTCTCTTTTCCAGCAGTCTTTAATCCTTGGTATTTGGCAGTATTTTGAGAGGTTTCCATATAAAATTGATTAATCCGGAAAAATTCCTCACTGGAACTGCCACCAGTCATTTCTTGTTCAGAGTGGATATCTGTAAAAGGAGTCACCCAGGCATAGACTATATCCGAGAAGGTCGCTTGCTTGACGGCAACAGTGACAAAATCATACGAACCGGATGCTTCATCATTTTTCTGGTTGATGCGCATCACTTGGCGAATATCTTCTGAACTCCCAGGCATTTCCAGATAGTAAGGCAGGGGAACAAAGAAAGCTAGCAAGGCCAAAATCAGAAGCAAGGTCCCAATAAGGGGCCAGCGATAGGTCCGCCACACACTATCTTTTTTGCGTACAGGTTCAAATGGGCTTTCTGGTAGCTGAGCCCTTTGTTTCTCAAATTCATTCATTCCTTTTATTTCATCTCCTTTATAACACTCTCTGGGACATAGGCACTGACATCCTGCTGGAAGGTCAGCAACTCGCGAATTCTCGTCGAGCTCAAGGCCTGGTATTGGGGCTGGGCACAGAGATAGATGGTCTCAAGCTCTGGAGCCAGCTGGTGATTGAAGTAGTCCATATTGCTTTCATATAGGAAGTCCTGACTATTGCGTAAACCGCGAACCAAGCTCGTCACCCCATACCGTCTAGCCACTTCTACAGCCAACTCTGCCTCTGAGGTGATGACTCTTACATTGGACAAATGAGCCACTGCCTCTGTCACCATGGCTTCCCTTTGCTCAATGGTAAAATAGCCCTTCTTCTCATGATTAAAGAAGATGCCTACATACAAGCAATCAAACAAGCGACTAGCTCGCTCTATCAAATCCAAGTGTCCCAAGGTCATTGGGTCAAATGAACCTGTAAATAATCCGATTTTATCTGACATAAACCGTCACCTTACTAATTCCGTAGATTTTTTCTTTCCAGATTCCTAGACAAGCAATCTCCTCAGGCAAGTCCACTGCCTTGTCTGTCTCACAGACGACCATGACCTCTTCTCCCAGCAAGTCTCGTTCAGCCAGCGCCTCAATATCGGCTACGATCTGCTCCTTGGCATAGGGAGGATCTAAGAAGACAAGGTCAAAAGTCCCCTGCAATTGACTGAGAGCTTGGTGAGCCTCCATCTTCAGCAATTGAAACTTATGACTTTCCTTGGTCATTTGGATATTGCTAGCAATAATCCCTTGGGCTCTGCGATCTTTCTCGACCAAGACAGCCTGCTCCATCCCCCGAGACACCGCCTCGATGGACAGACCGCCTGACCCAGCATATAAATCCAAGACCCGCCCCCCATCAAAATAAGGACCGATCATATTAAACATAGCCCCTCTGACCTTATCTGAAGTAGGCCTCGTTGTCTTTCCTTCGAGCGTCTTAAGAGGACGCCCTCCATAGGTACCTGATACAATCTTCATAGAGATTATTATATCAAAATTTGGATAAAAGATACAAAAACACCCACCTCTCCTATCTGAGATCCGCTTAGGTTAAATCTCTTTCGCTGCTAAAGAAAAATCCTCTCACTTTTCTCTTGAAGTCCGAATTTTTTTTTGCTATACTATACGTAACTTTTAAAACGTTACATAGGAGAATGCAGATGTTTGATGCAAAAAAATTAAAAGACCGGCGACTTGAGCTGGGCCTGACCCAAGCTCAGGTCTACGAATCCTTAGAGATTAGTCGCAAGACCTACTCTAGTTGGGAGAATGGCTTAGCAGAGCCGCACGATAAAAATCTCAGGAGGTTGGCCAAGCGCCTCTCCGTTAAAGAGGACTACTTTGTCGACAAGAGCTCAGCGCTTTTCACCTACCCTTTACTAACTCCACCCCATCAGAAAAAAGTCGATCTCTTGGCTAGCCAACTCTTAGCAGAGCAAGAAAAGGTCGTCTCTTTGGTCCCTTACCGTGTCCTCTCTATCGACTTGGCAGCTGGACATGGTCATACCTTTTATGACAATGAGACTGACTACGAGACCGTCTATTTTGACCAAGAGATCCAACACGACTTTGCCTCTTGGGTGTCTGGAGATTCTATGGAACCAAGCTATCCAAACGGTTCCGTTGCCTTGATGAAACAGACCGGATTTGACTATGATGGAGCAGTCTACGCCCTCATGTGGAATGGAAAGACCTATATCAAAAAAGTCTATCGAGAAGAGGAGGGCCTCCGCCTAGAATCCATCAACCCAGCCTATGACGACCTCTTTGCCCCCTACGAAGATGAACCAAAAATCGTCGGTATCGTGGTCGGCCACTTCCTCCCTCTGGAGGTCTAGACATGCTCTTTGATTATTCACGTGAGCCCAGGTCTGATATTGCTTTTGTGGATATGAAAAGTTTCTATGCCAGCTGTGAATGCGTCCGCCTCGGGCTCAACCCTTTGACTACTTCTCTTTGTGTCATGAGTCGAAGCGACAATTCTGCTGGCCTCATCTTAGCCAGTTCCCCCGTTTTCAAGCAGGTCTTTGGGAAGAAAAATGTCGGGCGGAGCTATGATCTGCCCTTCGATCTCAAGACGAGGAAATTCAATTACTACCTGGCCCGTAAGCAAGGCCTGCCTACAGATCCAGCCTTTGTCCACTATATCGAAAGTTGGGCCAAGCGCACCTTTATCGTGCCCCCTCGCATGAATGCCTATATTCAGGTCAACATGGAAATCCAGCAAGTCTTTCAAGAATTTGCGGCTCCAGATGACATCTACCCCTATTCCATTGATGAGGGCTTTATTGATTTGACCAGCTCTCTCAACTACTTTATTCCCGATCCTCAGCTAGACCGACGCTCCAAGCTGGACCTCCTTTCTGCTCGGATCCAAAAGCGTATTTGGCAGCAAACTGGGATCTACGCTACTGTCGGGATGAGCAATGCCAATCCACTCCTGGCCAAACTGGCCCTGGACAACGAAGCCAAGCACCAGAAAACCATGCGGGCCAACTGGTCTTACGAAGACGTCCCCAGTCGAGTCTGGCAGATAAAAAAACTGACCGATTTTTGGGGGATCGGCCAGCGAACAGAAAAACGCCTGAACAAACTAGGCATTCACTCCATCTATGAACTAGCCCAGGCCAATCCAGACCAGCTCAAAAAAGAATTTGGAGTCATGGGCGTCCAGCTCTGGTTTCATGCCCATGGGATCGATGAAAGCAATGTCCATCGTCCCTATCGACCAAAGTCTCACGGTCTAGGAAATTCGCAAATCCTTCCCCGTGACTACCACCGCCAAAGCGATATTGAACTGGTCTTTCGAGAGATGGCTGAGCAGGTCGCTATCCGCTTGCGTCGGGAAAAGAAAAAGACACAACTGGTTTCCATCCACGCCAGCTACTCCAAGCAGGAACAGCTTCCCTCCATCCACTGCCAGCGAAAGATTGATCCGACCAACTCTACCTCTCAATTAGCCAAGGAAGTCATCCAGCTCTTTCGCTCCCACTACCAGGGAGGAGCCATCCGGCAGATCGGAGTCTTTTATGGGAAGCTCGTAGAGGAGAGCTTCCAGCTGATCTCCCTATTTGATGACCCTGAGCAAACCCAAAGAGAAGAAGCCCTCCAAGAGACCATTGACCACATCCGTGACCGGTTTGGCTTTGCTTCTCTACAAAAGGGCTCTGCCCTATTAGAAAATTCGCGCGCTCTGGCTCGAAGCAAACTGACCGGAGGCCACTCTGCAGGAGGTTTAGATGGCTTAGCATGATTGATCGTTCTTATCTCCCCTATCAGTCGGCACGCGACTTCCAAGACCGGGGCATGGCCAAGTGGGCCGGATTCTTCCTCTCTGAGCATTCGACGGCCTTACAAACAAACCAGCTCTCTCTCGAAGAGCTTCGCCTCCTCTCAAACCAAGAAATCCGTCACCTCCTCGAGCAGGCTTATCAGCAAGAGACTCCCCTCTCCCTCTCTACCCTCCAGGACAATCAAGTCGCCGTTTACTACGGCCAGGTCTATACCTTAAGCCCTTCCGAGGTCCTCATAAAAAATAGCCACCACTACCACTCTCTCCTTCTTTCGACTATTTTTTCTATTGAACCAGGAGATTCTAGCTATGAAACCAGCCCTGAATAAACACGAACTCCAATTCGATTATTTTTCAGACAATTACCAGCAGTTCGAGCATGATTTTTACCGATTGGCAACGACTGCGACCCCCTTGGTCTTTTTAGAAGATGACCTGCTGAGATCCATGTCGACAGGCCAGCGCAACTATTTCAGACTCCACCATACCCAGAGTCGCGACCACCGTGACCACTACTTTCACTTTCGCGTCTCCACCCATCCCCAATCTCCACTGACACGGATTTATACCTACCTAGGCCATAGCCCCACTACAGAATACAAAGAACCTCCTAGATAAACTAGGAGGTTCTTTTATTGTGTGGATGAAGAAGCTTTCGCAACCCAACCAATCGCATCTGCAGGAGGATTGTCCACATCGATCCAGATGAATTCCATACCAATTTCACCGTTTTTGAATTTGGAAAGACGGATACTGTTAATTTCTAACTGAGACAATTTCTTACCCGTTAGGATCTCTCTGTCTTTTAACTGAAAGACTCCACGAAGAATCCAATTGCCAAGGATTTCTTGCTTATCAGTTGATTGAATGGCCTTCCCAGCTTCTTGGTTGATATAGGCAGTAATCACATCACTTGATGATAAAAATCGTAACTTAAAGGTCCGTTCTTCTTTCGGGAGGGCAAGTTTACTCGTACCTAGCTCAAACCTTCCAATCCCTTTACCAAAAAAGTCCGGACGCTCTTCATGGAAATGTTTGGAGTCTGGAAGAGGGATATATACTTCACTGACCGGACGATACACCAGCTGTTCAATTTCTTTGACTAATTTTTCATTTCCCGTCTCGTGTACAAAATGAATCAGGTCCTCGCGAATGGACTTCATCTGAGCTTTTTCTTCCTTGGTAGACCATTTTTTCAAGAGAATTTCTTCCAAAGAAAAGGTCACAAAAGCTAGTTCTTCTGGAGCCAGACTGTCTTTAAATGTTTCCTGAATCTTTAAAATCCGTGGCAAGCGATCTTTTTTGGCCAATTTTGATCCACCATTAAAGGCATTAAAGCCAGAATTTTCTTCTACATTTCCATGCTTGTCTGTGATCACCCACGACACCGTCTCAAGAACCTCAGTATCACTTTTTTCTGAGGTCAATAAGTGAAGGTGTTCAAAGAGATAAAAGGGATCTTCGACATAATTCACATCCCAAGTATCAACCACAATCTCCTTATTCCTAAAGGTCATATGGAGCTGACTATCTGCAGCCGTATATTTGTAGTCATGCTGACCGTCCGTAAAACGGAAATTTGTCGGATTGTTCTTAGTCGTTGAGCCTAGAATTTTGAGATTATCTAGGTCAACCGGCAGATAAGTCGTCTCTCCTACATGGATCTGAGGCTTGTGTCCTTTCGAAGTTGGCATCAAGACATGATAAACGGCTTCTACGTGACTAGAATCAGAATGAAATCCCTTAATGAGAGCTTTTGAGGATTCAATCCGTTGATTTCGTAAGGTCGCAATCTCCCTAGCCAGTTTTTCATAGCGAGCACGATTTTCTTTATCAGCTGTTTCCTTGTCCAGTGAAATCTCAGCATGAAATCGAATTTCACTCAACAACTCATTCCAAGACTGTGAATCTTTCTTGAACTGAGCAATTTTTTGATCCCCTGAATCCAAACCAAAGGATTTAATCCCAACCAAATACTTATGTTGCTCATCAACGACAACCGAAGCATCGTAAGAAGTATTGGCAATATCCTCCCCAACCGCATGAAAAGCCTTTTGGAAAACAGTCTCTTGGAATTTTGAATTAACAATCGGAGCAACATAGCTTTCTCGATCATCAGAATCTTCACCCTCTGCTTTTTGAGAAAAGGCTTCACTCAGACTAGCAAAATTGGTAATGAGCGTCTTGTATTTATCCTTTTGTTCTTGTTTTAGGTGTTCCCACATCATTCAATCCTCACTTCTTATTTAAGTATATCAAAAGAAGACTAGATTTTCACTAGTCCCCTTACTTATATAATTCGTTAAATAATGCTGTAAAATTCAAAATTTCCACGTTTTTTTACCAATCTGAAATAATCTTCGTCTGATAAAATGGCAAGACCATCCTCATAGGAGGCAATCTTCTTTTCTGCTTCCTCATAAGTGGATACAAAATCTTTCACATAAGACTGGCCTTCAAACTGACCATTCATCTTGGTATAGATAATCGCAAATTTTCCTGAACGATCCAGTTGAGACGGGCCATTGCTCTCATTAAGGGCAAAAGCAATCCGCTCTGCGATGCGTTTAATTACAGGGACGACCACACTATTTCCAGCTTGTTTGTAGAGTTGACCATTGGAAACACCCTCAGGCAACTTAAAGGTCTTTGGATAACCTTGTACATTGAAGGTTTCTTTTGGTGTTAACTTACGAATTTCCCCAGTGTCAGTCAAAATCAACGGAACATTATGCCCGCCTGTTCCCATATTGGCCGTTAAGGTTGGAACAACGCCGTTTTTATTCTCACGAACGTATTGACGACGCCACTGGTAGACCGTGTCTTGACTGTTCACATTGGCCTTGAGATCAGCGTAGAAATTCTGCTTCCCTTCTCGATAATAGTAGGCCTCATCTGGCTTGGCACCAAAATCAATGACATCACTCAAAGTCGTTGTCAGCTTAATTTCCTCAGGGAACTCAAATAAGTCATAGGCTTCTTTGGTATCAAAACCAACGATGTAGATCCGCTCACGGTTTTGAGGGATATTTCCATAGTCTTTCCCGTTGAGAACCTTCCACTTGATGAAGTAGTTGTTCTCGGTCAAGGCTTCACGAATCACCTTGAAGGTATTCCCATGGTCATGACCGACCATGTTTTTGACATTTTCAATGAAAATCGCACGAGGTTTGCATCCCTCAATCATGCGAAGCAATTCGAAAAAAAGATCGCCACGATCATCATCAAAGCCCTTGCGATAACCCGCAATACTAAAGGCCTGACATGGGAAACCTCCCATAATCACATCCACGCGCTCAGCTGGAATATCCTCTGGCTGAACGTCGTGAATGTCACGACCA
This sequence comes from Streptococcus rubneri, assembly GCF_004785935.1. Classification (GTDB taxonomy): domain Bacteria; phylum Bacillota; class Bacilli; order Lactobacillales; family Streptococcaceae; genus Streptococcus; species Streptococcus rubneri. The sequence continues at coordinate 14,193 of NZ_SRRP01000001.1, read as the reverse complement.
TCCAAATGCGTATTTGGATAATTTAAACGATAAGTCTGACGCGCATACTTATCAAATTCATTGGCATACACCACTCTGAACTCGTTGGTCTGTTCAAATCCCAACTCAATTCCCCCAACACCTGAGAAGAAAGCTGCAATGTTGTACTTCTCAGGTCGGTTCGAACTTACAGAATTTGTCATGTAGTAACCTGCTTTCTAAAATATTTGGTCTTCATGGCGTGAAATTTTATCAACTAATAATGCTTTCAGTAATTTTTGATATTTTATCAAATCAAAAACTTTGAGAATTCACCAATTCACAAAAATTATTTATACAACTATAAATATGGTCTCTATATTTTTCTATATCAGCCACTGTCAAGTCTTTGCCATTATCTTCAAAAGAAATGTTTCCATGTGCTAAACTATTTCTCATATCTTTAATAGACTTTAACGAACCACCATAATCTGAAAACTGTGATTCTTCGAAACGTACTCCATGTTTATGTAAGATTTCCTTTATAGTTCGTACATCAGCATTTCCAGATAAGGAAAAATCTTTCTCAAAATCTAATGAAATAAAAAATTCTTGACTAATAGAATTTTCAATCATTTCAAATACATCCGCAACAATAGTATTTTCTTTAATATCTTTAATCTTGCTTGAAATCCACAATTTTCTTAACTCTAGAATCACTTCAGAATATGAGGACGCTGATGTATTGAATTTATTGTAAAAGTCACTCATAGTTTTCCTAACAGTAGCCTCTACATAATTATATAGCATGATTACGACATTTGATTTCATAGATTTAAAAACAGCTTCAGCTTCACTATGTTGAATAATCTCAACTTTAAAACTATGGCATTCATCAAAAGGAACTCCAACAAACGTTCTTTCAATACTCTTTAAAAAAATAATAAAACGATCTACCTCAATTTTTAAATTATCCATATTAATTATTCTGAAGTGAAATTTCCTGTTAATAGGAAATTTTTAACACCATAAATCCGATCTATAACTTTACTTCTGTTATTTGCTGCATCTGTTGTTGTCCATCTAACAAAGTTATCGCTAGATAACATCTCTATTATTTTATCTCTGGTAATAACATTTTCTAACTCAGGATTATCTCTCAAGGCAAGATTAACACCCACTGCTATAGCTTCAAATCTCACACGAGGTGTTTGTTTTCTATCTTCTTTTTGAAATCCTCTATCAAAATAATTCTGAACGAATTGCATTGTATTGTTAAATTCAGTTTTGAAATGTTCTTCCTTGATTTCATCCCAAGCTTTACCTTCTTTAGCAATGTAACGATCAACAAAATTTGTCACATGACCATCATATGAGTTTAGATCATTGCTATATGCAAAAAAACGACTGATTAATTCGATATCCATTTTCCTATTAATTGCACTTATTGAAAGGTTAGTATTTGCTATAAATATCGGATCACTCTTAAGTTCTTTTATAAGCCTCATCAACGGATTATCACTTTCTCTACCTGCTCTAACTTCACTTGAATTTGCACGAAGAGAACTTGTGTTTAATCTATCAAATAAATCTTTACGAACTTCATTTGGGGTAGATTCTTTTAAAACAATAATTCTTAATGATTTAGCCCTTAACCTATTTTTTTCTGAATTTGGTAAATCTTCAAAAGAACAATTATTCAGTTTTGTAAGTTTTTTAAGATGTTCCAATTCAAAATCATCATTTAAAAATTCAGTTAATGTTGAAATTCGTTGTAAACCATCAATAATTTCTAATTTACCTTCAGGAGTATCAGCTAAAAAAATTAGAGGAATAGGATAATCTAAAATCAATGACTCAATAAATCGTGATTTGTACAAAATACTCCAAAGTGATTCTTCACGTTGATAATCAGGCGTAAATATTCTTGAATCATTTTCGTATAGCGAAACAATAAATTCAACTGGATAATCTCGGGTATCATAATTCAAATCGTTTTTTAGTTCTAAAATTTGTTTTTCAATTTCTTTTTTATTTTCTTCATTAAATAAATCAAGTTGTTTTTTCATAATACACTTCCAAATGTTTCATTATACTTGTTCCAATTACTTCACCTAACTTTGGAGGTACAGCATTGCCAATTTGTGTTGCAATTCTTTGATTGGAGAATGAGTCTAAATTATTGATAAATTGATAGGTTCGTGGAAAACTTTGTAAAATAGCTCCTTCTCTAAGGCTAAGTGCCCTATCTTGTTCTGGATGCCCAAATCTACCATTTCCATAACCGGGGAATTGTGTTGTTATTGTAGAGGATGGTTTATCCCACTCTAATCTACCATATACGGAACCATAAGTTGCGCCACTCTCTTTTTTAAAACATTCCGGTAATAAAGAATCATCCCAGTCTCTCCACGTCCCTCCTGGCTTAGAACTACGAATTCGACTTAAATTAATGTTAGATAAATTTCGAGCTGTATGCAACACATCTAAAGGGTCGGTCTCTCCAGCATTTAACTTTGGCAGATCCCCTATAGCCTGTCTAATAGTCGGGTAATCCTTTGTAGACAACTCTTCTATAAAGGAAATTTCTCCAAATTTAGATGCTAGAAGTAATAAACGTTTTCTATTTTGGGGAATGCCGTAAGCAGGGGCAAAAGCAATTTTCCAATTTACTTTATATCCTTCAGTTTCTAGTAATGTTAAAAAATTGTTAAAAACAGTTTCTTTAGCTAATTGTGGTACATTTTCCATTGAAACAATATCTGGCTTTACCAGTCTAACTTGCTTTCCAAAGTAGTCTAGTAAATCCATCTTTTGAATTGTATTTTTATTGTTTTTATATTTGTGACTATATGTCGAAAAAGGTTGACAGGGAGCACATCCAATCAGTACTTTTATGTCAGTATCTGATGGATATAATCCTAATATTTCATCGTCTTCAATTTCCTTAACATCTTTTAAAATAAATTTAGCATTATTGTTGTGCTCGTACGCAAATTTGCTTTTTTCATCAATATCATAACCAGCAACAACATTGATACCCGCCTGTTGAATACCATACGTTAGACCGCCTACACCACAAAATAAATCAACTGCATTTATTTTCATATCGGCCTCCTATTGCTTTTTGTTTTATTCTTATATTTTACCATAAAACAACTAAAAAAGCAGTTCTGATATTAGTTCAACTTATCAGAATCTGCTTAATCTATGTTTATTTCACCAATTTCTTCATCTCATCGATACGTGCGACGGTCGCATCGTATTTAGCTTGGTAGTCGGCTTGTTTGTCGCGTTCTTTTTGGACGACTTCTGGTTTGGCGTTGGCTACGAAGCGTTCGTTAGAGAGTTTCTTGCCGACCATGTCCAGTTCTTTTTGCCATTTAGCTAGTTCCTTGTCGAGACGAGTCAGTTCTTCTTCGACATTGAGGAGGTCTGCCAGTGGCAAGTAGATTTCTGCTCCTGTGATGACGCTTGACATAGCGAGTTCAGGTGCAGGGATGGTTGATGCGATTTCCAAGTGTTCTGGATTTGTGAAGCGTTTGATGTAGTTGACATTGCTGTTAAAGAAGGTTTCCAAGTCGCTATCGCTGGTCTTAACAAGGATGGTGATTGGCTTGCTTGGAGCAACGTTTACTTCTGCACGCGCATTACGAACAGCACGGATCAAGTCTTTGAGGCTTTCCACACCAGTGTGGGCAGCAAGGTCTTCAAAGGCTGGGTTAACAGTTGGGTATTCTGCTGTAACGATAGAGCCTTCTGAGATTTGTCCAAAGATTTCCTCTGTCACGAAAGGCATGATTGGGTGAAGAAGACGAAGGATCTTGTCCAAAGTGTAAAGGAGAACAGAACGTGTGATGACTTTCTCTTCTTCATTATCGCTATAAAGGACTTCCTTGGTCAACTCAACGTACCAGTCTGCAAATTCGTCCCAGATGAAATTGTAGAGGATGTGACCAGCCACACCGAATTCAAATTTGTCAAAGTTAGCCGTTGCTTTTCCGATAGTTTCGTTGAGGTTGTGAAGAATCCAGCGGTCAGTAACGTTTCCAGCCTCCTTGTTAACAACTTTTTCCACATTAGCAGTTGCTTGCTCAAGGGTCAAGCCTTCATTGTTCATGAGGATGTAACGAGAGATGTTCCAGATCTTGTTAATGAAGTTCCATGAAGCATCCATTTTCTCGTAAGAGAAGCGCACGTCTTGCCCTGGTGCAGAACCGTTTGAAAGGAACCAACGAAGGGCATCGGCACCGTATTTCTCGATAACATCCATTGGGTCGATCCCGTTACCAAGTGACTTAGACATCTTGCGTCCTTGCTCGTCACGAATAAGACCGTGGATAAGGACGTTTTGGAATGGCTGACGGCCAGTGAATTCCAAAGATTGGAAGATCATACGAGACACCCAGAAGAAGATGATGTCATAACCTGTTACCAAGGTTGAAGTTGGGAAGTAGCGTTTGAAGTCTTCAGAGTCGACATCCGGCCAGCCCATGGTTGAGAATGGCCAAAGGGCAGAACTGAACCACGTATCCAAGACGTCTTCGTCCTGAGTCCATCCGTCACCTTCTGGCGCTTCTTCACCGACGTACATTTCACCCTCAGCATTGTACCAAGCAGGGATTTGGTGACCCCACCAGAGCTGACGAGAGATTACCCAGTCATGGACATTTTCCATCCATTGGAGGAAGGTATCGTTGAAACGAGGCGGGTAGAATTCTACCTTGTCCTCAGTGTCTTGGTTGGCAATGGCATTTTTAGCCAATTGGTCCATCTTAACGAACCATTGCGTAGACAAGCGTGGCTCAACTACAACACCTGTACGTTCTGAGTGACCAACACTGTGGACACGTTTTTCGATTTTAACGAGGGCACCGATTTCTTCCAACTTAGCAACGACTGCCTTACGAGCCTCAAAACGGTCCATACCTGCAAATTCAAAGGCCAAGTCATTCATAGTTCCGTCATCGTTCATGACGTTAACTTGTGGCAAGTTATGGCGTTGACCAACCAAGAAGTCGTTTGGATCGTGGGCAGGCGTGATTTTCACGACACCAGTACCAAATTCAGGATCTGCGTGTTCGTCCCCAACGATTGGGATGAGTTTATTAGCGATTGGAAGGGTGACATTTTTACCAATCAAGTCCTTGTAGCGTGGGTCTTCTGGATTGACCGCAACAGCAACGTCCCCAAACATAGTCTCAGGACGAGTGGTTGCCACTTCAAGGGCGCATGAGCCGTCTTCCAGCATGTAGTTCATGTGGTAGAAGGCACCTTCAACATCCTTATGGATCACCTCGATATCAGAAAGGGCTGTGCGAGCTGCTGGGTCCCAGTTGATGATAAACTCACCACGATAGATCCAGCCTTTCTTGTAAAGGTCCACAAAGACCTTACGAACAGCTTTTGACAAGCCTTCGTCAAGCGTAAAACGCTCACGAGAGTAGTCTACAGAGAGCCCCATCTTGCCCCATTGTTCCTTGATAGTAGTGGCATACTCGTCTTTCCATTCCCAGACTTTCTCAAGGAATTTCTCACGACCGAGGTCATAACGGCTGATGCCCTCGCCACGCAAGCGCTCCTCAACCTTAGCCTGAGTCGCAATCCCCGCGTGGTCCATCCCTGGAAGCCAAAGCGTATCAAAACCTTGCATGCGTTTTTGACGGATAATGATATCTTGCAAAGTTGTATCCCAAGCGTGACCAAGGTGGAGTTTACCAGTTACGTTTGGTGGTGGAATCACGATAGAATAAGGCTTAGCCTTTTTATCGCCTGAAGGCTTGAAAACATCTTCGTCAAGCCATTTTTGGTAACGACCAGCCTCAACCTCGGCTGGATTGTATTTAGGTGAAAGTTCTTTAGACATGTGTGTGTCCTTTCTCTATTGTTTTCATTTTTTCTTGAATCTGCTTTGCGACTTCTTCTGCAGACAGATTCGTATTATCAATTTTCAGGTAGTGGTGAAGACCACTCGGTTGCTTTTGAGAATTAAGTTGATCTGTTTTATCAGTCTCTAAAATTTCTCTTTCAGATATCTCAAAATTCCGTTTCAAGGGTTTGTATTTCAACCGATTCTCCGTCCGATTGCGACGTAAGCGCTCCTCAAGAGACGTTTCTAATTCAACAAAGAGAATCTCTTGATGATACTCATTTAATAAATCTTGAATATCCTTCAAATACATCAGATGATATTGATTTGAAAAATCAGTTACACCTGTTAAAATTACCGACCGATGATGCCTGGCGCTTGTTCCAAGAAAAGAAAAGTTAACGCTACGAACAAATTCCCACATTTCTTCCGTAAAATCCTGATAGATTTCGAGTGCGAAATCAATTGGTTGATGGTTGAAAAAGAGAGTCGCACCAGTGAGTTTCGAAAGTTCCTGACCAATGGTCATTTTCCCTGCAGCTGGAGCCCCAATGATGAAAACATGCATCAATCCACCTCCCACTCACTCTTCAGCAAGCCATATCTCAAATCATCACAGCGGTTGCCTTGGGCATCTTTGCGATCTCTTATGCGAGCTTCAAGGGTAAAGCCAAGTTTTTCCGCGACTCGTTGACTTTGAAGGTTGTAACCAAAGCAAGACAGTTCTATCTTGTGAAGGTTAAGTTCTTTAAAAGCTAAATCAATCAAAGCACGCGCTGCTTCAGGCACATAGCCTCGCCCCCAATAGTCTGGGTGCAAGGTATAGCCAATCTCCAGCACATCGTCTTCGTGGCGATGGTTGAAGTCGACAGAACCAATGATTGTATCCGTCCCTTTGACCATAATTCCATAGCCAGCTGGGAGATTGTCCTTTTGATTACGCTCAGGAAGGATATGCTCTAGATAATAAATCTCATCTTCCAAGGTCTTGACGGGTGGAAAACCTGCTGGGTAAGAGACTTCTGGACGACTAGCATAGTCAAAGATATCCTCGGCATCCGCCACGGTACGGACTCGTAAGATCAGTCGCTCGGTTTCGATTCGTTCTGGCAACTCTGCTCTTGTCATCCTTCTCCCTCTCTTTCTACAAAAAATCGCCCCTGCCATCTACATGACAGGGACGAATGTATTAATCCGCGGTACCACCCAATTTCGGGCAGAGCCCGCAACTTTGTTTATTTCATTTTCATCCATTAGCAACTAGTTTTGACACATTTGTGGACTTCTCAGCACCGCCACTTTCTGTAAAATGTGGGACTCAAAACACCTCTAACAGCTTCATTTTATCAAGTTTTCCTGGAAATAGCAAGAAATCACAAAAGTGATTATTTAAACTTGACACCAAGTTCTTGCAATTTTTTGATAGTAGCTGGGCCGATTCCTTTAAGGGCCAACAACTCTTTCTCTGTCCAGTTTGCGAAGTCCGCAACAGAGCGAATACCTTCATCATAGAATGTTTGCGCACGATCTAGTGCTACACCTTCCAAGCTTGCAGCGAATTCTTCTACTGAAGAAGCTGCTTGTTTCACTTCTTTCGCTACTGCTTTTGCTGCTTTCTCAACTTTCTTAGGCGCTTCTTTAACAGCTGCTCCTACAGTTGCGACAGCTTTTTTCAAAAGATGTCTATTTTGATGTTTGTATTGTTTCGCACGGTTAACGTTCTTCTTTGCCATTTTTCCTCCTACGTATCCAGTGATCAATCCCTAAGGCAACAAGGTTTCATCACCAATATTACTTTCGATAATTCGTTGATGTCTGTTCAACTTTTTTATTGTAACACAATCCCTCGAAAAATCAAGTCATTGCACTATTTTCAGCCAAATCCAGCTAGTCAAAGGCCTTCACAGAAATCCTTTAATAGGTTCTCTCTCCAAACAAGCCATCTGGAAGATCGTGGAAGCCTTTCCCCTCGTGGTAGTTGGTAAACTTCCCTTGAAGGAATTGATAGGCATCCAAGCGACTCTCATAGCGGATCATAGCTTCCTTGGCCCGCTCGTCCTGATCTTCTTCATAGACCTTCTTGCTTTCTGTCAGGGCCATCTCATTGATCATGACTTGGGTCTTGATCCACTCCTCAAAATCCTTCATAAACTCTGTTTCGTAACTCATCTTTACTCCATTTCTCTATAAAAATCCGTATCGATCTCTCGATAAGGTTGAATATCTTGAACATATTCCAAGACCCCTTGAAAGTCTCCAGCATCATCACGCACTGCTGCATAGGTGACATGGACAAATTTCCCACGCGATTCGGATTTGAACCACATTTCATACTTGTCTTTTTTCCCTTCTCGAAGCCCCTGCATAATCGCTTTGACTTTCTCCAAGTATTTTGGTGGGTGACACAATTCGACATTGCGTCCTACCTGCGACGGCGTCCGTTTGAAAATCATCTCCTCAAAAGGCGCTGCATCATTGTAATACTGGAAGATATCATCCTTATTGACAAAAGTGATCTCCATCGGCAGATGGTTCAAGATCAAGTTGGCCTGCTCTACAGAGAGAAAGCCATGCCCAAAAGCTTGTTGCTGTTGGCGATCGAAACTCTCTTCTTTTTTCTTAGGCCTGAAGGTAATCGTAAACTGACCCTCAGGAGTCTCAATGACCTGACGCCGCTCGCCTCCTTCTGAAGAAGTAAGGGTATCACCTGAACCTTCTGATTCTGCTGTTCCTTCTTCCTTGAAGTCCACGCGTTTCGGCACCCATTTCTCACTCGGAATGATAATGGCATAGCCATAGGCATCACTTTCTTCCGCAATGGAGAGCCAATCATCCTGGCTAAAGGCCTCCAGTAAAATCATCAAGAGGATGGACTCTTCCTTGAAAATCATAGCCTCAAACTCTTGCGCAAAGGCTTCAAAGCGCTTTTTAACTTCTGAAATGGCAGAATCAGGCAGGGCTTTGGCCACATCCAGAGTTTTCGCAAAGAGGTTTCGAATCTGGTCATCTACCCCCCACATGACTTTAGGAGGAGAATCATGGCCATAGCGCTCCATAATCGGAAACATCAACTCTTCCTTCCGGCGGTAATGCCGGTCAAATTGACCCACCAAGCCCAGCTGACGCAACAAGCCTTTCTGAATCTCCTGGATCATCTCAGGATCATCCGTCGTCTCATAATTATCCAGCAAACGGCGGACCCGCATCATAGCGGCCCGAAGGGCCAAGTTCTCCTGTTTAAAGATCTGAACCGGGTGACCTGGATGGTCTGTATCTGCCACTTCGACCCCTTGTACAGCGTTCTTAAAGAGATTAGCATGGACATCGCACAGCTCCATGACATCCTCAAAGGTGATGCCTGCATCGGAGTTCATCAGCTCATGCTCCATGAGGGAAATCTCAATCGCAGACACCCCGCTAAAGGTCGCATCAAAGCGCTCTTGGACCGACTCAGGAGAAGCTCCATGATGAAGGTCTAATAAGATGTCTCTCAAGACATGAATTCGTTCATCGCTCATTGGTCTAGCCCCACAACTTCATAGCCGTTAGCCTCTAGCGTTCGCACAATCTTGTCCATAGGAGTGCCTTCTAATTTTGATCCTTGTTTTAAGGAAACCTTGCGCCCAACTGTATTGCGCATGATTGGATTGGCTAAGGGTTTAAAGCCCAACTCCACCAACAAGTCCAATACTTCCGGATGTTGATCAATGACTTGAGCAACCGGAATCGATACATCAATTTTATTATCCATTTCTCACTCTCACATTCTTCTCTCATCTAAGCTCCTAGGAAACTAACGCTCCTCCTGGGAAAGCTCCTCATCCCTCTGATTGGCCTTTTCATACATGATTTGCCAAATATCCATTGTTGATCCCTATTTGATTAAGCTTTCTTGACTAACTTGACGACAGCCTCTGTCCGAGCTGTATGGGGAAACATATCCACTGACTGGATGTAGACGACATCATACACCTTGGTCAAGTCCACGAGATCCCGCGCCAGGGTGGAAACATTGCAAGAAACGTAAACCATCTTTTGAGGGGCATAGCGCAACAAGGTGTCAATCAATTGAACCCCCAGTCCTGTTCGTGGTGGATCCACAATGACTGCATCTGCCCGATAGCCTTCCTTGTACCAACGAGGAATAATTTCCTCAGCCGTCCCAGCTTCATAGTGGGTGTTAGCAAATCCCATCTGCTTAGCATTGTACTTGGCATCCTCAATCGCTTCAGGGATAATGTCCATCCCCCGGACACTCTTGACCTTGTCCGCAAAGGCAAAACCAATGGTCCCAACCCCGCAGTAGGCATCAATCAAATGATCCTCTGGTGATACATCCAAGGCCTTGACAGCTTCACTATAGAGGACTTCTGTCTGCTCAGGATTTAACTGATAAAAGGCACGAGGAGACAAGGAAAATTCATAATCCAAGACCCCTTCTCGAATGGTCTCCTGTCCCCAAATAATCTGTGTCTTCTCTCCATAGATCTCGCTGGATTTGGAGGTATTCAGATTGACTGCCACCGTCACAATTTCAGGGTGTTTTTCTACCAAATCCGCGACCAAGTCTGTTAAATTAATCTGCCGACTCGTCACCACGATCATTTGGACCTGTCCAGTCTTACGAGCCCGGCGCACCATGATGGTTCGAACTCCCAATTGCTTCCGATCATCTGAAATCGGAATCTGGTAGTAGGTCAATAACTCCGCTACATGGTTAGCGATTTCCTGAATGATTGGATCCTGGACCAGACACTCCCTTAATTCCACCAAATAATGGGAATTTTGGGCGTACAAACCAGCCTTGACCTGCCCCTTAAATTTACGCGTCTGAAATTGAAGTTTGGCCCGATAATACTGTGGTTTTTCCATCCCAAGCGTCGGACGGATCAGATAATTTTCATACCCCTCAGGAGCATATTTTTTCAAGGCCTGCTGCAGCAAGTCCGTTTTGAACTCCAACTGCTTGCTGTACTTCAGATGCATGATCTGGCAGCCCCCACAGGTCTCATAGATATCACAGGTTGGCGTTACCCGATACTTGGAAGCCTTGTTGACAGACAAGAGCTTGGCTTCTGCAAAGTTCTTCCGAATCGCAGTAATTTGGCAAAAGACATCTTCACCCTTTAAAGCCCCAGGCACGAAGACCAAGGTTTTCTTGTAAAAGCCAATCCCTTCTCCATTAATTCCCATTCGCTTGATTTTCAAAGGAATTCTTTGTTTAACTTTTAGATTCATATGTCTATTATACCATGTAGTTTCTCATTCGTTTAGAATATGATAAAATTGAAAAGAAAAACAAGGAATTACAGGCCATTTCTCAATAAGAATACGAATAATATAGAGAGAAAGACTGATTATTTATGCAATAAAACTCAAACGAAACAGGAATCCTATGAAAATCACCAAATTAGAAAAGAAAAAACGTCTCTACTTTCTAGAGCTGGATCAAGCCCACTCCCTCTACATTACAGAAGACACCATCGTCCGCTTCATGCTCTCACGAGACAAGGAAATTAGCCAGGAAGAACTCAAGGAAATCCAAACCTTTGCCCAGCTCTCCCATGCTAAAAATTTAGCCCTCTACCACCTTTCCTTTAAAGCCCGAACAGCTCGCGAAGTTCGCGACTACTTAGCCAAGCATGAAATTGACGAATCTACCATTGAAACCGTCATGAACACCCTAAAAGAAGACAAATGGATCGATGACTTGGCCTATACTCGCGCCATCTTTCAATCCAATCAACTCTCAGGTGACAAGGGACCCTATCTCCTCAAGCAAAAGCTCATTCAAAAAGGTGTCTCTTCCCACTATACTGATCAGATTACCTCAGAAATTGATTTTTCCGAAGTAGCTCAACGAACTGCCCAAAAACTAGCTAAGCAATACATTAAAAAACTTCCACCAAGAGCCTTAAAAGATAAAATCACACAAACTCTCATCAATAAAGGCTTTAGTTATGAAGTTGCTAAAGAAGCCTACCACCAATTAGACATCGAGCAAGATGAAGAACAAACTCTCGACCTCATTATGAAGGAAGTGGAAAAACAGTATCAGAAATACTCACGAAAATATGAGGGCTACGAACTCAAACAACGCCTCACCCAAGCTCTTGCTCGCAAAGGGTATGACTACTCTGACATTTCTACAGCTCTTCGCGAATTCCTTTAAATAAAAATACATGAAAATCCCTTATTTTCATGAAAATATGATACAATATAGGGGATGTACTTAGATTGTAGAAAGTTGGTAAGTTATGAAACTACCTAAAGAAGGCGACTTTATTACAATTCAAAGTTATAAACATGATGGAAGTCTCCACCGAACTTGGCGGGACACCATGGTACTAAAAACTACGGAAAACGCACTTATCGGCGTCAACGATCATACTCTCGTCACAGAGAGGGATGGTAGAAGATGGATTACAAGAGAGCCAGCAATTGTCTACTTTCATAAGAAGTACTGGTTCAATATCATCGCTATGATACGAGGTAATGAAGTATCCTATTATTGTAATCTTGCCAGTCCATATTATATGGACCAAGAAGCACTAAAGTATATAGATTATGATCTTGATGTCAAAGTCTTCCCAGATGGTGATAAGAAACTGCTGGACGTAGAAGAATACGAACAGCACAAACGCAAAATGAATTATTCAGATGACATTGACTTTATCCTAAAAGAAAATGTCAAAATCCTTGTAGATTGGATCAACAATCAATTAGGTCCATTCTCTGAGGAATACATTAAAATTTGGTACAACCGTTATGTTGAACTGCGAAATAAATAAAGTTGGAAAGAGCGAAAGCTCTTTTTTTCGAACTTAATACTTGCAATATCCAAGTAAAACAAGTACTATGTACTTAAAAAAATAGGAAGGGAGACACTATGGCGTTTACAAATACAAGAGGTCGCTATGCAAGTTTTGGAGTCATGACCAGCTTACCAGATGATATTATAGATAGTTTCTGGTATGTCATTGATAACTATCTCAAACACGTTTACCCCTTAAATTCTGTTTTAAAATTTGAACTGATCAATCGCAAAGGAAAAACAACCCTTCGCTTCAGTCAAAAAGACTTCCCCTTAGAAATCGCTATTGATTTCCTTATTCCTTTCGACCCTTACTACCCAAGGCAAGTCAGAATCGTTGATAACAAAGGTCGAGAAACGATTATGCTGATTGACGAATATCAGTTGCTATAGAAAAAGGCTCTATAATTTCTGTAGTGGGTAAAACCACCATAGGAATTATGAAGCCTATTTTGTTGTAGAAAATGGTGAAAAGAGTAAACAAAAAAAGGCCAAAAGACCTTTTTCATATTTATCGGGAAGACAGGATTCGAACCTGCGACACCTTGGTCCCAAACCAAGTACTCTACCAAGCTGAGCTACTTCCCGAACTAAAGCTTACGCTTTATGCACCCTAGAGGAGTCGAACCTCTAACCGCCTGATTCGTAGTCAGGTACTCTATCCAGTTGAGCTAAGGGTGCTCATTTCTATTCAATTGCTACATAGTCTTGCGACCATGCACCCTAGAGGAGTCGAACCTCTAACCGCCTGATTCGTAGTCAGGTACTCTATCCAGTTGAGCTAAGGGTGCTTCTTCTTCAACCTAAGTCTATGCCGAGGACCGGAATCGAACCGGTACGATCGTTACCAATCGCAGGATTTTAAGTCCTGTGCGTCTGCCAGTTCCGCCACCCCGGCCTCCTCAAGCGAACGACGGGATTCGAACCCGCGACCCCCACCTTGGCAAGGTGGTGTTCTACCACTGAACTACGTTCGCATCTGTTTCTTTATATAAAAAAATGCCGGCTACATGACTTGAACACGCGACCCTCTGATTACAAATCAGATGCTCTACCAACTGAGCTAAGCCGGCTCATTATTATTCTTCTATGCGGGTTAAGGGACTTGAACCCCCACGCCGTAAAGCGCCAGATCCTAAATCTGGTGCGTCTGCCAATTCCGCCAAACCCGCTATAATGACCCGTACTGGGCTCGAACCAGTGACCCATTGATTAAAAGTCAATTGCTCTACCAACTGAGCTAACGAGTCGTATCATTATCTTCTAGAAACTTCGTTCCTACGGTCCCGACGGGAATCGAACCCGCGATCTTCGCCGTGACAGGGCGACGTGATAACCGCTACACTACGGGACCTATGGGAGTTAACGGGATCGAACCGCTGACCCTCTGCTTGTAAGGCAGATGCTCTCCCAGCTGAGCTAAACTCCCAAAAAAGGAAGTCTTCTAACTTCCTATCTTGCTAAGCGACTACCATATCTCACAGGGGGCAACCCCCAACTACTTCCGGCGTTCTAGGGCTTAACTGCTGTGTTCGGCATGGGTACAGGTGTA